>NZ_OZ156465.1:0-1200000 GCF_964212655.1 Candidatus Thiodiazotropha sp. LNASS1 | reverse complement strand
GCATTTAATGCTGGCGCTGATCGGGCTATCGCTGCTGATTCCCGATTCTCACCACTATCGCAGGATGCAGCGGAAATTATTGAGAGGCGGGGCATGATCACTCTCTTTGACAGATATATCGGCAGAACAGTATTGGTCGGGATCGTCGGTGTACTGGCGCTACTGCTGGTGCTGATAGGATTTTTTGAATTAGTCGCCGAACTGGAAGAGGTGGAACGGGGATATACCACATCGATGGCATACACCTATGTGCTGTTGGGCATGCCACGATACTGTTACGAACTCTTTCCGTTGGCGACCCTGCTCGGGAGCCTGATCGGATTGGGATTGCTGGCGGGTAATTCGGAACTCCTGGCCATGCGGGCGGCCGGTATCTCGATTGCCAGGATTGTATTATCGGTGTTGAAGACAGGGCTTTTGGTGTTGGCGGTTGTAGTGATGATTGGCGAATATCTGGCCCCCGAAGCGGAACAACAGGCACAACGTATGAAGAATGAGGCTTTGTCCGGACAGATCAGCCTAAAGACCCGCTACGGATTTTGGTCCCGTGACGGCAACACATTCATCAATATCAGACAGATTCTCCCGGATTCCCAATTGGCGGATATATCGATCTATGAATATGGTGAGGATTCCCGCCTTCTCCGGGCGATACATGCGGATCGGGCCAGCTATCAGTCAGATGGTTGGATTATAGAGGATGTGAAACAGACGGATTTCACTGAAGCCGGTATATCGGTAACTGCGAAATCCCGTCAATCCTGGCATGCAGAGTTGGATCCTTCCGCACTCGATGTGCTGACAGTGAAACCACACATGCTGGCTGCCTGGGATCTGTGGCGATATATCGATTATCTGCAGAAGAACGGTCAGGCATCGATCAATTATGAAGTGGCGTTCTGGGGCAAGCTGACCACCCCGTTGGTGACTATGGTGATGTTGTTTTTAAGTATCCCCTTCGTGTTCGGTTCTCTGCGCAGCGTTGGGGTGGGACAACGCATATTTGTCGGTGCCATGCTGGGTATTGTCTTTTATCTTTTGAACAGGGCCTTCTCCTACATGGCGGTGGTCTATTCTCTGAATGGGGTGTTTGCCGCATTCTTTCCTCTGCTGCTATTTCTAGTATTGGCGGTTTGGATGCTGCGGCGTGTACATTGAGCTGACAGCCCGACAACAGGTTCGGAATTTGAAGATGGGATATGAGAGACGCAGCTGAACGCCGCGGATCACGTCCTTCAGTGCCAGCGCAAGGTAAGTTGGATGCCGAGATAGTCTTTTACCATAGGATCTGTGTGAGCCCTGTGGGGATCTCTCCAGTTCGGTTGCAAAGACTCAATGAGATTTGGACTCTGGTAAAAGGTGCGCAACGCCAACTCGCTCTCAACCCCGACGCCAAACAGACTATCCACCATGGTATTCAAGGTACCAAGGGGATCGGTGGCGATAAGAATGGTTTTGTCCCAGGTGCTGAATGTTGATTGTTGTTTGATCTCGCGACGGGTCTCCTCAAAATACCAACCCAGCAAGGCGCCCATGGTTGGGGTAAAAATGACATCCTGCACGGAAACGGGTTCAAACAGTGCCTCAAGTCCGAACTCATAGATTGAAGACAGGGTAAAGGAAAACCAGAAAGCTCCTGTTTCCGACAATCCCCGCTCCCTGCCACGGGTATAATAGGTCATACCCCAATAGGGATGCAGTATGTAGTTGATATACCACTCGTCGGGATCCCAACGGGGCTGAGAGACGTTGTCCCACCACTTTTCGAAGGTATATTCCTCTTTTTGCTCTTCAGTCCATGCGGAAATATCTTCCGGCATGACGTACAGCAGTCCCACAATAAAAAATTGGTAACCGAAAAAATAGGCGGCATCACGCCTCAAACCGGGATAGTCCACAGGACTGTCGTCATTGAGCTCCCTGCCAAAGCCGTAGGGCCTATCCTGCTGTGTGAAGGGGGCTGAGGATTCCTGTAGCTCGAATATGCCAGGGTAACGTTCAGGGAACTGTTGCGGCAAGGTTGCTTGTACCGATGCCAACTCATAGAACGAAACCGGGCTGACAGGTAGCCAATCACTGGATTGTGCATGACTCATCAGCGGTAGCAGCATGAGACAACTCAGGAGCCATCCCATCGGATGCCTTATCTGAGTGTCGATATGTTTCGTTTCTTTGGTCATAGGCAGATATCGGTAGCCTGGTGTGGGCTATGGCGACAGATGAGTCTGATTCTTCAACTTCGGATAGTGAGTGAGACAGTGATCGCCGGCCGCGATTATAGCGGATCATCAATCAGGAACCACCATTTTCGTGTGATTTCTAGCATCGGTGAGCGATCATGACATTCAAGGTATGGGTATGGATAGTGTTGCAGAGACAAAAAAACATTAGGGTAGGCAGTGTTAAATGAAAAGAAAACAGATAGTTATGGTTTCTTTATGTCATCTTCGTTGGTTTTACGCAGATTTTCGAGATTGTCGAGCACGCGTTGGGCGCGCTGTATCTTCTCCCGTGCCCGCAGATCCGTAGGATCCAGTGTCAGGGCTGCCCGCCAGGTCGCCTTGGCACTCTCTATCTCGCCGTCCCGGTAGAGCCGGTCACCTGCCAGTAACAGATTTTCTATATATTTCTTTAATGTTCGGTTGACGTCGGCGAGTAATTTTTTCGCTGTCTCGTTCTTGGGTGATTCCTTCAACACGCGCTTGAGCGCACGCCTGGCTTCCTTGAGTTGCCCGCTCTCAACAAGTCGCTGGGCCTCTGTCAGGTTTTTATCGATACGTTTTTTCCACTTCTGCTCTCGATTGGTCTGCTCTTTTTTTGCAACCTCTTTTTTGTACTGGATCTGCTCCTTGAGCAGATGCTCCATGAGATTTTGGTCGGCCTTGTCCTGTTTCAGCGACAGGGCGAGTGTCAGGCAATCCTTGGAGAGGGCATTGTTTCGCTTAAAATGGCGCCATGCGCACTCTGACAGAGACTTTTGCATGCTGAGCAGGGTTTCCCGGGTCTCTTGCAAAAGCGTGGCGTAGTGCGGTTTATCGGGACTGGCCTGGCTCAGTTTGGTAAGAATCGGCAGCTGATTCTTCAATGCTGAAGTATTGCTGATGAGCAATTGATCGTTCAGTTCCTCTTCCAGTGTCTTTTGCTGGGTTCTGAAACTTTCGAGCTCTTTCGAATACGCTGTGCTCAGATTCCTGTTGGTACTGGCACGGTCAAGAAGGCTGATAGCCTCGCCATAACGCCCCTTGGCCGCCAGCTGCCGGCTCTTGTCCAGTGCATTCTCTTCAACGGGAGCGGGCGTGGTTTTTTTGCTTTCTATCAATTGGCAGCCCGCAAGCATCGATAACAAAAGATAGGCTGCGAAAAGTTTGAAAGGTTGTTTCATCTAACCTGTTTTTTCAATATGTAGGCCATGGTACGCATCAACCATTGACCGAATTCCCGCGACGGTGTTCCCGCAATATAGGGTGTGACGAGATTTTTTTTGCCACGTATCTTCAGCGTGGGCTGTTTGTGCAGTTCAACCATATCGGATACGCCTGGAAATGCCGCCGTCACTTGACTCATCATGATCCCGTCAACAGGTGCTGCACCGCATAGGCGGGAGGCGAGATTAACCGTATCGCCTACCACAGTATATTCCAGTCGGTCGGGTATTCCGATATTACCGGCCAGCATTGTACCGCTGTTTATGCCGATCCGAAGCATGATCGGTTCCTTGCCTGCCTTACGACGCTTTTTATTGATATGACGCACCATGGCTTGAATCAGCCAGGCACACCGGATTGCCTGCTGGCCGTGCTCCTTATCCGCTTCGGGAACACCAAACAGGATCATGGCGCTGTCGCCGATAAATTTATCCACAACACCGCGACAGCGGTGAGCGGAGTCGGCAATGGCGCCCAGATAGAGGTTCAGCAGGGAAGCCACCTCATCGGCGGGAAGATCCTCCGAGAGCCGGGTGAAACCTACTATGTCACAGAACAGGATACTGCCTTCCATCTCCTGATTGGCGAGGCGCGGTTGCGACAGGTTTGAGAGGATTTTCTCGGCAACCACGGGTGATACATAACGTGACAGGGCATCTTCGACCTGGCGCTTTTCCAGAAGTCCCGCGCTCATACGGTCAAAATGGGCATACACCTGACCGATCTCGTCATGGCGGTCGGTCTCCATCGGGCTGACCAGCAGACCCGCCTCAGGTTGCTGTCCTGCCTGGGCGAGCAGGGTGATAGGCCTGCTCAAGCGCTTGCTCAGGACATAGGAGAGTATGGCTGCAATCAGTATCAATCCAAATGTGGCATAACCGATGATACCTATGGTGCGCTGCTGATTCCGATCAAGGAACTGCCGATCCAATGTGATCATCGCATGGCCGGCGATGACATCGCGAAATTTGATGGTGCTGAAAAAAGTGATTGCCGGATGCCGGATATTCCCTTCATCGCGCCAGGACCAGATCATCGGTAACAGCTCTTCGGAGCCGGGGAGCTGGTGGGGCACATTGCCGGATGTGATCCATGGTTTTTCACTCGGCACGATCGCTGCGCCGACCACCTTATCATTTTGTGTCTGTCGGCTTACGAGTCCCTGCAGATTGAATTGGTCATCCGCCAGCAAAGGTTCGCTGGCGGAGTGGGCAAGTTGTTCAACCAGGACCTCTCCGAAGCCCTTGACTTCGCGCATATGGAAGCTGGTTTGTTGGGTGATGAGAAACCAGCCGAGAACACCCATAACCATCGTGATCAGTGTCCCGATGTAGATCGTCCATTTGATGGCGATGGGAACAGGTGCCTTCCTAAACAGTCTTACAAACCAGTTAATCACAGATATAGTCTTACAAATCAGTTGGATATGAATGTTGTTGTGTATTCTAAGTTAAATAGTATATTCCTGCTTGACGGATCAGTGTGAGCGACCGCTACAGTTATCGTAAAGCTTACACGGGATTGTTCCTGCCATGCCAGGATCTGGGCAAGACCGGGTGTTACTCGTTTGTAACCTTGGCGGCCCGGTTGATATGTTGTAAAAGCCTGGCGGAGATCTCCTCGATGGACATGGATGTGGTATCCAAATAGGGGATTGTATAGTGCTTATAGAGATCCTCAGCAAGCTTTATCTCCATTTTACACTGTTCCAGCGATGAGTAGCGGCGGTCTGGCCGCCGCTCCTGCCGAATGCGTTGCAATTGGTGTGGATCGATGGTCAGCCCATAGAGCTTGTCCCGGTAAGAATTCAACACATTTGGCAACAGATCATTCTCAAGATCATCTTCCGTGAGGGGGTAGTTTGCCGCCAGAACACTGTGCTGCAACCCGAGAAAAAGACAGGTGGGGGTCTTGCCGACACGGGATACCCCAATCAGGATCAGATCGGCGGTTGTGTAGTTCCTGGTGACTGCCCCGTCATCATTGCTCAGGGCGAAATTTACCGCATGGATGCGCTGATCGTAGGCACGGTTGTTGTCAGTCGTATGAAAACGACCCAAGGCATGGGAGGAGGGTAGTTGCAACTCCTCCTCCAGACGGGCAGTGAATGTCTCGAAAAAGTCCATTACCGGAACATCCAACTGCTTGAAATAGTCACGGATCTGGGGATCCACCAGGGTGGTGAAGACAATCGGCTTCTGTTCGGACTCGATAGTCGTCTGATTGATTCGCTCCGCCACCCGCCTGGCCTTGTCGAGACTATCGATAAAAGGCCAATGCACAGTTTCGTAGGTAAATCCGTCGAATTGACTCAGCAGCGATCGTCCCATGGCTTCGACTGTGATGCCGGTATGGTCGGCAAGAAAGAAGATGGTACGCTTCATACGCTGGGCTGCAGGATTTTATTGCTGTAGGCGATTTGATCGGATGAGTCGGGTACCGCCAAAAGCGGCACCCGGGCTGTTCGATCAGCTTTCCAGGCCGGCCAGCAGACGCCAGGTATCGATTACCGTATCCGGATTCAGGGAGACGCTTTGGATACCTCGCTCAACCAGCCATTCGGCAAGATCAGGGTAGTCGGACGGGCCCTGTCCGCAGATGCCGACATATTTTCCTGCCGTATTGCAGGCCTGAATGGCCATATCGAGCATCCGCTTAACCGCGGGGTCCCGCTCGTCAAAGCTCTTGGCGACCAAGCCGGAATCCCGGTCCAATCCAAGGGTCAACTGGGTCATATCGTTTGAACCGATGGAGAAGCCGTCGAAAAATTTCAGAAACTCTTCGGCCTGAACGGCGTTTGAGGGCAGTTCGCACATCATGATGACCCGTAAACCGTTTTCACCCCGCTTAAGGCCGTTCTCCTCCAACAGTCTGATGACAGCGGCTGCCTCCTCCAGGGTGCGTACAAAGGGGATCATGATCTCCACATTCTCGAATCCCATCTCTTCCCGTACCCGTTTCAGGGCACGGCATTCCAGCTCGAAGCAGGGTCTGAAACTCTCTGAAATATAGCGGGAGGCTCCGCGAAAACCGATCATCGGATTCTCCTCTTGGGGTTCATAGAGTTTGCCTCCGATCAGGTTTGCGTATTCGTTCGATTTGAAATCGGACATGCGCACGATGACCGGTTTACCGTTGAAGGCGGCAGCCAGGGTGGAGATACCTTCAACCAGTTTCTCCACATAGAAATCGACCGGGGCCGGATAACCGTCGACCTGTTTCTGAACTTTGGCTTTGATATCGCTGGGCAGATTGTCAAACTCCATCAGTGCCCGGGGATGTACACCGATGGTGGTGTTGATGATGAACTCCAGGCGCGCCAGACCGATACCGGCATTGGGAATACGGCTGAAGGCGAAGGCTCGACTCGGATTGGCCACATTCATCATGATCTTGGCGGGCGGTTCGGGAAGGGAGGTGACGTCGCCGCGGCTGATTGAGAATTTCAGCAAACCTTGATAGATAAAACCGTCATCGCCCTCGGCGCAGGATACCGTGACATCCAGGCCCTCTTGCAGGGTTTCGGTAGCATTGTTGCAACCCACTACCGCTGGGATACCCAGTTCGCGGGCGATAATCGCAGCATGACAGGTTCGGCCGCCCCGGTTGGTGACGATGGCGGAGGCCCGTTTCATTACCGGCTCCCAATCAGGGTCGGTCATGTCGGTGATCAATACATCACCGGGCTCGACCTTGGCCATTTCACTGGCATCATGGATGATCTTCGCCACGCCGACACCGATGCGTTGACCGATGGCGCGGCCCTGGGCCAGGACCTTGCCTTTCTCTTCCAACTTGAATCGTTCCACCGTGGAGGCGTTGACCCGGCTCTCCACCGTCTCCGGTCTTGCCTGCAGGATATAGAGTTGACCGTCACTGCCATCCAGGCCCCACTCGATGTCCATTGGACGCTGATAGTGTTTTTCGATGGTGATCGCCATCTGCGCCAGACTTTCCACCTGTTCGTCTGTGAGAGAGAACTGCCGACGTTGCTGTTCCGGTACATCGACGGTGACCACCCGCTCTTCATCCGCCTGACCGTATATCATTTTGATCGCCTTACCGCCCAGATTGCGTCGCAGGATGGCCGGGCGTCCCGCTTCCACGTTGCCCTTGTGGACGTAGAACTCATCCGGATTCACCGAGCCCTGTACCACCGTCTCACCCAAGCCGTAGGAACTGGTGATAAAGACGGCATCCTTGAAGCCGGACTCGGTGTCCAGGGTAAACATAACCCCGGACGAGCCGATATCGGAACGCACCATGCGCTGAATACCTGCGGAGAGAGCCACATCTTCATGGGCAAAACCCTGATGTACCCGATAGGAGATCGCCCGATCGTTGTAGAGGGAGGCGAAGACCTCCTTGATGGCGATCATCACGGCATCCAATCCCTGCACATTGAGGAAGGTCTCCTGCTGGCCGGCGAATGAGGCATCCGGCAGGTCTTCGGCGGTTGCCGAGGAACGGACAGCGACAGACGGGGGAGTATCCGTGTCGCCAGTGAGCTGTTTGTAGGCCTCGGTTACCGCGGCCTCCAGGACTTCAGGGAAGGGGGATTCAACCACCCATTGGCGAATCGTCTTGCCTGCCTCGGCCAAAGCGGTTACATCCTCCACATCGAGGGCTTTCAATAATGGATCAATCCGTTCCGCAAGGTGATTGTGACGCAGAAATTCTCGAAATGCATGAGCTGTTGTAGCAAAACCGCCCGGAACGCTGACACCCGCATCGGCGAGGCCGCTGATCATCTCACCCAAGGACGCGTTCTTTCCTCCGACCTGATCCACATCCTGCATTTTCAGATGTTCGAACCAGACGATTTGCCCATTCACCACTTGTCCTCTGCTGTTGGATTGATTGGATGAATCATTCATGTTTGTAACCTCTGAGGTGATCCCCTTGACGTTGGCAGCTGTTGCCGCTACATAAACAGCTCTTTCCGCAGCCCGACCCCTCTTCCCTGGGGGGGCCGAATTCAGGATGCAGCTTGGCGAAACGCCGCGCGATGGATTGTACGATCAACCAACCGAGCAGCAGAATAGGAATGATTGTCATGGCAATGAGATAATCAATCATTGTTCAACCCCCGAGTCCTGCAAACCCCATAAACGAGAGCGACAGCAACCCACCGAGCATCAGACTGACCGCGGCACCCTGGGTAATGCTGGGCATGGTCGAAAGCTCCAGCTTTTCCCGCAGACCGGCCATTAACACGATCGCCAGAATGAAGCCTGTCCCGGCTCCCAAGGCATAGATCAATGATTGCAGGAAGTCATACTCTTTGAATGTCTGAAACAGCGCCAGGCCGAGGATGGCGCAATTGGTCGTGATCAACGGCAGAAAGATACCCAGGGAACGGAACAGGCCCGGAGTGAATTTCTTCAGGGTCATCTCCACCAGCTGTACCGCACTGGCGATTACGGCAATATAGGCGATTAAACGCAGAAATTCGATCTCGAATGTCACCAGGACAATGTTGATCAGATAGGCGCAGACGGAACTGACCAGCATCACGAACATGGTGGCCAATCCCATGGGCAGGGCGGTGTTGAGTTTGCCTGAAACTCCAAGAAACGGGCAAAGACCGAGAAACAGCGCCAGCACGAAGTTGTTGGCCAGTACTGCGTTTAGAAAAATAAAGCTGAGTGATTCAGTGCCCATGGTTCATTTCATTCCGAATTATGAATTTAATGTTAATCACTGCGTTTCCGCCGCTGTTTCCAGCTCTGCCCGCTCTTTCCGTTGATTTAACCACTCAAACAACAGCAGCCAGGCCCCGAGCACAAGAAAACCGCCAGCCGGCAGTACCATCACCACCCAGGGTTCGAAGCGAGGCCCGAACAGATCGATTCCGAACAGGCTGCCGGCGCCGAGGACCTCGCGTACCACGCCCAGACAGAGAAGAGCGAATGTGAAGCCGATGCCCATCCCAAGTCCATTTGTGACAGCCTTTAACGGTCGGTTCCTAGAAGCGTAGGCCTCCGCTCGACCGAGGATCATGCAATTCACCACAATCAGCTGAATAAAGGCACCCAAGGCATTGTAGAGGTCGAGGGATATCGCCTGGATGGTGTAATCGACGATAGTGACAAAGGTGGCGATGATGACGATATAGGTGGCGATCCGGACCTGTTTCGGTATGCTGTGACGCAGCAGCGAGATCAGGGTGCCGGAGGCGAGAAGTACAAAAGTTGTGGCGAGACCCATTGCCAAGGCGTTGATCGCCGAGTTGGTGACCGCCAGAACAGGGCACATACCGAGCAGCATGACGAACACCGGGTTGTCCCGCCACAGGCCTTCAGAGAATGTCTCCCAGGTGATGGTATTGTTGTCTTTAGCCATCTCAATTCGCTTCCGGTTTATTCATCGGTGACCTCAGTCAGATCCACGGTGTTGTCTTCCTGTAGCAGCCTGTCCAGTTGGGGCACAAGATCAGGCAGCAGACGTTTGGCTGACTGATTGAGCGCCTTTCCCACCGCTTTCGATGAAATGGTGGCGCCGGAGATGGCATCGATCTCCCAGGGATTCTGTTTACTGCCATGCTTGACTGTGACGATCTCGTTTGCCAGCGCCTGCCCATCACCGCTTAGCCTGGCATCCAAAGCCTCGAAGTTGGCGACAAAATTGGCATCGGTGATAATCTTATCGCCCAAGCCGGGTGTCTCGGCCAATTTCAGGACTTTCACGCCGCGAATACATTCGCAGGCGGGGTCGTAGCCATACAGGATATGGATCAAATCCGCATAACCCTGTGCTGCGGCCTTTGCCGCAACGCCCTTCAGACCGCCTTCACTGTCATATCCGGCGTAGACCAGAATACCATTGCTGGGTTTGTCTGCGGTTACCGGGTTCAGCTCACCGTCACTGATGACAAAATCCCGGCGTGCAACAGCCCCCGGGATGACAGTGAAAACAGCCGCCTCGATAGCCCGGCGCTGATTTTCTGCGATGATCGGTTTGGTTAGCTGATAGGTGAGAACGACCAGAAACCCGGACAGCATGGCAATACCCATCAGCGTCCGGATCATGGGACCGGCGGGAGTCGATGGCTGCATGACTTCTGCTTCGGGAGTACTCATTTGCTTGCCTTCTGCTCACCGAATACGCGGGGCTGGGTTATCTGATCGATCAGCGGTGTGGCCGCATTTCCCAGGAGAATGGCGTACATGACGCCTTCGGTCAGACCGCCGAAAAGGCGGATAATCACCGTGATTATGCCAATCATCAATCCATAGATAATGACGCCAAGCGGGGTGACTGGCGAACCGACCATATCGCTCGCCATAAACCATGCGCCCAGCATCAATCCACCTGAACAGAGTACGAACAGGGGATCCGGATAGCGGCCGGGATCGATGAGGAAGAAGATGCCGGCAGTGAGTGCTGCACCGAGCATTACCAGCACCGGTATGCGCCAGTCGAGCATTTTTCTTGCAGCCAGGTAGATTCCGCAGGCCAGGATCAAGAGCGCCGAAGTCTCACCGGCCGATCCGGCGGTGGTTCCCAGCAGCATCTCCATGATATCGGTTTGTACGCCTTCGAATTTCTGCAACGCCAGGGGTGTGGCACCGCTGAAGGCGTCAACCTTCACCTCAGCCACCCAATCACCGAGAGCGGGGGGTTGCAGGAATGGAGGGGTCAGTGTGGTCGGAATAAACTGGGAGAAACGTCCTTCGAAGAACGCCGGCGTCCAGGTGGTGATTGCCACCGGAAAGGCTGCCTGGACAAAAGCGCGGCCGATCAGTGCCGGGTTCATGGCATTCATACCGAGACCGCCGAACAGGGCCTTTCCCAAGGCGATGGCGATGAAGCCCGCCACGACACCCATCCAAAGGGGGAAACCGGGGGGAAGGGTCAACGCCAGCAACAGGCCGGTGATGGTTGCGGACCAGTCTCCCAGGCTGTTGGGTTCGTCATTCAGGCGATTGAACAGACGTTCGCTCAACAGACATGTAGCGGTCACCACCACTAGCAGAGCCAGGGCGCTGATGCCGAACTGCCAGATCATGAAGATGCAGATCGGCAGCAGGGCATAGACTACGTTGCGCATTATCCGCACCACATCATCTCCCGCATGGGCATGGGGCGAGGTACGCAGTTCGATGGTGGGCTTTTTACTCATGCGGCCTGCTCTCTGTTGATTGCTTTGGCGATGCGGAAATATTGTACAAGCGGAATGTTTGAGGGGCAGACATAGGAACAACAACCGCACTCGAAACAATCATTGAGATGGTAGTCCAGGGCCATCTCATCATATTTGCGTTTTGCCGCCAACTGTCCAAGCATAGAGGGATTGAGATGCATAGGACAGGCACTGACACAGCGTGCACAACGGATACAGGGCCAGATTCTTTGGCTCTCATCTTCAATCGAAGGCTCGTTCAATACCAACAGACCGGAGGTGCCTTTGGTGATGGGGGTATCCATGGCGGATACTGCGGGACCCATCATCGGACCGCCGAGAATGAACTCGGTGCGTGAACCCTCATAACCCGCCTGTTCCAGAATATGGCGTATCGGTGTCCCCAGAGGCACCATGTAGTTACCCGGTTTGAGGACACCGGGCCCGGCGACGGTGATCACCCGTTCGATAAGTCCCTGCCCCTGTGGCAGTAACATGCCAAGAAATGCCAGGGTGCCTACATTGTTGACAACGACACCGACATCGGCCGGTAATCCACCGGTAGGCACTTCCCGATCAAGCAGCGACTTGATCAGCATCTTCTCAGAACCCTGCGGGTACTTGGTTTCAACCACCTCGACCCGGATAGAACTGCCTTTGGAGAGGCTGGCACGCAACACCTCGGCGGCATCCATTTTGTTGTCTTCAATGCCGATGATGGCCTGGCGGGTGCCGGATGCCCGCATCGCATAGCGTATACCCCGAATCAGCTCTTTCGGGTATTCCAGCATAATACGATGATCACAGGTTAGATAGGGCTCGCATTCACAGCCGTTGATGATAAGGGTATCGACCTGCTTATCCTTTGGGATCGTCAGTTTCATATGCGAAGGAAAGGCTGCCCCGCCGAGCCCCACCATGCCGCTATCCTGGATCGCCCGAATGATCTCCTGCTGATTGAGGTCACTCATATCACGGGGGTGTCCCCACAATACCTCCTGGGTTGAGCCCTGGTAGACATCCAACACTATCCCATTGGACTTCGGACCTTTGGGAGTCGGCAGCAGTTCGATATCCCGTACCCTTCCAGTGGCCGGTGCGTGCAGGGGTACGGAGAAGTTTCCATCGGCTTTGGCGATCGGCTCGCCACGTACCACTTCCTGTCCCTTTTTGACCAGCGGGATCGCTGGTTTTCCAATATGCTGGTCCAGCGGCAGTACCAGTTGCGCGGGGAAAGCAAGACGCCGGATCGGCTTGTCCGCCGTATCCTTGTGATAGGGTGGATGGATGCCGTGGGTAAAGCTTTTCAGCCCAAACAGCAGGTTGAGAAGTCCCATATCATTCAGACTCGGTCAGCAGGCGGATCTAATGATCCGCCTATTTTTAAAGAAGCGTTTTCTGTTTACCATTTTCGCAAATGTCAGCGTGCTTATTGGTATTTTGCTGCGCGCTTGACCAGCTTGTCCAAGTCTTTTTCCGATGGATTCCAGGGTGTGCCGGGATGGATGCATCCGGCAGTACACTTTTCAGCCGCCTTGACTATGTCCTTGAAGTGACCCGCCTTTGGATCGACTATGACAGCCTTTTTGTCGTCGTTATAGGCGAAAATACCTGGGCTTATCTCGACACACTCGTCACAGGCCGTGCATTCCGGCGTTTCGATCCATACCGGTTCGTAATCACCCAGGATTTCACCTGAGCCGGAAGCCGCGGCTGCTGCGCCGTTACCTGGAGTGCCGTTGGCTGATATAGTGCCTGCCAATGCCTCGGCGTTGCCGGTGGCCGCCATTGAGAGCAGGGTGGAACTGAGGCGGTTCGCCATATCGATTTTGGCCTGATCCACCAGGGCATTCACATCGACTTTATCGAGTTCACCGGCGATACCCTTAAGCTGACGCCAAAACTGGCGGCGCTCATCACAGGAGCGGGCAATCTCTTCCGCACAGATGATTCTCATCAGGCGATTCTTGGCGTCGACGCCCCAGATATAGGGGAACTTACCGTCGCGGTCATCATCGTCAAGATCGATAAATTCATGCATCGGCACCATATTGTCATTCCAGGTTTCCGGAGGCGCCATGCGGAACTGCTTGCGGAAGCGTCCCTCGGTAACGGCAAAGTCGGCAAAGGTCATCGGGACCTCCAGCTTGCATGCCTCGCCCTTCTCATCCTGATAATCGATGCTGTACATCGGCCAGTCGTCATCCATTGCCGGATTGCCTTCCAGATCGATGCACTCTTCTATGGTTATACCCGCATCCGGATCGTATTTAATCAACGGATAGGCACGTCCCTCGACGGCCATTTTCGATTGCTGGGCAGCGACATCGTCACCGATTCCATGCTCGGGCGGACATACAGCGTAGATATTGAACAGTGCCGGCCGGCGGCTGTTGAGACCGTCGATATAGCCTTCGATCAAGTGTGTCGTATTGTTGATCGTGCCCTGTAACACATACGTGGTACGGTGGGCTATACCGATCAATGATACCTCTTTGCGGATCTCCTCCTTACCTTTCCATGCCTTGCCGTATGGGCTCATGTCGGCAACCTGGCCGATGTAGCCGGAGGTACAGGCCTGACCGCCGGTATTGGAGTAGACCTGGGTATCCAGTACAAGAACCTTTATCGGCATACCGGAGGCGAGAGCCCTCGAGAGATTCTGGAAACCGATATCGTACATCGCACCATCACCGCCCACTGAGACTACCGGTGGGCAGAGCAGCCACTCCTCATCACTGAAATCATTCCAATTGAACTGTTTGAAATACTCCCCATGTTCGGACGGGTTGTATTTACCTGCCAATTCCAGTTCAGCCTTGCGGATCGCAGCGAATCCGTTTGCCATCTTGCGCATATGCCCCTCGAACAATCCCAGCGCAACCGACGGACTATCTTGGAAAAGGTGGCTGGCCCAGGGGAATGGGTAAGGATTATAGGGGTAGGTCGATCCCCATACGGAGGTACATCCAGTCGCATTGACTATGCCCATTTCGGCGCGGCCGTTTTTGGTGACACCTTCAATGTAATGCCACTTCAACTCGCGCAACTGATCCAACAACTGTGTCGCCCACTGCAGCCATTCGCGGTCGATCACAGTCTTCTCATGGCCGCTGTCGAGATTGTCGCTCAGGTTGGAAAGGGTGAGGTCGCCCTCCTGGTTGCTGGATACGGCTTCGGCAATGGCACTCGAATCGCTTAGATCGACACCCGCTGCGAGTTTCAGGCGCACATGCTGTTCCAATTCCGCGATCAATCTGTCGATCTTCTCCAGGTGCTGTTTTACCCGGGGTTGCATCAAGGCGGTCACGGTACTGGTGAATAGATGGATGATGGTCTTTTCGCCACAACCAAGGCATGCACCGTCACCGCATGACATGGAGTTGTAGTTGGTCTTGTCCATCAGCAGGGTGTGCAGGGCGCCAATCTTTTCGTCCAGGTCGTCGATACGGTTGAACGACGGATGGCTGGTCGGCAGATCGAGCCAGATATTCCAGTCGTCGCGCATGCGCTGGATGGCCGCTTCATCCTGATGGGTGGCGACCAGGGCATCGTCCTCACAGATTTCGACACACTCCATACACCCTTTACAGGTGTAGGGATTGACCGTAATTGAGAAGAGTCCACCGCTGTTTTTGTTCTTCTTCTCCATGGTGTTCCAATAAGGTTTGGTAACGGAGAAGTCGAACTCACCCAGTGCCTGCAGGAACAGTGCGAACTCCTCTTCCAGGCTGGGCCGGGATTCCTCTTCGATCTCGGCCGCCGCGATGGACTCGAGAACAGCCTGATCAAGGCACTGTCTGACATTCACGGCATCACCGCCTTCGTTCAGGAGTTCACGAAGTCGTTTCTCCACGTTGCGGCTTTCACGTCTGAGGTATTGGGTCGGGCGGCCTGTCGTTTCGATGCGGTTGATGGCGGTATTGAAGATATCGCCCAGGGTGTTGACCAGGCCCGGAATTGCGCTATCCGGACAGACCACATAGCAATCGCCGCAGGCGGTGCAGTTTTCTGCAACCCATTTGGGATAGTCGAAACGGATCTGGGTCATGTCACGGAAGACACCGGTGGCGGCGGGGATCAGTGACAGTGCCTGATAGGGATCCGCCAGGTTCTCGTTGCCTTTGCCGGTTGCATAGAAGCTGCCGGTCTGTTCCCAGAAACGATGTACATCGGAGATGCCGCCGTCCGCCTGGGGAAGCTGCTTGAGCATGACCGGCATACCGAGCTCTTTCTTGACCGGCATCTGTGCGGCGGAGCCGACGACCTTGTTGGTGATTTCGTGAATCTCATCGAAACCGCGCCGTACCACACGCAGGTTATCTTCCACCACCCGACGGCCTTTGCTGCCGAATTTATGCTGCAGTTGGTCTTCGATGGCTGCGAACAGCTTCTTTTCATCCAGACCGGCCATCTCCATCAATGGCGAGCCTGCGAAGAAGGCGCCCTGGAAGGCATTACCCTGCATACGCAGCTGCAGATCGGCATCGGTTGCCTCTTCACGGGCGATTTTGAATCCATCCACATAGAAGACATGGATCTCGTTGTCGACGATCTCCTGTTGCATCCAGCGGGGGAAAGATTGCCAGACTTCGTCGGCGCTTCCCAGATTGGACTGGATGATCAAGGTGCCGCCCTTTTTCAACCCGGCGAGGGGGTTGGAGTGGCCGAAGACATTCGGATCGGGACTCAACACCACATCCACATAGTGGTATTCGCAGTTAAGAGGAATCGGTGTCGGTGCCGCAGACAGGTAGTAGGTGGTCGGTTGCCCTTTTTTCTCGGAGCCATATTTCGGATTGGCCTTGATCTCGTAACCCAGCAGATCATACAGGGTCATGACCAGATTCTTACCGGTGGTGATTGCGCCCCAGCCACCGACTGAGTGCATGCGCACAGTAATCGATCCCTCTGGCATCAGATTGGGATTCTCGGAACCGCGAAGGGCCATTTTACCGATGTCCGGATAGGCCTCGAGCAATCGCTCGATATGGATCTCCTGTTTGGGATTGTCCGCATCGCGGACGAAGTCGATGCCCAGATAGAAGAACTTGCGATGCCCGCCATCCGGCAGCATGTTTTCAACCGCGCCGATCAGGGCCTCGGGCTGCAGGTCTCTCGACCCGAGACCATAGGCGCCGGAGTAGAGGTGTGGCGCATCGCTGAAACTGGAATAGCTGTCGTAGCCGGGGTAGGGCAGTTGCTGCTTGCCCGCAGCGGCCTGCCCGTTTTCGATACATTTGGAAATCACCGAACGTACTTCACGCATCAACGGCAGGTCTTCCGCCAGCGGCTGGTCGGTGCGTTCGAGCACACAGACACCCTTTTTGCCCTTCAGCAAAGAACCCAGCAGGTCACCGGGGAACGGGCGGAACATGGTGATGTCGACGACACCCACCTTAAGCTTGCGGGTCTTCTGCAGATAGTCGGCAACCCCATGGGCCTGCACGATCATCGATCCCATGCCGACGATGACATAGTCGGCCTTGTCGGTATTGTAACAGCCGATGCGTTGGTAGCGACGACCGGTGAGCTGGTAATACTCCTCCATCACCTGGTCGGTTATCTGCGGAATATGTTGGAAAAAGTAGGGACGCTGAGCTGCAGTGGTCTGCATATAGGCATCCTGATTCTGCACCGAACCGGAGAGCATCGGATTGTCCACATCCCAAATCATGGGAACCCGGCGTCGGGTTTCACCGTAAAGCAGCTTTTGCGCCGGCGTAGGGCACTCTATTTCGTCATCCGGGCGTCCCAGGAATTCATTGATCAGCTCCCGCTCAGGCACCATCAGGGGTTCAATCAGGTGGGTGGTGAGAAAGCCATCCTGGGCTACCGCCGCCGGGGTCAGTGAGAGTTCGGCAATCTTGCGTCCGATCAGGTTGAGATCAGCCGCACCCTGGGCATTGTTGGCGAATACCTGAAAAAAACCGGTATCGTCGATACAGTGAAAATCGTCATGGCCACAGTGCACATTCAACGAGGCCTTGGTGATGGCGCGACAACCGATGTTCAACACATAAGGCAGACGCTTTCCCACCGCGGCATAGAGGGATTCGTGCATGAATGCAATGCCCTGGGCAGACGAGAAATTGGTTGCGCGCAGGCCGGTCATCGACATACCCGCGGTTACCGCCGCCGCAGCGTGTTCAGACTCAGGTTCAATGAAGATCAATGAGCGGTCGGAGATATTGACATGACCTTTGGCCGTCTCTTCTGCCCAATACTCACCCATCTGGGTGGAGGGTGTGATCGGGTATGCACCCGCCGCGTCCGAAGCCTCCCGCTCACACATGATCACCGCGCCATTGCCGTCCATCGCCATGCGGATGCCGGGATACTTGAAGGTCTTCTCGTCTTTTTTACCAAACATTGAACACATCTCTTGTCTAGTTAAGGATTATTAATCTCAGCTTTTAGCACTTGGTGTGAGTACTCTGTGCCGAAATCGATACAACAGCCTTCGCTCAAAGGGGAAGGGCTTCACTTCTCACGATACGCTTGGCATGGATACCTTTGACGGGTCCTTTGTCATCGTCGAGCCATACAATAGCCCCCGTTGGACACCTTTCTGTGGCCACGGGTGAGGCGAGACCGTTGTTACCGTAATCGACCACTGCCAGGTTGTTTTGAATCGTAATCAGTCCTTCCGGGGAATCCTTCACACAACGTTCACAGGCCGTGCAGGCAACCTCGCATTCGTTCTCCGCGGTATCGCCATGCTCCAGATTTTTACAGGCCACCCAGAGTCTGCGATCCACAGGTTGAATGGAGAAAAGACCCTTAGGGCAGATCTCCACGCAATCCTCGCAGGCCGTGCACTTATCCGCGTCTACCACCGGCAGACCGTGGCTATCCATGATGATGGCGTCTAAGTCACACACATCGGCACAATCCGCCAGGCCGATGCAGCCCCAGGTACAGCTCTTGGGCCCACCGGAAACGACAGATGCCGCGCGACAACTCTCAAGTCCATCGTAGTGGGCGCGCATGCGCGCCACGTGCGACCCGCCTGCACAGGCGAGGCGTGCCACCCGCTTAACCACATCACCACTGTCAACGCCCAGGTAATCCGCTATCTCATCGATCGCTTCGGCACTGCTGACTGTGCATTGAGCGGGAGCGACTTCACCTGAAATCAGGGCCTCCGCAAATGGACGGCACCCGGCATTGCCGCAGGCACCGCAATTCGTGGCGGGCAACATACTCTCGATTTCGTCAATCCGTGGGTCTTCAAAGACCCAGAGTTTTTTATTGGCAAAGGCCAGCATGGAAGAGAGCAACAGACCAAGCACCCCCATGAAGAGGATTGCGGTTGTAACGTTGAGCGCGATGTCAGTATCCATAGCCTTTACTCGAATGTCGTAGAAAGGTAAGCCAAAAGAAACCTTAAATAGTGTAGTGTTGGCTTTAGTATTGGTCCATGGAATGGCTTCAATAGAAAGTATTAGTTTTTTTAAACGTCATCCACCATTTAAAACATCAATATTCACTATTTAAATCCAACTAATTGTCTATTGCTGCTACTTAGTCAACTCTATATCTAAAGGCTTGAATTTCAACCATGTTGGCTTATCCGGGAATGTTTCCACCCCGTCTGGAAACATGGGTTGCTACGAGTAAAAAAACCGATTGCCTTATTTCAGGTATCTGATGTGTGCCAGTAGTTTATATAGCGGCTTAACCTGATAAAAGCTTATTGGTTTTTTTTGATCATGGTTGATTAGGCAGGTAACTGGAGATTGCCTTTGTTACAAGTCTAGGATCTGTATCAGAATGGCCACAGGCTCCATCCCCGCTCCAATCTCTCTCTGCATGTGGCGATTTGGGAGCGGTACCGTTTGGCGTTACTTTCCACTTTGCGGGCCACCTTCAGCAACCAGGGTTTTTTATTGTAACTGGCCCGTTTGTAGCCGCCATGGCCCTCGTGGTAGGCGAGATATTGCCGGTAGGTGTCCCACTTTGAGATACCCAGTTTACGATGTGAGACACTCCCATACCAGCCGATAAAGTCGACTGCATCCTCATAATCGTCCCGATCTGCCCAACTGTTTCCCGTTTCCCGCTGGTACCACTCCCAGGTCGTATCCTGAACTTGGGCATAGCCATAGGCAGACGATTTGCGAAACCACGGAATGAACCAGAACAGCTTCTCTCTAGGGGGTTTTGCATCGTGCTCGAAGCGGGACTCCTGGTGAATAATGGCCAATTGTACATGGATCGGCACACCCCACTTTTCGAAGGCCTCCTCGGATGCCTCATACCAATCGTCTTTTTCCTCGAAGATATCGCAGGCATCGGCCATATTGCGGGGCGGCGAGCTGGAGCAGCCATAAACAGCCATCAGGCAGGGCAGTATCGCGGCCCGCACCAGGGCGAGACCCGAAGACTTGGATTGGTGTGAGACCGGTTCGGAGCGGATTCCACTCAGGTTATGCATATATGGGTCTGTTCCAACAAATTAATCTATGGGTTAATAAATCATCGGGCAGCGACCTGAAGCCCGAAATAAGTATAATAGCGCCGGTTTTGACACTAAGCCGGGGCGATTGATTCAACCCAAGGTTGGTCCCGCACTTGGCATCTCAATAACTCTAAAGGAATAAAACAGGAGCGATCAATGAAACTTATTCTGTTGGGTGCACCCGGTGCAGGTAAAGGGACTGTGGCCAAACAGCTGACTCAGCTGGATGGCTCGGTACAAATCTCCACCGGCGATATTCTGCGAGGAGCCGTTCAGGCAGGCAGCGAGTTGGGCAAGCAGGCAGAGGCCTATATGAAGGCTGGCGATCTGGTGCCTGATGATCTGATCATGGGGATCATGGAGCAACGTCTTCAGGAGCCGGATTGTGAAAAGGGTTTTCTCCTCGACGGGTTTCCCCGCACTATCCCCCAGGCTGAGGCACTCAAGGAGTTGCTGAAGAAAATCGCTGTCGATCTCGATTGTGCGGTGGAGATCGATGTCTCCCGTGAGGTGATCCTCGATCGTCTAACCACCCGCCGTACCTGCGTCGACTGCGGAGCCATCTATAACGTCAAGAGCATGCCCACCAAGGTTGAGGGTGTATGTGACAAATGTGGCGGTAGTGTGGTGCAGCGCGATGACGAGACGGAGGAGGCGATCTCCAATCGACTCGACGTTTACAAAGAGAAGACCGCACCACTTGTCGATTTCTACAAAAACGAAAATATGTTGCTGACCGTCAGCGCCACCTCAAGTGAAGTGGTTGTCAATGCAATCCAGGAGAGACTAAGCGGCTGATCCGATCAATCGCCAGGTTTTCTGTGAAATACAATTAACCCGCTCTTCAGAGCGGGTTTTGTTAATCTGCCTTAAGACAGGTACTAGAGCCGAATGGCGCTTACTTAAGCCAAGAACCACCGTCATCCCGGCGCAGGCCGGGATCCAGAATGCTTAATGGAGATGGTATTCCTGGATTCCGGCCTGCGCCGGAATGACGAAAATTCTGAAATTCGTCATAAGTTAAGTGCTATTCGCACTAGAGCCCTTTTTTGCGACGTTCAGTGACCTGTTCACCGGCTATGCCCCAATTATCCGTATCGACCTCCTCGATGATGACAAAGGTGGTGGCCGGGTTTTTTCCCAGAATGTCCGCCAATAGCCGGGTCGCGCCGGTGATAAGTTGTTGTTTCTGTTCCTTGGTAACCTCTTCCCTTGTGATCTTGATATTGACATATGGCACGTGGATTCCTCCTTCGAAGCACAGGTGATTGCTATAACGTCAATTATATAGTCGTCTCTCAATCGAAGACGGGTTCATCAGATTTCGTATAGTTCAGTCGAATCCAAGAAACACAATCCATCCGGTTATTTTATTTAAAATTTGTTAGAATCCGGACGCTAGTTACGGGTAGGTTGGATAACTATTTATATTGTTAAGGATCTGGATTGGCAGATTTCAGCAAAATACCCGGTAGAAGGACAGATATAGCGCAGTCATGATCAAGCTTTTTGGCATCTACATTTCTAAGGCGGTTGTCCTGCTTGGTGTCATAGAGACCCTTATCTTTTTTTTATCGATGTTAGGTGCGATATATCTGCGCCACAAATACAGTACCAGCCCAATTCCCGTCGACGATGAGATGCTGAAAAACCTGCCGGCCTTCTTCGCTGTGATCATGTTTTCGTCCCTCACGGCATTGGGTCTTTACCAAAAGGGTTCAATGGCCTCCTCATCGGGGTTTTTGCTCAGGCTGATACTTGGATTTCTGGTCGGTGGTTTGGCAATGGCTTCATTGTTCTTTACCCTGCAGCTGTTCCCCATCTCCGAGCGCTCGCTACTCACCCACGGTCTAATCATATCGATACTGGGAATTCTCGTTGCCAGGACCCTGTTTGTCAGGGTCACCTCGGATAAGACGTTGAAGCGTCGTGTTTTGGTACTGGGTGTCGGGATCAATGCGGACAGGATCGAAGAGTCGGTCAAGGCTAAGGATACCGTAGGCATCGTCGTTGTCGGTTATGTCAATCTGGGTGACCGAATCGAATTGATCGATGAGGAGCGGCAAGTTGTAAAGGATCAGACACTGCTCGAGATCTCAAATCGTCTGGCAGTTGATGAAATCGTGGTTGCTGTGGACGACAGACGTAAGAAACTGCCAAACCATGAGCTGCTGGAGTGCAAGATAAAGGGGATTCAGATCCTCGATCTGCTGACCTTTTTTGAGAAGGAACTTTCGATCATCAACATCGATCTGCTCTATCCCAGCTGGATGCTGTACACCGATGGATATCGTCAAAGAGCCTTAAACCGTACCATAAAGAAGTCTTTCGATATGATCGTGGGCATCGTGATTTTCATTGTGTCTGCTCCAGTAATGGTTCTGGTTACGCTTGCCAGCTTGATTGAGTCGGGTGGCAGGGATCCCATCCTGTATAGCCAGGTACGTGTGGGAAAAAACGGTAAGCTGTTCAAGGTTTACAAATTCCGCAGTATGCGTACTGATGCGGAGGCTGATGGGGTCGCAAGGTGGGCAAGTAAAAACGACACCCGGATCACTAAACTGGGTGGTTTCCTCAGAAAGACCCGCCTTGACGAATTACCGCAGATTTTCAATATATTGAATGGGGATATGAGTTTGGTGGGCCCTCGCCCGGAACGGCCGGAGTTTGTACTGCAGCTTTCGAATGACATTCCCTACTATCTGCAGCGCCACTGGGTCAAGCCTGGATTGACAGGATGGGCTCAGTTGCTCTACCCTATGGCGCTTCGGAAGAGGATGCGAAGCGCAAGCTGGAGTATGACCTCTACTACGTGAAGAATGCCAGTACGATGCTCGATTTCATCATTCTGTTACAGACCATTGAAGTGGTGCTGCTCGGCAAAGGTGCGCAATAATATTACAGCTCATTCAGATTGAGGCGCTATCGCCTGCACCCTTGTTGGGGGACAATCAAGACAGCTATCTTCGATGTTTTCTGAACCTCCCTATGCCGTGTTGGCAAGGTCTATCGATTCTCCC
Organism: Candidatus Thiodiazotropha sp. LNASS1; assembly: GCF_964212655.1. Classification (NCBI taxonomy): domain Bacteria; kingdom Pseudomonadati; phylum Pseudomonadota; class Gammaproteobacteria; order Chromatiales; family Sedimenticolaceae; genus Candidatus Thiodiazotropha; species Candidatus Thiodiazotropha sp. LNASS1. Next base: position 1,176,966 of record NZ_OZ156465.1, on the reverse strand, counting down.
GGTACTGTTTCAGGACGTGCAAAGCGCAGTTTTTGGGAATAGGGAAATACATCCGCCTGAATCCCTGCCGCAAGATTCCGTTGAGCCATCTGCCAATATCTGTAATCGAAAAGTTCGGGATGCAGATCCATCAGTAACTTGCGTGTTTTCGCATCTGTGGTTACGAAGGTAATGAACTCTTCCGGAAAGACATCGTTGGGATTGATGCTATACCAGGGCTCATCACGGTAGAGGTCCAGGGAGCTCCTGGGCGGGGGGATCTTGCGGAAGTTGACTTCACTGAGATAACAAATCTCGTCATAATCGTAGAAAACAACCTTACCCTGGCAGTTGACACCAAAGTTCTTGAACAGCAGGTCTCCGGGAAAGATATTCACGCCCATCAGCTGTTTTAAGGCCAGTCCCCAATCATCAAGTATCTCTCTGGTCTGGGTCTCATCCGAGTTATGCAGATAGAGATTGAGAGGCACCATCCGGCGTTCGATATAGAGGTGCCTGATGACCAGCATGTCGCCATCGTATTCCAGTTGAGAGCCCACTGTCTCCTGCAGTTCCTGCAATAATTCGGCTTCTATGCGTTCGATGGGCAGGGCGACATCCATGAAATCCAGCGTATCGGCCATGCGGCCGATACGATCGTGTTTCTTGACCTGTAGGTAACGCTCTTTCACTAGCTTGTGGGTGACCTCTTTTTGGGGAGGGAAACGGTCTCGAATCACCTTGAATACATAGGGAAAAGAGGGAAGTGTAAATACCTGCATGACCAATCCGGGTGTTCCGGCAGCGGTTACAAATAGATCATTACTTTCGGCAAGATGATTCAGCAGGTCTCTGTAGAACTCATTCTTGGCCTGTTTGTGAAAACCGATACTGTTATAGAGTTCAGCCAGGGTCTTGTAGGGCATGATGCTCTGCAGAAACTCGACCGTTGCCGTTGGTACCGGTGTCTTAGCCATGAAGTAGGCCCGGGCAAAGCTAAACACAGCCTCTACATGGCGGCCCCGGATGAGCAGGGTGTCCACATACAGACCACCGTTTTCGTTATTGATCAGCGGCAGGATGAAGGGTCGAACCTGATCGCCGTATACCATGCGTCCTATGATGTAGGCGGCTTTATTTCGATAAAATGGGGATTCCAGCAGATCGAAGCGCAAATCTACCGGGAGCTCATCGAATCCGGCCTGATCGAGCAGGGATTGAGCCACCCGTTCGCAGTCCCGCTTGATATCTTCGTAAGGGAGTGAGAAATAGAAGGCCGAGAGAATATCCCAGATCGTTCCGGTCAGTCCCCCTTCAGCGACATGGAAAGACATATAGACGCGATAACGTACCGATAACTGATCACGATCGACCTGGGATTCTATGAAGATTTTGTCGTTATCGTAATACTTGCGGTCGAACAGACGGCAGAATACTGAATTGTAGAACGTCTCAGCGAGCTCCGGCCGACTATGGGTCTTCAGCATGTCGGCGTAGGTCTGTTTGACCTGCTGCCACAATTTCTCATCCAGATCGCTGATGCCGAAATTTGCGTGTAGTCTCTCAATCGCCTCCTGCACCCGCAAATCGTAGAAACTGATGCGTTTTGCAGAGGCCTCCCTTACCGCATCCCAGTCCGCATACTCGAAGCGATGGCGGGCGGCGCTGCTGATCTCCTGGAAAAAGGAGAAGTGTCGCTCAAACCCTGTAAGTATCGATTGTGCAATCTGACGTGGATGGATTTGCATCATTTTGGTGCGCTTATTCGGTGTATGGCTCTAAAACTTGAGATATTTACTAAGGTTTAGCTGATTTTTTTGCACCGCACTATTTTTTTTATCAAAGCTAACTATTGATATTTTTTTGAAAATAATCTTGACCTTTTCACTATGCTTTAACGCAGTGCACAAAATGATCGTGAGCCTCAGATTCGGGACACGACCAAAAGATAACTAATTCCATGCCCGCTTAAGGTGCATGGCAAGAGTGAAGATGAGGAGAACAAAGATTATGTCCAGCACGCCGACGGGTCTCAGGCAGCAGCCACATGAGGTAAGAGTAACCGGTCCCATGGGTACGGGATTCGAAACTGTCCTCACATCGGAAGCCCTGCATTTCGTTGCTGAGCTTGAACGCCATTTCGGCGGCAGGCGGCGAGAACTGCTGAAGCTCAGGGAGGAGAGGCAGGTGCGCCTGAATGGAGGTGAGCTACCCGATTTTCCAGAGCAAACCAGCGACATAAGGCAGTCGGAGTGGCAGGTTCGGCCGGCACCGGCGGATCTTCAGGACCGGCGGGTGGAGATTACCGGCCCGGTTGATCGCAAAATGCTGATAAATGCTTTGAACTCAGGCGCCAAATGTTTCATGGCGGATTTGGAAGACGCACACTCGCCGACCTGGGAAGCCACTGTCGAGGGTCAAATCAACCTGAGGGAGGCAGTCAATCGAACCCTGTCCTACACCAGTCCGGAAGGCAAAGCCTACAGCCTCAAAGATGAGTTGGCGACGCTGATCGTTCGCCCCAGGGGATGGCACCTGGAAGAGAAACATGTACTGGTGGACGGGCGTCGTCTCTCCGCAGCTTTGTTTGATTTCGGTCTCTACCTGTTTCATAACGCAAAAGCCCTGCTTGATCAGGGTACCGGGCCCTATTTTTATCTGCCGAAAATGGAAAACCACATGGAGGCCCAACTGTGGCGGGACATCTTCATGTGGTCGGAAAGGCAATTGGATCTGGAGCTTGGGACGATCCGCTGTACCGTGTTGATCGAGACCATCACGGCTGTCTTCGAGATGGATGAAATCCTCTACGAACTGCGTGACTATATCTGCGGTCTCAACTGCGGACGCTGGGACTACATCTTCAGCTTCATCAAGCGTTTTCACGCACATCCCGAATGCGTGCTGCCCGATCGAAGCCAGGTCACCATGTCCGTTCCCTTTCTGCGAACCTATTCAAAGCTATTGATCAATACCTGTCATCGCCGAGGCGCCCATGCCATGGGAGGCATGGCGGCGCAGATTCCGATCCGTGACGATGCGGAGGCGGATGCTGAAGCCAAACAGAAGGTTCGCCTGGATAAGGAACGGGAAGCAGGTGATGGTCATGACGGCACATGGGTTGCCCATCCCGGATTGGTACCGATAGCGATGGAAGTTTTCGATAAACATATGCCCGGCCCCAATCAACTCGACCATATGGATGATGGTTTGGTTGTCGCCGGCAGTGACCTGTTACAGGTGCCGGACGGTGAAATAACAGAAGCGGGATTGCGCAACAATATCAGTGCCGCGCTGCGCTACATGGCCGCCTGGTTGGGTGGGCGTGGCGCCGTGCCGATTCACCATCTGATGGAGGATGCGGCAACCGCGGAGATTGCCCGCTCTCAGATCTGGCAATGGATTCGCTATCCCAAAGGGGTGCTCGATGATGGCCGGGATGTCACCTATCAGCTTTTCGACCATGCGGTCAGCGACGAGCTGGAGCTGATTCGGAAAGAAACGGGTGAACTGGCTTATGAAGCTGGCCAATACGAACTGGCGGCAACCCTGTTGCGGCAAATCGTCGCGGCTGATGAATTCGAGGAGTTTCTAACTCTGCCTGCCTATGAGCAACTCGACTGAGTTGGGGCGAAAGCAAAAAACTGAACCAAATATACCACTGGAGAAACGACAGATGACACGTAGAGAACAGATCGAAGCCTTGCAAAAGGATTGGGCGGAAAATCCCCGCTGGACCGATGTGAAACGCGGTTACAGCGCAGAAGACGTAGTACGTCTTCGCGGTTCGGTACAACCCGAACACACCTACGCCAAGCAAGGCGCAGAAAAACTCTGGAAACTGGTTCATGGCCATGCCAAGAAGGGATATGTGAACTGCATGGGCGCTATCACCGGCGGGCAGGCGATGCAGCAGGCCAAGGCAGGCATCGAGGCGATCTATCTCTCCGGCTGGCAGGTTGCGGCAGACGGCAATACCTCCGAGACCATGTATCCGGATCAATCCCTCTACGCCTACGATTCGGTACCCACCATGGTGCGCCGTATCAATAGTGCCTTCAAACGCGCCGATGAGATTCAGTGGTCACGGGATATCGGACCGGAAGATGAAGGCTACATCGACTACTTCCTGCCAATCGTTGCCGATGCCGAGGCAGGCTTCGGCGGTGTGCTCAACGCCTTCGAATTAATGAAGAACATGATTGCCGCAGGTGCGGCCGGTGTGCATTTCGAAGATCAACTCGCGGCGGTTAAAAAGTGCGGTCATATGGGTGGCAAGGTACTGGTGCCGACCCAGGAAGCGGTACAAAAGCTGATTGCCGCCCGTCTGGCGGCTGATGTCATGGGCGTGCCCACTCTGGTGCTGGCGCGTACCGATTCCGAGGCAGCCAACCTGTTGACCTCCGATGTGGACGCCAATGATCAACCCTTCCTCACCGGTGAGCGGACTGACGAGGGTTTCTACCGTGTCAAGAACGGCTTGGAACAGGCCATTTCACGTGGAGTGGCCTATGCGCCTTATGCGGATCTGGTGTGGTGTGAGACAGGTACGCCGGACCTCGGTTTTGCCCGTGAATTCGCACAGGCCGTATTGGCGGAAAATCCCAACAAGCTGCTGGCATATAACTGTTCGCCGTCGTTCAACTGGAAAAAGAATCTGGACGACAAGACCATTGCCAAGTTCCAGGATGAACTATCAGGCATGGGTTACAAGTATCAGTTCATCACCTTGGCCGGTATTCACAACATGTGGTTCAACATGTTCGATCTCGCCTATGAATATGCCCGTGGTGAGGGCATGAAACACTATGTTGAGAAGGTTCAGGAACCCGAATTTGCAGCACGTGATAAAGGTTATACCTTCGTCTCACATCAACAAGAGGTAGGCGCGGGATATTTTGACGATGTAACCACGGTTATCCAGGGGGGTGCGTCATCAGTTACAGCATTGACTGGATCCACGGAAGAGGAGCAGTTCGACAGCGCCGCTGGTATGTAGGCTCACTTTTCACACGCAGCTGATTTCGCATCAGTACTCAAACCCCTCCGAGGCTGTGCTGCTGCGTGTGTATTACCGTTTTTTCTGCCCTTCGGCCGCGCTTCTGGCGCGGCTTTTTTTTATTAACGTAGACTGCTTAGGGCCTGTTGACAGGCCCTAGTAGATTGGCCGCAAATGAATGCTAATTACAGCAAACAGACGCGAATTGGATATGTCATTATATGTAGGATGAAAGGTTTCTGACCCTTTGTAAGGTTGAATTGAGATCGTATCGTTGTACATGGCGTGGCTGCAAGCATGAGTATTTCGTGAGTCGTTTCATGCAAACTAATAAAACCTTTCGCGTTAATTCGCGGTGATTGGCGTTCATTTGCGGCCTGTATTGTTTTTTTAGTGTTCCCATGATTTGGGTAATAGTGACTAAACGAAGTGTGAGGAGAGCATCATGAACCAGGCAGCTGGTAGTTTGAAGACAGCCGATCTGTACGATGTCCACGAAGAGAAGCTACAGATTTGTTATCCCGGTTTTCGTCACTATGGAGGTAGTAGGATGTTTCATGGCCCCATAGCGACATTGAAGTGTTTTGAAGACAACTCGATAGTGCGTGAAGAATTGGATCAACCGGGGCAGGGCAGGGTGCTGGTGATTGATGGTGGCGGGTCTCTGCGCTGCGCTATGCTGGGTGATATCTTAGCAAAGAAGGCTGTAGACAACGGCTGGGCCGGTGTCCTGGTGAATGGATGTATTCGCGATGCCGCTGAGATTGGCGAGATGTCGCTCGGGGTGATGGCATTGGCCACAAACCCTCGTAAGAGCGTTAAGAAGGGAGTGGGGGAGACGGGCGTCGAAGTCAACTTCAGCGGTGTCAATTTCAGATCCGGTGAGTGGCTCTATGCCGATGAGGATGGGATTGTGGTGCTGGCGGATCCAGCAGCTTGAAGAGACCGCGGCGTTAACGGGACCTGATAGTGAAAAGGATCGAAAATATCTGTATAAACAATGTTTGATACAAGCTGACTCATGGTTTAACAATGCTGTTACTCATTGTCTATGTACTCATAGCCTTAGGCTTTTCGTTTCTCTGCTCGATTGCAGAGGCTGTTATTCTCAGTATCACCCATCCCTATATCTCAGTCCTGGACCAGCAAGGCAGTCGGGCCGCGCCCATTCTGCGGGAGATGAAGAAGGATATAAATGATCCATTGGCAGCGATTCTCACTTTAAATACCACAGCGCATACCATCGGCGCTGCAGGAGCCGGAGCCCAGGCGGCGGTAGTATTCGGCAGTGGCTATGTGGGTGTTGCTTCAGCCGTGCTCACGTTCATGATACTGGTATTTTCAGAGATCATTCCCAAGACACTGGGAGCCAGTTACTGGCGTCAACTCGCTCCAGCCACAGCCTATACGCTCAGGTTCCTGATCTGGGTGCTCTATCCCTTTGTTGTGATGTCGGCGTTATTGACACGGTTACTTTCCCGCAAACACTCCCACGGTCATTTCCGCAAAGAGGAGTTTACCGCCATGGCGAAAGCCGGTGTGGAAGAGGGAAAACTCGACCTGCATGAATCGTTGATACTGAAAAATCTCTTTCTGCTCAAGGAAACCCTCGTTACCGATGTCATGACACCCCGCACGGTGGTGTTTTCTCTGGATGAGACGCTCCAGGTCCAGGAGTATTTCGAGAAGCACAATAGCAGCCGTTTTTCACGTATACCGGTCTACAGTGGTGATCGCGACCATGTTACCGGCTTCGTATTACGCAGCGATCTACTGCTTTCGCACGCCAGGGGGAATTCTGAGAAAAGCTTGGATGTATATCGCCGAGATATACCGGCACTGCCGGATACAAGCTCGCTGCAGGTTGCCTTCGAGCTGTTTATCGAAAAACGCGGCCATATTATGCTGGTAGTGGATCAATACGGCAGCATGGTGGGGATACTGACCCTGGAGGATATCCTCGAAACCATTCTCGGAATCGAAATCGTCGATGAGGGTGATCGTATAGACGATATGCGAAAGCTGGCCAGACGGCTATGGAAAAAGCGTGCAAACAGGATGGGGCTGGAAGTCGAGGAAGAGGATGAGTGACCAGGCCCAAACAGGCCAATTTCAGGGCTGGCAAAAAAGTATCACTATCTGACTATATTGAACAGAGGCGATTGAGGGTGCCGTGTTATTGATGGCCACAGGTGAGCGGGTGTTTATGATTTCAGTTCATAACAGGGTGAGTAGTCCCCCTGCAGTTTCATTCTGTTCTGTTCGGCAAAAGCGATCAACAGCCGATCCATGGCGGCGACGATTTCCTCGTCTCCATGGATGATAAAGGGGCCATGCGTCTCAACGGCCCGTATCCCATCTTCCTTCACATTCCCGGCAACGATGCCGGAAAATGCACGCCGTAGATTGGCAGCCATTTCATGTCCATCCTGACCGGCAGTCAAATCAAGTTCAGACATCGCTTTATGTGTGGGTGAAAAGGGTTGTTGCAGGGCTGTTTCTATATACAGTCGCCAGTTGAAATAGAAGGCGTCGTTACCCTCATAACGGTAGGCTCTTACATGATCCATGGCACTGCCTAATGTACTTGCCACAGCCGCAGGGTCGTCAATGATGACGGAGTAGAATCTCTGTGCATCAGAACCCAATGTTGCACGCACAAATCGATCCATCTCTGTAAAGTATCCTTCGCTCTCAGTGGGACCGGTCAATATCAGAGGAAAGACATGATCACTGTTGTGCGGATGCATGAGGATGCCCAGCAGATAGAGTAACTCTTCCATGGTGCCGGCTCCGCCGGGAAAGATAACGATACCGTGTCCGACGCGTACGAATGCTTCCAGTCGCTTTTCAATGTCGGGCATGATAACAAGGTCGTTGACGATCGGGTTGGGTGGTTCGGAAGCGATGATTCCAGGTTCAGTAATACCGAGATAGCGGCCGCTCCTGATACGCTGCTTGGCATGCCCGATGGCTGCCCCTTTCATGGGACCTTTCATGGCGCCCGGTCCACAACCGGTGCAGACATTGAGCCCCCGCAGGCCCAATTGATAACCTACCTCCTTGGTGTAGTCATATTCACTTCTGCCGATTGAGTGTCCGCCCCAACAGACCACCAGATTCGGGTCCATGCCGGTGTGTAAAACCCGTGCATTGCGCAGGATGTGAAAAACGGCAGAAGTGATATGGCTTGAATCGGTCAGATCGTAGACCGAGTCGTATTTGATTTCATTATGGACATAGATGATGTCCCGCAGTACGGCGAATAGATGTTCCTGAATACCGCGAATCATCCTGCCGTCGACGAAAGCGCTGCCTGGAGCATTCTCCAGACGCAGTTGAATGCCCCTGTTTGTCTGCATCAAATGAATGCCGAAATCGCGATAGGCCTCAAAAATCTCACGGGCATTATCGGTTTCACTGCCGCAGTTGAGCACCGCCAGCGCACAACGGCGAAACAGGCCGTAGAGACCGCGTGCGCTGGTGTCGAGAAGGGCATTGACCTCCAGCTGCGACAGCACCTCTAGGCTGCCTTCGGGACGTACTGATGCGCTGAGTCTGGATGGTGTGGAGTTCAAATGGCTACTGTTACGCAGATAGGTTAATGGTTTTTGTTAAGGCCTGTGAACGCTAATCATTGAATATTATCTGGAACCTTGTTAAATGTGAATATAGGATACTCAGAGGTTTGTGGCCAACAGTTTTCACTTGTACAAATTTAGCCGTCGCTGTCAGGGTATTGACACACAGAAAGGGTGTGGCGAGGCCACACCCTGCAATGACTTCTACTCTCCTTCGTAACTTGCACCGATATATCCACCCGAGCTGCCACTTTGATTTGAATTGTCATCACTGTTGTCTGAGGATGAAGTGGTAGTGGTCTTGGTTTTTGTCTTTACCTTGGTTTTTGTAATGTTTCCATCCTCATCGACTGTTCGCGTCTTGGTCTTTTCTTTAACTTTTGTCACGGTCTTTGTTTTGCCCGCAAGCCGAAGCGGTACACTTGTCATATGGTTGTCGACAATCAGCGATCGTTTTGGATGTACGGTCGATAAGGTATCAAATGCATCTGCTTCGATAACGGCCGATGCCTCCATACTGATCACAAATGCAAGTAGACTGGAAAAAACAGAAGATATTTGTCGTTTCATGGTCGTTTCCCTCGAAATAGATAGATTGATGCAATAATTTGGTTCAGAGCCTTCTTATTGCATTACCATCTGTTGAACAGACAGTGATCCATACTGCATGATCGATGCTATATGAGTCGAAAATGACGGGTAATGATAAATTCACGTATTTGATGTGAATTATTTACATCACTTACAGATTGCCAGGACAGCAATGTCGGGAAACGAAGCGAATGGGAGAGGAAAATTGCTTCTGCTCCATCGTCTCGGGCCTGTTAACAGGCCCTGCAATATGCCGGGTCAATGGGGCAGAAGCGCGGTTGCATTCAGGTCAACCGGGCAGCAGGTCCTGGATGATCGCCCGTTCTTCAAGTAGCTCCTTCTGGGATGCCTTGAGGCGGGATACGCTGAATTCGTCCAGATCCAGTCCCTGTACGATTTCGTAGTTTCCGTCCTTGCAGGTGACAGGATAGGAATAGACTAAGCCTTCCTCGATACCGTAGCTACCGTCGGAAGGGATGGCCATGCTGACCCAGTCGCCCTCAGGGGTGCCGAGCGCCCAGTCATGCATATGATCGACAATGGCATCGGCCGCTGACGCAGCGGAGGAGAGCCCCCGTGCTTCGATAATCTCGGCACCGCGGCGTTGAACTCTGGGAATGAAGTGGTCTATGGCCCAATCCTGCGATACCAGGTCGTAGACGGGCTTGCCGGCGATCTCACAATTGTCGATGTGGGGGAATTGGGTCATCGAATGGTTACCCCAGACCGTCACTCGTTTGATATCCGCAACCAGGGAATTGGTCTTGCCGGCCAGCTGACCGATGGCGCGGTTGTGGTCCAGGCGGGTCATTGCGGTGAATTGGCGCTTGTCCAGATCAGGGGCATTGGAAGCGGCGATCAGTGCGTTGGTGTTCGCCGGGTTACCCACCACCAGGACTTTTACATCTCGTGAAGCGTGGTCATTGATTGCCTTGCCTTGATGAGAGAAGATCTTGGCGTTTTCAGTAATCAGGTCCTTGCGCTCCATGCCCTTGCTGCGTGGCTTCGCCCCAATCAGGATGGCGTAATCCGTTCCCCTGAATCCGATCTCGGGATTGTCTGTCATGACGATATCGTGCAGCAGCGGGAAGGCGCAATCCTCCAGTTCCATGCCTACGCCACTCAATGACGACATGGATTGCGGTATCTCAAGCAGTCTGAGAATCACAGGTTGATCAGGGCCAAACATGGCGCCGGATGCAATTCGAAAAACCAGTGCATAGCCGATGTGTCCTGCGGCACCGGTGATTGTGACTTTTACTGCGGGTTTCATTCAGGTAATCCTCTCTCTTATAAGTTTGTTGGATGGCGAGATAAGTATAGTTGTATATGTATCATTGGACAGCCCATATACTTCAATAGAAAGTATTAGATATTTCCAAGTTTTCGGCTTAGCGTCATCCTGTGATCCGCGGTCTTATAAGACAAAGCGGCTATTCGCGGCCCGATCCACAATCTATCTCATAAGCCTCAGGCGCATGCCCCTTTCAAATCCCTGTTGCAAGGGTCGTAATTCAGGTATAAATTCTTTAAAAAATCAATAACTAAAAGCCGGTATATAGAGTTTATACAAATTCATCGATTATGTTTACTGAAGCTCATCCGGGGTTTTTGCACGAACCGTTAATGCGTGCAGCTCACCGCTTCCAATCTCTTCATTGAAGAGGGTCATGATGGAGCGTTGTCTTTGCAGACTCTTCATGTTGTCGAATGCCGGTGTGGTGACATTCACCTCAAAGTTGCAGCTTTCACCGGAAACAGTGACCTCGGCATCCGGGTAGAGGTCTTTTATTCGATTGATCAGGTCTTGTTGGTTCATTGACAATGTATACCTTGATGTAATAGAGGGAGTTGGAAGCGCATCATTTCACTAAGAGGCGGATAATTTAATCGTATCTTTTTGTGGATATTTTTCGACTTGTATCTGACCGAGCGATTTCCACGGGATACTGGGCCGGTTTGTTGAGTGATATCCGGTCCTCGTCATCCATTGCATGATGAAGATTGACAGCACAATAAACTTGGGGCAAGTTCTCACTACCCGTTATCAGCAGGAAAGACCATGGATATCCATAATAAACCCATTCAGGAACGTATTGAATGGTTGATCAACCATGCAAGTACCCATTCAGAGAAATACAGTAAACCCGGTAGCTGGCTTGCCCGCACACGATATCTCTCGGAGCATCCCACCGCGATCGCCGTGCTGAAGTGTATGGATGGCCGTATCAACATACCCATTGCGACCAATACACCCCAGGGAATTATTCAGCCATTCCGAAATCTTGGCGGCATATTCGATCTCGGTTGGCCGCACCTCGGAGAAGTCTTGGCGAGCTACGTTCAAAACGTGGTCTCGGATGGCAGGCGGGTGATGACCTTGATTACATATCACTTTTCGAAAGGCGATCCTCAACGCGGCTGCGCCGGCTTCAACTATGATACCGAGGCAGCAAGATCCCATACCTATCAGATCAAGCGGCAAGTGGAAGAGGTGTTCGGTGATGATCATGCCACCGTATATCCTATCGTGTGCGGATTTGAAACAGACGATGATGCCCTGATCCTGCATGGATCGACAGGTGAGCAGCTCAATATGGCGGATCTGAAGCTGAGCGACAAAGATACACTACTGCCCCGACTGGAGGCGCTATTTCCCGATATGTCGGCGCAGATGCGGCAGGATCTGTTGCCGCTGGTGGCGGGTAATCTTGATCACGTGGAAGAGGCGCGACAGCTGCAGCGTGAGCTGGATATTGTGCATCGTGAATGGATGATCTGTATCGGTCGCGGCTTCGATTTTCTGCATACGCCGAATCTTGCACTGATCATCGGTCCCTATAGCCCCAACCTTTCGGATCCCATCGATAAGGCAGCGGGAATTATCGAGAGCAACATGGAGGCTGGACGCATACCTGATGACGGCTTTTTGCTGCTTGCTTCCGTACCTTTCCAGGATGTCGGCGTGGACAGGGCACGGGCCGAGGTGAAGTCGAAGTTTCTGAGTAATTTTGCCGCTGAGCGGATCCGTGTTTCCCACCCTGAACTGGCCAAGAAGATGAAGGTCAAGACCGCTGTATTGAATTGGCATTCCCGGCATCTGGAGATGCTTTCGCAGGGGTGAGATTCAGTCCGCAAATGAACGCAAATGAACGCTAATAAAACAAATAATCTATCTGATTCGCCAAGATGGTGAATGAATTCAGATAGTTTAATGGTGCGGCAAGCCGCACCCTTGTATCTCTTCTGATGAATTGTTTAGCTAGCAATTCATCACACGGTGATAAGACCTGCACCGCACCCTGAGACCACGAGTCTGTTTTGTAGATACAGGCTATCACCGATTCTCTATAAACTGAATGGTATCGGAGTCCCTCCGGCATTACGGAGAGAGGCTGCATGAACAAGGTGAGTGAAGAGAATGAAAGCGATAATTGGCATTGATGTGAGTAAAAATAAGCTGGATTGTCTGTGGTTACGCAGTATCGAACCACGCAAGGTCAAGTCGAAGGTCTTTCCTAATACACCAGCCGGCCATGACCACCTACTCGATTGGTCACAAAAACAGACTGGTCAGCCACTGAGTGGGTTACGCTTTGTCATGGAGGCGACTGGCATCTACCACGAGCGTCTAGCCTACGGTCTGCATGAGCAAGGTGGTGAAGTCGCGGTGCTTAACCCGGCCCAGGTGAGAGATTACGCCAAGGGTATCGCGGTGCACACCAAGACCGACAGAAAGGACTCGCTGGTGTTAGCCTTGTATGGCGCCAAAGAACCCCTGCATCTGTGGAGACCGGAACCGGCAGAGATACGTAAACTCAAAGAGTTACTGTCACGGCTGGAGGCATTGCAAGGCGATATCCAGCGTGAACGCAACCGCCTGGAGAAGGCTTTGTCAGGGATCAGTCATCCAGAGGTTGGGCACTCCATCTCGACCGTGCTCAAAGGCCTGGAGCAAGAACAAAAGCGTCTGGAAGCGATGATCGATGAGCATATCGACACCCACCCCCAGCTGAAAAACGACCAGCAGCTGCTAGAAAGTATCCCAGGCATTGGCCGGACCCTCAGTCGAATCATGATGAGTGTCTACCGTGCCCGGGATTTTGAGCATGCTAGTCAAATGGCCGCCTATCTGGGAGTGGTGCCCATCGAGCATCAATCCGGATCCAGCATCAACAAGCGACCACGACTGTCGAAAGCAGGCAGCGCGAGGATCAGGGCCAAACTCTACATGCCTGCTATCGTGGCCAGTCTACACAACCCAACGGCCAAGGCCTTATACGAGCGGTTGCTCGCGAGAGGAAAATGCAAAATGTCCGCATTAGGAGCCGTTATGCGCAAATTAGTACATCTGTGCTTTGGGGTACTCAAGCACCAGCAAGTTTACTCCCCACAAGCCGCTTTATAGCTACTTGTGGGAGTAAAGGAGAGATGGTATCTACGCAGGAAAAAAAATAGCTCTTTTTGCCGATCATACAGCCTATGCGGCATAGCCTGGATCATAAATATTTGCGTTTATTCGCGTTCATTTGCGGACCTATTGCAATCGCATCAGCCATAAGCCGGCCGTCGATTCCATCAAGTCCAGGACACCTCCGGGAAACAGCCCGAAAACCAGCACCAGAAGTGAAAACAGCATCATGATGGCCAGCTCCTTAGGGCGTAGGTCCTGACCAGCGCTTACCTGGCCGTCAGTGATCGGTCCGAAGAAGCTTTGGCGATAGCTGTTCAACAGATAGCCGGTGCCGATGATGAGCCCGAACAGGGCTGCGAGTCCGGCACCTGTGTGGGTTTCAAGGGCACTGATGAGGATCAGCAGTTCTGCCGGAAATCCACTGGTTCCGGGAATACCCAATGAGGCCAGACCCAGAAACATGAAGAAGGCTGCAAGCAATGGCATTGTCTGTGCCACACCCCCAAGATGGATCAAATCGGTGGACCCCAAACGATGGTGCAGATAACCGGTAAGCAGGAACAGACCTCCCGCAATGACGACAAAGTTGAGCAACTGGAAAACAGCACCCTGCAGACCCTGTAGGTTAAATGAGGCGATACCCAAAATCACCAGCCCCACATGGCTCATGGAGGAGTAGGCCAGCATGCGTCTGAGATTTGTCTGATTGATGGCTGCCAATGCACCATACAGCAGGCCGACGACACCCAGTCCGGCCAGTAGCCAATGCAGTTCCTGTGCGGCGGTCGGGGCCAGCGGGATAGCAAAGCGAATAATGCCATAGGCGCCCAGTTTGATACCCACCAGCAGCGCGGCAACCGGTGCGGGACCTTCGAGGGCGACAATTGGCAGCCAGGTATGGAGCGGAAAGAGAGGGGTCTTGACGGCAAAGCCCACCAGCAGAAACAGGAATACGATGACCTCAAGTCCGGCTGGAAGAGGGGTATCGAGCAGGGTCTGGTAATCAAACGTGAGTCCTTCCGGTGGTATGGCGCCGGCGATCTCGGCATGATTGAAGGCCAGAACCGCAATCGCCAACAGCAATGGTATGCCCCCGGCCAGCATGAACAGGGTATATTTAGTCGCCGCATAGCGCCGATGGGGGCCGATTCCCCACAGGCTGATCAGGAAATAGAGGGGTGCAAGGGTCAATTCCCAAAACAGAAAAAAGGCCAGCACATCGATGCTCATGAAGACACCAAGGGTGGCGGTCGCGAACAGCAGCAACAGGTTGAAGTAGACTCTTTGCAGGCCCCGGATATGGGTCCAGGATGCAAGGGTTGCAGCAATGAACAACAGTATCGTTAAAGGCAGAAACGCTGCCGACAAACCATCGACGCCAAATCTGAAGTTGGCATCCAGCGCGGGTATCCAGGGGTAGTGTTCAACGAACTGAAAGCCGGGATTATCGCTCTCCAGCAGTACCACGATGGCGATCGCCGGGAACAGGGCGCAGAGTAGTGTAGCGAGGGTGACCATACGGGCCCAGGAGACTGGAAAGAACCAGATCGCACCAGCGCCCGCAAGTGGCAGTAGCAGCAGTGTTGAGAGTAGCGGTAGATCGGTCATTGCTTGGAGTGATCCCATTTGCAGCAGTCTCAATGAGCGGTATATATGGCGCTCAATGCAGCGAGCGGTTTATCAATCAGGGTCAGCCAGGGTTCTATAAAGAAACCGGCACTCAGTAGGATGAGTATCAGAGCGCTCACCACGAACACTTCCGGCTTTGAAATGGGAATAACCTGAAACGGCTGTCTGCCACTGGGACGGGGCGCCAGGAAAGCGCGTTGAAAAGCCCACAACAGAAAGCCTGCCGCGACTACATTGCCCAATGCGGATGCGATGGTCACTAAAGCGCCGAATTTGTGAATGGCAGATTCAAGAATAAGGTGTACGGCATCGAAACCCGGTGTACCCGGCATACCGATGATGGCAAGACCGCCGATCAGAAAGGTGATACCGAGAAAGGGCAGGGAATCGAACAGACCGCCCAGGTTGTGCAGCAGGGTCGTGTGGGTACGACGAAATAACAGACCGGTGGTAAATACCAATGCGGCGAGGGCGAGGCCAAAAGTGGCGGAGAGGATAACACTGCCCATAAACGCGGCATGCTCCAGGCTGAAGATGCCCAATATCAGAATACCCGTGTGTGAGATCACGGCATAGGCAAGTAAGCGACGCAGATTATTCTGCATCATTGCCAGAAATGCGGCGTAGAAAATACCAATGAGTGCGAACAGGGCCACATAGTTGTGCCACTCAATGACAGCGGTCGGCAATAACGGCAGGACAAATCGCAACAGGCCATAGATGCCGATCTTGAGACCAAGCAGCAGTGTGGGCGCAACAGCCACGTTACCGTGTTCCGCAATCAGCGGCAGCCAGCCATGTAGTGGGAACAACGGTGTGCGTATCGCCAGTCCGTAAAAGAGTAGAAAGAAGGCAACTGACCGGAAGGTCTCTGAGACCGGCGTTTGTGCAAGTTGGAGCAGGTTGAAGCTCCAGACGCCATTATGACTGTCTGAATAGTTCCAGCCCATCAATAGGGTGCCTGCAATCAACAGCAGGACACTCACAGACATGAACTGATAAAACCGTCTTAGCGCCAGCTCCTTATCCGGTGAGTTGCCCCAACGCCACAAAAGATAACCAATGAAGCCGATTTGTACTGCAGACAACAGCACGAACCAGAGTAGATTGAGGGTGACGAAGAGCCCCATCAAGCAGGCCTGTACCGCGAAAACAGCCATGAAGAGGCGGTCGAAGGGCTTCAAATCGCGTACCACGCCATACAGGGTTACCAGCAGAGTCAGCAGCCCCGTCAGCAGAATGAAGATGACCGATATGCCATCGATACCGCTATGATAGGTTAGTTGGGGAATGATCTGGATTTGTTCTGCGAACTGAAAACCCGCTATATCGGTGTCGTAGTGGCGCCACAGATCGACACTCACAAAGAACTCCAGGAGTGCAGCGATAATGCCTGCCGGGACAAGCCACCTGTGGTGACGCATCAACCACAGCAGCAACACAGTAGCCAATGGCAGCAGTTGTAAAACTGTCAGAATCGGATAGGTGATCTGTGTTGACCAATGGATGCTATCTATCGTCACGTGCGGGCCCTCACAGTATCACCACAAAAGTGGCCACCACTAAAACGATCAGATAGCGCGGCTTGGACAATAACTGATCGACCCGTTCGAGTACTCCACCCACGCGATGAAAGTTTTTCAACAAGCCTTCGCCACCACCTCTCAGTACCAGACGGGATTCAAACCAGTACAGAATATTGGCGAGCCATGTCATGAATTTACCGGCCAGTCCGGTACCCTGGCCCACAGCACCCATTTGATCGGTGGAGCTTCTTTTCTGTAACTCTTCCCATTGGGTGAGCGAAGAGACACTCCTGGTATAGACGGGCAGTCCGATGACACGCGTCACGATCTGCTCATCAAAGAACTGCACATCCTTCGCCAGGGATACTGTAGGGCGCACCAGGAGTGCATCGGACAATGCGTCGAGCCAGAAGCGTTGCAGGGCCGCATTATGTAGCCAGCGCCAGCGTGCCAGCCAGGTCGGTGGCGGTGGCGTGGCGTGATCGATCTGATTGACCAATGCCGGTGATGCGAGGAATTGAAACAAGCGCCATACGGCATGCAGGCTCAGATGCCAGGCGGCCAGGGTAAACCACCCCATACCGCACCAGAAGAACATCAAACCGACCTGGGATGTGGTGGCGAACATGAGGGAGCTTTTTATATCGGATTGAGTCAGTCCGGCAAGCCAGCCATAGATCACAGTCAGCAATCCAAGGATGGCAATGGTGATCATGATCGCAGGGGCTTGTTCGAGTAGCGGCGCCAGGCGAATCAGCAGAATGACGCCCGCATGCACCATCAAGGAGCTGTAGAAGATGGCGGATGAGGGTGTTGGGCCTTCCAATGCATGGGATATCCAAGGAGCAAACGGCAGTTGAGCCGATTTGACCAATGCGGCTATCACGAAACCGCTTGCGATCACACCGGCCGCGAGGGTCTCGATGTTTTCAGCCTCACTATTGATCTGTGACCATTCTACCCCCCCGAGCCAGAAGATTGAGAGAGCGATACCGATGATGAAACCGGTGTCACCGACACGGTTGGTTACAAAAACCCGAACCGCGTTCTTGGTCGCTGTCTGTCGATCGATCGCATATCCGATGAGTAGATAGGAAGTAACGCCAACGATCTCCCAGCCTACGAAGGCGAGCAGGGCATTCCCTGCCAAAACGATGAGCTCCATGCCGCCGGCAAACAGGCAGAACAGCATGAAGATGCGCTGGTATCCAGATTCGCGATGCATGTAGTTGACGGAAAACTTCAACGTCAGGAATATGATCAGTGTCACCACTGTCAATAGTGAAAGACCGGTCGTATCCAGGCTTAAACTGATCGGCAGGTGAATCTCGCCGGTATCGAACCAGGTACCTAAAACCAGCTGTCCTGGCGCTCCGTGGACCACTGCTTCAAGTGCCAGGGCCAGCGACAACAGCAAGGAGCCGGTGCCGGCGCCCAGGGCAACCAGTGAGGTCTGCCTTTCGCCAGACTCACCGCGATTGAAGTTCAGGATGTAGCCGATACCGATCCATCCGGAGGCCAGCCAAGGAAGGAGAGGGATGAGCCATGCGTATTGCTTAAGCATCTACAGCCACCTCCTCAGGGGTCTTGATCAATGCGGGCCGCAATGGTCCTGTTGATCCTGTATACCAGTCAGCCGAGCGAGGCACAGCTGTGATCGCCTTTTCATCGGGTTGCCATGCAACCCAACCCGATTCGGGATCGAACAAGTGGAATTCACCATTGTCGGGATCCATCGCCACCAGCACTACCCAGCCATTCCCCACCAGCTCCTGTAAAGGTGGTTGACGCTGGTAGATCTCTGTCAGTATTTTGGTACTGGCTTCAACCACCGCCAGGAGGCGCATCGCTTCATGTATCTCGATCATTTGTCGCGGCAGTCCGGTGCGCAGATCGGAGCTGGCGCCTTCCATTATCCCAAGGAAGCCGGTCACGTTGTGCGTGACCTTGGAACCGCAGCCATAGTGCTCGTTATCCACTGTTGAGAAGTAATATTCGAGATTGATTCCGGCACCTACCGCACCGTTGATCAGCAGGTGTCGTTCCAGCACCTCACCGGTTGGATCATGTGATGCGTCGTAGGAGATGAGGAAGGCGCGCCGGTCGAAAAACGCCCCCCGACTGATGGATCGCCGGCCGATGAATGCACAGGCGTTGGTGGCATGACCAAGTTCAGGCCTGACCTGGGAAAAGTCGAGGGAACGGCCGAGGACATGGTTAAAGGCCTGCTGGGGATTCGGCTGCCTGGGTGCGGAGGCAAGACGTCTGCATCGTTCCTGGGCATGCAGATAGCAGGCCTGTTCGCAGGCCTTTGCCAGTTTCTGTTGTGACGGCTGCAGCGCGTCGGGGATTTGGTCGAGGTCGTACCAATCGATGATCTCACCGCAGGTATCGTGTTCGGCACCGATGAACCAGGTGTCCTGCGGGATGACAATCCCGCGTTCGGCCAGAATCGCTCTTACCTCGGGTCGGTTGGCCATCCCGGCGACGAGGCGTGCATTCGGGCCGCTGAAGCGTCCGGAACAAGCGCCGCAATTGTATGCCGAGGTATGTGGATTATTCTGGTTACGTGAACCATGGCCGATAATGGTGACCAATGGGGCGAAACCATTGAGCAGTCCCATGCTCTTCAACATGGCCTGTACCCGATCCGCCTGTTCAGTATCAGTGAAGCCCGGACGGGGTGATTCAATGGTCGCCTCCGGGCTGTCGTTCGGGGCGCTGTACTCAATACGGGTTGTTACCGGTTTTTCAATGCCCTGTCGAAGATAGCTCAGCAACCGCCCAAAGGGTCTGGGCGCCAGAATCTTGCCGATCAAAACAGCCAGGGTTGCGGGGGCTGCAATTGCCGTCAACAATCCGGGCAGCAGTGCTCCGCGGCGTGTGTTTTGCAATAGCAGTTGTTGGCCTTTTTTCAGCAGCTGATGGCGACGTTGATGCAATCTGCCGGCCTCCAGGTTTTGCACTGCCGGCGTCTCTCTGACCTCATGAACCGGGATCACAGGCGTGGGGATGACCGGTGCCTGGGGTCCGGCACAGCTGTCATCCAGGCCCCGCCAGTTATGCGGCACGCTGAAGTGTGCCGCTGTACCCAGGGTCTCCACCTCCGGATAGAGCTCCTCAAGATGCCGGCGAGTTCCCTCTTCACGGTCATCCATGCAGAAGATCACTTGAGCGGCAGGCCTCTCTTCCCGCTCCGGCCAGGCACCCCGTCCACGGTTTTTTGCCAGTGCGTTGAGGATCTGGTCCCGATACTGTTTTTCGTAGGCACGGAGCCAGATGAAACCCATACGGTCTTCATCGAGTGCATCAACCGTATCGAATATTGCCTCGATATGTTCGTATGTGAGGCAGCGTACTTCGTCACCGCACCAGCCGAGTTGCTGCATCAGCTGGAACAGGGGCCAGGCACCCTGGCAAAGTGTCGGTTGAGTGTTGTTCTCGTAACTGCCGCTGCTTTGACGCCAGGTCCAGATCAACTGGGCAAGGTGTTGCCAGCGTGCCGCGTTCTCATCCCCATCCGTGTCAGCTGGCGCATGGACAGCACGCTGGGCACGGCTGGCCAGATATTCCGGTAATCGGCTGTTGAAGAGCGCTTCACGGACAGTGAATTCATCGGCCTGATGGTGAAAATACCAACGCAACATATCGATACTGGATTCGATATTGAACAGGCGTGCGCAGAGATTGTGGGCGTAGATTCTCTCCAGGACCAGCCGTACTGCCAGATAATCGAGCATATCGATACGGGCGGAGAGTGATTCATAACCTGGGTGAAAGTGCCGCCAGAGTACCATCCCGGACCAACCGGGCAGCTCCAATGCCAATCGCTCCAGGTAACCCGTCCAATGGTCCCTCGCCAATCCCAGTCGATGCAGCTCGCTGATAATGGTTTCCAGCGGATCACTTTGAAGCAATTCAAGATGTTGCTGCCATCCCTCGATGTTTCGCAAATGCCAGTCGAGGTCCAGTTCCACCCGTTCGCACCAGTAGTGATAAAAACCTTTGGATGGGGAGAGGGGGCGCCAGCTCGCCACTCCCTGATCGAGAAAACTCGAGAGGTCTCTGATCAACTGCGGACGTAAATCATCCAGCAGGTCATGACCGGTTGTGGCCAATAAAAGATCCCTCATAGTCATGTCACGGCCCAAACGTTCGAGCAGCATGTCGAAGCGATCTGTGGCCGTCTGCTGCATCAGTTGGGTGGTTGTATTGGGGCTGTCCCCCCCGCTATTTGCCACATCGAGCATGTCATGCAGCAGTGTTTCGGCCTGCTCCGGGGCCAAATCGAGCAGCTCCTCCGGGTGAGTGGATTCATGCTCCAGGTGGAGAACCTGGAGGCAGGCATCCCACAGGTCGCTCACCGCAGCCGATTCCGTTGTCAATCCGCTCTCTTGGGCATTGCTCAGCAGACGATTTCGGCATGTTTTGGGAAGATCGGACCGGAGACGTTCAAGGACACGATTCTCCTCTATCTGCCAGTTGAGTTGGCAGCCGGATACAGGCTGATAGGGCATGCTCATCACTGCAACGATGATGTCGCCCCGACTGAGTGATCCGCGGGCCGTATCGGCCAAGCGTGTTTCCGGTTCCAGATCTCTCTCTTGCTCGACACAACTGATCAGGTCTTCGAGGGATATCCGACCCTGGCAATAGTAGTCACGATACTTTTCCAGCGGCAGGAAACCACGGGCGCCGGTTATGCGGCGGGCGGTGGCAAGGGCTTCTTGGAAGGGCAGGTGCTGAAAGCCATGCAGGGTATTGTGGTGAACGAAATCCCGAATCGGTGCCTGACTGGGAAGTATGTGCTGCAGGTGATCGATCGCCTCTCTGATCTGCTCCCGGATATCGCTGTGCTTGTTGTGGCCCTCATTCATATAGGCACCCCTACAATGAGAACAGGCTTGAAAGTTGCACAGCGGAGGCATTCACCAGGTTGAGCACTGGACCGGGCATGAATCCAAGCAGCAGGGTGCCGGCCGCCAAGGTACCAGCCGCCAGCAGCTCGGAGGGACGTAGATCCTCCACATTCTGCATGCCGGGGCGAACCGGTCCGGTAAATAGCTGACTGATGGTGCGCACTGCATAGGCGGCGCTGAGAAGCACACCGATGGTCAATAGGGCGGCGACCCATCCCCAGCGGGCGAATCCGCCAATCAAGGCGTTGAGCTCTGCAATGAATCCAGCCGTACCGGGGAGTGAGACAGCGGCAATAAAGGCAAGGGTGGTGAAAAATGCAAACCTTGGCATCACCCTCACAAGAGAGCTGTAGTCGGTCACTTCACGCGTGCGGGTCCGTTCGTAGAGCAAGCCGATCAAGAGGAACAGCGAACCCGCCACCAGACCGTGGGCGACCATCTGCATCAAGGCACCGTGCAGACCGGCCAGGTTGAGTGCTGCAATCCCGAGTAGAACGACCCCCATATGGCTCACGGATGAGTAGGCGATCATCGCTTTCAGATCACTGTGCCTCCAGGCCAATAAACCACCGTAGATAAGGCTGATAAAGGCGAGTGCGGCAAGAATATCCTGGAGTGCGAGCACCGCATCCGGCAGCATACCCGCAGCGCGAATCAGTCCGTATGAACCCATTTTCAACAAGATGCCAGATAGTAGTATAGAGATTGGGCTCGGTGCCTCGACATGGGCCAGTGGGAGCCAGCCGTGGAGGGGGAAGATTGGCATCTTTACCCCGAAACCGACCAGGAAACCGAGAAAAATCAATATCTGGGTGTGCTGAGGCAGGGTACGCCCGCTCTCAGCCATTGCTGACATGGAGAAGCTGTGGCCCGGTACGGAATCGAACAACACAAGCAGGCTTATCAGCATGAATACCGAACCGCCCATGGTGTAGAGGACGAAATTCAGTGCCGCTCCGTGGCGGTTTTTACCCCCCCAGCGGTCGATGAGGAAGAACAGCGGGATCAGGGTCAATTCCCAAAATACGTAAAACAGCGACCAGTCCTGTGCCATGAAGACACCGAGCATCGCCGACTCCAGCAAGAGCACCAGAATATAGTAGCCCTTGATTCTCTCGCTAATGGCTGTAGAGGCGAGAAGCGCCACCAGGCTCAATAGGGTAGCCAGCAGCACCATGGGATAGGAGAAGCCGTCCAGACCCAGGGCGAACGAGGTGCCGAGGCGGGTGTTCCACTCTGTCTGATGAAAAAACTGCAAGCCCGCCTGGTTGTAATCGAAGTCGCCGATATAGGCCCAAGAGAGTGCGAACGTTACCGCCGACGCAAACAGGGCGGTTGCGCGAATGGCCCAACGAGCATCTCGGGGCAGGAAAGTGATGGCGAGCGCTCCGACGAACGGTGTCAGGAGCAGATAACTCAGATCGGGCATGTGACTATAGATACCTGACGTGTTAGCGCGTCAGGGTATCTTGAAACTGCGTCATGATGTCACTCCTTGCCGGCGCCGATTGGAGAACGCAGAGGGCAATTCTCTCTGTCGTAGGAGTCACCCAACTGGTTCCAAACATAGTTCAGTGCCAGACCGATGCGAGAGTAGAAGGTGTCGTCACCCATCTTATCCTTCAACCCTGTACGTCGAATCGTGTCCATGAACTGTTTCTTCATGCGCGCGATGACGAGGTGGATTCCCTGTGCCTGAAGCCGTTCCCACAAGTGGTGCAGGACTTCCTCTCCGGTGGCGTCGATCTGATTGATGGCTTCACCATCCAGAATGATGTATTTCAACTCCGGATTGGCGGCAACCACACCAAGCATCTTGGTTTCGAAATAGCCCGCGCTGGCGAAATAGAGTGAGCCGTCGAAACGTACTACGGAGATCACCGGGCTGGTCGGCAGATGACGTACCCGGATATCGCGCATGGTGCCGTCTTTGTATCGGGAGAGCTGGGCGAAGCGGGGCCGCATGGTGCGCCATAGGAACAGCCCGAGCGAGAGGAGTACGCCGATGATGATGCCCTTGTCGAGATGGGGTGCGAATATCAGGGTCAGGACAAAGGTGATGACTGCAACGATCGCGTCATGGGGCTGCGCCTTCCAGGCGTGGATGATCGGATCGATCTTGATCAGATTGATGACCGCCATGATGATCACGGCTGCCAGGGTGGCCTGCGGCAGGTGATAGAGCAGCGGAGTCAGGAAGATCAAGGTGATCATCACCACCAGGCCGGTGACGATCGAGGAGAACCCGGTGATGGCGCCGGCATTGATATTCACTGCGGAACGGGAAAACGAGCCTGAAACCGGATAACCGGAGAACACGCTGGCCACCACATTGGAGAGCCCTTGTCCGATGAGCTCCTGATTGGCGTTCAGGCGCTGGCGTGTACGTGCGGCCATCGCCTTGGCAATCGAGATAGCCTCCATAAAGCCGATCAGAGAGATGGTGATAGCCGCGGGAATCAGTTGCCAGACTGTCTTAACGTCAAAAACCGGCAGCGACAATGCAGGCAGGCCTTTGGGTATGTCGCCAACCACTCTACCGCCGGCTTCATTGAATCCGGCGAGCCAGGCTATCAGAGTGGTAACGACAACCGCGATCAGGACACCGGGAAAGTTGGGGGCGTAGCGGCGGATGCCCCACATAATGGCAAATGCCAGAATCGCCATCCCCAAGGTTGAGCCGTGGGTATTCTCCATGGCCGCCAAGATGGTGTTCCATACAGTCTCGTAGTGATGGGCCTCTCGTTCCACGGAGACGCCAAACACCTTGCCCAGTTGGGAGGTTGCGATAATCAGGGCGCCGGCGTTTGTAAAGCCGACAACAACCGGGTGAGAGAGGAAGTCCACCAGTACGCCGAGCTTGAACAGGCCGAGAAACATCTGAAATATACCGACCATGAAGGCCAACAGCACTGCATAGGCCAGATAGGTGTCGGGAGAGGTGGCAAGGGGTTCAAGGGCCGCCGCCGTCATCAGCGACACCACGGCTACCGGGCCGGTGGCCAATTGCCGCGACGAGCCGAAAAAGGCGGCGACCATGGGCGGGAGAAACGAGGCGTAGAGACCGTAGTAGACCGGAAGACCGGCAAGTTGGGCGTAGGCCATCGATTGAGGCACCAGCACCAGGGCGACGGTAATACCTGCGACAATATCGGCTCTAACCGTCTCTTTGTCCTTAATCTCTCCGATCCAGCTCAGAAACGGGATGAATGCCCCTTTCCAGCCTGCCATCAGACTCTGTATATGCTCCCACATGATCGTTTTCACCTAATGGAGTTAGGTGCTTACCGGTTGCTCTTAACGACTTATCTGCGACGAATTGGATTGCGGCAATGCAGCTGCTTGGACGCCGCCGAGACCTCGTTTTAACGTGTCTACGGACGTATGATCGAACTTCTTAGTAAGCTATGATTTTTTTACCTGGATCATCGATTCAGGCCCCACCCAAGACCGCTTGCCGGTCTATATTAAAACATGCTAATACTAATGGATATCCATTGAAATTGAAAGTGGAATTACACTTTTGTTGTGCCGTGCAATTCGGCGACAAGCTTAACAATGCGTTGTGGGCATATTTTTGCATTGCCGCATAAACAGTCTTCCTCCACTCTCTTCAGAACCGATGCAAGTTTGTTTTTTTCACGCTTGGAAAGGGTAACCACCTGCCCGGATGAGTCATTGAGAGTGCGCAGAGTCAATTGGTGTGATTGATCGGTGATTTGGCAGAATATTGTCGCTATAAGATGCTCTTTTTGCGTTGAAGCATCGATGGGGACTTGAATAGTAAATCCACTATCTCCGTTCTTAGAGGAGAGCAGATTACACATTTCACAGTGAATCCGATATTCACTGAAACGCATCTGTTACTACCTCCTGAGATTCAGTGAGCTGAATCGATTGTTGAACTTTATTTCCTTCCTACCCCTAAATATATACCCATAAAAGCCTATCTGCAGCAGTTTGAATCAACACCCATCACCGATACAGGTATTTCAGTTTCTTGTTTCTCCCATTTTCAATCATTCGCGGCAATAAAATTAGCCGGAGATTCCTTTTTTAGTTAATGAATTCAGGAAACTGCCGATGACATAGCATGTACGCTGCATCATGCCGGTCTGATTCCGGGTTCATTGAACAGTGACAGTCATCCGGTGCCGATTGGGATTCTGAGTCAAATACATGTCCGTCCTCTCTAACGAGTTGCCATATCTTTCACGCCCTAGGATTGACGAAATCGGCGAGGCACGCATGCGGCAGATGGAGTGTCATGCGAATCGGGAGATGGCAAGGCGATCGATGCCGGGGGGTGTCGTCTACATCATCGCTATCCTTGTGGTTGGATATACGACCGACCTTGCCTCCGAGCATACTGTGTTGTTTTGGTTGTTCACCGGCCTTTTATTGCTTACAGGCGTGACCCGGCTTGTTTCCGGTAATCTGGTTACACGTGGGAATGACGGTTCAGAAGCCGTGCCTTTCAAGATTTTGGCCGGCAGCGTGGTGGTCAATGCTGTTGTTTGGGGCTGTTTCGTTGCTGTCCTGGTGATGATCTATGAGACGGATTGGCCGGCATATCTGACCCTTTTCTTCACCGCGGGGATAGCGACCGGCGTCATGGCCAGTTTTTGCGTGCGCCGGGGTGTGGGAAGGATCTCGTTGGTTGCGATGCTGTTGCCTATAAGTATGGCGAATGCATCGCTCATGAATATGCAGGGCTATGCCCTGGTATTTGCTTCATTGGCATTTCTCGCCTATATGCTGGCGCAACTGAATTACTGGCATCGTGAGTATTGGAGAGCTTTGCTTAACACTCATTTGGCGGAAGTCAGGTCGCAGGAATTGGAACGGGCAAGGGATGAAGCAGAGTCCGCGGCACGGGCTAAATCGGAGTTTCTCGCGAATATGAGCCATGAGATACGTACCCCCATGAATGGTATCCTGGGTATGCTTGAATTGGTATCAGACAGCGGTTTGGATGAGAAGAGGCGACGATACCTCAAAACAGCGCGCAGTTCTGCAAGATCACTGCTGATTTTGATCAACGACATACTGGATTTCTCAAAAATCGATGCCGGTCAGTTAGGCCTCGAGTCGGAAGTTGTCGATCTGCACCAGTTACTGGATGAGATCGTTGATCTTTTTTCTGTGCAGGCGGAACGTCTGTCCATTGGCTTGAGTTGCAACGTCTCGCCCGAAGCGCCTCGATTCGTATATGGTGATCCGGTCAGGCTAAGGCAGGTTTTAACCAATTTGGTGGGCAATGCCATTAAGTTTACTGAACACGGCGGCGTGGAGATCCATATGACCTATGAGGATGAGTCGCACCGTTTTTCAGTGAAGGACAGCGGCATCGGGATAGCCCCTGAAGCCATGGAGAGACTGTTTCGCGCATTCACTCAAGCCGATAGTTCCACGACACGAAAGTATGGCGGTACCGGGCTTGGTCTTATCATCTCACAACGCATCGTTGAATTAATGGGCTCGTCTTTGGAGATGAAAAGCCAACCGGGAGCAGGGACAACGGTTGGCTTTCGTTTGCGCTTGCCAACGGCCGATGAACCGCGTGATACGGCATGTATGGCGGACAATGGCCGGCAGAGTGAGGCCGAGCGACGCCTGGTCGACAGTGATAGAGGTATTGCACTCGACGACATGCCGGATGGAGTGCGGATACTCCTGGTGGAGGATAATCCGATAAATCAGGAGTTGTGCGAAGCCATGCTTGAGGAGTTGGATGTGGTTGGCGCGTTGGCTAAAGATGGCGCTATTGCCCTTAAAATGCTTGCTGAATCCCACTACGATCTAGTGCTGATGGATTGCCAGATGCCCGAGATGGATGGTTACGAGGCAACCCGCATATGGCGCGATCGGGAAAAACGGCATGACAAGAGAAGATTGCCGATCATAGCCTTGACCGCAAACGCCCTGGAGGGTGACCGGGAACGTTGTCTCGCGGCCGGTATGGATGACTATTTGAGCAAGCCTTATACCAAAGAGGTGCTACGGGAAAAATTGCTGACGTGGCTAAGCTACGCCAGGCAGCATGAGATTGACTGAGCGCAACTCGATACGCTGATACGGAATTTGAAACCTGTGCCCATCCGGGTACTAGGCGCCCGTCAACTCCTCGTTCTTTCCGGAGATCTCCTCATCACTTTCATTGTGTAGTTCACCGAGCAGATTAAAATCATCCAGAATACAGTAGACGGCGGGGACCAGAAACAGCGCAACCAGGGTGGCTGCCGTCAGGCCGAAAGCGATACTGGCGGCGAGCGGGATCAGGATCTGTGCCTGCAGACTCTTTTCCAGCAACAGGGGGGTCAATCCTGCGATGGTACTGATCGAGGTTAGCAGGATTGGTCTGAACCGTGCCCGACCTGCCTGTTTGGCGGCCACGGCCACGGGTATCCCCGCGGCGCGGTGGTCACGGATAAAGACCACCAGCAGGATCGAATCATTGACGACCACGCCAAACAGGGAGGCCATACCGACGATACTGGGCATGGTCAGATCGAGCCCCAGGGCCATGTGACCGAAAATCACGCCAATCAGGGCCGACGGGATCACTATCATCACTGTGATGGGAGCGAGATAGCCCTTGAATTGCAGTGCCAGCAACATATAGACACCGACCAGGCCGAGCAGGACATTGCGCACGATAGACTGGCCTGTCTTCGCCGACTCCTTGCTCTCTCCCTGGATATCGAACTGGATATCGGGGTAGCGCTCCAGGAGTTCGGGAATGAAGCTGCGCTTGGCCAATGCCAACAGCTCCTGCGCATTGGCCTTGCTGCGGTCCACGTCGCCCTGCAGGGTGACGGTCCGTTGCCGGTTGACCCGGTTGATACGGGCCCAGCCTCTGACCTCCTCGATATCGGCAACCACGGAGAGGGGGATGAGGGAGCCGCCGGGGCCGGTGATGCTGAGATTGTAGAGATCTTCCGCGTCTGTACGATCATCCGCGATCAGCCTGAGATTGACTTCGTAGGTCTCGGGGCCGACGGGAAACTCGTCGATCTTGATACCCTGATAGGAGGCCCGGACCTGTTCCGCAACCTGTTGCGCATTGAGTCCCAAAACACCCGCTCCCGGCTTTAAATGGAGCCGGTATTCCCGTTTTCCGGGACGCAGATCATCACTCAGATCATTCACCCCCTGGTGGGCGTTGAGCCAGTCCTGCAGCTCGTTGGAAGCCTGTTTCAGACGCGCCAGGTCATACCCCATCAGGCGCAGGTCGATGGGGCGCCCGCCCGGGCCGAAGGTGGGTTCGGTGAATTTGACCGAAATCACGTCGGTGAGCGCGCCCGTCTCCTGGCGCCAGCGGTTGATCACGTCATCCAGTTTTGCATTTCTGATCTCGGCGCTGAGCAGGTCGGCAACCACGCGGGCGACATGGGGGCCGGTTTCATAGGCATCCGGGTTCTGACCATAGATGACAGTGATGTTCTCCACCAGCGGCTGCTGCTCCGGCTGCTGTTGCAGGAAGGCCTGGTTGGTGCGCTGCAGTGCAGTACTTATCTCGTGCACGATGGATTCAGTGTGTGCCAGGGGTGTCCCCTGGGGCAACAGGACCCGGGCCTCGATGACATCGCCGTCAAGATCGGGGAATCCGACGAACTTCAGTTTTCCGCCCACCGGCATGGCCACGGCGAGGATAAGCAGCATCAGCACGATACCGAGGGTTAAATAGCGATACTCGATGGCGCGGTCCAGCAAGGGACCGAAGTAAGCTTCTCGAAGGTGGTCAAAGCCGGTTTCAAACCGTTCCCTGAAGCGGGAGACCCGCTTGCGATTCATGTGCGCCAGGGAGTGGCTTAAATGGTGCGGCAGAATCAGGAAGGCCTCCAGCAGACTGACGCTGATGACCATGATCAAGACCATCGGCATGATGCGCAGGATTTGACCGATATCCCCGGTGATGAAGGCAAGGGAGCCGAACACCAGCAGTGTGGTGGCAAACGAGGAGGCGATGCCGGGCAATACCTGGCGCACACCGGTGATTGCGGCTTGCAGCGGTTTATCACCCTTGGCCATACGCGAGGCGATATTCTCAGCG
Organism: Candidatus Thiodiazotropha sp. LNASS1; assembly: GCF_964212655.1. NCBI lineage: Bacteria > Pseudomonadati > Pseudomonadota > Gammaproteobacteria > Chromatiales > Sedimenticolaceae > Candidatus Thiodiazotropha > Candidatus Thiodiazotropha sp. LNASS1. The sequence goes on along the minus strand of NZ_OZ156465.1, from coordinate 1,147,272 downwards.
ATGACGATCGCATCATCCATCAACAGACCAATGCCGATCAGCAGTCCTACCATGGAGATCATATTGATGGTGACGCCGATGACCGGCAGGATGAAGAGGGCGCCGAGAAAGGAGACCGGCAGACCCATGGTTACCCAGAAACTGTAACGCAAGCTGAAGAACAGCCAGAGTACGAAAAACACCGCCACAAGACCCTGGGCACCGTTGCGCACCAGCATATCGAGCCGATCCTGAACCACCGAGGCACGGTCCTGGGTCAGCGTAAGTTGGAGACCTTCCGGGGCGGTCAGGTTTTCCCTCGCCACGAACGTCTCCACCCTGGCGAGGACGTTTAGAATGTCCTGTGAACGGGTCTTGGCAATATTGAGAATGGCCGCACGCTGGCCATTGAAGCTGATCTTCTCCTCGTCACGATCGAAGCGATCGGTGATGCGCGCGATATCGCCGAGCCGGATAGTGGCACCGCTGCTGCCGGAGATCACCACCAGGTCGTAGAAATCGTCCACCTGCTTGCGTTGATCGTCGAAGCGCAGCAGGATCTCTTCCCTGTCTCCTTCCAGGCGTCCGGCTGGGGTGCTGATGCTGTGCCGGCCGATGGCGTTGGCCACATCCTGCGCAGACAGGCCATATTGCCGAAGTCGCCAGGCAGGAATTTCAATTCGTATATGGTGATCCGAAAAGCCGTTGATAGTGACCTCGGCGATCTTCTCTTGTGTCAGCAGTTTGGACTTGAGGTGTTCCGCATAGGCCTTCAAGGCCACCGGGTCGTCCGGACCGGTTACCGCTATGGAGATCACCGCGTCGGTTCGACCCAACTCCTCGATCACCGGCAGCTCGGTCTCGGCAGGGAAGTCATCGATGGCATCGATCTCCGCATTCACATCATCGAGGAAGCGGGTCATCTGCGCCCCTTCCAGCATCACCGCGGTGGCCACGCCCAGGCCCTCGCGTGATTCACAGGTCATCTCATCCAGGCTGCTGATCCCCTCCAGGGCATCCTCAAGGCGGCGGCAGATGGCATCCTCCACCTCATCCGCGGTTGCCCCTTTGTAGACGACCCGGACCTCGACTTTGTCGTTCTGGATCTCCGGCAGGGTTTCCCGCTGCAGACCGGGCAGGGCGGTCAGGCCGAGAATCATGATCGATGCCATCAGCAGGTTGGCGGCAGTGGGATGCCGGGCGAACCAGTCGATCATTGTTCACCCTTCGCGGCGGCAGAGAGCGCCTCTTCGATCTCTGTGTCCGTCTTTGTGTCGAGCCGCATACCACTGACGGCAGGCACCAGGTCGGAAACGATGATCTTCTGGCCGGCGGTTACGCCGGATGCGACGATGCTGATCTCTCCCTGACTGAACAGCAGATCCACCGGCTGACGGCGCAGGCGATTCTCCTCATCGGCCAGGTAGACGACGCCATCCCTGATTGCGGAACGGGGTATCACGATACGTTCGGGTTGCGGTTTTCCCTGCAACATAACCTGCACGAACATCCCCTTCGAGAGGGGCGGGCGGATACCCGGTTCGATCTTCTCAAAGGGTCTGTCGACGGCGACCACAACACCCATGGTGCGGGTCTCCGGATCCACGTTGTCACTGAATCGTACGAACTCAGCCTCCCACTCGGCGATTGTCGTACCCAGATCGAGCCTGACCCGTGGCTTCAGTGCGACGAAGTCCGCCAGATTACCCTCCAGGATATCGGTGGTGATGTCCCGCCGCTCGCGACCGATAAAGAGTCGACGCAGGGATGCCATCGGAAATCGCGCGATGATCTCGACCCGATCCACCGCATCCCCGGCAAGCAGGGTCTCCCCCTTGCCGACATATTGGTCGACCTCGATACTCATGTTGGCAACCCGCAGGTTGAATGGTGCGAGCAGGCGGGTATTCTGCAGATCCCGCTCGGCCTGGGTCCGCTTGGCCGCCAGGACCTTGCGCTTGGTGGGTATCAACGCCAGGGTGTTTTTGACATTCTGTACCGCATTCCGACTGGCGAGCAGGTTGCGTTCGGTATCATCCACGGCGCTCTGGGATGCGGTACCTTTTTTTGCCAGTTTGCTGACCCGTTGAAACTCCCGTTGCGCAATGCCCAGACTACGCTCTTCGATCGACAGCGAGGCCTTGGCATTCGATGCCTCCACCTCCAATTCGGCCAGTTCCGCCTCGGCCTGGGCCAGGTTGAGCTGATAATCGGCGGGATCGATCTGCACCAGCAGACTGCCCCCACTGATGATTTCGCCGTCTCTGAGTCGTGGATGAATATCAACGATGCGGCCTGCCACCTGCGCCACCGCGTTCCAGACCCGTGCGGGCTGTACGGTGCCATACCCTTCCGCCACCGGAACCAGTTCGAGCTGGCGGGCCTCCACGGTGCGTACCAGTTTGGTGGGTTCGCCACGCTCCACCTTCAGTGGTGGTTGTCTGTTGCCGGCCATCACCATCAGTATCAGGATACCCAGTGCGATGGGGGGCAGGATCAGCAATTTGCGCCAATGGGGGTGGTTGTCAAGCATAGTGAGTGCGTACCATGGTGATCGGGTCAGTAGACACGATGCCGGGCACGCAATCTATAGAACCGAGGTATTGTGATACTGAAACCTGGGCAAGCAATTATTTCAGTAACGCATCGACCCAGCGGGGAAAACCAGTCTATTCCGGGCAGGGCAACAGCCTAATGATCTCACTCTCAAAGAGCGGAAGCAATTGGGCATTCAGTCGAGAGATGGGCCTTACTTCAGGGTGCGGTCAGCGAGCTGCATCATGTCCGGGATATGGGAAATCAACATGCCGATCACCACCAGCACGACAACCAGTGTGATACCCCCCACCAGGTTGACAAGGATGTTCTTGGAAGAGTTGTGATCAGCCAGGGCGTGGGCGACTTCCGACATATTGACCAAACCCTGGAGATTGTCATGGCGGTAGACCAGAAGACGGCGGCAGCGATTGCGACGCATCAGCTTGATGGCATAGGCGCAGGAACTGTCGGAGGAGACGGAGATCAGGTTGCGGGTACAGACTTCGCCCAAATTTAGTGCATCCGGATCCTTGCCCGCACCAACAACGCGCGTCAACAGGTCACGCTCGGTGAAAAGTCCGATAACCTCACCATTTTCGGTAACCACAAGTGAACCGAGTCCGTGTTCCGCCATATAGGCTGCCGCGGTTTGTATGTTGGTGCTGCTGTCTAGGGAAGCGACGGACTCAGTGATGAACTTGCTTAGGTTGCATGCCATGGATATATCCCTGTTATTGAAGTGTGGCTGGTGTTTGATATTGACTGCCAAAGATCAGCAATTTCCACGCCATTGGTGCAATTGTGGTTACAAATAGAGCAGACTCATGGCCACTCTTCAGCTATTGCAGCTGTTCATTGGTGTGGCATTCCGGGTTATGTTTGCATGTCGTTGCGATGACCGTTCTTTAACGATTACAGATCGATAACAAGTATTGGCTCAATATGACCCGGCGATTCGAAAGCCGTTTCTCGGGGCTGGTCGGTATGAGTTACATACTCAAGGTAGCTTGCCGAAAGTTGGGGTATCATCTAACGCCGAATCTTGGTGCTATGCGCCTGATGACCACATAGAAGAAAGTTTCCAAACCTCAGCAAGAACAATTAAACAGACTTATAATCTTAACTTGATGATATATGCCATCGTGTTATAGCATTACCGCTACAATCAGCAAGGAAGCTTAGGTTAATAATATAGAATTACTCTATTTTTTAAAAAACCCATTGTCATGGAAGACTGGGTGTCAGGTTGTGTCCTTGATAGCGTAAGTTAGATTCGCTCTCTCTATTCTGTCTATGCCATCTCCCCCAGTACTTCCACAATATAGAACTGACGCCCGATAGATCGTTTTGGATCCGTCAGTAGCGTTCAATTATCCTAGTTAGGTGATAACAAGATGATTACAGGGACGTACTGCAAACTATCAATACCGTTTTCTTTCGCCAAGGACAATATGAGACGGTCAACATGTGTCCATTGCCTTCTAGTTTTCACACTTCTTTTGCTAATCGCTCAATCAGTCAATGGGGCCATACCACGAGTATGTTATGACAGATATATTGAGACTGGAGCAAGACCGCTGGAAGCAGGCGCACGCCCTATAGATATATTAACTGGATGTAAAGTAATTGCAGCTACAGCACGTGATGGCCTTAGTGGTCCCATTTGCACTGCCAATAGCGGCATGGCATATATCGACGAATTCTGTGAAACGACTTGTCCGGAAGAGAAATCAGTTGAAGAGTGTTTTTGCATTTTAGGAGAATATCCTAACCAGTTTGCCTACCCTGGCGATAGGCCGCCATGTATATTTCCACCTGAAGAAGACCCGGTTGATGAACCACAAGAAGAAAAACAAAAAGGAGAGAGTTGTGACGGTGAAGGCAATCCGTGTAGTCCAGCATCAGGTAATAAATATCAAAAAGAAATAGACTATCGATCCTATAATGGACAGCTGGAAATTGTACGGCACTATAACAGCCTTAGCCCCAAAGACGGCGTGTTTGGATTTGGTTGGACCAGCACTATTACCAGGAGGCTTGTATTCGATGAAACAACGCAGAATAGGGTGTCAATCGAGCAGGCAAATGGTCGTAGTGAGACTTGGATAAATCGAGATGGTGACTGGATCGGCGATCCCGATACGTTGCTGAGACTTGAAGCGGGTGGTACCGGATTTAGGCTTATTCATCGCAGTGGTGAAATCGAAAATTATGATACATCCGGTCGACTACTAAATACCATGAGCCTTCAAGGCCAGACTGCCAACTTTACCTATGACGCAGAAGAAAGACTGGCACGCGTTACCGGGCCATTCGGCCGAGAACTCAACATCACTTATAATACGAGCAACCAGATCATCTCGGTTATCACCCCTGATGGTGAACTGCATTACGATTATGACGAGGTTGGTAATTTAGCATCCGTCACCTACCCGGATGGGCGTGCTGTAACATACCACTATGAAGATGCCAATTATCCTCACAATCTCACTGGCATCACCGACGAAAATGGTACTCGCTACGCCACTTGGGCATATGACAGCAATGGCAGAGTAATAAGCTCTGAGCATGCAGGTGAGACGGATAAAGTAGAGCTTACCTACAATAGTGACGGTAGCACAACAGTCAGCGACATGCTCGGTGCCGAACGTACATATCATTTTGTTACTTTACATGGTGTGAGGAAAGTGCAAACCATCCAAGGAGATCCATGTAAGACCTGTAAAAATAGCGATATGCGAGAGAGGACATATGATGAAAACGGAAGATTGACTGGATACATCGATTGGGTAGGTAATCAAACCCGTCTCAGCTATAACAATAGAGGACTCGTACAGACTCGCATTGAAGCAGTCGCAGAGCAGGAGGAACGAACTACCACAACCGAGTGGCATTCAGAGTTCAATCTGCCGACGCAGATAAATAAGCAAGACTCTTCCAGTACCTTTACCTATGACAGCACTGGTCGATTGCTCACCAGAACCATATCCGATAGTGCAACAAACATATCATCAACCTATACCTACTCCTATGCCCCTCATGGTGAAAGTGGAGCGGGTTTACTGGCCGCTATCGATGGCCCATTACCAGGCAATGGCGATATCATACACTATCACTATGACTCGCTCGGCAACCTCATTGCGATCGGCAATGCCTTAGGGCATACAACTCGTATTACTCGGCATGATCCATCAGGCCGCCCCATGGTCATAGAAGATCCAAACGGCCTAGTCACCAGCCTGAGCTACGATAACCGGGGGCGTCTCATACAACAAAGACTCAGTAATGACGCTTCTATACGCACGACAGACTATGACTATGACGCGGTTGGCAACCTTGTCCAGACAACCGAACCCGCTGGGATTAGAACCACCTACTTCTATGACGTCGCTCATCACCTTATCGCTATTGAAGATCAGTTAGGAAATCGCGTCGACTATACACTGGATGCCATGGGTAATCGATTGACTGCACAGATCAGAGATCCACATGGTACATTGATGCGCACCCAACAGTGGATTTATGATCAATTGAGTCGACTACGCCAACAACTCGATAGTCAACAGAACAATACCGAATACAGCTATGATGCCAATGGCAATCTGAGTCAAACTTTTGATCCCAGTCGTAATGCTACGATCCATAGTTACGACGCGCTTGATCGTCTAATTCAGACAACCGATGCACTCAATGGTATTACCCAATACAACTATGATGTTGAGGACAGACTCAACAGTGTTACTGATCCTCTCGGACGAACCACTCACTATGAGTATGACGGTCTTGGCAATCTGATTCTATTATCTAGCCCTGATACTGGCACCGCCCGTTATACCTATGACGAGGTAGGCAATCGTCTCAGCAAGCATGATGCCAGAGGGATTGAAACCTCCTATACCTATGACGAATTGTACCGCCTCACCGCAATTCACTATCGGGATAGTAGTAAGGATGTGAACTTCACCTATGATCAGGGCAGCAATGGTATCGGACAACTCACTGGTATGAGTGATGGCGAGGGCGAAACAGACTTCATATACAATACCTTTGGGGAGATGATTCGGAAAACCCGTACCAGTAGGGATGGTATTATCACAACGTTTACCTATGCTTACGATGCCCTAGGCAACCTGCATAGCCAAACCTATCCATCTGGCAATACGCTGCTGTTTAGTTACAGTTATGGCAAGCTCGATGGTATAACATTACAAAAATCAGACGGCACCACCCAATCCCTAGTGACTCATTTACATTATCTTCCCTTCGGGTCGATACAGTCCTTACAGTATGGCAACGGCCTGATCCTAAATCGAAGTTATGATCAAGATTACCGTATGACAGAGCAACTGATTCCTGGATTGTTAGAGAACCGCTATGGACATGACCTAGTTGGCAACATAGAGACTTGGCAAGATCTGCTTGACAACGACAGGGAACAGCAGTTCAGTTACGATTCACTAAACAGATTGACAAGAGCTACAGAGGGTTCCAGTTACACGACTGGTTATCGTTATGATGCTATCGGCAACCGTCTAAGTACAATAACAATGACAGGACGTACAGTCATAAGTACCACCACGATGCTACCCATCTATGATGAAGCAGGCAATGCGATTCAATATAGGCGTGGTCACTATCACTATGACGACACGAATCGTATGACAGCGTTCAACGATCAAGAAACAGAGGCGAGTTATGGATACAATGGCAAGGGAGAACGTGTACGTAAAACCGTGGATGGAATCACCACGCATTTTCGATATGGTCAGGCAGGCCAATTGCTGGGTGAATACAATCAAGCCGGTCAACCGATCCGCGAATATATCTACCTCGACGGGCAACCCATCGCCCTCATCCGCAAGCAACAGAGCGCTCCCGTCACCTTGTTGCAGAGTATCAACCTCAACCATACTGCACAAACTGTCGATTTAGGGCAACACACCACCACCCCGGTGATCATCGCCAGTCCACTCACCTACAACGGCGGCCAGGGAGCCGTAGCGGCCCTCAACAACATTACCGCAACACAAGCCAGCGTCCAGGTTAAAGAGTGGGACTACCTCGACGGCGGCCATTACCCGGAAGATATATCTCTGCTCGCCTTACCTCCGGGGCGCTATCCCCAAGCCGACGGCAGTATCTGGGAAGTGGGTCACTTCACCCTCTCAGGTACCCGGCAATGGCACAGTATCAGCTTCAATGAAATCTTTGAAGGCACACCCTACCTGTTTCTCACCCAACAGAGCCAAAACGACGTAGAAACTACCAGCGTACGGGCTAGAAACGTCAGCACCACAGGCTTCCAGGCCTTTATGCAGGAACAGGAGAGCCTCAACGATGGCCATAGCACAGAGACCATCGGTTATCTCGCCATTTACAGCCCCAACCAAGGGGGCACAGCAGACCTCTTTGGCGCCAGCTTCAATTACCAGCTGAGCCAACTGTCACTCAACCACACCTGGACAGCCCAAGGTGATCAGGAATTAAAAATTCAGGAAGAGGCCTCCCGTAACAGCGAACTTGGCCATACCACCGAGACCCTCGATATCCTGCAAATCGAAGGCCACCTATTTGCCCAGGATGTCACCACCAATGGCTGGGACACCATGGCGCTCAGACGCAGAGGCCCAACTTCCTCGGTCCTGTTAAGTGGTAATCCGATAGAGCAGGGCGTAGTTTATCTTCATACCGATCATCTGGGTGCAGTGGTAAAAGCCACGGATAGTGATCAGAACTTGGTGTGGGATGCTGTACGGAAACCATTTGGGGAACGAGCAGTCACCACAGCACAAATTGAGATGCTATTGGGGTTTCCGGGTCAGTACTTCGATGAAGAAACAGGGAACTATTACAACTACTATCGAGACTACGATCCCAGCACCGGGCGGTACATCCAGAGTGACCCGATTGGCCTAGCGGGTGGGCTGAATACCTATGCGTATGTTGGAGGAAATCCTTTGAGCTTTGTCGATCCTTTTGGTCTTGTAAAAGTCTGTTTATATCCAGAAGGAGCGAATGGGTTGGGGCATGTCGGTTTCGGCTTGCCATGGGATGGGGGCTATACATATGGTCTCTATCCATCGACGAACCCAGTTCTTAGTCCCGGTAACATACTTCCAGATGATCACTATTTTGTGTCAGAATGTATTGATTATCCGAGCACGCAATCACAGGATCAATGTATGCAAAAATGCCGTGATGATGTTAGAAGAAATAAGGAATGGTATTTTCTACCCACATATAGCTGCTATATATTTACACATAATTGCTTGAATGAATGCGGGGTTACACCGTGGTCAATTCCGTCTCCGTTTCCAAATGATGCGATGTATAATTCGCTTAATCCGTCAGTTGGTTCAGGTCACGGGTTGGGCGTTTCTCCATGAGCATTAAAAAAATAATTACACTCATTGTATTATTGCTTGTTGTAACAGCATTCATTCTTTCTTTATATTTTTTCTATACTATTTCGGGCTATGAGTGGAAGTCTGGATATATAGACAATGGGTTTATTCAGGTGCTTTACTATACGGGTGTATTATTATGTATGCCTGTATCTTTTTTGTTGATGTTGTTCTTGCACCTTTTTCCGGCATCCTTATCTGATCAGCAAGTGCATGTGTTAGTTACCTTGGGTGGTGCAGTGCTCTCCGCTTATATTACTTACAAAGCGTTTAAGTTTATAATTAACAAATAAATATCTCTGCTCGAAACAATTGTGGACAGGCCGCTTATTAACGGGAGCCGCGCTGGGCGCTTTTCCGGTGTCTAACAGCATCGTACCTCGGATTTGTCTGCAAGCCCATGAACCCCTCACCAATTCACTACGATCTACAACTACTTTAGGGATTATGATCCGGGTACGGGGAGGTACTTGCAGTCAGATCCTATTGGACTATTAGGTGGAATGAACATATATGCATATGCAAAGATGAATCCATTATTATGGAGCGATCCTTCAGGGTTTATACCTTATCTGCCTTTTTCTAAAAGAGGTCCTTTTGGGCCGCTCTGTGGCGCAGAAGGTACTGATGCTGCAACGTGGATTCCAGATCTTACTCCAGCTGCGTGTAGAGAGCATGATGACTGTTATGCAAATTGCGCAAAGAGATGTGCTAGCTATACCTGCAAAGAAATATGTGATATTGATCTAATGACAAAAAAATTTCATATATGGAATGGCAACATTTGGTATTGGTGATAGTGCATATGATGAAGCTAAGAAAAAAAGAGGGATGTCCATGCAGTCCATAAATACGTTTGATCTTATGTTCAGAATTCTGCTTTTTATTCATACAATCATTATACTAGTCGGTGTTGTTTGGTTTTCAAATACACTTTCATTTATGCATAATATTGGGGGAATGTTATTTATAGTGAGTGGTATAGCGATAAGTTTAATAGATTTTAAACACTATGATACAAGGAGTGTAACAAAAGTTTATTTAATACTTGCTGTTATGGGTATAGTGGCATCTATTATATACGCATATGGATACTGGATTAAGGCTGAATATCATGGTGCATCAATGATACGTGTTTACATAATGACTGCAGTGGGTTTGATATATTTATATTTTTCATTCAGACCGTTCCTTAAGGGCGCATCTAGCAACAATTAACAAAACTCTGAAATATCTTCATGGAGTGGAGGGGAGAACAGGGACATCCATCCATCGTTTATCCTCAAGGGAAGCGATTGATTCCGAGATCATCGTGCTTAGATTACATGCATTAATGCGGCCCTGTTGTTATAGTGACTGATAACGACTTCTGCCTATAGCTGACGAAACTGTTTACGCAATTTCCGCGCCATCGATACTACAGCCTGGCCCGGCTGGTTCAGTGGAGGATGCATGACAAGTAGACTATTAACGACGATTCACTCCCTGAACCACTGATTACCTTAGGTACGAACAGATGCGTTAGATAGATTCCTTGATTCCCACGCGGGAGCATTGGATGGAGACTAACTATGTGTAAGTCACCCCGTGTGCTGGTGGAATTACACCGAAGCGGCGCTTTTTTAGATTTCCTGTGCAGGTATTTGTTAGCTAAGCACTCATTCTCTTGATTTAAATCTCCTAGAGCTTTTTAGCGCGTTCTTATAAAAACGACCCAGTGCCCTGTCATTGTAACGCCGTTCTGCAAGAGACTCGTTGTTGCGTGTCTGTTCTGACAGTAATTTATGGTAGTTATCGAGACGACGTTGCTCAAGCCTGCCTGCTTTAATCTGTTCGACAACGGCGCAACCGGGTTCTGTCGTATGGCGGCAATTCTTGAATCGGCACTTTTTCGCCATAATATCGATATCTGAAAAAGCGGTTTTAATGCCTTCTTCAGTATCGATCATCTGTAATTCCCTCATACCCGGGTTGTCGAGTAGTAGCCCGCCTCCAGGTAAGCAATGCAGACTTCTGGATGTCGTGGTATGACGTCCTTTACTGTCGCTTTCGCGAACAGCAGCTGTAGTCTGGTCTTGATTCCCTTTCAGACTATTGATGATGGTTGATTTGCCAACGCCAGATGAACCGAGCAATGCAACTGTCTGTCCAGCCTCAATCCATTTTTTCAATACACTGAGACTCGGGGTGTCTGTGGCATTCACCATCTCGACTTGCAGGTTCGGGTGGTCATGCGATATGGCCCCGAAATAGGGTGCAGTATCTGAACACAAATCGATTTTTGTCAACACCACTACACAGTGGATATTGGACTCGGCAGCGATTGCTAAATAGCGCTCTATCCTGTTGATGCTGAATTCATCGTTGCATGAGGTGACGATGAATACGGTATCTATATTTGATGCTATGAGTTGAACTGATGACTCCCTTCCCGCGCTTCTACGCTTGATAAGCGATTTACGCTCAAGTATCTGAAGCGGTTGAAAGTTCAGGTCGACCAGCAACCAGTCCCCAATTGCAGGGTGTCCTTCAGGCGGTTCGTCTCGCCAATAATAGGTGGATAATTGGAGGTTCTTTTGTTGATTCTCGCGATCCAAACCAACACACTCTATGAGGTTGCGTTGTACGGTAACAACACGAAATGGAAGCTGTGATTCAAGTGATTCCAGATCGAGCTGAGACTGAAAATGATGACTCCAGCCCAACTCAGTAAGGTTGTGAATTTGCATTGTTGTTATCCCAAAATAATGCATGACGAAACAGCACGTGCCGATGTTGGCATGCTGAAACTATTGGGATTCTTATGAATCCCGGCATACAGGCCGGGCAATGAGAGGGGAGCTGAGCGTGGGAGTTCGTGTCAGGAACTGTTTCGAATGCGCGACTAACCCTTAATGCTGGCCTGTAAATAGTGGATAACAATCATCTAAACGCCTTTTTCTGGATTTTTCCAAGTATCGTTCAAGTATAACACTTTCGAGGATACGGTAATATTGTTCATTTAATCTTTCTCACGTATCGGCTGTGCAGCGGCGAGTTCGACAGCTTCCCCGACGGACACCAGGGACCAGCGGCGGTCATCCTGGTCGCGGTACAATTCGTCGTTGATGTCAAAGAACAGGATTCGTCCACCGAGTCCGCGCTTGCGGAGGGTACTCAACTCCTCGAACAGCACCTGACTGTAATTTGTCTCGACGATGATGGCCTGGGCAAGGTCGATCACGGCGGTGAAGACGTAGAACCACATGTTCATCTCCCGAGCCGGAGACACGCCATCGGGCGGCATCTCATGTTCGGGCACTTCGATACACAGAGGTTCTGGCGGTGGATCAGGGCGGCACCCGGGCCAGAGCAGCATGGTGTAGTATCCGGCCTGATCCAGCCGGGCGGTCAACCTGCCGATTCTGGGCATGAAATTCTCCGCCTTCCAGGTGAGAAGCGCGAGTGCTTTTTCCAGATCGACTTCCTGGTCTTCAGTGATCTTCAGAAAAAACTTCTCGTCAAACTGTCGGGACCAGAGGACGAGGCAAAACGGATGCTCGAACTCCGCGCGGAGCGTCTGGGCATAACGACGTGCCTCTGCGGTGCACCAGTTCCCTTCCAGCCCCGTCGACGCGTCGATTTTAAGCATCTGCTGACCAGCTTTCATCACTGCTTGCCGTAAACCTTCCCTGCGGGTCCGGTACTCCTTTAACCACCTTTCGTAGAGTTCATCACTCATAACGACGCTTCGCTTCCATTGTCATGTGCTCGGGTAAATTAAGGTGATTCAATAGGTATCCCTTTTACGGTATCAACCATTACACCTAAGAGAAGGGATGCGGTAAAACCGGTACCCCAGCCCTTCAGGCCCAACAAGCCCACCGGATTGGTTTTAACAGGCCTTAGTGAACTTCCTTATATTTAGTGAAATTGTACTTACTCTCCAGTTCAGCCCTTTCCTTATCTGAAACCGAAAAGTAGTATTTTTTCCATCCCGGGCAAAAATTAATATGCCAACGCCAAAGCCTGCCCGCTATGGATTTTGGATTATCGTCATATTTCTTTCTTATTTTACAGTTTTCACAACTCTGCTCTGGCATGTCCATTCTCCTTTATTGCAGGTTGAAGCTAAGCATAATTCATTCACTCGAATCTGTCTGGTGCTTTGGTGAAAAAGTCGAGTACTAACTTCGTTCTTGCTGAATGTGCTACCGGGTCTCGATCCATATAAGGATGAGAAAAATCGTCTCCATCCAATACTCTGGCCCCTCGTTGTTGAGCTTCGATTCTCAATAGTGAAGTCATATCAGAATCCAGTATTTGATCCTTTTTTCCGGTTATTACAAAGATCTTACTGGCATCATGCGGAAGATTATTTACTGGATCAATAGTTTCAGGACAGCCATAACCTGAAAATTTGCTCGGACTTGAATCAATGATTGCGGAGTCATACTCTGCACCTGAACCGATTGCGTTCATAATGACAGCACCGCCGAGAGAGATGCCGTAAAGGAGGCGTTTGTCGTATTTGGAATTTAGAAAAGTTATTATTTCTTTATAGTCTTCTATGATTGCGTTTATTCTTCTTTTTCCTTCTGAGTTGCCATAACCTCTATAGTCGAATATGTATACGTCGTATCCATTTGATGCCAGATATTTCAGAGACGTGATAATCTGATCTGCGATCATGGCGTTTCCCAGTGCCATCAGAACGTATCCTTTCGGTGGGATTCTTTTATTTTCTCTATAGTGTGAGTTGTATTTATATCCTCTAAGAATTTTGTTATCAGAGGTAGTATATTGTGTTTGCTCAATCAGTGGAGATACCAATGCTCTGTTTTTATCAGGTCCCGGTGCAGCGGAACTCCAAAGCCAAAAAAGAAAGGGTTCTTGTATAGATCCACATACTGTTTTTTCTCTGTCCTCTGCTTCAGCAGTACTAACAAGATGGATGAGAGAGAAAAATAGAATTACTTGTAATTTCATATCAGGGAGAAAGTAGTCGATAGTCAATTATGGATTTTGGTTTCATCGGCTAAAGTTGGAAAAGCCACCAATATCGAAAGATAGAGCAGGGTTGCGACAAGGATAACCGCAGTAAACCCAAGATCAATGGCGATCAGCGTCGCTGATCCTGCACTGATCACCGAGGCATAACCGTTGATACCCCATGCCCAGGGGATGAGATTGGAGGATTGCTGTTTCAGTGAGGAGATGGCCAACGGAAAAGGCATCCCCATGAAGAACGCCAAAGGTGCAATAAGCAGTGTGGAGATCACGAACTTGTACACCATGGTGAGATGACCCAGCAGTTCGAACAACGGCTCCAACAGAAACAGATAGCCGATGCTTACGAATGCGATGACCAGGACCGACAGGGTTGCTATACGATAGTGTGAACGGTTTTGCGCCAGGCGTTCGCTGACATAACTGCCTAAGCCTGCAAACAGCAGGAATCCTGCGAGGGAGATCGAGATGGCATAGATGGGATGGTGCAGAAAACGTATGAATTTCTGAATGAAAGCGATCTCGATAAAGAGGAATGCCAAACCGATGCCGAAAAAGTAGTAGAAGACACGCCAGCGGCTGATCCCATCGTCCGCAGTTCCTCTGCTGCGCGAGATGATGCTCAAGGGCAGCAGTATCAGCAGGGCGCTCAGCAGTGCGGTGATCACCAGGGTAAGGATAAGGATGATGTAGCCCCACTCGATCAGCGGCATACCACCTTGGTGTCTTAGCTTCAATGCCTCGAAAAAGCTCTCCCACTTGAAGAAGTGGTGGAAATAGGGTCGGTCGTCTGAAGCGGGCTGGAGATCGAATTTATAACTCGCCAGGAGTTGATCCTTATCACCCGAGACGATCTGTTTGCTTGCCCGATAGAAATAGGGTTCGCGCAGGCGGTTGTAACGATTCGCCTGATCCTCGCTGAGGCGATGGCTGTAGGCTTGATCGAAGAGCCTGGCCTGACAAAAGACCCCAGCACGGTCCAGTTCCTCTGAAGTAAAGGCCCCGTTCTTTACCAGCAGCGTTGCGGTCTGCCAGTTTCGAATCAGCAGCAGGCGTTTATCCGGTTCATCCAGCCCCAGGGACTCCATCGCCTGATGTGCGGTGAGGAAGAGTTTGAGGGTGTCCCTAGGAGGGATTTTGATCCAACGGGTGATGGCGAGATAGCCATCCGAGGCCAGGTGTGAAAGGTAGAGGGCCAGCGCCTCCCGGGTATAGAGATAACTTTCGTTCAGGGCATAGAGGCCTGACGACGAGGCACTGGCCGCATCAACCAAGGCGAGCTGGATCAGGTCGTACTTTTTATCGCTTTGGCCGAGGAAATCCCGCGCCTCGGCGATATGCAGCCTGGTGTAGGGATTGTCGTAGATCTCACCGGCGAACCCTTGATAGTCGTGCCTTAGCAGCTCAACCAGCTGCGGGTTGAGTTCCAGGGCATCCACCGATTCCACCTGGTGGTGGCGCGCCAGCAGCAGGTCGGAGCCGGTGCCACTGCCGATCACCAGCAATTCATCCGGTTTCCGCAGATGGTAGGGGAGAGCCGAGGTTGTTCGGTCGAGGTAGCCTAGGGATTCGAGGTCGCCGCTGAAGCGGGTGATGGCGGACATGTTGTCCGCGTCGGTAAAGAGTCCCAGCTGTTGCGGCGGTTCCCGCGGATTGAGCAGGCTCAGACCCGGTGCGTGGCGCAGCGGCATCTCATCGCTTGCGACAAGGGTGAGGTGGCCCAGGGGACTGGAGTATCGATCCACAATGCGCGTGCCTTTGATCTGCAGTGTCTGCATCAGGCCCTTGTAGGGGGAGATGTTGAGCGTGATCCGGGGTGCGGCAATAAGCAGCAGCACCATGGTGAGTATGAGCGGAAGAGAGAGCCGGGCTTTGGAGGGGA
Organism: Candidatus Thiodiazotropha sp. LNASS1; assembly: GCF_964212655.1. Taxonomy (NCBI): domain Bacteria; kingdom Pseudomonadati; phylum Pseudomonadota; class Gammaproteobacteria; order Chromatiales; family Sedimenticolaceae; genus Candidatus Thiodiazotropha; species Candidatus Thiodiazotropha sp. LNASS1. The sequence goes on along the minus strand of NZ_OZ156465.1, from coordinate 1,131,480 downwards.
GATTGAGTTCCCATATCGCAATGGCTGTGGCGGCCAGGCCGGCAAGGGTGATTGTGACGAGTATCTGTTCCGGCTTCAGCAGGAACATGATGAGCACTATGCCCAATGCGCCTATGCCTGCCCCCAGCAGATCAATGGCATAGATGGCGGAGACCTGTCTCTCGCTGTAGACCATGAAGGTCATGCAGATTGCACTGGCGGTGAAAATGAACGGCAGTGCAAGCAGCAGGCAGATGATCACCAGGTTGAGGGCCTGGCGAAAATCCCAGAACAGTTCCTCGCTGTTGAAACTGAGCGACTGTGCTATCAGGAATGCTCCCAGGGCGCTAAGGGCGAATAGCAGCAGGGAGAGCGGGAAGAACCATCGGTAGTGGCGGGCGATTGTGGGTTGAATGGTCGAGAGCAGGCTGCCGCTGATGCCGTAACCCAGCAGTGCCAGTGCGATGATCATGTAGGCGAAGTGGTGCCATTGAATGATCGAGAAGAGCCGCATCAGCAGAATCTCATATCCCAGCGCCGATGCTGAGAGAATGGCGATCGATAGGTAGGGTGGACGAATCATAGCAATTTTGAATGTTGAATTAATGTGCGGGCTTCGCCCGCTTTTTTATCTAAAACAAGATGCGCGCGCAGCGCACATATATAATTCAAAATTATTTAATGCTCTCCCGTAAGCGGAACAAACCTAACGGGTAAAATCTGACGTACCGTAATCTCTTTTTCCGCGTTTTTATCCACCAGCAACAGCTGCTGGGTCATGAAACGGCTGCCTACCGGAATGATCATCTTGCCCCCCGGCTTCAACTGCTCGATCAGAGGAGGGGGAATGTGGCTGGCGGCAGCGGTGACGATGATGATGTCGAAAGGGGCATGCTCTTTCCACCCATAGTAACCGTCGGCGATGGAGACCTCTATGTTGTCAAAGCCGAGGCGCTTCAGCCGCTCTGTTGCCTGTTTACCCAGGGGCTCCACGATCTCCATGGTGTAGACCTTTTCGACCAGGCGAGAAAGCACTGCAGCCTGGTAACCGGAGCCGGTACCGATTTCGAGCGCCTTATGTTCTGCCCTGGGAGCAATCAGGTCGGTCATGATAGCCACGATATAGGGTTGAGAGATCGTCTGGCCGTAACCGATGGGGAGCGGACGGTTATCGTAGGCACGGCTGCGGACGTCGGCAGGTACGAACTGGTGGCGCGGCACCTCGCCCAGCGATTTCAGGATCCGCTCATCAAGCGCTGATTTTTCCAGATAGATACTGGTTTCCCGCACATCCTGCTCGATCAGCCTTATCATCTGCTCCCTGGCCGCACTGTAAGTGTCGGCAGCGCCCATGGACCATGCCCAGAAGCTGGCAAGGGTAATTAACGTAGCCCCACTGACAAGTCGTATGATAGACATGCCGATCTCCTCCTTTCCTACTTACAAATATAGTTCTTGGAGAGAAGAAGAGTCCGCAAATGAACGCAAATATAAGAGGATCTTCAGAAAAACTTGTGGGTGGCTTTAAATGATAAATGTCACTAACATTCTGAAAGACTGGCATAATATTGGAATCAGCAGTAATTTTTTTATCAGTCAGTTCTGATTACATGACGCTGCCTAAGTAACAGACAAGCTAATATCCTATGATCACGTCATTCCGGCGCGGTCCGGAATCCAGGGAGAATGCCGGGGAGGTGGTATGAGATGCATGAGACGATGGCATCCGCTATTGTGCGGGGAAAAGCCATCAAGCATCGGAAGCGGGCGTGGAAGTTAGAGATGATTGAAGCGCTGAACCCACGTTGGCGGGATTTGAATCCGGAGCTGATTTGACGAGCAGTATTCTTTGCTGAAAGAGAGACGCTCGACAATCGACCGGAGCATCTGGATTCCGGCCTGCGCCGGAATGACAGGATCAGTGAAATCTACCAACAAATTCTTCGGAGAATCCACATAAGTTATTTTTTGATGAATTCAGTGCTTCCTTGATTGTGTGTGCTACAGCTGGGCACAACAAGACCCTTATCCAACGGCTTTTTATTTGACAGGCTTTACAGGCTGCGGATGCTGTCCATGGTTCCTGTACAGGCTGTTTAAAACGTCATATTTGCGTTAATTGGCGTTCATTTGCGGACTAAAACCGTTCGCGGGGATTTGCAGTTTGTTCATACAACCTGCTATCACCCGGCTACCGACGCTATCTTATCGCTGGCCGAGTGATGATGGTGCGGGGTACTGTTCTTTCGACCCTGACCAGGATATTTGATGTAGCTGTTCCCGCGGGACTTTTTGCTGTGAGGGTGTAGGTTGTATTACGCCTGGGCGAAATTTCGATGGATCCGTTTGCTTCAACAGAACCGATACCTGGCTTGATTTCAATATCAGTTGCGTCTCTGGTTCGCCAGCTGAGGGTTGTGGACTTTCCCAACTCGATTGTGTTTTCCGCTACTGAGAGTCTCGATAGCGGAATAGTGGCCACAGGTTGAGAATTGACTTGAATGGAAAGCCTTTGCTTTGCATGCCTATTATCCAAGCCTGTTGCGACCAGGGTGTATGTTGTGTTTTCCCTCGGCCTGATAACCTTGGAACCGGAGACGGCAACAGTGCCAATATTGGGCTGAATACTCACCCTCTTGGTATTCTTCGTCATCCACCTCAATGTTGTAGTCGATCCCTGTTCGACCCTGTTTGGGTCGGCTTGAAATTCAACAATATTTGGCGCCGGGCCCGGGCGGCTTGCGTACCATGTGAAGAGACCGATGAGTGTGCTGACGACTGCAATCCCAAGAACGCCGATTATGAGTGCCTTGTGCTTGCCTCTCGGTTTTTTCGCTACTCTCTTATTGCGAGTTGAGATGATTGGCCTTTTTCCTGTTCTGTCCCTTTCCAGGCCCTCGATCAAACGATCGCAGTCGGTACGAAAATCCGGATCGGCCCTGACCTGCATGCCGTTTCTTTTGGCGAAATCGCGGATGCTCTCGGGTAACTCATCCGCCTCTGGCATCGAGGCACGCCGAACAAGCAGGGGAACGACGGGTATTTTCCGTTTCAGTGCGGACTCGAGTTCAATTCGAACATAATCACCGGATTGCTCTAGGCGTCTGTCGCCTTCTTCATCGGTGGCATTGAGCCAATCGCGTCCGATGACGGCCAGCAAGACTTCGCACTGGCCGACCTTTTCGTCAATGTACCGGGTGAAATCGACGCCCAGGGGGATATCGTCGACATCCATAAAGACTGCCGATTCTCCAAAATGCTCGACAAGGCGGTCGTGTATCCTGCCGGTAACATCCGCACTGTCTTCGCGCCGGTAAGAGATGAAGATGTTAGCGATGGCCGTTCTCCCCGGTACACCTTCCTGTGCTTATCTTCGGGCTCTTTTCATGCAGCCGATTTTCCATAAGCGATAACTATATTTTATATGAGATTATGAATAATATTATTGTGAATATTGCACAACTTATTAACCCTGGCATTGTAGGGGAAGCGCGGGTTGCGATAAGGCCGGTATGAACTCAAGGCAATGCGTTGCGGTCGTAGAAGTGGGATAGTCAAAAGGAGTTATTCATGAGGCAACGTCTCGTCTCTCTCTGGAAAGGGAACAGGTCTTTCATTATCTTTGTTGTTTTGCTGCTGGCGTTTAGAAGCGTTATTGCAGATTGGAATGTGGTCCCGAGCGGATCCATGAAACCTACCATACTCGAGGGGGACCGTATCCTGGTCAACAAAATGGCCTACGATCTGCGTCTGCCTTTTACCCATATTTCATTGCTCAAACACACTGATCCTGCGAGAGGGGAGATCGTCATTTTCGATTCGGAGGCTGCCGATAAGCGTATGGTCAAACGTGTAATAGGCTTGCCCGGTGATTGGATTGCCATGCATGACAACCGTCTCTGGATCAATGGTCAGCAGATTGGTTACAGTGATGCTGAAACAGCTGCGCCCTGGCAGGACAGAATCGAGAATCTTGATGGTGTTGAGCACTGGGTAAGGTGGCTGGATCAAGCGAGCGGGCTGTCCGGTTTTCCACCTGTCAAGGTGCCTGACGGTCACTATCTGGTGTTGGGCGACAACCGGGACAACAGTGCGGATTCGAGGGTGATCGGGTTTGTGCCGAGACAAGAGATTGTCGGCAGAACACGCCATGTACTGCTCTCACTGAATCATGAAAACCACTACTTGCCGCGTCCACATCGATTTATGCACCGCTTGTGAGCTATAGCCAACCCGCCTTATCCCGACGATGGCTTGATACCGAAAAGAATCGCATACAGGGTTGGCACGAACAGCAGTGTCAGCAGAGTGGCGAATCCCAGTCCCACCATGATGGTCAGCGACATGTTGACGAAGAAGACATCCTGTAACAGGGGAATCAGTCCCAGTATGGTGGTGGCAGCGGCAAGCACGACCGGCCGCAGGCGGCTGACGGTTGAATCGAGAATCGCACTGTAGTGTGCTTTCCCCTGTGAGTTCTGCTGATCGATTTCGTCGATCAGGACAATGGCGTTCTTGATCAGCAGGCCGATCAATGAGAGCGCCCCAAGCAGGGACATGAAGTCGAAGGCGCCATTGAACAACAGCAGCCCGGCGGTAATGCCGACCACCGCCAAGGGCACCGTAAGCCAGATCAACAGGGGTTGCCGCACCTTGCCGAACAACAGGATGGTGACCAGTATCATCAGCAGAAATCCTATCGGCAGTGCACGCATCAGCCCACCCTGGGCCTTGCTCGAATCCTCGTATTCACCACCCCATGACAGGCTGTAGCCCGGCGGCAGTTGCATTGCCTCGATCTGCGGTTTCAATTGATTGAACAGGGGTGTGGCCAACTCCTCTATCGAATTGCATGAGGCGGTGATGGTCTGGATGCGGTCACGGGAGCGTAGGATCGTGTTTTCGAAAAGGGTTTCGTAACCGCTGACCACCTGAGCGGCGGCAACCGACTGGTTCAGGGCCGGGCTCCAGATGGTGATGTCCTGCAGGTTGCCGGGATCCTCACGTTCCGCTTCCGGCGCGCGCATCAATATGGGCAGGATGCGTATGCCGTCGCGGTAGCGACCGACGGGGGTGCCGTCATAGGCATACTGCAGGGCAGTGGCCAGGTGTTCCCGGGTTATGCCTAACTGCCTGCCCACCTGTTCGTTGAAGATCGGGCGTATCAGCTTGACCGGCTGCCGCCAGTCATCCCGTACATCCTTCGATCTGGGGTCGTCGTGCATGATGCCCTGAGCCTGCTGTGACAGTCCACGCAATACTGCCGGATCTGGGCCATGGAAGCGCACTTCGATCTTGCTGTCCCTGCCGGGTCCGATACGCATCGATTTGATGATCGGATCGGTCCAGGGGAGCTGTTCCCGCATATAGCGTTCGACTTTTTTCCAGATTTCAGGAATCTGCTCCAGGGTATCTGTTTTGACGATTATCTGGGCGTAGGCCGGCGATATCTCCCGTGGATCATAGACCAGGGTGTAGCGTTGATGGGGGCCACCGATTGCCGCGGTTGTCTGTACCACCCCTTCCTGCTCACGGATGAACGCTTCCACACGGAGCGTGTCCTCCCTGGTCTTTCTGATATCCGTCCCTTCGATTTCCCAGATATCTACAAAAAAGAGCGGGGTGTTGGATTCTGGAAAAAAGGCCTGCTTGACGCTGCCGAAACCGAATACAGCGAGGAAAAAGAGTGCAATCACCATGCCGACAGTGATCCAACGCAAACGGATGGCCCGGTCTACAATCCCCCTGAAGATTGTGAAGATCGGGCCGCTGTAGGGATCTGTTGCATGCTCGCCGCCGGGTTGTCCCGGTTTAAGCAGGAGTGCGCAGAGCAGGGGCGTGGTGGTGATGGCGGTAACCCAGGAGAGCAGCAGTGAGTAGAGTATCACCCAGAACAGGGAATTCGCGAACTCACCCGTACTGTCCGGCGACAGGCCGATGGCTGAGAAGGCAAGGATGCCGATGATGGTTCCTCCGAGCAGGGCCCAGATGGTCTTACCGACGGTCTCCCGCGCCGCATCCGTCGCCTGCATGCCGGCCTGGATACGGACCAGCATCCCCTCGGCCACCACGATGGCGTTGTCCACCAGCATGCCAAGGGCTATCACCAGCGCGCCCAGTGAGATGCGCTGCAGTTCTATCCCATCCAGATACATGATGAAGAGTGTGCCGGCCACTGTAATCAGCAGCACAGAGCCGATGATCAGGCCCACGCGCAATCCCATAAACAGCAGCAGTACAAGGATCACGATGGCAACTGCCTGGCCGACACTGACAAGAAAGCCGCCCACCGACTTATCCACCTCAGCGGGTTGGTTGTAGATCTCGACCAGCTGTATTCCGATAGGCATGGTGGGTATGAGTTCCATCACGCGTTGGCGCAGTCTCTCTCCCACCGCAACCACATTCTCGCCCGCCTGCATGGAGATGCCCAGGGTCAATGCCGGCTTGCCGTTGACGTAGTACATCTGGCTGGGGATCTCTTCGTAGGCCCGGGTTATTTCGGCAATATCCTTGAGATAGACCAGCTTCTTGTCCTCGGATCCGATCATTACATCCCCGATCGCCTTCACCGAATCGAATTCACCGGTTGGTTCGATACGCAGATACTCGTTACCGACACTGGCATTGCCTGCGGTGACGACCACATTTTGTGATTCGAGGATCTGCGATATCTGGCTCGGTGAAATCCCCAGTTCACCCATTTGTGCACGCGAGACGTCCACGTAGACAACTTCTTTTTGTGCACCGCCGATGCTGATTTTACGGATGCCGGGTACCAGTACCAGCTGGCGCTTGAAGGCATCAGCAAAATCCCACAGGTCACGCCAGCTGTAGCCTTCTCCCGTCAGTGCCAGGTAGACACCGAAGACATCGCCAAAATCGTCGATGACGATTGGGTTCTGGGCCCCTGGCGGCAGTCGGCCCTTCATGTCTGCGACCTTGCGCCGCAATTCGTCAAATATGTTGGGGAAATCCTCTGCTCGGTACTTGTCCTTGAATTCAATCTGAATATCGGAAACCCCAGGCCTGGAGATCGACATCTTTATCTGCTTGACCTGTTCCATGCGCTGAATGGCATCCTCAACATGGTAGGTCACTTCATCCTGAACCTGTTTGGCAGAAGCCCCGGGATAGTAAGTGATGATCTTCGCCATCTTGATGGTGAAGGCTGGGTCTTCCAGTTTGCCGATTCGCTCGAATGCCCACAGCCCACCGCCAAGCATGATGATGACCAACAGCCATGAAATAACAGGTGTACGAACGGAGTATTCGCCGATATTCATCCCATGTCCCTTATTGTTCTTGTGCCCTGATCAGTTATCACTGACTGTTCTGGCGCCGTGTACGGGGTTCCGCCTGCTCCCGGTCGGGCAGGAGCCTGACTTTCATATCCTCAAGCAGAAAGGGGGTGCCGGCACTGACGATTCGTTCACCCGCCTTGAGGCCCTCGAGGACCTCAATGCGGCTTCCCAACAGGCGGCCGATCGTCACCTTGCGGGATTTGACGGTCATGTTCTGCTCGTCGATGACCCAGGCCTTGGGGTCGAGGTTGCTATCGCCCGCTATCGCAGTGGCCGGTACCAGATGCCGTTGGCTCTTGTTGAGGAATCCGCTCAGGTCGACAGTCGCGTTGGCGGTCATGCCTGGCAGTATGGTGACGTCGTCGGCCCGCGCCATGGTATAGGTCACCTGGAAGGTCTGGGTTTTGGCGTCGGCCTTGGTGCTGACTTCACGAAAGGTGAGGGGATAGCTTTTGCCCGGCAGATCGGGAAAGCTGACACTGACAGGGATCTGATTACGCTTCGCCTGCGGTGACTCCCTGTCCGGTTGCAGTTCGCGAAGCTGACTTTCCGGGACATCGAATTTCACTTCGAGTAGTGTGATATCCTGCAGGTCCAGCACCACCTGCTTGGCCTGCACCTCTTCAAAGTTTTCGATATGGCGCCTGGCGATAACTCCGTTGAATGGGGCGGTCAGTTTGGTGTAATTGAGCTCCTGCTGGGCCGATTCCAAAGCCGATTGCGCACTTTTGAAATCGGCTTCGAGGCGGTCATAGTCCATCTTTGAAATGTGCCCCTTTGTAACCAGCTCCTTGGCGCGGGCGTAGTCTTTTTTCGCCTTATCGAAATTCGCCTTGCGGTTGTTGTAGACGATCCTGTAGTCGGTGATATCGAGGGAAGCGATCAACTGGCCCGCTTCCACACGGTCACCCTCTTTAACTGAGAGTTGTGTGACCTTGCCGGCAACCCTGAAAGCCAGTTCCGCCTTTCTACCGGCATCGATCCGTGCCGGAAATGATCGCACATCGGAAGAGCCTGCCTGCTCAACGACAAAACTCTTTACCGGGCGTATCACGTTCTTGATATCGGGTGGTGGGGGCTTCTCGCATCCGCCGATTGCCGCAGCGATCAAGACCAGACCAAGAGAGCGAAATGTACAACCATGCATGTTGAATTCCCCCATACTATCTGTCGCCAAAACAGTTGTTCAGGCAATCGTAAGGGCAAGTATAACTTCAGCTGTGTGTTCAATTACAGCACATTCCAAAGGGGTACCTGGCATTACTGTTAACAGGTCCTAACCTAATAATGCTGCAGTTATGGTTTACACTGTTGATATATCATGCCGATGTCATCGAGCAGGCGTGTGCAAAGAGCAGGCTCTCATAGTTATCAAATAGGGCGGGAAGATCAGCTGTTCTTACACCATAAGAAATAAAATCCTTGCCAGGACCAGCAATGTGACTCGAAACAAGCATGCCGATCAGTCTCATGAGCTACGGCATTATCAGTGCGATGAGTATCCCCATGAGTTGTTTCAACAGCTCGATTTCGGTGTGGCGGTCTACCAACCCATCGAGGATGGCAGGGACTTCATCTTTGTTGACATCAATCCCGCGGTAGAAAAAACGGATAGGGTGAAACGCGAAGAGCTCCTCGGTCGTTGTTTGACTGAGGTGTTTCCGGGGGTGGAGGAGTTCGGCCTACTGGATGTCATGCGGCGGGTCATGAAGAGTGGCGTCAGTGAGTCCTTCGGTCCCACCGAGTATCACGACGAGCGCATTCGTGGCTGGCGCTTGAATCATGTCTACAGACTGCCCTGTGGCTATGTCACCGCGGTTTATGAAGATGTGACCAATGAGGTTGAAGCCGAATCTGCCCTGAAGGCCAGCGAGGAGCGTTACAGGCTCTTGACGGAATCGAGCCTGGATGGGGTTTGGGATTGGGATCTTGAGCACAACAGACTCTATCTGTCCCCCCGCTGGAAAATGCAGCTGGGATACCAGGATCATGAATTGGAGAACCAGTTAGACACCTGGAAGGATCGACTGCATCCCGACGATCAGTCGCGGGTTATGGAGCATCTTGAACAATATCTGGCTTCACCTGAACCCATCTGGAGGGAGGAGTTCCGGCTAAGGCACAAGAATGGCGCCTATATATGGATGATGGCAAGAGGCTCTGCCGTGACGGATAGCGAGAATACTGTTGTCCGCATTCTCGGCGTGCATATCGATATCAATCGCCGCAAGCAGGCGGAAGCCGCCAGTGCCTTGATTCAGCGACGACTCGAGGCCTCGCTCGAACTTACCAAACGGGCGCCGAGCGTGAGTGAAAAAGAGATTATCCAGACTGCTTTGGAGCAGGCGTCCCAGCTGACGCAAAGCAGTATGGGCTATCTCCATTTCGTCAATGATGACCAGGAGACGATTGAACTGGTGACCTGGTCGAAACAGACACTGTTGCATTGCAACGCCGCGTTTGATTCTCACTACCCATTGAGTAAGGCCGGCGTCTGGGCGGATTGCGTACGTAAGCGTAAGCCGCAAATTCACAATGATTATCAAGCTATGGACAACCGTAAGGGTTATCCTGAGGGGCATATTCATCTGCTGCGCCATCTCTCCGTACCGGTCATCGATGACGACAAAGTGAGATTGGTGATCGGCGTCGGCAACAAGATAGAGCCTTACAGCGATCTTGATGTGCAGCAAGTTACCATGCTGGTAAGCGATCTATGGAGACTGATAGAGAAAAAACGCATTGATGAAAAACTGAAACAGGCCGCCGCCGTGTTCGAAAGCACCCAGGAGGCTGTGACGATAACCGACACCGGTCCTCATATAATCGCAGTCAATCGCGCCTTCTGTGAAATAACCGGCTATCAGGAAAACGAGGTACTGGGGCACAATCCGAGTGTGCTGAAGTCCGGCAGGCATGATGAAAGTTTTTATCGCAAGATGTGGGACCAGCTGACTACTTCGGGAAACTGGCAGGGAGAGATCTGGAATCGCCGCAAGAGCGGAGAGGTCTATCCGGAGTGGCTGAATATCAGTGCCATCCAGGATGACGACGGTGTGACGACACACTATGTTGCGGTGTTCTCGGATATCTCCGCCTTGAAGCAATCGGAGCAGCAACTCGAACACTTGGCGCACTATGACCCGCTGACGGGACTGCCGAACCGGATCCTGCTCTTTTCCAGGATAGATCATGCGTTGCAACGGGCGCGTCGCAATGGCAGTGAGGTCGCGCTGCTATTTCTCGATCTGGATAATTTCAAGGTCGTGAATGACAGCCTCGGGCATCCTGCCGGGGATAAGTTGCTGCGACTGCTCGCGGAACGTTTTACAAAGAGGCTGCGCGGAGGGGATACCATTGCACGCATCGGTGGCGATGAGTTTGTCATTCTCATCGAGGATGTAGTGACGGAGGCGGTAATTGCCGATATTGCGCAGTCGGTTTTGGACGAGATTAAGGAGCCTGTTCACATTGAGGGTCACGATTTCTCCGTGGGTGGCAGCGTCGGCATCAGTATCTATCCGCAAAATGGTAAGACAGCCACAGACCTGATCAAGAATGCCGATGCCGCGATGTATCTGGCAAAGGAGTCCGGACGAAACAGCTTTAAGTTCTATACGCCCAAACTGACTCAGAAAGCCAGGCTGCGGTTGCGCATGGAATCCGAATTGCACAACGCGCTGCAATCCAATGAGATCATTCCCTATTATCAACCCATTGTCCGTGTCAGTGATGGAAAAATAGTGGGTGCGGAGGCATTGGCCAGGTGGAACAGGAACGGTGGTGAACTAATCATGCCCGTAAAATTTATTCCGATTGCGGAGGAATCGGGACAGATCGATCAGATTGCGTCAGTCATACTGCGCCAGGTTTGTGAAGACCTTCTATCCTGGCTAGTGCCGGATACGCTCCCCTTCAAGGTGGCAGTGAACCTCTCGCCCCATCAGTTCCGCAATGTTGGATTGATCAGAGAAATCGCTGACAATCTGAGTAAATTCAACATTTCGGGTGAGAGGCTGGAACTTGAACTCACCGAGACCGTGTTGATGCATGATACGGAACAATCGATTAAGAAAATCGGACAGCTCAGTGAAATGGGAGTGACGATGGCAATCGATGATTTCGGTACCGGCTATTCATCCCTGGCCTATTTGACCCGCTTTCCCATTGACAAGTTGAAGATCGATCGCAGCTTCATCAATAAAATGCAGAACGAGGAGGAGAGTGAGGAGATTGTATCGACCATTCACGCGATGGCGCGCAATTTGAATATGCATGTGACGGCAGAGGGGGTTGAGACTGCATTGCAGCTGGCCAAACTGCGGCATCTGGGATGTGACTATTATCAGGGCTACTTCTTTTCCAGACCTGTCCCTGCAGCGAAATTTTGTGAATTACTGCAGGATTCAACTTAGGATCAATTGGATTAGTGTTAACAGGCCCTATCAACGGTACTCTTAAGTAGTGGTTATTGTAAATTGTGAACACGCTGTTTCAGTTCCGTATGACCAAGCGAGTAAAGCGTTTCAAAAATACTGCGATAGTGAGATAGAGTCACTTTGACCGGCTTATCCGAATAGTGGATATGATTGAACTCGCGCGAGATATTTTTTGCGTGCATAGGGATATCCAGTGCGGCCAGTCTGTCGAGCATTTTCTCTATGGTCAATCCCGCAGGCCTGCGATATCCGGCATTGTGCAACAGGTCATCAATCGCCTGCAGGTGATGGGTGATAACCTCATCAGGTGTGGCCGCCTGAACCGCACTGAGCCTGTGTTTGATTTGGAATGCCCGCCATCTGGGATGGATGTATGGCCATGCTATCCACAGGCACAACAGGATTGCACCGAACCCACTAAGCAAGGGCCAGGTATTGATAAAGAAGAGTTTCAGGTAAGCGCCCACCCAGGTAACCAGAAGATAGGCTGCCTGCCAGCTTGCACTCAGCACCGTTTCAAGGGTGTAATCGGTCTCGCCCATCGCTTCCTGCAGCCTTAACTGACGCTCCACATAGTCGTTGATCTGTTCAGCGGAGAGGGTTTCATTCTCAACCGAAGGGCCGTCGTAGTAGGCAGTGGGTTCCAATTCCAACCAACCCACATTATCAACATAGGCTTCCACCCAGGCATGACCATCCAAGGCATAGATGTCGTAATAACCGGTCATCGGGTTTTGATTCGTTGCGGAGAAGCCGGTGACCAGGCGTGAGGGTATGCCCTGGGTGCGCAACATGATGGCCAGGGCGCTGGCAAAGTATTCGCAATGCCCTTTCTTGGTTTCAAACAGGAACTGACTTAAAGGGGTGTGTTGTTGTGATTTGAATATCGAATCGAAGTCGTAGGCATAGTTTTTACGCAGATGCTGTTCCAGGGCTATGGCCTTTGCAAACTGGCTGTCGTATGGTTCAGCGACCTGGTTGGCCAACTGGGAAATGCGGGGATCGATGTCCTCCGGCAACTGCCTGAAATTGGGCAGTTCAACGTAATCGGTTTCGGCGAAAGTGCGGCCTTTGTGGACCGTACGCAGTGATGTAACGGAATAGGCCGTACCGCTCTGCAACGCCCCTGGGGAGTGGAGCTGACCGAATGCATCCAGGGCGATGACTGTTGCGGGGAAGTTGACCTTGACGGGTACTGCGGCCGCCGGGATATAGTCACCCAGGTCCCGCTCGATAAAGACCTCATAGTTTTCAGTCACGTTTTGTGACGTCCTATCCGATGCAGGTTGTAATTCGATCTCCCCACGGGAGAGTTGAAGTTTGCTTAAGCGCTGTGCGGAACTGTACCAGCGCAGGCCATCGAAACGGTCAAAGATACGCGCACGCAGGTAGAGGGGGCGATCCGCCCGGACATGCGCCACGATGTCATTGCTGAAGCGGTCGCCCTGATCATCGGGATTATCGATCTCCATTTCGTAGTCGAAACCGCGATAACGGAAGGGTGACGATGAGGAATCACTGTCGGATGAACGGTCGGAATTTCTGTGTGAACTCTCTGTACCAAACCTCTCTGCCAATTCCTGGAGCATCGAGTCAGCAGGATTATTACCGTCTCTTTTCCCATCTGTCTGCTCCGCTTCCTGTTCCCACTCGGAATTTTCATAGAAGTGGTCGGATCCGGGAATGGCGCCCAGGTTACCCGCCGGAAACCGGGGCACGATCAGATAGATAATCAGGGCCAGGCCAATCAGCAGAAAAGCGGCGCGCAACTGGTCGAGCGGATTCCATTGGGAACGGTTGCGACTCAGCGGTTCAATATAGGCATAGCCCAGGGTGATGCTGATGGTCACTGAATAGGCGAGAAAAAAAAGTAGATAATGGCCCGATTTCGATTCGACCGCACCGGCGATCAGCGCAGTGAAACCCACCGCCAGCCCCATATAGAGTCGGCGATAGTCATGGGTCTGAAACAGCAGTGCAAGATGGGCGAATCCTATGAAGACCAAAAGCGCCGGGAGGGGGCCATAGACGATCATCAGGGGCAGGAAGAGAATAATGCCCATGGCGGCGATCTGTTCCGAGATCTTCAGATAGGGATTGGACTGCTCATCGCTACGGCCCACCAGCACCAGTATGAAATGGGTGACGGCGACTGTCATAATCGCACCGAGAAGTGCGGGCATTACACCCAGGTAGGCAAACAGGACCGCTCCCGCTGCGACTGCGGATACCAGGCTGTACCAATAGACGACCTTGACCGATTCGAGCTTCACTGGAAAAGCTCCTGTAACGGGGACAGGGCATTCACAGGATAGATCAAGCGGTTGCCCTCCCGATGGTGATCGGTGGTTGGGCTGTTCCGCATGGGAAACAGAAAACTCTCTGCATCCATCTCGATATCGATATGGGTCAGATAGGGCGTGAGCATCGGTAGCAGGTTGTCATCCTGGAGACGAAATCCGGCAATCAGGTTGGCCTGAGGGAACCTGATAACGGCCTGCTCGATCAAATCGCTGCAGCTTTGGGTGCCGTTGCTTTCGAGGGTTGCCAGTAAGGCATAGAGATCGTAGAGGTCAGCGCTATAGGCCGGGACGACATAGTCGTGCCAGTCGCCGTTTTCAAACACCAGGATACTCTGCATACCCTCGCGGCTGGCAAAACGAATCATCGATGCGGCGATCGATATCGCATATTCAAAGGTGGATCTCGAACCCTCACCCTGATTAAAGACCGGCCTGCTGTCCAGTGTCACCAGGAGTACCGGCCGGTCACTGCGTTCATACTCTTTGACGACCAGTTGCTGTTGTCGGGCCGAGGCACGCCAGTGGATGTGGCGAAGCGTGTCGCCCTGGGTGTATTCGCGCACCGCCGCAAACTCGTCCTGGCCACCCTGTTGAGGTATCCGCAGATCGCCGTCGCTGTTGGCATCCGCGATAACAGGGAGAGGGATGCGCTGCAGGTTGTATACCCGGGGCAGCACCAGGACATCAAGCCTATCGGTTGTCAGATGCCGACTGTGTCTTACCACACCGAATGGGTAGGAGGAGGAGAGTGTGAGCTGTCGCAGTTGAAACTTGCCGCGACGTTCGCAGTAGATCGTTGCCTGCTTGCGAATCGATGTATCGCAGCGGGAAATGAAAAGGTTCTGTTCGGTTTCACTAAAAGGAAGGTCGTCGCTCAACTGAAGGTGATAACGTCGACCCTTTGTCGTGACCAGGTAGGCCAACTCGCCTTCGCTGCCCGCGGTCAGTTCACCAATCAGGGCGCGCGTTACCTGGACGCCACGCATTTGCAGCCTGGGCAGCAAATGCGAGATCAGCAACAGGGACAAGCAGAGTGAAGAGAGACCGTACAGCAGTGCCAGTCCCCGGTTCCAGGCGGCAAAAAAACAGGCCAGGGAGAGCAGCCAGATTACAACATGCAGGTTGAACCAACGTTGCAGCCAGGCAGTGATTTCAGGCGACAGCCTGTTGGACAGCAGAGCCTGCTCCTTCATCCCCAATTACTCCGCGAGTTCGAGAACAGTCTCCGTTGTATGGTTGTCACCCTTAATCTCCGGCATGGCGGGAACCGGTGTGGCATCGATGATCTCTTGCAGGAGATTCCTATCATTATCGTTATTGCTTCTCAACAACATGCGATGGGCCAGTACAGGCGCCACCAGTTCCTGAACCCGCAGTGGTGTGACAAAGCTTTCATCATTCAGCAATGCACTCGCCTGCGCCGCCTTCATCAGGGAAATGGAGCCGCGAGGACTGACGCCGAGACGGATCTTTTTATGTCTCCGGGTGGCGTGGATCAGTGCAGCAATATAATCGACGATCTTCTGATCGATCTGGACCTTGGTCACTGCATGCTGCAGTTTTTGCAGTGTCTCATCGTCGATCTTTGCTTCGATCCGGTCGAGAGGATCCTCGCCTCGGTTCATCTGCATGATGCGGGTCTCGTCCTGCAGTTTGGGATAGCCCAGGGAGACGCGCATGAAAAAACGATCCAGTTGTGCCTCAGGCAGGGGAAAAGTGCCACTGAATTCGATCGGATTCTGGGTCGCGATGACCATGAAAGTGGCGGGCAGTTTACGGGTCTTGCGGTCCACGGTGACCGTCCTCTCCGCCATCGCCTCGAGCAGGGCGGATTGTGTGCGTGGCGAGGTGCGATTGATCTCATCCGCCAACAGGATATTGGTGAACACCGGTCCGGGCAGGAAGCGGAATCCCTGCGCCTTCTGATCGAAAATAGTGATACCGGTGATATCCGCCGGCAGCAGATCCGGGGTGCATTGAATCCGCTTGAAGGTCAGGTCCAGACTCTTTGCCAGGGCCTTGGCCAGGGTGGTTTTACCCAGTCCGGGCAGATCCTCCAGCAACAGGTGTCCACGGCATAGCAGGCTGATCATCACCAGACGTAGGGTGTCCGGTTTGCCGATTATGGCTTTTTCCCATTCCACCAATAGTGATCGGAGCAGTTTACCCGCTGTTTTACGGTTGGAATCAGACATCAAACCTCCCTGTAACAATGTGAGGGGACTCAATCGGAATGGTCAATACCATAAATATTCTACAGAATTAGGTATTTATTAACCCGTTATAGCGTGCATTATCATGACTTCTTGAGCCGAATTATCTGTGTTAAAGGCGATAGGTCTGTAAACATTCACCGAAACACAGCTACAATTGCAACTTTTACCAGGGCGGATCGGATCAGTGTTAACCGGCCCTGAGCATACAATCGAGTGACCTGGTTTTCGGCTTTACGATAACTGGACTGTTTTTTCTAGACACAGGAAATATCCATGGCATATGACAAGATTGAGATCCCTTCTGCTGGGGAAAAGATTACCGTTGGCCCGAATGGGGTGCTGAATGTACCCGACAACCCCATCATTCCCTATATAGAGGGTGACGGCATAGGCGTGGATATCACTCCGGTGATGAAAAAAGTGATCGATGCCGCAGTGGAGAAGGCCTACGGCGGTAACAGGAAAATCGCCTGGATGGAGGTCTATGCCGGTGAGAAAGCGACCCATGTCTACGACAGCGATACCTGGTTGCCTCAGGAGACCCTGGATGCGGTGAAGGATTTTGTCGTCTCCATCAAGGGTCCTTTGACCACACCGGTGGGTGGTGGTATCCGATCCCTCAATGTGGCACTGCGCCAGCAGCTCGATCTCTACGTATGCCTGAGGCCGGTACGCTATTTCGATGGCACTCCCAGCCCGCTGAAAGAGCCCGAAAAGACCAACATGGTGATTTTTCGCGAGAACTCGGAAGACATCTATGCCGGTATAGAGTGGGAGTCCGGCAGCGATGAGGCAAAGCAGGTCATCGATTTTCTGCAGGAGAGCATGGGCGTCAGTAAAATCCGCTTTCCGGCCACGTCCGGTATCGGGGTAAAACCCGTCTCCAGCGACGGCACCAGGCGCCTGGTGCGCAAGGCGATCCAATACGCCATCGATAACGATCGCGACTCGGTGACCCTGGTGCACAAGGGCAATATCATGAAATTCACCGAAGGCGCCTTCAAAAACTGGGGCTACGAGTTAGCCAAGGATGAGTTCGGTGCGGTTGAGTTGGATGGCGGTCCCTGGTGCAGCTTCAAGAATCCCAAGAGCGGCGAGGAGATCATCGTCAAGGATGTGATCGCCGATGCTTTCCTGCAGCAGATCCTGTTGCGGCCCGCGGAATACAGTGTGATCGCCACCTTGAACCTGAATGGTGACTATATCTCCGATGCCCTGGCGGCCCAGGTGGGCGGTATCGGTATCGCACCGGGCGCCAACCTCTCGGATGACGTGGCCATGTTCGAGGCGACCCACGGCACCGCGCCGAAATATGCCGGGCAGGACAAGGTCAATCCCGGTTCGCTGATCCTCTCGGCCGAGATGATGTTGCGCCACATGGGTTGGTTCGAGGCAGCGGATTTGATCATCAACAGCCTGGGCAAGACGATTTCGGCAAAGACCGTTACCTACGACTTTGCAAGGTTGATGGACAATCCTCAGGAGCTGAGTTGTTCAGCGTTCGGCGATGCCATGATCGGTATGATGTAGTGAACTGATCCCGGTTATCGCAAGGATGCGGTAACCGGACGACCATCGCATTCACCGCCGTTCTCTACTCTCCTCTGATCTGACTGAAAAAAGTACCGATCACCTGACTCAGTCTCTCAGTACGGAGAGGATCGCGCAGGCTTGCCTGCATAGCCTGCCGGGTAGCGGGCAAATAGAGCAGGTCGCTTAAGATACCATTGAAGAATCCCTGGCCCTCCTCATTGTCCGCCAGCTGCTCAAGAAAACGATGGCGCATCGCGCTGTCTTCCAATGCCTCCCAGGCACGTCCTGCAATTGCCGCCAGCAGATCACTGCGGTGGGAGATGGAATGGTCGAGCAGCCGGTGAATGTAATCATCACGAATGGCTGTCTTGCTGCTCTGAGAAAGACCGCGCACAACAGCTGAGAGCACCTGTGGATTAGGCATATCCTGTTGTAGGTTTGACAGGCCCCTTTGAGCCAGTGCGTTAGCGATAGTCTGTGGTATGACCTCGTTTTCGAGGCAGTGGCACAACGCCTCCAGGGGGGAGGGTGGCAGGGATGGAATCGATTTGGCGATACGCTGGGTATTGCCTTGCTGATCGAAACGGGCGGCGAGATCGGCAATTCCCTGATAGCCGATGAATGACCACTGTTCCCACCCCAAATCACCGTCGAAATAGGCTTTGGCATGGTCGTAGAAGCGTGACACCGGTTTATTCAGATTGCGGGTCAGGCGTGCATGAAATATGGCCAGACGTTCCTGCTTGGGCTGAAAGGCATACGGGTTGTCCTGTAGCGCAGTCTCCATGCCGTCCGTATCGGGTTTGCTCCCCAAGCTCTCTACCAGGTGATGCATGAAGTCATCCCTGGCGGACAATGACAGCTTACCCTGTTCATCCAGCGGAAAGCGGATAAACCAGATCATGGGATCAATCTGTCGCTGAGCCGGATCGGCCAGGGTCAGGGCAAACCACGCCTGTTGTTGCAGCGGTAACGGGTAGGGGATCTCAGCATTTTCGAATGCAACGAATTGCTCCCTGGGAAGGCTACTGACCCGCCGACCCATATCTGAAAAATCCAGGGAGAGTCCGCCGGATTCAATGAATTCAGTCAGAGTGGCGATGGTGTTCATAAATACATGCCTAGATTAATCTGCAGGTTCTAAAGGGGTAGTACATCTGCTTAAAGAACAGTCAGTTAGCCGCAAATGAACGCAAACAACCGCAAAGTTGACGCAAATATTGAAAACAGGGACTTATAGATGGATTGTATCTTCTTAACTCAGTCATCATCGGCCACATCAACTAAATTCTATTTGCGCATACTTGGAGGTTATTTGCGTTCATTTGCGGCAATCACTATATCCAATCGACCAGGTGATGCTCCCAGTCGTCAGCTGCCGATTCCTTGATGACTTTGCCGCGGATGGAGTGGCCTGCATGTTCCACGCTCTCGGGATCTCCGGTTATCAATGGATGCCAGTCGGGAAGCTGTTTTCCCTCCGCCAACAGGCGGTAGGCGCACGTCTGGGGTAACCAGTAGGGGTCATTCAGGTCTTCCGGTGTCAGGGTGACGCAATTGGGCACCAATTTAGAACGCTGGGCATAGTGAGTGCAGCGGCAGTTTTCGAGATCGAGCAGATCACATACGATATTGGTGTTGAAAATCTCCCTTGTCTCCTCGTCCTCCAGTTTCTGCAGGCAGCATTTCCCGCAGCCATCGCAGAGAGACTCCCACATTTCGCGGGACATCGCTTCAAGTGGCGTGGTAATCCAGAATGGGGATTCGGTAAGGACCATTATGGGATAATATCACTATAAGTGAGGCAAGTAGCATGGTGTTCAGGTGCTGCGATTCTGCAAAGTGCGGGTACCTGGCATATCCGAGTGACAGGCTTTCTTAAGATCATGTATGCAGGCAACTGTCAATGGCTTTTATGCACAATCCGGATCACTCTGAATAAGAGATTGATAGCTTAAGGGGAACTCCTGTGACGTTACGTTCGAAATAATCAGTAATCTATTGAAATATAATGTAATTAATGAATTGTACAGAAATTACACAATTTAAAAAGAGGGTAACAGGATCAAGGGCTGCAGCTCGGTACCTTCAGTTTACTCACAAAGTTATCCACAAGTTCTGTGGACATAATCAAGGGTAGAGTTGAGCATACGCCTCGAGACTTCGTCACAGCAGTTATGGTTATTGAATATTCAGTCTATCGTATGCGTGGAGCAAACATCATGAGCGGAACGACCCAATCCTATCAGGCAGTGGTGAATTTCCCGTTTGCACCGGTTGGCATCATCCTCTCAAAGGGTAGACTGAAAGCGCTCGAATACCTGCCTCGACCACAGCACGAGTACCGTAATAATGTATCCGGACTGAATGCCGTGATCGATGCCATTCAGGCCTATCTGGACGACCCAAAGAGAGCGTTCGATCTGGGACTCCTACTCGAAGGTACGCCATTTCAGTGTCGTGTCTGGCAGGCGCTGCAGGAGATACCCTCCGGTTCAACCCTGACCTATGGAGAGCTGGCGCGACAGATCGGCAGTGGCGCCAGGGCCGTGGGCAATGCCTGTCGCGACAATCCCTGTCCATTGATTGTGCCATGCCACCGGGTTGTCGGTAAGGCGGGCCTGGGAGGGTTTGCCGGTGAGCGGGGTGGTGAGAAGCTGGAAATCAAGCGCTGGTTGTTGAAACATGAAGGTGCCCTGTGAAAGGGGGCAGTGAGGATGCTGCGCTCATCGAATCGTTTTCCGATGCCCTATGGATGGAGCGAGGGCTAAGCCGCAACACACTTTCAGCCTACCAGTCCGATTTAGGCAAAGTCGCTGACTGGTTGCACAACAACAGGGGTTATGGATTGCTCCAGGCCAAACGGGCCGACCTGCAATCCTATTTGGCGCACTTGGTAAAACAGGGCAGGAAGCCACGCTCCACTGCGCGCCTGCTCTCCTGTGTTCGACAGTTCTATCAATTCAGTTTGCGGGAAGGCTGGTTGAGTGCCGATCCCAGTGTTCGTATCGATTCCCCCAAGCTCGGCAGACCGTTACCGAAATCACTCTCCGAAGGAGAGGTTGAGGCGCTGCTGAATGCCCCTGATATAGACGATGCGGAGGGTATGCGGGACCGAACCATGCTGGAAGTGCTCTATGCAGCGGGATTGCGGGTTTCGGAATTGGTTGATCTGCGACCGGAGCAGGTGAATCTGTCCCAGGGGGTGATGCGTATCCTGGGGAAAGGCGGCAAGGAGCGGCTGGTGCCGATGGGTGATGAAGCTCAGGGCTGGCTTGAACGCTTCTATTCCGGTGCCCGGATTGAGCTCCTGGGCGAGAGGGTCTGTTCCCATCTGTTTCCGACCCGGCGTGGCCAGGGTATGACCAGGCAGGCTTTCTGGTACCGGATCAAAAAGCATGCGGCAATCGCGGGTATCACTCATTCCATCTCGCCCCATACCCTGCGGCACGCCTTTGCCACCCATCTGTTGAACCACGGCGCTGATCTGCGCGTAGTACAACTGCTGTTGGGACACAGTGACTTGTCCACCACTCAAATCTACACCCATGTGGCACGGGAGCGGCTGAAACAACTGCACGCCACTCACCATCCCCGGGGTTGAGTGGTCAAGTTACAGATAGCAACGCATGTGAGTGGGGCCAGGTTATGGTAAAGTCCCATCCCAGTGTTTATGTGAGCAGGAGCCTATATGCCATCGTTCGATATCGTCTCTGAAGTGGATCTTCAGGAGGTCAGAAATGCAGTCGATCAGGCCAACCGGGAGATCGGGACACGATTCGATTTCAAAGGTGTCGATGCCGCTTTCGAGCAGAATGAGAACGAGATCCTATTACGTGCGGAGCAGGAGTTCCAACTCAATCAGATGATGGATATTCTGCGCCAGAAACTGGTCAAACGTAAGGTTGATATCGCTGCGATGGATATTAAAGATGCCGAGACAAGCCTGCATAATGCGAGACAGCGTGTGGTTGTCAGACAAGGTATCGAGAGCGATTTGGCAAAAAAGATGGTCAAACAGATCAAGGGCGGCAAACTGAAAGTGCAGGCCCAGATCCAGGGTGAGCAGATCCGTGTGACAGGGAAAAAGCGGGACGATCTGCAGCAGGCTATCGCGCTTATTCGGGATGTCGACTACGGTCTTCCTCTGCAATTTCAAAATTTTCGGGACTAATCATCTATGAAACGAACATATCAAGCTGCCCTGCGCAGGGGTTTAATGTTACTGCCGATAGCCACCCTGTTCACTGTCGGACCCGTCATGGGAGAGCCTACCAAGCAAAACGCTGAGATCCAGAAGGTACGCGAAGGGGTCAACAAAATACTCAAGCGGGGTAATATCTCCAGTGTCGCCCCCTCGAAGATCAACGGCCTGTATGAGGTCATGGTGGGTCCGCAACTCTATTACGTATCCGCTGACGGCAGGTATCTTTTGAGTGGAAACATGTACGATATCGAAACCCGGGAGGATTTGACCACACCGAAGGTTTCCCATGCCAAAGCTGAAGCGATCGAGGCGGTGGGTGAAGCCAATATGGTGGTTTTCGCGCCGGAAAAGACCAAGCACACCGTCACCATATTCACCGATATAGATTGTGGCTATTGCCAGAAGCTGCATAGTGAAATAAAAGACTATAATGACCTGGGTATCAGTGTGCGCTACCTGATGTTTCCCAGGGCCGGCATTGGCAGTGAATCCTTCGATAAGGCGATAACCGTATTGTGTTCCGACGATCGTAACGATGCCATGACCCGTTCCAAGGCGGGTGAGAAGCTGGCTAAAAAAGTGTGCGACAATCCGGTCGAACAGCACTGGGCCCTCGGTAAGAGCCTGGGGGTGAACGGAACACCGGCCATATTCCTGAAAAGCGGAGATTTGCTGCCCGGCTATATTCCCGCACAACGCCTGAGTGCTATTTTACAGGAGTTGGAGAAGAATCAGTCTCAGAAGTGATAATGAAAGCTGTTGTTTCCCGGTTCGTTTCGGGAATCAATGTGCAATGTAAGTTAATCTAAGGATCTGTACTGTTCACTTCAGGAGTTAGCTTGAAATTTGATGTGGCAATGCGTACCGATAAAGGGGTGGTACGGGAGCATAATGAGGATGCCATCGGTGGTGATCCTGATGCCGGGTTTATGATACTCGCTGACGGTATGGGCGGCGCCAACGCCGGTGAGGTCGCCAGCAGCCTGTCGGTCGAGATGCTGACGAGTCAGTTGGCCGGTTCCAGTGAAGCCGGTTATGCGGAAACAGGGCGGGAGCGACTGCTGAATGCCATCCAGGATGTGAATCATGCAATACAAGAGCTCTCGCAGCAGGTGCCGGAGTATCAGGGCATGGGAACGACCCTGGTGGTCGGGCTATTCACCGAGCATAGCCTGCTATACGCCCATGTAGGGGATTCCAGGCTCTATCGCCTGCGGGACGGTCTGTTTGAGCAGATGACCACGGACCATACAATCATCCAGGAGATGGTCAACCTTGGGGATTTCGCCAGTTTTGAGCAGGCACTCATGGCAGGTGTGCCAACCAACGTATTGTCACGGGCAGTAGGCTCAGAAGAGATAGTGGATATCGACCTGAGCGAGACGGAGATCGATAATGGTGATCTCTATCTCTTTTGCTCCGATGGTCTCACAGGTATGGTGACGGATGATGAAATCCAAAGTATCCTAGAAAATATTAATCTCGATCTTATGCAGCAGGCCGATGAGCTTGTCGAATTTGCCTGCAGGATGGGGGGCGTGGATAACATCTCTGTTATTCTGGTTCGCGCCATGGCGAATGATAGTAATTAAATTTAAGGTACCTGGGTAGAGAGCTATATGGAAAAACTCGTTGTTATGGGTGATGATGAGTCACCGCAAGAGTTTCCACTTGTCGGCAAACGCATGTTGATCGGACGTGACGAGAGCTGCGAAGTCTGTCTTAAGGATCGTTCAGTCAGCCGCCACCATGCCACGCTAATAAAAGTCTTCAGTGGATATTCCATTGAGGATGAACAGAGCACCAACGGCACTCGGGTCAATGGCAACACCGTTACAAAGCGTTTCCTGAAACACGGTGACCTGATCGAGGTCGGCAAATACCATCTTCGCTTTATCACCCAGGCGCCACCCCAAGATATGGATGATCCCGATAGGACAGTGGTATTGCGTCCGCGAGCGCCCAAACTTGTTCAGCCATCATCACCCGAGGTTGCAGGAGTTCAACCGGCCGATGCGGAATCGAGTACACAACCGGATATTGAGACGCCTGTTAAGGATAGGCCCAGGGTGCGTTTCCTTGACGGTGAAAATAAGGGCAAGGTGAAAGTGGTCGATAGGGCCTTTTTCAGTGTGGGCAACCCCGGTGGTGATCTGGTGCTGATAAATCAGCGTCAATCGGGATTCTTTCTGCTCAAAGTTGGCGGCGATAATCCGCCAATGATCAATGGTGAGCCCATCAAAGCGGGTGGCGTGGAACTGCACGACGGCGACCGCATCGACCTGGGTGATCTATCCCTGGAGTTTCTTAATTAAGATATCAAGCCGAGTGTGCCGCATTCCTGGCGATATCTATACAGCACGGTTGCCGTGCTTGTAGTTGCTGTCCAATAGTGATGTCAGTCGCATGCAGGCTGCAAAACTGGCGGTGTCTTCAAGTATGCCGTGCATGATCACACCTTCCAGCAGATCCTTGCCATCCCATTTCGGATGGATCAAATCGGTCAGGAACTGACTCTCGTGAGGCGTTAGCTGATCGAAGGCGAGTCCACAACCCGGGTTGTCGACTCGGATGACTTTTGCCGACAACTCCTGACTTTCATGCTGCCCCGGTCTCTTGATGGAGACCCGGTAACCATCATTTACCTTGGCTGTGGCCAGGGATGTAGCATAGAAGCCCGTTTCGCTGAGATCCCTGACAATGCTTACCTGCTCGACACCCCCGGCCTTCGATGCCAGCATCACTTGAAGCGATGTTTTCGTTCTAGGGCTTCTGCGAGCGTCCATTGTCATGCCCCTGTCATGATTCAGTCACATTTAATGTAGGCGGACACTCGTTTGCTTTGTATGGGGAATAATCCCAATATTGATCAGGGTTTTACCGAGTGCTCAGGAGATTGAGTTCAATCATTGAGCCGAAAACCGATATTGATGGTGACCTGCCAATGGGCCACCTGGCCGTTATCGATATGACCGCGGGTTTCCACAACCTCGAACCAGTTCATGTTGTCGATGGTCTCTCCCGCGCGCGCAATGGCATTACGGATGGCATCGTCACTGCTGGTCTGGGATGAACCCACCAGCTGGATCTTCTTGTAGACGTGATCGGGCATATAAAAAACCTCCGGTTTTTTTTAAAGTTGAGTTTTGAATTGTTGTGTGTGCTGTGTGCGCAATCGGTTTAATAAAATAGCTGGTTACCCGCCATTCTCAGTCACACTCTGTTGTACAGCAAATAAATATATTCGCGTTCATTTGCGGACATAACAATCATTCGCGAGTATTCGCGGCTTACCTATACAACTCACTATCAACATATACCCTCTACCTCAGGAAGAGGGGAGCACAACAATTCAAAATTATTCTTCAAGTTTCTGCTTTAACCGGTACAAGGCCTCCAGCGCCTCTCTCGGAGTCAGTTCGTCGGGATCGATTTCACGCAACTGCTGTTCAACTGCGGACGCTTCCGTACAGGGCGTTTCTGTGTCGAACAGGGGTAGCTGACTCTGCTGCTGTTCCGCATGGCGCTGGGCGCTGGCTTCCAACTCCAGCAGGCGCTGGCGCGCCCTGAGAATGACCGGCTTAGGCACCCCGGCCAGGGTGGCCACCTGTAGGCCATAGCTCTGGTTGGCCGGTCCCTCCCGCACCGCATGCAGAAAGACGATGGTATCGCCGTGCTCCACCGCATCCAGGTGCAGATTGCCGATGCCGGGATACTCCTCCGGCAGGGTGGTGAGTTCGAAGTAGTGGGTGGCGAAGAGGGTATAGGCGCGCAGACAGGTGGCCAGTTCAACCGCACAGGACCAGGCCAGGGAGAGCCCGTCGAAGGTGGAGGTGCCGCGGCCGATCTCATCCATCAGCACCAGGCTCTGGGCGGTGGCGTTGTGCAGGATGTTGGCGGTCTCCTCCATCTCCACCATGAAGGTGGAGCGTCCCCCTGCCAGATCGTCGGAGGCGCCGATGCGGGAGAAGATGCGGTCGATGGGCCCGATCCGCGCCGCGGCGGCGGGCACGAAGCTGCCGCTGTAGGCGAGCAGCACGATGAGGGCGATCTGGCGCATGAAGGTCGACTTGCCGCCCATGTTGGGGCCGGTGATGATCAGCATCCGCTGCTGGTCGTCGAAGGTAACGCTGTTGGCGACAAAGGGGTCGCTGCTGACCTGTTCCACCACCGAGTGACGACCGTCGGTAATCTGCAGGCCAGGTTCCTCCACCATTTGCGGAGAGACCAGGTTGAGTTGCTGAGCCCGCTCCGCCAGGTTGCAGATTACATCCAGCTGGGCCAGTCCCTCGGCACACTGTTGCAGAGGCGTCAGCTCCCCGCAGAGCCGATCGAGCAGCTGATCATAGAGATACTTCTCCCGTGCCAGGGCGCGTTCACGGGCGCTCAGCACCTGATCCTCGAACTTCTTCAGCTCCGGTGTGATGAAGCGCTCCGCCCCCTTCAGGGTCTGGCGGCGGATATAGTCTTCAGGCGCCCTGTCGGACTGGCCACGGCTGATCTCGATGTAGTAGCCGTGGACCCGGTTGTAGCTCACCTTGAGGGTGGCTATGCCGGTGCGCTCGCGCTCGCGACTCTCCAGGTCGAGTAGAAACTGGTCGGCGTTCTGGGAGAGGGCACGCAGTTCATCCAGTTCCGCGTCATACCCCTCGGCGATGACCCCGCCGTCGCGGATCAGCATCGGCGGTTGATCTATGATGGCGCCCCGCAGCAGTTGCTGGGTTGCGGGATGTTCACCGATCTGTCGTGCCAGCGCGGGCGACAGGGGGCTGTCGAGTTGCGCCAGCAGGGGTTGGAGCTGGGGCAGGGCGCCGAGGGCCTCCCGCAGGGTGGACAGATCCCGCGGACGGGCGCTCTTCAAGGCCACCCGGGCGAGAATGCGTTCGATATCGCCGATCCCCTGCAGAATCTCCCGCAGTTCATGGTAGAGGCGGGAGGCGAGCAGGGCCTCGATGGTGGCATGGCGCTCAGCCACCGCCTCCCTGTGTCTCAGGGGCTGGCTGATCCAGCGCCGCAGCATGCGGCTGCCCATGGCGGTGACGGTGCGGTCCATGATCCCCGCCAGGGTATGTTGCGGCTGATTGGAGAGGGAGTGGACCAGTTCCAGATTGCGTCGGGTCGCCGCATCGATGATCACGCTCTGATCCCGATGCTCCACCCGCATGCCGCGAATGTGGGGCAGGGCGCCGAACTGGGTCTCCTCCACATACTGCAACAGGCAGCCGGCGGCGGCCACGGCCAGGGGCTGCTCCTGACAGCCGAATCCGCCCAGGTCACGGGTGCCGAACTGCTTGCACAACAGCCTCTGCGCGGAGTCGAGATCGTAGTGCCAGGCGGGGCGCCTGGTTACGCCATTGCGTAGTGCGAGGGTCTCAGGCAGGGAGGAATCCTCATCCAGCAGGATCTCCGCCGGGCTGAGTCGCTCCAGTTCACCGCTCAGGGACTCCAGGCCGCTGAGTTGCTGAATGGTAAAGCGGCCACTGGCCAGGTCCAGGGCCGCTAGGCCGTAATCATCCCCTTCGTTGATCGCCAGCAAAAGGTTTTCCCGCCGCTCTTCCAACAGCGCCTCGTCGGTGAGGGTGCCCGGGGTGACGATGCGCACCACCTTGCGTTCCACCGGTCCCTTGCTGGTGGCCGGATCGCCGATCTGCTCGCAGATCGCCACCGACTCCCCCTGTTTGACCAGGCGCGCCAGGTAGCCTTCGGCAGCATGGTAGGGAACACCGGCCATGGGGATCGGCTTGCCCGCCGACTGACCCCGCTTGGTCAGGGTGATATCGAGCAGCCGCGCCGCCTTCTCCGCATCGGCAAAAAAGAGTTCATAGAAATCCCCCATGCGGTAGAAGACCAGCATATCGGGATGCTCCCCCTTGATGCGCAGGTACTGCTGCATCATAGGGGTGTGCTGCTGGGATTTTGCGGCTTTGGTCATCAGGCAGGACGACAACTATTCAAAGGTGTAGTGTTTTTCCACGTCTTTGGTGATCTCCCAGGTGCACTTCATGCCCGCGGGGAAGGTGATCAGATCACCACGGCCGAACTCCTGGGGCTCCCCACCCTCCGGGGTGACGATGAACTTGCCGCGCAGGATGTAGCAGATCTCGGTCTGGCTATACTCCCAATCGAACTTCGAGACCTCCTTCTCCCAGATCGGCCAGTCGTAGACCCCCTGGATCTCCAGCTTCATGGCGGAGGGGCGGTGTTCGCAGAGAATTTTCAGTTCAGTCATGTTATCCGTTTCGTGCTTGCTTTAATGAGAAACCGCCACCCGTAGTGCGGCCGTGGATCAGACGGCAGAGTTTACCGCGAATGGGGGGAGGAGGTTAACCCGGGATTTAGCGGTGCGCCAAGGCGCACCCTACGGGGTTCACAATATAGCGTGGGGTGCGGCTTGCCGCACCGTCCTGCTATAAATTTATCGACCTGACTGATTTCAACAGGGATTGTGTATTGGCGATCAACTCAAGCAACAAAGCCTCGTCTTGCTCAAGATAGCCCCCGTATTCGGCGCGATTGCGTCTGTCATGGCAAAGAGAGAAGGTCCTGATCCGGCTTTTTCTGAGATTGCAAGTATGGGCAAGACACTGAAAAACCAGATAACGCTTATCCGAGCGATAACCAGCGGATCTTAATGCGGCCAGCGCCAATGCATGGGCGGCGTTATAGGCCAAATCGAATCGGCTGGCATAGGAAAGGTCGGTATTCTCCGCATCGTTGAGACGATCGATGGCCGTTTGCAATAATCCATCAAACTCACGCTTATCTGGTGGTTCCTTTTGCAGTGCCTTGCTTTTGTAGAGGTTCTCCAAAGTCATTGATTACTCCTTTAATCATCAGTTTGGGTTGTTTCATAACCCGTTCCAAAAAGCTGCTTCCCTGCTGCAACCTCGAATTGAACTCAGAGAGGGTATAGATCGTCGGATTGATTGTTCGTTGTAGTGAAGACTCCACCGGTAACAGTAGCTCGACGATATCGCTATAGGTCAGGTCACCCACCAACATCAGATCCAGATCGCTGGTTTGCGAGTCTTCCAGTTTGGCGATTGATCCATACACGAATGCCACATCGATATGAGCCTCCTGTGACCTCAATGCCTGCCGAATCACATCCGCTACACCAAAGGTTTTTCTGACGATATTCAGCAGGTCTGGATAGATCGGATTATCGGCATTGGCTTGATAGTGAAGCTGATTGCCCGTTCGCGATGAAACAAGCAAGCCCGCAGCTGTCATCCGCTCCAATTCACGGCGCACGGTCCCGCGTCCCATATCAGCCCAGCGGACTATTTCATTGGCGTAGAAACTCTTGTCAGGTGTGCCGTATAGCAGGCTGAGAACCCTTTGCTGGGTTTTGGTGAATAAGGCGTCGCCGATTGAGGAGGGTTGCATCTGAATTCCTATAAAAGACCTATAATGGGTACTATAGGACCTAAATTGAGTCGTATCAAGCTGGGGAGCACTCTCGTTCCCATGCTTCGCGTGGGTATGCAAACCCCAGCATCACAACTCAGTTCTCATTTACTCTAACCATTGGATGCGTTTCCATAACTGTCTCAATCGCTTACCTTTTTCAGGATTAAGCCAAACAGCATAGGCAACCCGTCCGCTCAGGTGGGCCTTAAAATCGTCAACACCCTCACGGTTCTGACTCTCGGGTCCCCAACGCACACAGTTGTGGAGTATCGCCTTCAACCGATCGAACTCCTCCCGGGGCAGGTTGGGCCTTTGGTTGATCACCATACCCCCCAGGCGTTGGGATTGTGCCTGGGTCTGAACTCGCGTCTTGCGATGGTTGATCTCGAATCCCTCTTCAATGGCGATGGCGCCGATCAGTCCTTTCAGGAACGGCGCCAGTCTCAACAGTTCCCTATTGCCGGAAAAGGCGAGGTCATCCGCGTAACGGGTGTAGTTGAGGGAGAAACGGTTGGCGACACCCTGTAGACGGCAGTCGAATCGAAATGCAGCAAGATTGGCGAGAGTGGGTGAGGTGGGGGCGCCCTGGGGGAGGTGTTTGTCCCTGAGCCGTTTCTGCATCGCCCATGGAAGCCTATGAAAGGTATTGCCGGCAAGCGATGGAGAGCTGGCATGGGTGGATAATCCCTGAAGCAGACGGGCGACGCTCCAGGGGTAACCGAGACGGTGAAACAGCGCACCGATGCGGGAAACTGGAACCGTGTGAAAGAAGTCCTTTAGGTCCAACCGCAGGACAACCTCTTTGCCGAGATGGGGTTCGACAAAGTGCTTGATAGAGCGGCCGCGAACAAATCCCTGTGCGCAGGGATGGGGCGGTACCCGGTTGAGGATTTCCCTTAATATCTGGTGTTGAAGCATCTTGAGGCGGGTCTTGGGAATCTCGATCAGGCGAGGCGGGCCTGAACGCTTTTCGATCCACCGATAGCGGTAATGGTGCAATCTGGATTCCGTGACTTTGCACTGTCGCCGCTCGCGGTCGGCGAACCAGGCCAACTCATGATCGAACAGGCCGAGCCACTGCTGAAGATCCTTGACGGTCGACAGTGACGGCGGGGGAAAGGTGAGCAGTTTGTCAGGCGGTCTGCCCATGACAGGTGAATCGAGCAGAATAACCGGCTGCTCTTTCCGGTCCTGTCTCTCAAACCGCTGGTGCAGTTCATCGTCGGCATGAAGAAAGTTGACGAGTTGTTTATAAGAAGGAGGCTGCCCCTCATCGAAATGGAAAATCAAGCGTGCGGCCAAGCGCCCGGGATCGGGTGGACCGCCTTCAAGGGTGCGCTGCAGGCGATCGCATAGGGCGTGCTTGTCCCAGACACCGCCAAGAATGGAAAGCGTC
Organism: Candidatus Thiodiazotropha sp. LNASS1; assembly: GCF_964212655.1. Taxonomy (NCBI): domain Bacteria; kingdom Pseudomonadati; phylum Pseudomonadota; class Gammaproteobacteria; order Chromatiales; family Sedimenticolaceae; genus Candidatus Thiodiazotropha; species Candidatus Thiodiazotropha sp. LNASS1. The sequence goes on along the minus strand of NZ_OZ156465.1, from coordinate 1,100,690 downwards.
AGCAAACGTAGATTGTTGTTGAAACAGGACAATCCATTCCCCAATCAGAAGGCTCGGATCGAAAGCCTCCGAGTATACCGTGTAACCAAGTGCGACCGGCCTCCGACCCTGCTCGTATGGCTGGTACCATCTTGCGTGAAGCGCAACGTGGTACCAGCAACGGAAATGTTGGCTATAACACTACCCCGGGGTAGCCCCGGAGTGTTCGGCGACCTTGGCATGCCATAGTCGCGGAACCGCTCGGAGCGCCGGCCGCAGGGACATGGTGGAAACAATGGATGCTGAAGTCAAGCCACACCATTGAGACGAGTGCAGGGTGCGGCTCGCCGCACCGTTATCCTTTAACGATCGCTTCAATCCTATCTATCACCAGACCAACACGTGCCTGGTCGGCCTGGTCTTCCAGCATATATTGTATCGGAAATTACGCAATTTCATGCCCAAGAACTCATGATATTTAAGCTGTTTTCGATTGCTTGTGCAGAATCCGAGTTGTTGAGCAATCCAGGCAGCACATTCAGAAAATCATCATTGAGCAACAACCTGGCCTGTTCAGCAAAATAGCTTTTCAGCTCATCCGGGCTGTCCATGAGTTCCAACAACAGCCCATTTCGGTTTTCCATTACAAAAACAATGTCCTCCAGGTCGTGGCTGAAGAAGTCGCCTTGTCCACGCCCGGTGAATGCCTCGAATTTGGTGGCAATGAAATATGCAGGGCTGACAACCCGAATTTCGGTGCCGTCAGGTAGAGAAGTTTCAGCTGCTTTATTGATTGCATCCTTGTACCAGCGGTTGGAAAATCCCAATATCTTTTCATCAACGGGCATCACATCAAGTTTGACCTTTCCAACACCTGAATCGAGTAGCCATCGACATATAGGACCTTCTTTGTCCTCGCGGAACCCCAGTTTACGTAGTTTTTGTGAGAATCTCTGATACTCAACCAATGTGGCAACATCGACAATGACATCTATGTCATCCGTTTTTCGAATGCCAAAATGTGCAGATTCATCGACCAGTAGAAGTGTTGTGCTTCCACCAACAAAAGTGACATGAGGCAATAAATCGCCTAATGCCTGTGCTACGGTGATTAACTGAAATAAATTAGCTTCCTTGCTCTTCATGACTTTCCTCTGATTAATTTATTTAATAGATCTCTGGCAATTGCCAACTCTCTGGGTTTGCCCCCTCTAATTGATTCCAATAAAGATAAAGCCTTATATAAATTTTCATCGCGACTGGCTGCAAATGGTACCGAATCATGAAAGGGTCTTATCAGCGCACCTTCGGAATTTCCCCCCGGCACTGGCCAGACCAGTGGTGGGTTTAGTGGAACCATTTCGCTTACAAGCAAAGGACAGTTCCATGAGGTGCTCATCCCTCTTCCATAACCGATACTCTCTTGTGGATATGCATAGCGGATGCCAAAGCAAAGCCATTCCAAGAGCCCACCCGACTCAACATGAATAGAACCGGATCGTTCAACGACCAGATGAGAAGCCATCAAACGTTTGGTCCCTTTGCTGACTTCACTCGCACTGATCCCGATCGCATCTGCGATGTTACGGACACTACTCTCCTGATAGTTTTGTTTAAGTGACCAGTATTTGAGTGCTAGTAATGTATCTTGGGGTTTGAGCACGATACGGAAATTCCTGTTTCGAAACAAGAAACACTTTAGATCGGGTAATGGGTCTTTGTCAAGGTATTACAGCTGCTATATAGCCTTGTCAGCAGTTTTAAACTGGCCAATAAACCTTCTTAAGTGGTACAAGTTGCTGTGTTTCGATATCTAACTGGTCGTAGTATTCAAGCAGAGCTTTTACAAGTTCATCAAGACTCATCAATGTCAGTGGTATATTGGCCCGTTCGGCTTCGTAATAGGCATCTTTGGTAAAGCCGCCGGTACTGACGTATAGACCTTTATCCGCGACGTGTCGACCACCGAGAAAGCTGCGAATCTCATGGGATCCCATAGATTGGCCGCGATGCTTCACCTCGACCACAATTCTCGGGCTCTCAAAGCCGAAGCCATCTGGGGAAGCGATAATGTCCTTACCGCGATCGGGTCCCAGGGGTGAAACCCTGGTTTTATAACCCATACCCCGCAATAAGCCTGCCACCAACTCCTGCAGCTCATCCCAACCGAGTGAGGCGACCTGGTCCTTGACACGCTCTATCGACTCTTCCTCAACCTTGCCCAAGTTAAGGCTTTGATCTTCATCAACAAGCAAGTCGGATTGGTCCGGTGTTCGGTCGCCTGTACCTCTGGCTAGAATCTCATCAATATGTTGATCAGGTACACGAAAAAGCGTGGAAATAGCACCCAGGCTGTTTTTTACTGAGGTGGCAAGGTTATCTCTCTCCACTTCTTTTAACCAATTGACTTCTCGAACATAGGGCGAGCCGGGTACACGATTGGGATCATAGATGCAATTGGAGGTAATCGTTCCTACAAGATATATTCGACGGCCAGGGTCGTAGGTGATGACAAAATCCTCAACGCCTATTTCGTGCTGAAATCGATAAAGCATGCCGCCCCAGGCCGAGATTCGACCGGGCGGCCAGTTCGGATAAGCATTTTGTACCTTGGTGACGATCTCCTTTCTAGAGCGCGTGGCTGATAGATCCCCGGTTTCATCCAATCCCATGGCAATAATGGCACCTTCATGAAATAGGTCAAAATCACCACCGCCGCGTCCGGCTGCAATTTTCCACATGGGAGTTGATATCATTAAGAAATCTCCTCAGGATAGCTATCGTCCCCGCACGAGAACTTGGGAACGAAAGTTGAGAGCATCATTATCATTCTTTTTTTTTTGCCTCTTTGTGGGGTATTTTTTTCTCGTTCCCACGCTCCAGCGTGGGAATGCATACCGGTGAAAGGAGACAAGAAGCGCTCATGGCCCAACATCAACCAGCGCCATTGCCATTACCGTTAGCCAATATCTCCTCCACATTGCGAAACTCCTCCAGCGCCGCTTCGAGCTGTTCGACGATCTCCTGTGCCAGTACATCCGGGGGAGGGAGGTTTTCGGTATCCTCCAGCGACTCATCCTTCATCCAGAATATATCCAGATTGGTCTTGTCCCGTGCGATGAGTTCATCATAGGTAAAGGACTTCCAACGCTCTTTTTTCTTTGATTCACGGCGTCTGCTGCGGTCTTCGGCTTTGTAGCATTCGATGAACTCGGCGAAATCGTCGAAGGACAACTTGTTCTGCTTCAAAGTCTTATGCACATTTGTGCGGTAGTCGTAGACCCAGAGTTTTTTGGTCCAAGCGGTTTTGGAGGCGGGTTTGGCGTCGAAGAAGATGACGTTGGCCTTCACTCCTTGGGCGTAGAAGATGCCGGTGGGCAGGCGCAGCAGGGTGTGGAGGTCGGTGCGTTCGAGCAGGTTCTTGCGTACGGTTTCGCCGGCGCCGCCTTCGAAGAGGACGTTGTCCGGTACCACCACAGCGGCTTTTCCGTCGATCTTGAGCATATTGGCGATGTGTTGTACGAAGTTGAGTTGTTTGTTGGAGGTGGCGGCCCAAAAGTCCTCACGCTCATAGACCAACTTTTCCTGTTCATTTTTACCGGTCTTTTCGTTGATAACGGTAATGGAGCTCTTTTTACCAAAGGGCGGATTGGCCAGGACCATATCGACACGGTCATCCCCTACTTCTTTGGCCAGAGCATCATTGGCGGTAATCGGGCATTCATCGCCGCCGATACCGTGCAGGTATAAGTTCATGGCACATAAGCGCACCACGCTATCAACAATATCGTTACCGCGTAAGGCGTGTTCTTTGAGATGACGTTGTTCTTTTTTGGAGGTGGCGTGTTGGGCCATGTAATCGTGGGCGGCCAATAAAAAGCCGCCAGTACCACAGGCGGGATCAGCCACGGTGTCGGTGGGTTTGGGTTGCATCACCTCCACCATCGCCTGGATTAACGGGCGCGGAGTAAAGTATTGCCCGGCTCCGCCTTTCACATCCTGCGCATTGCGTTCCAATAAACCTTCGTAGATGTCGCCTTTCACATCCGCTGGCAAGGTAGACCACTGCTCCTTGTCGATCATCTTGATCAAGCGTTCCAGCTTGGCGGGGTCCTGGATTTTGTTTTGGGATTTGCGGAAGATGGTACCGAGTGTATTCCCCAGCTTACCCAATGCCTCCAGCGTATGACGGTACTGGTTTTCCAGGTCATCCCCGTCCAGTTTAACCAGTTTCGACCAGTTATACTTTTTGGGTACTTTAGTCTCCTGGCCTGCCTTTTCCCGCTCATCGGCCATCTTGAGGAAGATAAGGTAAGTTATCTGTTCCACGTAATCCCCATAGCCCACGCCATCATCACGTAATACGTGGGCGTAGTTCCAGACTTTGTTTACTATTTCTGATGCGCTCATAATTGTCCTAGTAAATTGTATCTACCAAATGGCCACGCCTTCCCGGGCAAGGATATCCATTTCTATCTTTATGCGCTTTTAGGGTGGTACCGCTTGTTTTTCTTTTGAAATTCTTTCCACAATAGGAGCATTCCACCACGTAAGTTGGACCAGCGCTACTTCCTCTGCGAACCCCACCAAAACTGCTCATCCGACGGGAAGATGTTCGCTCTGTTTCTGGCGTGTGCAATGGACCAGAAGAAGTTAATTCGATTGTATACTTTGGACTGAATGAAATATTCGTTGCTGTTGCACCTTGAATTCTATCTACTCTATATGAACGAGGTTGCCCATCTTCATGGCGCACTGCATAGAGTAATATATTCCCATCCTGAGTCCGTCTTAACGAATAAGGTTCAATCAGCCGACTTGCCTGTCTACCTTCCGCATCCCTGTACTCTAGGTCAACACAAAGTCTGTTCGCTGCCGCAAAACGGACGACTTCAAGCGGTACGTCAACGTTCCATGCCTGCGCCATCGGAGGCGGACTCCATGATTCATCGATGGCTCCACCGCCATAGGCCTGCACCTTTGCAAATACTTGTTTTTCCTTTGTCTGATGCAGCCAATCAAACACATCGAATAGTTCGTTCCAGAATTGCTGAAAAGGAGGAAGCACTGGTAATTGATGAGCTAACATATGGTCCCAATCTGCCTCCAAATCCACTCTTTCCGGCTGATTTGCAAGGATCTCCATTGTGGGAACATCAATTCCTTTAAACTGACATTTCTCCGCCAATGTACTCAGAATCAAAGTGCGATCTGGGCTTATACCTTCCCACCTGTATAAGTGAACAACATCATATAAGTCCCTTGGTCTTTCCCGCTCTGCCAAGGCACGAATCTTTTCTGCAAAAACTTCTTCAAAATCATAACTTAGAACATGAATCCCTGTATCCGGCCGATCTGAATAGGGGTGATGCACTTCACGCATAACCGGGTCTAAAACCAGAATTTCATCATCGGTCAGATCCAGCTTTATTCTTGGCGTATCGCCCCGTCTTTGCATGGGACCTCGATACCCCACTCTTCCTTGTGCGGAATTATGACCACGTGGGTTTTCATAAACCTCAAAACGGATAGTATCTGCAGGCACTTCAATCCCGGCCTGGTCATATAACCAATCGGCCACCTGACGGAAAGTTTCAAGTAGAATATCTTCCGTTAAATGTTCCTGATTCATTAAAGTAAAATCCAGGTCTTCTGAAAAACGATAGGTCTCAAAGTAGCATTTCTTAAGACATGTACCCCCTTTAAACGCCCAACTCTGTCCGATTTCAGGATGTGCGGCAATGCCGGCGAGCAACCACCCCAAGGTGTAATCCTTCTCAATCACTTGCGGTGCAAGCCCAAACTCACGCGCGAAATCCATGACTTCCTGTCTGTCGATCAATGTGTTACTCCTTTGTCCATCGCTCCGGCACCCATAAGCGCCAGCGTGTTATTAACCTCTCCGCCTTTAATGTGGGATCCAGCTTTGTATTACCTGCCGTCAATTTTTCACGACATGAATCGATGACGTCTTGTTCGTTTTCAGTGTATTGTTCCAGCAGGAAACCGAGGCGTTTGAAAATCGCACCATTACCCAACTGCTCTGCGTATTCAAGCAATAACTTCAGGTCTTTCTTTTCCGAATTCAGGTAATTCCTAAACATATCCACCGTTGAGCGCAGCCCTCCGCCCAACTGTGGATCACCTAGCAAATCGAGGATGGTGCGAGTGGCATCAGACACATTGACTTTTTCCAGGCCTCGCCATACCGCCTTCAAACCAAACATGGCGCTATCCGGCGCTGTCCTCAACCAGAACGCCGTTCCCTTGATCGTCGGTTTACGATCTCTGGGGCGCTGCGTCGTCAAAACGATCAGCGTGCGAAATACCTGCTCCGTCAAATCCCAATATTCAGCCGCACTCCAACCGCCGATATAACAAGGGCCAAATAGCTTATCCGCGATAATCCAGGCATCCTCCAATGGTACATCCACAGTCCGCGACTCCAGCGGGATGGACACATAGAGTCCCCGACGCACCCGGGCAAGCCAACCCTTTTTAGCCCAACGCGATAACAACTTGGCCGCACCGCTGCCGGGCATGTCCAGGATCTCGGCTGCCTCAGCGACAGAGATCGTGCCTTTCGTGCCCCGGAGCACCGCTGACAGGCGTTTGCGGTCGGTTTTTCCTAGTCCGTTCATCGGTTGCACAGTATATTCCTGGCGTATTAATTCGATGTTTATATGAATATCTACGTACAATATATATCAATGCCTTGGAAATTACTATATTATGTGCGAATAAATTCCCTTATTAGGTGAAAATTTACACTTATCATATAGTATCAGGCCGCTAAATAAGATCGCACAGCAAGTCCGTTCAGGCTTACGTAAATTTCGCCTATTACATCTTCCGGAAATGTGGACCACTGTTCCTTGTCGATCATCTTGATCAAACGTTACAGCTTGGCGGGGCCCTGACAAATTTGTTGGGAACAAATTTGGATAGCCGAAGGCTGCCCGAAGGGTGCAGGTCATGGACGGCCTGCATCAATTTTGTTTTTGCGCCTTGCGGAAGATGGTGTCTAATGAGTTACCGAGTTTGTCCAAAGCTTCCAAGGTATGGCGATATTGATTTTCCAGATCACCACCATCTTCCTTTACCAGTCTCGCCCAATTATATCTCTTGGGCACTTTTGTCATTTGACCGGCCTTTTCAAACTCATCAGCCATTTTGAGGAAGATTAGATAAGTAATCTGCTCGACATAATCCCTATATCCCACGCCATCGTCCCGTAAGACATGGGTGTAGTTCCAAACATTATTGACTATTTCTGTTGCACTCATTCTTTGAACTTGATTTTATATAACCAATTTGAAATATTCATAATGTAAACGTTATCAATGCACCTTCACCCGGTAGCCTTTTTCGTCTACTACTTAGTCTTCGTTTTGAGTTAACAAGCTTCTTTGTAGTATTTAGTTGATTGAATGCTTGGGTCTCGCGAGAAGTGATTGGCCTGATATTTTTTGCTTCAATAACTGTAATTGTCACTTTATGATCATATATTTCTAATACCACACCATCCCAATCATCTTTATCACCACCGTCTTTTTCTCTGATAATGAATTTTTCATAGCATGCAGCAATAAATGGTGCATTAGATTTTCTAACATATTTTTGTAACACCTTAATTTCATGAATTCTATCGGCAGTTAACTCTTGTGGATTATTATTTATGATTTCTTCCATATTAGATGTAATTGAGTCATAAATACTACCATCCACAAGCTCTAATTTTAGACCAATAGTATCTGCGCCTTTGCGGGGTATAACTTCTGATATGGTTCCAACTAGCTCATTTGGTAAGATGTACTTGACAACACCAGAAAAAATACTTTTTAATGCTGGTTGTGCTGGCTTAATAATATCCACGAGAAATCTTTTTCTAAAATTTGATAGAATTTCTTTTTTTGATTCTTCGTCCATACTCGGCGGCAAATTTAGCCTTCGTAACCTATGCAATATTTGAGCTTCTATTAAACGAATAATCCATCTTGTAGTGCTTGTGCACAACTTAGATATTGAATCGCTACCTGATAACTTATAGTCATACAAGAGATCAATGTGCACCCTTTTTGAGTATGGGTTTAAAAGCACAGATACATGTGTATCATTTTCCTTACTAAGCTGTTTTTCCAATGCTAGCGAAAAATCATATACATCTTTTCCAAATAAAGATCCTACGCGCCAGTATGGAAATGTTAATCGTGCCAAATGCCCCCAATTTATCAACTTTTGGCTGTCCAAAACCATTACTCATAAAGTTAGGAAGAAATACTCTAAAATCAGTTATTGAGCTTATGCGTGGTGCATAGCTGCCGTTAAGCTTTGTTCTAGATTCTACTTCATATAATTTCTGTGCTGCTGCAGAGCGTGGATGCAGGTATATTTCATCCGCAAGCCAAGATGCAGTTTGCTCCAGTAATCTAAAAAACTCTGATTTCTCATCAACACCCTCAAGCAAGGAATCCAAATTCATCAATGCACCTGAAATTTGATACCTCACTGGATGATGAGAATAATATGCATCAAGCGCAACAATACTAAGCAATCTAACCCGTGAGAATAAACTTCGCAGCCGATATATTTTGTATCTGTCAGCGGAGCTACTTATTTTCAATTCACCAATCGGCAAAAGTAAAACAGCAAGCAACCTAAATAATCTGCCCTTTAACCTTGGTAATCCCCCCATTAATAATGGGACTCAAAAGTAGTCACTGTTAAGCGGTCTGAGCCAGCTTCTGTACCGGGGTGATTCCACCTAGTGCCATGTTTGGTCGATCATTATTGTAGCGCCATAACCACCGGGTGGCAGTATCCTGTGCATGGGTAATCGATTCAAATAAATGTTGATCCAGCCACTCATGTCGAACTGTCCGATTGAATCGTTCCACATAAGCGTTCTGCTGTGGCTTACCCGGCTGAATATACTGCAACTGAATCCGATGCCTGTTGGCCCATTCAACGAGCTGGCTACTCAAGTATTCCGGTCCATTATCACAGCGAATAACCTTGGGTTTGCCGCGCCACTCAATGATGCGACCCAGGGTACGGATGACTCTGAGTGCCGGCAATGAAAGATCAACTTCAATCCCCAAGCCTTCCCGGTTGTAATCATCGATCACGTTAAAGGTCCGAAAGCTTCGACCATCTATCAGCCGATCATGCATAAAATCCATCGACCAGACTTCGTTGATCTGCCGGGGCACTGATAACTCATCAGGCTTGTCTCGCTTCAATCGTCGCTTCGGCTTGATCCTCAGATTCAACTCCAGCTCACGGTAGATGCGATAAACGCGCTTGTGATTGTAGCCGTAGCCCTTCACATTGCGCAGATACAGAAAACACAGGCCAAAGCCCCAGGTGCGATTGGCTGTTGTGAGGCGAAGTAGCCAGTCCGTGATATGGGCATTGTCACCCGATAGCTTCGGCTGGTAACGGTAGCAGGTCTCGCTGATACCAAAAATCTCGCAGGTCAGGCGGATACTCAGCCTGTGCTTCGACAAAGCGTGCTTGGCCATCTCTCGTCGTTGAGATGGCCTTAGTACTTTCCCTCAAGGGCCTCCTTGCGGATCTCGGCCTTGAGCCGTTCTTCTGCATACATCTTCTTCAGGCGCCGGTTCTCCGCCTCCAGTTCCTTCATCCGCTTCATCATCGATACGTCCATGCCGCCATACTTGGCGCGCCAATTGTAAAAAGTGGCATCACTCATACCGTGCTTGCGGCACAGCTCAGCGACCGGAATACCGGCCTCGGCCTCTTTCAGGATCGATATGATCTGGGATTCGCTGTAGCGAGACTTCTTCATTGTAGATTCTCCTTTTCGTAATCATAATTGGAAAATTCTACTTTTGAACCCCGTTATTTTTCGGGGGGATTACCCCTTGAGCCAGATGGAAGTTGAGCAATTTTGATTAATGACAATATATAGTGAAAATTAGCATCTTCATAATTATCAATAATTGCCAAAGACCAGCTCTTTAGTTTTGATGGTAGTTCAGAAACCAAAATAGTCTTAAAAGCAGGGTTATCTCTCGCGTGATTTAAAAGTGACCTTTCTACGCCAAATGTATATTGTGAATGGCCAGCATTGCCAAGCAGCGTCCAGCATTTTAATAATTCTTCACCAGATGATATTTTTGCCGTTTGTCCAGGAATAAATACTTTCCCACTTAAAGCAAATTGCTCCTTACCTCTATGAAACCTTGGCAATAAATTAATAATTGCGCACTGAAGAAGTAGATATTCTAAGCGAGAGTGATTCACGCCAGTGAATACTTTAGAAGCGATTCCTAAATGCTGTACACGATCCAGCCTGCTAAGCTCACCATTACCCAAAAAGTCTAAGACTTCCTCAGACTCATTATGAAATGGAACTGTATAGCTCCCTAACGCAGGCAATGTTGCTTCAATACGCCTCATTCAATTAGACCCTGACTTAGTTTTCAACTATTTGCCCCATTCAGAGAGCCGCTGAATGCTGAAGCTAATATTGACTGTTTATTTTTCTCTACTTTAAACAGTTGATGATCAAGCTCAGTCAGAAGCTTATCTGATGACTGCATTTTTTCTTCTACACGACGAACAATTACTTTTTGCTCATTTGAGCTTGGCAAAGGCAATGCTAAAGCCTTTAATTTCGTTCCATTTACATTTGCTTGTCCCACATTTTGGCTTACACAGCTTTTAACCCAATTCCTCCCGCAAGAAGAATTAATGAAGAAAGCCACAAAATCTGGTTCTATCTCACTAAGCACTCTTACTCTTATAAGATATGAGGCTAATGATGTTTGTTTGCCTGTATCTCGAAATACTGCAGTTTTACCTACTAATTCTTTACTATTTGTGCGATTGAATAGCAAATCACCATCATGTAGTAGCAAGTCAGGGAACTCATCATGGTCAACTGGTAAGTATTTCAGATTTGAATAATCTAAATTACCATCAATGATATTACCCATCCTTAGAACCGGCACGCCCTTTTCATCTTGGCTAGTTTTAGAACTTGAACCGTAACGAATATCTAGTGCCAAATGATCAATTGAGGCAACTTCCCATTCCTCTGGGTTTTCACCAAAAAACCGATCTTGACCCATGTTTGGATCTTTATACTTCTCTTTCCACTTATCATCCTTCGGCACTTTGCCTTTGGCTTTTAATTGTTCGAGCTGCTGTTCTTCCCATTTTTCTCGGCGTTCTTTGAGGATGCGTTCGAGTAGTTGGGAGGCGGGTTCGATTTTAGCCTTGTTTGCTTCGCGCCATTCTTTGGTGAGCTCGCCGGTGACGGCGGCTTTGAGGACGGATTGGCGGTATTGTTTGAGGAGCTCTTGGGCTTTTTTTAGGGCTTCGATGCCGGCATCAATATGGGAGAAGAGTTCTTCGATTTTGGCGACGATGTGTTTTTGTTGTTCGGGTGGTGCAACAGGAATTAAGTGCTGTTTTATATAATTTGTCGGCACACGCTTCTGACCAACTGCACCAGACATGTTGTGTTGCGCAACGCCTCTGAAAGTTCTGCTAGAAACAAAGTAATAGATATATTTGGATTCAATTTCTTCTTTTGGACGCAGCACGTGAAATTCTGTTGAACCAAAGCCATAACCATTCTTTACCTTTGGCACTACAGCCATTTTGCCGTTTTCCATACAAGGTGTGATCTTTGCGAAAAGTACATCACCTTCTATAAATGGCGTGAAACCTTTTTTTACTTCTGAAAATGGCCTTTCTTGGCTTACATCAATGGTGCCACTCTCTGCCTCTACGGCAGGCATTGGCACAAATGAAACAATTAAATCATCGGATATCTCTGTCTTATTCACCCGTGGATTAACTTCTGCAATATCTTCGATAGCTAGCATTTCCCAGCCATCTGGCAATTCATTTACTTTTTCTAGTACTGCATTCATGCAATCAAATATCCGTTCAATTCACTGATTAGTGGTTCTAATTCTTTCCCAAACAGCTCCCTCGCCTTTAATAATCCACCCTCCTGGTTAAAGGGGATGTAGTTAAAGTCTTCTACCGTCATTTCGGCATTTTGGGCGATTTGGTCTTTGATTTTGTTGAGCCAGGCGAGTTGTTCTGGCTGGAAATCTTTGCCTTGTTGTTTTAGCCAGTTATCAAAGCGGTTGTTGACCAGCTCGGTAAAGGGTTCGAGTACATCGCTTAGGCCGGTGGAAAAACGTATGAGGCTGACGATATTGGTTAACAGTTCTTTGGGCGGCACGCCTTTGACTTTGTTCTTTTCCAACTGTTCGTAGGCCTTCCATACTTCGATGGGTGCAAGATTATACGGAGGTTGCTGGATTTCTTCCGCCAGTTTTTCGATTTGCTCGTAACTCAGGTGGCGCTTTTGGTAGGGCAGCTGGTAGATGAGCTGGATGGCGTCGAGTTCGTTTTTGTGGTCTTGAATAAATTGCTGCCAGTTCTGGATGAGGACTTCGGCTTTTTCTTCATCGTAACCGGCGCTGATGAGTTCGTCGGCGCTGTCGTCGATGAGTTGGTCGGTTTCCTTGCGGTATTCTTCCAAAAGTACGCGCAGGTCCGGGTTGTGGAAGGGTTTGATCAGAATATCAGCCTTGGGTTTAAAGGCTTCCTGGATTTGTTTTTCATTCGGCTCTTTGGTTTTTGCGTGTATTTTGGCCGCTTCGATTAATGGTTCTTCATTGGTGGCATGAATGAGTTCGCCGGCGATGAGGGCCAGGGGTTTGCCGGCGAGTTCACTAATGCGTTTGCGTTGTTGGTCATTAAGTTTGAGGTCGAGCCGGATCATGCGGTTACCCAGGGCGCGCAGGGTGTCGGAGTGGCGATCGCCTCTGGCGACTTGTTCCATGAGTTTGGCGGTGGAGATGCTGGGTTTGGTTTCCAGTGATTTGGTTTCGGTTTTGTCTGTTTCGGTAACGCCGACGCAATCGACCAGGACAAAGCGGCTTTTACCGAAGGCATCGGGGGTGACTTTGTGAAGTTCGTCGCGGCTGATGATGCGGGTGCCGCGGCCTTTCATTTGTTCGTAGTAGGCCTGGCTTTTGACATCGCGCATGAACATGACGCATTCCAGGGGCCGGATGTCGGTGCCGGTGGCGATCATGTCGACGGTGACGGCGATACGATATTGCGGATCGGTGCGGAAGGCTTTGATGGATTCTTCTGCGGTTATTTTGCCGACTTTGTAGGTGATCTTTTTGCAGAAGGCGTTGCCTTCATCGAAGACTTCGCGCACGGCATCGACGATGCGGTCGCAGTGGTCGTCGTCCTTGGCGAAGATGAGGGTTTTGGGGACCCATTCCATCTTGTCTTGTTGCCAGTTGCGATGGGGGAAGCATTCTTTCAGGCAGCAGTCTTTGAAGGCCTGGATGACGGTGCGAATTTGGTTGGGGGCCAGGACGCTGCGGTCGAGTTGTTGGGCGAGCCATTCTTCCTGGCTATCGAGCACTTCGAGGCGTTTTTGTTTAGTGAGGCGGTCGCGGATTTCGACGGTGGTGCCGGCGTCGATTTTGTTGCCCTGCTCGGTCAGCTCGGTTTTGATGCGGTAGATGTCGTAGCCCACATTGACCTTGTCGACCACGGCGTCTTCGTGGGTGTATTCGGAGACGAGGTTTTGATTAAAAAAGCCGATGGTCTTTTTGGTGGGTGTAGCTGTGAGGCCAATCAGAAAGGCATCGAAGTATTCGAGCACCTGGCGCCAGAGGTTGTAGATGGAGCGGTGGCATTCGTCGATGATGATGACATCGAACTCTTCGATGGGGATGTCGGGGTTGTAGCTGACGGGTCTTAGTTCTTTATTGATGGTGCTGGCTTCTACTTCGAAACCAGAGTGTTCGTCGGCTTCGTCATCCAGCTCCTGGTTGGTGAGTTGGGAATAGAGGCGCTGGATGGTGGAGATGGTGACCTTGGTGGCGTCAGGGATGCCGGCGCGGCCGAGGATGTTGACGTTGTAGTGTTGGGTGAATTTGCGGCCATCGTGGGGGATGACGAATTGTTCAAATTCATCCTTGGCATTGGTGGCGAGGTTGCCACGGTCGACCAGGAACAAGGCCCGCTTGATTTTGGCGAATTTGGCCAGGCGATAGACCTGGGTGACGGCGGTGTAGGTTTTACCGGAGCCGGTGGCCATTTGCAGCAGGGCGCGGGGTTTGCCCTGTTTGAGGCTGTGTTCGATGCCGGTGATGGCGTCGATCTGGCAGTTACGAAGGTTTTCCGTGTTTAGACTGGGCAGTTGTTGCAGTCTTGCGCGTAAGGTCTCTTCTTCCTGCAGTCTATCGAGCAGGGTTTCGGGGCGATGGAAGTGGAAGATGTTGCGTGAGCGGGGGTGGGGATCACGCTCGTCCCGAAAGCGTATCTCGTGGTTGGTTGCCTCGTATAACAGGGGTAGGGGCTGGTCTTCCGCCACCCAGCGTTCGATGAATTTGGTCTGGGAGCTAGCGTAGCGGGCGGATTGTTCGGCCACGCCGCCGAGGTCGGTGCCTTCCCGCTTGGCCTCGATAATGCCGCAAGCCTTGCCGTCGATGAAGAGCATGTAGTCGGCGGGACCTGTGTCCGTGTCCATCTCCCGTACCGCCACGCCCAGGGATTCATAGAGGTTGATTCGCTTTTTGTCCTGGATGACCCAGCCCGCGTCGGTGAGTTTGCGGTCAATCGCTTCGCGGGTTTGGGTTTCGAGGAGGGTTTCTTCGGGCGGTGTCATGATCTACACCACCAGACCAATGAGTTTACCGACTGTTCTTTGTAACTCCCGATTGTTTTTTCTGTTACTCAATGAGGTCTTCCGTGAAGTCTCTGGCCTGTCGGTTCAATGATTTGTTTATGTTTATATTACTTATGCATGAATATCAATGGAATAGTGAAGAGTGTTGTCGGTTCAGGGAGGAATGGAATTCCTAATTGCTGGAGTGGTTAGAGGCATGGGTGGATTATACGGTTCATTCGTTACTCGTTCTTACGGTCACACCTGGGAACGCATACCTATACCTTAGTTCCATTATTCTACCTGCTGTATGCATTCCCACGCTGGAGCGTGGGAACGAGGGGTTCGGGAGTGTGGGAACTAGGGACGAGGGGCTCGGGAGAGTGGGAACAGGGAGTAATTGCTGTTCTTCGTTGGAGGTCATAACTTAAATCCTGACTGCCTCAGCGCTCTTCGCTAAAGTAGTCACTGTCTATTTGCTTGACTTCGTAGACCTCTTTAGGGGTCACACCCAGGTTGTGCTCTATCATCAACCCGGCCAACTGCTGGCCATTGATGAGCACCACTTTCATATCCAGGCTGTTCACGGCCTCTTTCGCCCCGGTTGAAAAGTCCGATGTGGTGATGAATACCCCCTTTCGTGCTCTTTGGCGGGTGAGGGTGCCGATGAATTTGTCGATCTCCGGCCGGTGGACGGTCTTTTCCCATTTCTTGGCCTGCAAGTAGATTACATCCAGGCCGAGGCGGTCTTCCTTGATGATACCGTCGATACCGTCATCGTTGGTGGACTGGGTGGCCTGGCCGGCATCCTGGCGCGATCCTCCGTAGCCCATGGCGAGCATCAGATCGACCACGACTCTCTCGAAGAACTCGAAGTTGCCCGCTTTCAGGGTGGTGAGGAGTTCGTCGCCCAGGGATTGGTTGAGGGTTTGGTAGGCTGATTCGATCTGTTCGTCGGGGGTGGTGATATTCTCTGCTGTGGTGTCGGGTGCCTCGGTAACTTGATCTGTTTTCTTGGGTGTCGTGAAGGCCCTGAATGTCTCGAATTGCTTCAGATAGGCGAGATCTATCCTGTCTGGGCACTTTTTTAGGGCTTGCAGCCCCGAATCGGTGATTTTGACCTGGGCGCGGGCAGGGATCTCCAATAACCCTGCTTTGTTGAGATAGGTTCTCGCCCATCCTACCCGGTTACGCATAGTGGTCTGGCCACCGCTGGGTGTGCGCTGTTTGATCTCTTCCGGCGTCAGCTGGAAATGATTACAGAGGTTTTGGTGCAAATCTGAGATTGTGTGTGGCTGACCGTCTGATATTAAGGCCAGGAGGGGGCGCATTATCGATTGATAGTCGGGGATGGGCATAGGCATTCCATACGCTGAAAGGGAATTAATCGATTATCCCTTGCTTCCAGAAATTTCAATGGCCTATCTTATGGGAACTGTTCAGTAAATCAATAATGAACACCTTTTTATTACCACTTTCTTTGCTCGTTTCAACGCTCCTGCGTGGGAACGAATACACAGCTCCATAGTTTTACCGGCTATATGCATTCCCACGCTGGAGTGTGGGAACGAGATGCTGGGGGAGGGGGTTAACCCGGGATTTAGCGGTGCGCCGAGGCGCACCCTACGGTGGTTTGATCAGATTAGTGCAGGCAGCACTTTTTGTATTTTTTGCCGCTGCCGCAGGGGCAGGGGTCGTTGCGGCCGACTGGGGTTTGTTCGCGTTTCTTTATGAGCTCATCCTGTGGGATTTCGTCGCGCCTGGAGAGCCAGTAGGCGTGGATCTGCCTGGCGTTGGGGGCGATTTTCAGCTGGATGGATTCGACCACATCGTAGGATTTGTCGTGTCCCTTCCAGTCGGTCGCCGCGGTGAAGGCGAGGATTGGGCTCAGCAGGGCGGCTATCTCTTTGCCGCCGCTGCGCCAATGGTCGGGGGAGAGTTCCGTACCGCGATGGTAGCCTTCGCACCATTCGTCCACGATGAGAACGGTTTTGTTTTCGACGATGCGTTCCAGGTAGAGGGGTTCGAAATCCTCGGGGTACTCCATCAGGGTGGTCACGATACCGTTCAGGTGGCGTATCAAGAGGGAGAGGATTTCGCTGAAGGCCTCCTCGTTTTCCCATTCCGGTTCAAAGTCGCCCCAGATCGAAGGCAGCCAAACGGATGGCGGGATGGTTACCGGCCCGCTGGCGATGGCGGTGAGGAAGCCGTCCAGGGTGGAGATGTCGAAGATACCTTCGTCCATCCCCTCAGCGACGAACTGGTCGTCGACGCGGTTCAGCAGGAATTGATCGAGTCGTTCGATCTCCTGTTCGTTTAAAGGGTGGTTAAGATCTTCCATGGTCTTCAGCTAAGCGTCATTTTATTGATCATGTTGTTATTCTAGAGAACATGGGTGGTTCTGCTCAACTTTTCCCTGATGGGTTAGCGCCGATATTTGTGAAATATCTCGGTGCGGCTCGCCGTACCGTTTTGGGTCAGAGGCTCTTCTCAGCCGGTGCGGGTTCGGCAACCAGGTCAGACAGGTTGGACTGGATCAGTGTGAGGAACTGCCGGGTGCAGGCCTCCCAGGAGTAGCCTTCGGCAAATTGTCGGCAGCTTCTGCGATCGACCTCCAGGGCCCTGGTGACGGCGGTCGACAGGTCTTCGTCCATCCAGCCGTTTGAACCGTTTTTGATCACATCGAGCGGGCCCTCAACCGGGTAGGTGGCGACGGGTACGCCGCAGGCCATGGCCTCCAGCATCACCAGACCGAAGGTATCGGTGCGGCTGGGGAAGACCATCACATCGGCGGAGGCGAGGAGGCGGGCGAGATCGCCGTTTTTCCGGTAGCCGAGAAAATGGGCCTGAGGGTAGCGTTGTTGCAGCGATTCCAGGGCGGGCCCGTCGCCGATCACCACCTTGGAGCCCGGCATCTTCAGGTCAAGGAAATCGGTGATATTCTTTTCCACCGCCACCCGGCCCAGGTATAGGGCAATGGGGTGGGGCAAATCCAGTACCGGCTGATCGATGGGTATGAAGTGTTCGATATCAACCCCACGCGTCCAGTATTCGAGGTTTTTGAAGCCATGTGATTCCAGGGTCTTCTTCATTGAGCCGGTCGCCACCATGGTCAGGGTCGCCTTATTGTGGAAGGCCCTGACAAAGGCGTAAGAGAGCGATAGGGGGATGGGGGCGCGCAGCCTCACATACTCGGGGAAACGGGTATGGTAGGTTGTGGTGTAGGGGTGGTTGTGCCTGAGGCAATAGCGCCGCCCGGCCCATCCGATGGGGCCTTCGGTGGAAAGATGGATGGCGTCGGGTTGAAACGCATCCAGCAGTTCCTTCACTCTGGCATAGGGAAACAGGGCCAACGGGATATCGGGGTAGGTCGGCATCGGCACGCTGCGGAACAGCTCCGGATTGATGCAGAGCACTTCGTGCCCCCACTCCTTCAACAGATTGATGGTTTTATCAAGGGTGCGAACGACGCCGTTAATTTGTGGAAACCACGCGTCCGTCACTATCGCTATACGCATACGTTTTCTCTTTTTCATCCAGAAGATTCATCGATTCATCGACCCAGCGGATCAGCTTCAGTGATCCGTCGGGCTCTTCGGCCAGGGCAGTGCAGCTCTCCACCCAGTCGCCGCAGTTGGCGTAGGTGAGGTCCTCTATGTCGCTTATCACCGCGTGATGGATGTGGCCGCAGATGACACCATCCAGATTGCGCTCGCGTACGGTGTGAATCACGGCCTGTTCGAAGTTGCCGATATACTTCATCGCTTCTTTGACTTGGTTTTTAAGGTAGGCGGAGAGGGACCAATAGCCGAAACCGAGGCGCCGCCGGGCGACGTTGAACCAGCGGTTGAGCCACAGCAGCAGGTCGTAGGCGTCGCTGCCGAGATGGGCCAGCCATTTGTTGTTCAGCACCACACCGTCGAACTCATCGCCGTGGAGGATCAGGAATTGCCGGTTATCCTCAGTGGTGTGGATCACCTCTTTCCGGATCTCGATGCCGGAGACATGGAAGTTGAGGTAGTCACGCAGCAGCTCGTCATGGTTACCCGGCACATATACCACCCGGGTGCCCCGTTTCGCCTTGGCGATGATCTGCTGAATGACTTCGTTGTTGATGGCTGGCCAGTACCACCCGGATCGCATCTTCCAGAAATCGATAATATCCCCCACCAGATAGAGGTTGTCGCTATCGGTGTGTTTGAGGAAGTCGAGGAGATATTCTGTACGGGAGGCGCGCAGGCCGAGGTGGGTATCGGATATGAAGAGACTCTTATAACGTAGCGTCGTCATATACTTGCTCTCATGTGCTTCATTGCATGCGCACCATAGGGGTGGACTGTTGCAGTTTGATGTGGGGAATATGATTTGTTTATGACGCGGTCGATTTTTTTTGTATAAGCTGTTAGAAATGCCGTCATGTCAGAGAAACCACAACAGAATGTAGGCATCAGGCGTTTGGCAAATGCCCTGGGCTGGTCTATGAAAGGTCTAACAGCGACCTTTGAACATGAGGAGGCGTTCAGGCAGGAGGTCTATCTGCTGATTCTGCTGGCACCCTTGGGATTCTGGTTGGGGAATGACGGCGTGGAGCGGGCATTGCTGGTGGCGCCGCTGTTGATCGTGCTGATCGTGGAGCTGATCAACAGCGCCATTGAAAGCGTTGTCGACAGGATCAGCGATGAAAAGCATAAGTTGTCGGGACGGGCCAAGGATCAGGGATCTGCGGCGGTTTTGATATCCCTGCTGCTGGTTGTTTTGTGTTGGGGATCGGTATTAGCCGGTAGGCTGTCAACTTAGCGAGCCTATCGGTTTCGGGTATGCAATGGCTGCCTACTCGCATGCCGATTCTGTTATGGATTGTAAACTGCCGGATAAATAACTGCATTAATAATGATTGATGGCAATGCTTTTTCTAATCAATGATTATTACAATGAGCAAAAAGGTGGCTACTCAACTGCCCAATGAACGACCGACCACAACAAAAAGGGCTGGAACCGAACATCCGTAATGCCGTGCGCGCTGTGATCGTACGTGATCATGCGGTATTGATGCAGAAGAAATGGGCGCAACAGCGCGGTACCTGGTACACCCTTCCCGGTGGAGGTCAGGATGTGCACGAGACCCTGGTCCAGGCACTGGTGCGTGAATGCGAGGAGGAGATCGGCGCCACCGTGGAGATCGAGAGCCTGCTCGCGATTGCCGATTTCTACAAACAGCGCGATACGGCCTACCCTTCGGTGCGGCATCTGGTTGAGTTTCTGTTCGGTTGTACCCTGCCGGCAAGCTATCAACCCGCATCGGGTCACCATCCCGACAAACATCAGGTCGATGTGGTGTGGGTGCCCTTTGCCGATATCCTCAACCATGAGATCTTCCCCAAGGGATTGGCACCTCATCTGCCCGGTCTTGCGCAAGCGACGACACCGACATATCTGGGAGTCATCGACTGACATGCCCCTCGCCAAAAGCATCCAGGAAAATCTTCATTTTCTGCTGACTGAGACCACCACCCACCTCTCCCTGCTGGAAGATTATCTGACCCTGCCTACGGCAACCATCCCCATGCGGCTGCTGGACCGTCAGGGGTATGTGGAAAACCTGAAGCTGAGCATCCATAACCACTGTTTGCGAGAGATGTCTTCATCCCGCGGGCAGGATGCGGATTACCAGTTACTGAGATCGGTGGAGGTGATCGCCAGCCAGCTGGAGCGGATTGTGGAGCTTTGCCGGGATGCGGTGATGCAGAGCGCCCATGTCCAACATCGGGGTATGCTGAAGGTGAAGGATTTTCTAGCCATGATCGACCGGGTCAACAATGGACTGGAGTTGATCGAACCC
The DNA here is from genome assembly GCF_964212655.1 of Candidatus Thiodiazotropha sp. LNASS1. NCBI lineage: Bacteria > Pseudomonadati > Pseudomonadota > Gammaproteobacteria > Chromatiales > Sedimenticolaceae > Candidatus Thiodiazotropha > Candidatus Thiodiazotropha sp. LNASS1. The sequence continues at coordinate 1,080,186 of NZ_OZ156465.1, read as the reverse complement.
GCGTTGTCGGCCAAGGATACCCGCCGCGCCCTGAAGATCGGCAAGGTGGAACGACACCTGGTCGATGCCTACCAAAAACAGCTCAAACGATACTCACGGCTGCTGAAAAAGGAGAAGCATCCGGCGGATCGGATTTCGCTCATCATGTTGGCGCATATTATCGAGCAGATGGGCAATGCCATGTTGCGGGTCAGCGAGGCGATCATCTCTGCGTCGATGGGGCAGCATTTCAGTACCGACCGCTACCATGCATTCAATGCCTCGGTGACAGAGCTCAAGACAGTGAACGACATCGATGAACTGGCGTTCAAACCGATCGCAGAGACCAAATCGGGCAGCGCCATCAACGCGCTCAGCAGCAATGAAAAGGGCAGCGGTTACCACGCCATCTTCAAGGATGGCCGAAAGCGTAAGCTGAAGGAGGAGAAGCAGCGGGTCAATGATTGGCACGATATCTTTCCCGGACTGGCGCCGAAGATCCTCGCCTATCAGAAACAGGGCGATTCCGCGGCCCTGTTGATTGAGCACCTGGCGGGGCAGACCTTCGAACAGATCCTGCTGGACGGTTCTGATGCGCTGCTTCAGCAGGCCCTGAATCATCTGACCAAGACCCTGACACAGGTATGGCTTGAGACCAAGACCAAAAAACCTGTCTCCGCCGGGTATATGAAACAGCTGGCGAAGCGCATGGGGGATGTGTATGCCATCCATCCCGAATTCAGACAGCCTGCGGTCAATATCGGAGGCGCAGCGTTTCCCGCATTCGATGATCTCCTGAAACGGATGCAACGCTTCGAGTCTGACGTCAAGGCGCCGTTTTCCGTCTATATCCATGGTGATTTCAACGTCGATAACATCATCTTCGACCCGCGGGAGAAACGTATCAATTTCATCGATCTGCACCGTTCCAGCTATATGGACTATCTGCAGGATGTCAGCGTCTTCATGGTCTCCAACTACCGACTGCGGGTGTTCGATCCCCGGGTCAGGCAGCGGATCATGGATCTCTGCCACGCCTTCTATCGCTTCGCCAGGGTCTTTGCCCGCAAACAGGGGGATGAGAGCTTCGAGCTGCGGCTGGCGATGGGCCTGATCCGCTCCTTTGCCACTTCAACCCGTTTTATTCTTGATAAATCCCTGTCGGAGCGCATGTTCTCGCGCGCCACCTATCTGATGGAGAGACTGCTCGAGAGCGAATCCAAATCCAAGCGCCCATTTGTGGTGCCCGTAAAGGAGATATTCATTGGCTAAACCGAAGATCGGGGTGGTCGGCATCCCTGGAAAATGGTCCACGGAGGCCCTGGCGGACGCGGTGGAGGCGGCCACAGGCTTTCGCCTGGTGATCGACATGGCCGAGGTTTGTGCCGAACTCGACAGCGGCAGACTCGTCTATCGGGAGCATGATCTGACCCGTCTCGATGGGGTCGTGGTGAAAAAGATCAGCGAAGAGTACAGTCCCCATGTCCTGGACAGACTGGAGATGTTGCGCCAGTTGCAGCGTGCCGGGGTGCGGGTGTTCAGCAAGGTAGAGCGTATCATCCGCCTGATCGACCGTCTCAGCTGCACCCTGTCGCTCTACAATGCAGATATTCCCATGCCCCCAACCCGCGTCACCGAGAGAATTGCCATAGCTGCCGATACGGTCACTGCATTCGGATCGGCTGTCTTCAAACCGCTCTATTCCACCAAGGCCAGAGGGATGACGTTGATCGATGCCGATCAGGATCCGCAACAGCTGCTGCAACAGATCGAGGCCTTTCGGGTGGACAATCCGGTGATGTACATCCAGAAAAAGCTCGCGCTACCGGGCAGGGATCTGGGAATGGTGTTTCTCGATGGGGAATATCTCGGTAGCTACGCCCGGGTGGGTAAATCGGGGACCTGGAATACCACCATCAGGAGCGGCGGTCACTACGAGGGTTATCAGGCCGACGAGGCGTTGGTGACGCTTGCCCGCAAGGCGCAGGCAATCTTCGGTCTCGATTTTACCACTGTCGATGTGGCGGAGACCGAACAGGGACCGGTGGTCTTCGAGGTCTCCGCATTCGGTGGTTTTCGTGGGGCGAAAGAGGGTATGGGCATCGATGTGCCATCCCGTTATGTGGCCTATATGCTGGAGGAACTCGAAGTATGAACATACCTGCCGAGTGGGTTGGTGTCAGCAGTGCCGGGGATGCGGCCAAGCTGCTTATGCAAAAAGTGCAACTGTGCGGGGAGCCGTTGCAGCTGAACATAGGTGATTGTGTCCTGGTGATTCGTTCCAACAGTCAGTCGCTGCTGGATCGGTTGGCAAGCTATTTTCATCATCTGCCCAAGACCAGGGGTCTGGCGACCATCGAAGTCACTGCGATCGAGAGCGACAAGCTCGAGACCGGTCTGCCGTTTATCGACTGGCGCCGCGAAGCGGGTAAAAGCGGGCGCAAGGATGCCTATGTGGAACTGACGGATGGCCGCCTGGTGCTCAAGGTGCGCACCGGCATGCTGTTTCTGCAGAGCGAGCAGTGGCGCATCGCGGTCGGACCTTGTGAGGAAAATGACAACCAGCTGATCAATTTCATCAATTCACAGGTAATGAACTGGTTGCAGCAGCGGGAGTGGCTGATCTGTCACGCCGCCGGCTTGATCCTGAACAATCATGCGATCGCCATGGCCGGATTTTCCGGGGGTGGCAAGTCGACCCTGATGTTGCATCTGATGGAACACCCGAAGAGTCGCTATCTGACCAACGACCGGCTCTTCCTGCGACGTCGGGGCGTCGGGGTGGAGGCGGTGGGTATCCCCAAGCTTCCCCGTATCAATCCAGGCACCGTGGTGAACAGTTCGCGGCTTTCACCGCTGATCGATGAACAGAGAAGGGAGCAGCTGCTGAAGTTGCCGCAACAGGAGCTATGGGAGCTTGAAGAGAAGTTCGATGTGGATGTTGAACGGCTGTATGGCAGCGATCGTATCGATACCTCGACACCCGTATCCTTTGACGCGATGGTGATCCTGAACTGGAGCAGGGGTGAGCGTGCACCGGTTAAGATGACAAAGGTCGATATTGCGCAACGCAGTGAATTACTGAATGCGGTGATGAAGTCTCCAGGGCCATTCTTTCAGGATAGCCTTGGTGAGTTTATAAGGGATGATGAACCGCTTCAGCCCGCTCCTTATCTGGATCTGCTGAAGCGTGTCCCAATCTATGAGGTGACAGGTAAAATAGATTTTGCCGGGTTGAAAGAGTTGTGTTTGAAGTTATGGATGAGCGATGACAGGCCCTAGCAAGCAGACACCCAGCAACTAAGAACTGTATGAGGCAGACAGACAATGACTAGAGAATTGATGTTGCTCAGACACGGGAAATCCGATTGGAGTCAACAGTTAGAAGATTTCAAGCGCCCGCTAAAGGATCGCGGCAAACGTGGCGCCCAACGCATGGGGGTGTGGTTGCTGCAGCAGCAGTTACAGCCCGATTATGTCATCAGTTCACCCGCAGAGCGTGCCATCGTGACTGCTCAGAAGACGGTGAAGGCGATGGGTGGCGATGCCTATGCCATCGTACAGGATCGGCGCATCTATGCCGCCAATGTGGGTGAATTGTTGCGGGTACTCTCGGATGTGCCACCTGACAGCAAGCGGGTCATGTTGGTGGGACACAACCCGGGATTGGAGATGCTGACAGAGTATCTGCACGGTGAACGCATCCCTTTGCCCAGTGACGGCAAACTGATTCCCACCGCAACTTTGGCGCATCTTGAAATGCCGGATGACTGGATTGATCTGAAGGCAGGGGACGGTGAACTGCTGTCCATCGTTCGCCCGAGCAGTATGGACAAGAAGTTTCCCTTTCCCGATGAACATGGCACTGAGATGCGGGATCGACCGGCCTATTACTACAAACAATCCTCGGTGATTCCTTATCGGATAGAGGAGGGTGAGGTTGAAATCCTGGTGGTCATGTCGAGTAAGCGGAAGCATTGGGTATTGCCGAAAGGGATTAGCGAGCCTGCATTGAGCCTGCAGGATTCGGCAGCAAAAGAGGCCTTGGAGGAGGCGGGTGTCGAGGGGGAGGTTGCTGAAGAGCCCATAGGCGCCTATTCCTATGAAAAATGGGGTGCAGAATGCACGGTGAGTGTCTACCCGATGCAGGTTACCCGCGAATTGCCGGAAGACGAGTGGGAGGAGCATCATCGCGGACGCGAGTGGCTGGCGCCTAAACAGGCGATGAAAAGGGTCAAGCAGGCTGAATTGAAACCGATGATACAAGCCCTGGCCAAGCAATTGAATGGGTAGGTCGTCAAACGCATGGTCTTGATCAACGAACACCCTCTGTCTTATATGGCGCTGAGTCGTGGCTAGATTGATAGCCGCCATATTGCGTCATGGCGAGTATCACCAACTGCCTGATACCCCGAGTGCACTGCAACCCTATCCCCTGACCGGGGTTGGGGCAGAGCAGGCAGAGCGCTCGGTAACCCTGATTCAGGGTGTCCTCGAAATGTTCAAATGGCGCTTGTATCCGGTAATCGACAGTTCGCGCTTGTTGCGTGGTTGGCAGACCGCTGAAATGATTCGCAAGGGATTACAGATTGCGAGTCCGGATAGATTGCAGATCGAATCATACGATGCACTGGCCGAGCGTTCCCTGGGTTCAGCGGCCAACCTGTCGTTGCAACAGATTGAGTCGGTGTTGCGGGACGATCCCCGGTTTTCGCAACCGCCAGCTGGTTGGAAGTCCGACAGCCACTATCGACTGCCGCTTCAGGGGGCGGAGTCACTCATGGATGCCGGCCAACGGGTGGCGGAGCACATGGAGCGCCGGCTTTTAGAACTGCAATCGCAAGTGAAGTCGGATAGCGTGAAGTTGTTTGTCGGTCATGGTGCTGCCTTTCGTCATGCCGCCCACCATCTCGGTGTATTGTCATTTGATCAGATTGCGGCACTGAGTATGTATCATTGCCGACCGGTTTTTCTCGAACGTCTGCCGGATGGATCATGGCAGCATCTGACTGGAGAGTGGAAGATCCGCTCGAAAGGAGAATCATTTGACGACTAAGAACAAAAACAGTATCGAACGTCACACCCGGTATCTGCCGGTATACAAGGGTCGGAAATGGCTTGATGTGGAACTGCCTACAAACAGTCAGCCGTGGCTCTTGGGCAGACAGCGTTCGGTTGTCAAAGAGAGGGGGCAGCGCAGTTCAGCGGCGGGGCTGTTGAGAGAAGTGGTGAAACGAGGTAAATGGCAGTGGCCAAAACGCAAGCTCTACTTCTTCTCCGACCTGCATGCCGACGCGGATGCCTTGATCGCCTCTCTGGTGGCATCGGGTGGGGTGAAAAAGACAGGGAGTAAACAGCATGCGTTGAAGCTGACCTCACATGGCAAAGATGCCATTTTCGTCATCGGCGGGGACTGTTTCGACAAGGGGCCAAGCAACCTAAAACTGTTGCGGTCGATACAACAGCTGAAACAGCTGGGAGCCAGGGTAGTGCTGCTGGCGGGTAATCACGATCTGCGCGTCAAGTTGGGTATTGCGTCGGTGGGCATGGATCCCGATCCTCGCCACGACCACTTCTTTATACGCATGGGCAGCAAGGTCATACCCATGTTGCGTGAAATCGTCGATGAGTATCTTCAGGATAAGGATGCATTGAAGGGTGTGCCGCCTACACGCACCTGCCGACGCATACTCTACCCGCCGAAGCGCTGGTTTAAGGAGTTTCCGAAAATGGCGAGCTGGGTCATGCCTGATAAACGTATGGCCAGGGAGCTGAAACGTCTCAAGGAGAAGATAGACGACTTTGAATCGGACTGCGAGGCGGTAGGTCTCTCATTGCGCCATGTCTATGCTGCTGTGATGAAATGGCAACAGCTGTTTCTCAAGCCAAAGGGAGAATTCATTTGGTTCTACAAGCAGATGCAACTGGTCTACCGCCAGGGCTCTTTTCTCTTTGTCCACGCAGGTATAGACGACAGGATGGCGAAACTGATTGAGCGTAAAGGCATCAAGTACATCAACAAGGAGTTCAGGGACAGTGTCGAAGATGAGATTTTTGAATTTTACTATGGACCGATGGCCAATCTGATTCGCACAAAATACCGGGACGTGGATATGCCGTTGACACGCAAAGGGAGCGACTTGATGCACGATGCGGGCATCCACACCATAGTGCATGGCCATGCCAACCGTCATTACGGACAAAGGATCATGCTGCGTAAGGGGATGATCCACTTTGAATGCGACGCCACTATCGACCGCTATACTCGCATTAAGGAAGGGCTCAAAGGAAAGGGTGCCGCAGTGACCATCTTTCATCCGAAACAGCTTGTGATGGGTATCAGTACCGACTATCCGCATATCAAGGTGTTCGACTATAAGTCATTTACATAGGCAATCTCTGACCAGCCTATGCTTAATCGATGTAGAGTTGGAAAACAATCATGAGACAGGGTAAAAAAAACTTCCGTCATGAATCGTTGCAGGATAAAGAGTCGATTCAGGCGCTTCTAAAGGCGATCTCTCAAGGGATCGCAAAAGGTAAACTGACCCTCAGCGATGAGGATGGCGAGATGGTTATGCAGCCAAATGGATTGCTGCAGTTGAAAGTCGCCGCCACTCAGGATGAGGAACGGCATCGCATCAATCTACGCATTACCTGGCAGGTCGAAGCGGATAGGCCGAAAAAGAGCAAGAATTTAAAGGTTAAAGTGAAATAGATGGATATTACCTCGGCTCAAGCCGTTGAAGAGCTAACAGGAGTATGTGCCGGCCGGCTGCGCCAACAGGGTTATCGTCTGGTTGTTGCCGAGTCCTGCACCGGTGGATGGCTTGCCAAGATTTTGACCGATCTGCCTGGGAGCAGCGATTGGTTCGACCGCGGATTTGTGACCTACAGCAATCAGTCGAAACAGACAATGCTGGGCGTCTCGTCAACAACCCTGCAACAATCCGGTGCGGTAAGTGAAGCCTGCGTCCTGGAGATGACGCAAGGAGCATTGACTGAAAGCGGTGCCGACGTTGCAGTGGCGATCAGCGGGATTGCCGGGCCCGGTGGCGGCAGCAAGGAAAAGCCGGTGGGAACCGTCTGCTTCGCCTGGCAGGTCAAGGATAACGAGGGAATGGCCCAGCGGCACTTTTTCAATGGTGATCGCAACCAGGTGCGTTGGCAGGCGGTGGTCTGCGCTTTGCAACAACTTGAGGGTATACTGAGCGCGCCTCGCACCTCCAATTGATCAATGTGGTGGGGCTCTGTTCCATCAATCACGGCTATATAGGAGCGTCACTTTAAAGCTCGAGAATAAAGCTAGCGGCATCGCTATCGTTTCAAGACTGAATGGAGCATGGATTCAATAGCGGAGTGAGAGAGGTAATCAGACTGATTGATGAGTGAGGAGCGTTATTTCTTTGCCCTATGGCCGGACGAGGAGGTGCGGTATCGCCTGAGTGCCTTGGCGCATACATCCGAGCCGGGAGAAGGGCGCCGTCATATTGCAGAGGATCTGCATATGACCCTGGTCTTTCTCGGTCAGATAGTGCCATCCCAAAAGCGCTGTATCGAAAATGTCGCCGATGGTATCAGGGGGGCGCCGATCGAGTTGTCGATTGATCATACCGGCTATTGGTCGAGACCCAGGATATTCTGGGCCTCACCGGGAGAGACGCCCTCAGCGCTCAGCCAACTGGTTGTGGATTTGAACAATGGCCTGACCGGTTGTGGACACGAACCGGAGGAGCGCAGTTATAAACCCCATGTCACCCTTTACAGGAAAGCGCGCCGGGTTGCCCCGCAACAGCTGTCAGAGCCTATTGTCTGGCAGGTGAGCGAGTTTGTCTTGGCGTCTTCGGCGAACCCGGGTTCATCCGGGACACGTTATCAGGTGTTGCGGCGCTGGGCACTGGAATAGGCCTGGGCATGCCACGTAAACAATATGATGTACAAGTAGGGTGCGGCTTGCCGCACCGAACCATTAACAGAACCATCCCAAGCGTGGTAACCGGTAGATGGTGCGGCAAGCCGCACCCTTGTATCTCTTCTGATGAATTGTTTAGCTAGCAATTCATCACACGGTGATAAGACCTGCACCGCACCCTGAGACCACGAGTCTGTTTTGTAGATACAGGCTATCACCGATTCTCTATAAACTGAATGGTATCGGAGTCCCTCCGGCATTACGGAGAGAGGCTGCATGAACAAGGTGAGTGAAGAGAATGAAAGCGATAATTGGCATTGATGTGAGTAAAAATAAGCTGGATTGTCTGTGGTTACGCAGTATCGAACCACGCAAGGTCAAGTCGAAGGTCTTTCCTAATACACCAGCCGGCCATGACCACCTACTCGATTGGTCACAAAAACAGACTGGTCAGCCACTGAGTGGGTTACGCTTTGTCATGGAGGCGACTGGCATCTACCACGAGCGTCTAGCCTACGGTCTGCATGAGCAAGGTGGTGAAGTCGCGGTGCTTAACCCGGCCCAGGTGAGAGATTACGCCAAGGGTATCGCGGTGCACACCAAGACCGACAGAAAGGACTCGCTGGTGTTAGCCTTGTATGGCGCCAAAGAACCCCTGCATCTGTGGAGACCGGAACCGGCAGAGATACGTAAACTCAAAGAGTTACTGTCACGGCTGGAGGCATTGCAAGGCGATATCCAGCGTGAACGCAACCGCCTGGAGAAGGCTTTGTCAGGGATCAGTCATCCAGAGGTTGGGCACTCCATCTCGACCGTGCTCAAAGGCCTGGAGCAAGAACAAAAGCGTCTGGAAGCGATGATCGATGAGCATATCGACACCCACCCCCAGCTGAAAAACGACCAGCAGCTGCTAGAAAGTATCCCAGGCATTGGCCGGACCCTCAGTCGAATCATGATGAGTGTCTACCGTGCCCGGGATTTTGAGCATGCTAGTCAAATGGCCGCCTATCTGGGAGTGGTGCCCATCGAGCATCAATCCGGATCCAGCATCAACAAGCGACCACGACTGTCGAAAGCAGGCAGCGCGAGGATCAGGGCCAAACTCTACATGCCTGCTATCGTGGCCAGTCTACACAACCCGACGGCCAAGGCCTTATACGAGCGGTTGCTCGCGAGAGGAAAATGCAAAATGTCCGCATTAGGAGCCGTTATGCGCAAATTAGTACATCTGTGCTTTGGGGTACTCAAGCACCAGCAAGTTTACTCCCCACAAGCCGCTTTATAGCTACTTGTGGGAGTAAGGGAGAGATGGTATCTACATCTGTTTTTAAGTCCCCCGTGGAAATGAGAAAAATGGGAATAGAAGAGATCAATAGGTCTTGCTGATAATCAGTCCGCTCCAGAAAGGGTCATCCTTGCCGCTGTTCTCGATCTCATTGTTCTGCTTGCGTATAACAAAGCTGATACCCATTCCGTTGCTGAATGTTTTGGTGATACCCAGCCATCCATTCAGAATCACAGATTCCAATTCATCCCGGTTGAATGTCACTACACTGTCGCGAAACTGGCCTTGTAGTATGGCGTTATAAAAACGGTATTTCAGGTTCAATCCACCCCAGAGAAAGAATTCCGGTCGAGTGTGCCCATGATCGGTAGTTTGTCCGAATGTTTGTCCAAAGCTGATGTATTCGGATTGATGAGGGGTAAATCGCCACCAGGGCGTATTGAGTTTTCCCAGCCGAAAACTGATTGCGCCGTTGACGTCCGTCGTATAACCGATACCGGCTTCAAGCCCGGCTCTGACATCATATGAAAGGCTTCCCTGACGACTCAACAGCATTTTCTGAACGGAGAGTGAGTATTTGGCCGTCAACTCACCGCCGTCTGAGATCTGATTGCTCCATCCCCGAGGTTGGTCGGAGTCGGTCAGGTTGTGCATCGCTTTTTGTACTTCCTCACCTACATCCGTGCCCAGGACTCCCAGCAGCAGAGTCGACTGAAAAAGCAAACCACGTGAGGGGTAGACACGACTCTGGCTGTTGGACAGGAACAGCATGTTGGCATAGGGGTGATCGTTCTCAATGGGATCTGATTCAGCAATATCATCCGGGGTAAAAATGGTTAGGCCGTATTCGATGGCATGCCTGTGGATGCCATTGTCCCCTGCCTGGAGTTTGCCGAAGCCGCTCAGTCGATCCAGACTATTCAGCCATGGGTCGAGAGAGAACCAGTAATCGGCGGCACGCTTACCTGTTAAAGTGAGTGCAAGGCCACCCGTATAGTTTCGGTCCTTTTCGTCGTTGAAGGAGATGTCATTATCGAAATAGATCTGCCAGCCTGTGTCATACGGTTCATCTTTGGTACGCATATCCCAGTCGCTCTCTGCGTGTCCTATCTGAACCAATGACAAGATTAATGCTCGGAGTAAACCAATCGGGATGAATCCAAAATAAGAGTTGCGTCGATGGTTGTATGACATAGAGATTATATCTTTCCTTACCACTACCTGGTAATCCACTTTACTCAGCCACTACAAAAAAATGATGTTAAAAAAGTTTCAGTGTTGAGTTTATTTGAGTGGATGGTTTTTTTTCAATGGTCAGGCATGGGAACCATATTGCATATTACTAACCTACCTACTGTATATGTTCCCACGCTGGAGCATGGGAACGAGTAAAATATGATGTGACAAGTAGGGTGCGGCAAGCCGCACCCTACATCTGTTTTTTTGGTTCCCACGATCCCACGTGGGAATCCATGCAGTGTTCTGTTAATCTGCCTCCTGTATGTATTCTCATGCTAGAGCGTGGGAACGAGAACAGATCTGTCAGCCAGTATCATACGGGTGATCTCTGGCATGTGTCTCCCTGTTGCGCTCTGCACTCTGTATTTACATCAGGGATGGATGAGCATGTGAAACCGACAGAAACCTGTTATTCAAAGATACGTATAAGATAATCAAAGGGTTTCATCCACCGCATTCCTGGTTCGGCGCGGCTTAGGCAGTAAATCTTGATTGGCGAGTGCTCAAATATACCTAGCGCTGCTGTTCCTGCCGTCCGTACAGGCTGGTATAGAGGCCGTTGTTTTCCAACAATTCCTCATGACGACCCTCTTCAACGACCTGCCCATCTTCAAATACAAGCACCCGGTCAGCCTGTTTTACAGCACTCAGTCTATGCGCAATGATTATCGTCGTTCGTCCCTTGAGAAAGCTCTGCAGGGCAGCATGGAGGTCGCCTTCCGTTGTGGTATCGAGGGCGGAGGTGGCTTCATCGAGAATCACCACCTTGGGGTCGGTCAACACCATGCGTGCAATAGCAAGCCGTTGCCGCTGACCGCCGGACAGGCGGACACCGAAACGGCCGATCAGTGTCTCCAGACCATTTTCCATGGCATGCACGGTATCCTGCAACTGTGCGATCTCCAGGGCCTGCCACAATTTATCATCTGCAATCTCGCGCCCCAGGGTGAGATTGATCCTGACACTGTCATTGAGCAGGGCCGGGTGTTGTAGAACGGTGGCGACATGGTCCCGTACTACGTCCATACCGACCTCCTCTACGGAAATCTCGTCAAACAGAACCCGTCCGGCCTTAACGGGATAGAGGCCCAGTATGATTTGAACCAGGGTGGTCTTTCCACCACCGCTGGCTCCGACGAAAGCAACCTTTTCACCGGCTTTGACTTCCAGGTTGACACCGTTCAATACAGACGAGCCATCGCCATAGGCAAAGTGGATATCCTCAAGACGGAGACCGACAGTGGGTTTGCCGAGAAAGGGATTGTGGTTGTGCGGATAGGTCGGCTCAAGGTCGACTCTAAACATCTCGTTAATGCGGCCGAGCGCTGCCTGTGCGCCATTGTAGGCATACTGGATATTCAGCACTTCCTGCACCGGCCCCATCATGAACCAGAGATAGGCGTAGACGCCTAACATTTCCCCAATCGTCAGATCGGACCAGAGCACCATGAACATGCTGACAGTGCGGAAGATATCAAAACCGAAGAGGAAGATCATGAAGGAGAGGCGATTGGCCGCATCGCTCTTCCAGGTGAACGCCGCGGAGTGATGGCGGATATTGTCGGCTTTGTCGATGATGCGTCTTATATAGTGCCGCTCCCGGTTGCTGGCGCGAATCTGCTGAATGGCATCCAGGGTCTCCTCGAGAGACTCCTGAAACAGCTGGAAGGCTGAGTTCTCCCTCTTTTTGAGCTGCTTGACCTTGCGCCCGAAAATAGTGGTGAAATAGATCACCAAGGGATTGAGAAAAAGAATGAAAAAGGCCAGGGCCCAGTTGATCCAGAGCAACACGATCGCGGTCCCGATGATACTCAACGCAGCCACCAGGAACTTGCTGGTGGTGACACTGACGAAGCTGTCCACGGCTTCCAGATCGGTAACCAGATGGGATGCGACGGTGCCGCTGCCCATGGTCTCGTAGGCGGACATGGAGATGCATTCAAGTCTGAGCAGCAAATCCCGCCGGATATGAAAAATGACATCCTTGGCGATCCTCGTGAACTGCCAGGTCTGCCACACACCGAAGATAAGCGCGAGAAGGCGCAGGATGAGGGTGAGAACCAGAATCGCGAGAATGTACAGCACCGGTCCATGCCAGGCCTGTGGAAACAGGGCATTCATGGCGGCAATCGCCTTTCCGGGTTGGTCGAGCAACACTTCGTCCACCAACAACGGAATCAACAGGGGCACGGGTACGGCAGCTATGGCACCCAGAACGGCAATCACATTGGCGGCAACCAGCTCACGCCGGTGATGCAGCACCATCTGGATCAGTTCGTTCCAGCGATACTCCCCCTCGCGCAAGCCGGATTTGGACAACGGGTATGCGGCATCGCTATTCATGACATCGAAGGTTGGCCTTCATCCGCCGAAGACCCTCGATTCGGCTCTGTGTGTGATGAAGACGATCGTTCTCTTGATATTCAGCAATAGCGGAATAACCCAGATAGCTCAGGGCGCCTGGCACCCAAAGGGAACCGATCCAGATGGACGCCCCGGTATAGGGGTCCTCATAGAATCCCGGTTTGGCACTGTAGGATCGACTTTCCAGGTGTGACAATCGCTGTTCCAGCTGCCTGCAGCTGAGTTGCTCGTCCCCTTCCTCATAGAGGGGTTCGACAGGTCTCGGATAAGCTCTGGCCTCATCAGTCGATATGGCAGGTGTTGAAACCAGCATCAGTATCAGTGGCAGGGTGTATCGTTGCAGTTGCATCATAATACGGCTCCCTAATTCCCCGGCGAGTCAATGACAGTAACCCGGATGGAGGAATGCTTCAGAGTACAGACTCGTTAAAATCGTAGATCAGGTTGCTTTCCGGCCGCTGTACGAAATTCCCCTGTACGTAATCGGTACCGCTGCTCCACAAAATGGCGATGCTGCGTGGATCCTCCACTTGCGGAGCTATGACTTTGATACCTTTTTCATGGGCAAGTTCGATGAGCTGCTTGAGTCCCTGTTCGGGTTCCTGCAACAGGTTGAAATCGAGCTTTATAAATTGAATGGGCAGGTGTTCGATGACTCGCTCGGTTTCCGGTGTAAGTGTGGCGCGGGTCAGCAGGGAAGAGATGCCGATCTTGCCCAGGATGTCGAAACAGATCTTCGCGGATTTGAGGTTTTTGGCCACTTCGTTGATATTGAACTCGAAGGTCAGCGATCCTTTCTGTATCTGACCCTGGCGGTATTTTTCGCGCAGCCAGGTAAGACGTTCCATGTTTTCCAGCAGATCGGTGGATTGGGAGACGAACAGATGGATTTCATTCCCTTGTAACTTATGCTCATTGATGACATGGACTGCCCGTCTCGCAGTCCATTGATCCACCTTGCTGATCAATCCCAGCTCCTCGGCCGCGGGGATGAACTCTGCGGCACGATGCAGTTTGCCATCGGGTTCCTGAAGTCGAAGCAGGGTCTGGTAGTGGGCCTGGGTGCTGCCCTGCAAGGCCACAATAGGCTGGAAATAGATATCGAAATAGTCCTTCTCGATGGCGCTTTCGATCAATGTACCCATGTCTACCGCTGCACTTTCACCTGCCTGTGCCTGGGGAGATTTCTCCGCTTCAACGAATTTGATTTGATTGCCGCCTGCTTCAAGGGCCTGGCGACTGGCGATCTGAGCATGGGCGATAATTGAGCGAGAATCATGATTATTCCTCTCGACCGGGTAGATGCCGATGCTGAGAGTGACACCGACAGTGGTATTCTCGACCTCGATGATCTGCTTGGATATCGACTGACATAGCGTTTCACCCAGAGACTGCAGATCATCCCGTGATGGACGCAAGGCAAGCAGGCTCAGGCTGTTGTCGCCAAAGCGGGTCAGTATATCCTGGCTCTGCAGGTGCTGTTTCAGATGATCGGCAACCATCGCAAGTACCGCATCGAGGCCGCCGATACCCACCGACTTGATGAGTTCTTCCGGATTGTCTATCTGCAGAAAGAAGATCCCCGTGATTTCATCGATTGGTGACTCTGATTGCAATAGGGCGTCAAGACGTTCAAGCAGATAGTTGCGTGAGTGAAGGCCGGTCTCTTTTTCACCGCGGGTATGGCCGTGCAGACGGTGACTGAGTTGGCGTGCGCGTCGGATGCGGTTGGTGACGGTGGAAATGAGATGTTTGGGCGCGATCGGTTTGGAGAGAAAGTCCTCGCCGCCGAAACTGAGTGCACTCAGCTGTTTGTCAAGATCCTGCTCACCTGAGAGAAACACGATCGGTACGTCGAGGAACTCATTGTCTTCCCGGATTACCGTTGTCAGTTCAGTGCCGCTGGCTTCCGGCATATAGAGATCCATCAGGATCAAGTCCGGTTTGAAATCCTGCAGGACATCCATGACCTGCAGCGGATCTGTGACGCACCGGCAATCGAAATTGGCCTTGCTTAAAATGGCATCGGCAAAATCGGCCTGTGCCGGGTCATCCTCGACGATCAGCACACGATAGGCGGTGTGCGAATGGGTGGAAGAGAGTTCGCGGATGCGTTTTGCCGCCAGGTAGGGATCGACCGGTTTCACCCAATAGGCACTGGCATCCACGCGCATGGCGGAGAGTCGGGTCTTAAGGTCCGGGTTGTCCGCGATGAAGGCTACGGGCATGCCGGGGAGCGCATTATTCTTGTTCCACAGCCCACCATTTTTCGATTCGGGGAAGAGTTTGCCCAGCAAATCCACATGGCTGATCAGTAAGCTGGTATCATCCGGATTGATCTCATAGTAGTGTACGATCTCTTCCGTGCCGGTGAGATACTCGACGTCGAATTGGTTGGCTTGCAGGTGTCGGGTCAGATTCGCCGCCAGTGCTTCATCGATACCGAGAATAAATACCTTCTGTTCAGTGGAGAATTCCGATTCATCCTTGTCGGTTTCCGCAGGTTTACTGGCGAGCAGTTCCGCCTGCTGGTTACAGGCCTGAATAGCAGCGTCCTTGAAGGCGTGAACCAGGCCGTCCAGGGCAACGACATCGTCGTGTTGGGGCTTCAGGCCGGTGCCGTGATAGTCGCCAAGATGAGAAATCAAAGATCTCCCGCTCTGTGCAATTTGTGGTACGCCGAATTTTGTTCCTGATTCGTTCAGCGTTGTGATTCGTTCGATAAGGGTATCCAGATGGTTGCCTTTCCAGTCGCTATGGACCAACTGGTGCCAATTCTCCAAAATCGCAGAGACCCTACCGGGGACTTGATTCAGAAACGTCTGTACCAGGTCGGGTTTCGCGATATGTTTGACGGGTTTGTCGTTACTCATCAGGGATTTGGGTTTATTTTTCTACCAATTCGGCGTATCTGCACGAGACGCTGGGACAGCGTGTCAATGCACGACATTTGCTTCAGCTTCTAACTACTTGTCCGATCAGGGAATGATAGCGGTTTGTTAGGCCGACAGGAAGCACTCTTTGAAGAAAAGGGCAGATACAACAAAGATCCGCGTACGGGGAGAAATGAGGTCCTGCTGGCTGCTCGTCAGTCGGCGGAGATCTCCTCGATCGATTGCAGCTCGATGACATGAAAAGTCCCCCCCTTAACTTCCCAACGAATATTGAAATCGTGCAGGCGCATACCGAAACGGCTCCTTCTGCTTTCATCCAGGTAAGCGGGGCGCGGGTCATTTTGCAGGACACGCAGTATCAGCTGCCGCAGTTTATGGGCCTCTGCAGGCGGCATATGCTTGAGAACCCTTTCCGCCGCTGATGAGTAGCTCAATTCGATCGCCTTTCCCGGGGCATCGGCGGCGTACCCGCTGTTTGCGTCCGGAATGGCATCTACATAGGGTAGATAGGGTTTGATATCAAGCACCGGTGTGCCGTCCAACAGGTCGATACCCCCCAAAAGCAGATTGACACAGTTGTGTGACAATTCGAGGTCGAGCAGATCGACCACAGAGAGACCGATGGGATTGGGGCGTATGGGACTGCGCGAGGCGAATACCCCCACCCGTTGGTTTCCGCCCAACCGGGGAGGGCGAACGGTAGGTTTCCACTCGCCGGTTGCCGATGCATGAAATACGAACACAATCCAGAGATGAGAGTAGTCGGCCAATTCGCGAAAGGCCTCCGGCCGGTTGTAGGGAGGGAGGATCTCCAGCCGAGCCTCAGCTTCGGGTATCAGACGCGACTGCCTGGGGATACCGAATTTCTCTTTGAAACAGGAGTGGATGATGCCGATTGGCTGGAACTCGAAATGCATAGTTAGTTTTTGAACTGAATTACCTTTTTCAGTGGATTGAGGTTGATTTCATCAAATACCGTGCCGGGATGGGACCCCAATACCAACATCACGGTGTCTGCTATATCTTCCGCGCGCAAAGCGTTTTCCGCCAGTTCACCCGGCTTGAAATTGAGCTTATCGTAAAAATCCGTGTCCACCATACCGGGATTGATAAGGCAGACTCTGACGCCCCTGCTGCTACATTCGCTGCGTAGTGACTGGGTAAACCCCCTAAGGGCAAATTTACAGGCCGAGTAGACAGCACCCTTGCGCCCGCCGGTCAATGCCGCCTCCGAACCGATGACTACCAGATCACCGTAACCCGATTGTTTAAGCAGGGGTACCAGGGCACGGGCGGCATAAAGATGCTGTAGCAAATTGACTGCAACCAGATCGCTGATCTGCTGAAAAGAGAACTCCTCTATATTACCGAAGCGTCCGGATCCTGCATTCAAGATCGCACCGTTCATGTCCGGGTGGTCAGCTGTTATCTCCTCCAAGTGTTTTGGCAAGGTATCGAGGGAAGCAAGGTCCACAATACGCTTTTCGAGTCCATCTTCGTCGGACCAGTTTGCAAAGTCACGTCCAACGGCCACCACTTGATGGCCCCGATTCAACAATCGCCGTGTTATCGCGGCGCCGATACCGTGACTGGCACCGGTTACCAGTAATTTACGTGGTGACGTATGAGACTCTTTATCCATCGGCATTTCAACTTGTCACTGTTTGTCATCTGGTGTGGAGCGGATAGGGTAACAATTGCCTGTTGCAAACGGTAATCAATTTTTTAAAAATGGCAGCCGGAAACACCTTCCTAATCGTCATCAGCAAGAGATCGACAAACAGGTTACTGAGTCAATTCGATCATTGAGCGAATCAAACCGAGCTGTTGTTGTACCAGTGTGTGCACGAATTTAGCACTGATTCCTCGTGAGTCATTGGCGGGATTATCCGAAACGATCTTGAAAATCTTGGCGTATTCGATCATACCGATATCATTCACGGCCTGAATGAATCCGGATGACTCCATGTCGAAGGCCATATCATCCGTATATTCGGATTTAGGCTCGGGTACGCATGTCAATGCCCCGGTCGTCCTGGTAATCAAGTGTCGAATTGTTAATGGCCACTCCTTACCGCTTTGCTGATCGATAACGCGGTTGATCAAGAGCGGTGTGCCGACAGCAAGAGATCCGTGACCGCAGATACCCAAATTGATCCATTTTGCAGTAGAACAGGGTTTGATCGAGTCTATATAGCGCACACCCCGGGCGGATGCCGCCGCTCCCGGCCCGGTTATGGCTAACTGGATCCCGTTACCATGGTAAACAGGGATTTCCATGTTTACCTGATCACGTCGTAAATTGAGTAAGTTAATTAATGGCCTCGCCTCGGCGGGAAGCGCTATGACGAGGTTGATAAACTCGCTGTCCCGTTTTCGCATCTGCCTCATTCCATCGTATATCGCCGCTGAATTGCCCGATAATATTCCGCACGTTCGTGTTGATCACGCTTCTCTGCGCCCTGGGCCAGGATGCCGCTTTTTTGCACCAATGTATTCACGGCGGCAATCCGGTCATTCCTTTCAAGCCGATTATTTTCAAGCAACTTGATTAAGGCATGGACACGAAATCTGTCCATGCCCCAATGGCGTTGTGACAACTGGTCGGCATGACCGCCATACTTCTCTATCAGGGGTTTGTCGATAAACAGGACCTCTTCTGTGGCGCAGATCCTCAGCCACAGATCATAATCCTCACAGGCCGGCAGTTCGGTATCGAACAGACCGAACTCGTCAAACAGTGTACGGTGCAATATGGCCGATGAGGGAGAGATGACACACAGCGGCAGGCAGCGCTGGAAGATCATGCCCCCGCTTTTTGCGTGTTTATGCATTTGATTGACCCTGACGCCTTTGCGTATCCACAATTCGTTGCTGTGGCAAAGACGGTAGTGCGGTGAATCGGTCAATGCCTCGAGCTGTAGTTGGAGTTTATCCGGTAACCAGCGATCGTCTGAGTCGAGCAAGGCGATCCACTCGCCACGGGCCTTCTTTATTCCCAGATTTCGCGCACTGCTGACACCCTGGTTGGATTGGTGGAGATAGTCGCACTGGTCATATCGATCTGTCATCAGTCGCGCTGTATCGTCATTAGAGCCGTCGTCGACGACAATGATCTCCAGCGGCGGATGGGTCTGCGACAATACCGAGTCAATCGCCCTCGACAGCGTATGGGCGCGATTGTAGGTTGGAATGATAACTGAGACCGACATATATCAAGGCTGGACTTGGTAATGTGAAAACGGGTTTGAGGCGGTAAATTCAGTATCCGGTCTATCGTAACGGTTGTTGCGGGTGACAAGAGGGATGTTTATAGCACATTAGCAATAACCGAAATATGGGGTTGTGGTTTGAAATTATCTTAATAACCTGGAATTTAAGTGTTTTTTTGTGAAATTGTTTGAGCTGCTTGACAAAAAACAGGCAAAAAAACCCGTATGCTTTATAATTACCGACGAAACTGTGCACTGTAACCTAATGGATGGATTCTTGAAAATGAGTGCCTGGCAAGGGATTTTGCACATTCCAGCAACCTATCTGAGAGGAGGGTTTCTCCTCGGAGCCTATGCTGAAGTGAGATCGAGAAGATTTGATACCGATGCTGTGCTTGAGAAGATATTACAGCACGATAAGGAGGGTTTTACCTCGTTCTATGAGCGATACCGAGGACGTGTCTATCGCTTTATAGTCAGGCAATATGGCACCGGCGAGTATGGCAAGGCAGCCTACTATTCGGCATGGCGCCACCTGGTGGTTTCCGGGCTAACCATCAAAACCCCAAAAGATCTCAAGCGTTCTTTCTATTCATACCTCGGCAAGTCGGTGCAAAATCCAGGCATTTCTCAGAGCACTGATATGCCGAGTAACTATCTACCCCGCGATATCGAGGAAGACGGTAATTGGAGCCTGGTCCTTATTGAGCACTTCAAACAGCTGTCTGTTGAGAAGAAGCGCTACTTTCTCTTCAAACATGAGATCGGTATCAGTGAAACGGCCATTTCCAGGACATTGGATGTCAGCAGGAAGGACGTCGAGAAAGGATTGCGGGAAGCCGAGTCGGAACTCCGCGAGGCAATGGAAGATTCAGGCTGTCCAAAGAAACGCTCATTGGAGAGACTCTATCGTGAGAGCAGGGTAGTGAAGCCACCGGCTTCGTGGGATCAGGAGATTATTGATTCATTCAATATGTGGCTCAGACAGACGGAGCAACCGAATCAGCCTGAGAAGGCCCCAGTAAAATCGGACGTTTCCACGGGTATCGCTGGAAAGCTGGGCCATTTCAAAGACCAGGTCAGATCCAGAATTTCGAATCTAGGCAAACGAGATCACCAGAAAGGACCCCGGGTGCGCAAGCTCTCCTAGTGTTAGGACACGATTCACTAGGGCCTGTTAAGACTAATCCAATCGGCTTCATAGAGCCATTTTAAACCTACTTTTTGATGGCGATTACTGGGCTGGTGGTTCCTGCGCACAGGTAGGTAGTGTAGAATCCCCGCTTTTTCCCAAGCCGGTATTGCCATGCAAGATATTAATCCGATTAGCCAAACCATTGCTGATTTGAAGGGACGGGCCACCTCCCTGAGGGGGTATCTTTGACTATGAAGGCAAGCAGGAACGTCTGACCGAAGTCCTTCGCGAACTGGAAGATCCCACGGTATGGAATGATCAGGAAAGGGCCCAGGCCCTGGGCCGTGAACGCGCCACCCTTGAGACGGTGGTACTCACGCTTGATGCGCTCACCAATGGCCTGGCTGATGCAGGAGAGTTGTTGGAGATGGCGGTCGAGGAGGAGGACGAGGCTGCAGTCGACGCCATCCAGGAAGAGCTTGCGGATTTTGGCAAAAAGGTCTCTGATCTGGAGTTCAGGCGCATGTTCTCCGGCGAGACCGACCACTGTAACGCATTCCTCGATATCCAGGCCGGCTCAGGCGGTACCGAGGCGCAGGACTGGGCAGAGATGTTGCTGCGTATGTATCTGCGATGGGGTGAACATCGTGGTTTCAAGACAGAGCTCATCGAGGTGTCCGCGGGCGAGGTGGCCGGTATCAAGAGCGCCACGGTGAGGTATGAGGGAGAGTATGCCTTCGGCTGGTTACGCACTGAAATCGGTGTGCATCGTCTGGTGCGAAAATCGCCGTTCGATTCCGGCAACCGGCGTCATACCTCGTTTGCCGCTGTCTTCGTCTCTCCGGAGATCGATGATTCCATCGAGGTCGATATCAATCCCGCCGATCTGAGAATCGATGTCTACCGCGCCAGCGGTGCGGGGGGACAGCACGTCAACCGCACTGAATCGGCGGTGAGAATCACCCACAATCCGACCGGGATTGTGGTTCAGTGCCAGAACGATCGCTCGCAGCACAAGAACAAGGCAACGGCCATGAAGCAACTCAAGGCCAAGTTGTACGAATACGAGGTGCAGAAGCGAAATGCCTCTCAACAGGAGCTGGAGGAGAGCAAATCCGACATAGGCTGGGGCAGTCAGATTCGCAGTTATGTGCTCGATGCCTCACGGATCAAGGATCTGCGAACCGGAGTTGAGACCGGAAACACCCAGGCCGTGCTCGACGGCGGAATCGACATGTTTATCGAGGCGAGTCTTAAAAGCGGTGTTTGAACCGCTTGCCAATACCATGCGGATGGTACAGGACAGATTCAAGCAATGATTGAAATTATTGAATATTTTGAGTTGAACAGACCATGAATGACGAGACCCAGGACGAAAACAAACTCATCGCCCAGCGGCGCGAGAAGCTGCAACAGATGCGCGATCACGGGAACGCATTCCCTAACGATTTCCGCCGCAACAGCATGGCCGGCGAGTTGCATGCCGAATATGGGGAGAAGTCTGGTGAAGAGCTGGAGTCTTTGTGGCTCAGGGTCAGACTGGCCGGCCGCATGATGAGCCGGCGGGTGATGGGCAAGGCGAGCTTTGCACATCTGCAGGATATGTCGGGACGGATGCAGCTCTTTGTGCAACGGGACGCACTTGATGAGGGTGTCTATAACACTCAATTCAAGAAGTGGGATATCGGAGACATCATCGGAGCCGAAGGTGTGCTGTTCAAGACAAAAACCGGTGAACTGTCCGTCAAAGTCGACAGCCTCCGCTTATTGACCAAGGCGCTACGGCCCCTTCCCGAGAAGTTTCACGGCCTCTCCGACCAGGAGATTCGCTATCGTCAACGCTATGTCGATCTGATCATGAACGAGGCATCGCGCAACACCTTTCGGCTACGTACTCGGATTGTGCAGTTTATTCGCAATTACCTCGATCAGCGCGGTTTCCTGGAAGTGGAGACACCCATGATGCAGGTGATACCCGGCGGCGCCACTGCACGCCCCTTTGCTACCCGCCATAATGCCCTCGACATGGACATGTTTCTGCGCATCGCCCCGGAACTCTATCTGAAGCGGCTTGTGGTAGGTGGCTTTGAAAGGGTCTATGAGATCAACCGTAATTTCCGTAACGAAGGACTCTCCACCCGCCACAATCCCGAATTCACCATGCTGGAATTTTATGAGGCCTATGCGGACTACAATGACCTGATGGATCTCACCGAGGCAATGTTGCGGGGTCTATGTCAGGAGGTCCTGGGCGGCACGGAGGTGTCCTATCAGGGTGAGCGTTACGATTTCGGCAGCCCCTTCCAGCGCATGACCGTCAAGGAGTCCATCTGCCATTTCAACCCCGACATCACCGCGGAGATGCTGGATGACGATGCACAGACCCGGACCATTGCCGAACGCATGGAGATACCCCTCAAGCCGAGCTATGGGCTGGGTAAGATTCAGATCGAGATATTCGAGAAGAGTGTGGAGCATCGCCTGATGAATCCCACTTTCATCACTGCCTATCCCACCGAGGTTTCCCCCCTGGCGAGACGCAACGACGATGATCCGTTCGTGACCGATCGATTCGAATTTTTCGTCGGTGGACGTGAGATTGCGAATGGCTTCTCCGAACTCAATGACGCCGAAGACCAGGCGGAACGTTTTCGCAAACAGGTGGAGGAAAAGGAGGCGGGGGATGATGAGGCGATGCACTACGATGCCGACTATGTGCGTGCACTGGAGCATGGCATGCCGCCTACCGCAGGCGAGGGGATAGGGATTGATCGTCTGGTGATGCTGCTTACCGACTCGCCCTCAATTCGCGACGTGCTGCTGTTTCCTCACATGCGGCCGGAGTAGGCGGGGCCTTTAAAGACCATACAACAACAGACCCTCTGCATGTTCCAGATGGTGTGCGGTTCCGGCCAGTACCAGGACATCTCCCGCTTGCAGGCGGGTCTCGGGGGTCGGCGCCTCGCCCCTGATGCCGCCCCGACGCACCGCGGTGATACTGACATCCCAATCCCATAGATGCAGGTCTTCAATGGTATGTCCGACGGCAAATGCACGATCGGGCAGGGTGACGGTATGCAGGCGTTCCTGAAAGCCCTCTTCGTGATCGAGATCGATGGCCTCCTCACCATGGTAAAAATCGCGCAGCAGTTTGTAGTGATTCTCGCGAATTTCGCGCATTATCTTGAGGATACGGGAACCCGGCACCTTCAACAGCAACAGAAGCTGTCCACCCATCATTAGGCTGGCTTCAACCGCCTCCGGCATGACCTCCGCTGCGCCTGCCGCTTCCAGCTCCTCCAGATGCGTGTCGTCTTTAGTTCGTACCAGGACGGGCACTTGCGGTGCCACCTTGCGGATGTGGTGGAGGATCTGCAATGCAATAGTGTGGCCTTCGAAAGTGACCACCACCACGCCGGCACGCTCGATACCGGCCGCATGCATAATCTCATGGCGAGTGGCATCGCCGAAATGGACCGGTTCACCCGCCTCGTGGGCCTCCCTGACCACCGAGGGATCGAGATCGAGGGCAACATAGGGAAAACCTTCATGATCGAGGAGTCGACCCAGGTTTTGGCCAATACGACCATAGCCGCAAATGATGACATGCTGCTCCATTCCCCCTGCCTCATGCTCCAGGTCCTGGGGGATTGCATAATCCCGGTCCGAAGGACGCAATTGACAGAATATTTCTGTCAACTTGCCATTGTAGCGAATCAGAAAAGGGGAGATCGCCATGCTGATTATTATCGCGGCAAACAGCAGTTGCCCTGCCTCACCCGGTATCAGGGAGGATTGCAGGGAGAGGTCCAGCAACACAAAACCAAACTCACCGCCTTGCGCCAACAACAGTCCTGAACGAAATGCGGTTGCAGAAGATTGCTTGGTCTGACGCACCAACAGCAGAATGATCACCGCTTTAACCGCGATAAGGGCAGCGGCGATAAGAAATACCCACTGCAGATGGGGCAACAGTGACAAGAGATCGACACGCATTCCCACAGTGATGAAGAACAGCCCGAGCAGAACATCCTGAAAAGGGCGGATATCGGCCTCGATCTGATGGCGATACTCGGTCTCCCCCAGCATCATACCGGCCAGAAAGGCGCCCAAGGCCAGGGAGAGCCCCGCTTCATGGGTCAACCAGGCAGCGGCAAGGGATACCAGCAGTACGGTCAGCGTGAACAACTCCGCCGATCGGGCGCGTGCGATCTCATGAAACAGCGGACGCAGTGCCCAGTGACCGATCGCCATGATAACCGCAAACACCACTGCGGCCTTGATCAAGGCCCAGGAGAGCGGTATCAGCAGCCCCTGCTCCGCATCGCTGACAAGTATGGGAATCACCACCAGTAACGGGATTACCGCCAGGTCCTGGAATAGCAGAATACTGACCCCGACACGGCCATGTGCCGTATTCAGCTCAACCTGCTCTGATAACTGTTTAATCACGATGGCGGTCGAGGAGAGCGCCAGAATGGCGCCGACAACGAATGCTGCAGCCAGCTCGAGTCCCAACAACCAGGCAATGCCGCCGGCGACAATACCGGTGATCAAGACCTGGCTGCCGCCGAGACCGAATACGGCGCCTTTCATGGCGATCATCTGCGGCAGGGAGAATTCCAGCCCAATCGCGAAAAGCAGAAATACGACCCCGAATTCGGCCAGGAAGCGGGTCTCCTCATTGGATGCGATCACACCTGTGCCGAACGGGCCGACCAGGATGCCGACGATCAGATAACCGAGTATGGGCGGCAGGTGAAATCGTTTGAACAGAGTCACTGTCAAAACGGCAACAGCGAGTAATATGAGGATGATCTGCAACGTGTGAATGTTCATTTCGGGTCAAGCCGGGCCGATAGTGCATCAAGTTTGATGATATCGATGAAATAAATCCAATCCCAATTGAGATAGGATGGGATAAGTCATGGGGTATTAAACGGTTAAATGTTAAAATCCCTTTTTTCAGCAAACAAATAAGACAAAACGTGGCAAACAGAAAAAAGAGCAGACGATCCAGCGTGAAGGATCCGCACCATGCACGCGAGGCACGCAAATACCAGAATCCCATCCCAAGCCGGGAGTTCATTATGGAGACCCTGGAAAGAGAGGGTGTCCCGATGGACATGCTCTCTCTGGCGGATCGTCTTGAACTCGTTTCGGAAGATCAATTCGAAGCACTGCGTCGACGCCTGCGCGCCATGCAGCGTGACGGACAGCTGGTCTGTAACCGTAATGACAACTACTGTCTGGTCAATAAGCGCGACTTGATTGTCGGGCGGGTTATCGGGCATGCGGATGGTTTCGGTTTTCTCAGGCCCGATGACGGCGGTGACGATCTCTACCTCTCCTTCAAAGAGATGCGTTCCGTATTTCATGACGACAGGGCCGTGGTGAGGGTGACCGGGATGGATCGCCGCAACCGTCTGGAAGGGGCGGTGGTAGAGGTATTGGAGCGTAATACACGAAATGTCGCCGGCCGTCTCTACATGGAGACTGGAGTGGGCTTTGTGGTACCCGATTCCAAGCGGCTCAGTAAGGATGTGATCATCCCGAGCAGCGAGATCGGTGTCGCCAGACAGGGACAGATGGTGGTTGCAGAGATTCTGGATCAACCCACCAAGCGCACGCCTCCCATCGGCCGTATCACAGAGGTTTTGGGGGATCATCTGGGACCGGGAATGGAGACCGATATCGCCATTCGCACCCACAGTATACCGGTCGACTGGCCGGATGAAGTGGAGCATCAGATCAAGGCCGTCAAATCTGAAGTGGTCGAACCGGACAAAAAGGGCAGGGTCGATTTGCGCCATCTTCCGCTGGTGACCATCGATGGTGCAGATGCCAGGGATTTCGATGATGCCGTCTACTGCGAACCCAAACCGAAAGGCTGGCGCCTGCTGGTCTGTATCGCCGATGTTTCTCACTATGTCGAACCGGGCAGCGCGCTGGACAGTGAGGCGCGTAACAGGGGTAACTCGGTCTACTTTCCGGACCGGGTGGTACCCATGCTGCCGGAAAAACTCTCCAATGGCCTTTGCTCCATCAACCCACGGGTCGACCGGCTCTGCATGACCTGTGAACTCTATATCGACAAGAGCGGCATGGTGACGCGATCGAAGTTCTTTCCCGCCGTGATGCGATCCCATGCGAGATTGATCTATGACGATGTGGCGGCAATGCTCGAAGGCGAATCCGAATTGTGTAAAAAACATGCCAAGCTGTTGCCTCATCTGCACCATCTCTATCAACTCTACCAGGTGCTGCTGGAACAGCGGTCGACAAGGGGCGCCATCGATTTCGATACCACCGAGACCCGGATTGAATTCAATGAGCTGAAACGAGTTGAGCGGATCATACCGGTAGAACGGAACGATGCGCACCGCCTGATCGAAGAGTGTATGTTGGCTGCGAATGTGGCGGCAGCACGCTTCCTGCTGCGAAATAAGCAACCCGCGCTCTATCGCATCCACGAGGGACCAGCGGATGAAAAACTGACCGATCTGAGGGAGTTCCTGGGTGAACTGGGGCTGAGTCTGCCCGGGGGTAAGAAACCCAAGGCCTCCGATTATGCGATACTGCTGGAACAGATCAAAGAACGCGCCGACAGACACCTGATCCAGACTGTTCTATTGCGTTCTCTTTC
This sequence comes from Candidatus Thiodiazotropha sp. LNASS1, assembly GCF_964212655.1. Lineage (NCBI taxonomy): Bacteria > Pseudomonadati > Pseudomonadota > Gammaproteobacteria > Chromatiales > Sedimenticolaceae > Candidatus Thiodiazotropha > Candidatus Thiodiazotropha sp. LNASS1. Next base: position 1,053,520 of record NZ_OZ156465.1, on the reverse strand, counting down.
TCAAGCACTCTACAGTTCGGACAATGTGGGCCATTTCGGTCTCTCTTATCAGGCCTATACCCACTTCACCTCACCGATACGACGTTATCCCGACCTGATTGTCCATCGTGCCCTCAAACATGCAATAGATCAGGGTAGTGCAGATGACTTCGAATATACCAAGGCCGAGCTTCAAGCCCTGGGTGAACACTGCTCAAGCACCGAAAGGAAAGCCGATGAGGCAACGCGGGATGCCCTTGATTGGCTGAAGTGTGAATATATGCAGGATAAGGTTGGCGAGACCTTCAACGGGATTATCACCAGTGTCAATTCATTTGGCGTATTTGTCGAACTCGACGAGATCTATGTCGATGGCCTGGTGCATATTTCAGCACTCCATAACGATTACTATCACTACGATCCTGTGGGGCATCGCCTGACCGGGGAGCGTACCGGCAAGGTACTGCGCCTGGGTGATCCGTTGAGCATAATAGTGGCCAGCGTCAACCTGGACGATCGTAAGATCGATTTCGTGCCTGCCAAGGGAGTGGAACAGGCAACGGAGGCAAAAAGAAAATCACGCCGTAGCCGAAACAGCGCTGCCGGCAGACCTGAGTCTGATAAACCCAATAGGACTGAAAAAGAAAAAACCGCTGGCAAAAACAAAAAGTCAGGTAAGAAGAAGGCACGGAAAAGGCGATCCAAAACCGGCACGAAGAAGACCTGATGTCGGATAACCATGCATGGGTAATGGGTCTGCATGCGGTTAAATCAGCCCTGCAACAAGCGGAGGGGGCGGAAGAACTGCTGGTCGACAGCAAGCGGCGGGATGGTCGTATTAAAGAGATCGTAGGGCTTGCCGAAACAGCGGGTATCCCATGCCACCGAATACCGGGCAAGGTGTTGGACCAGAGGGTCCATATGGAAAATCATCAGGGTGTGGCGCTACGCGTCAGGCAACGGCAGACACAGGATGAGCCCTATCTCAGGGCGCTGTTGAAAAGGCTTGAGGAGCCACCGTTTCTGCTCATACTCGATGGTGTTCAGGACCCACACAATTTAGGGGCGTGTCTAAGAAGTGCCGATGGCGCGGGTGTAGATGCGGTTGTCGCACCCCGGGATCGATCGGTGTCATTGACACCGACGGTCAGAAAGGTAGCGAGCGGGGCGGCGGAGACGGTGCCTTTCATTCAGGTTTCCAATCTGGCTCGAACCCTGAAGTGGTTGAAAGGGGAGGGCGTATGGCTTATCGGCACTGCGGGTGAGGCGACTCAAACGCTGTATGAAACCGATCTGTGTGGCGCCTTGGCGATTGTCATGGGTGGAGAGGGCAAAGGATTGCGCAGGCTGACGAGGGAACAGTGCGATCTGCTGGTAAAGCTGCCAATGGCGGGAAATGTGGAGAGCCTCAATGTTTCAGTAGCCAGCGGTATCGCTCTCTATGAAGCGGTTCGTCAGCGTGGTAGCTTTTAGTTTTACGAGGGATTGACAGCCGAGAGGCTATATCCAGGGCCTATCATCAGTGTTGTCGGGCTCTAAATAGAGGAGAGTGTTGTGATCAGAAAACTAACCTGCATGTCTTTGTTTGCCGGCTTGATGGTTACGCCCGTCTATGCCGACACCGTGCTGGGTATGACTGCCGATGTGGATTTTTGGAACATGGAATCGTCAGGTTCCTTCGCAGATAGCAGTGATCTGCAATCTTTCGACCTCGACAGCGAACGCAACGCCATCCTGACACTCGCATTTGAGCACCCGTTGCCACTGGTGCCGAATTTAAAGATCAGAACCAATGACCTCAGCTCTTCGGGTGATCAGCGTCTGACGGACGACTTCAGCTTTTCGGATACCGATTTTCCGGCAGGGCTCGATGTGAATGTGGATTTCGAGGCGCAAAACACCGATTTTATCTTCTATTATGAGATTTTCGATAACGATACGATCTCTTTCGACCTGGGATTGAATGTCAAATACCTGGATGGCGATATCGAGGTTGAGAGCAATGGTCAGCGGGCCAGTGAGACCTTCGACGGTTATGTGCCGATGTTTCATGGTGCTGTTCAGGTGGGTGTGCCCGCCACGCGTCTTTCGTTTTTCGGTGACCTTAACCTATTGAGTGTGGGCGATCACACCCTGCAGGACTATACCGCAGGGGTCGCCTTCAAACTGGTGGAAAGCCTGGCTGTCGATATCAGCCTCAGGGGCGGTTATCATCGCATCTCCCTGGAGCTTGATGACCTGGACGGCATCTACACGGATTGGGATTTCGATGGTGCCTTCCTCGGGGTACAGGCAGATTTCTGAGCTGTTTCCCACATTATTGGCTGAATAGGGGGGATCGATGCAGGTCCCGCCTCCACAGGTTGCAGATTTCCCCGCAAATCGGTAGAATCCGCCGCTTCCCGGTGCCCGACTGCCGCTGGTGACGTCTCGTAAGGACGGCATGGCGACTGGACCGGGCATCACTCCTTGCCTTACCGCATTTGCGGGAGGCTGCCTAACCCGAAAGGAGAGACAATGAGGCACTATGAAGTCGTGTTCCTGGTCCATCCCGACCAGAGTGAACAGGTACCCGCTATGATCGAGCGTTATCGTTCGGGTATCGAAACCAAGGGTGGTGCGATCCATCGCCTGGAAGATTGGGGCCGCCGTCAGCTGGCCTATCCCATCAATAAGATCCACAAGGCACACTATGTTCTGATGAACATCGAGTGTGATGCCGAGGCATTGTCCGAACTGGAGAGCGCCTTTCGCTTCAATGATGCCGTGATTCGTAACCTGGTTATTCGTCGCGACGAAGCTGTCAGCGAAATCTCTCAACTGGCCAAGTCCCAGGAAGATGAAGAGAGAGAAGGCGCATCTTCACGTAACCGCGATGATGATGCTGTCACAGCGGATGATGATGAAGCTTCCGACGAGCCCGAAGAAGAAACCGAACCTTCGGTCGAAGATTAATCGAGTGGATTGAGAGGTACTATACATGGCACGTTTTTTCCGACGTAAGAAATACTGCCGCTTTACTGCGGAGGGTATCAACGAGATCGATTACAAGGATTTGAATCTGCTCAAGGCGTATATCAGTGAGAGTGGCAAGATCGTTCCAAGCCGCATCACCGGTACCAAGGCAAAGTATCAACGTCAGCTTGCCACAGCTATCAAGCGGGCACGCTACTTGGCGCTTCTGCCATACACAGATCAGCATTAAAGGAGGTTTTTACCTTCCGGAGTAACGGAGCATGAAAGCATTGGCATCCTTTGTGATGCGCGGGACGTCCCAGTCTGCAATGGCTACGACGGGCCTGACCATGCTGTCTCTGATATTTCCGTTTATCGGCATTCTGGGCAGTGCCTGCGCAGGGTTGGTTTTCCTACGTCAGGGGATATCGGCCGGGATTAAAACCTTACTTCTGTCGACATTGGCCATAGCCCTGTTGATGGGGGTAATAATAGGTAATCCACTACCGGCAGTTGGAATTTTGCTGGTATTTTGGTTGCCGGTTGCCGTACTCGGCATGGTGTTGCGAAACACCATGTCACTGGCATTCACTACACAGGTGGCTATTGGGTTTGGCCTGTTGGTTGTGTTGATACAGTACATCGTACTGAGTGATCCTGCGGCATTCTGGCAGGAGTATCTGCAACCGCTGGGACAGCGCTTTGTGGATACCGGGTTGTTGGATCAGTCGCAAAGCCGGCAACTGGTTGAACAGATATCAGTAGTGATGTGCGGTGTGATTGCTGTGGTGTATATGCTGCAGTTGGTATCCAGCCTCTATCTGGCTCGCTGGTGGCAGGCAGTGTTGTACAACCCGGGTGGATTTGCCAAGGAGTTCCATCAACTGCGGGTGCACCGGATGGTGGGAGCGGTTGGTGTATTGGCTTTGCTGTTCATGTTGATGCCAGGTGAGCATGTACCCGTTACCCTCAACTGCATGGGAGCCGTTTTTCTGGGCGTGCCGTTTTTACAGGGATTGGCTGTTGCCCACGGTGTGTTCAAGGGAATGAAGTCGGCGCAGCTCTGGTTGGTATTGGTCTACCTGTTGCTGATTGTGTTCATGCCACAGATGATGATGGCTTTAACCGTCATCGGTCTGATGGATGTGTGGATAGATTTTCGAGCTCGCTTCAGACAGCGTCAAAGCGGGTAAGAGCGGGTTACTGGAAGGCTGTAAATAGGGCTCGGTAACCTATGAATTGACCTATATGAAGGTGGTTACAATGGAAATAATTCTATTGCAAAAAGTGGATAACCTGGGTGATCTGGGTGAGAAGGTTAATGTAAAGAGCGGCTTTGGCCGTAATTTTCTGATTCCTTCAGGTAAAGCCGTACCGGCGACAGAAGAGAACCTGAAGATCTTCGAAGCGCGTCGTGCGGAACTCGAGAAGGAGGCTGCGGAAAAGCTGCAGGCAGCCGAGGCGCGTAAAGCGAAAATTGACGGAATGGAAGTCTCCATCATCTGCAAGGCAGGTGATGAAGGACGCCTGTTTGGTTCAGTCGGTACCGCTGATATTTCAAAAGCCGTCACTGACAACGGTGTGGAACTTGCCAAGAAAGAGGTGTTGCTACCCAATGGTGCATTCCGCGTCGCGGGTGAGTATGAGGTCAACCTGCATCTGCATGCTGACGTGAATGCCACTATCAAACTGACGATCGTGCCAGAAGCATAAGCGGTTGAGCTTCAGGTTCGGTAGAGAAAAGGGTGCGGCTTGCCGCACCGCTGATACGATAATCTACCGAACTGCGAATGCGCATTCAAAAAGAGGAGGCGAGGTGCGGTAAACCGTATCTTACCTCCTCGTTTGCGTTCATTTGCGGTGATTCGCGTCCATTTGCGGGCGATGCACTCATTTTTTCGAATTTGACCACCGAAGCGTGGTTCCCTCCCATGGTCAACCAGCTTTCCTAGGCCAGCGCAATCCCGTATCCTTACAGGTCGATTCGGCAACTTCGCACCACCGCTTCAACAGACCAAAATTGATGTCAGAAACCGCCTATCCAGAAGAGATACCGCCCTACCCGGATCACGATACACGTGCCATCAAGGTGCCGCCGCACTCGATTCAGGCCGAGCAGTCGGTGTTGGGCGGTCTGATGCTGGATAATGCCAGTTGGGACAAGATCGCGGACCTGGTGGTAGAGGGTGATTTCTATCGCAAGGAACACCGTCTGATCTTTAACGCCATCGCAGCCCAGGCCGAAGAAAGTCAGCCGTTCGATGTGGTAACCCTGGCAGAACACCTGGAACGCAAGGAGGTTCTGGAGGATGGCGGAGGTTTGCCCTATCTGGTGCGACTGGCGGAAGAGACACCGAGTGCAGCCAACATCAAATCCTACGCCGGCATAGTCCGTGAATACTCGGTGATGCGGCAACTGATATCAGTGGGCACGGATATCTCGGACAGCGCTTTTCATCCCCAAGGCAGGAAGGCCGAAGAACTGCTCGACAACGCGGAGCGTAAGGTCTTCGAAATTGCCGAACAGACGATGAAGGGGAAGGGGGGATTCGCGCCGATCAAGGCTTTGCTGACCAAGGCGGTGGACAGGATCGAGACCCTCTTCCAGCAGGATGAACCGATCACGGGCATCAGTACCGGGTTTACCGACTTCGACCAGATGACCTCCGGTCTGCAGCATGCGGATCTGATTATTGTGGCTGGCCGCCCATCAATGGGTAAAACCACTTTCGCCATGAATATTGCTGAGAATGTGGCCATTCAAGGAGGCAAGGGTGTGGCGGTATTCAGTATGGAAATGCCGGGTGATGCATTGGCGATGCGTATGATGTCCTCTCTGGGGCGTATCGATCAGCTTCGGGTGCGTACCGGTAAACTGGATGATGATGAGTGGCCCCGACTCTCATCCGCAGTCAGTATGCTGGCTGAGACCAGTCTCTACATCGATGATACACCGGCACTGTCACCTACCGAGGTGCGTGCCCGCGCGCGACGACTCAAGCGTGAGAATAAAGACCTGGGCCTGATCGTGATTGATTATCTGCAATTGATGCAGGCTCCGGGCGAAGGGGAGAATCGTACTACTGAGATCTCCGCCATCTCCCGTTCCTTGAAGGCCCTGGCCAAAGAACTGGATGTTCCGGTGATTGCCCTCTCCCAGCTTAACCGGAGCCTGGAGCAGCGCACCAACAAGCGCCCCATCATGTCTGACCTGCGTGAGTCGGGCGCCATCGAGCAGGATGCCGACCTGATCGTCTTTATCTATCGCGATGAGGTATACAACGAAGACAGTCCGGATAAGGGCATTGCGGAGATTATCATCGGTAAGCAACGTAATGGTCCGATTGGTACGACCCGTCTGACTTTTCTTGGTAAATATACAAAATTCGAAAACTACACCGACGAGATTTACGGTGATGAGGGCTATTGATGGGCTATGCCCCGCAGGCCATTATCGACCATGCGGCGCTTCGTCATAACCTAGAGCGTGCAAAGGAGGCCGCAAAAGGTCGCAAAATATGGGCTGTGATCAAGGCGGATGGTTATGGTCACGGTATGTTGCGTATTGCCGAGACGCTCGTTGAGGCTGATGGGTTGGCAGTCGCAAGACTTGATGAGGCTATAGGCCTGCGGGATGCGGGGATTACCCAGCCTGTTCTGGTACTGGGTGGCTGTTATTGCGAGGATGATTTCAAAAAGGCAGCTGAGGCGTCACTTGAGATCGTGCTCCATCATGGAACGCAATTAAATCTACTGACAAAGACGCTCCTTAAGCCGCAATCGTTGAAGCTTTGGATCAAGTTTGATACAGGCATGCACAGGTTGGGATTTGAGGATCAAGAACTCTCCGGGTCAGTTGCGGCACTGCGAGCAAATCCGGCGATCGCAGAGCTTAACCTGATGACCCATCTGGCTAATGCGGATGACAGGCGTGATTCTGCCACCAAGGCCCAATGCGTCTTGTTCAAGTCCATCGATCATACCCCTTTCGATGCCTGTTCCATCGCCAACTCAGCTGGTCTTCTGGGACATCCGGCATCGCTCGCGGATTGGGTGCGCCCGGGGATCATGTTGTATGGTGTATCCCCGTTCATCGATTCCAGTGCCGCCGCCGAAGGCCTGTTGCCGGTCATGACTCTGCAGAGTCGGGTGATTGCCGTTAAAGATTGCCGCAAAGGCGAGCGAATCGGTTATGGCGGCACCTTCACTTGCCCCGAGGCGATGCGAGTGGCAGTAATCGCCATCGGATACGGTGACGGCTATCCACGCCACGCCCCCAGCGGTACCCCCGTATTGGTGTCGGGAAAACGCCTGCCCCTGATAGGCCGGGTATCCATGGACATGATCAGTGTCGACGCACGGGGTCTGCCCGGCGTGAAGGTGGGTGAAAAAGCGGTGCTGTGGGGCAGGGAATTGCCGGTGGAGGAGATTGCGAAAGCGGCAGGGACCATTGCATACGAACTGCTCTGTGGTGTCAAAAAGCGTGTCGAGTTTCTGGACGTCAATAGGGATGAGGAGGGTTGATGGCACAAGGTGGTAAGCGTCAGGTGAAATCGCTCTATGTCTGCCGTGAGTGTGGCGCCAGCTTTCCCAAGTGGGCCGGGCAGTGTTCTGAGTGTCAAGCCTGGAACGCCTTGGAGGAGAGTCTTGCTGCTCCGGTCTCCGGCACGAACAGCCGCTATAGCGGCTACGCGGGAGAGACATCCCCACAGATCATCAACCTGACTGATGTGGAAAGTGAGCGGGAGGTACGCTCCTCAACCGGAAGTCCCGAGCTGGATCGTGTTTTGGGAGGCGGGCTTGTTGAGGGTTCGGTTGTTCTGATCGGTGGTGACCCGGGTATCGGGAAATCGACCCTGCTGATTCAAACCCTGGCACGTCTTTCCGATTCCCTGCGTACTCTCTATGTTTCGGGTGAGGAGTCACCTCGTCAGCTATCATTACGTGCCAAGCGCCTGGGGCTTCCCACTGGCGAACTGCAGCTGTTACCCGAAACCTGTGTCGAGAGGATCATCGCCGTTGCAGATCGGGAACGTCCACAAGTATTGGTGGTTGATTCAATCCAGACCATGTATACAGAGCTGTTGCAGTCCGCCCCCGGTTCTGTTTCCCAAGTGAGAGAGGCCGCAGCACAACTGGTGCATTTCGCCAAACGCCGTGCCACGGCGGTATTTCTCGTCGGGCATGTGACCAAGGAGGGTAACCTGGCCGGCCCCCGGGTATTGGAGCATATGGTGGACAGTGTGCTCTATTTCGAAGGTGAAGCCGGCAGCCAGTTCCGCCTCATTCGCACCATTAAAAACCGTTATGGTGCCGTCAATGAATTGGGTGTCTTTGCAATGACGGATAAAGGACTGAAAGAGGTCAGCAATCCTTCCGCGATCTTTCTTTCCCGTCAGGCCGAAACGGTGCCGGGAAGCATCATTCTGGTCACCCGCGAGGGAACACGCCCGTTGCTGGTGGAAGTCCAGGTATTGGTGGATGAAAGTCCCCTGGCAAATCCACGCCGGGTTACCCTTGGCCTGGAACAAAACAGGCTCTCCATGTTACTTGCGGTTCTACACCGTCATTGCGGCATCGGGATGTTTGATCAGGATGTCTATGTCAATGTGGTTGGTGGGGTGCGTATAACGGAGACGGCTTCAGACTTGGCCGTCTTGATGGCGGCGCTCTCCAGTTTTCGCGATCGGCCGATCGATCTGGGCTTGATTGTTTTTGGTGAAGTGGGGTTGACGGGAGAGATCAGGCCGGTACCGAATGGCCAGGAACGTCTGCGAGAAGCAGCCAAGCATGGATTTAAACGGGCTGTCGTTCCACGCCTGAATCTACCCAAGCAGCCGATACAGGGACTGCAGGTGACAGGCGTGGATAAATTATCCGATGTATTGGAGATTTGTTAACATTTTCAGTTGCATGGGGTACTCTTACCTCTCCTTGCTAAGGTGATCGGGACGCCATGTCGGGTTTATCAAACAAAAAGATCCTATTAGGGGTGACCGCTGGTATTGCCTGTTATAAGAGTGCGGTGCTGCTGCGGGCCTTACAAACTGCCGGGGCTGAAGTGCGCGTGGTCATGACTCCGGCGGCCCGGGCATTCGTCACACCGTTGACCTTTCAGGCACTTTCAGGTCATGCGGTCTATACCGAGCTTCTCGATCCAGCCCAGGAAGCGGCAATGGATCATATCTCTCTAGCCCGCTGGGCCGACCTGGTATTGATTGCACCGGCGACAGCGGATTTCATTGCCCGCGCTGCAACGGGCCAGGCGGATGATCTCCTGGCTACACTCTGCCTGGCCACCGAGGTACAAATTGCGCTGGCACCTGCGATGAACAGGCAGATGTGGCTGAATCCAGTAACCCAGGAAAATCTGCAGAGACTGATGAAAAGGGGTTATCTCTGCTGGGGGCCCGATGATGGGGCGCAGGCCTGTGGTGAAACCGGGCCGGGGAGAATGCTGGAACCCGAGGCCCTGTGCCAAATGGTCGAGAGCTATTTCAGTCCGGGTATTCTGGAGGGTGTCAGAGTACTGATGACTGCGGGTGCGACCCGGGAAGCTATCGATCCCGTACGCTTCGTGGGCAATCGCAGTTCGGGTAAGATGGGGTATGCACTGGCGCAATCGATGCGGGATTTAGGTGCGGAAGTGACACTGGTAAGCGGCCCTACATCACTTGCCATACCTTCGAAAATTACAACTATCCATGTGGAAACAGCGCTTGAGATGTATTCCTCAGTCATGGAGCATGTTGCGGATTGTGATATTTTTATCGCAGTTGCGGCAGTCGCCGATTACCGTCCAATACAAATCGCCGCTGATAAGATCAAGAAAAACAAAGAGAAACTAACACTGGAACTTGTCAGGAATCCCGATATACTCGCTGAAGTGGCTGCAACAGAAAGCCCGCCGTTCACAGTAGGGTTTGCCGCCGAGACCGAACAGGTCGAGCAGTATGCAGATGAAAAACGTCGCCGCAAGCAGCTGGATATCATAGCTGCGAACAGGGTCGGTACCCGTGAAGGGGGGTTTGAATCCGACCGGAACGCACTGCTTTTGTTGTGGCAGGATGGTCGAGAAGAGTTACCGATGATGACAAAATCGGTACTGGCTCACCGGCTGGCCGAGAGGATTGCCGCTCAATATCGTGCGCGCAGCTGAAGGGTAAGTATTCTGTCGCCGCCAGGGATACAACAAATCACTACCTGGTTGCGGTATTTCGGGGTCGGCAGACTAGGGTCTATGGATTATGCTGGATAGATATCGATCTCGCGCCAGTATGGTATTTCGAGTTGGTCGGTATAGGGATCTTTCGAATGGTTCGAACTCTATGAGCAACAGTCCTGGTACAAGAAGAACTTATGTAAAGCAGTTTATAATTTTAGCCAACATGGTTGTTGCTGAATGGCTTTCAGTGCACCCAGCATGATCCAGGAATAGATATGGGGTTTTTAAAACGCAGCGGAGAGACGGATAAACAACAGGGTGGTGGTCGCACCATCCGTGGCTATTGGCTACTGGGGGTGTTAGGACTATTGATACTGACAGTGGCGGCCTGGTCCTATCTTTTCTATCAGAATCAGGTCACGACACAGGCAAGCCATAAGCAACAGGTCAAGTCCGTAGCCCAGATGTTTGCCGGCTCCATCTCCACAATCCTGCAACAATATTCAGCATTGATTCAGGGCCTTGCCCGGCAACCCGCCATGGCGGACTTATTCATCGGTTTCGATGAGGTCGGATTGGCCAGTGAGCAAGCCAGACTTAATCGCCTAGTACCCGAAGCGTTGCGGGTAAGGCTGTTACCCACAGGTTTCAATGAGCCGGACACCAGTGAAATGCCGAATATGGGTTACGCATCGTTGCTGCTGCTGAGAAAGGCAGAGAAGAGTGATGCTGTACTGCCCGCAGAGCTACATCAGTTCGGTACACCACATCAGCATATCGCAATTGCCAGTAGTATTGCTTCTGATAATGGCGGACAAGCCGGCGGAGTGATACACGTCGCCTATTCAATAGATATGCTTAAAAAACTGCTGAGTGGCGTTGATAATCTACATGGCCGCATCGAGGTTCAACAAGCCCTTTCAGCCAAAGACCCGCTTCCGATTATCGGAATGGGGGATAAGCCTGCTGACGGGGTTAAGCCGGATGGGGTGATTCCTGTCAAAGGATCGATCTGGCAGGTTGCCTATTGGGGCGGTAGTGGTTTCAAGTTTGATTTGATGGACAACCTGCTGTTGGTGGTGCCGGGTCTGCTGCTGTTCTTAGTGACAGCCCTTCTACTGCTTCGTCTCAGCCAACAGATGATGAATGCCCTCAAGCGGGACCAACAGTCGGTCCTCTCCTTGGTGGAGGCACTGGTCGTAGGTCGCCCGCCTAAAGCCCAACCGGCGCAATTGGGCGATCTGCAATCGACCCTGGAGGTGATGGAGCATCAGATCAGGGAGTACCGCTCTGCTCAGGCGGAAAAAGGTAGATCCAAGCGGGCCATAACCACCAGTGATGGCGGTTTGGGAATCAATCTCGACAAGGTAGTGGTGCAACCGCAGGAAGAGACAGCGATAGAGATCGGCACCAATGTTGAAATTCCCTCCGAGATCTACAGGGCTTATGACATTCGCGGCGTTGTAGGTGAAAGCCTGAATGAAGAGATTGTCGCTTTGTTAGGTCAGGGAATCGGCAGTGAGATATTCGAGAAAGGTTATCAGTCAATAATCGTGGCTCGCGATACTCGTAATTCCAGCGAACGCCTGCAAAGTGCGTTGATACAGGGCCTACAGGCAAGCGGCCGCGATGTGATCGATATCGGTATTGTGCCTACACCACTGCTTTATTATGCCGTGCACGAGCTGGATATGGAGTGCGGTGTCATGGTAACCGGTAGTCACAATCCGTTGCAGTATAACGGGCTTAAACTGGTTGTCGGTGGTGACAGTCCTACCCAGGATGAGATTCAGGATCTGCGACGACTCATCGATGCAGGTCAACTGCTGCAGGGGGATGGCTCCTTCGATTCTCAAGAGATCATCAATGAGTATATTGATCGAGTGATTTCCGATACCCGGCTTGGGCAGCCGCTCAAGGTCGTGGTCGATTGCGGCAATGGCGCTGCATCCGTGGTTGCGCCAGAACTCTATCGGCAGCTGGGGTGTGAGGTTGTAGAGCTCTTCTGCACTCCCGATGGCGATTTTCCCAATCATCATCCGGATCCTGGCGATCCGAAAAATATGCAGGATCTGCAAAAGGCTGTGGTGCAACATCAAGCCGCCTTGGGAATCGCCTTTGATGGGGATGGTGACCGCATCGGTATCGTTGACTCTTCCGGCAAACTGATTTGGCCGGATCGATTGTTAATGTATTTGGCCATCGACATACTGACCCGTGAACCTGGCGGCGATATCATCTACGATGTTAAATGTTCACGCCATCTCGCAAATATCGTGCTCTCCAATGGCGGCCGCCCACTGATGTGGAAGAGCGGGCATTCCATGTTGAAGGCGAAGATGAAAGAGACACATGCCCTGCTGGCGGGCGAATTCAGCGGTCATATTCTGTTTGCTGAGCGATGGTATGGTTTCGATGACGGCATCTATGCCGGTGCACGCTTACTTGAGATCCTCTCGCTCGATTACAGGACCAGTGCGGAAGTGTTCGCAGAACTGCCCGAGAGCCTTTCAACCCCAGAGTATGCCTTGGAGATGGAGGAGGGGCAGGCGAAAGAGGTGATGGCGGCGATCGAAAAATTACCGGATCTGCCAGGCGCCAGAATGGTCAAGATCGATGGTCTTCGGGCAGAATTTGAACAGGGTTGGGGACTGGTGCGAGCATCCAACACCGTTCCTGCGCTCCTGTTTCGCTTTGAAGCGAACAGCGAAGAGGATTTGGCTCATGTCCAGTCGATCTTTCGTGATATGCTTGTGAAAATCGATCCAAATCTGCAACCGCCGTTCTGAGATGCCGGGATTAGTGTTAACAGGCCTTGAGTTAACCGACCAGTTTAAATAGTTAGCAGTCCAATAGTAAGAACATGAGTCTATCTCCTGAGCAGGCACAGAACGTTGCCCATGTATTGACCTCCGCATTGCCCTATATCCAACGTTTTAGGGGTAAAACGCTGGTGATTAAATATGGCGGCAACGCGATGGTTGATGAAGGTTTGAAGAACAGTTTTGCCATGGATGTGGTATTGATGAAACTGGTTGGAATAAATCCTGTCGTGGTGCATGGAGGCGGTCCTCAAATCGGTAATCTGTTGCAAAGGCTGGGCAAGGATTCGGAATTCATCCAGGGTATGCGGGTGACCGACAGTGAAACCATGGATGTGGTTGAAATGGTGCTAGGGGGATTGGTCAACAAGGATATCGTCAGCTTGATTAATCGCGCCGGTGGTTCGGCTGTTGGACTCACCGGAAAAGACGGTGATCTGATCCACGCCAGAAAAATGGTGGTCAGTCGCAAGGGCCCGGAGCTTGAGGTTCCTGAAATTATCGATATCGGACACGTTGGCGAGGTCGAGAGTATCGATGTCAGTGTGGTGGATATGCTGGTGCATGGGGACTTTATCCCGGTGATTGCGCCGATCGGCATAGGAAAGGACGGTCACTCATACAATATCAACGCTGACCTGGTTGCCGGTAAGGTGGCCGAGGTGATGCAGGCTGAAAAACTCATTCTGCTGACAAATACAAAGGGACTGCTGGATAAAGATGGCGGTCTGCTGACCGGTCTCTCGGCGGAACGTGTCGCTGAGTTGATAGAGGACGGTACGATTCATGGAGGTATGCTGCCGAAGATTTCCACCGCCTTGGAGGCAGTCAAAGCAGGTGTCGGTACTTCCCATATCATCGATGGCAGGGTGCCCCATGCCGTGTTGCTGGAGCTTTTCACGGATGAAGGGGTAGGTACATTGATCAGGCGGCGCTAATGGCAGCGGATAAGCCATCCCGTCGTCAGTTGATACTTGAAGCGCTGGCAAGTGAGCTGGAACAGAATCCCGGTAGTCGTATCACCACCGCATCCTTGGGCAAGGCGGTAGGTGTCTCCGAAGCTGCGCTCTATCGCCATTTCGCCAGCAAAGCCAAGATGTTTGAAGGCTTGATCGACTTCGCTGAAGAGAGTGTCTTTGCCCGGGTGAATCAGATTCTTAAGGAACAATCCCAGGTTGAACCCCGTTGTGCCCAGCTGCTCTATCTGATACTGGCCTTTTCAGAACGAAATCCAGGCATTACACGGGTGTTGCTGGGTGATGCTCTGGTGGGCGAGACAGAACGCCTGATGGTGCGTGTCGGGCAGTTTTTTGATCGGGTTGAGACCCAGCTAAAGCAGATACTCAGGGAAGCGGAGATGCGTCGAGAGATCGTGTTATCTGCCAACAGTACCGTAGCGGCAAACTTGATGACTGGTTTTGTAGAAGGGCTGATGCATCAATATCTACGCAGCCGGTTTAGAATATCACCACTGCAGCAATGGGATGAGCAGTGGCGACTGTTGTCGACTGCGCTCTTCTCCGCACCTGACTCATCCATTTGACCGCTGTTCCTGATCAATAGTAACTTAGACTAACATTGCGTTGTTTAGATTCCAGTGTTGGGCGCTACACTGATCCATTACCCGGTTGAATCACCTATTCGAACATATTGAAGGGCGCCTGTAAATTGGCATTGGTTTGTCTCACCTACCCTATTTCAGGGCAGGGATTGGGATAGATCGCCTGCCTTCGCAAGCTCACTGCGGAATCCCTGCTTTATACGATTAATAGCCTCACCGTTTGCACAGAGTCTCTTTTGCAGCGAAATGATCTTGCACTGAAGATCCATAAAAATCACTAAGTAGCCTCGCTTGCGATCATCGATACGTGAAACCGAGATACTGATATCATCGTCCTCCATCGGTTCACCCGTGATCACGATATGGTCACCTTCAATTTTAATGGGGGTGGTGGAGTGGGCCTTGAGATAGGCCTTAGCCCTTTGCCAGGGGCCTTCGCAATTATCCCCGCTTTGGCAGTGATAGACATTCTGCAAGGCATGGTCGAAGGAATCCCTGGCCTCTTTAATCGGGTCATCGGATTGTTCCAGCTTTTTCAACTCCCGGAAACGTTTCAGATCCCGGGCAAAGGATTGACGAATACGGTTTTTGTCATGCTCCCTCTCGATGATGGAACTGTAGGCGGCTTCGAGGGCTTGTCGTTTGGTTTCGATATCCTGAAGCATTCTTTTTGGCACGCTGCGTCCACGTAACTCTCTATTAGCCGCATCTTGCTGCATCTCCTCAAGTGTCGTTTTGAGGCGTCTTATGTTCGCCTGGGTGACACGTACCGATGTATCCACTGCTTGAAGCTGACCATCGCGGGTCATCATAATGTCATCCTCGCTTCTGAAGGTACGCAACAGGACACGATCCTGGGCCTGCTGTTGCTCAACCAGGCGCTGCTGTTCCTGGCGCAGCCGTTCCTGCTCCGCTTCCTGCCGTAGTTCCTCCTCAGTCTTGGCGGCATCCACCTCTTTGACAACAATCCCGTGCTCGTCCAGGTGGGAGCGTGCACGATGGGCATCCGTGGGGGGAAGGGTCTGAGTGTAATGGGTCTGACCCTTATCATCGACCCACTTGTAGAGCTTGCCGGCCATGGTGGTAAGCGGCAGAAAAAGTATGAATAGGACGATCAGGATTATGATTCTCGGACGCATACAGGCTAAATTCTCTGGTTCTAAGTCAAAAGGGCTCAGAGATAGATTATACTTCGTGGCTTACATCATAAGATAGCTGCTTTGTGGAACAGTTCACCCTTTTCGTGATTTCTCTTCTGGCTAACCTCTTCTCAGCCTTCTCTGGAGGTGGGGCCGGACTGGTTCAATTACCGGCCCTGATCTTTCTCGGTTTACCCTTTGGGGTGGCTCTCGCGACACATAAAGTGGCCTCGGTAGCCCTCGGCATAGGGGCTACGGTCCGTCATCTGCGCGAGGGTGGGTTGGAACGCCAGTTTGTGATTTTTATGCTGTTCACGGGGTTGCCGGGTGTGGTGATTGGCGCCAGCCTGATTCTCCAGGTGGCGGACAGGCATGCTGAAATCGCCCTGGGCGTGTTGACCTTAGGTCTGGGGATCTATTCCTACCTGAGTCCGAAGCTCGGCATCGAATATCAGGCGATCCACAGGGATAGAAACGGTTTTCTGATCGGCGGAGCCGGGTTGTTTCTGATCGGTATCCTGAATGGCTCTCTCACATCGGGGACGGGACTCTTCGTCACCCTGTGGCTGGTACGCTGGTTCGGTCTCGACTATCGACGGGCGGTAGCCCACACACTGGTCCTGGTCGGGGTCTTTTGGAACGGCAGTGGCGCCCTCACCCTCGGTATCCTCGGCGACATACATTGGGCATGGATACCGGTACTCCTCATCGGTTCGCTGCTTGGTGGTTACCTGGGAGCACACCTCTCCATCGCCAAGGGCAATCGCTGGATCAAACGGGGATTTGAGGTGGTTACCCTATTGATTGGAACCAAATTGGTTCTGGGCTGAGGCAGCCGATAGCGTCGCTACAACTTAAATCACGCCATATTGATCCCTATAGGCCATAATACGCTGCAACGACTCTCTGCTATCATCACTCTCTTGCAGATATTCGATCAACTGCTCAAGCCGCACAATGGCGCTGACAGGCATGCCGTAATCGCTCTCTACCTCCTGGATGGCCGATTGCTCCCCCTGACCCTGCTCCTGACGGTCGAGGGCGATTACAACGCCAGCGGGAATAGCCTGGAGAGATTGAATGATATCGACGGATTCCCGGACCGAGGTGCCCGCGGAAATGACATCGTCGATAATCAAGACTCTTCCTTCCAGCGCATGGCCGACAATGACACCGCCTTCGCCGTGATCCTTTGCCTCTTTACGGTTGAAGGCATAGGGGATGTCGATGTCGTGCTGATCGTAGAGTGCCGCTGCGGTCACGGCCGCCAGCGGAATACCCTTGTAAGCCGGGCCGTAGAGTATATCGAAGGCTATGCCCGAATCGACGATAGCCTGGGCATAATAGCGGCCGAGCCGGGCCAGGCTGGCACCGCTGTTGAATAGCCCGGCATTGAAAAAGTATGGGCTGACGCGCCCGGATTTCAGGGTGAACTCACCGAATCGCAATACACCGACATCGAGGGCAAAGTTTAAAAATTCGCGTTGATAATCCTGCATCTAAGAATACCTATTAAAATCGATCGCGCATTGTACCCTTTTTGAGAGGACGCTTTCAGCAAAATGCGAGTTTATATGATCAGCATTGAATGCTTTGAATTCGGAAAAAAAGATGGAGCCGCAAATGGACGCGAATCACCGCAAAATTAACGCCAATGATGTGTCTGTTGCACAGTAGCCACAACTCTCTTTGTGATTACGACTACGTATCAAGGGGTTTTGATTACAGTGAACGATTCGATTCTGAAAAAATGTATGTTTTATTGCGTTTTTTTGCGGTGATTCGCGTCCATTTGCGGCCTGCATTCCTGCCATTGATATTCACCTGATTGAGAGTAGAGCCATTTTGTCTAAGGGATAGGGGACTTGGGCTCCATTGGCCCTTATAATGACGCTTTTTGCTTCAGAGGTGTGCGTGAATTCAGCCAGCAGGATTTCCGACTGGTTCAAGACGTTGAAGGTCTATTGGCAGCCTGGAGCCCGCAGTATGTTGTTTCTCGGCTTTTCCGCCGGACTGCCCTTGTTATTGGTCTTCGGCACCCTGTCGTACTGGCTGAGAGAGGCGGGCATCGCGCGGTCTACCATTGGGTTCCTCAGTTGGGTGGCGCTTGCATACGGTTTCAAATGGGTTTGGGCGCCACTGGTCGATCGGCTGAAACTCCCGTGGTTGACTGCCAGGCTGGGACGCCGCCGTGCCTGGATGTTGCTGGCGCAACTCTCGGTGATTTCCGGACTCTGCGGACTCGCTTTCTCCGATCCCCTGCAGGGACTGCGCAGCTTTGCCTTATTGGCGCTGTTGGTGGCCTTCTCATCAGCGACCCAGGACATCGTCATCGATGCCTATCGAATTGAGAGGGCGGCAGTCAGATTGCAAGGTGTCATGGCCGCCAACTACATGATTGGATACCGCATAGCGATGATTGTGAGCGGGGGTGGCGCCCTGGCGATCGCACAATGGGCAAGCCCGACTGAAAGCGGCTACTATCTCAACGCATGGATGGTCGCCTATCTAAGCATGGCGGCCTTGATGCTGGTGGGAGTGGTCACTGTTTTAGTGATCCGGGAACCCGATGTCCATCCAACCAGGGCAACCCTGGAGCAGGAGGCGGCGGTAGACAGCATCATTGAACGTCAAGAATGGCTGCCGGGGCTGTTTCGCGCCTTCAGCGAGTGGTTCTACGGTGCGGTGATCAGTCCGTTCGCCGATTTTATCCGGCGCTATCGTTGGCATGCAATCCTGATCCTGGCCTTGATCGCCACCTACCGGATCTCGGACGTGGTATTGGGGGTGATATCTAATGTCTTTTATGTCGATCTGGGATTCAGTAAACGTGAGGTTGCGGTCGTAGCCAATCTGCTCGGGGTGATCATGACCCTGCTTGGAGCGGTCCTTGGGGGAACGATGGTGACCCGGGTGGGGGTGATGCGTATCCTGTTATTGGGAGGTATTTTGGCCGCATCCACCAATCTGCTGTTTGCATGGTTGGCCGGCATTGGTCATAACCTGGCCATGCTGACGCTGGTGATATCAGCGGACAATCTCAGTGCCGGTCTTGCTACTTCGGCATTTGTGGCCTATCTATCCAGCCTTACCAACGTATCCTACTCGGCCACTCAATACGCACTTTTCAGCTCGGTAATGCTTTTGCTGCCTAAGTTTGTCGGTGGTTTTTCCGGTGTTATGGTCGACGGTTTGGGTTATGTGAATTTCTTTCTCATAACCGCGTCTATGGGTATACCTGTATTGATCCTGATTCTGCTGGCAATGCACCATCTGCCTCCTAGCCAGTTGCCCGATCATGAAGGAGCGGTCACTTGATAATCCACTATGCAATAAACTGCCGCTGAGGATGTGTGAATGATTGAACAAAGCAGTTATCTGGCCGCTTTTGTAGTTGGATTGCTTGGTGGCGGGCACTGTGTCGGTATGTGCGGGGGAATTGTTGGCGCACTCACTTTTGGTCTTCCCGCCTCGGTGCAGAGCCGCTTGCTCAATACCTTTCCCTATCAGTTGGGCTATAACCTTGGACGTATCACCAGCTATGTGGCCGCCGGCGCTATCATGGGCGGATTGGGTGTTTTGTTGACACAGGCAGTGCCTGTCTATGTCGCACAACGGGTGTTGTTGGTGATTGCGGGTGCTTTTATGATCCTGCTTGGTCTCTATCTGGGTGGATGGTGGACAGGGTTAGCCAGAATCGAGCGTGCGGGAAACCTGTTATGGACGAAGATTGAACCCTTCGCCCGTAAATTATTACCTGTAAAGTCACCTGGTCAGGCTTGGATTCTGGGATTGGTATGGGGTTGGATTCCCTGCGGATTGGTGTACAGCATGCTGGTGTGGACGGTGTCGGCCGGGAGTGTGGCGAAAGGGGCGGGGCTGATGCTTGCCTTCGGACTCGGTACCCTGCCCAATCTCTTCGTCATGGGTATATTGGCGGGCAGCCTTGCACGGTGGTTCAAGGATATCCGTGTCAGGCGAGCCGCCGGATTCATTGTCATTCTGTTTGGAATTGTAACCCTTGCGAGGGCCTTGTGACAGTATCGAACCGGTCTCCCGCTCGGACTGCGTTATCAACACGACGAATATGGTCACCGGGTCAAAAACACTCAGCCCTTATCAGGAGAATCCAACAAAGCCAGTCGATTGAGATTAGTCGATGAAAAACTCCTGTGACAACTTTGCCGTGTAGTAGCGGGTTTCACCTTTTGGTTGAACCTGGATCTCAAAGTTGAGTTTCTCCTGGTCGGCGATACGGAACTCTCCAATGTAGTAGACAGCATCGTCTTCGGTGATTTTTCGCATCGGAATACTGATCAATTGTCCGCGTATATTGTTGGCCTTGGCCAATACAACGGCTTCTGAGGATTCACCTGTTGTTCCCTCTACGGACTTGATGACACTGACGTTCAACATACCCCGGTATTTACTCCGCTGAATGCCATATTGCCTCGCGATTGAGGGCTCCAGTGAGGCGCTGGGGATGGCATTGTGGTGAATGGTGAATCCGGGTATCGCGGTGCTGTTTTCCGCCCAGCCGGTGGCGGTCACAAGAAAAAATGAAAGGAAAACAAAAACTTTTCTGGTAAAAAACATAAACAAACCCCTCCTGATATGATGCCGGCCTGGGTGGCCGGTCTTTGTTGTAGTCACAGTGTAGTCGATCAGTGTGCATGGGTGAAGTGGCCGGTGATTATGCAGGTAAAGGTCTTGAATCAGTGACCCGCACAGCTCAATTCAATCCAGCGCAACCACTTCCAAAAAGTATATCCTTACGTAAAACAGCATGGTGACTGCGAATCATAAGAATCTACATCATGGTTTTCCGCAGCGTTTGTCCTCAGGAGACATTCTGCTTTACCAGTTTGGGTTTCTGGCGTTGACTGTGATGCAGTGGACGGTTGTTACTGATCCGGTTGGACATGTTGCGCAAGGAAGTTAACTGGCGAGCCAGTTCTGTATATTGCTCCTGCAACTCGAGGATGCGGTATTGCAGGGTATTGCGTGACTGTCCAATCTTCTGCAGGTTGTTGAGACGTTTCTCCATCATCTCCTTGTGATCCTTTATCTGCATCACCAGGGGCTCGAGGGCGCTCACGATCCATTGATTGATCTCTTTGTCGGCACGCTGGAAGATGTCGCGTGCACGTTTTACAAGTGCGGAGAAGAAGCGTTTAACGACAAAGTTCTGTTCCATCATGGCAGTAACCGGGCTATTGCGAAAGATCTCTGCCTCCTGATGCAGCAGTTCCAGTTCAACCCGGTATTTTACAATTGAGAACATCTTCGGTTGCACGACGGCAAAGCCATGTTCGTTTTGAAATTTACGATAGATGGCGCGGATCAGCTTTCGGGTCTGTTCACTTTGTGTGACCACTTGGAGCATGGTGCGGCGTGTCTCCTCAAAGAGATTTTTCATTGAGGTCTTCATGCCGCTTGTGGTCCAGCTGTTGGTCATCTCCTTTCTGCATTTGGTGATGGTTTCATCGAGTTGATTGAGACTGAGAATCTCTGACAACAGGTCAGCCTGCTGTTTAAGTTGCTTGCGACTCTGTTGGAATGTGTCCACATCGCGCAGGTACTGGGCCTGTTCGCTGCGGGTCTTTTCCATCAGGTTGTTGATGACATCGTCACTCTTGTCACTCAACTCCTCCAGTTCTTCGAGTTGATATTTTGTCTCGTTAAGTTTGCCCGACAGCATACTGCGACTGTTGTCCAGCATCTGACCGACATCGGAACTGATGGTGTCGAGAACAATCTGTTGTTTGATGTTCAGCACGTCCTGGCCCAGATAGTTTTCCAGATCCAGCAGCCCGCTCTTATCCAGTAGCTCCGGTTCATTTTTGATCTTGGCCAGCAGTCCCTTTTGTGCAGAGATGGGAAAGACCGCTTTGGATTCCACTCCCAACATTGAGGCCGTGTCACTTTGCTGGCTGCGGATGGCATCATGGATATCCTCATGCTCACGCAGGTCGTCCCACAAGGTATCGATCTTGTTCAGCACCACCATCAATCCACGCTGGCGACCACTCTGGAAACCCTTCACGTGGTGTTGCCAGATTTCCATGTCACTGCGGGTCACGCCTGTATCGGCGCCAAGTACGAAAAGCACCGCCTGGGCGGCAGGCAGCATGTTCAAGGTCAGTTCTGGCTCTGTTCCCAGTGCGTTCAAGCCGGGGGTATCGAGTATGGTCAGTCCCTTTTTCAGCATATCGTGGGGGAAACTGATCATGGCATGGCGCCATTTGGGTATCTCTACAGTTTCCGGAGGCTTATCCTGATGGGGGTGCAGCTCCTGACTGTAGAGACCCAGATGCTTGGCTTCCTCCAGGGTGACCGTTTTTGTCTGGATGACTTCATTCAGGGCGGCCTGCATCTGTTCAACCGAGTCGATTTCCAGGGGGTAGTGGACCCACTGCTTGGTATCGTGCCGCAACTGACTCAGTGTACTGTCCTGCAGGCGTGTCTCGATAGGCAGCAGGCGCACATAGGCTTCATGACGCACGTCATCGTAGAAGATCTCGGTGGGGCACATGGTTGTGCGGCCGGCATCGGACGGGAGCAGGCGCCTGCCGTAATCGGCAAAAAAGATGGCATTGATCAGTTCGGTTTTGCCACGGGAGAATTCGGCGACAAAGGCGATAGTCAGCTTGTCACCCCTGAGGGTGGTCAAGGTTTCTTCGATACGTTGCTCGACATCGGCTGAGGACATTCCGTTCTCTTCCAGCCAGGGACCATATTCCTCGATGGTGTTGATGACATCCGTCTTCCACTGTTCGTAAGCCTTTAACTGTTCTTGAAATCTTACCTTTTCCATGCCATTGCCCCAATAATTTAAGCCGGAACAGACTCTTATCAACTTTTTCAGCTAAACGTCATAATACGCGAGGAGTGCCCGGGACGCCATATGCGGTTAGCCTAATCTTCAAATTTTATCGGCAGTAGGGAGGGGGACTTTAACCGTACAGTTTTGCTGCGGGAGCTTTTTCCGCCGATCAGTTCGACCCGGGAGGCGGGAAGACCGAATGCCTTGGCGAGGAGCTTCAGCAAGTGACGGTTAGCCTTACCGTCAACGGGTGGCGCCGTGATGGCGATTTTATACTCATTTTCACCGTAGGGGCCGATAAAGGCATCCCGAGACGCCTTGGGCTGAAGACGCAAATGGAGGATCAGATCCTTCTGATCCCAACGATACCAGGTCACAGAAAAGGACTGCTCGCGACCTGGCGGAGTGGGGGCAACAGCAGCATTTTCAGCAATATAAGGCCAATCATAACCAGCATAGGCGAGAGATCGATGCCACCCATCGGGGGAAGGATCTTCTGTGCCGGTCGCATCAGAGGACCAGTCAGGCTGTACAGCAAGGCCGTGGCCGGGTTATAGCTGCCTGGGTTCACCCAGCTGAGGATAACCTGAATCAATATCCCAAACAGATAGATATTGATGAATAACTCCACCAGCTCAGGGATGGCCCAGATGAAGGGGGCGATCAGGTTGATGCCGGTTCCGGCAAGACTAATGATGAGAAACAGTTCGATGGCTTTAAGCAGCCAGGCGAGTATGAGTGAGGAGAGGTCTATACCGCCAACACCTGGAATTATGCGGCGAAAAATCTTCAATGGAGGGTTGGTCACTTTCACTAGAAATTGGGAAATCGGGTTGTAGAAATCCGCTCTTACCAGCTGCAGCAGGAAGCGCAGCAACACTGCCAGGATGTAGAGCCCGAACAGTGTCTGTATCAGAAAGACGACGGGATCGGTAAGGTAACTGCCGCCCATTATTGCTCTCCCAGCATTTCTGAGAGCTCGACTGAGCGCTCTTGAGCCCCATGTAAGGCCATATCGATCAGGGTTCGTATCTTGCCCTCCTCGAGGATATCCAGAGCACGTTCTGTCGTACCACCCGGAGAGGTGACCTTTTGTCTCAAGACCGCAGGTGAATCACTGCTCTCCAGAGCCATACGGGCGGCGCCCAAGGCCGTCTGCAGGGTGAGCAGGCGGGCCGTATCCTCATCCAGACCCATCTGCCGGGCGGAGGACTCGATCGCCTCCATGATGAGAAAGAAGTAGGCGGGGCCACTGCCGGAGACCGCTGTGACGGCGTCCATCATCGACTCCTCCTCAACCCAGCGTGTGACTCCCACTGCCCGCAGTATGCTTTCAGCCTGGTTACGCTGTGCCTCGCTCACCCCCGGGCCGGCATGAAGGCCTGTCGCCCCGGACTGAATCATGGCTGGGGTGTTCGGCATGCTGCGTACCAGGGCCACTTCTCCTCCCAGCCAATTTCGCAAGCTGGACTCCTTGACGCCGGCCGCGATGGATATCACCAGCGGTTTGACCTGCTGTATGGCTGCTGCCAGGTCCTGGGCCACGGATTTAAGCACTTGCGGTTTGACCGCCAATACGACCACCTCGGCGTTACTGATAGCGCTGTTATTGTCTGATTGGGTATGAACGCCGCAACGGGCAGCCAGCTGGGCGAGCTTCTCAGCGTCGGGGTCGCTGACCGTGATACGCTGCTTCTCGTAGCCGTCTGCAATCAAGCCGTTTATCAGGCTGGTGGCCATGTTGCCGCCACCAATGAATGTAATGTTGTTGTTACTCATACCGTTGCTGCTAACTAATGTTGATTGGGTGCAAATGTTATTGATTATACTGCCGCGGGCCGAAAATTGCGGTGCCGATTCTGACGATTGTAGTCCCTTCGGCAATGGCGGCTTCGAGATCGTCAGACATACCCATAGATAGGGTGTCCAGCGGTATTTTCGCGCTCTTCAGCTCATCACGCAGCAATCTTAACCGCTTTAGGGGGGTATGTTTAGCGGCTTCATCGGCTGCGGGCGCGGGGATCGTCATCAGACCCCTGATGCGCACATTGGGGAGTGCGGTATAGGCCTCGAACTGTTCTCTCAATGTCTCCTCGCTGTAACCATCCTTGCTCGATTCGCCGCTGGTATTGACCTGAAGACAGATATTCAAAGGCGGCAGACCGGAGGGGCGCTGGTCACTCAATCGAGTGGCGTGTTTCAGGCTTGCAACACTATGGACCCAAGCGAAATTTTCCGCGATCGCTCGGGTTTTGTTGCTCTGAATACGACCGATAAAATGCCATTCCAGCCCTTTGTCTCGTAACTGCTCGATCTTTGTCAGCGCCTCCTGAAGATAGTTCTCTCCGAAGCATTGATGCCCGAGATCCGCCAGCAATCCGATCTCTTCGGCACTTCTGGTCTTACTGACAGCGAGTAGCTTAACGCTACCCGGTGTTCGTTTTGCTGCCGTTTCCGCTTGATGAATCCGATTCAACACCCTTTGATAGTGCTGCTGGAGGCTGTTGTGTGTCTGATCTGTCACGCTTGATACGTCATTAAAATTGTGCGAATGGCCTGGCTGTTCGGTTGAATTTGATACTATCTTGCAAAATGAGGCCTGGTTAATGTCATTTCAAGTAAAAGCGCCCTGGATTTTTAAAGCGCTTTCTTAATTTTTAACCTCAACACGGCTAAACTAATCTACTTTTAGGACGATAGCTATGAAAAGCGCAAATCCAGGGATTGTTAGGGCCTGTTAACACTAATCCAATCGGCTCTGTTGTGTCTGAAAATGCGCCAATCAAGGCGCGAGGAGTGAAGTTTGGTGATTCCAAATGAGCGACGAGCAACGCCGAGTGGTGCATTTTCAGGCACAACCCGAAGGGCTGGTCTGTTTTTCCACCCAGCGGCGTTATCATTCGCTCATTTAGCACGGCTAAACCTCGCTCATTCTGCCTTGCTGGGTAAAAAAACAGCTCCAGCAGAGTCGATTGGATTAGTGTTAACAGGCCCTAGATGCCATCATCGCGGAACATCGCTACAGTGTCTATATAGCGTCTCGTCATGTGTCTTAAAGATTTCTAATGGGGGAATGAATGGATATCGCTGAACTTCTGGCCTTCAGTGTCAAGCATAACGCATCAGATTTGCATATATCTGCCGGTTTGCCGCCCATGATTCGTGTGGATGGCGACATCAGGCGCATCAATGTCCCCGCACTTGAACACAAGGTCGTGCACGCGCTTGTGTATGACATCATGAATGATAAACAGCGCAAGGACTTCGAGGAGTTCCTTGAGAACGACTTTTCCTTCGAGATCCCCGGATTGGCGAGATTTCGTGTCAATGCCTTCAATCAGGCACGCGGGGCCTCGGCTGTTTTTCGCACCATCCCATCCAAGGTGTTGACGCTGGAAGAGCTCGGTTGTCCTCAAACCTTCAAGGATATCGTGGATGTACCCCGGGGACTGGTGTTGGTGACCGGACCGACCGGTTCCGGTAAGTCGACCACGCTTGCCGCCATGATGGATTACAAGAACGACAATGACTACTCCCATATCCTCACCATCGAGGATCCGATCGAGTTTGTTCACTCCAGTAAGAAGTGCCTGATCAACCAGCGCGAAGTGCATCGTGACACTCTGGGATTTTCCGAGGCGCTGCGTTCCGCATTGCGTGAAGATCCGGATATCATCCTGGTCGGCGAGCTGCGTGATCTGGAAACCATCCGCCTGGCGTTGACTGCCGCCGAGACCGGCCACTTGGTATTCGGTACCCTGCACACCAGTTCGGCGGCCAAGACCATCGACCGTATCATTGACGTATTTCCGGCGGGGGAGAAGTCGATGGTGCGCTCGATGCTCTCCGAATCGCTGCGATCCGTTATTGCGCAAACTCTGCTGAAAAAGATTGGCGGCGGACGAATTGCGGCGTGGGAGATCATGGTCGGCACACCCGCGATACGTAACCTGATCCGTGAGGACAAGGTTGCCCAGATGTATTCCGCGATTCAGACCGGCCAGGCGGCGGGTATGCAGACCATGGACCAGGCACTGAAGGAGTTGGTGCAGCGCGGAGTTGTAAGCCGTCTTGATGCCAAGGCCAAGGCACAAAATAAGGATCAGTTCTAAACTATAGTTATCTTCCGGGTGTATGATGGCGCCCGTTTGGCCCTGAAAGCGGTTGCTGCCTGATGCCATGGATAGCTTTATTTGTTTGCTGCTACAGGTCGGTATGTGACTGAAGAGGATAAGATTATGGATTTGAACGCACTCCTGTCCGTGGTCGTCAAAAACAAGGCGTCCGATCTGTTCATAACCGCCGGGCGGGAACCCTCCATCAAGGTGGATGGAAAGATCCATCCGATCAACAAGACCCCTCTGACACCCCGAGAGACCAAGGAGATGGTCTACAGCATCATGACCGATGCGCAACAGAAGGAGTTCGACGAAACCAGAGAGTGCAATTTCGCCATCAGTGCGAAAAGCCTGGGGCGTTTCCGCGTCAGCAGCTTTTATCAGCGCGATACCGTGGGCATGGTGTTACGTCGCATCGAAACCAAGATACCCAGCCTGGAGTCACTCTACCTGCCCGCCATTCTGCAGGATCTCTCCATGGTGAAGCGTGGCCTGGTGATCTTCGTGGGCGCCACCGGTACCGGCAAGTCGACCTCTCTGGCTGCCATGATCGGCTATCGGAATACCAGGGGCGAGGGCCATATCGTCAGTATCGAGGACCCCATCGAGTATATGCATGATCACGACAAGTGCATCATTACCCAGCGCGAAGTAGGCATAGATACCGAGTCCTATGAGATTGCGCTGAAGAACACCCTGCGCCAGGCGCCCGATGTGATCCTGATCGGTGAGATACGTACCCGTAAGACCATGGAACACGCGATAGCCTTTGCCGAGACCGGCCATCTCTGCCTGTCGACCTTGCATGCCAACAACGCCAATCAGGCGCTTGATCGTATCATTCACTTCTTCCCGGAGGATGCCAGAGATCAGATCTTCATGGATCTCTCCCTGAATCTGAAGGCAATCGTGGCTCAGCAACTGATCCCGCGTGTGGACGGTAATGGTCGGCGGGCTGCCGTCGAGGTGATGTTGAATACCCCATTGGCCGCAGAACTGATTCGCAAGGGCGAAATCCACAAGCTCAAAGAGCTGATGAAGCGTTCAACGGAACACGGCATGATTACCTTTGATCAGCATCTCTTTCAGCTCTATGAAGAGGGTGTCATCAGCTATGAGAATGCCTTGGCCCATGCCGATTCCGCCAATGATGTACGCTTGATGATCAAACTGGGCGCCACCCATACCAGTGACTCGCTGATCGATGAACTGGATGGAATCACCCTGTCGGATGGTAAACGCTGAATCCGTTTTACGGGCGATGTTACTGTTCTAACCCTTCGAGATAGCGTCCAACCATCTGATACTGGTTTGTCGACTCGTTTGCGGCACCGCCGTCATCGTTCAAAATCATCTCGCAATTTTTCGCCATTCGGGCCTGCATGGCCGCTTTCCACGCCCCTCGGGCGCCGCTCTGATCATCGCTTGAGAGGGAGGCTGCCGCGGCCGCTGCGACAAAATGCTCGGCCTGTGCCGCCCAATCGGCATCACTGCCGCAGGCGGTGTAGGTTTGCGTCGCAAATGCCTTCACTGTCTTATAGATCTGCTCCAGCTCCGCCGGTGAAATATCCGGGTCAATAGCCGCATCGATGGCGCGGCTGATACGCGGGTCTTGGCTCAAATGGCCAACATTGGCAACAAACTGACCACCCAGAGCACGCTGCTCTACGGGTGAAAGTCCACTGATGGCTTCTCGAAGATCGTGGTCATTGGTGATGGTTTGAGGCATGAGAGATCCCTCCTGAGAAACACTCAATCACAGATAGGAGCTGTCTGATTAAATATCATAGATTTGCCGGGCTACAGGGGTGATGATCCAGATCAGTTAATTAGCATATTCTGGTAAAACAAAGCACAACTCAGTATAAATTGTCTGGGAACTGGTTATTCCAGTAGAGAGACTATTTCCTGAAACTGATTCTCCCTGGCCCAATCCAAGGCCCGCTTTCCGTTAAAATCGTTAATCTCTTGATCTGCCGGGTATGTCAACAGACGCTCCACGGCCGCTCTGTGACCGCGTTTAGCCGCCCAGATCAAAGCAGTCCATCCTTGCGTCATCTCGACTTGATTGATATCGGCGCCCGCCTTGATCAACAGATCGATGATAGCCGGGTGATTGTTCGACGCAGCCAGCATCAGGGATGAATAACCCCCTTTGTCCTTCTGATTGATGTCCGCGCCGGCCAGAATCAGGCGCTCAACCACTTTGGTGTGGCCGTTCAATGCGGCCTTCATCAGGGGTGTCCAGAAACAGGCATCCTTGACGTCGATGACTGCATCGTTACCTTCGATCAGCCTGGTGAGGGTAGGGAGGTCACCGTTTTCAGCCGCAATCAGCAATGCCGGAGCCGGAGTCCCATCCGTGTTGGCCTCTTCCTTCATATCGTTGCTGCAGCCGTGCCAGCTCAGCGCAAGCGGCAGCAGCCAAATGAAGAGACGCGCGGGTGTTGTGTGAATGGTTCTCATTCTCTCCATTCTCACCAGCTCGAAGAAAGGCTCAATGCGGATTCGCAATCGGCACCAAATTTTCAGACGTCTATTTCTCGGGCGTCTTCTTGGGATCGAACAGGTGATTGGGAAAGGGTGTGATATTCGAATTGGAGTCTATCTCAATGATTTTGCCGGGCCCATGTTCCTTCTTCTCCACTTCATCGATACGAATCACCGCATGGATGGGTATCCGTGTCCGGTGAACACCGGAGAACTCCTCTTTCAGCTTTTCGGCGGAAGGATCGACGACTACCGAGCTGGTCTCCTGAAATATCAGGTCCTCGATCTCGACAAATCCATAGAGTTCACCCTGACGCACGGTCCTGGCGAAGATTTCGTAGACCTTTCCCTGGTTCAGAAAGACAACTTTATATATGCGCATGATCGACTCTACATTACAGGACTGAATCGTTGTATTACCTGAACCCGCATACTCGAATTCCACTGTTTCCCTGTAGCGGCATGGTACTAGGGCCTGTTAACACTAATCCAATCGACTCTGCTGGAGCTGTTTTTTTACCCAGCAAGGCAGAATGAGCGAGGTTTAGCCGTGCTAAATGAGCGAATGATAACGCAGCTGGGTGGAAAAACAGCCCCAGCCCTTCGGGTTGTGCCTGAAAATGCGCCACTCGGCGTTGCTCGTCACTCATTTGGAATCACCAAACCTCACTCCTCGCGCCTTGATTGGCGCATTTTCAGACACAACAGAGCCGATTGGATTAGTGTTAACAGGCCCTAAGGAAAATTTAGAGGTTCCGTCACAGGGATAAAACAATTGTACATCATGTAGGGTCGAGTTTGGAAAAACGGTCGGCAAGTACCTTTTCCGCATCCGGGCTACTCGAAAGGTCAATGGCCTGCATCGCGGCAAGATAGTCGTTAACGTCGCCGGGAGATGTGTCGTCAATTATGATTGGGATGATACGATTGTCCAGGTGTCCGGAAGCGACGCCGAGATCAATTTCGCGCCGGACCCATTTCGACTGAGCGGAATTCCTGGAGACAACAACCGCCATCCAGTTTGATTCGGAAATCGCCTTACGAATTTCGGCAGTCCAAAGTGCTCCCTTGGGAATATCGGCAGTAGAATACCAGGTACGGATTCCCCTTTTCTTCAGTGGTTCGAGAAGCTTTTTCTCAATAAAATGACTATCTTCATGGCTGTGGCTGAGAAATACAGAAACACTCTTGTCCGAATCCAGTTCGCGGATGTTATAGCACTTGTACTTAACGCCGACATCCTGGCCGGGTTTTTGTAGCAGGAAATCTACTGCATCATCGGCCGCTACAATGATCTCTTTCGCATTGCGGTAGGTGACTTGGTCACATAAGATTCGTTTCCCATTGCGGGCATTGCTTTCAAATGCGGCACTAAGATTCACTGCAGTACCGATTGCTGTATAGTCCCGCATGTCTCCACTGCCAATCCCCCCCAATATCACCTGATCGGTAACTATGCCCACTCCCAGATCAAGAAAATCGAGCTGCTGATTGCTTTCTTCATTCCAACGCGCTTTCATCAGCTCAAATTCCCGCACCATGTAAAATGAACACTTCACGGCCCTCTCACTGCAATCTTTCCCCTGAAACAGTGCCATTACTCCATCACCCAGAACCTTATTTACTATCCCGTCGTGATCGAGTACGGCATGACTGAGAATCGTAATAAACTCACTCAGTCGCTCTTGTACAATTCCAGGATCGAGTAATGATTGGCAAAGTTGGGTAAAACCTCGCATGTCGGCAAACAGCACCGATAAGGTTTCTGAATGAGCCTCTTGCTCGAGTTCATTCATTCGCGCGATCAACTTGTCGGTTTGGCGTGATGACCCGTAAAGACCGCTATGGGCAAGAAGACTTTCGACCAACCGTGCGTTACGGATAGCGACACTGGCTTGATCGGCAAAATATTCCAGAATAATGCGATCCCGCTCGCTATAGTCGCCATCGATTTTATTTAAGACCTGCATCACTCCCAGACGACTGTCGCCGACCACCAACGGCACGCATACCATACTCTTGGTGATCTTGTTCGTCTCATCGTCCACCCCGCCGAAATGATCCTTGACAATGTTCTCAACCATCGAAATGCCGGACTTGTACACTTCACCTGCTTTGCTTCCGTCGATCGGTACCTGCTGGTCCGAGTGGAGTCCAAATGAACTCAGTACCCACTCCGCCTCTTCGCCGGTTGCCGCGGCAAAATAGAGTGTCGGCTGACGTTCGTTTCGCAGGATAATACTTGTTTCGGGTGAATTTGTTAGTTTTCCAGCTGTGTCCAGAATGGTGTTGAGCAATATTTCAAGTGAAAGCTCTTTTGTCAGTGCCCGTGAAGATTGAGCCAAGGCTTGAAAGTCATCTCTCGTCAGGAGGTCGAGGTTTTCTGTCATCCCGTATCTCTTCCGATCAGTTATTTAGATACATTAGAGGAAGTATATACTGTCTTTCCTGTAACAGCAGTCCATTCTTGTGTTTGTCGGTATTGGAAATATACGCTGCTGATCCGGTTAGTTGACGTTGAGCATGTGAGTATGATTTTACAATAGAGAATCATCACGAATACCGACGACCAGAAACATAACCACTAAAAAAGATATAAATATAGTCCCGTTTGCCTCTTACATTGTAAGTGTAGAGTGACTCAGGTATGGGCAGTATTCCTTTGCGCAAGTGTTTTCTGTAAAGCGTGTGATGATGTTACTTTGGCGCGAATTTCGTTTGTTCAAGTAAGACCTTATATGTGTATCCTGAACCGATATCAACATTATATCGAATCACGCCATTGGCAATGACAAGCTCACCCGGCGAAACCAGTTCTGTCGATGTCGCAATCAGCTTGTCATTGGGTGGTGTGCCGGTTCCGTCCTGCAGGGTAATCCAGTTCTTGCCCATAATGTTTGGACTTATCTTTATAACTCTTGCCCGCAGGCTGACCGATTGCTCATTCAGCTGAGTCGCGTCTGCCATTATATCGGCGATCGTCTTTCCGTCAGCCAGTTGAGGAATCTCTCCAGGTACTGGTGCGGGTACCTCTACTGTGGTCAATATTTGAGTTTGTCTGTTTTCATTTCCGTGGCCTTCTCCTTTCAGCACCTGATGTTGGCTGCTTTTGACACTTTCACCCACCCGCTTAGCTGCTTGTACAAAGATGACAGAATCGAATTTTCTGTCCAGCGCCTTACTGTAAAAATCCCTCATCTCAATGCCGCCTCTATATTCAACTTTATCACCCACAGCCACCGACAAATGGCTGGTTGCGATCCAAGTTCCCTGCTCACTGAGCTGCATATAGGTGTAATTACCGACATCGAAAACCTCCGCTACTGTACCCGATACGGATCCTTCTTCATCTGCGACAGCGGTTGAAACAGCGAAAATAATAGTGAACCCTATTGTTATTAGCTTAAAAATATTCATGGTTTTCTCTTTAGGTTATTGAATACCGATTCCTGGATTCGGTCCATGTACCATGGCGGACTATTTTAAAAATGAATAATGTATTAAAACTATCCAATCAGAAAATTGGTCATTACACGTTACAGTGTCTTTTCATACTATAGGTAACTGGTATTCTATTCACATTGGATAAATGTCATACTGGAGTTCTAACTCACTCGAGTTGAGCTACCATTCATTAAAGCGTACTGGGTCAGTACTAAAAATACAAAATAACAGTTGGCATCTGAAGATTGGGAGGATAAGTGTGAACCTTAAGCTGACAGAGTATTCACCGTGTCGCTTGCATCTAACAAGTCTTATACCGGCGTTGAGAATTGGCCTCACGGCCATAATCATCGTGATTTCAGGGTGCGCCTCTCATGCACCATCCGCAACTACTGAAAATCTCACGGCAGAAAATTTCGTATGGCCGGCTCCTCCGGCAAAACCTCGAATCCGCTACCTTGGCAGCCTGAAATCCACTGAATCCATTATCGGGAAGCAAAAGCAGAGCCTGCGTGATTGGTTGCTCGGGAAAAAGGATGAAGAACGTCTTGCCCTGACTAAACCCTATGGGGTACACAGCGATTCAAAGGGACGGGTCTACGTTGCCGATACAGGTATCTCCGGTCTGGTGGTATTTGATCTGGAAAGGAAAGGCATGACTTATTGGGGCATCGAAGGACCTGGAGCGCTAAAGAAACCAACCGGTGTGACTAGCGATGCACAAGGTAACGTCTATGTCAGTGATGTCATTGACCACCGCGTGGTAGTCTACGACAGTGAAGGGAATTACCTGAACGCACTTGGTGGTAGCGAGATATTAATATCTCCGGTAGGGCTGGTATTTAACGATAAAACACAGCAGCTTTACGTTGTCGATTCGAAGAAACACCAGATTGTGGTGTTCAACCAGGAAGGTGGGGTGGACTTCACTATTGGAAAACGTGGCGCCGATCATGGAAACTTCAACTTCCCGACGAATATTGCAATTGACCAGGACGGCCGTCTCTATGTCGCCGATACTATGAACTTTCGTGTTCAGATCCTTGATGAAAAAGGTACCCACATCAGCAGCTTCGGCAAACTCGGTGATGGTCGTGGTCATTTCAGCCGGCTTAAAGGGATTGGCATCGACCGTGAAGGACACATTTATACTGTGGATGCCGCATTCAATAACGTACAGATATTTAATCAGAAAGGACAGTTGATGCTGTCGCTTGGCAAATCCGGTACCGGCCCAGGAGGATTTTACCTGCCTGCGGGCGCACATGTTGACCAAAACAACCGCATATATATAGCTGACCAGCTAAATCATCGGATACAGATGTTTGAGTATCTTGAAGAATCGACTCTACCCTGATGGGTGAATCTACTATTAGAGATATCACGCCACTGCACTTGGGGAACTTTCAGTCTCACTGATAACATCGACTCAAGTGGAGCTATTCAAATATTCTGATGGCCAAGGCTTATCATCCTGTGACATACATCAATCATCAAAGTTAAACGGTGAGTGAGTAAATCGCTCACCAATCTATTTTCCTACTACTAACGTCAGTTAATTCTAAAAGTTTGTTAATAAAAACTGGGAATTTAATGACTATTAAAAACAATTAAGCAAATAGTTCCCAACAGTCATTGACGATTACACATAGCTGTCTTAATATTCCTTGGGATGTTATGGGAATATTGTCCCAATTCTTAAGCAAACCTTAAGAATTCTATAAAAATAATAATCTCCAAAAAGCAGTAGAAGTACTCAAGCAGTAGAAGTATCCACGCAGTAGAAGTATAAAAAATCGGCTTACAGCACTGACAAGAAGCTGGTGCATCATCCTATCAGTACCTGGAGGATCGGAATGAAAAAAATAGCTATCCTAGCTTCCTTACTTGTATCACTTGGCCTTTATGGCACTGCGGCATTTGCAGAAATCACCGGCACATCTCATGACCTGACCAGTAATACGACGTTGTTGACAAATGCCGGCAATACCGAGATCTGCGCTTACTGCCATACTCCTCATGACGCCAGTACTACTAACACAACAACCCCACTATGGAACCATGAGGACACGCAGGCAACGTACACGATGTACAGCAGTCCTTCACTGGATATGACCATTGCCGGCTCGCCAGCGGGCGTCTCGCTGGCATGTCTGAGTTGTCATGATGGAACTGTGGCTGCGGATCAACTTCTCAACTTTCCAAGTGGGGTTAACGCCGGGCAGGGAATTTTCAGTCTGGGCGACAGCCTTGGTACTGACCTCAGTAATGACCATCCGATCTCCCTGACCTACAATGCCGCACAGGACGTCGATTTTGTTGCACCTGTGAATTCACAAGTGAACGGACTGCAACTGTTCGGTACGGGTGGTGATCAAGTAGAGTGCGGTACCTGCCACTCCGTACATGACAATACAAATGAGCCTTTTCTGCGCATGAGTAACGCTGGAAGCGCCCTGTGTCTGGCTTGTCACGTTAAGTAGCTCACAGTGGTTTCGCCGTATGAGCGCAATGGCGGAAAAACTAAGACTGGGAACCAGGGTAATGAAAATTGCCCTGGTCCTTTCACTGGTACTGATCGTCGCTGCCTGCAGCACAAAGACCAAGCAGCTGTTTTTCGATATCCAGCCTCCGACAGCTAAAGAGCTGGCGGAACAGGAATTAAAAAAACAGGCGGCGCTGATCGAAGCCCAATCCAAGGAACTTCAACAAAATCATGCAGCCGGATCGAAAGGTATGCTGTTCAATCTACCCGATGATAAGGCGCCAAGACCGGAGATTGAGTCGGTCATGGAGTGGGATCGGGTAAAGAAGTTACTGCCTAAAGACTATAAAAAAAATATTGATTGGTCAGCCGCACTGGAACAGGGATTGATTCGACCGCGGCCCGGTGAGGATCCTCGCGCGCTGTGGGCCACAGCATTCCAGTGGGACTTTGTTATCAAAGGTGAGGAGCCCGAGGACGACGCATTCTTTCCTCACTCTGCTCATACCCAATGGCTGGGGTGCAAGAATTGCCACAATCCATCCCTTTATCCCTACAAAAGAAATCCGGCCACGATGAAGGAGATGAAGAAAAAAGGCGTCTCCTGCGGTGCCTGCCACGGTAAAAAGAAAGTTTCCTTCTCTCTCAAAGCATGCGATCGCTGCCATTTAAACAGCGATGAAGACGACGAAGAAGAAGAATGATAATACATCTGCTGTGACGACACAGCGATGTAAAAAAAGCAGAAGGTAAGTGTATGCGAAGATGCCCATCACAGTTGGTGTTCCTGTTTTTGATAGCAACATATGCTTCTGTTTTTGCTGCACCGGGGGATATTCAGTATGAGCGCGAGGGAGGGGACCCGGAAAAATTAAAATCATTTCCGCCATCCATTTTTCCCCACTGGATACACCGCATCAATTATCGATGCGATGCCTGCCATAACAAGATCTTTGAAATGAAGACGGGTACCACACCGATCAATAAGGATCTGATGAAAGAAGGTAAAGTCTGCTCCACTTGTCATAATGGCAATGAGGCCTTTGATGACGGTTTCGCAAATTGTAACCGTTGTCATTTAATCAAAGAGAAGTAATCAGCATGGTTCCGGTAGAGACCATGCCAAGAATCGCAGATCCACCGGTTTATTCATGGTTACTTTTTATACTCGTCATGCTTTGGACCGGTAGCCTCAATGCTCAATTTGGGGAGAATATTGTTCTTTATCCCACTGAACTCGAGGCCATTGTAAAGTTTGACGGCACCAATAGGAGAAATGGTACCGACTCCCGTGAAACTGAGTGGGAGGCCGGTTTTAGAGTGGGTCAGATAGGTTATGTACTGGATCCGGAGATTGCCTGGTTTCTGATTGATATCGAGCCTGTATACACCCGGAGTGAGTTCGACTCCAGTGTTACCCGGCAGGAAAATGATGGGGAACTTCTAAATTACCTTTTTCAGACCAACCTGCTACGGGGCACGCCCGGACCAGTGGGCGTTAATTTATCCGCACAAAGAAGCTCAAACCTCAACACAGGCTCTCTGGGCAGCCGCTACGATACGGTGATTGATACTAAGAATGCCACGCTTCAATGGAAAAATCCGGCATTCCCGATGAGTCTGACATACGAGGAAAGGTCACTGGATGAAGAGTTCCGCTCCAGTCTCAACAGTTCGGTGACGGAGCGTGATGAGATCCTCGAGAGTTTGATCCTGAAAGGGCGCAGCAGTAAATTAAGCGTGCATCTGGAGCATGCCAGCTTGGATGACAGAATCATCACGCGTGATCAGGATTATGAGCTGGACAGAGCCAACATATCGCATAATCTACATTGGGGACGAAATAGCCAGTTGCAGTCACTCATCAACTATTACGACCGTACCGGGTTCAACGCCAATGAGCGTCTGACAGTGGATGAAACAGCCCGGATACAGCACCTGGACAATCTTTACAGTCGCACCTCCTATCACTATCAATCCATTACTCAGACTATCGAAAATGAGGAGCATGGAGGTGATTTCGAATTGCACCATAGATTGTACAACAATCTAAATACCACAGCCCATGTGAATATTAATACTCGAGACTCTGATAACGTGGATGAAGACAGATGGCGTTTTGGGCTTGAAACGCAATACAACAAGAGCAATCTCCTGGGCGCCAATGTCAGGGCCGGGCTAGGAGCCACCTATCAAGAGACCGACCGTATTTCAAATCTTGGGCTTGTGGATGTCATTGATGAGAGTCACGTCGTTCCTTTGACAGGTGCGGTCATTCTTGACCGGCGCTTCATAATTACCGGCAGCATCATCGTCACCGACAGCAGTGGCACCATTGTTTACGATGAGGGGATGGATTACACGGTGCTGAGTCTGTCAGGAGACCTCACACAAATCCAAGTGATACCGGGTGTCAGAATCGATACCGGTGACACTATCCTGGTCAGTTACAATGCGCAGCAATTACCATCACAGGAGTTTTCCACCACCTTTACAAACTATAATTTCTCAATCGACTATGATTGGGTACGTTTTTCCCATTCCGACAGCAAGTCTGATGACAAGCTCATTTCAGGTGCCAGTGAGAGTTTTCTACAGAGCACACGCAATACCCTCACGGATCTGGAATTCCATTTTAAACTGGCAGGTATCGATGCCCTTGTTGGCGCCGAACGACGCTTCACACTGTCCGGCGGATTCGAATCAACGAGTTACACATATAGGCAACTTTTCTCCTGGACAACTTTCGAAAACACCCGATCCAGGGGAATTTTATGGAACCTTAACGCAACGCAATCGTTCACCGAACAGGAATCCTTGGATACGGATCTCTACCGAATCGACCTTACAGCCAATTGGCAGCCTCGTCCTAGCCTGACAATCCGACCGACCATCAGCGCTTGGAAGAGACATGACGAGGGTAGTGTCATCACAGGCGGTCGATTGGATGATGAGTTTATCTCAGCCGGTATTTGGGCTCGCTGGCGATATCGTAAAGTCGATCTTGAATTAAACTACCATCACGATCGTCGTACCGTTGACAGATCACAGGACAACGGGTTGACAGAGACCATCGACGACAGACTGATGTTTACCTTTAGACGGAGGATCATGTGACCAAATATTTGGGCATGCTGCTTCTACTGTTGCTTGGCGCCTGTTCATCGACCGGACCGGTGACATTCAACGAAACCAGTGATACACCGCATTTGGTTTGGCCGGCAACACCTGAAATATCAAGAATTAAATTCATATCCGCATTCAAAAACGCTGAGGACCTGGGATTTGAAAAAAATTTCTTCCGTAGGTTTCTCGATCTGCTCACCGGCAGTGAAGAACACAGCCTGTCACGTCCATATACAATTGCCGTCAATGAAAACAGGATAGCGGTAGCGGATCCTGATGCAGCAGTTGTGCATCTGTTCGAATTGGACAGCAAATCCTATCGTAAAATCGATCATGCCGGAATTCATCGATTAGAGTCGCCGATCGGGGTTTCACTGGCGAAAAACAGGCTGTTTATCGCCGATTCCAAATTGAACAAAGTATTCATCCTCAATTCCGGCCTGAAGACATTACACATGTTAAAAGGTTTCCTGCGTCCTACCAGCCTGGCTTTCGATCCAAAATTACAGCGACTCTATATTGCGGATACTCTGGCCCATGAGGTATTGGTTTTCGATTCTGACGGAGATCTTTTATATAAGATCGGTGAGCGCGGGGAGCAAAACTTACAGTTTAATTTTCCAAGTCACCTGGCATTTTTCGACCAGCGGTTGTATGTCAATGACACCATGAATTTCAGGATTCAGTCTTTCGATAACAAAGGCCGTCATCTGAAAACCTTTGGCAAACAAGGCAATGCTTCAGGTTATTTCACTCAGTCAAAGGGACTTGCCCTTGACTCCGACGGGCATATCTATATCGCCGATGCATTGGCAAACCGCATCCAGATTTTCGACCAGAGTGGGGCATTCCTGCTTGAGTTCGGCGGCATTGGTGATGCCCCTGGTAATTTTCGTATGCCATCAGGTCTTGCGATCTGGGATGACAAGATATTCGTGGCTGATTCTTACAATCAACGCATCCAGGTTTTTCAATACCTGAAGGTGGGTAACTGACGTGCATAGGATCTCTCTACCCTTCATATGTCTTATGATTGTCTCCAGTACTGTTTTAGCTGGTGTTGCTGATACTGTTCATAATCTTTCGATAACAGGACCTGGACTGGTCAAGAGTCAAACGGAAGATCGAATTTGCATATTCTGCCATACACCTCATGCTGCGGCTCCCGATTCACCGTTATGGAACAGACATTCAGGTGGTGGATATATTGACTACCAAAGCAGCACCAAGGATGCGGAAGCAGGCACCATGAGCGCCTCATCAGTGCTTTGCCTCTCCTGCCATGACGGCACCATTGCCCTGGGGAACATGATCAATCCCGGGGTAACCAATGACCTCGGCAGTACTTTTGTGACAGGACGTGCACTTGTGGGCACAGACCTTTCAGATGATCATCCGGTATCGATTCTATACAATCAAAATCTGTTGCCGACCGACCCGGATCTGATCCATCCCAACAACGTTGATCTGCCGCTGAGAAACAACGAACTTCACTGCGCCTCGTGTCACGATGCGCATGAAGATATGCATCCGCCCTTTCTTCACAAATCAACATTGAACGGTGAACTGTGCACTACCTGTCATATTCCGACAGGCACCGGTTGGGATTGGACGGGCAGCTCTCATGCCACCTCTACCGCCACACCGCAGGGTACAAATCCATGGTCAGATCGGAAGCCCGCATGGGTGGGACTGACGGTGCAGGAGAATGCCTGCATGAATTGTCATACACCCCACAATGCATCGACACCGGAGCGACTTATCAAGGAGCAGGAAGAGAATACCTGTTACCTCTGCCATAACGGAACGGTGGCACAGACCGATATACAGGCCGAACAACAAAAATTCTATCACCATCCGGTGGAGCAGACACCCAGCATTGGCCATGACAACACACGCGAGGAGAATCCGCTTACCATGACACTGCATGTTGAGTGCGAAGACTGCCATAATCCACATGCCATGTTCAGTTCGCCCCCTATGATCTCATTCGATCCGATCAGTCCAATGAGCACGAACCACTCAACTGCACCCTTCGTCAATGGCAGCATGGTGGGTGTGACAGGGATCGATATCAATGGGAGTGTAAAACCTGAAGTGGATTACGAATACGAAGTCTGCTTCAAGTGTCATGGTGTACCTGGAAAGAGCGCATGCGACAATCAGCGTTGTTCGACGGCCAACAGCTACGATATGGTGCGTCAAGACGGTGTCTATAATATCCGAGACAAAGTGAATTCAGGAAATCCCGCTCTGGTTTCCTATCATCCTATCGAACTCAATAATCCCGGTAACAACAACGAGGTGCCCAGTCTTCGCAACGATATTCCACTGAGTACGATCAGTGGACAAATCTACTGCAGTGATTGTCACAGCAGCAATGCGTCTCCTGCCGGTGGAGGCTCTGGTCCATCGGGCCCTCATGGATCTACACATGAGGGTATCCTGTCACAGGCTTATGATTTTGACCCATTGAATGCCACATCGCTCTCAAACAGTCTCTGCTTTAAATGCCATGATTCAGGTAATTTATACACTGACCAGTCCTTTCCACACGACAAGCACGTGATCGGTGAAAACCTTGCCTGCATCAACTGCCATGATCCTCATGGCTCAGCATCGAACCAGCACCTGATCAATTTTCTCACCTTTTCAAATGTGGCTGGGCAAGTTCGTGAGATTACAGGCGCTGGTATCTTTGCAGAACCCACCTGGATAGACAATGGCCTGCACAATGGCACATGCTGGCTCAACTGCCATGGGGAAGTACACGATGGTTTTGATTATTGATACCAAGAATTCTTTCCAGCATTCTTGGAGTGATACACTGAAAAAATTATTTCTTCTGAGGCGGCGGTGGCAGCGAGGCATAGTAGGCGGCGACATCAGCCATATCCTGTTCACTGAGATCAGCCACATCCATGTCCTCGTTCTCATCCTTTCGCTTGCCCGTCTTGTAATTCATAAGTTCTTTAATGTGTTCTTTAGGGTTCATGCCGGCAATGGGAGGCCTGTCGTAATCACCCAAACCATCATCGCCGTGGCAGTCCGCGCAATCCGTCTCAGCAAGCAACTTACCTCTGATAGGATCGCCATCCGCCTGGGCAACTGACACCGGGAACAAAATTATGACCGCAACTACCGGAATCAACTTCATGATCAACATAAATGCAGACTCCTGTTGTAAGAAAACCTATTCTGCTGATTCGGGATTAAATGGCTCTGGAATAACAAAAAATATCGGGACTCTTGCATGCGGTCAAGCTTTCAAGCAAAAAAAGAGAATTCACCATATATTTATCGATGGTTTCTTAAAGAAACCTTAAGATTGCCTTTATTAATTCTTAAATTATTCCATTTATTAATGATATGTAATTAGAGGGTAGATACATGAAACACATGATCCAATCGGTGGCATCAATCGCTCTACTCATACTATTAATCCCTGACGTTACTGCCGCACTTCCTCCCGCCTTTGAAGGTAGAAAGCTATACATTTCGCATTGTCTGCTGTGTCATGGTATCAATGGCAAAGGCAACGGACCTCTGGCGAAAAAGATGCAAATCAAGGCTGAAGACCTGACGTCTGCCATTCTTTCCAGAAGTGACAGCGCACTTCAGAAAATTATCACAGGAGAAGCGCGAGATACCGTATCTGATAGCGCAGGCCACGGCCAGATCAGTGAAGACATGCCCAAATGGAAAAATGTTTTCAGTCCTGATCAGATCAAGGCATTGATTGCTTATCTACGTTTCCTCAGTACTTCGAGTCACACTCTAACCGGCGACCCTGAACTCGGCTTCCGTGTTTACCGAAAATATTGTTCGATCTGCCACGGCAAGGAGGGTGATGGAAATGGAACCATGACGAATCTCATTGGAATCAAGCCTATCGATCACACCAATCCACATAAGACGGACAAACTTGCTAATGATGATCTTGCCAGAAGTATCCTTGATGGAAAGGGGCGTTTCATGCCGGCGTGGCGAGACATATTAACTAAAAGCGAGGTTGACGGCCTCGTCAGTTATATCAGACTGCTTTATCAAGTGTGGGGGAAATTAGAAGCAGGCGGCTTAGTGATTGTTCTAAGATCGCCAACCATGGAGACAAATGAAGACAGTACACGTTCATTGCTTCGCGACACATCCTGCAAAAGCGAAGATAATATATCCGAAAAGGGTAAGGCGCGAGCGATCAGAATAGGAAAACAGTTCAAATCGAGGGGTGTGC
The DNA here is from genome assembly GCF_964212655.1 of Candidatus Thiodiazotropha sp. LNASS1. Lineage (NCBI taxonomy): Bacteria > Pseudomonadati > Pseudomonadota > Gammaproteobacteria > Chromatiales > Sedimenticolaceae > Candidatus Thiodiazotropha > Candidatus Thiodiazotropha sp. LNASS1. Next base: position 1,011,176 of record NZ_OZ156465.1, on the reverse strand, counting down.
CGATAGAACATGTCCTGACAAGTCCGCACTGCCTGGCAAAGGAAACCGCGACTTTTGCGTTCGGTCAGGCGGAATCTGTGGAATACTTAATTTCAGGTGAGAACCTTGCTGAGGATCAAGCAGAGTTATACATATCACAATTAGAGGACAAGATTGGGTCATTCTCCGGCAATGGCAACCTTGTTATTGTGACCCACGAATCAAATATAAGCACTTTGTCCTTCCAGCCTTTCGAAGAGGGCTATTTCCTTGTTTTAATGCCTATGGGTGAAAATGAATATGAAGAAATAGGCACATATAAACTAAATAATTAGGAGACCGTACAACACTATCAACAGCAGTTTTACCTGTTACTGATGATAATGGCAGCTTTTACAAATCACACATCAGATCGAACTGATTGAAAACACTATCGGTTGACAACGAGTCGAGGTGAAAACATCGATTTAAGTTGCACGCTACACTGGAACTTTTGGTGACATAATACTGATTCTACCAGTTTGATTGCTGAGCTTTCATTGTCAGGGCGTCGCCAAATAGGGATAAATTTTGTTGAACTTTCCTGATTCTCGCCTTCCACAATCAACGAATCATTCAATACATGTGCCAGGTCATCACAGCGCAAATACAACACGTCATTGTGTGCCCGGCTGTAATCGCACACCCATTGCTGTCGATTACTGTGATTGGCAGACAACTCATTGAAAGGGTCACTGGCCATTAAATTCATTGAGAAGCTGAAAATTATCAGCATCAGCCCATGCATGATTAAAGTTGATTTGGCCCTTACGCGCATCAGAATTCTCCTATCCGGTTATAGGAGTTCGAATCGACGAGACGCGTACTGCAGGGGAGTGCAGTTGTGAATATATGACGCCAACCAGCAGGGAGTCGGTTGTGAGTCACGGTTTCGGTAATCCATCGGTCTTAGGCAATGAAACAACCCTTAGACTGTGATTTTGCGTCCCTGCCTTTCGGCAGGTTTGCCTTTTCGAACACGTTAAAAAGCAAATTATTACTTGCTTCTGAAGTCTATAACGGCCTGTGCCAGTGTAACTTTAGCAACACAATCAACTGACAACTTGACGCTCATTAAATGACACAACTAACTGTATGTACTAGAAAAAAAGATAAAAAGAACGCAATAAGAACAAAATTCTGACAGAAATTGCAGGTAGGAGGCTTGGCGGACAATCAATATAACCGGTGATACCGGAGGGTGATCGTCCATATTTTTTATTATTTACTTTTTGATAGGTGAAACTGAAACTTGAATACTAGGCTAGCTGTCATCTATTGATAACGAATCCGGGGAGTGTTTGCAGCATGCGTCTTTTCTTTCTGATATTACTTCTCTCTTTATCGAGCCTATCCATGGCCGATACCCAGGTCGATCGACTGCTTGAGGCTGATGAAGAGCCTGTCGGCGTGGTCTTCGAGATCATAGAGGATGATGACGACGCCTTAGGCTGGGCACTGCCCAAGATCGCGCGGCTCAGCGCCCAGTTACGCAAGCGTTTTCCTGAGCTGCCGATCGCCGTGGTGTCACATGGCCGTGAGCAGTTCGGTCTGCTGGCTGATGAGGCCGAGGGTCTTATGGCGCCGATCCATGATAAGGCACAGCAACTGCGAGACGATGACATCGATCTGCATGTCTGCGGTGTACATGCCGGGTGGGATGGTTACACGCCAGAAGATTACCCCGCTTACGTGGATGTTTCACCCTCGGGGCCGGCACAGATCCGTGACTACCGGAATCTCGGATTTGTGCTGATCGTATTGCAGGGTCCGGATTATTAAAGCTGGATACACCGCAGGTTGAGAGGGAGCGCAACAACTTTATGATGTGTTTCCTAATTATATAATTTATATATTTGATGGAGCCGATGGGCGGAATCGAACCGCCGACCTACTGATTACGAATCAGTTGCTCTACCGACTGAGCTACATCGGCCAAAGCGGGCAATTATAGACGCTGAGCTGATTTCCGGTCTAGTCTTTTGGGGTGTTTCAAACTGTAGTCCGCAGGCAAATACGCAGATATAACGGAATTCGATCATGCCTCAAATTTATCTTTTAGCATCAATAGTATAGGGTTCAGGATCCAGGATCGGGGTACGTCCCAGCACGATATCCGCCAGCAATCTGGTCGATGCCGGCCCCAGCACCACGCCGTTGCGGAAATGTCCGGCGTTGAGGTAGAGGCCGCCGATCTCAGGTATCGGTCCGATATAGGGGATGCCGCTGGGGGAGCCGGGTCTCAGGCCGGCCCAGTGGTGCTCGATTTCTGCCTCGCCCAGGCTGGGGAAGTGGGCGAGGGCGAAGGCCTTGAGTTCCTGCTTTGCCTGCTCAGTGGTGTGCTTGTCGAAACCTCTGTACTCCAGGGTGCTGCCGACCAATACCCTGCCATCCTTGCGGGGGATGATGTAACGGTCGTTGTGCAGGACGATGCTGGTGATCGCGCCCGGTTGGTGGCGAAAAATGATCATCTGCCCCAGCACCGGTTCGATGGCCGGGGGCGTGACGATGTCGCTCAGTAGGTTGCCGCTCCAGGCGCCGGCACAGACGATCACTTTGTCCGCTTCGAGGGTGCCGGTTGAAGTCTTGACGCCACGTACCCGACCCTGCTCGTTCATGAGTTCAGTGGCCTCGGTCTGCTCGTGAATGGTTATCTTCTGCCGGATGGCGTGATAGAGGGATTTGCTGAACCTGGGATTGCGTATCTGGGCAACATCGGGTAGCCAGACTGCCTCTGAGGCTTCGGTATCCAATCCGGGTTGGCATTCAGCGATGCCTTTTCGGTCGATGAGATGGAGCGGCTGCTCGAAACGTCCTGACCATGCCGTTGTGCGATCGGTATCGGTAGGCTCCAGGATCAACAGCCCGCTCTTTAGATATTCTGGATCGGGCCCACCCGCATCGATCAACATCCGGGCGATTGCGGGGTAGTGGGCCTGGCTCCATTGGGCGAGCTTGGAGATGGAATCGTCATAGCGCCAGGGATAGAGCGGCGAAACGATGCCGCCTCCCGCCCAGGAGGATTCGCGGCCGGGGTGTCCCTTTTCAACCAACGCGACAGCCATTCCCGCGGTGTGCAGTTCGTTTGCCGTGAGCATGCCGATGATGCCGCCGCCGACGATTAAGCAATCTATCATGATGATTTTTTTCTAAGAAAGCTAAATTTAACAGGGTCGAACATTAGCAGTCGGTAGTAACCCAGAGTCTCTCAGTTGATATCTGAGTATATTTATACCACTAAAGTAATGATTCAGTATGTAGGATTGGAAAAAAGATTGGCTAGGGATGAAGCAAAGATGGCAATGAAGTCGGTGTCAGGTATATGGAGTTCGATTTAGTGCTGATCTAGAAGCAGCCGAGCCATATAGCTATTGATCAGCTGATGGGCACCATTCCTAGTAACGGAATGGCGCGCATCAGCACAGGGATATTACTCTCTCCAGTTGGTATGCCAAGCCCCATCTTCATACCGTTCTTCTACACCTGATGAGCTGAGGCGGAAGGCTGTTATGTCATCATTTGCCTGCTGATTCTGGGCCTGGATTTGGATAATATAACAGCTGACGATTGGGCAATCCACAGTTGGATCAAGAACGGTTAGGTTGCCATAATACCCATCGGGGCTTTCATCATTGAGGTTCACCAGAGCAATATCGTTAGGATAAGTTGCAGTGCGCGCACGAAAGACCTCAAAGCTCTGGGCGGCGGCAAGGAGTGTTTCCGTACCGTCACCACGACGCGCCCTTTTGACATACTCATCGTAACTGGGGAAGGCTATCGCCGCCAGAATACCAACAATGAGTATAACCACCATCAATTCCACCAAGGTGAATCCAGTACTTTTCAGATTGCTACTCATCAATCACCTCCTCCCAATAAATGGGACGGAAGCGATCGCTCCACTCGTGTTTTTTCTTGAGATCGGAGAACAGGAAGATCTTCTTGCCTATCACAGTATTGCCATCTTCGTCTGTGCCACCCGGGAATAAGAGCTGAGGTGATGGCGGGATGCCTTGCAGTTCTAACTGTGAGGTTCGGTCACTGATAGTTAGCGCACCTTCGGTTGAACCATCCCAATGAATGGCGCCATTCGCTGTTAGCAAGTTGAGCCCATAGATCCTTCCCGTACCAATCGTACCAACGGCTTCGCAGAGGCTATCTGGCTCAACAGTATCTGCGCTGTAGGTTGTGAAAAAGATGGCATAGTCGTAAAGAATCGCTTTGGAGAAGGATTTCTCGGCATTAGAGAAGTCGATATACCAACCCCTGTTTTCTGGATCAAGACCAGCTACGACTGTATCTGAAGCATCAACTAAGTCGCCATCAGCGATTGCATCGTAGGTATCCCAATCTGGTGTATGCCAGAGAGCTGTGTCCTTGATCATGTAGAATCGATCCGTTACATCCTCGAGTGGATTCGCGATATCGCCGGTACCGATCATAATGGCAAGGAACTGTATACCCGACTTGGAGAAGTAACCGATCTGAGGGGTATTAAACAATTTGCGGTGAGCAGAAGTGCCATCATTGATGTCGGCAATTATACCGCCAGTGATTGTATTGGTCGCGTCATCTTCATCGATATCGATACGAATGATTCTGCCACCTACATCAGAGGCGTAGATACGTTCAACTACGGCGTTCCCGTTCAAGTCGACTGTAGCAAGATCACTGGGAATGGCAAATGTCATTTCGGGGATATTCACATTGGCTCCCGTATCCGAGATAGATCTCAACAGGGTGCCATCCTCTGCGTCAACGATAAATATGGCATTACCTTCATCGTCGGAATAACTTGCATCGGGTGGGGTGGCGTTATCCTGATCGGGATCGTAGCCACCACCAAAAACCAGGACTTCTCGAACCGTACCGCCGATTTCCATTTTTACGAAAAGCGGCTTTGACCAGGTTTGGCCAAGTTTGCTGAAATGGCTGGAGGCGTCACTGGATATTTCAGCAACGTACTCGGGGGCAAGCCGCTCGGTGACATTGATAATGTGGTATTTTCTTCCACCGCGTCGCATTCCGAATATGACCATTTTTTCATTGCCAACCTCATAATAGGTCATGGGACCGTCCAAACCGTAGTAGGGTATTGAGGAAGCATCGTTGTTCTTTATCGTGTGTATACCGGGTAAGAGATCTTGCGGCATAAAGGCCCAGAGTTCTTCTCCTAATCTGGCATCGATGGCCTCGAGCACACCTTCACTGGTAGGGATCAGTACCACATCTCCATCGCTGTAGTTGACCACGATAGGCTGGGTATGAATAGGTGCGCCCATCACGCCTGAATGTGATGGATCATCCTCCGTTGCGACATAAGCGGGATCCCTGGTAACCCAATTCAGCAGTTCGGTCCGTAACTCATCAGTCGCTACCCCTAACATGCTGGTGGTAATAGCGGTGTTTGAATTTCTGACTCGATTCGCGGCACTGGTCAGTACCGGATCACTGCCGAGGTAGGTATAGAGGTTTCTGACTTCAGTCATATCCTGTGCAACGCCACCCGCAAGGGGGTATCCTTCATCGGGATCACACGCGTCATCATCACAGAACAGGTCTCTCGTGCTTTGAAACTCCTGAGCTTCATTCAGTACGCGCTCGTTATTCAAAGCTGTCAGCACCACATCCTCTTCTGTGACGGTAATCGTGTATTTCTTTAGATTGCCTTTCCAAAAGGTGCGATCTTCGGGAAGAAACATGGGGACGTAGATTTCATCGCCACTAACTGCGGCATTGTCCGAGTTAAACGGGATGGCCGGTGCATTGTAGGCGTAGTCGATATTGGTTTGTGCACTCGTGATGATGTCAGTCAGGTCTTGAACCAGTGAACCACCGTCGGAGTCATAATAGGTTCCACCACCGAACTCCGCGACTCGCTGCAGGAATGTACGTGTATTACCTGATGTGTTGAAGCCCATTGTGCTGACAGTGATATTCTGATCACCATCCCATCCAGTGCTTTCCATGAGATCAACAGTGTTTGCGTATGAAGCAATCTCATACGCACAAAGATCACCAGGCGGTGAATTAGTAAAGAGAGTGCTTATAGTGCACTGATTTCCATTATAGCTTGAGTATGTATTGGAGTTAGGAGAACCATCTGATAGTAAGACGATGTGATTCGGTGCGCACCGCATATCCTCTGCGCGCACCCCATCTTCTTCAAGCGGAGATTCTAAGGTTAGATTATCAGCGTCAGTGAATGTGGCATCGGTTCTGAACCAATCGACAGCGGCATTCAACGCATCTACAGTGGGTGTGCCGCCACTAGCTGTAAGATTTTCAATCTCGGTATTGAATGAACTCTGATTGGTACCCTCCGAGATGACTTTGAATGCACCTGAGTGTGCAAAATTCCCCCGTGTCGAATAACCCAGTAGGGCTGTGTTGACATTACTCATGGCATCATCATTGAAAACTGTTTGCAATGCGTCAACGAGTTGATCCCGAGGGGTTGGATTATACCAACCCATACTTCCCGATTCATCCAATACGAACAGGATATTAGGCGGCACGGGATCCGGCGGCTCCTGCAGATAGACTTCAATATCGTCAGAGAGGGCTGTTGGTGAGTTAAATGTAATCAGCGATGTCAATGCCAAGGCAGAAAGGGAATGCCAGTGTTTCGATGTAGGTTTCATGCGTATCATGGTTTAACTCCTTACTGCCGTATCAGCGCGACTTGCATACGGTTATGTGTCCTGGTGCCGCTACCGCCGACCGTTCCAACGGCATCTGCCTGGAAGAGGTGAGTGATGATATCGAGCTGATGGCCGGAGAAGAGCATATTGCCCTTACCTTCCTTGGGGTCGATTTTGTCTTCATACAGAAGGTCGACATCAACCGACATCGGAGGTTGTTCTGTAAGCGTAGGGTCGATTGGCGTGCCTCCCGGATGAGATTCGAAAAAATCCACATTATGGGCGGTGTTGCCGATGGTGCTTGGAATGTCCAGGTTTGTAGAATCCAATTCGGGACCGGTGACAATCGCAAGGGCGTTCTCAGCAGCTCGAAAGCTCAGTTCCTTGAACTGATGGTTGACTGCAATCTTTGTTTCAAAGTTGGTGTTACGCATTGCAGTTACACTTAACATCGTGATGATGAGGAGCAGAACCATACTGATAACCAATGCCGCACCATTTTGGCTATTTCTATGGTTTGAATATAATCTGGTGTAAGTTGTCATAGCTAGTCCTAATTGTCGGAGGGCTGACGATCCACATGATGAAGATTTCGTAATGAAATCGTGGTGCTAGCGGATTTATAAACGTTATTTGTGTCCGGGGCAGTGAATACTTTGCCGAGAAGATCTAATGTCTCAAGGTCGTCAGGGCGGAAGGTGTTAGGTAGTTCTATATCGTCCCCGGATTGGACAACCAAGCCGATACGGATGGAGACAACTGCTGGCCAACTCGCCTCACCCACCTCATTTGCTGTGAGAAACTGATTCGCAACACCATCAGGTTCATCAACGTCGGTATCTATGCCGTACAGCGCCCGCATCTGCACAATCCCGGAAACGAGGGGTTGAGAGGTAAGTCGTTCGGCGCCCCGATAGACTTGACAAATGAGATTGCCTTCATCATTGACTAAAAAGCGTACAGTGAGCGTATCTGTAAACTCTGCGTCAGCCACTCCGCAGGGTGCGGGACCGGAAGCGTAACGGATGGCTACCACGCTCGAATCTTCGGGATCGGGACTCCAGGGCGAACCTCCAGCTGTAGCACCACTCACTATGCCGTCAGGCACTCTGTCGACAGCGGGAAAAGTACGCGAACCGTTATCGGTTCCTTCATAGGAGTCACTGCCATCGTCTGATGCGGATACGCCCCTTCCTGCCATCACCAGTGCACGGCGCATATCCTGGAAAGCGAAGCGGTAGTTTTCCGTTGCTGCGGCGACGGCTGTCCTCGCATTAAAGGTGTTTTTACTGTCGACATAGATCTTGCCGGCGCCTCCAATAATAAAGATGCCGATGGCGCTGGCAATCATCAATGAGATGATAGAGAAGCCTGATTGATGTTTTTTGGATGGATACATTTTAAGGCGCCCCCGGTATGGCTGTCATGATTACCTGCTCGGTTGCATTGTCTTCGCTTTGCAAAGCCCAGGTGATTGTAATCAACAGGGGGGAAAGATCGGAACAGAGATCAGCATCAGAACCATCGTTATCAATGCAGGTGACAGTTAACTGGCCATCAGGCAAAGCCCCCTGGACACCACCATCGCAGCTGATCTGCCACATATCGTAGGTTGCCATCTGGGTTGGATTGCACTCGCTGACCCCTACGGTATTGGTCATGTTGGGGTTCATGGCACAGAGTGCGGCAGGCGGCGCCGCACAATAATCTATTGGGATTAAGGGTGTATAAGCGTTGTCATGAACGCCCTCATCATCAAAAGCGCTAAGATTCGCATGCATTCGGTCAGACAGGGCAGAGGCGAAATCGATGGCTTTGGATCGATAATCCGCATTGCTCGCACCCTGCAGGGCTGTGACTTGCAGCACCGCCACACCTAACAGGCCTATGGCGATAACGACAGTCGCAACCATCACTTCGATCAGTGTCATGCCTTGACACCTTGCCCGGGAATGAGCGATAGGTGTTGATATCCTCATGGGCACTCTCCATCTTCTACCATTTTGATGAATGGGCGGCCGCTGAGGCTGAGGCAGATGCGACTCTCTAGTGTTCCTTTGTAGCTGATATCGATTGATTGTTCTGCAACAAGATTGGCTCTACCTCTCGGACTGTAAGTAACAGCATCACCGTCGATGGCGATATTGTCGTTTTCCACGGTGTGGTCTAACAGCGTTACATCACCGGATTCCACCAGCCACCCGTCAGCTTCAGGGGTGAAAGTAGCGGTGGCTTCTTGTCTTACAGCTTCGCTACGGGCGTATAATAGGGCTCCCAGCAATTCATTGCTGGTCGTGGAGATAGTATTTCTCTGGATAAATCCTATATAGCTCGGGATGCCGACAGTTACCAGAATTGCTCCGATAACAATGGCCGTCATCAGCTCTACCAATGTGAAGCCACGGACTCGATACATAATAAAACCTCGCTTATTCTGCTTAGTAGCTTAGTTCAGTCGCCATCACAGCGGCATACCGTTTATCGGGAGAGATTGCCCATATGTCTGGAAATAAGTGTCATATCGGGCCCTAAGCACCAATCATCTGACTTTATCGGCAATAAACGGCTCAAAATTAGAGAGATAGTAATAGTGTGCTAAAAATTTGTTTGAATGCAGGAATTAAATGCCTTGGGGCAATGGTGATACATGCTGAATTGTGTTCTTTTTAGGTCTGGTTCACTCAAACAATGGCTTGTTGATGAGAAAAGGCACTCGCTTGGATATTCAGGCCTCGACTCTATCTATTGGGATATCCGAATCTTGAGTTGGTCAATGACGTTTGCCATTGTGTGAAAACGATGATCCTTATTTTGCATCAACCACATGTTGAATTTGTCTTCGAGCTATTGCAAACAGCTGTTATATGAGGATGACAGCGAATTGCTACATCGATTCACCCAATAACGATTTCGGCAAGGCAAACACAACCTGCTCCTCTTTACCTTTGGTCTCCACGACCTTTTCCGCGCCCCATCCCTTTAGTTTATCGATCACATTTTCAACCAGGATTTCAGGGGCGGAGGCGCCGGCGGTGACGCCGATGTTGTGTTTACCATCCAACCATCCCGGATCGATATCCTCGGCGCCGTCGATGAGGTATGCAGAAGGGCCGAACTTTTCCGCGATCTCTCTCAGGCGGTTGGAGTTGGAGCTGTTTGGAGACCCCACCACCAGTACAAGGTCACACTGTTTGGCGAGTTCCTTGACGGCATCCTGACGGTTTTGCGTGGCGTAACAGATATCGTTCTTTTTGGGGCCGATAATATTCGGGAATCGCTGTTGTAAGGTGTTGATGATCTGTTGTGTATCGTCGATGGAGAGGGTGGTTTGCGTGACGAAAGCGATTTTCTCTGGATGCCCTAGATCCAGCACCTCGACATCTTCGCTGGTGACCACCAGGTGGATGCGGCTGTTATCGTCGTCCGCCATGCACTGTCCCATGGTGCCCTCGACCTCGGGGTGCCCCCTGTGGCCGATCAATATCACTTCATAACCGTCCCGACAGCGGCGGGCGACTTCAAGATGTACCTTGGTCACGAGTGGACAGGTGGCGTCGAACACGCGGAGCTGCCGCTGTTTCGCCTCCTCGCGGACCGATTGGGAGACACCGTGGGCACTGAATATCACGGTATGTCCATCCGGAACATCTTTCAGTTCATCGACGAAGATGGCTCCTCGGGCACGCAGACTCTCTACCACAAAACGGTTGTGTACGACCTCGTGGCGGACATAGATTGGCGCCCCCAGGAGCTCCAGGGCACGTTCGACGATTTCGATCGCGCGATCGACGCCGGCGCAAAAGCCTCTGGGATTGGCGAGTAGTATCTGTGGTGTTTGGTTCATCGGTTGTTTGCCGGTCTCGCGTCTTTAATTGGAACCGGGGCCGTTCCCATTCCGATCCGGATCCGGGGCCTCTTGAACATCAAGGATAGTGACTTTATAGTTGAATTGCTTGCCGGACAGAGGATGGTTGAAATCGACTTGAACGCCCTCATCGTAGACCTGTAGAACCGCTCCGGCAAGCTCCTCGCCTTCAGGGGTGGTGAAGGCGATAATCTCACCCGGGTTGAGCGGTTGAGCTGCCGAAAACTCTTGTTTATCCAGCCAATGGATCAGGCTGTTGTCTCTGGGGCCGTAGACATCGTCGCCTTGAACAAGCAGTTCCTGCTCGTCTCCTGCACGCAGCCCGAGAATGGCGAACTCAAGCATCTGTTCCATGGTGTTGTCACCCAGGTTGAAATCCAAGGGTTCATCGCCGTAGGTGGAGATGATTTCCGTACCATCCGGCAAGGTCAGTGAAAAATGCATCTTGACCCGGCTAAGGGGAGCGATTTTTGGTTTGAACTCAGCCATTTTTCACGACTCGGGGATACTCTGTTGCAGTGCGCGCAGTTGAGGCAGATCAAGCTTCAGGCGCTCGCCATGGGAAAGCGCTCGTTGCAACCTGGCCCGGGCGCTGCGTCCCATACATTGATGCTGCGGATCACCCTCGAATGCCATAACCATGGCGGCAATCAATGCCTCCCGGTCGAAGGTTCTGTTTGTCAGGGTTTCCTGCAAGGATATGATCTCTCCGGCAACCTGCCGTGCAAAGGTTTGATGGTGTTGCCAAAGCTCACCCACATTACCGCCGGTGCGTAGTCCGGCTATATTGGTGGTGAGAATGTAGAGATTCTTCAGTACCAGCTGAAACAGCAGCTGTTCCTCATCCGCCAGGACCGACACCGGGATGTTGACCGCGGCCAGGGCGCGAAGCATCAATTCAGACTGAGGGCCGAACACCGGGGAGGGTATGATGACCTTGGCGTCGATGCCCGGCTTTTTTTCGAACCAGATGGAGATGACAGTAGGCGAGTCCACCCCCTGCCAATCGTCGGGTAATAATTCATTCTGCAGCAGGCAGAGACCTGATCGCCATTTCTCGGGTATCCCGTCGAGTACGCCACTCAAGGCGTTTTCACCGACCGCCACGATCACCAGCGCCGGCTGCCCGATCCGCGCGGCTAAATGGTGACTGTCGGTCTCTCGGGTTACCGGGTGGACAGTGAAGCCCAGGCGGAGAAAACCCTTGGCCAGAACGCCGCCTATCTCGCCGACACCGATTAAAACAACCTCATTTCCCGGCATATCATTACTCACCATTGGTTCTACTTTGCAGGACGCATCATAGCGGATTTGCATTATTTTTATAAAGGTCTAACATATCCTTAAGTAGGAGGATTAATAAATATAGGCAGCACCATGATAAATAAAGAAATTATTGTCAATCACGAGCTTCCTCTCTATGAAGTTCAAGAGGTTTCCCTACTCGATGCGATGTTACTTTTGAAAGAGCAGGGTAGTTCTGCCCGGGAGTCGTCGATCTCCCGCGCCGCTGAAATGATAAAGCATCGAAGCCAGGCGCGATCGATGAACGCAGATTGGCCCATGACTGGCACATAGAGGCTCAGTAGGCCAAGTTTCAGTAGAAAGGTAGGGAGGTCGAGTAGGGTGATATTCTGCCGTATTGGTCAGCCTGGATCACCATAACAATACAGGCTGAGTTGTGCAGATGCATCCTCTCAATCCGCTGATTCAGACGAGTATCTCCTGGGTGACGAAGAGGATACCTATAGAGACGATGACCACCGCCACCGCCAGGTATTGAAACAGAATACAGATTCCAGGTAGGTCATTGCAGACTTTGCTGAATCGGCAAATCTTGCAGTTTTTCATTCTCATACCTCACAAACTACAGAGGTCGGCAGCTCTACTTTATAAGATGAGCCGACCGTTGCTGCTTAGGCCAGGGTGGCCTGAGCGATGGCTCATTGAGCCCATCTTATTCCACTATGCACAACACGATCGCTCAGGTGGCTGGTGTTCCTGGACGACGCTGGGTTGCAGTAATCAACCGGCAATCATGGTCGCACACTTTCTCAGGTGTTGGAAGTGGGCAGTCTTGCCGGAAAATACCAGGGTATATCTAAGTATTTGTTTTTAGAAGGTTCGCTTTGATGATGTCTGTGATCGTATTAACATATCCCCTGGTTTCACTCGATATATGGAGAAGCGGATGCTGATTGAAGGCCCTTTGAAGATTGCCGTGCTGGATGATCCTGAACAACCGGGGCGCGAACTGCATATCAGTTTTACCTCTGAGTTTCAGGCGCTTGAGCAATCGGGCCAGGCAAACACCTTCGTCGAGTATCTACAACTCCTGGGACGCAGTATCGAGTCACTTTCGGAGGGCGATCCCAATCGGGCAGGGATGTTGATCGTACAACAGATCGCAGAACAGCTGTTGCCGCATCTGCAGACCGGGGATTTGGAGATCTCGGAGACGATTATCGTCGAGATGGGACGGGATTATGCCAGTGACTCCCTCATGGGCCTGCTCAATTCATGAGCGATGCCGCTTATATCCTGGAGGGGACAGTTGACAACTTTGACCGGCTGGTGGTGGAGAACTCCAAACGGGGTCTGGTAATAGTCGATTTCTGGGCGCCCTGGGTGGGACCGTCCCTCAAACAGCGTGAGATTTTTGTCGACCTGGCCAAGCGTTACCAGGGGCGTTTCCTGTTGGTATCGATCAACACCGACGAACAGAAGCCGCTGGCTGAACGGTTCGCTGTGCGCAGTCTGCCCTCATTCAAACTCTTCCACCAGGGAGAGATGGTGGCGGAGTTTCATGGGGTGCAGCCGGAAGCCGATTATTCACGGATTATCGACGAATATGTACAGCGACAGCCCGACCCTGTCAGTCGCGAGGCGATTGTCGCCTGGCAGGCGGGAGATCCGGAAAAGGCATTGCAGTTGCTAGCCGAAGCGGTGGTGGCCGATCCTGAAAACCTTGCCTTGCCGGCGTTGATGAGCAAGATCCTCATGCGTCAGCAACGCACTCGTGATGCCCATGCCCTGCTGAGTTCACTACCGGAGCAGGCCCGGGATGCGGTGGAAGTGCGCAACCTGCTGGCGCATCTGGATATCATCGTTACTGCTGAGGATGCGGATCCGCCAACAACCCTGATGCAACGTTTGCAGGCAGACCCCAAGGATGCCGATTCGCTCTATCAGCTTGCCGCGGTACGCCTGGTCGGAGATGATTTAGAGGCAGCCCTCAAGCTGTTGCTTGAAGTTGCACGTAGCCATCCTGGTTATCGTAACGGTATTGCGCGTAAAGCCATGCGGGCCGTACTGGATCAACTCGATGCCGGCGATGAACAGGTTGCACATTATCGTCGTGAACTCTATCGGCTCGATTACTGAATTTAAAAAGATGCCTGAAACACCCCCACAGATCGGTTTTGTCAGCCTGGGTTGTCCCAAGAACCTGGTCGATTCGGAGCAGATACTGAGTCGTCTACGGGCGGAAGGGTATCAGCTTTCCGCCAGTTATGATGGCGCAGATCTGGTACTGGTGAATACGTGCGGTTTTATCGATGCGGCTGTGGAGGAGTCTCTTGAGGCAATCGGCGAGGCGCTGGAGGAGAACGGCAGGGTCATCGTTACCGGTTGCCTGGGCAAGGATGAGTCACGTATTCGAGATGCACACCCACAGGTACTGGCGGTGACGGGGCCCCACGCCTATGCGGAGGTGATGGATGCTGTACACCGGCAGCTTCCGCCTCCCCATGATCCTTTTACCAGTCTGGTTCCACCGCAGGGTATAAAACTGACCCCCGGGCACTATGCCTATCTGAAGATCTCTGAAGGCTGTAATCACAGCTGCAGCTTTTGCATCATTCCTGATCTGCGCGGTCCCCTGGTGAGCCGGCCTTTGGGGGAAGTCATGCTTGAAGCCCAGCGGCTGGTCGAATCGGGAGTCAGGGAGTTGCTGGTCGTCTCCCAGGACACCAGTGCCTATGGCGTGGATATCAAATACCGACCCGATTTTTGGCAGGGCAGGCCGGTCGCCACGAAATTAGCATCCTTAGCCGCTGCCCTTGGGGAGTTGCAGGCCTGGATAAGACTCCACTATGTCTATCCCTATCCCCACGTGGATGACCTGATCCCATTAATGGCGGAGGGCCATGTCCTGCCCTATCTCGATATGCCGCTGCAACACGGCAATGTACGGATTCTGCAAGCCATGAAACGGCCGGCTGCCACCGAGAAGGTATTGGGCAGAATTGAGCGCTGGCGTCGGGAGTGCCCGGATCTGACCCTGCGCAGTACGTTCATTGTCGGATTTCCCGGTGAGACAGAGGCGGAATTCGAAGAACTGCTGGCATTTCTGCGCGAGGCACAGCTCGATCGGGTGGGTTGTTTTGCCTACTCACCCGTTAAGGGAGCCCAGGCCAATGATCTGCCGGACCCGGTGCCGGACGAGGTCAAAGAGGCCCGTCGTGCCAGGTTTATGCAGGTACAGGCGGAGATCAGCCGTGAACGATTACAGGCGAAAATAGGTAACAGGATGGTGGTTCTGGTTGATGAGGTCAGAGATAAACAGGTGGTGGCCCGTAGTGCTGCGGATGCCCCCGAGATCGACGGTCGGGTATTCATTCCCGGCGCCTGGGATCTGCAACCTGGGGATTTTATAGAGGTACGGGTTACTGCCGCGACGGCCCACGATCTGCGGGTGGAACCTGTGGATGTGGATGAATCGGAGAGTGAATAGGGTAGTGGATCTGGCGCATCCATGCGCCATGCCAACCGAAGGAGAGGGCGAATCGCCCTTTAATTTGTGATGGCCATTAAATCAGAATGCAGAGCCGCTCTGCCTGCCCATCTTCTTTAGAATTGTAGCCAATGGACAGAATCCGGTGAATGCGGATTGTAAAAGATTGAGCCCAACGAAGGCGGTCAGGAAGAGCCAATAGGAGTGATGGTAGTGTGAAAGCACTACACTCAGAAGGATTACAACACCCGCAAAAGCGAGAACGATTCGGTCGATATTCATGGATTTGCCTCTAAACTGTCTATGTTTATCCATCAGCCACACCTGAAATAGATGGATCAGGATGTGTCATTCATGGAATCAGCCATCGCGATAACAGCCTGCGAAAAATTGGACGCTATATTAGCACTATCTAATATTTAGTCAAGGACATAACCAATCATGACCCTGAACCATGAAGAAGCAGATATACAGGATCGTTTGATAGCGCGATTGGTGCATTGTCCGGTGTGCTTTGGCGATCCCCAGTGTGAAGTGGAGCATATTGAGACCCATATCTCACACCTGCTTTTGGCGGGGGATCGGGTCTATAAGATCAAGAAACCACTGGATCTCGGATTTCTCGATTTCTCAACCCTGGAAAAACGGCGACAGTGTTGCGAAGAGGAGCTGCGTCTCAACAGCCGATTGGCGCCGGACCTCTACCTGGGTGTGGTGGGCATTGGAGGCACTTTGGATTCGCCGCGAATCGATGCGGATGAGGGAATCATCGAGTATGCGGTAGAAATGCGCCGGTTTCGCCAACAGGATCTGCTCAGTCACGCGCTGCCGGACAGAGAACAGATCGAGTATCTGGCCCGCTTACTTGCAGACTTCCATCATTCAATACCCTCGATCAGTCATGGTATGCCCTACGGTACTCCGGAGCATATCATTCAGCCCATTCTGGAGAACTTTCGGCTCATACGGGGCTTGAAACAGCCGCTGTTTGAAATCGAACGATTGAATGTCCTGCAAACCTGGGCCGAGCAACAAAGCACGGTTCTGCAACCCATCATGGAAGAGCGCTATTATGCAGGCCATATCCGCGAATGCCATGGTGACCTCCACCTGGGTAACATCACACTGTTTGAAAATAAGATCACACCCTTTGACGGCATCGAATTCAATCCCGATCTGCGCTGGATAGATACCCTCAGCGATATCGCCTTCCTGCTCATGGATCTGCAGCATCGCGGGATGAATTCTGCGGCTTCCCAGCTTCTCAACAGCTACCTGGAGCGAACGAACGATTACGCAGGATTGCCTTTGCTGCGCTTCTATCTGCTCTATCGCGCCACCGTGCGGGCCAAGGTTAGCGCCATCAGGGCTACGCAGTCGGGATTGCAACATGAGGAGTGGGAGCAGCAACTGGAAGAGTATCGAAGTTTCCTCAGCCTGGCGGAGTCGGTGATTCGCCATCCGCCCGCTTCGCTGATCCTGACCCATGGAGTCTCCGGCTCGGGAAAGAGTACAGTCAGTGGCTGGCTCGCAGAGCAGTTGATGGCGATCAGGATAAGATCCGACGTGGAACGCCGGCGTCTGTTTCCTGAGCGGGAGGGCTCCGGTGTTGAAATTGAGCGCTACAGCGAACGTGCATCACGCATTACCTACAATCATCTGGCGGGAATGGCAAAACAGCTGCTGCGATCGGGTTTTTCGGTGATCATCGATGCCACCAGTCTGGCACAATGGCAACGAGAGTTGTTTCTTCAATTGTCGCAGAGCCAGCAGGCACCGATGGTCATCATCGATTGTCAGGCAGAGGAATCGCTGCTGAAAAAACGTATCCGGGAGAGGTGTGACAGCGGGCAGGACGCCTCTGAAGCCGATCTTGCAGTACTCAAGCTACAGCAAGAGAAACGCCAGCCGTTAACCGCCTCGGAACTGGAAAGGACAATTGTCGTCGACAGCGAACACTTTCCACCTTCGGGACTGCTGGCCACTGTGCTGCAACGATTGATGCGATAGCATGTTGTGGGTAGCGGGTAATCCCTTTTTATATGAACCTATTTGATAGATGACATACAGGTTTTAATAATGCGTTTTCCTCAACTCAAGATCGGCCAGCAATTCGAATATCAGGGCAAGCAATATACCAAGACAGGCCCTTTGACTGCCTCTGAAGAGGGAACGGGCGCCAGCGCTATGATCAGGCGTTCGGCAGAGGTGACACTCATTGATGGAGCAGTATCTGGAGCACTAAAACAACAAGTCAAGCAGAGCTACAGCCGGGAAGAGGTGAATGAGTTGTGTAAAGGATACAGGACTAGAATTATCCAGGAATCGCAGAAGATAGCTGATGTAAATGGCACCTTGCAACTCGAACAACTGCTTGTATTAATCAAAGATAATGACATGTTTGAATCAATCCTGTGATTAATAGTTTATACCAAACGGTGGTTGACCTGCTGGTTTCAGTAAAAGAATGCTGAATTGATTGACTGCAGGTTTGTTGATCTGCGTCATTTTGATTTTATTATTGTCGTAGTTATGATTCCCCACTGATTTTCTTTAAAGCAGTATCATTCTCAGTTTGCCTGCTTTGGCGGACTGTCGTAGTTATGAACTGGATTTCATGTAGGTGAACAAGGATGCTCAATCATTCCGCAAAATCGTCTCCATATTCTTTCATAACTTTACCTCTTATCATATTTACATGCCTATTGATCGTTGAAAGCGATCTAAATGCTGCGCTGATTGTAAACGCCGGTCCCGACCAGATTGTTACAGCAGGTGAACAGGTTCAGTTGGATGGAAGTGCCAGTAGCGAGACAGACGGCACCATTGCCAGTTTTCACTGGTATCAGGTACGTGGCCCGGTAGTCACTCTTGAGAGTGCCAGAACAGCCATTGCCAGCTTTCAAGCGCCGGCAAACGCCGAGCTTGAGTTTGGCTTAAGATTGGTTAGTGACACGGATGAAGTCGCAACTGATCGGGTAGTTATCCGAACAGATCCTTATAATAATATACTACCACAAGCCAATGCGGGAATTGATCAAATAGTCGCAACTGGCGATCTGGTGCAACTAGATGCCACAGCCAGTAGTGATGCCGATGGCACGATCATAAAATATCGTTGGCATCAATCTCGTGGACCCAATGTACAATTGATTGATGCGCAGACTGCGGTATCCAGCTTTCAAGCGCCGCCTAATGCTGAATTGGGATTTTCACTGAGGATTGAAGATAACGCGGGTGCAATTGCTACAGATGGCGTTGTCATTCGAGTGGAACCTTATACCAACCAACCACCTGTTGCCGATGCGGGTATCGATCAGACAATTGCCGCCGGTGAGACGGTACAGCTGGACGGTAGTGCGAGTAGCGATGCGGATGGCACGATTGTCAGATACATCTGGACCCAAAACCGCGGGCCCTCGGTGGTGCTTCAAGACAGCCGGACGGCGACACCGAGTTTTACGATGCCGGCGAATGCCGAGCTGGCATTTACACTGACTGTCATCGATGATTCGGGAGCAGTCACGAGAGATGGCGTTGTGGTTCGCAGTGCGATCAATATCAATCAACCACCTGTTGCCGATGCGGGTATCGATCAGACAATTGCCGCCGGTGAGACGGTACAGCTGGACGGCAGTGCGAGTAGCGATGCGGATGGCACGATCGTCAGATACATCTGGACCCAAAACCGCGGGCCCTCGGTGGTGCTTCAAGACAGCCGGACGGCGACACCGAGTTTTACGATGCCGGCGAATGCCGAGCTGGCATTTACACTGACTGTCATCGATGATTCGGGAGCAGTCACGAGAGATGGCGTTCTGGTTCGCAGTGCGGTCAATATCAATCAACCACCTGTTGCCGATGCGGGTATCGATCAGACAATTGCCGCCGGTGAGACGGTACAGCTGGACGGCAGTGCGAGTAGCGATGCGGATGGCACGATCGTCAGATACATCTGGACCCAAAACCGCGGGCCCTCGGTGGTGCTTCAAGACAGCCGGACGGCGACACCGAGTTTTACGATGCCGGCGAATGCCGAGCTGGCATTTACACTGACTGTCATCGATGATTCGGGAGCAGTCACGAGAGATGGCGTTGTGGTTCGCAGTGCGATCAATATCAATCAACCACCTGTTGCCGATGCGGGTATCGATCAGACAATTGCCGCCGGTGAGACGGTACAGCTGGACGGCAGTGCGAGTAGCGATGCGGATGGCACGATCGTCAGATACATCTGGACCCAAAACCGCGGGCCCTCGGTGGTGCTTCAAGACAGCCGGACGGCGACACCGAGTTTTACGATGCCGGCGAATGCCGAGCTGGCATTTACACTGACTGTCATCGATGATTCGGGAGCAGTCACGAGAGATGGCGTTGTGGTTCGCAGTGCGGTCAATATCAATCAACCACCTGTTGCCGATGCGGGTATCGATCAGACAATTGCCGCCGGTGAGACGGTACAGCTGGACGGCAGTGCGAGTAGCGATGCGGATGGCACGATCGTCAGATACATCTGGACCCAAAACCGCGGGCCCTCGGTGGTGCTTCAAGACAGCCGGACGGCGACACCGAGTTTTACGATGCCGGCGAATGCCGAGCTGGCATTTACACTGACTGTCATCGATGATTCGGGAGCAGTCACGAGAGATGGCGTTGTGGTTCGCAGTGCGGTCAATATCAATCAACCACCTGTTGCCGATGCGGGTATCGATCAGACAATTGCCGCCGGTGAGACGGTACAGCTGGACGGCAGTGCGAGTAGCGATGCGGATGGCACGATCGTCAGATACATCTGGACCCAAAACCGCGGGCCCTCGGTGGTGCTTCAAGACAGCCGGACGGCGACACCGAGTTTTACGATGCCGGCGAATGCCGAGCTGGCATTTACACTGACTGTCATCGATGATTCGGGAGCAGTCACGAGAGATGGCGTTCTGGTTCGCAGTGCGGTCAATATCAATCAACCACCTGTTGCCGATGCGGGTATCGATCAGACAATTGCCGCCGGTGAGACGGTACAGCTGGACGGCAGTGCGAGTAGCGATGCGGATGGCACGATCGTCAGATACATCTGGACCCAAAACCGCGGGCCCTCGGTGGTGCTTCAAGACAGCCGGACGGCGACACCGAGTTTTACGATGCCGGCGAATGCCGAGCTGGCATTTACACTGACTGTCATCGATGATTCGGGAGCAGTCACGAGAGATGGCGTTGTGGTTCGCAGTGCGATCAATATCAATCAACCACCTGTTGCCGATGCAGGACCTGACTTGGTAGTAATTGAAGGTGAATTGGCTCAACTGGATGGTAGTGCAAGTTCAGATCCGGATGGAGAAATATCTCGCTTTATCTGGTCGCAACGTAGTGGGCCGACAGTTCAACTCAACGACAAAAATAGTGCCACACCGAATTTTGTTGCTACTACAGCAGGGGATATCCTATTACGATTGATCGTTGAAGATGATCGCGGCACACGGGTAACAGATGATGTACATATAACTGTCCAAGTAGGTGGTAATTCCCCCCCGATTGCCGATGCAGGCCCTGATGCAACACATTTAGAGACGCGTTATCACCAATTTAACGGTAGATCAAGTAGCGATAGTGATGGTTCCATTGCCAGTTATTTATGGGAACAAATCTCAGGTCCAACAGTAAATATTAGTGAAGCAAACGCATCGAGATCTATTTTCAGCGTTAACATGCCCGAGGTTGATCAAGACACAGAACTTCGTTTTAGACTCACCGTGACTGACGATGGTGGATTAAGCTCGTCTGACGAGATCGTTGTTTTGGTGCTTGACAACCTACCACCTCAACCCTTGGCGATAGACGAAATAACCATAGTCGAAGGCAGCTATCATGTTCTGGATGCTTCTCAATATTTCTCCTTTCAACCAGAAGATGGTTTTTGGTCTTTGACTGGCTATCAATGGCGGCAGATCAGTGGTCCTCCAGCGATATTGCAATATAGGCAATATCGGGAACAGGTCAGGATACTGGCGCCGGAAGTTGATGTTGCGACTGACTTGATATTTGAGGTGGGGGTTGAAGATCGTTTCGGCCTGCCAGCAACCAACACGGTTACAGTACATGTTGTCAACCCAGAAGATCTTCCGCCAAATAACCCGCCAGTTGCTGTTGCAGGCGAGGATAGAATCAGCTCAAGTAAATACTTTCTTATTGTTGATGGTACGAACAGCCATGATATAGATGGCGAAATTGTATCCTATGAATGGTCGGTTATCGATTCACCAGGTTATGTCGGATCATTCAGAGGAGACAGCCAATATCCAATAAATCATGCCTCGGTCTATGAACCTGGTGATTACACTCTACGGTTGACGGTAACGGATGACAGGGGTGGCATATCCACCGATGACGTGATTGTCAACTTCAATCCATATACGAGTTCGACAGATAATCCACCAGATGCCGATGCCGGTACCCACTATAAAACGCCCCTCAGATATTGGCAATTGGACGATTCATTGAGGCTTGATGGTAGTGACAGTGCAGATGCAAACGGTTCAATCGTCTCATTCCAATGGCAACAGCTATCGGGGCCAACAGTGGATATTGCCAATCCAGACAGCTCGGTTACCTCATTTATCCCTCAACCATTCGATGGCTCCGCAACCAGTTCTAACCCTATTGAATACCGGTTTCTCTTGATGGTCACTGATGACGAAGGGGATAAGGACGAGAGTTTCGTGAGGCGTCAGATCTATTTAGTAAATAGCGAGCCCACTGCAAATTTCAACCACCAGCCAATCCTAAGCTTGGCGGATAGCGTCATTCAATTGGATGCGTCATCAAGTTACGATCGCGATCCCAATGACTATATCTCAAGCTATCGCTGGAGCCAGTACTATGGTCCTACAGTCACATTCCTGGACAATTCGGTCCAACCAAGGGTACAGCTGCCGGATAGAAATACGGTCTCCGGTTTGGCGAGTGTGGGGATCGAACTCATTGTGACTGATCTCTATGGCGCTGACACACGTTTTCCTGAAACCCTGCCATTTTGGATCGTTTCACCTGATTATCAAGCAGCGCTGTTTACTGCCGGTGACGATATCTATGTGCAGGCGGGATCCCAGGTGACTATAACGGGAGAGCCTTATGTGCCTGCAGAGTGTAATCCGATCACCGGCTGTGTGGACGATAGCGCCGGTCTCCACTGGTTGCAGCTCGCGGGACCCCCTATAGAGTTGATGCAGAGTCGTGGTTGGAGCCTCTCTTTCACGGCTCCGCCTGTAACCGAGCGTGTGGAATTGATCTTTGGCTTGACCAAGATAGTGTCCGCTTTCAATAATCGGGCTGTGACGGAAGTCGATCCGGTCAAGGTGTATCTACTTCCTCAGGGGGCCGCACTGACGGCCGATGCGGGTCCGGATCAAGAGAGTCCGGAGAAAAACCTGGTAACCCTTGACGGCTCCGGCAGCTATGATCCGCATGGCTTGATAGAACAATTTCATTGGATACAGTTGGAGGGTCCGCAGGCCTTGTTGACTAAGCCACATGAAGCGATAACTGAGGTGGCTCTGCCTGCTTTGGCTGTTGAAGCGGATCTGGTGTTTCAACTCACTGTGGCCAACGATTGGGAGATGGAGGCGGTCGATACGGTCAGAATAAGAGTGACGCCCGATCTGACCGACGGCGATATCGATGCCGACGGCGTCAGCGACGACAACGACCGCTTTCCCGATAATCCAGGCGAAGCCTACGACTTCGACGATGACGGTATCGGCGACATCGGGGACACTGACAGGGATGGGGATGGTGTTGAAAATGATCTCGATTATTATCCCAACGATCCGCAAAGACAGAATCCGCCTCAGATAGATATAACAGAGCCGATGAACGGTGCGGATATCGAATCGGGATACGTCATCGTAAAGGGCACACTAGACGGACCGGCAAGCATAGGCGCCACCGTTAACGGCATTGTTGCAGAGAGAGGGGGAGAGCCCTATGGCAGTGAATTCGTCGCCAGGATACCGCTTGCCGTGGGCGCCAATGAAATTGAGGTTTTGGCGACAACACTAAGTCGTCAACAGGTGAGCCAGACCCTGACCGTCAATCGGGTTGGTTCTAGCCCGATTCGATTTTTCGTGTCTGAAAGCAGTGGCCTGACACCATTGGAAAATCGGCTAAGCCTGGTCAACGAAGGTGAGAGTCCGATCACTCAGGTCGATATCGACTACGAAGGCGATGGGGCTATCGACGAGACTTTGGTCGACGACTTCGAGAGGGATCTGTTGTATGTCTACGAAACGGAGGGAATCTACTATCCGACCGCGATCGTGACGGATGTGGATGGCGTGCAATACACCCTGACTCAGGTTGTCAACGCAATCCCAGAAATGCGCATACTAGCCCAGTTGGAGGATCACTGGTCCGGTATGAACAATGCCCTCAATGACGGCAATCTCGGCTTGGCGCTGGAACATATTGCTGCCAGCCACAGCGAGAAATTCAGCAGGCAGTTTACCTATCTGATGCCAAGAATGCCTGAGATCATTGCAAGTTATTCTTCTTTATATGTCGAATCTCTCTCACTGGATCACTCCTTTGTCCATGTGGTGCGAACCATCGATGGTGAGAATCGAGTCTTTACGGTCGGTTTCAACCAAGACATTTTTGGGGTGTGGCGGATCATCAGTATGTAGTATCTGACTTGTGTAAACTCATGAAAATATGGTGAGAGAATGAGTGACTTTTATGAGACAACTGAGTAACTATTTACAACTGCCATGGCCCGGTCGATTAGTACAGATAGGATTGATTGGTCTGATGCTGATCCTGTTTGCCAGCTGCGTCTATGTTCCTCCCGGTCAAGATTTTGTGACATCAGGGCATATGGGATACTGTAATGATAATCGGAATATCCTCTGCAAGATGAGTATCGAGACCGTCCATGGAACGGTAGTCGATAGCAGGTCGGGCGAGCCCCTGGAGGGAGTCCTTATCATGGGGTATTGGCCGAAGATGATGACCTCACCTCATTGGAGGGCTACAGTAGGCGCCGCCCACCTGGCCGAGACATCGAGCGACGCATCAGGCCGTTTTGAGATTCCTGCCTGCAAGCCTCCCTGCAAGGTTGACGGTTTTTTTGCCTACTATCAGCCTGACATCCTATTTTTCAAAGCAGGTTACTATCCCAAGGCGCTTTCCAATCCCATCTCGGAAGTTCACTATGATCCGCGCTCGTCCGAGCATATCCTGTGGCGTTGGGGCTGGAACGGTAAAACCATTGAATTGGAGCCGGTCAGTGACGAAAACGACCCTAGACTCGAGGCGGCCTACTCCCTCTCACCGAGACTCTACCTCAACGACAACTGTAACTGGATGAAGATACCGAAGACCCTGATGTTCAAGGCCCAACAGATGCAACTCAGGGAGCGTGACAAGGAAAAGACTGCCATGCCTGTATCGGAGTATCTTACAGGGCTTTATTTGGAGAAACAGAAAAAATGCCATCCTGATCCTGCAAGCTACTTGAAGGAGGCCGTTCGGTATGAATAGGAATGAATCGTTGAGCTTGCAAACACAACGCGAGCAAAGAACATTTCATGCATGGCACACTCTTTTTATACTTTTCAACCTGTCAGTTTTAACCGCATGTGCGTCGCCCGGTTACTACAGCTTTACCCGGGAGGTTACAGGCCATGTGGTTGATGGGGCAACGGGCGTACCGTTGAAGGATGTGATAGTCGTGGGCACCTGGCCGGGGATCGGTAGCACCCACTGTGGTGATCATGAAGCAATGAGATCCCATGTGCACGAAACTACTACAGACCGCACCGGCGCGTTCAGGATCCCGGGTTGCCTTAAAACTACAGGTGTTTTCTTTCACAGCGATGCCAGTATCAGTTTTTACAAGCGTGGTTATTTTCCGAAGAAAAGCAGAAACAGTCCATTTTGGAACACCAGCATAGGAAAAGGCAAACTGGGCTACAGCGGACCGGGATGGGTGTGGCAGTTCCAGGGATCGGTTATTGAGTTAGAACCATCAGGGGCTATCTCTAAGACAAGATTAGACAAGATTCTAAAGTCAAAGAATATTCATGTGGTCAGTGATTACGACAGCGTTCCATTTAAAGACTGTTATTGGATGAAGATGCCAAGAATGACAATGGCGATTGGGCATAGGGAAAGAGAAATAAAAGATAAACCAGAAATGCAGAGAAAGCCATTGGCGCAGTATATGGTTGATCGTTGGTTTGAGAATCCTGAGCGATGCCACCCCGACCCGGTAGGATACCTGATGGAGTACAAGGATTATGAGTAGTAGAGAACTATTGGGTGTGGCGATAGCCGTATTGGTTTACGCTTGTCCCGCGCCTGCCTATAAAGCGATGACCCACAAAGCGATCACCAACCATGTGGCGTCAAGGACAACCCTGTCGAATGAGGAGCTGATGTCGGGGATGGGTTTTGGTGTTGTGGTCCCGGAGGAGGTCGATAGTTTGCTGATAACCAATGATAAAGGTGATGATCAGTGTGATTCCGCCATGCGAGACTCAAACATAAAGCATTTTTATTGTGGTGCGGCATTCGAGGATATTGGTCTGCGCTCCTTCAATCATTTTTATGATCCCGTGAGAGACCTACCGCTGCACCGTCTCGGTGTGCCATTGTCGGGTTTTCGCCGGTCGCCTGACTGGGCGCTCGAGGATGCTGAGGAGTATAACAGCCAGGATTTCTCGCTCCGGGATGCATACCGCTATTTTCTTGGATCAAAGACACAATCGTCTCAAGGGATTCGGGGTGAGAACGAGCAGAAACTCTTCCTTGCCCTAGGGCATGTAGTTCACCATCTCCAGGACATGGCACAGCCGGCCCATGTGCGCAACGATATGCATTGTGACGCTGAGGTAGATCGCCTAACGAGATGTTTAGGATTTCTGGTCCATGATCCGAGCATTTATGAGCGGAGTACAGAATATGTATACAATAACCTTCCCCTGACTGGGTACATGGACCTAAACCTAAACAACTTCAGAAAGGTGCGGGATTTCTGGTCTACCGGTGGTCAATGGCACGGTATAGGGATGTCAGAGTTCGCCAACTGGAACTTCGTCAGCCAGGACACCAACTTTATCTATGTTCACCATCCTTTGTTCCCAACAGATCAACCCGATTTCTATCCAAGTCCATTCTACGATAACCCTGTGCCTAATTCCTTGACGAGTGAACCTGTTGTAAGTCCTGTATATGGTGATCTCGGTATCAAGTGGTTTGTTGGAAACCAGGTAACGGATCAATATCGGCCTGAACAGTCAGGGGTGAACGACAAGGCAAGTACCCTGTCAATATTCCATAGTGACTTGCAAGAGTACGAATATATCCCACACCCAGAGAACCTCTTTACGTTGAATGAGGAGACTTTTTCGGCTGCCAGGTCCTTTCTGATCCCCCGCACCGTGGCCTACAGCGCCGGTCTGGTCAACTACTTCTTTCGTGGTCAAATGAAGGTCACAGGCGCCAGGATATATAATACCGGTTCTACGACAACAGATAGCCTCGGTGTTACCATTGTCAATGCATCGAGTGAGCATACGCCCGGCAATGCGCCCTTCGACTTCAGTGATGGCCGCTTCAGCCTTTATTATGAGACACTGCAAGGTGAACGACGGTCTGCGGCTCCGCATGATCGGGACGAAGTGGCGCTTGGCCAAACAGATGTGTTGCGTGACCAGGAAGACAAGTATCTGTCATATCAAATACCGATAAGTCAGTGGGATCGGACTAAACCCATGACCTTGATCTTTGACGGTATTGTCGGTGAAGAACGGGGTATCGTAGTTAAGGAATTTTATCCGGATCCACTTTTGGCCTTTTCCGTTGATGGTGTTGAAGGGGAGTCGCCCGTCCCAAATATCATTACTGTCTCCGCTTCTTACGACATGGGCTTTACCTGGGAGTACAAGGGTGCATTTTACAAGCCCGTTAGTGATACAACCCTGTTTACAGGCAATCGCGTACTGGTCCACAACGCGATCAATTTAGGTGAAGGTGAGCTGCTCGTTCACTTCAGCTATATCGATTACATGGATGATGAAGGGAATATCATGACAGGCAGATCAGAGAATAGCATGGCGCGTAGTACGGACTATGGTCAAACGTGGGAGCTTGTCGATTTTACTTGGCAGCCGTTACTTGTTGGTGCAGCACTTGGTTCGGATGTTTTTTCTGTCTATGAAAGCATTGTCTATACAGGTGAGCAAGGCTTGGCGGGGATTAGGATTCAGCATCCGGAAGAGCGAGGTGAACCACGCTCGTTTCAGCTTTTTCAATCCAATGCCTTAGGTGCGCCGGGAAGCTGGATAGGTGCACCGGGGCTGGGTACCGGGGGATTGCCGGAGCTAGACTACCTGGGTAGCTCATCTTTTGGCTTTGCCGGTTACCTTGAGGGCGATCCGCCCGGGGGACGGGAGGGTGGTGACTTTCCATTTGATTCAATCATGGTGCGAACTGACGATGGGGGCGCCAGTTATTATCCGTTGACAGACTTTTCCTCTGAATGCGGCGATCCGAATGATCCTGATAACAAGGTTACTTATTGTATCCAGCACTTTGAATACCTAGGGGATGAGCGGTTACTCGGTTGGGTGGATCTGCGTTCCGAGTCACTTGCTGATTATCATAATGGCTTAACTTTCCATCTCTCCTCTGATGGCGGTATGACTTGGTTGAGCGCCATGAATGCACCCTTTGATCAGGCCTGTGAATCACTGCCTGTCTGGGAGGGAAGAGTTGAAAACGCGATCTATATCGGCAAGTCTCCTGAAGACAAGGATGTGATGATGGCTTTGACGCGCTGTCAGGAAGTGTATGAGGACTCATCATCGGGCTCACCGCGAGTCTACTGGGACCAGGTTGTCGGCAAGAGCCTGTTTTTTACACGGGATGGCGGGGTACAGTGGTACAAAGTCAGGCTTCCGGGAGAATTCAACAACGAATCCGTATTGCTCTATGCGGGTGACAATGGCGCAATACCCGGTTTGTACCATCCGGAAATCTAGACCAAGCCTTCGTCCCAATAAGGTCGTTCGCCAAACAGTTCACGAAAATATTCAGCCAGAACCCTGACCCGCTGCGGTATGAAACGACGATTCGGGTAGATGGCATAAGCGGTCGCAGTGGGGAGTTCGTAATCCGCCAGGATCGGAACCAGACGGCCCTCGAGGATGGTCCGGTAGGCAATGAAGGTGGGGGAGAGGCAGATACCGTGTCCCGATGCGGCGGCTTCCAGGATAATCTGGCCGTTGTTGGCCAGCATTCGGTTTTCCACACGCACGGTATGGGCCACACCTCTATGGTCGACAAAGCGCCATTTTTGCGGTTCCGGCAGATTTGAATAACAGAGGCACTGATGACCTGTTAGCGCTTCAGGTGTCTCAGGAGTACCGTAGCGGGCGAGATAACCCGGACTGGCGCAGAGTATCGTGCGTATCGGCGCCAGGGGCAGGGCGACCATGGTGGAGTCCTCAAGCTGACCGATACGCAGTGCCAGGTCGACACCCTCCTGGATCAGGTCGACCTGGCTGTCGTTGAAGTCCATATCCAGTATCACACCGGGGTGCTTGCTCATGAAGCTGTTGAGCGCGGGCGCCAGATGCATCAGGCCAAAAGAGAGTGGGGCGGCCAGGCGGATTCGGCCGCTCAAGGCGTGCTGGGCGCTGGAGACGGACTGCTCCGCATCCGCCAGATCTTCCAGCAACTGAATCGCCCTTGGGTAGAAGGTGCGACCGGCATCGGTGAGGGATAGACGGCGTGTGGTGCGCTGGATCAGTAGGGAGCCCAGATACTCCTCGAGCTCCGAAACCCGTCGGCTGATGACCGATTTACCTAATCCTAAGCGTTCCGCGGCCGCGCTGAACTGACCCGACTCGACCACGGCGACAAAGCTCTCTAAGCACGCTAATCGGTCCATTGTTCCAAAATCTGCAACAGTGTTTCCTTAATTGTGGCCTTTATCTTTGTAATTGACAACCTAAACTGGCTAATAACTGATTAAAACACTATGCATTTTTTGCGAGGAGGCTGTCATGGAACAGCTTGTTACTAACAGACGAGGGATTAAACAAGTCGTTGTCGGCCAAGAGACTTCCGATGGCGCCGGCGTGCGCCTGACCCGGGTTATCGGCGGACCGCAGTTACCCCAATTCGATCCATTCTTGCTTCTGGACCACTTTGTGTCAGACGATCCCGATGACTACATCGGCGGTTTTCCTCCCCATCCTCACAGGGGATTCGAGACAGTGACCTATCTGTTGGCCGGCCAGGTGGAGCACCGTGACAATGCCGGTCATACCGGTCTTCTCGAGACGGGGGGTGTGCAGTGGATGACCGCCGGGCGAGGTGTGATTCACTCCGAGATGCCGCAACAGCAGGATGGCCTGTTGTCCGGTTTCCAGCTCTGGGTCAATCTGCCGGCCGGCGAGAAGATGATCGATCCACGCTATCAGGAGTTCGATCGCCAGGCGATACCGCTGGAGATGCGGAGCGGTGGTGTCGAGGTACGCGTGGTGGCCGGGCAGACATCCCGGCAGACGAGAGGACCGGTGAGTGAATTGGTGACACCGGTACTTTTTTACGATATCACACTGCCCGCCGGTAGCCGCTTCGAAGAATCTTTGCCGGAAACCTATAATGGCTTTGTACACCTCATCGAAGGGACGGTTTCAATCGATGGAATTGATCTGGAGGTAAATAGCCTGGCGGTACTGGATCAAGGAGATAGTGTTGAAATAACCGCCCAGGAGCCGAGTCGTTTACTGCTGGTGGCAGGCCAGCCTCTGTACGAACCCATTGCCCGACGCGGCCCCTTCGTCATGAACAGCGAAGCGGAGCTGCAGCAGGCCTTCAACGACTATCAGGAGGGTCGTTTCTGATGCGCTTGGCCAATGACCGGGAGAACTATGGTCTGGTTGCCATTCTGCTGCACTGGCTGGTGGCCCTGGTGATCTACGGCCTGTTCGGTCTGGGGTTATGGATGCGCGATCTTGGCTACTACGATCCCTGGTATCAGCTTGGACCCTGGTGGCATAAAGGCATCGGCGTGATGCTCTTCTTCGTGTTCGTGCTACGCCTTGCATGGCGCTTCATCACGCCGCGTCCCGATCATCTGCCCACCCATAAACCCTATGAACGATGGGCAGCCTCCCTGGTGCACTGGCTGTTCTATCTGCTGATACTCATCGTCATGATCAGCGGCTATCTGATTACCACCGCTGACGGTCGTTCGTTGGAGGTATTTGACTGGTTCGAGATTCCGGCAACCCTGAGCGGCATCGACGGACAGGAGGACATCGCCGGCAAGATCCACCTTTATCTTGCCTGGGGCATAGTGCTGCTCAGTCTGTTGCACACTCTGGCGGCCCTGAAACACCATTTTTTTGACCATGACCGGAGCCTCAAGCGCATGCTGGGGATCTGACACGACTCGGAGGAGAGAATCGGATGATAAAAGTAGCAATCGTCTATCACAGTGGCTTCGGCCATACCAAGTTGCAGGCGGAGGCAGTGCATAAAGGCGCCGCATCAATCGATGGCGTGGAGGCCGTGTTGCTCACCGCGGAAGAGGCCGGCGCCGATCTGGACGGTCTCGATGATGCGGATGGGATCATATTCGGCACACCCACCTATATGGGAAGCATGTCGGCGGAGATGAAGAGGTTCCTTGAGACCGCGGCGGCCAAGTGGTTCACCCAATCCTGGAAGGATAAAGTGGCGGGTGCCTTCACCAACTCCAGTTCCTATTCCGGGGATAAGTTGAATACCCTGGTAGGGCTTGTGATCAATGCCATGCAGCACAGCATGATCTATGTCAGTCTTGGTATGCAACCGGCAGCCAGCGATCCGGATTCGATGAACCGTATCGAGGGTCCGGGTCCCGAGGTGTTGAACCGGATCGGTTCCTATATGGGACCGATGGCGGCCAGTTTTCAGGTCAATCCCGGAGATGCCCCCTCCACGGGGGACATTGCAACCGCTGAGGCTTACGGTGCCAGGGTTGCCACTATTACTCAACAGTTGGTGCGTGGCCGAAATGCGGCTTGAGTATTTATCAGCCAACACGTCTGGAGCACTACACAAGTTCCACGCGGCCGGCGATCATCTTTCTACGCCGCCCCTGCAGCATATCCCTATGCTGAAGGGGCTACCGCGGCGTCCATGCCGCTGCTACGAAAGATGACCGCCAACCGCTCCCATACCTGTAGGTTTTGTGTGAATAAATAAAAGGAGAATATTATGAAAATTTTTTTACTACCATTGATTACGGCCAGCTTTGTATTCGCTGCACCCCTTCAAGCGGAAGATTATGTGATCGATACCAAGGGTGCGCACGCCTTCATACAATTCCGCATCAAGCATCTTGGCTACAGTTGGCTGTTGGGTCGCTTCAACGAGTTCAGCGGCCGTTTCAGCTATGATGAGAAGAATCCCCAGGCCTCGAAGATATCGGTGGATATCAAACCGGCCAGCGTCGACAGCAACCATGGAGAACGTGACAAGCATCTGCGTGGTGATGAATTCCTCTATGTTGACAAATACCCCAAGGCGTCATTCGTCTCAACCTCTTTTACCGAGAAAGGCGATGGCAAGGCGGAGCTCAAGGGCGATCTCACCCTGCGCGGGGTAACCAAACCGGTTGTGATTGCGGTTGAACATATCGGACACGGTAAAGATCCCTGGGGCGGATACAGACGTGGATTTTTCGGTACCACCGAGATCGCGCTTGCCGACTTCGGGATCCCCTTCGATCTGGGACCGGCCTCGAAAACCGTGCAGCTGGAACTCTCAGTGGAAGGGATCAGGCAGTAAAGTGACTCATAACCAGGTGATGGCATACTCTCTGTACAGGAAGAGGGGATGCCAATCGCCTGTTAGATTTGCATGAAAGATTAGCCGCAAATGAACGCTAGTCACCGCGAATGTACGCAAATGGTTGATGATGCTTGACCACCCACAATTCGTTGCTGACTCACGAGGATTTTATTGATTGTTGAGTGCAGATTGATCCAGGAACATTGACCCAGGCACTCAACATGCGGAGGGTAAGTTACATATTCGCGAAAATTTGCGGTGATTAGCGTTCATTTGCGGCCTGCATCTTCACAGATCGCCAGGGATCTGGGGGTGGCCGTGAGTGAGCCGGATCGGTTTAGAACTGCTGGGCAGAAACAGTAGTCACTGTGACGAAACCGGCAATCGAGATGTAGGGTGCGGCTTGCCGCACCGGTTTACCGCTTCAGTAACCTGAGCTGCCGCCTTACGTAACAATTGGGCATCGGCTCCTGCCAAATGCGCCCCTTCGCTCAACACCCGGCGCCACTTCCTGGCGCCCGGCTGACCCTGAAACAGGCCGAGTATGTGACGTGTGACGCGGTTGATCGGCGTTCCCTTCGACAGTTCATGCTCGACAAAAGGAATCAGTGACTCAACAACCTGGTGTCGGGTCAAAGGGGAGTCGGATTGACCGAAGATCAGGCGGTCGGCCTCGGCCAATATCCAGGGATTGTGATAGGCTTCACGGCCGATCATCACGCCATTAACCTGTTGCAGTTGTTCGCCAACCTGTTCAAGGTTAGTGATTCCTCCGTTGATGATAATTTCGAGATCGGGGAAGTCGTGCTTAAGGTTATGAACCGTCCCGTATGAAAGTGGAGGGATTTCACGGTTCTGCTTCGGGCTCAATCCCTGCAGCCATGCCTTGCGGGCATGCACGATGAAGGTCCTGCAGCCGGCATCGGAGACTGTGCCGACAAAGTCGCAGAGTTCTTGGTAGCTGTCACGCTCATCCACACCGATACGGTGCTTGACGGTGACATCAATAGTGACGCTGTCCCGCATCGCCTTGACGCAGTCACCGACCGCCCCGGGTGTCATCATCAGGCAGGCACCAAAACGGCCCGATTGCACCCTGTCAGAGGGACAGCCCACATTGAGGTTGATCTCGTCATAGCCCCAATGGCTGCCCAGTATTGCACATTCGGCCAGGGCTTGCGGATCGCTGCCGCCCAACTGGAGCGCCAGCGGGTGTTCGGTGGGATCAAAATCGAGGAAACGCGCCCGATTGCCATGCAGCAAGGCGCCGGTGGTGACCATTTCCGTATACAGCACCACGTGCTTGGAGATCAGACGCAGAAAATAACGACAATAGCGATCTGTCCAATCCAGCATCGGAGCGATGCAGAGTCTACGTACTATCATTCAATAAATTACAGTAAGATCAAATCGGTCTATACTAACTCTTTTCATAGCCTAGTTGAATCGATGATCAGCCGCGTTCGTTAAAGCCTGCCTGTTAGTAGGTTTCGATGTCGCCGGGCTCAGCTAAGATAGAGCTGAATCTCTTTTTCATAGTTGGATGAAACTATTAGTGGTATTTGGTTGTCCTCGGTTAAAGCGGTGTTTGGTTAGCAATCCGGGGTACGAAATGTTATGTGTGATCGAATGAAAAGATTGATTGAAATTCTGTGATTCTGGGTTGACGCTATAGTAACTTGTCTTACATTATAAATACCTATGAAGACCAATCGAGATCCTTGGGTTATCTGTATTCTGTCGTTTCTGCTATTGCATGCAACGATGTTGATGTCGTGGCCCCAGTTCGCCGGAAATAGTGATGGATCACCGCAAACATTCAACATGGAGGTGACTTCCGAGTATCTTAATTGTCACGATACCGGAGACCCATCTACCATCTTTTCGGAAAAAGGATGTGTTTTCTGCGGCTTCGTGACGCAATGCTCCAGGTCTCGAATAAGTGTCTTCGTCTCACTGCAATCGGTGATTCTCACTCCTGTCACTGCGGCAGCTCCACGCTCAGAGCACCCTGTCGAAACGCCCCCACCAAAGATTTTCCCCGTGTAGTTGCGTTCCTGACTTAAGGTTGGCTTTTGTTCACAAAGGTGAACTCATGCGTGGGGGGATATTCAATGTACTCTGTTAACGCGGCGCTATTGTCGCGTAAATCATATTCTATCTCAGGTCGTTACGGCGCGCTGTCTAGTGGCCGCCGGTACCTGTATGTATTGCTGTTGATGCTTTATCTAGCCGTTGGTCATACAGCGGCGAGAGCGGAATTGACTCCACTTGAAGCAATGGTGGATCGCTTGCATGAACACCCCGAGGTTCGTATGAATGAGTCGATTGCAAGGAAATGGAGCAATAACTCGGATGGCGCACTGGGTTTGCCTAATCCAAGCATAACGATCGGTTTGAACAATGTGCCTGCAGATGATCCCTTGAATCTCGAACGCTATTTACCCAGCAACCGCAGCCTGGAATTTAAGCAGGCAATCCCCAATGGAGACGCACGGGAAGCAGTACGACGTACACATCTTGCACGCTCGGAAGTGGCGGAATTGGAACGATTAAAAGTTCTGGCCAAGTTGAAGGAAAGACTGATAACCGCGTTGGCTGAAAGGCGACGGATTGTGGAATCCAAAGGAGCATTGAGCGGACAACTGGATCTTATTAGTGAACTGGAACGTTGGCTTCGCGGCGAGATGAAAGGAGGGAATTCTGTTTACGCCCGCTTTGATGAGCTAGATGTACAACGCGGACGAATCGAGGAGAGACTGGTTGCGCTAGATGGCGAAGACCTTCGTTGGCAGGCTGAATTAAGAGAGCTCCTCGATACGGTTCCGGATCAGAATATATTACTCGATATCGAACCTCGAGAATGGACGGGAAACGCTTCGGAATTACTTGCCGTTCGGGGGGCGCAACGGAAACTTGAAGTGGCACGATCCCAAGTAAACGAAAAAAAGGCAGCATTATCTCCCGATTACGCTTTGGGTATGGCTTGGCAACAACGGGAGTCAGGATCGAATTTCGACGGTAAGGATTGGCTTACGTTCAAGTTCACCGTTAGCATCCCGTTTTGGGCGGATTCCAATCAACGGCCCAGATTGATTGCCGCGGAAGAGGCGGTAACGAGTGCGACGGCTGAACGGGAACACCGATTAAGAGAGGCACGGGGAAAATATGATGATGCCATGGCGGACTACCGTACATCGGATAACTTGTTACGAGCATTGACCAGACGCAACGGAAGGCTGAGCGAGCTTGAAGCTGCCAACAGGAGGCGTTACGAAGCGGGTGACGGTTCACTTGAGGATGTCATTCGTCCTGCGATTCAGCGAACCGAGATTGCACTGGACAAGGCGAAACAGCGCGCAGCGCGTACCATTTCCGCTGCCAGAATCAATGCCCTATTGGTGGAGGATGGCTCATGACTCCGATTCAGTTATTGAATCCCCGCATGTTAGGGATTGTGTTGTTCCTGGTATCTTCTGTAGTGGGCGCTGGCGAAGAGGGGGACAGCGCCAAATATACTTGTCCGATGCATCCGCACTATATCGCCGACGAGATGGGGAGTTGTCCCATATGTGGTATGGACTTGGTAAAAATGACGTCTGGGCCAGAGCTGGCTGTCGAGGAAGAAGATACAGACGGTGAACGTGCCGCGATAACCATCGCACCAGAGACCATTCAGAACATGGGGGTACGCTACGCACAACCCGAAGCCACGGTATTCGGCCGTCGTATACGTGCCTATGGCGTGGTGGCGGAGAACGAACGATTGCGTAGTGAGATATCGAGCAGGGTGGCAGGCTGGATAGAGTCGCTCGCTGTAACCGCTGTCGGTGATAAGGTAAAACGCGGTAACTTGCTATACAGATTGTTCAGTCCAGACTTGGTAGCGGCTCAACAGGACTATCTCAGCGCTCTGGAAAGACAAAGCGCAAACCGTATTCAGTCTGCAGCGATCAGGCTTGGTGCCTTGGGTGTTTCCAAGTCGTTTATCGCCACGCTGCGTAAGAAACGAAGCGTCGTGGAACAGGTACCTTTTTACGCTTCAGCCGACGGTACTTTGAGCGATTTACGGGTTAGGGAAGGAACCTATGTGCGGCCCGGGGAGACCTTGGCAGTAATTCAGGATTACTCCACGGTTTGGATTAATGCTGCTGTGGCAGAGAAGGACTTGGTGGCAATCAACAGTACGACACAAGTTCGTATCATGCTCCCCAATCTTCCAGGCCAGGTGATTGAGACCAGCGTCGATTACATTCACCCAACCGTGGATCGATCGAGCAGGACCGGTACAGTGCGTTTACAGCTGGATAACAAGGATAACCG
Source organism: Candidatus Thiodiazotropha sp. LNASS1 (assembly GCF_964212655.1). Classification (NCBI taxonomy): domain Bacteria; kingdom Pseudomonadati; phylum Pseudomonadota; class Gammaproteobacteria; order Chromatiales; family Sedimenticolaceae; genus Candidatus Thiodiazotropha; species Candidatus Thiodiazotropha sp. LNASS1. The sequence goes on along the minus strand of NZ_OZ156465.1, from coordinate 974,749 downwards.
GCTTCGGCCCGGCGCATATGCCGATGTGCTGTTCGAGGTAGGGTTGGATCGTCGATTGGCGGTACCGGATAGTGCACTGTTAATCGGTGCCGATGGCCCCTATCTGGTTGTGGCGCTTGGGAACGGTCGTTTTCAGCCACGCCAGGTACGTACAGGACTGAGCAGTGGCGGATTTACCGAGGTGGTTGAAGGAATAGACAGGGATGAGCGTATCGTCGCCTCTGGCCAGTTTCTCATCGATTCTGAGAGTGCGCTACGAGAGTCTTTTCAGAAACTCCAGCGTCTCAAACTGGAGTTGGCCGATCTAAACCTGAGTAAGGCGCAGATGGCGATGGTGGATCATCTGGTCGACGCTGGCCTATATCTGCACGAGGCTTTGGCTGATGGTTACGATGTCGATCCCGTGCAGTTGCAGCCTGCACTGGAGATTCGCGACTTGCTATGGCCGAAGTTCGGTAATACCCGGTTGGGGCCGGTTCTAGACAATGCTAATCATGCCATCGCTGAAGCCCAACAGGCACGAACAGAGAGTGACTTGCGGAATGCATTACATGGTTTGGTCAGTGCTCTAAGGCCTTGGATGCTGGATGGTAGAAAAGACTATTACCACGAAAAGGGGGTGCGATTGTTCAAAGACGTAACCGATGGGCGATTGTGGGTACAGCAGGGCGACCAGGTATTCAGCCCCTATCTCGATGGCAGCAAGGGGGCGTTGGTGCAATGAGCAGAGATCGATTCAGAAGAAGGAATCATGATGCATGATGCAAGCGATATTGTGGGAGAGGATCCCTCCCGGTCCTTTATCGCCCAAGTAATTAGCTGGTCGGTTCACAATCAGTTGATCGTGTTGATCTTAACCACGGCCTTGGCTGTCGCGGGTATGCTTGCGATTGATCGCACACCTCTGGATGCGATTCCCGATCTCTCCGATACGCAAGTGATTATCCGCACTGATTTCGCAGGGCAGGCGCCACAGATCGTTGAAGAACTGGTGACTTATCCGCTCTCCACCACCCTGCTAGGATTGCCAAAGACAGAAGCGGTGCGTGGTTTTTCCATGTTTGGAACGAGTTTCGTCTACGTCATATTTCAGGATGGTGTTGATGACTATTGGGCACGTAGTCGGGTCGCTGAGGCTTTGGCGACGGTACAGAATGATCTTCCCGAAAACGCCACCCCTCGACTCGGTCCCGATGCCACAGGTGTGGGTTGGATCTACCAATATGCCCTCCTGGACCGAACCGGCCGCTATGATCTGGCCGAGTTGCGCGCGTTGCAGGATTGGTTCTTGCGCTTCGAGCTCGCAACTGTTTCCGGCGTATCTGAGGTTGCCGCTGTTGGCGGATTTGTACGCGAGTACCAAGTGCTGATTGATCCAAACAGATTGCGCGCTTATGACATCCCGTTGGTTAGGGTACGCGAGGCGGTTGAAGCCGCCAGCATGGAGGTGGGTGGCAGGGTGTTGGAACGGGCCGAGACCGAATTAATGATCCGTTCCCGAGGCTATGTATCAACCTTGGAGGATTTACAGAGGGTTGTGGTGCGGGCGCGTAACGGTACGCCTGTATTGATCACTGATGTTGCCAGAGTACTGGAGGGGCCAGAGCTCAGGCGCGGGGTTGTGGAACTGGACGGTGAAGGCGAGGTTGTCGGTGGTATCGTGGTCATGCGTTCCGGAGAAAACGCGCTGAACGTGATCAAGGCAGTGAAGGAAAAGCTCGATATTCTGCGTCGAGGTCTGCCCGAAGGTGTGGAGGTCCGAACCGTGTATGACCGGGCACCCCTGATCCGGGGTGCCGTTGATTATCTCAGCCACAAGCTGGTTGAAGAGGGAATTGTGGTTGCCCTGGTCTGCATCCTTTTCCTGTTACATGCACGCTCGGCCTTTGTCGCCATCATTACCCTACCGCTAGGTGTGCTGGGTGCGTTCACTGTGATGTCAGCACAGGGTATTACCGCCAATATCATGTCGCTCGGTGGCATAGCGATTGCGATCGGGGCAATGGTGGATGCTTCAATCGTGATGGTGGAGAACGCCCATCGAAAGCTCAGTGACATGCCAGATTCCGTGGGTCAAAAGGCGCGTAACGCAGCTATCCTGCAATCGGCCAAGGAGGTTGGACCAGGTCTCTTTTTCAGCCTCTTGATCATCACCGTCTCCTTTTTGCCTGTTTTTGCACTGACTGGCGAAAGTTTCCGGTTATTCTCGCCGCTGGCGTACACCAAGACCTATGCCATGGCCTTTGCATCCCTGCTTTCGGTCACCATAGTACCTATTCTCATGCTTTGGCTGATCCGAGGCAGAATACGCCGTGAGGAGGCTAACCCACTAAATCGTCTCTTTGTTGCGTTGTACAAACCTGTCCTACAGTTTTCTATGCGGGTTCGTTGGTTGACGCTGATGATCGCATTGCTGGGTATTGCCAGTCTGTGGTACCCGCTATCCAAGCTTGGCTCAGAGTTTATGCCCGCTCTCTATGAAGGAGAATTGCTCTATATGCCGACCACATTGCCGGGTGTATCTATCACCAAGGCGAAGGAGGTCTTGGCACAGACCAACCGCTTGATTCGCTCCGTGCCCGAAGTGGAGCAGGTTTTCGGCAAGTTGGGACGGGCCGATACAGCTACGGATCCCGCACCAATATCAATGATAGAGAGTTGGATTCGCCTCAAGCCGAGGGAACTGTGGCGGCCGGAGGTGAATATAGACGAATTGATCAAGATCCTGGATCAACAGGTGAAGTTACCCGGTTTGGTCAACAGTTGGGGTTATCCCATCAAGATCAGAATGGATATGATCTCAACGGGTATACGCACGCCAGTCGGCATAAAGATATCCGGTGCGGATCTTGAAGAGATTGGGCGTATCGCACTAGATGTGGAAGCGGTAGTCAAGGATGTGGAGGGAACCCGTAGTGTATTTGCCGATCGTGTAACCGGCGGCAAATACCTGGAAATTACACCAAATCGAGATGAATTGGCGCGGAGAAATATCGATCTTGGTGTGTTTCAGTCTATTATTCAAACCGCGCTCGGTGGGATGAAAGTGGCGGAAAGTGTGCAAGGACGGGAACGATATAACATCATTCTACGTTATGACAGGCCGTTCCGCGAATCTGTGCAGGACCTCACCGAGGTTCTTGTGCCGACACCTGGCGGTATGCATATTCCTCTCGGTGAACTGGCCGAAATCAAGTTTACCGAAGGCCCTCCTATGATCAAGTCGGAGAATGCCAGATTAACCGGTTGGGTATTTGTGGATATTGGTGAGCGTGATATTGGCGGTTATGTGGATGAAGCGCGTAAGCTTGTGGCTGATCAAGTTACGTTGCCTCAGGGTTACGCTGTTACATGGTCCGGTCAATACGAACAGATGCTTGAGGCGAGAAGCAACTTGAAAATCGCGATACCCGGAGCTGTTGCCATTATCCTTGTACTCTTGATGATTCATTTTGGCCGCACCGATCGTACGGTGATGGTAATGACCGCCTTACCGTTCGGCCTGGTGGGCGGTATGTGGTCGGTGTATCTTGCGGGATACAATCTTTCGGTGGCCGTGGCGGTCGGTTTTATAGCACTTGGTGGCATCGCTGTGGAGACTGCTGTGATAATGCTGCTCTATATCGATCAGCAGGTGCGTACTCTACCACCGTTGGATCGGCATCAATTGTTTGCCGCCATTATGGCGGGTGCTGCTTTACGCGTTAGGCCAAAGCTTATGACCGTTTCAGTCATCATTGCCGGCTTGTTGCCAATATTTTTCACTGAGGGGCCTGGTTCTGATGTCATGCGACGAATTGCTTTGCCAATGGTGGGCGGTATGGTCAGCACTACCGTCATGACCCTTATCGTGATTCCTGTGATCTATTTAATCTGGGAGGCACGCCGGCTACCCGAGACTGTACCGACTTCTCAAAAAACCGATGAATACTCATCCAGACTGCCCTAAGAGGATTTCGAGCATGAACAAAGTAATAAAATTGATCTCAATTGTGGTTGCCGGTGTGATCATCGCTGCTCCAGTTATAGGTGACAGCCACAGCGGCCATAGTATGCATGGTCACGGTGAAATGACGAGTAGCGCTAATCATGGTATGGGGAAGGGCGTGCTACACAAAATCGATATGGAAAACAAAATCGTCAATCTGACACACCAACCAATTCCCGAGCTCAATTGGATGGGGATGACAATGGACTTGCCGGTTACAAGACGGGTCGACTTGTCTGAATTCAAACCAAATGACAAGGTTAACTTTACGGTAAAAAAAGGTCGTGACAAACAGTTTCGTATTACCGTCATGGAATTGGACAAGTGAATAAAGGGCGGTGAGCAAACAACCTCAACCATAACGAAGATCTCTTTGATCTGTAAAGGGTGCTGTCACAGACAAGTTGATCTTCAAAGGCATACAATGATGGCGAGGCTGCTGTATTATAAAGTGGCGGTGTTTTGTTTGGTCTCGAACAGTCTCAGGCCGGCTATCAATAATGAGCCGATTATCATGATGCCGGCGGCCAGATAGAGACCGTCACTATAGCTGCCGCTACGTTCAGCCAGCACTCCCGTAATGGCAGGAATGACGATCTGTGCAATGCCGTAGGAAATGGTCATTTTTCCCATCATTTTGGCGGGGCGGGTAGGGTAGTAGCGCCCGGCCATGGTCAGTACCAGGCTGACGATGCCGATGAAAGTTCCGCCAAACAACAACGCCCCGGCCATCGTCATGATGGGGCTATGAGCTACCACCGGTAACAGGATGCCGACAGTCTGCAGCAGGAAGGCGATGAGCAGGGCGTTGAGATCGCCTGTTCGACGTGCCACCAGGTCCCAAAGGATACAGGCGGGCGCCGCGGCCATGCCGAGGATGAAAAAGCTCCAGGCGCCCAGCCCGTTGAGACCGGGTAATTGATCGATAATGGCTACGATAAAGGTGGCACTGACCACATAGCCCGCACCAGCACAAAAGTAAGCAGCCATGAAGAGTTGCAAAAAGCGTCGGCTGGGTGGTGTATCGACCATCACCTTACCGCTGCGTGTGACCTGGCTGGTATCGGGAGAAGGCAGCCATGCCCACGCGGGTAAAACCATCAGGGTTCCCATCAGGCTCAGCATCAACCATTGTCCACGCCAATCGAAATGGTGACTCATCAGTTCCACCGCAATGGCGCCAAACGCAATGCCCAGGCCGACACCGCTGAAATGAATGCCCAGCTCGCTGCGATGACCGTGTCGTATGAGCCAGTTCAGAATGAGACCGGAGCCCAACAGCAGTCCCGCAGCACTGCTTAAACCTGCAACATAGCGGTAGAAGGACCAGAGCCATATGTTCTCTGTAAGTCCCATACCCAGGGTGGATACCACCGCCACGACCAGACCGATACGATAGAGACGGTCTTTGAGTACCAGATTACTGATCAGTGATGCCGTGATAGCCCCGCTCAGATAACCTAGATAGTTGACCGCCGTTAACCAGCCTCCCTGGGAAAGTCCTAATCCGGCCTGTTCCAGCATGATCGGGAGTAGCGGTGTATAGGCAAAACGGGCAATGCCCAACATCAATATCAGGCTGATAATACCGCCAGCCAGTACTTTTAGCCGTTCAGTCTGGTTGTCCATGTGGTGAAGTTTTTACTGTACATAAAATCTTGATATTACTCACTAAGATGTGATTTTTTTAATCAGTTGTATTCAATGTAACCGTCACTCGGCCATTAGGTATTTGTAACGGTACACTCAGTGTGCTTTGAGAAGCAGAGCCAGTTCGAGAGTATACCCAAAATACGGCAATTTCGTTAAGTATGCGCTGTTCTCTGTCTGGTGGTTGGTCAAGCTTCCTTAATCTCAGAGTTTGGCAGGAGGATTCACTTTTTATGCCTGAATCTGTGAATCCGTGTCCATTGAGTTATTCCTATACGGGTTTATCAAAAAATTGAACTAAAGAAGCCATTTTTCAAAAATAGTATTTGTAATAACTGCCATCAGTGCTAACAGAATTCCACTTATTATGATTTTGCACACAATATTATTGTAGACTTGAGATGTCTTAGATTATTCATGCGAAACGGTAAATGATTGAACAAAATATCACTCGTTCTTTATCGATTGTTCAGAGGATTATTACCCGCTTTAAAAATCGGCCAGACTCTGAACATGAACAATCCCTTGTCAGGATTGCTATTACGATAATAGTGCTGATCTATCTTGGGTTGTCGTCACTACTTGGCGAGCAAAGCGAGTCTGTAAAGCACGGTCTGATAATTCTCTGTCTATTCTTGGTATTTTCCACGGTAATATTAATAGCGATTGCAATCAATCCAGGCATCTCTGTTACCAGGCGAATAATATGTATGCTTGGTGACATGGGGATGATTACATATCTTTTGTACTATTACGGTCAGATGATGACTCCACTTTACGTTGTATATCTATGGGTATCATCCGGTTATGGGTTGCGTTACGGAAACCGCTATTTAGCTGCCTCTACTGTGCTTGCTGCAATGGGCTTTATTTTAGTAATGCGCTACAACGCAGAGTGGAGAGAGGATCCTATCATAGGTTGGAGTTTGTGGATCGGATTAATTGTACTGCCCATGTACATTGCTTCATTATTGGCTAAACTATCACGTGCTCTGGATGCTGCCAAATCCGCAAATGAAGCCAAAAGCCGGTTTCTGGCCAATATGAGTCATGAAATCCGTACACCTATTAATGGTGTAATCGGGTTATTGGAGTTGCTAAGTGTTACACCTTTGGCGGAAAAGCAGAAGTCACTGGTACATGGAGCTCAATCATCAGCAGCTATGCTGTTGCACTTGGTCGATGATGTATTGGACATTAGCAAAATTGAAGCAGGACGCATAATAATTGCAAATGCTCCTTTTGATTTGCACGCTCTAATAAACGGTGTTGTCGGCTTGTTTAACAATGAGGCAAGAAAAAAGAATCTGGTACTAAAACGTAATATTGAACCGGCATGTCCATACTGGTTGATCGGAGATGAACTGCATTTGCGCCAGGTCTTGGTTAACTTGGTTGGAAATGCTGTAAAGTTTACTAATCAGGGGTGGGTTGAAGTACGAGTAGAAGCCAACAGCGTGACAAGTGACAGTGTGCAAATAAAGTTAACTGTCGAAGATACAGGGATAGGTATATCTGAAGAGGCTAAATCTTATATTTTTGACCCATTTCGACAAGAGGATGAGGGGATCAACAGACGATTTGGGGGTACAGGTTTAGGCATGAGCATCGCCAAGCAATTGGTTGATTTGATGGATGGACAGCTTTTAGCCTCAAGTGAGATGGGCAAAGGCAGCCGGTTTACTTTGATTATGGACTGTCAGCGTGCGAGTGTGCCAGCTAGTGTACAGTATTTGAGGTTTCCTGCTGGTATCCGCTTAATCAGTAGTGACAGTAAATTAATCAAGACTTTATGCGAGTGGTTAGGGGAGTGGAAAATAAGCTGCACAGTGGATATGGGAATTACATTACAAACAGATTTTGACGAAACAGTTGTACTTATTGATACACGTTGTTTGAAGCATGGAGATAAGTCGATACTTGGTAAATCAGGACTTGCCAGTAGAGACTTGATATTGATCACTGACAAAACACGTGAATCGCAAGATGCTAACAAATTCGACTATATCGATATACAACCACTACCGATTGAACGTGAACGTTTATTCAACGTATTACATAGTTTGCAGACAGCGACATTCAATGATACTGAATTACAGCCAGATCAAGATAATGCAACAGCAAAGTCGTTACTAACAGGCCATATTTTAGTCGCAGAAGACAACAAGATAAATCAACGAGTAACGTGTAGATTTCTTGAGCAAGACGGGCATAAGGTGGTATTGGTAGATAATGGGGATACAGCCCTTGATCAATTAGAGGCGCAAGACTTTGACTTAGCGATTGTGGATATGATGATGCCGGGGCATGGGGGGCTCGATGTGATCAAGTTATTTCGTAATACACAGGGTAGCCGAACTGAACTGCCGTTTATCGTCCTTACTGCCAATGTGAGTAAGGAAGCACAGATGGCATGCGATAGTATAGGCGTCAAATATCTCAGTAAGCCATTGAGAGGAGCAGATTTAAAAGCAGAAGTTCAGCAAATACTGATAACAAAAAAAGATGAGCGTAATGGCAAAGATGGCAGGTCATAGATCTTAATATTCTATATGAGCAGTATCGAAATAATTGAGATCAAATTATTGTGCCAAGGATGGAAAGCACAATGTTGCGTCTAATAAGAATTGAATTTTCTAACGTACATTGTCATCTGACACTGCATGGAAAGACACGACAAGATATCTATCTAAAAATTACTGAAAGTAAAGTGTTTATAGATTACCTGAAATGGGATTGTGTTCGGCATCAGTAGATGTGTCAGGCCGGGTTAGGAGATGCACAATTACCGTAACCGCTGCTGAGAATAATTAATCTAGATTTTCCTTGCGGTTGACCAGTTTTATGTTGATGTGATTGTCTTCAAGATATTGCTCCAAGGCAGACTTGGTTTTATCGATGATTTCTGCCAACTCTTTCAGGTAGGTTTGTCCATTACGTCTGATCTCTTCACTCGACAAGCGATTCAGTCTGCTGGCCTTTTCGAGCAGATAAATTGCACCAATATTACCTGCGGCACCTTTGATTGCATGTGCATCATCGATGATCTGTGTTATATCGGTATCATGTATAGCGATTTCCATGCGTCCTATGCAACTGTAGACATCAGTAAGGAAATGGTTGACCAGTTCCTTGAAAAAGTCATCGCGTGTACTCAATCTGGTTAACTGATCAAGTGTGTCCCTGTCTAGGTATTGCATTCTTTTTGATGCAAAAGGAGTAGTCTTATGACCTGCCATGTAGGTCGTGGGAGTCTGTTCTGAAATTTTGTTGCCACGATCCGTCAGACGATGGATCTCCTTGAGTAGGGCGCTGATATCGATTGGCTTTTGTAAATAGACATCGGCCCCTGCTTCTCGACACTGCTGTTCCGCATCTTTCGAGATATTTGCTGTCAGTATGATAAAAGGTATATCTTTTATTAGGCCATACCCGGATTTGTACTCGCGTATGACATCAAGTCCACCGATTCGGGGCATTTGCATATCAAGGATGGCCAAATCGTATTCACAATCTTCGAATTTTTCCAAGGCACTTTGTCCATCTTCTACCAACTCGACTTGATAGCCTGCCTTAATCAGCATCTCACTGAGAATTAGACGATTAACGGCAGTATCTTCAGCAACAAGAATCTTGAGTTTGTCGTGGTTCTGGGAATGTGCCCAGCTATCGATTGCCTCTACACCCTCCGGTAGGTTGGTATCGAGAAATGCAGTGTGAATCGCATTATAAAGTTGGCGTCGGTTTTTCAGATCATGGACTACAGAATCTATTTCAGGTGGTACATCAAATGGTTGGTATTTGCCGATAATATCAATTAGTATCAGATGGGCTTGATCACCCGATACTTCACGTAATCTTACTGCAAGTTGTGCTAGATTTTCATCTATATACTCTGCATCCAGAATTAAAAGGGGTTGTTGATCAGATATAGATGTGCTTTGAGTGAGAAGTTCAGTCAATTCTTCAATTGTACTTACCACATCATTGCCTATCTCCCACAGCTTCAGGGGTTGGTTGATCTTATTGTAGAAGTGAAGGCTGTTGGTGAATGTGATTGTAGTGTGTCCTGTATAGCTCTGCTCCTTTGTTGACCCAGGTATCTCGAGTGGAAGATCAAAATAGAACCGAGACCCCTTTCCCAACGTGCTTTCCACATGAATATCGCCACCCATGCAGTTAACGAGCTCTTTAGAAATTGTAGTACCAAGACCTGAACCACCATACTCTCTGGTAATGGAATCATCAATTTGGTTGAAACGCTGAAATAAATTTTTCAGTCCCTCTTGAGAAATACCGATACCGGTATCTATAACCTCAAATCTTAAATTTACCATTGAGTCAGTGGTGTGTAATGGGTTGACTCTGATGTCTACATAGCCTTGATGAGTAAACTTGATGGCATTACCCACGAGGTTGTTAAGTACCTGTTGTATGCGATGGTGGTCACCAAGCAGATTGAACGGAACTTCAGGAGATATATGGGTCATCAAACTGATGTTTTTCTCCTTTGCGATTGGTTCAAGTGATGCGCTGACAGTTGTAATAAGTGAATGCAGATCAAACTCCTGGTGTTCAATCTTGATTTCACCGGCATCTATTTTCGAAAAATCAAGGACATCATCGATGAGTGAAAGCAGGTGTTTTGCTGAGGAGTCGATGGTATTGACTTTTTTCTCTATCCTTTTTCCCAGGTTTTCAGTCATCAGTAATTGAGAAACACCTATGATGCCTGTTAACGGTGTTCGCATCTCATGACTCATATTTGCAAGAAACCGCCCCTTTGCCTGGTTTGCTGCCTCAGCAATAGCTTTTGCATCTACCAGCTGTCCAAGTATCTTGGAGACGAAAATTGGTATGATGATATTGGTGATGATCAATCCATAACCCACAACCGGGTGTGCTAGCCAGAAGGGTGTTGTGTTGATCACAACCAGAAAACCGGAGGTCGAGAGCAGCATACCCAGGTAGAGATAGCTGTTACCGAAACGTGCGCCATATCCAACGGTGATCCAGAGTAGGACAGTAAAGAGTGGCGCACCAACCTCACCTGCGCCATACATGGCGAGACAGGTCATCGTATGATCACCCAGCATGGTGATGGTTTTACGTAACTTTGAACCCTGTTTGATGTAAATAAACGATAAAAGAATCAGAATTGAGAATAGTTCGTATCCAGCTGCCAGCCTTGTAGCTGTTACATGAGTACTTCCGAGTGGGTTGGTCAGATCAGAAATCAGCAGATAGGTGAACACGATGAAGGTAAAAAAGAGGCGAATCAGTCCCTGCTCATATTCCAGACGTGCCTCATCACTTAGTCCATGGGAGATGAAAGTGAGTCTGGGTAATTTAAAAACCTCTTTCAATGTATTGCCAGCCATGGCACAAATACCCCTAAGTGATTGATTTTAGGTTTTCTAGACCAGCCATTGTAACAGTCAAGTCATACGTTTAAACGTATAGGACAATGATAGCGGCTGAGAATAGGCAAAATTTTAGTCATTATAAGAAATAAATTCCTATAAAAAAGTTTAATGTCAAAATATGTTGCTCGGGATCAATTGCTTAAGCGATTCTACTTCCCAGGGAATGTGGAATTGAGTCACGATCAGATTGACTTGATTACTCAGTCCTTAAACATTTCATAAAATGCTGTTTCTATCCTGTGGTGGCAACGCCTAATATAAATCCACCATCTATTTTTCTTATGCGATGGAAATTAAACATACCTATCACCAGACCTATATGACATCTACCCGTGAGGAACAGAAAATGCTTAAAGCCGTACCTACACAATCAATATCAGAGTTGACATTTGACACGTTGAACATTCGATATGATGAAAGTTACAGGACCCTTACCTTTGCCATGGATCCCGGCACAATTCCCTGTTTTTCACCCCAATTACTGAAAGACATAAACTGTTTTCAGACATGGACAAGTGATTACCTAAAAAGTACTGAATCGAAGACCGATATCGATTTCCTGATTTTTGGCTCCGATGTGCCCGGAATTTTCAATCTCGGTGGCGATTTGAAATTTTTTGTGGACATGATAACAACAGGCGACAGGCAGACCCTGCAAAAATATGCAGAGCTGAGTATCGATGTGCTGTATGCCAATTTCATCAATCTCAATACCAATGTCCACACCATATCATTGGTTACCGGAACAGCGCTTGGAGCGGGATTCGAAGCAGCACTTTCCAGTGACTACATCATTGCTGAAGCCGGTAGTGTGTTTAAATTTCCCGAGGTTGTTTTCAATATGTTCCCTGGTATGGGTGCCTATTCCTTCCTGTCCCGGCGGATATCACCCGCATTGGTGGAGAGAATGATCATTAATGCTGAAGGTTATACCGCAGAACAGCTTTATGAGATGGGAGTTGTTGATGTTGTTGCAGATCCGGGTGAGGGTGAGCTGGCGCTCAGATCATTCATCAAGCGTCTCAATAAGTCGAATATTACCAGGCGTTCAGTACTAAAGATGCGAAACCGGATCATGCCCTTGGAGAAACAAGAGTTGCTTGATATTGCGCATGATTGGGTGGATGCGGCATTTTCACTCTCAGATAGGGATATTTCAGCGATGTCGCGTCTTGTAAGGGCACAAACGAAGATGATGAGCCAGCAAGAAACGCAAGAAAAGCCGACTGACTTGCCTATGCAGAGTCATGGTTAACTGGGGTGTCTGTAAGATAACCAATTTATCTTTAAATATATTGGAGAGTGTGTCACTGGACGATCATAAATAAACGTTTTGATTAAAATCTGGTGAGATGTAGTGGTGCGATTATTTGGTTTGCACTCCTTGTACCGAGGGGGGGCTATTGTTGTGTTACCAGTTTGTGTCAATTCCATAAGAGAGCGCATGCTCAGCTGAGCATTGGGTTGGAATTGTGAACAGTTGGTCTGAAACCGGCAGGTGATATGCAGCGTATCTACTAACATCAGGAATTGTATAACTAAAACTGTAGTATATTGGCGAAACTACGTTCTAGTGCTGTGGTGGTGCATATCTGTAAAAAATGACAATGAAACGGCTCCATGCAATTGATTGAACCTGTCACAAAAAATAAATCAATTTGTAATAGGTGAATTGATATTTTACCGATTACCTGAGAGGAGATTGCCTATGCCTTCCGTGAATATTAATCACGGCCTGCATAATGAACCTCACGGTGAGCTTAAGCCTCCCCAGGTATTGGTCGATCTTCTGAAGCAGGCTGATGTTCAGTTTAACGGCAATCGACCGTGGGACATTCAAGTACATGACAAAGAACTGTATCGATATGTCCTGACCCGGGGTTCACTCGGTTTTGGTGAATCTTTCATGGATGGCCACTGGATGTGTGATGCAATGGATGTATTATTTTCTCGCTTGATGACAGTTGATATCGATCACCAAATTGCTGGTTGGTTTAAGTTTAGTATGCTCGTCGAGTTGATTCGCAACTATCTGTTCAACTTTCAGTCTATTACTCGAGCCTTTCAAGTGGGTGAACGGCACTATGACGTGGGTAATGACATATTCGAAGCCATGCTCGATTCGACCTTGAGCTACTCTTGTGGTTATTGGAAGTCCGCGGAAAATTTGGAACAGGCACAACACGACAAACTGGATATCATCTGCCGCAAGCTTCAATTGCAACCCGGTGAGAGACTGCTTGATATAGGCTGTGGCTGGGGTGCCTTGATGCAGTATGCTGCCGAACATTACGATGTTAGTGTGATTGGAATTACCGTGTCAAAAGCACAGCAGAAACTAGCCCGTGAACGCTGTAAGGATCTTCCTGTCACGGTTGAACTCAAGGACTACAGGGAAATTACAGGCAGCTATGACAAGGTGGTATCCGTAGGCATGTTCGAGTATGTAGGCCACAAGAACTATCGCACCTATTTCCATACCGTAGACAGATTGCTCAGGGATAACGGTTTGTTCCTGCTGCACACGATCGGCCAGAACAAAACAGCGAAGACATTAGATCCCTGGATAGATAAATATATTTTCCCCAACGGTAAACTGCCTTCTGCACAGGAGATAACGCAATCCCTGGAATCTGTGTTCCTGATACAGGATTGGCACAATTTCGGACCGGACTATGACCGAACATTAATGGCCTGGTGGCATAATTTTGACCATGCCTGGCCTGAGCTGCGTAAGCACTATGACGAACGTTTTTATCGCATGTGGAAATACTATCTGCACTCATGTGCCGGTTTTTTCCGCAGTCGCCAGGGGCAGCTTTGGCAACTAGGGCCTGTTAACACTAATCCAATCGGCTCTGTTGTGTCTGAAAATGCGCCAATCAAGGCGCGAGGAGTGAGGTTTGGTGATTCCAAATGAGTGACGAGCAACGCCGAGTGGCGCATTTTCAGGCACAACCCGAAGGGCTGGGGCTGTTTTTCCACCCAGCGGCGTTATCATTCGCTCATTTAGCACGGCTAAACCTCGCTCATTCTGCCTTGCTGGGTAAAAAAACAGCTCCAGCAGAGTCGATTGGATTAGTGTTAACAGGCCCTAGACAAAAATGGAGACCCCCCAGCTCTGCTGGGGAGGCATCAACAGTTTGACAGAAACAGGAGTCTCATAGTAACCCCAAAGCGTGAGCCGCCAAGCAACACGCTAAGGAGAAACCATGAGACAAGTAGAAAGTTTAAGCCACACGAGATGGGAGTGTAAGTACCATATTGTGTTTATCCCGAAGTACCGGAGGAAGACGCTTTTTGGGCAGATCAGGCAGGAGCTTGGAGAGGTATTCCATCGGTTGGCAAGGCAGAAAGAGAGTTTGATAGAGGAAGGGCATGTCATGGCTGATCATGTACATATGATGATATCGATACCACCAAAATATGCGGTATCGCAGGTAGTTGGGTTTATCAAAGGGAAAAGTGCGATCCACATAGCCCGTACCTACCTGGGTCGTAAAAGGAACTATGTTGGCCATCATTTCTGGGCCAGGGGATATTTTACTTCGACGGTAGGCAGGGATGAGCAGGTGATTCGGGAGTATATACGGCACCAGGAAGCGGAAGACCGCAGGATTGATCAATTACAGTTGATGTAACAGCCCCTTTGAGGGGCTCAAGGAGCCAATAGGCTCCGTTTTACAGACCGCTTCGAGCGGTTCACAACTAAAGCCCCCGGCTTTGCCGGGGGATACTTACTACTGAATAAACGTCAGTGTGAGGGTGTTTACCGCTCGGTGCGTTGACAACAATTGGATAGATCTGGTTGAGCAACAGATAAAAAAAGCGCCACAATGTGGCGCTTGAATAGCCTGTTTTTAGTCTTTCTACAAAGTGTTTTTTTTATCAGGTGAACATATCTGAGGTGATATTCTTGAACCAGCTGCGCGCATACTGCGCCTCGATGGCTCTTGTCTCAGCGGATGCATCCATTGGCGAAAGACCTCCGGCACCTTTGACACCGACGATCTTACCGTTAACCAATTGGTAGACAGCAGCTACCGAGATGCCCCAATCAGGTGTGATGATGCTGTAACAGGTGTTCACATAGGAGGGTTCGCCCGGTGCCTCACCGTTAAGCGCAGCGACAATGGCGGCGGCGCAGACCTTACCCTGTGAGTTGGCGGCATAGCCTGACTTGGGCATCTTGCCGGCAATACTGGCGTCACCGATGACGTGCACATCCTTATGGATCTTCGATTCGAATGTACTCTGGTTGACCGGACACCAGCCGGAATCATCGGTCAGTCCGGCGACTTGTGCGATCTTACCCGCCTTCTGTGCCGGGATAACATTGAGGACATCGCCTTTGTACTCGTCTACCTGTCCGACCAGAGTCATGTTGTCTGGATCGATTGCTTCGATGATACCGCCGTCGGCGCCACTAACCCACTCGATGGTATCGCCATAGAACTTCTTATAGCCCTGCATGAAAAGGCCCTGTTTGGAGAACTTATCCTTGGCGTCCAGGATAATGACCTTCGACTTGGGTTTGTGATGCTTGAAGTAGTGGGCGATCTGTGCAGCACGCTCATAGGGACCTGGTGGACAGCGGAAGGGATTGGGTGGCGCCGCGATATAGCAGACACCGCCATCCTTCATGGCCATGAGCTGTTTATGCAGGAGAGTGGTTTGCGGACCCGCCTTCCAGGCGTGGGGAATCTTCTCCGCCACGGCCGCACTGTGACCCTCGATCATTTCAAAACGGAAGTCGATGCCTGGGGAGATCACCAGTTTGTCGTACTGGTACTGGTACTGGTTACCGCCGGCACCCTTGACGGTATGGTTGGCCGCATCGATCTCCACCACTTCGTCGTGCACCACTTCGACATTGTGGTTCTGATTCATGGCCTTGTAGTTGAATGTGATGCTGCCGATATCCCGTTCACCACCCAGCACCTCGTTGCTGAGGGGGCAGGAGACATATTGGGTATTCTTCTCGATCAGCATGACATCGATCGAGGGATCGGCCTTTTTAATATATTTAGCGGCGATAGCGCCACCGTAGCCGCCACCGATCACAATCACCCGCCCTTTGGCACCTTTACCGAATGATACCGGGCTGAATGAAGCGACGCTACCCAGTGCGGCACATGCGCCGGTGGCTTTGATAAATTTTCTTCGTGTTAGTCTGGCCATTGCTCTCCCCCTCATTTCTCGCTCAGATAGTAGTGAGCCATGGCTTGCAACTCTTTCTGAGAGAGTTCGGCGACTCGTTTACCCATTTTTCTCGGCAGACAGCGCCGGCCTTTCTTGTGGCAATCCTTCAGGTAGATCATTGTGTAATCCGGCCACTGCCCAGCCAGCCGGGGAGCATCGTCCTCCTGAACTCTGCCGCCATCTTCATGGCATGTTTTGCACCGCTTTTCATGTATCTTTTTACCTATAGCAGCCAGCTTTTTGTCAGCTTTGGCGGGACTGGAGACCCAAGGCTGGCTGGCGATATAGGAAGCGATCGCCTTCAACTCATTGTCGGAGTAACCTTTGGCAATCCGGCCCATGATGGTCGAGTCCCGCTCGCCACTCTTGAACTCGGCCAGTACCAGCTGCATATACTCCTTTTCCATACCGCCGATGATCGGCATAGCATCGCCGGCGCTGGCACCGTCGGTTCCATGACAGCCGGCACATGTATTGGCAAGCATGCTGGGGGAACGGATACCTGGTGGCTTGGCGGGGGCCATCTCAGCCGCAGGTTTGGCTGCAGTTTTGGCACTCTCTTTTTTCATTGCGCTGTCGGTGGTGCTGCAGCTCGACGCCAGCCAGCCAAACATCACGCCAACGAAGAGTGCCGTTGACAGTTTTCTGTTTATTTTCATGAATATCTCCTCAGGTGGACTGTGGCTCAGTGTCCGGATTGTCCGGATCTTTGATCGAGCCAGGCCAGTACTTTATCGATATCTTGCTGTTTCGACGGACCCAGCTGCTCCGCTTCTTTCAATGCCTCTCTGGCCAGCGTGTAGCGGCCCAGATGCAGGTAGGCGACAGCCAGGCCGACGAAGGCATCCGCATTGTTGCGATCCAGCATGATCGCTTGTTGAAAACGCTTGATGCCGGACTTGTAGTCGCGTTGCAGCAGTTCCACGCCACCGAGCCGTGTATGGGCATGTGAAGATTGAGGGTCTGTCTCAACCGCTTTCACCAGTATAGCGTGCGCATCGTCAAGATTACCCGATTCGGACAATGCCTGTGCATCCGCAATCAACTGTTCGACACTCTCTTGTGCGATGGCGGTCGAGAAGCCCATGCTGAGCAAGACCGTCAGTAGATAGATGAGTTGTCTCCCCATGAATGACCCCTATACAGGAAGATGAAAAAAAGACCCCCTCAGGCTGTGAGGCCTGAAGGGGTATGCAGCATTAAAGGAATCTACTTGAGTGCACCTTTACCGTAGCGCTCTTCGAACCCTTTGCGGACCTTGTCGATGGCCTCTTTGCTCATGCCTTCGAAATACCAGGTATGACCGTCGATCGGCTTGAAGTACTTGTCCAGCATCTTGTTGGCGAAGTCTTCATTACCGTCTTTCTTCATGGCCACTTCCTTGAGTTCCGGAATCCACTTGAAGTAGGTGTGCTTGGCCACGTCGTAGATACCGTGCCACCAGGTGTAGTCCGGACCGTTCATGGAGGCGCCGTGACGGGCGCGCCGGCCTTCGTGATGCCAGATCTCCCACCAGGTCCATTCGATCTTATCGTCGAAAGGCGACTTGGTGATGTAGCCGTTCTTCTTCAACTCGCCCATGACGGCTGCGATCGGTTTGGCGAACTTCTCGTTATAGAGTTCCACCACATTGTCGAACTGGTTGTAGTGACCGGTGATGACACTGTCGCTGTGGCAGGCCTTACAGACCTCCTGCATTTTCTTACGACGCTCTTTCCAGGTCACGACCTCGACCACGGTGGAGCCCTTGGCCTTGTCGCCCACGCTGGGAATTTCCTTGCCCTCTTTGACGTCGAACTCCTGACCGTTCTGCAGGCGAACCAGATTGATCTTCTGAGAGATCGGCGGACGCAGTGTCCAGGAGATACGATCGCCCACGTTGTGGGTCTTACCCTCCTTGCCGCCGGCACTCATATGGCAGGAGGCACAGGTTGGGGCGGCCGAGTAGTCCACACCGGCGACCCACTTGTCGGACTCAAGGTTCATCTCATCGACTTTGGCACGGTAGATGATGCCGTGCTTGGATTCGTTGTAGACCTCGATTTGCGGATGGTCGGGTCCGACATGGCATTTGCCGCAGGTATCAGGGGTACGTGCCTGGGCCTTGGAGAAGCGGTGACGGCCGTGGCATGCGGTACAGGAACCGGCGGATCCATCCGGGTTGATCCGGCCAATGCCGGTATTCGGCCAGGTGGTCGGTGCTGGTTTGCCGTCATCACCGATCTCAATCACTGAACCGTGACATTGGCGACAGCCTGCATTTACCGCTGCGGGTCCACCGACCACTTCGCCGAGCAGATTGTCCAGGGAGGCGAGTATCTGACCGCCTTTGGAGTGGTGGGAGCCATCCATCTCCTCGAATTCAGTGGAGTGGCATTTGGAGCAATCCTTCGGTGTTACTATGATGGAGATACGGGATCCCTCATGTTCGAAACCATCCTTGTCTTCAGGTTTGGCTTCGTGGCAGTCGAGACAGTTGACGCCACTCTGTCCATGCTGACTGTTGTTCCACTCCATAGTGAGTCCGGGATCTTCCATCCAGTGACACTCGACACATTCGTGGCCTTTCGGGTTACCCCAATCTTTACCAATTTCACCAGACGGTCTAGCGGCATCCGCTGTAGAGATATGCAGCAGCAGCGTGATTCCCGCTGCAATACTCCCCAATATTGCGGTGAATCGACCATTACCGAAGCGTTTCATAGCTCCCTCCTTAATGGGTTGACAGTAAGGAAGAGTTGCATAGGCAACGCCCGGTGACTCGACATCTGCAGCAGTACAGATGAAGTGCGAGCGAAGCAAATGAGTTCTCCCAATTGGTGCGGCAAGCCAATATACAAGAAAGGATGTTTACGACTTTCCCCCCAACCCCAAATTATTATTGATATGGGGACTGCATGGTTTTACTTTTATTCTTATTCAGTAAAACCTTGTACTTATTATGCTTAACACATACCTATCAAAACGATTCGGGAATATAACTGCATTGATCTAAATCAAGCATGTACAGTGTATAATTATTTTGCAATATACAGTGTTTGATAAGAAGACCGGAAAACGATGTTTTATTTCTACTCCCAGGTAAGTTGAACCCTTATTTTCTACTGTCATTGATTGGTTATTTTAATTTTTTAACTTTCATCATCTCGTCAATTATTGACAAACAAACATTCAAAAAAAAACCGCTCTGATTTTATAAAAAAACCAGAGCGGACCATGCTCACCCATTTGGTTTTATAAAGCTACCTATAAGTGGGTATTTGCTTGTCAATGATCATATCATCATGCCAAGTGACTTATCCCTGTTTTGCTGACTTGAGCTGTTGCTGGACATTCGGAGGTACCGCCTCGTAGTGGCTGAACTCGATCGTGTAGTTGCCTTCGCCACCGGTAATCGCTTTAAGCTGTGTGGCGTATCCCTCGAGTTCAGACAGAGGCGCTTGACCTTTAATGACCAACATATTGTTGTGTCCCGACTCAGTACCGCTGATTTGACCACGGCGCCCCGCAAGGTCACCGGTCAGGTCACCCATAAATGTGTCTGGTGTGGTGATCGAGATATTGACGATCGGTTCCAATATGACCGGTCCAGCCTTCTCGACCGCCTCCAGGAAGGCCTTCTTGCCTGCAGTGACAAAGGCAATCTCTTTGGAGTCCACTGAATGGTATTTTCCATCAAAGATAATCACGCGAATATCCTGCATGGCAAAACCGCCCAGCGCACCTTCCTCCATGGCCTGTTTCACCCCTTTTTCAACAGCGGGGATGAATTGACCCGGGATTGCTCCACCGACGATTTGGTTGACAAACTCAAAGCCCTCACCTCGTCCAAGGGGCTCTATGCGAAGATGCACCTCACCGAATTGACCAGCACCACCGGTCTGTTTCTTGTGCCGGTAATCTGCCTCTGCCTTACGGGTAATGGTCTCTTGATAGGCGATGCTGGGTGGGTGGGTCTCCACCTCGACACCATATTTTTTCTTGATTTGTTGCAGCAACACTTCAAGATGCAACTCCCCGAGGCCTCGCATCACTGTTTCATTCATACTGACGTTGTGCTCGACGTGGAAACAGGGATCCTCATCCTCCAGTTTGTGTAGTGCATCGCTCAGCTTCTGTTCATCACCCCGTTTGGCGGTATTGATGGCAAGGCCGAACAGAGGCACGGGACATTCGATGGATCGCAAGTGGTGGTGGTCCTCATCGTGTGAATCATGCAGAACCGCATCGAAGTGGATGTCTTCAATCCTTGCCACCGCACAGATATCCCCCGGAACGGCCTGACTCATCTCGTCCTGCTCTTTTCCATGGAGTCTGAGCAGATGATTGACCTTGAAGGGCTTGCGTGCATCGCCAATAAAGAGTTGCGCATTGGTTTCCAGGGTTCCCTGGTGTATGCGAAAGATCCCCAATTTTCCCCGATAGGGGTCATTGAGGACCTTGAAAACATGCCCGATGACGTGTTTGTCCGGATCGGGTGAGACCTCTACAGGCAGCGTGTCCGTCCCTTCGCCCTTCATGAAGGGGGGTGGGTTTCCTTCTGTCGGATCAGGCATCAGGCGCGCGAACAGTGTCAGCAGCTCATCCAGCCCGGCACTGTTCTCCACGGAGGTGAAGCAGACAGGGATCAGATGACCTTCTCGCAGGGCCTTTTCAAAGGGGTCATGCAGCTGATCGGGTTGCAGTGCTTCGCCTTGCTCCAGATAGACTTCCATCAACTCCTCGTCCACTTCGACCACCTGGTCGATCATATTGTCGTGGGCACGAGAGACTGAGGAGAAAATCGTTTCATCACCACCGGGCTGAAAAAAACAGTCAATGACCCGTTGCCCGTTGTCCGCGGGTAGGTTGATAGGAAGACACTCTTTGCCGAAGCTCTCCTGCAGGCTATTCATCAGTGCTGCGTAATCTATACCCTCAGTATCGATTTTATTGACAATGATAAATCGGCACAGATTTCTGCGCTTGGCGGCTTCCATCATGCGGATGGTGACGGGTTCGATACCGGTGGCGGCATTGACCACGACGGCGGCTGTCTCGACAGCTGGAAGGATGCTGATGCCCCGTCCCAGGAAATCGGCGTATCCGGGTGTATCGATGATATTTACCTGTTTACCTTCATGGCTGAGATGGGTGATCGCGATATCGAGAGAGTGTTGTAATTCTTTCTCCATATCGTCGTAATCGCAGACGGTGTCACCTCTCTCGATACTGCCAGCACTAAGAATCATACCGCTTTTTTGCAGTAACGATTCGATCAGACTGGTCTTGCCAGCTCCTGCATGCCCAACGAGGGCGATATTACGAATGTCGTGGGTCGAATAACTGGCCATATTGACTCCTATCAGCGGAAACGCGGCTCTATCCAAGAGGATTGATGGAAGATAACAGCAAAAGGATATTAGTTTTCTTCTGGTTAGGCCAGTATATCAATCCGAACGCCGGAGTAATTGAGCCTGAACAGGAAAATGTCAGAAATCAGTCGGCATGTTCAACTGCCCACTTGATTGGATTGACATCTACGCATGTCTGGTGGAGTGCAGCAATTATCGAATCAGCGCGAACAGTCCCAGCCCATGATGCGTTCGCTCAAGGTAAACAGGCAGCCGCGACCATTTCACCGGTCGGTTTTTGTTACTGTCATGGATGGACAGAGTTTATTACAACCTTCACGATTTCCGGCTGACCCGGACTGACTGCGATTATTTCGCCCTCGAGATCACCGCTTTGAGCGGTGGGACTGCCAGACAGGGATATACGCGCACCCACTGCCACTTCCGGAAATTGGGAGAGTTTCATCTGTGGCATCATTGCCATGCTGTCATCCAGGTTGATAGACAGAGGCAGGTCACTGACACGTTTTCGCACTGCTGCCAGCGGCATGGGGGGGCCGCTCATCGCCTTGGCATAGATAAACAGCAGATCATCCGGATTTGCCTTGTCCTGCATATCCGGGGATAGGGAGATCTCGACTTGAATCGATTTATCTCCAGCGGCAGCAGGCTCTGCCGGCACCTGCTTCTTGGGCTGAACGATGCTGGGCAGTTCAGGTTCTTCAGTAGGCAGTCCCAATTTGGAGCGGGCATCATCCAGGGCCTCATTGACGGATTCGAGTTCCGCGCTCTGTGGTTTCAACAGACCCCTCAGTTTGGACCAGCGGTCAACGGCATCCTGGTAATCGGTCCGCTGGTAGGCGACTATACCGGCGATCCAGAGCACATTGGGATTGTCAGGCTCCAGTTGAAATGCCTTATCGACCATCGGTGCCGCCCGTCCGGTGAAGTCATTACCAGTGTTCGAGGCTATGGCCTCGGCATATGCAAGCAGCAGACCCACGTTTTTATCACTGATCTCCATGGCGCGATCAAAGGCGTTGATGGCAGCTGACGGATCGTTCATCGCCATATAGCTGCGCCCCAGCATAATCCAGCCCTCCTGGTTATCAGGCTGTTCCTGCATTTTGGCGGCGAGCCGTTTGACAAGTTCCTCCATCGGCGGCAGGTTCTGGGTTGAGGACCCTTGGGATTGCACTGAAGCCGTGTGCGTAGCTGCAGGTTGATTGGCCAAACGCGATATAATCTCCGGTGAGCCTATAAACTGGTATAACAGCAGTGCTGCCAGTGGTATCACCAGGGCTGACAATGCCATTTTCTGTCCGCTTCCTCCGGATTCCGCCGGTCGAGATTGTTCGGATACATCAGACAGCAGTTCTTTTTCCAGATCCCTGCGCGCTGCGTCATAACGTGCCTGGTCCAGTGCACCTGATTTCAGGTCGCTGTCCAATTCAGCAAGCTGCTGTTTGAAAACAGCCAGGTTGAGTTCATCGGAAGTGATGCCACTGGTAACCTGCTTACGCATCAATGGCAATGCGACAAATCCCATAGCCAGGAGTGAGAACCCGGCGATAATAATCCAGAATAGGGTCATTGATCAGCGTCTCTGTGGTCGTTCGACTGGTTTAACAAGCGATTGAGTCGTTGTTCCTCTTCTGCAGAAAGCTCTGTCTCCCTGGATACGCTTTTACGCTTTAGAATACGGAATAGAACCACCCCGCCGACAAGAAAAACGATAAGGGGGCCAAACCATATCGGATAGGTCGTGGGTTTGAGGGGTGGACTGTAGAGCACGAAATCCCCATAGCGGGCAACCATGAAGTTGATGATATCCTCTTTCTCCTGGCCACTCTTCATCATCTCATAGATCTCGTTACGCAGATCGATAGCGAGTTCGGCGTTGGATCCGGCCAGAGATTCGTTCTGACATACCAGGCATCGCATCTCTTCGATAATATCGCGGAAGTCCTCCGCCTTTCCCGGCTCATCGAAGCTGTAGTCAGCCAGGGTCGCGGCCTGTACGGCGGGCAGGGCGAAGAACAGGGTGAAAATCAATACAAACAGGCGCACGTCGCTATCCTTTAGGCTTTAAATCTTCAATCAGGGGCAGTAGTTTCTCATTGAACAGTTGCATGGTCATCGGCCCTGCATGTTTGTAGTGGATAATGCCTTTGCTGTCCACCAAAAACGTCTCCGGAGCACCATACACCCCAAGATCGATCGCGGTGCGTCCTTTCTTGTCGAATATGTTGATGCTGTAGGGATCACCGAGCTGGCGTAGCCATACCTGTGCCTTATCCCGTTCGTCTTTCCAGTTTAAGCCGACGATATCCACTTTGCCGGAGCGGGAGAGTTGCACCAGGGTCTCATGCTCGGCACGGCATGAGACACACCAGGTGGCCCATACATTGAGCAGATAGACCTTACCCTGCAGATCACTCGTTTTTACGATCGTGTCGGGACTTTCCACGGTAGGGAGAGCAAACTCAGGTACCGACTTGCCGATCAAAGGGGATGGAATCTCACGTGGATTCATACCCAGACCTTTGAACAGGAAGGCAGCGATCACTGCAAAGACTATGAGGGGTATGGAATAGCGTAGATAGCGATTCATGGTTGATTTAACTCCCTGACGATGCCGGTGCGGCATCGGCAGTGTTGACCTGCTGAGAGGACCTTACTTTGGCGGTACGATAACGCCGGTCAGAGACGGCAAGAATACCCCCCAGCCCCATCAACAGTCCGCCCAACCATATCCAGCGAACGTAGGGTTTGTAGTAGAGGCGGAGGCTCCAGTCACCAGCGCCAAGGGGCTCACCCAGCGATACATAGAGGTCACGGGTCAGTCCCCAATCGATTGCGGCCTCGGTCATCGGCTTGGTCTGGACGAAGTAGGTACGCTTTTCCGGTTCCAGGGTGGCCATGTGTTCACCGTCTTTTGAGACCTGGAAGCGGCCGCGATGGGCATTGTAGTTAGGACCTGGTGTGCGATTCACGCCTTCGAACTTGAAGCTGTAACCGGCAATGTCACTCACATCGCCAGGACTCATGCGAACATCAGACTCGATGCCGTAGTTGCTGACCATGGTCACGCCGACGATGAACATCGCCACCCCCAGGTGGGCGAGGATCATACCGTAATAACTGCGTCCGCCGGTTTTCAGGTCGAGCCAGAAGCCGGAAAAACCCTGCTTGTGCTTCAGTCGGTCCCTGAGATTGACCACATGGGAGGTCGCAATCCACATTGCCAATCCCATGCCGAGGCCAACCAGCCAGTTCCCTCCTGAAAACATGGGCAGGAGGCTGAGCAGACCGAACACCAGGCTGACAATGAAGGCGGCTCTCAGCTGCTTGACCAGCTGAGACGGTTCGGCATGTTTCCAGCGTGCCAGTGTTCCCATTCCCATGAGCAGGGCGAGAAATGGGGTTGTCAGCAGGAACATCTTGTTAAACCAGGGAAAACCCACCGAGATCTTGCCCATGTCGAGGGCGTCATAGATCAGGGGTGCCAGCGTGCCAATCAGAACCAAGGCGGCGAATACCGAGAACAATAGGTTATTGCCCAAGAGGAATGTCTCCCGGGATATCAGATCGAAACGACCGCCTCCCGATATGTAGGGTGCGCGCCAGGTATAGAGCAGCAGTGATCCGCCAATGACAATCAGCAGAAAAATCAGGATAAAGACGCCACGTGCCGGATCCGAGGCGAAGGAGTGTACCGAGGTGAGTACGCCGGAACGCACCAGAAAAGTACCCAACAGGCTCAGGGAGAAGGCGGAAATGGCGAGCAGTACGGTCCAGCTTTTGAAAGCACCGCGCTTTTCGGTAACCGCCAGGGAGTGGATCAATGCAGTACCTATCAGCCACGGCATGAACGAGGCGTTCTCTACCGGATCCCAGAACCACCAGCCGCCCCAACCCAGTTCATAGTAGGC
This sequence comes from Candidatus Thiodiazotropha sp. LNASS1, assembly GCF_964212655.1. NCBI lineage: Bacteria > Pseudomonadati > Pseudomonadota > Gammaproteobacteria > Chromatiales > Sedimenticolaceae > Candidatus Thiodiazotropha > Candidatus Thiodiazotropha sp. LNASS1. The sequence goes on along the minus strand of NZ_OZ156465.1, from coordinate 949,215 downwards.
CCACCAGCTTCCCAGGGCGATGCCCAGCGTGAGAAAGACCCAGGCGATGGTTGTCCAGGGACGAGACCAGCGTGCCCAGGAGGCATCGAGCCGTCCACCAAGAAGGGCGGCGATAGCGAAGGCGAAGGCAACGGAAAACCCCACGTACCCCATATAGAGCATGGGAGGATGGATCGCCAGGCCGGGATCCTGAAGCATGGGATTCAGCTCTCCGCCCTCCATGGGGGCTGGGAAGGTTCTGGCAAATGGATTTGACGTCAGGAGCATAAAGAGCAGAAAGCCGATGCTGATCATACCCATTACGGAGAGTACCCGGGAAACCATCTCGAGGGGCAGGTTGCGGCTGAAAACGGCAATTGCAACACTCCAGCTTGCGAGGAAAAAGGCCCAAAGGAGCAGAGAGCCCTCATGGGCCCCCCAAACCGCTGATATTTTATAGATATCGGGCAGCTTGGTATTGCCATGCTGGGCAACGTAGATCACCGAGAAATCGTTACTCAAGAACGCATTGGTAAGAATGATCAGGGAAATACCCAAGAAAACGAACTGACCCCAGGCAAGAGAGCGTGATGCAGCCATCCACGAGGACGTGCGGGTATAGGATCCGATCAGGGGCACGACCGCCTGAGTGATGGCCAGGCAGAGCGCGAGGATGAGTGCGAAATGGCCGAGTTCAGGAATCATTGGACTTTCGACTGCATGTTGCTGACCCCCTCGTCATGAGCGGTCTTCAGTGAAGCCGCGACTTCGGGCGGCATGTAGTTCTCGTCATGCTTGGCGAGCACCTCGCTGGCGATGAAGATGCCCGATTCGTTCAGCTGTCCCATGGCGACGATTCCCTGCCCCTCGCGGAACAGGTCGGGCAGGATACCTGTGTACTCCACGGTAACGGCCTCGGCATTATCGGTAACCGAGAATGCGGTAGTCAGCCCATCGGGTTTACGCTTTACACTATTGGCTTCGACCAGACCGCCGATGCGAAAGGGATGGGCGGTCGGTGCTTTACCCTCAGCGACTTCCGAAGGGGAAAAGAAGAACATCAAGTTTTCGTCAAAGGCGTTGAGGGCCAACCAAGTGGCCACGCCAATACCGGCAACCATCAAGCCTATCAGGGTCAGTCGTTTCTTGCGTATCGGATTCATCTCTGTTCTTTCCTGGCCCGACGGAGTTTTCGGGCAATATCTTTCAAAACTCGTTTGCGTTGTTGCATCGGCGCAACAACGTTGGCGACAAGGACAATCAGCGCCAGCAAAAAAGAGGGCCAAACGTAGACGGCATACCCGCCCATGGCGAAGAACTCACTCATTTCGCCTCCTGCTCGACCATTTCCTGCACCCAGCGTGAATTGCGTTCACGCTCGACAATTTCCGCGCGCGCGCGCATTAAGACCACAGCGCCATAGTAAAGTTTAAATGAGATGGCCATGGTGAGCAGCGGTATCAACATGCTCATATCCATTGACGGTTTGTCGAATTTTGTCACCGATGCAGGCTGATGCAGCGTGTTCCACCATTCAACCGAATAGTGAATGATGGGGATGTTGACCACGCCGACCAGGGCCAGAATCGAGACTGCGCGGGCAGCGACGCGTTTATCCTCGATGGCACTGTGCAGGGCGATAATACCGAGGTAGAGAAACAGCAACAGAAGCTCAGACGTCAGTCGCGCATCCCAAACCCACCAGGTCCCCCACATCGGTTTACCCCACAGGGAGCCGGTGGCAAGGGCTAAAAACGTAAACGAGGCCCCCACCGCGGCACTGCTGATGACAATGATTTCCGTCATCTTGATACGCCAAACCAGGCTGATAAGGCCGGAGACGGCCATCACCACATAGATAAACATCGACATCCATGCGGCGGGTACGTGGATGTACATGATGCGGTAGCTTTCTCCCTGCTGGTAATCAGTGGGGGCGATGAAAAGGCCATTGTAGAGCCCCCATACCAGGGTGATCAGAAAGCTGACCATGAACCAGGGGATTAATTTTCCGGCCACATTATAAAAGTAGCGTGGCGAACCCATTTGATGAAAGAAGCGAATGATCATATCAACTCAGACTGATTCTCAATGATGCGGCAGTAGCCATTGGGGCCAGTACCAATGAACCCACCAGCATGGCGGACAAAATGGACAGTTGCGCTGTCGTCGGTATGCCGACAATAGCAGTTTTGACAGCATCCGTGGCAAAGATCAACACCGGTACGTACAGAGGCAGCACCAGGAGTGAAAGTATCATACCCCCCCGGCGCAGGCCGACCGTCAGGGCCACACCCACGGACCCGATCAGGCTCAGTACCGGGGTACCCAGTAGCAAGGTCAGCATCAGGGTGGGAACGGCGGAACCCGGGATGTGCAGCAATACTGCCAGCAAGGGTGCGATGATAAAAAGCGGGAGACCGGTTACCAGCCAGTGGGCCAGTATCTTCGCCAGGACGAGGATCGATACCGGATGGGCACTCAACATGAACTGTTCCAATGAACCGTCATCGTAATCGGAGCGGAACATGCTGTCCAGAGAGAGCAGGGCGGCGAGCAGGGCGGCCACCCAGATCACCCCGGGACCGACCGCTTCTATGAGTTTGGGATCGTTGCCGATCCCCAATGGAAACATGGCCGTGACCAGAATGAAGAAGAGCATCGGATTGGCCAGTTCCGCCCGACGGCGATAGGCCAGCACCAGGTCCCTTTTAAGGAGCAGGCTGAAAGCGCTTGAGAGGGAGAGGGTACTCATCGATCAGACAGATTTACACGTATCAGTTGGATTTCATCCCTGAAGCCAATCCGGTGATGGGTGGTCATGGCTGCCATGCCTCCTCGGTGTAGGTGTCCCTCGAACAGGCGCTCCATATGCTCGATACCTTTGCGATCGAGGGAGGTAAAGGGTTCATCCAGTATCCAGAGTTTCGCATCGGTGACCAAAAGTCTTGCTATCGCCAGACGACGCTGTTGGCCTGCAGAGAGGTTACGTGTCGGTATATCCTCGAAGCCGTATAAACCGACCTGATCCAACGCATCATCCAGATCAATTCCTGCTTGTGCCTTGCCGAGTCCACGGGCGATGCGGAGATTTTCCAAAGGTGTCAGATCGAGCTTGGAACCATCCTTGTGACCCAAATAGGCGATATGCTCATGGAATTCGGGCCCCAGTCGAAAAATATCTTTCCCCTGCCACAACAGATCGCCCGATTCTGGCAGGCGTATGCCGCAGAGTATGCGAAGCAGTGAGGTCTTTCCACTACCGTTGCGGCCTTCCAGTACCAGCGCCTGACCTGGGTTGATACTGAAGCTCAGGTCTTCGAACAGTACCCTGTCGTCTCGTATGCAGAGCAGCGAGCGTGCTTCGAAGGTGATGGAAGAGGATGTGCTTGATGCTGTCACAAATTTACTGTCGTTTTATCGTTATCACTCTGTTCATGGAGTGGAGAACAAAGCCCTGGCAAAGTTGACAACCTTACCCGATCTCACTCCATAGCCTCAACAAAAATCGAACGCTATCGAATATGGGAACAATCTCCTTATAAAAAAATGGGAATTAATTCCCATCAATTGCCATTAGACACTATTATTGATGCCCATTCAGCAAACTGATTCCCATTTGTAATCAGTACACTGTCACGAAATCGTCTGGTTGAGATAGTATTCTTCGAATTCTTAAGATTTGCTTAAGAATGCAATTGGGAAGTGTCCGACTTTGATGAGTCTAAAGGGGATGTCTTTAGGTATCAGGTGGCCTGCGGTTTTTTTATAATGACCTGTTCCTGCTCAAAACTTTGCAGATTGGGGGTACGTTCAGCAATATTGGATGTTTGCCATACCAGGGTCAAACAGAAAGCGATAACCAATACGAAAATATATTTCACCGGACATGTCCCCCGGAAATTAACTTGGTGGTGAAATTGTGGCGCCCTTGTGAGCAGTTTTTTTTTAAAGGGTGGAATATATAGGAATTACCCTAGGTTCGCTAGTCCGGGAATGAGTGGATTTTTGATCTAGATCACCTAAACACCTCCTGCCAGGGCTATTCTACATGCAGATAGATAAGATCAGAACTGATTTTAGTTGGATAGGTTTTAATAGGTTCTGTTGCAGGTTCGTCCAAAGGCTTACCGTTTTTCAGGCTGAAACGACTGCCGTGCAGTGAGCATTTTATGCTATCCCCTTGGATACAACCCAGGTAGAGAGAGACCTCTTCGTGACTGCAGAGGTCATCGACGCCATAGATCCGGCCGTTGGCATTCACAATCAGATAGTGCCGGCCGTCAATATCGACACGCTTCATCCTGCCTGGCTGCAGCTCATCACAACGTGCTACTTGCACCCAATCATTCGCCATCGTCACTACCTGATTCGCTGATGGGCACGGCCTGAGTCGAGAACCTGACGAACCTGGTCAGCAGCGGATGCGATTGTGCTGCAAACCCCGGCATGCCACAGAATCAGGGCGCAGCTATAGACCAGTGAATCGTAGGCCGGGCCTTGCTCGCCATGGAGAGCTCGCATGCCTGTTTCGGCAGCGGCTGAAGCTGCAGCGCCGATATCCTTAATGCGGGCGACTTCATCCCCACCGATTCTGATGGCATCGTCCTCAGGAAGTGGAACGGCTCTGAGGGGCTGGTTGATTCCAAGGCTCTCCGGTGTGATCTCGACAGGTTGCTCATCACCCAGGTCATCATAGCGGTAGACCATTCCCTGCTGTCTCAGGGAGGGGATAACACCTCCTTCGATACCGCGCACCAGCAGACAACCCTCAAAACCGGCGAAACGGGCCAGTGAAGCATATTTTGCGGGATAAGGTTTATGCACATATCCGGTTACCAGGTGGGTCTTGCTTCGGGCGACAAGAGGTTTGGCCAGTACCTCGACTGTGGTCAGGACCTGTCGTTTGATTATCTTTTGTCTCAAATCGATCAAATTGTGCAGGCCCGGGCAAAAAGTACGCTGATCCACATAGGCCCATCCCAACTCCGGATTCTCCAACCGAGAGGCGGCACTATCGAGATCGAGATCCACACCGATGCCGGCAGCCTGCAGTACATGGCGGTGAGTGACACCGAACTTAGGGCCCACGGTTTCGAGGCCATGACTTACGCAGGGCAGGCCGCAGGCAGCCAATACAGCGGGTATAAAAGGTGATACGGGAAGATTTCGGTTGACACCGTCATAGGGGTCAGCCAGGGAGATCAATTGGTCAATCTCGACCTGACGACTTTGTGAGATGTTAAGGATTGCATCCAGTGCGCCTTTGTTTTCGTCGTCGGTCTCTCGTTTCATACGAAGCGCAATAAGGAATATTGCCGCCTGTACCTCATCGATTTCGCCTCTCAGGATGGCAGCCATACCTTTACTGGCCTCCTCAAGGGAGATGTCCTTGCTCAGTTCCGGTCCGGTGGCAATGCGCTGAATGATCGAATGCATCAACGTTTGAGAGGTCATGGTGTCAGTCATGAAGTACTACCTGATTGAGTGACTTGATGGAGCGCAGTATAAATAACATAGTAAAATTGTCAAGAATTACCCGGCCAGTGTAAAGTTTAATCTACAGATTCAATTTTTGATGACCAGGAATCGGGTACGATGCAGCAGACTAGCCTGGTAAGGCTGGGCCCCACCCCGGGTTATGTGTGTGCTGCAAAGGATGGTCTATGGGGGTAAGGCGGTATTAACCATGAAACAACAATATGTGACGCTGCAGCGGAAATGGTGTGATGGGCAGCATCTCGAGATATGCACCCCGGTCGCTTACCGAGGTACATTTGCCCTTCAGTTATGGTGAGGTTTGACCAGGCCAGATAGAAGGCGCTTGTGTCGCTTGGCCCTCAGCGATGCAAGACGGATGTCAGGACTAAATCGTATTCAAAGAACACAGAATAGCTGCTGTATTCCCATCGGGTGATCGGTGGCTCGCCGACGCTGGGGTGAGCGGTCAATGGCTGGCCGTATCGCTGGCTGACCTGATCCATAGACATGCTGCGCGTCGGACGGGGGATACCCTCTTCACTGTTGATGGGTGCCGAATGGATTGATTCGATCAAAAGTACATCGGCGGAGACCGGCAGTGCGAGTATGCAGATTAGTGTGGCGGATAGGGTGGTGATACGAAAAGTCATCTGGGTAACTCCGAATTTATCTCTTCAGGAATGAATATAGCACTCTTATCTAAGTATAGAAATTAAAAAGTTTTTCTTTAATCATGTCAGTTGCTTTTCATGGCTCTGATGTATAGTGGCAGTGGATGGTTGGATGATCTTTCCGGAATTGGAAAAATATGGCCGCTATTCCCGCCTATTTTTGTTAGGCTATCCGATTCGAGGAGCAACCCCCGGCGGCGCTAAATAATTCCGCAGGTTTGGGTGCTAACAAAACAGGATTTAATCGCCAGAAATGTTCAAACCGATCGAATTTTATATCGGCCTGCGCTATACACGCGCCAAGCGGCGTAATCACTTTATCTCCTTCATATCGCTGATCTCGATGTTGGGCATCATGTTGGGTGTGGTGGCGTTAATCGTCGTTCTATCAGTTATGAACGGGTTTCACAAAGAAGTCCGTGAACGAATTCTCGGTATGACATCACATGCCACGATTTCCGGTGTCAATGGGGAACTGGAGAATTGGGCTGAGGTGCAGGCCGAGGCCGCAACATTTCCGCACGTGATAGGAGAGGCGCCCTATGTAGAGGGGCAGGGGATGCTGATCAGCGGGCAAAAGGTCAGCGGTGTATTGTTACGGGGCATCTTGCCGGACCAGGAAGGCAAGGTATCCGAAGTGATTTCAGCCATCACAAATGGCTCTATCGAGGCCCTCCAGCCGGGTGAATACGGTCTGATTCTCGGACGAGAACTGGCCTTGGTATTAGGGGTCGGGGTTGGCGATCGTGTCACCCTGGTGACACCCCAGGTCAATGTTACGCCCGCCGGTATCATGCCGCGCCTGAAACGCTTTACTGTGGCAGCGATATTCCAGGTGGGAATGGGGGAGTACGACAGAGGGGTTGCCATCATGCATATGGAGGATGCGGCCAAATTGATGCGTCTCGAGTCGGGTGCGAGCGGGATACGCCTGAAGCTGGATGACCTCTATTTGGCCCCACAGATATCAAGAGAGTTGGCACTGAAGATGGGTGGTTATTATCGCATCAGTGATTGGACCATGCAGCATCGTAATTTTTTTGCCGCGTTGCAGACGGAAAAACGTATGATGAGCATCATTCTTTCTCTGATCGTGGCCGTTGCGGCCTTCAATATCGTTTCCACCATGGTGATGGTGGTGACCGATAAACAGTCGGACATCGCTATTCTTCGTACCCTGGGGGCATCACCAAGATCTATAATGAGCATCTTCATGGTGCAGGGCGCCACTATCGGTATCGTCGGCAACATACTCGGCATGATCGGTGGGGTGCTGCTGGCGATCAACGTGGAGGAGATTGTCAGTTGGATCGAGTCGGTATTCGAGATCGATTTTTTGGATCCCAGTATCTACTACATCACCAAGTTGCCATCCGAACCGCATCTCTCCGATGTGTTGCTGATAGGGTTTACCGCTTTCATCATCACCCTTGCGGCAACCCTCTATCCCGCCTGGAAGGCATCACGCACCCAACCCGCCGAGGCATTGCGCTATGAGTGATGCCGGGATTGTCCTGCAGGCGAACAACCTGGTGAGATCTTTCACCCAGGGCGATCTTCATGTGGAGGTGTTGCAAGGGGTCGATCTATCCATAAAAAAAGGTGAACGGGTGGCGATCATCGGTGCATCGGGCTCAGGTAAAAGCACACTGCTGCATTGTCTGGGTGGATTGGACCGGCCAGATTCGGGGCAGGTGATGCTGCATGGCAATGACCTGCTGATCATGAATGAACGGGAAAAGGGTCTGCTCAGAAATCGGCATATGGGTTTTGTCTACCAGTTTCACCATCTGTTGCCTGAATTCACGGCACTGGAAAATGTTGCGATGCCGCTGTTGATAGGCGGTGAATCGGTAACCGACGCAAGGGCGGCGGCCAAGGCGATGTTACAGCAGGTTGGTTTGGAAGCGCGGGTTGAGCACAAGCCGAATGAACTCTCGGGCGGAGAACGGCAAAGGGCTGCACTGGCGAGGGCAATGGTCCACCAGCCGGATTGTGTATTGGCGGATGAGCCGACAGGAAATCTCGACAGAAGAAGTGCTGAACAGGTCTATGAATTGATGCTGCAATTGAACCGGGAGAGCAACACAAGCTTTGTGGTGGTTACCCACGATTATGAACTGGCGGCAAGAATGGATCATACCTGGCAGTTGGTGGATGGAAAGCTGTCAAGGCCCGAGCCGCTGACGGGATAGCAGCTTTTTCAGGTTGATTGATTTCAGGGGATGAGTAGTCAGACTGATGTGGGTGTCGAGAATCAGGTCTAGGGTGTGGTGGCTGATCGGCGGGTTTTCTTTCTCAGGCGACGGGCCTTCCATTTCTCCACCGCATGCCAGCGCCATATCCATAAAATCAGACTGTAACCCAGTATGGATGAGACCGTGGCACAGAACAAGCTGCCGATGAGCAATGGAACCCAGATCTCGACCCCGACATTCTGTATCCATTCCCAACTGAAATGGAAAGGCTCCAATGTGGCTGTATCGCCGGTGATCAATGTTCCCACCCAATATGCGAAGAAAAACATTGGAGGAATGGTGATCGGATTGGTGATCCAGACCAGGGCTACCGAGAGAGGGAGATTAACGCGAAAAAAGATGGCTGCCGCTGCGGCGAGCACCATTTGAAACGGGATAGGAATGAAGGCCATAAAAAGACCTACCGCAAACGCACCTGAGACGGAGTGCCTGTTGAGATGCCACAGATTTGCGTCATGCATCAGCGAGCCGAAAATCCTCAAATGCTTATGGTTACGTACCGTGTCGTGGTGGGGTAACAGGCTTTTAATAAATCTCTTGGGCATGAGTCAATGAAATTATCTGCACAAGCCGCTGATGACGTTCAAAATGAGGGTATACCTGAATCGACACCAATACTGAAGCATGTTAAAGCATAGTACAACTTAGATTAATGGAAGAAACAATTACACAATAGAAATAAGAGACAGGGAATGTCGTGAATTTAATTCTGATCGCATTTGTGGTCGGTGCAACACTATTTCATCAACTTCAGATCCTGCCTGAAACATGGTGGATGGCTGTACTCATACCACTGGTCTTTTTCTGGCGTGTCCGTCGTCTGCGACCCTTGATTGCATTTCTGGTCGGAGGAGGGTGGACGCTTCTGTTCGCTACCAATCACCTGCAGCACAGGCTTCCAGCCGAATTGGAAGGCGGGGATATGGTGGTGGAGGCTGTTATTGCATCCCTGCCAAAGCGTCAGGGCCGATTGACAGGATTTCAAGCGGATGTGAAGCAGCTGTTTGACAGTCATGGCAATGTGGTTCCACTGACCCGTCTGCAACTCAGTTGGTATGGCCTACGCGATACACTTCGTGTCGGTGAAACCTGGCGCTTGAAAGTCAGGTTGAAACGACCAAGAGGCATGCAAAACCCGGCCGGGGCGGACCTCGAACGGTGGATGTTCAGCCAGGGAGTGCAGGCCAAGGGATATGTCAGAAAGTGGCACGGCAACCGGATCCTGGAAAGCGGGACGCACCATGCGTGGATAGACAGGTTGCGCCAGACCATAGCGCTGCAGCTGGATCAGCGGGTTCGACAGCCTGACGCGGTGTCTCTTTTAAAGGCCTTGGCAATAGGGGACAAGCGGGGTATCGGAACGGAACAATGGCGTGTATTCAGTACCACCGGCACCAACCATCTGGTGGCCATATCAGGACTCCACATAGGCATAGTTGCCGGATGGTTGCTGTTCGTCAGCCAGTGGCTGTGGCGCCGTAGCGAGCGCCTGACTCTCAGAATCCCCGCCATCAAGGCAGGATCGGTCGTCGCATTGGCCGGGGCATTCGTCTATGCCGCGCTGGCTGGGTTTTCACTCCCCACTCAACGTGCCCTGCTGATGCTATTCACGACCCTCGGCAGCGTCATACTCGGACAGAGGGTTCAGCCGGGAAGAAGTCTTGTACTGGCAATGTTCATGGTGGTGATAATGGATCCCATGGCGACCCTGTCGGCTGGATTTTGGCTCTCCTTCGGCGCAGTCGCTGTGATTATCATGAGTGCCGGCGGACGCATCGATTGCTGGACAGGGTGGCGGCAGATGATACGGGTGCAGTGGTTCGTTACCCTGGGATTGGTGCCTGTTCTATTGCTGTTTTTCGACCAGGCGTCATTGATATCGCTGATCGTGAATTTGATTATGGTGCCTTGGTTTACCCTGATCCTGGTGCCCATGGTATTGTTCGGTCTGCCGATGCTGACGGTGCCGCTTATGGCTGGTTGGTGGTTTGGCCTGCTTGGATGGCTGGCTGCCCATACCTATCAGTTTCTGGTCTGGTTTTCCACGCTCCCCTATGCAATGTTCACCCTGCCTGTTGCTGCTGTTTGGTGCTGGATCGTGGCAATTATCGGTTTTCTGCTGCTCCTGATCCCCGCAGGTATACCGGCACGCGGATTGGCAATCTGGTTGATCGCCCCCTTGATTCTCGTTAAGCCGGTTCGCCCTGCCCATGGAGAGCTTTGGTTTACACTGTTGGATGTTGGGCAGGGCCTGGCCTGTGTCATTGAAACAGAGCGTCATGTTATGGTCTATGATACGGGGCCCGCGTACGCAACGGGATTCAATACCGCGGAATCGGTGCTTATTCCGTATTTAAGATCACGAGGGCACGCAAGTGTTGACCGGCTGGTGCTGAGTAATGGTGATCGTGACCATGCCGGTGGCTATAGTGCACTGAAACAGGCTGTGGAGGTTGCTGACAGCCTGGCGGGAGAACCCGAACGTATAGCACAGATACGGGACTGCCAGGCAGGTGAGAAGTGGCATTGGGATGGTGTGTCATTCACTGTGCTGCACCCGGACCGGAGTGAAAGATTCAAGCATGCAAACGATCGCTCCTGTGTGGTGCAGGTAGCTGTGGGTGATTGGCGCATATTGCTGCCGGGCGATATCGAGGAGCGGGGTGAAGGGGCATTGTTGAGACACTATGCCGGGGATCTGGCGTCAGATATTGTGGTTGCGCCTCATCATGGCTCGGCGACATCTTCTACACTGCCGTTCGTGAACGCTGTGGCGCCTGACTGGGTGCTTGTCTCAAGTGGTTATAGAAACAGCTATGGTTTCCCGAAAAATGAGGTTGTTCAGCGTTGGCGGCAACAGGGTGCAGTTATACTGAATACAGCTGAAACGGGGGCGATACAGTTTCGTATCAGTAGGGATCAGCAGGAGATCGAGCCCCGCCTCTATCGCAAACACAACAGCCGCTATTGGAGTGAATGATTGCTTTAGACGGTGTTCCGCACTTGCTGCGGTATGAAACGGATATCAGTTTACGACCCTTTGTTTCAGATTGCACGACGCATCAAGTATGATAAGCAACAGGGATTTTTAATACTTCATATCAAGAATATAGGACGTAGAAAAGGTGCTAGAACTGGTAAAGTCCGGCGGATGGCTCATGCTGCCCATCATCGCGTGCTCCATTGTCGCGCTGGGGATCGTCTTGGAGAGGCTGTGGTCGCTACAGCGAAAGCGGGTCATGCCCGAATACCTGATGAGGCAGATCCTGCAACTGCACAAGGATGACAAGCTCAATCTGGCGGATCTCGATAAACTGAAAGACAGCTCTCCCCTGGGGAAGATTCTGGCTGCCGGATTAATCAACCGGGATCACAGCAAAGAGGTGATGAAGGAAGCCATCGAAGAGGTCGGGCGGCAGGTGGTGCATGAACTCGAACGCTATCTCAACACCCTTGGTACCATAGCTTCGATCTCGCCATTGCTCGGTCTGTTGGGCACCGTAATCGGTATGATCAAAGTGTTCAGCGTCATCGTCACTGCGGGGGTCGGAGATCCCGGGGTCTTGGCGGGTGGTATTTCCGAAGCGCTGATCACCACGGCCGCCGGCCTCTCAGTGGCTATACCGAGTTTGATGTTTCATCGTTATTTCAGTGGTCTGATCGACAGGTTTGTGATCGGCATGGAAGAACAGGCGCTCAAACTGGTCGAGGTGATCCATGGGGAGCGGGAGTTGAGATGAATCTCCGGCCGTCGCCGCGCAAATCACCCGGAGTGGATGTAACGCCACTTATTGATGTGGTCTTTCTGCTGCTGATATTTTTCATGGTCTCCACGACTTTCGAGCGTGAAAGTCAGATCATGATCGAGCTCCCCGAAGCGACAGGAGAGGAAGTCGAACATAAGAAAGACGAACTGGATATCACCATCAATATATCCGGTACCTTCTTCGTCAATCAGCGTGAAGTCGTCAATACGGAAATAGAAACCCTCAAACAAGCCATCAGAAATGCGATTGGCGATCAGCACGATCTTCCGGTCATCATCAATGCCGACGCCAGAACACCGCACCAATCGGTGATGACGGCAATGGATGCGGCAAGCCAGTTGGGGCTGACGAAGATGACCTTTTCCGCCCATCGTCCGATCAGCGAGTGAGGAAGGCCGGCGCTTGAACGCAATAGAGGCATCCTGGCGTGGCTGGAGTGGCCTGACCCTGTTGTTGCTCCCCCTGTCCGGGGTTTTCTGTCTGGTCAGCGCTATCCGTCGCTTGTTTTTTCGTGTCGGGTTATTGAGTAGCGTTTCTCTCGAGGTACCGGTCATTGTGGTCGGTAACATCACCGTGGGAGGGACAGGAAAGACTCCTCTGGTGATCTGGTTGGCCGAAAAATTACAGCAGTGGGGATACAAACCGGGCATCGTCACCAGGGGATATGGTGGTGGTTCGGATCGATGGCCCTGTGAAGTCAAACAGAACACTTCCGCCAAACAGGTGGGCGACGAGGCCGTTTTACTCCAACGGCGGACCGGTTGTCCGGTTTACGCCGGGCCGGATCGACCGGCAGCAGCACGACAGTTGTTGACCGATCATCAGTGCGATCTGATTATCTCCGATGACGGTCTGCAGCACTATGCTTTGGCAAGAGATCTGGAGATTGTGGTCATCGATGGGGAGCGCTGGTTCGGTAATGGTCTCTGTCTTCCGGCAGGACCTCTGCGCGAAAGGAGAGGACGGCTTGTCGAAGCCGATCTGGTGATCGTCAATGGTGCCTCGAAGGGGTGTGAATACAGTATGCATCTGAAGGCTACCGATGCAGTCGCACTGGATCGCCGTGGTGAATCGAGAGCGTTGATCCAATTCAAAAATGATCGCCTGCATGCGATCGCCGGAATCGGCCATCCTGACAGATTCTTCAATATGCTGGAAGGATTCGGACTGAAATTCGAGCGCCACCCTTTTCCTGATCACCATGCCTTCACCCCCGACGATTTACAGCCTTTTTCAAGTCAGACTGTTCTCATGACAGAGAAAGATGCGGTAAAGTGCGAGCTATTCGCACAACCAAGCCACTGGTACGTGCCGGTCATGGCTGGAGTGGATGATGGTTTTGAGGAAGCACTGATGACACTGACGAAAAGGCTGAAAGATGGACAGAAAACTGCTTGATATTCTGGTTTGCCCACTCTGCAAGGGAAAACTTACCTATCAGAAAAAAGCCGCCGAGCTGATCTGTCCCGTTGACCGGCTGGCGTTTCCGATTCGGGATGATATACCTGTTATGCTGGAAGATGAGGCCAGAAAACTGCCTGAGGACGAGGAGATTTCCCCAGAAGGCCGCAGCTGATGCAGTTCAAGGTCGTCATTCCAGCACGCTATGCCTCTGTCCGGCTTCCCGGTAAACCCTTATTGGAGCTGGCGGGCAAGCCAATGATTCAGCATGTTTTCCAGCGCGGGGTCGAGAGTGGCGCCAGTGAAGTCGTAATCGCCACAGACGATCAACGAATTGCCGATGTATGCCGCAGTTTTTCCGCCGATGTCTGCATGACTTCGGACAACCATCGCAGCGGTTCGGATCGGATCGCAGAGGTGGTATCGATGCGGGGCTGGGCAGACGATGAAATCATCGTCAATCTGCAGGGTGACGAACCCTGTATGCCGGCCGAGCTGCTGCATCAGGTTGCACAGGATATGGACAGCCATGATGCGGCCGCAGTGACAACGCTTTCTACAGGCATCACCGATCGCAATAAACTGTTCGATCCTCATGTGGTCAAGGTCGTCACCGACGCCCAAGGCTATGCACTCTATTTCAGTCGGGCGCCAATTCCCTGGCACCGGGATGAGTTTATCAACAGCGATACGCCCTTGCCCACCGATATCGGGTTTGCCCGACATATAGGCCTATATGCCTATCGATCCGGTTATCTCACCCGTTTCGTCACCCTGGATCATGCCCCGATAGAGCGGGCGGAGTCCCTGGAGCAATTAAGGGTCCTGTGGCACGGTGACCGGATACACGTAAGTGAGGCTATGATTGAACCCGGCCATGGTGTCGATACTCACGACGATCTGAAGCGGGTTTCCGAGCTTCTGTAGTAGGACACTACACTAGAACAGTTACCACACTTGCCTCTGATCAGCAGCTCTGATCAATTTTGGCGAGCTGCATGTCTTTGTTGAAATTTCTATATTGTCAAGCGAATCCGTCAACCTTAATTGTTTAAAATTGTAAATATTCTCGACAATAGTAGAGAAATAGGGTATTTCACCCATATTGCGGTGGGAGTTTACCTCCTATTTGTCGGATAATTTTACAGTTGTGTATACTGAGTTATTATAAAATTCATTAAATATGTGCCTTAATTGCATGTATTAATAGAAAAAAATACTGTATGGCACAAACTGTGCTTCTTGTTTTACAAAAATATTATTGAGATTTGAATCACACTTTACCAATCAATGCTGGCTGAAAGGATTGGGAACTTATTATGAAGGGCATTGCTGATGACTTTGGTAAAAGATAAGAATCTACAATCAGTGGGGCAATCACTCCTGACACTATCTGCCTCTTCAATCACACCGGGATCACAATCTCCCAATACTTCCACATCAAAACACGATAAGTCTTTAATCGATTCCCGTCATATTGCAGGTGTTTCGGAACTGCTCGATTTCGCTCAATTTCCAAATAATCGAATGGGTATCGAGGAGGAAGAGAAAAAAAGGATCTCGAGGGAGCTGCATGACGGTTTAGGGCAACTACTGACCAGCATGAATCTGCACATCCAACGATGCCTGGAAGGGTGTAACGATCAGAATGTTGAAGACATGCTGTATGACAAACACATCGAGTCCCTTAACGCGCTTTCGTCGATGGTCAAACTTGCGATGGATGAAGTCAGGACAATTTGCAGTACGATTCGCCCCGCCATTCTGGACGACCTGGGTGTGATTGCAGCCATCACTTGGCAGTGTCGACAGATTTCTCAAATCAGTACTGATTTCGATGTGGTGGCCGAATTGGGTATCGACGAATCGGAGATACCGGAAGAGTTAAAGACAGTCATCTATCGCATTGTCCAGGAATCCTTGAACAATGCGTTGAAGTACTCGCGGGCAAAACAGGTCAAGGTCAGTCTGTGGCATACTCACAGCGCCATACAGCTGACTGTTGAAGATGACGGCGTCGGTTTTGATCCTGTCGAGATCAAAGATAGGCTGGGTATGGGCTTGATGAGCATGCGCGAGCGGGCGGAGTCGGCAAGCGGTACACTGCAGGTAAATGCGGAAGTGGGCCGGGGGGTTAAGATATGCGGTTCGTTTCCTGCGAAAAAGATCACTCTCAACGGCTGATGATACCCTTATCAAGCGCATAAGTCGTTAATGCCGAAACGCTGTGTAAATCGAGCTTTTTCATCAGATTTGCCCGGTGCTTCTCCACTGTCTTTACACTGATGCAGAGATATTCCGCCATGCTTTTATTGGTGTGGCCCTCGGCAATGAGCTTTAATATCTGCCGTTCTCTTTGGGTGACGGTGTCCCAGCGCGTGACTGGCTCTTGACTGATATTGTTTGTATTGAGATAGCTGTTGACCACTTTTTCAGTGATTTCCGCACTCAAGTAGGTTTTGCCATTTAATACCCGTTCTGCCGCCGTCATCAATTCGTTCTGTGTGGCATCCTTCAATACATAACCGTTGGCGCCGGCCTTCAGGCTGGCCAATACATACTCCTCTTCGTTGTGCACTGTCAGAACCAGTGTTTTTATATCCGGCATGCGCTCTTTTATTTCACGTATAGCATCCATACCATTGAGGCCCGGCATATTCAGGTCCATGATCACGAGATCGGGTTTGAGCTCGATGACACGGCGTATTGCGTCACGGCCGTTATCGGCCTCTCCAACCACGTCAAACTGGGGGTTGGAGGTCAGCAGTGCCTTCAGACCGGCGCGTAAAATATTATGGTCTTCGGCTATGATGATTGTTTTCTTGTCCGTATTCATTGTTATCTGAAATCTATCCTCAACCCTTAAATGGTAGAGTTTCAATAGCGTATCGTAATCTGTTTTTCGATTTCAATTAAGTTTAGGCCTGATTGATAGCGATGCAAATTTCATTGGGTTTTATTACACAAATGACATCGCAGTTCCGACAAATCCACCATTACATAAAATAGACTTTGAATAAACCCTGTTAGCGAGTATGGAGGATGACAGGCAGCAATTCATTTTTATTTTTCCGCTGAACAGCAGCGCGTTTTTTATTTTTTTAATGCAATCTTTTCTCTGAAAAAACAGGTTGATTGCAGCGCATAAAAACGACTCTAAATCCTATTAATTAAACCCTACCTTTCGGGGTAGGGTTTCTGCTCCTGACAAAATACTCAATCGTCACCTGTGCGGGTAGGTGATTGAGTAGAAAAAAAGCGTAGTTTCACGCAAAGACCCTATATATATGGCGATGTAAGCTTTGCCACTAAGTACTGGTGAAGGGGCTGGTGCGTCCGGTAAGCGGAAATCACCCCCGGGAAAGATGAATGACCATTAGGGGTCTGGAGAAAAAACCATGATAAACGAGCATCAGGGTTATACAAGCAGAAGCGTAATGTCTCTATTTGCATTGTCATTGCTGTTTCTGTCTACAATTGTTAACGCGGGTGATGTCACGCTTAATGTAGTGGGACCTGATGGCGCAGCTGTGCCGGGTTTTCGCTATATCTTTCAGGAAGACACAACCTATGCTGTCGACCCCAATAATCCTGCGACGACCGCTGATGGCCTCTTGTCATTGGGTTTTCATGCGAGTAACCATCCACCAGCCACTCGAGATGTGGCAGGTCAGGCTGAGAACCTGAGTGGCAATGAGGATACCAATTCAGCCACAATCACTGGTCTGCCCGACACGCGTTACTATGTTTCAGTGCTGCCTTACAGCGGTCACAGCATCAGTGGCGCCCCGATAGAGGTTGTCCCTGGTGCAAATGAACTGACTGTGACCGTGCAGCCCCATCCGATCCCCACAGCTCAGATCTCGATCTATCTGTTTGAGGATAACCATCCCATCAACGGTGTGCCTGACCTCCCTCAAGAGGCCAACGATGGCAGCGTTGACTGGACCCAGTTTTCGCTGTTTCTGGAAGAGCCGGGCGGTCGTTACGGCATCGCAGGCGGCCAGGTGATTCAGGATGCCTTCGGGAATCCGCTTGGTACCGTCTATGATCAGCACTGCCTTGCCGATGGATCGCCTGCGTACCTGCGTGATGGCGCCGGCAATATCGTGATTATTGGCGGTGAGCCAGTACTTTTAATCGATCACTTCTGTTTCGACGCTGAGGGTAATCCAGTCGTGCTCGAAATGGGTGACGGTACCATGCACCCCAATCCCGACGGCACTTTGACGGTAAAAAATATCGCGCCGGGTAAATACGGTGTTGTGATCATCCCACCCACCAATCCCGACGATAGTATCGGTTGGCAGCAGACCAGCACCATCGAAGGCAGCAAGGTCATCGATGCCTGGGTCAAGGCCAATGAACCGCCGGTCTTTGTCGAGTTCGGATTACCGGGGCCCCATGTGTTCGTCGGTTTTGTAAAAGCTACAGCTGATGGCGGTATGCCAGGTGCGCCAGGTCCGCAACCGGGTGAGCAGATAGCTACCGTGAGTGGCACTGTCACTGACATGCATATGTCGCGCGTCACACGCCAACCGACATTCGAGTTCTTTTCCGGTCGCCCGTTCCCGGGTTGCTGGGTTGGTATCAACCAAGTGGATGCGGCCGGTGCCCTGGGTCAGGGTGTCGAAGCAGCCCCCTGTGACGGGGATAGCGGTTTCTCTTTTGATCTGCCTCCAGGCAGCTATCAGCTGGCGATCTGGGATGCAAACCTGGATGTGGTCTTCGCCGCAAATCCGTTCAGCGTGGATTCCACAGGTGGTACTTGTAATGGCGGCAATAGCTGCGCCTTCGGTGAAGTGGCCGTTTTCAATTGGTTTACCCGTCTGAACACCGGCGTTTTCCTGGACGAAGACTTGGATGGTTTCTGGGACCAGGGCGAACCAGGGCTTGGCAACGGTGAGCGGGGTATCGGCCCCGAGAGCCAGGATGTGACCCTGCGCTGGCGCGACGGTAGCGTCTATCAGAACTTCCCCACCGACCATGAGGGTCTTGCGCCATTCGACGAGATCTTTCCCTTCTTCCATTGGCTGGTGGCTGAGGTCAGCTTTGCCAACAAGAAGGCGACCGGCGCCACCTTTGTGGTCGACGCGGGTGGTCCAGTGGATACGGCCAACGGTGACTTTCCCGGTTTTGGTGAATTGAATCCCCAACCTCAGTTATGTACACCGGCGATTGCCGCAAATGCTGAAGATCCCAACTTTGGATGTACCCCAGGTGATGCGCTGATCAATCCGAACACCACTGACAACCTGTCACGCACGGAAACCGGTGCGGTACTGACCCAGGGCTTCCAGGGTTTTCTCGGCCAGACCAGTGTGATGCAGTTCGGTAAGGTGGATTACATCGGTATTACACCACCCTACAACGATGGAACATTCCATCCGCCTGAGTTTGTCGGTGAGAACGGCGGTATTTCCGGTATGGTCTTCTATGCCACCACCCGCGCGGAGAACGAACCGCAATTCGCCGCCGCCGAGGAGTGGGAGCCGGGTGTACCCCGGGTTCAGCTGGCACTCTATGCCGACGGTGACATCGACTGTCCCGCCCTCGCTGGCCAGGTGAACTGTGACATCGACTGGAATAACGATGGCACATTGGATCCCGACGATGGTGTGGTCGAAAATATTAATGGTGTGCCCGGTATTCAGTATGCCGATGTGGACAACCACCCGTTCGGTTTTGCCGAGGGTGCAGCACCCGGTCCGGAGGATATCGACAGAAACGGCAATGGTGCATTTGATCTGGGCGACGCCCTGCAAGTGACCTGGACCGACAGCTGGGACGATAGCCTGCCCGAAGGCTGTCAGGGCCTGAACAATATCCCACCTAGCCCCGCTTTCCCTGCAGGCATCCCTGTTGAGCCGCCGATTACTGATGAGCGCTGCTTCGACGGTCTGCGCAACTTCAATCAGGTCAGGCCTGGCGTCTTCGACGGTGGATTCGCTTTCGAAGAGTATGACATGGACTACCTGGGCAGCCTGGCTGGCCAGAGTGGCAACGTCACTATCCTGAACAACTTCTTCGCGGATCGAAATGCAGCCGTCAGTACGGTTGCCGCAGCAACCGGAAAGGCGCTTGAGCTACCCGAGCAATGGATTCTCCCCGGTGACTATATTGTCGAGATGGCTACGCCCCCGGGTTATGAAAGTCTCAAAGAGGAGCATAAGAACGTCGATTTCGGTGACGAATATACACCCTCACTGCAAGCGCTGCCCGTGGCCTGTGTGGGCGACCCCCATACGGTGCCTCAGTACCTGACAATGGTGACCAGGGATGGCAGCGGTACCGATCCGGGCGACGGCAGCAATCTTGTGGATGCCGCGCTGCTGGGCGACGAGGGTGTGTTTGCGCCGTTCGCCAATGAGACACGTCCCAGTTGCGATCGCAAACTGGTGCCGCTCTCATCCGGTCAGAACGCTGCCGCTGAGTTCTTCCTCATGACCCATGTGCCGCTTGCCGGCAATGTGTCAGGGGTGGTCCTCAACGACCTGGCCAACGAGTTCAATCCGAACTCCCCGGCCTTCGGCGAAAAGTTCGCGCCGCGTAACATACCGATCTCCTTCTATGACTGGAACGGCAACGAAGTCAATCGTATTTATGCGGATCAGTACGGTCGCTACAACCTGATGGTGCCATCGACCTCCACGGCGAATCTGGGGATTCCATCGGGTATGTCACCCAACATGCTGGTTTCCTGTATGAATGATGCGGGACCGATCGATAATCCCGAATACTTGGTCGATGTCGATAATGACGGACTTGACGACAACACGGGTGCGCCCGCCAAGATCGTCGATCCGAACTTCAAGACCCAGTACAGCCAGTTCTGCTACACCTTCCAGTACATGCCCGGCGTTATCACCTATCTGGATACGCCTGTGGTACCGGTTGCCGCACATGCGGACAGGGAGACCTTTCCACTGGATTGTGAGCAGACCGACAATACACCTATGATATCGTCAGTCACCCGGACGGGCGGGCTGCCCGGTCCTTTCGGTCTGGCCGGCGATACCATTCGCATCAATTCAATGGGTGAAGTGCTTGTGCCCAATCCCTATTGGGATGGCGTGATTCCTGCGGAGAAGCTGATAACGCGTGACTACAGCTTCAACCCAGGTGTTCCAGGTATGGAATCGCGGGCATTCCTCATCGATCTGGATGATCCAACAGTGCCGATCGAGCTCTCTTCCTACAGCGCTCGAAACGAGGATTTTATTGAGGGCACTATCCCCGCAGTCGGTCCAGGTGAGTACCAGGTCATGGTCTCCAATGGTGATGTCAGTTCACCGGTAGGAGTCACTCTGACTGTGGGTGTTGATGTGACCGGTCTGGGCGAACGTGCCCCCAGGGCCAATTACAATGCTGCAAACCAGGAAGCCACAACGTCAGCGGTCTGGCGCGTACCGGGTGATTTCGCCACCATTCAGGAGGCGATTGGCGATCCGGTCAACAATCCAGCCGGACCTTCCGCTGCCGCTGGTGACCTGATTCTCGTTGCGCCGGGTGACTATGACGAGATGGTGATCATGTGGAAACCTGTCAAGCTGCAAGGTTGGGGTGCCGGTGCGGTTACCCTGAATGCCAGACAGGTGCCCACCGAAAAGGTTGCCAACTGGCGTAATCTGGCCACCACGCTGGAGTCCAATGGCTCGATCTCACTCCTGCCGGGTCAGGCCCTGGCGCCATTCGGTTTCCCCGGACTGGGTGCGCAACTCTTCCCGACAGAAGAGGGTGCAGGTATCTTCGTGGCCGGCACCAACAGCGGTGGCAACCGTTTCGGCCATCCCAGGAATCGTGGTGCCCGTATCGATGGTTTCACCATAATCGGTGCCAGCACCGGCGGTGGCATTGTCGCCAACGGCTATAACCAGTGGTTGAATATCTCCAACAATAAGATTACCGCCAACTCCGGTTTCTACGGTGGCGGTATCCGTGTCGGTCATCCTCAGTTGACCCATGAGATCGAAACTGAAGACGATCCGGATTTCATTGAGGAGAATGACAACTATGCGGTAGGCACTCTGGTCTATACCGACAGCCGAAACGACCGCGTCAATATCCATCACAACCTGGTACAGAAGAACGGTGTACTGAACGGTGCAGGTGCCGGTATCTCGCTGAATACAGGCGCTGACGCCTACCGGGTGAGAAATAACTGGGTATGCGGTAACTTCGCTCAAGGAAGCGGCGCCGGTATCGCTCACCTGGGTCTCAACCGGGGCGGCATCATTGAGGATAATATGGTTATCTTCAATGAGTCCTTCCAGCAGACACCGGGAACTTCGCCGGATGGTGGCGGTATCTATATCGCCGGACAGCCCGCGCTGGTGCCTGAGGCAGAGACAGGGCTGATGTTGTCACCCGGTACCGGTAACGTGACCGTCGACGCCAACATCATCCGCGGTAACCTGGCGGGTGCCGGCGATGGCGGCGGTATCAGCATCACCAGCGTCAATGGACAGGATATCCCGCAAAGTCGCTTTGCTGCAGATGGCGAAGAGAGCGATGAATGGATCAGAGGCCGCTGGTACGGCGTCAACCTGTTCAACAACATGGTCAATAACAATGTGGCCGGAGTAGCAGGTGGTGGTTTATCGATACTCGACTCCCCGAAGGTTGTGATTCGCAACAACACGGTGGCGAGAAACGATTCAACCTCGACCGGTTCCCAGGCGTTTGCCGATCCGGCCAATCCGAATGAGTCGCAACCGTTGCCGGCGGGTATCGTATCGCGGACCCATAGTAATGATATGGCGCAGGCCATGGCGCTCGCGATCGACTCCTATGATGAGGATGACAATCCGGCGCCTGGCGCAATGACGCAGAACGCAACTTACAGCAACCCAACGTTGCGTGACACCATTGTTTACCACAACCGTTCGTTCTACTGGTCCAACAACGGTGATCCGACACAGCTCTCAGGCGGTCTGCTGCCGGATTGTGCCGGTTGTGCACTGACGGACTATGAGGCTTATACCAATGATATGGGTGTAGTGACCGGTGTCACCGAGAGCACAACGGATCTGTTGCGGCCTCGTTACTGCCTGCTGCAGGATGGTACCGAGTACGACACAGCCAGCGGTACAAATGAGCTGATCACCGGTGATGTGGGATTTGTCAATCCGGTCTACAACGAAGCGACCGACAGTCTGCTGTTCCCAGAGTTCAAGGTGATACAGGCGGCCGGGGCCTTCGATGAAGGCGGTAACTTCCTGCAGGTCAGTTTCGGTCCTGTCACGCTGGTTGATTCCCTCGGTGCGCTTTATGACTATCACCTGGCGGCAGGCAATCAGGCTGACAACCAGGGTGGTCCCACCGGTGGCAGCCGTACACAGGTCGATTTCGACAATGATCCAAGACCCGCCACGGGTTCTGATATCGGCGCTGATGAACTGGCGCCTTAGTAAAGGGTAGTGTGGCAATGAAACAAACAAAGAATCATACAAGCATCACGACCCATGCTACCGACGTCAGATTGATCGTAGTGGTGGGTCACCGAGTAATCACAAACGGCGGTTACAAGATCACGAGGAGTAACGCCCAATGAAAACTTATCGTAAAAACATACTTGCAGGGGCAATTGCCCTCACGTTGTTGGGGTTCGTTGGTACCGCCAGTGCCGTGGTCAATGTTCAGTGTCCAGGCGATTTAGACGGGGACGCAACTGTCGATGTTGGACCTGGCCATCCCGATTACAATGAGAATGCCAAATGTATGCATCTGATCGCCGGTGACAGCTTTGCAATCATGTCAGACGGCAATCCCTTGTATACCTTCGGTTTTGGTGACAAAACAGGGAATGGCAACACACCAGACACGGTGATCGGCAATGGTATCTTGGCGGCCGAGTGGCCTGGACCCACCATCGAACTGGATCAAGGGCAGGAGTTCTTTCTCAATCTGACCAACGTGGGTACTGTGATCCGACCCGATCTGTTCGATCCGCATACGGTTCATTTCCATGGCTTCCCCAACGCCTCCGCGGCTTTCGACGGTGTACCTGAGGTTTCGATCTCCATCAATATGGGATCGACACTGACCTACTACTACAACATCGTCGAGCCCGGTACTTATATCTATCACTGCCACGTGGAAGCCACTGAGCACATGGAGATGGGTATGTTGGCCAATCTCTACGTGCATCCGATTCAGGACGAGATCGGTTGTTTCGATTTGGTCGATAACCCGGGTACCGCGGAATATGATCCGGAACCTGTACCGAACGGCGGTTGTGCGCCGGGAACCCGAAAAGATCCAGGCAGCACCGGCCCGACAGGTTATGTCTACAACGACAACGACGGCTCCACGGCTTGGGATGTGGAAGTGGCGCTGCAGTTCTCAAGCTTCGATGGCAACTTCCATGACGCCAGTCTTTTCGTTCAGCCTCTGCCGTTTGCGGATCTTGAAGGTAATTATCCTCAGATCAACGGTCGAGGCTATCCGGATACGGTAAGCCCAGGCGATTTACCGGCACCTACCGATAACGTAACGCCGGTGGCAGGTCATCCTGCAGGTAAAGTGACTGGCAATCCCGGTGAAATCCTGAACAATGGCGATCCCACTCAGACGATGGATTCCGTCATTGAGGTCAATCAGGGCGAGCGTCTCTTGCTGCGTCTGTCGAATGTGGGCCTTGACCGCTTCTGGACCATCACTGCCATGGGTCTGAAGATGAAGATTGTCGGTACCGGTGCACGTCAGATGCGCGGAAGTGATGGCAAAAATCTCTACCGTGAAACGGCATCACTCAACTTCGGTGGCGGTGAGACCACCGATGTCATCATCGATACGGCCGATGTGGCACCTGGCACCTATTTCCTCCATGCCACCGAAGTACACCAGATGAGTAATGCGACACAGCTGGATGGCGGCATGATAACCGAGATTGTTGTCAACTGAGGCTGGCCGAACTAGGAGATGAGACTAATGAAGAGCATATTCAAAAAACCTGGGCGGTTCATCAGCTTCCTTATGCTGGGCCTTGCAGGTGTCTTCAGTGCGCCGTTAACCCATGCGGCTCACGACATTCGCGGTATAACAGGTCCCACATTCAACCTGTATGCCTATCCCTTCAATATGAACCTGCCTGAAGGCACCAGTTTATATATGTGGGGTTTTGGTGATATGGATGGCGGTGCGAACGCCACCCATGCAGCGGGTGATGGTTATGCACTACCGCAATACCCGGCACCCACCCTGATTGTCACGGAAGGGGATAGCGTGACCATCAATATCGCCAATTATGGGGTTCCCGAACCGGTCGGTATCGTCGTTACAGGCCATAACGCGAGTGGGTCCTGTGCACCCTTTCCCGGCGGTGGTCCAAGCACCTGTACAGCAGGACTCGTGACCTCATCCGCTGATATCAATGAAGCGGTGACATACACCTTTACCGCAGGATCCCCAGGCACCTACATTTATCACAGCCTGGATGGCAGCAATCCCGGACTGCATGTAGAGATGGGGCTGTTGGGGGTGATGATTGTGCGTCCGGCTGATTTCGGTGCAGGTCCCAATCGCACCGCTTACGGTGTAGATACCGGTACACAGTACGATCAGGAGAATCTCTATCTTATGACAGAGGTTGATCCTGAAATTCACCTGCAGATGGAGCGTGGGCACAGAAGTCATTTCACCCACTCCGATCGGCATGCCAAGATCTGGTTTATCAACGGTCGGGTCTTTCCCGATCTGTTCCAGGGGGATTACAACCCGCTCTTTCCACATCAACCCTATGAGGCACTCGCAATAGCTCAACCGGGTGACATGGTATTGGTGCGTAATATCAATGCGGGACACGATTCCCACCCCATGCACTACCATGGCGAGAACCTCACCTTTATCGGTCGCGATGGGAAGATGTTGAGTTCAGACGGCATCGTTTCCGACCTGGGACGTTCCGACAATACTATCAACTCAGCGCCGAAACAGACTGTTGATGCACTCTGGACCTGGACCGGCAAGGGACTGAATTGGGATATCTATGGACATGATACCGGCCATGTCTGTATCGATACGGACAATGACGGATTTGGCGATGTTGAGTCCGGCTCCACCTATGATCACGAATATTGTGCCGATCATGGCAAACCGTTGCCGGTCACGCTGCCAGGTGTGGGCGATCTTTCACTCGGTGGCTGGTGGAGTGGTAGCCCATTCCTCGGCGATACAGGTGATCTGCCTCCCGGTGAAGGTGGTCTGAATCCCTTTGGCGGCTACTTTCTGGTGTGGCACTCACATGCGGAAAAGGAGCTGACCACATTCGATATCTTCCCCGGCGGCAGCTTGGGCTCCGTGGTTATTGTGCCTCCCGGCACACCCATCGAATAAGCGTGGGAGGGCACGAACATGAAAAGGTCAAAAATCATGAAGCTTAGAATCAAACCCATCGTCGCCGCCTGTGCATTGGCCATGGCAGCCGGACAAGCAGGTGCTATCGACTACACCCTGGCCACAAAGGCGTACTCCAAGACTATGCCGGATGGAAGTGTTGTTCCCATGTGGGGGTATGTGATCGATCCGGATAACGATAGTTCCGGCAGAGGTGATTGTTATGAAACAACGCCAGCGGCTGCGCGACGTACCTGTGTCGACAATCTGCCTGATCCTGTGGCACCGGGCCCGAGGTTGGATATTCCGCCGACCGATACGGCACTGCGGATTTTTTTGACTAATACGTTGCCTGAGCCGTCATCCATCGTGATCCCAGGGCAGGAGTTGCCTTACTCAGCGGCCGATAACGGTCCCACTTGGGATGGTCCGTTCGGTGGGAATGCCATTACCGGGGGACGCCCAGCCGGCGATACAACCTTGAAGATGCGCTCTTATGGTCGTGAAGCGAATCGCAACGGCGGTAGACGGGCATATATCTGGAACAGTAACCGGAACAATCCTATTACGAATACGGGCAGTTTCATTTACCACACCGGCACACATCCCCAAAAGCAGCTCTACATGGGGCTCTATGGCATGGTCACACGTGACTCCGTTTCTGGCGAGGTCTATCCCGGCGTCGCGTACACCAGCGATACCACGCTCTTCTACAGCGATATCGATCCTGACTTCAATAAATCAGTGGTGGCACCGTACGATCCGGCATACGCTGCATATCCGCCATTGGAAACGGCTATCGAGCGTCATCCCACCTGGTTCCTGATCAATGGCGAGCCCTATGATCCGAGCGGGACGATTAACGCCGTGGGTACCAATACTATTACCGGTATCGATGTCAATCAGAGCAATCTGATTCGTTTCGCCAGTGCGGCAACCGAAAATCATGTCCCGGTCTTCCAGGGGCTCTACGGCGCAATCCATGGTGAGGACGGCATGCAGTATATGTGGCAGGCCGGCGTGAGCGGCGCCGCGGCTGCTGAAACGGCCGCACCCATTGAGCAGTACTCGATCGGCTTGCCGCCGCTGAAGACGAAGGATGTGATTGTCACTCCGGCTGTGCAGGGGATCTATTCCATCTATGACGGCAACGGTTATATGACCAACCCCACCGCCAACGAAACCACGGGCGCTGAGGATACCGTCGGCGGCATGTTCAGGAAATTGGGTGTTGCACCCGGCACCAACCAGGCGCCGGTGGCCGTGGCTGATCAGTTTACCGTTGAATACCCTGAACTCCTGAGCAGTGATACTGAAGCGACACCTGTTGCATTTCTCTTGGATGTCATTGCCAACGACAGTGACATCAATAATGATCCGCTGACCCTTGCGTCTACCCTAACGCCTAACCAGCAATACGGCGACGTTGCGATAACCATCGATGCGTTCTGTAATGCTGGCGATACATCTTGTTCGGTAGAGTACGGCTACACAGGACCTGCTGGCGGTACCGAGACCTTCCATGCAACACCAGCAACCATTGCTTCCACCAATTTTGATTACGATGTGACTGACGGGAGTCTGACGAGCGGTTTGGCAACTGTCACCCTGGATTATCTGCGCAATGAGGCACCCACAGCGGCTGACCATACTTTAGTGACGGATGCCGCGACTGAGTTGCTTTTCAACGCCTTGGATGGCGCAGTCAATGCTGAGCCGGGTGATGTACTGAACTTCTCGTATTCGCCTCCATTTGATCCTGTAACCGATTTAGATCCTGCGACACAGGGAACGCTTGTATGCGCATCGAACGGTGAATGTACCTTTACACCACCTACAGACGGTGTACCGGGTCCTGACTCAGTCGAGGTTACTTTTGACTATGTAGTCCTCGACGATATAAACACAGTCGGCAACCAGACGGGTGTTACAGCGTATGACGACAAGATTACAGGAACCGTTACCATCACTGTTGATCCTGTGAGTACCGAGGCGCCTGAGGTCATCGACGACAACTATATGGCCATTGTGGATACTGAGTTGGTCGTTGCGGTCGATCAGGGTGTCCTGTCGAACGATACCGAACCGCAGGGGCAGCCGATGACCGCAGCCTTTGACGGTCCCACACCGCCCGGTACAACTACCGAAGGCGGCACCGTGGTGTTGAATGCAGACGGCTCTTTCACTTATACGCCACCTGCAGGATTCTCCGGTGCGGATACCTTCACTTACATCGCCAGCGATGACAGTGTGCCTACCCCCAACGAGAGTCTACCGGCCACGGTGACCATCACGGTTGGCAATGAGGCGCCCGTGGCTGTTGCAGACAGTTACAGCATGACCGAAAGCAGCATCCTCAATGAAGCCGCTCCCGGTGTGTTGGTTAACGACACGGATGTGGATGGCCAGGTCCTTACAGCGAGTCTGGTGGCCGGTAGTGGTCCTAGCTGCGGTACCCTGACGCTGAACTCGGACGGCTCCTTTACTTACGAGCCTCAGATTGGCTGGAACAGCACACTGACGGGTGTTTGTGATCCGGGTACCGTGGACGGTTCGGATACCTTCAGCTATGTCGCCAATGACGGTCTGGTGGACAGTGCCGCGGTTAGCGTCAACATCACGGTCAATCCGCAAACCACGGCCACGGCAGTCAACGATACCTTTATCCTCAATGCGCCCTCGGTGACAGAACTCACCGCAGAAAACGGTGAATTGGTCAGTACCACTTATGTCACGGCCAGCGCACTGGATAACGATCTGGGAACCGGAACCAATCCGACTGCTACCGAAGTGAATGATCCTGATAATCTCTCTCCTGAGATTGCGGCATCGGGTGAAGTCACTCTGGTAATCGAGGATATGGCAATGGGCACCATCGGTACACTGGAGTATCAGTTCACCAATGATGGTGGCAACACCAGTAATGTCGCCCAGGTCAGCCTGGTACGCTATCTCGGCGTGAAGAAGTCGGAGTTCAATCTGCGGGAAGATGGCGGTCTCGCCGGAAATCCGGACAACGACGACTGGCGTATCACCGGTAATGTCGATCCCACGGTGATTCCGCCGGGCAGTTCTATCTTCGCCTACATCATCAGGCAGGGTGTCACCGATCCTATTCCGATCAATACACCGGCTGACATCAACCCGAATAATGATATGGGCACGGTCTACAATGTGGACAACTGGAGAATCCACATCGATAACGTCGGCAGCACCGGACCACGCGGTGATATCGATCAGGCCAACGACAGGTTGCGCATCGAAGCCCATGTGGACGATGGAAATGGTGGTACTATCATCTATACCTATGACAATGTACCGATTCATGTTCAACCCTAACTGAGTAATAACCGCCACACCCCATCCCCGGGGTGTGGCGGTTTTCTTGTTTTTACACTTAGAAACAATAGCCTATGAAAGTTGACGAGAGACAAAGCAGCGCTCAAACACGGGATGAAGAGTTGTTACCCCAGGGCAACCCGATTATTTTGATTTTCGTGTTGTTACTGTGCCTCATTATTCTGTTTATCCTGACTTCTGCGATAGCCAACGGTGCCGAAAAAATGTTGCCGAATAAGGCAGCCGGACAAACAGCTGTCGCAAAATGGAAACCACCCGTGGCGCAAAAGATCATTCAGCCTGAAATGGTTTCCGCTGATCTGGCGAATGAGATCGCCGACAAGTGGGGTATCAGGTTGATTAGCTTGAGATTGACTGCCGCAGGCTACATGATCGATTTTCGATTTCGTGTTTTGAATGTGGAGAAATCAAAGAATTTTTTCGATCAGAGGGTCAAACCACACCTGGTGGTTGAGCGTTCCAATGCTAAACTACCAATACCCATGGCGGCCAAGGTGGGCGCGTTCAGAACGACCAATCGGGGCCAGAACATCAAGCCTAACAAAACATACTATATGGTATTCGGGAATCCGGATGCCCATGTGAAGTCAGGTGAGAAAGTGACCATGGTTATCGGCGACTTCAAGGCCGAGCATTTAATCGTTCACTAATTCCACCATGAGATGTCCTTATGCATAATATTAAATCTCTCCTTCGCCTTCTAACCCTGCTTATGGCAGGAGTGTCGCTGCAGAGCAATGCGGCGGTCACTGTCTACTGCTGCGACGCAAACGCAGAGGCGCAGTACATTCAGGACCTGGCTGCCCTGCAGTCTGTCACGGTGGATTTAACCGGTGAAAGCTTTGAAGGTGATGCCTGGACGAGTTCACGTAATACAACAGTGTTCAGTGTGACCAACCAGAACCTGACATGGGGGGCCAGTTCAACCGGTGTTGCAGGCATCCAAACCAGTATGGGCGGTGGTGATGTGCATGAGGGTGAATATCTGATGTTCGCCGTTGACGATACGAGCACCCATCTGACTCCCGATAAGATCACCCTGACGGCCAATGGCATTACTCTGTATGGTGTCGGCGGATGGTTCAGAAGTTCCAATGGTGCAAAACTCGCATTCACCACGAATGGCGATGTGGTCGATTTTACAGGTGCGCAAGCCACAGTCTTCGATTGGAAGTTTCTCGGTTTTATCGACGATGGAGGATTCAGCACACTGTTGGTGGAAACAGCCGATGAAGTAGGCAATGAAGTCAAGACCTTCTTTTCGGATGACTTTACCATTGCAGCCCAAGCCGGCGCTTTTCCCGGTCAGGACCTGCAATTCAGCAGTGCTAACTATTCGGTCAATGAGAATGCGGGGTCAGTTGCCGTCACGGTGAGCCGCAGCGGCGGAACAACAGGTGCGCTGTCCATAGATTACGCAACCACGGCTGACGGCACTGCGACAGCCGATCAGGACTTTACAGCAGTTTCAGGTACACTTGACTTCGCCGATGGGGAGACGAGTAAACAGATCACCATAAACATACTGGATGATGCCGTCTTCGAGGGCGATGAGACAGTAGGGCTGTTGCTCACCGGAACCGATGTCGGTGTCCTGAATAATGCCACCCTGACTATTGTCGAGAATGACTCGCGCCCTGCAGGAAGCGTCGAGTTCAGTGGCAGCAGTTATCGCGTGAACGAAGATGCCGGTACGCTGTCAGTCACGATACAACGTAGTGGAGGCAGCGAAGGAAGCGGTACAATCGATTATGCGATCAGTGACGGCACGGCGACCGGTGGCAGCGACTACAACGCTACTTCCGGTACTTTGGCATTCATTGACGGCCAGGTTAGCGGCACTTTTGATATCGCCATTACAGACGACGCCCTGCAAGAGGGTACGGAGTCGATTGTTCTCAATTTAAGCAATCCGGTCTCAGTGATGCTGGGTGATCGCGATATTGCCGAAGTCTCCATTATTGACAACGAAGCGTCACCGGCCATGGGGAGTATCCAGTTCAGCGGATCTACCTATAGTGTCGCCGAGAACGGCTCGGAGATAGCGTTACCGGTCGTTCGAATTAGCGGCAGCATGGGGGCTGTAAGTGTCGTCTGTACGACCTCCGATTCCAGTGCCACCGCCGGCAATGACTATACGGCAACGCAGAATACGGTAAGTTTTGCCAATGGCGAGGTTATTCAAAACTGCCGCATACCCATCGTAGACGACAGTAGCTACGAAAATGACGAAACCTTACTGGTGACTCTCAGCTCTCCCACAAATGGTGCGGTACTGGGAACCACTTCATCCACGACAGTCACAATCGAAGACAATGATCCGGTCCCCGCGGCCGGGAGCCTTCAGTTCGACCAGACAAGTTACCAGCTGACAGAGGGTGGTTCGACAGCCAGCATTACGGTTTCCCGGAGTGGCGGCAGTAGCGGATCGGTCAACGTTGATTACGCCACTGTGGATGGGACTGCCACAGCCGGTAGCGACTACACATCGGCCAGTGGCACTATCAATTTCGCCGCTGGCGTCACCAGTGTCAGTTTCCAGGTTGCGATCTTGGACGATGCGATCTACGAAGGTGATGAAACTGTTTCGCTTGTTTTAAGCAATCCTACCGGAGGCGCTGTGACCGGTTCGGCAGACACAGCACAACTGACCATCCTCGATAATGAATCGGCTCCCGCTACGGGTGCCCTGGTCTTCACCGCGAGTGAATATTTTGCAGATGAGTTGGATGGCAGTATCACCGTGAGCGTAGAGCGTCAAGGTGGCAGTACGGGTGCTGCACAGGTCAACTATATCACCAGCGATGGTACAGCGATTGCAGGTGCGGACTATGCTGTGGCTAGTGGCACTCTGGCATTCGCTGACGGTGAGGTTTCACAGAGTTTCGAGATTTTTATCAATGATGATGCCTTTTTTGAAGGAACCGAAAACCTGAGTCTTCAGCTCTCAGACCCATTTGGGGTAACGCTCGGTGACCCAGCATCATCTGTTATCACGATTGCCGATGACGACGATCCACCCGCAGCGGGTGCACTCGACTTTTCGACTAATAGTTACAGCGTTGATGAAACCGGCACCAGTATTACCGTTACAGTAACCCGGAGTGGTGGTACGAGCGGTGCAATCTCTGTTGATTATGCAACGCTGGATGACAGCGCCACGGCATCGTCCGATTATGTTTTTGCTACGGGTACCGTAAACTTTGCCAATGGTGAGTCGGGTAGCAAAACATTCGAGGTCACAATTGTCGATGACAGTCTGTTGGAACAGGACGAGCGTATCCGTTTGGTACTCGCCAATGTACAGGGTGGGGCAGTACTGGGTGCCTTGAGTGAGTCCTTTATCACTATATCGGACGACGAGGCACAGACCGCCTCTGCGATACTGGGTTTTTCGACAGGTTCCCTGTCTGCCAATGAAACTGCAGGCAGTGTGAATATCACCATCACACGCAGTGTAACGGTAAGCGGTGAAATTTCGGTTGATTTATCAGCAAGCTCAAGTGATGCAGTTGCGGGTACAGACTACAACGTAACCACCGGAACCGTGCGGTTTGCCAATGGTGAGACAGAGAAGACCATCACTGTCGAAATTCTGGACAATACTGTCACAGATGGGAACAGAACGATTACTTTTGCACTGGCCAATGCCATTGGTACGGCTGTCATTGATAGTAACAGCGGCACTTTAACCCTGACAATCATTGATGATGAATCAGATTCAGGCGGTGGCGGTGGCGGCGGTGGTGGCAGCATGGGATCATTTCTGATGTTTTTGATGCTGTGTGCAATATTCTACCTTCGGGTACGGGGATTCCGTGTTTGCGCGGCATGTTCAGGCAGGAATAAGTAATACCGGCGGTTAATTACCGATTTGTGGAGCAGTCACAATGTTTAACGATGTGCGGGATACAGCAACACTACAGTGGTACAAACGAATCATGCCGGCGGTATTACTGCTCCCGATGATATCGTTGATCTCGTTCACCACTCATGCTGATGAACTGCCAAGTATTGCAAAACGAGCCGAAACGGGAGAGGGCTTTATCCCTCCCTTCAAACTGGATTGCATCACGCGGCCGGGAAAAAGCAAAACCCTGGGTGAACGCTTTGAAATGCTGGCCAGTTCGGGTGATCAAGGACACGATGAGCATGCCCACCATAGAAGGATGATGATGAGCAATGATTATCAGCTGCATACAGCTGACTATACGATTCCCGATGTGCAGCTGATTTCCCATCGTGGTGAAAAAGGACGTCTCCCGGAATTGCTGGATACGGATAAGCCGGTGATGTTGAATTTCATCTTCACGACCTGCACCACGATCTGTCCTGTGTTATCCGCAAGTTTTCATCAAGTTCAAGAGATTTTGGGTGATGAGAGTGATTCCATTTCGATGATCTCGATTACCATCGATCCAGACTATGATACGCCAGAGCAACTGATGAAATATGCCCAGAAGTTCAAAGCGGGTAACCAGTGGCAGTTCTACACCGGTACGTATAACGACGTCGTGAAGGTTGAAAAAGCGTTCGATATCTTTCGTGGCTCAAAAATGAACCACGAACCTATTACTCTCATACGTAAACAAAACGAACAATCCTGGGTCAGAATAAGCGGGCTTGCAAGCGCAGAAGATATCGTAAAGGAATACCGTAAAACAATTACAGCAGGAAAGTAATGAAAATAAACATTAAGCGGCTTGCTTACCTCAGTCTCTTTATCACAGCCAGCCTCTATTCTACACTGTCCATGAATGACGCGGATATCGACTCGCGTGCCTATACATTAGGAAAACAGTTCTACACTGAAGGACTTCAACCAAATGGCAAGCTGGTGAAAGCCACAATCCAGGGAGACATTGCGGTAGAAGGTGATCAGTTGATATGTGAAACCTGCCACAGGAAGAGCGGCATGGGATCAACGGAAGGCCAGCAGGTTGTACCGGCTGTTGCCGGGAATGTGCTGTTCAAACCGTTAAAAATACCGGTTAGCAAGCCCCCGGAGCCTCCTGTGTTCCGTGAAGGTTATACGAGGGAAACTCTGATGGCGGCAATCAGGGACGGTATAGATGCCAATGGTAAACCGTTGGATCCGTTTATGCCAAGGTACGATATTGATGACGAGACGCTGGATGGCTTGATGGTGTATCTCGACACGCTGTCCCAAACAGCGTCACCAGGTGTTACCGAAGATACAATACATTTTGCAACAATCGTATTATCGTCAAACAGCATGGAGGAGAATAAGGCGCTGCAAGATGTTATGGAGCAGTATGTCTTACAAAAGAATATCGAAACAAGATATGAAAGCAAAAGGGCGAAGAATGCTCCATGGCACAAGGAGTGGTTGTTCAAGCCATATCGAAAATGGCAAATTCATACTTGGGAGTTGAGGGGTGAAAAAGAGAGTTGGCCCGCCCAGCTGGCTGATTACTATCAAAAACAACCAATATTTGCTTTGATCAATGGAATTGTTCCATCAGGGTGGGAACTTGTTCATGAGTTTTGTGAACGCGAGACTATTCCATGTCTCTTCCCCACCACATCTTTACCTGTAGTCGATGAAACTGATTTCTACACCATATATCTGACCAAGGGTGCAGTCCATGAGGCTGAAGCGGTTGCATCCTATATTACTAAAATCCTTTCCGTGAAAAGCGTTATCCAGTTTATCGATAAATCATCTCAATTAAGCGTGGTGAGTGCTGATTCACTTCGTAACGAACTGAAAAAAAACGGTCTTGTGGTAGATGACGTTGTAGTCGGGGATACGAACGATTCTTCGCGGTTGCTACCTGAAATGGATGGTGAGCGTGCCGTTGTTTTATGGCTCGACCAGGAAAAGTCCGACCAGCTTATTGATGGAGTGAGCCAGCAGAAAAATAGCCCACCGATAATACTCTCGACCTTGCATTACGGCCATGACAGTAGCCGCATACCGAATGATTTAGTGAATTCTCTTGTGTTTGTTCATACATCAGAAATGCCTGATAAGACAAACAAGCTGCTGATGCGCTCAACAGGCTGGTTTAGGGCTAAGAGAATCTACGACCCTAATGAAAAAGAGATTCAAGCGAATGCCTATTTTGCATTAAAGGTGGTTGGAGATGCCGTGAAACATATCCGTGGTTATTTCTATCGAGACTACTTTATCGAAAAAATCGAGCACATGATTGACGATCTGCCCTATACTTCGATATATCCAAGAGTAAGTATGGCACCAGATCAGCGGTTCGTATCCCGGGGTTACTACATCGCAAAACTGGACGGTAGAGGAGGAATACGGAATATTACCGAGTGGGTTGCGCCGTAATGGCTCGTTAGGCAAGCAATATAATCTTGTCGGAGAATATTGGTGTCGGACCTAGACAAAAACACTCCAGCAAATACCAATGAGTATGGCCACGATTATCAGCTCGCCAGGCGCTACGGTATCACAAGTTTCATTGCCATCATCCTGATAGCCATTATTATTCTTCTCCTGTTTCGCTACGAATCATCACGCATCATTCAAGACTCTGCAAAACAGAGCAACGAGTCGCTGACTATTGCGACTGAGTATGCGCTTAATGATCATTTTGTGATGTATCTGAATCTTATCAAGCTAAATAAAAAGAAACCGGGTGAGATGCCATTCGACCCATTGCTTGCGCGTGCGATACGAAAAATGATAAAGGATACCAATGTTGACAGGATAAAGCTGTACGATGTGAAGGGACGAGTCGCTTACTCATCCAATCCTTCAGCCTACACTGAAGAAGATGAGGATAACGATGGTTTCAAGACGGCGATAGCGGGTTATCCGAGAACCGTCTTAAACTATCGTGATAGTTTCACTATCTTCAATAACAATGACAGGGACGTAAACCTGGTACAGACATATGTGCCGATACGGGTAGATGAAAATTCGCCAGTATTGGGTGTTATGGAGATTTATTACGACATCAGCGGCTATGTCAGTCATGCTATGAGGACAATCATTGTTCTGATGTTGACGACGTTGTTGTTGATGCTGTTCCTCTACACTTTCTTGCTGATGCACATCAAACGATCTGAACGCATCATTGAAGACCAGAATCGAATCACAAGAGAAAAGAAGGTGCTGCTCGAATTTCTCACTGCCAAGATGATCAATGCCCAGGAGGATGAGAAAAAACGCATAGCCTTTGATCTCCATGAAGACGTGGTTCAGACCCTGTCCGGTGTCAAGATGCAGCTGGAAAAATATATACTGAGTCTTAATCAGCAGAAAAAGGAGGGCGAAGTCAATCAACTCTCCACGGAAATCGTGCCGATGCTGCAGAATGCAGCTCATAAAATCAGGGCGGTTGCTATCGATCTGCGCCCACCGAGTCTCGACGATTTCGGTCTCAAGGCTGCACTCAATTCAGTGGTTTCAGAGTGTCACACCGAGACATCAGGTCTTGAGATTGAGATTGTTTTCGCACTTGAGGAAGCTGATATCTCACTAGAACGTAAGTCAATCCTGTATCGTCTGGTTAAAGACATATTACATGCCATTTGTTTTGAGCAAAAACTGACTGCCAAGGTGCAGATTAGGTTCGATCGGGTTTTAGGCGGCCTCTCTATGAGGGTTGTGATTACCAGTAAAAAGATTGATATTCTTTACAGAGAAGAGTTGCCTGACTATTTAACCACGATGGAGGAGCGAACGATTCTCTCTGGTGGAGAGTTCTCGAGAATGCCCAAGTACGACGATACGATTGAGGTGAAATCCATATGGGCTTTCTGAGTGACTGGTAAGGATACGAAGTCACTGTGATGGAGAAGATTCAGAGCTGTTCCCTAAGAGGGGCGTCACTCGTTGCTTGAGGAGCAGCATCGCCGGTTGTACCATCCGCATCCACTTCTGGGAATTCTGGTACCGTTTGGACATCCTTGGAGTCTGTCGGTGTAACAGTTTCTTTCTCATTGTCGGAGCCACAGGCCCCCGGATCGGCAGAGATGGCAGAGCCACCGCATTCTGATTTCTTGTTATCTTCCACATGCTTTTCGGCGTCGCCGTCCCTTGGTTGAGTTGTCGCAGACACCTCTGGCGCTTGCAGGCCAAGTCTGTCCAACAAGGCGCTACTGTCATAACCACGTAGTGAAAGATCGAAGATCTTGAGGGTTGAACCTCGGTCCCTACGATTGCGAGACTGATTTTGTGTGGAATCCTGTTCCAACGTCTCTCTATTGCTGGAAAAACGGGAAGGGAGTCCGCCGCTGCTATGGCTTGGAGATGAGTGAATTGAGACGAAGGGCAGGGCGTCATCATCTATAATTCTGACAATCGCAGCAGATGGCGTGCTGATTGCGGCATTGCCGCTTGCATCGGAGAGTATCAGTGTAAAACTGCTCTCCTCCTCGTATAGACCATCGTTAATTATCTCAATCGAAATAGTTCGACGCGTCACTCCGGCCGGAAATGTCAGGGTGCCGCTGGTGCCAACGTAGTCACTATCCTTTATGGCTGAACCGTCGATAGTCTTATATTTGACAGATGCGCTGGCCTCAAGGTCACCCGATCGAATCACTGTCAAGATGACTCGATTGCTCGACTCATTGACTTCATAACTGACCGCATCCAGATAGATCGAAACAGTCTCAATATCCGGATCATCATCGAGAATTGTGACCGTGGTGGAGGCAGGTTCTGCTATCGATGTGTCCTCGCTGACTGCTGTAAGTAGAATCTGAAAGGTCTCATTGTCTTCATGCAGAGTGTCATCGACCAATTCGACATGTATCTCCTTCTGCGTCTCTCCCGATTGGAAGCGTATCGTCTCGCTATCGGCAATAAAATCGATATCGGCAGCAGCGCTTTTCGCCAGTAGCTGATACTCCACATCAACAATACCTGTGCTGCCTCCCGTGCGAATCAGATCGATGATTGCCTGCTGTTTCGATTCGTTGACGGCATATGCGACAGCGCCAAATGAAATGGCCCCTGTACCGTCATTGTCCAGAATAATGACCTCTGCCTCCAACTCCTCTCCAAGCGTGGCATTGCCATCCACATTGGATAGTGCGACGTAGAACGATTCATTCTCTTCATCCAGGTCATCATCATGGATGAATATCTCGAAACTGCGTAGCGTTTCTCCGTCATTGAATTGCAGTGTGCCCTTGCTGATGGCATAGTCACGGCCCTGCCTTGCCTCGTCTTCAATCGTGGTGTAGTCGACGCTGGCCTCTCCTTTGCTCCCGCCTGAACGCCTGACAGTGACTATCAGTTTCTGTGTATTCTCATCCACGGAAAAGAGTGATTCATTGAACTCGATCCGGCTGTTTTCATTGGATCCGAAGTTGCTCTCGAGGAGTGCATGTGCCGCAGCTACGTCCAGCAGGCCGTAACCGAAGCTATCATCTGTACCTGCCTCGCCCAAATCGACAGCAGAGTCATAGAGTGCGGTTTCGATCTGGGAAAGTGCGGCATCGGGAAACGCACTTTTAAGCAGTGCCATGGCTCCGGTTACATGGGGTGCGGCGAATGAAGTGCCGGAGACAATGTTATAGGCGTTGGGCAGCAGGTCTGCGGTAAAGATCAGGCTGCCGGGTGCAGCCAGCTTGGGGAAAACGCCGCCGTCACAGGCGCCTGGCCCACGGCTGCTGAGCAGTTCTATCTCGTTGGACTGATCCACCGATCCAACGGAGAGCGCACCTGGATCGTTGGCTGGACTGATACTGGATTCAGTGGATGGACCGAAGTTGCCGGCGGAGAACACGACACCAATCCCGGCTTCCCGCAGCAGCTTGATGTCTTCACTGAATTCCTGGAAACACTCATTGATGGTTGTGGAAAAGCCCCAAGAATTGTTGACCAGGTCGGGGGCGTCATCGGTCAGTGGGTCACCGTCCGGATCGAGCAGCCATTGAAACGACTCATGAATCGCGCTCAGCGTTGACTCATTGGCGTTGTCGAAGATCTTTGCCGCTATCCATTTGGCCTCAGGCGCCATGCCGATTTGAAAACCGCTCTCATCACCCCCCAGTATGATGCCAAGTGCCTGCGTGCCATGGCCCACCGTATCGGCGGGTAGTTCATTCTGCTGATAAGGGTCGAACCAACTGTTAGCCCCGCCGCGCCATTTTTCGATAAGATCCGGGTGGTTAAGCTCAACGCCGGAGTCCATGATGGCGACAGTGACACCATCGCCATCGATCCCCTGCTGCCAGAGTTGTTCGGTGTTGATGTTGATGAGATTCCACAACGGATCTGTCGTCAGACCCTCGACACTGTCATCACTCATGGTCAACTGCATATCGACTGTGATCCGTTCCACCTCGGGCATGGCGGCGATCTTATCCACCAGATTGGCTGGCAGGTCCAAGGCGACAGCGTTGATGACCCAAAGTGATTTCAGGCGTGTTTTTACACCGTGATCACGCAATATTTTGGCGAGTTTTGCCTTTGGCTTGATGAGCTGGTCCTGCAGGCCGGTCAACAGCCTTCTGCGTAATTGCTTCTTTAGCCTCGACTGTGACTTAGTGACTGCCGGCTCATATTGATGTTTTTTGTTAATAAATCTACGCAAGTCATCGATATTGATGTTTTTTTTGAATTTTACAATGACCGGGACACGGGATGTGAGATCAACCTGTGCCACAAGTTTATCAACATCGGCGGTTAATCCTGCGGCACCATTCAGCACGGGTTGATAGAACAATCCCGCCAAGATTACGGCAGTGAATAATCGCTTAAGCATCTTTGCCAGTCGCCTGACGGCGCGTTTATTTCCCCAGTATGGGAATCGATGGGTAAAATATGAATAAAATCATCTGATTATCAACTATATTCCTTAATACCTCATACTTTAATGCGTGTTACTACTACCTGTTGATTAGGTATGTTACTACCATGACTGAACAGTTGAGGCAGTAAAATCCTAAATAATTTTTATGTCGGAAACATAGAACATACACACTTAAAACGCTTCATGGAAAGCTGATTTGGCCACTATAGGATTGATTATCCTATTCATTTAACAGGTAGTTCATGCACTTTGAGCATGATCTGGAGGCTGGGTGATAGAGACAGTAGAACCCGTGGTAGGGTTTTTATGCATTAAAGGTATGAAATCACCCCATGCGGAAATACATCCTCCCATCAATCTCATTAATCTTGTAAATCTGCTGTTATTGTATGAAGCCATATTCAGTCCTATGTGCCTCGATCAGGATATGGAAGTTTTGTGGAACTACTGGAAATCAGATGAGCAAGAGTGAACCCAATCTGCTGGCTCGGTTAATGCCAATGGTATTGTCCATATTGTTGGTATCATGCGCCCAGCAACCCGAAATCAACCAATCAGATGCTGGCAGACTGATTGCTCCCTATCCAGCAGAGAGACCGTCAATCACGACCTCCGGCGGCGATGATGAACAGGAGCTGGTACTCTCGCAACAGGCAGTGAAGGAACCGGAGTTCTTTGTTCGTGAGGGTAGCGGTAGATTCATTAAACCTGGAGAGTCGGGTAAGAAAAAGACTCAACCGGCGCGTGGCGACATAACACTCAACTTTGAGGCAGTGGATCTGCGCGAAGTGGTCAAGGTGGTCTTCGAGGAGATACTGCGGGAAAACTATCTGATCGATGACAAGGTACAGGGTCAGGTAACCATCCATACGACCTACCCGGTCAGCACCGATGCGGTATTGCCGATTCTTGAGACCATTCTGCAGATGAACGGTGCCGTGATGGTGCGTAACGGCGCACTCTATAAGATTCTGCCTGCGGCTGATCTGAAGAGTATGGCCCTGAAACCCTCGGTTGGTCAGGGTAAGGCGAAGATGAAAGCGGGTCAGGGTGTACAGATCGTACCATTGAGGTACATCACAGCCGTTGAAATGAAGAAGGTTTTGGAAAGCTTTGCCTCTCCGGCAGAGCAGATTCGGGTGGACAAAGGCAGGAATCTGTTAATCCTTACAGGCTCCTATCAACAGATCAACAATCTGTTGCAGACCATCGAAATGTTTGATGTGGATTGGCTCAGTGGTATGTCATTTGCGCTGATACCGCTGAAGGCCACTGACGCCAAAACCATTACCGAAGAACTCAAGCATCTGGTTGGAGATGGCGATGGGTCGCCATTGGCTGGAATGATCAAGCTGATTCCCATCGATCGCCTGAATGCGGTCATGGTGATCAGTCAGCAACCCAGATATATCAAGGATGTGCGCAGGTTGATCAGCCAGTTTGACCAGGGCAGTGATAAATCTCCTGACCGCCGGCTATACGTCTATCATCTGAAAAACGGAAAAGCGGAGAATATAGCCGCCATTCTGCAGAATATATTCGGTAATGAGGTTTCAGCACCTTCCTCAAGTGTGGGATTGAGCAGCAGTGACCCGCTATTACGCTCGAATGTGCGCGCTCCCACAACGACCGGGATCGATCTGAAGAACAGTAATGCCGACAGTGAGGCTGTTCTCACCAGGGATCAGCCTGCAGCAGCTACGGCAGCGGTAGCAAGCGCCAGTATGTCTAGACAGATGCCGCAAGAAGGATCGGATGCCACGGCGACCATCATTGCCGATCCGGATAACAATGCCATCCTGGTGATGGCGAGCCCGAAGGACTATCAGAAAATCAAGGCGACGATCAGCCGTCTGGATGTTTCGCCCAAGCAGGTGCTCATCGAAGCGACCATTGCCGAGGTGCAATTGAGCGATAACCTGAGCTATGGCGTACGTTGGTTCTTCAATGGTTCCACAGGGAGCGGGCGTCCTTATAAAGGCGCATTGGGGAGTCTGCCCGGGGATGTCTCGGGTGGCGACGGTTTTTCACTTGGACTGTTCAATAGCGCCAACGATCTGAAGGTCTTCTTCGATATTCTGGAGAACGAATCCTCAGTGAAGTTTCTCTCCGCACCCCAGATCATGGTGATAGACAACCAGACAGCGAGCTTCCGGGTGGGTGACCAGATACCCATTGTGACTCGTTCGTCACAGAGTACTACCGATCCGGATGCCCCCATTGTTTCAGAGGTGCAGTTCCGCGATACGGGTACCCTGTTGCAGGTCACGCCGCGCATCAACGAAGGGGGCATGGTGACTTTGGAGGTCAGCCAGGAGGTCAGTACCCCCGGTACCGCCCCGGCCATTGGCGGCGGTGGCAATGTCTCAATTTCCCAGCGTACCATCGAGAGCACCGTCATCGTTCACGATGGGCAGACTGTTGTGCTGGGTGGTTTGATTCGTGAAAGCAGCTCAGGCGGCAAAACGGGGATCCCCGGTTTGATGCATCTCCCC
Organism: Candidatus Thiodiazotropha sp. LNASS1; assembly: GCF_964212655.1. Taxonomy (NCBI): domain Bacteria; kingdom Pseudomonadati; phylum Pseudomonadota; class Gammaproteobacteria; order Chromatiales; family Sedimenticolaceae; genus Candidatus Thiodiazotropha; species Candidatus Thiodiazotropha sp. LNASS1. The sequence continues at coordinate 906,707 of NZ_OZ156465.1, read as the reverse complement.
ATCGTCGGCAACCTCTTCGGCAGCACCACCAAGGACATAAGCCGCACCGAGTTGATCGTGACATTGACACCAAAGGTGGTACGGAACCCGCAAGAGGCCTACGATATATCTCAGGAACTACGAGAAAAGATACGCGACGCCACCCTGTTTCATGATGACTTTCAACGGCGTCGGGCATCCAGCAAGTAATCGACAAAGAACTGGTGACTCATGCTTTTTCTACGTGGCAGTGCTGAACGGCACTGACCGACAGGCATATGTAGTCCAACCAGCCACCTGAGAGGTCATGCGTTGTGAGACAGGAGATTAGCCCGATAGCCAAGGAGAATCTCTCCCCTGAGGATGATACCGGTACACTCAGCTATATGGAGTACCCGCTATGCGTCGCCCTGGTGGAGGGTGGACGACTCAGTACCGCCGATGCCGAGCGCGCAGTTCGTCTGAGAGACAACCAGCAGAGTGACCAGTCGATCGGCACCATCCTGTTACAGCTGGGGCTGATCTCGGACCGGGATCTTGCCATCACTCTGTCGACTCTGTGTGAAGTACCCCTCATCGTGGCAAAGGCCTATCCCGATCTTTCCCATATCAGCGACAATATCTCTTCCAATTTCCTCAAGGAACATCGCCTGATTGTCTATGAGGAGCAGGAGGACCATCTGGTGGCGATCATGGTCGATCCCACTGACCGGTATGTCATCGATGCGCTGGAACTGATCAGCGGCAAACAGATCAGGTTGGCCATCGGTATCGCCTCCGAAATCGACGAGGTGATCCAGACCCTGTTCAGTGAAAAGCTGAGGGAAGAGGCTGGGGAAAACGATGCGGGCATGGAGCACCAACTGCTGCTCGATGATGTCGAGCAACTCAAGGAGCTTGCCAGTGAAGCGCCTGTCATCAAGATGGTCAATCAGATCATCCAGCGGGCGGTCACTACGAAGGCATCCGATATCCATATCGAACCTTTCGAAAGCAGTCTGAAGGTACGTTACCGGGTCGATGGACTGTTACGGGAAACCGAAACACCTTCCGTCAGCCTGGCTCCGGCATTGATCTCGCGCATAAAAATCATGGCCAATCTCAATATCGCGGAACGCCGTCTCCCGCAGGATGGGCGCTTCAAGGTCAGGGTCCACGGTTCCACTCTCGATATGCGTGTCTCCACGGTACCGACGCTGCATGGTGAGAGTATGGTACTCAGGTTGCTGCAGCGGGATCATGTCAATCTTGACTTTGCCAGCCTCGGTTTCGATAGCACGATTGAGAAGCAGCTCTTGGAGATACTGGATCGTCCCCATGGCATCGTGGTGGTGACCGGACCCACCGGCAGCGGTAAGACCACCTCCCTCTATGCCGCGCTCAACTATCTCAATCGGCCGGAAAGAAAAATCCTGACTGTCGAGGATCCGGTGGAATACAACATCGAAGGGGTCAATCAGATCCAGGTCAAACCGAATATTGGCCTGGATTTCAGTTCGGCGCTACGTTCGATCGTGCGGCAGGACCCGGATATCATTATGATTGGCGAGATTCGTGATCAGGAGACCGCCCAGATTGCCGTGCAATCGGCCCTCACCGGCCACCTGGTTCTCTCCTCGCTGCATACCAATGATGCCGCGGGCAGTATCACCCGGTTCATTGACATGGGGATCGAGCCATTCCTGTTGACCTCAACGGTAAATGCCGTTGTAGCTCAGCGTCTGGTGCGAAATCTCTGTCCCGATTGCAAGGTGCCCTACGATCCGCCGCCGGAAGTGACGGCGCGTTTCGAATCATTCCCCGGCCGCGCCACCCTTTACCGGGCTGTCGGTTGTGAACACTGCAGCGGTAGCGGCTATCGAGGTCGTAGCGCAATCATTGAAATGATCGAGCTGTCGGAAGGATTGCGCTCACTGATCCTCCAGGGCGGGGATAAGAACGTGTTGGCTGAGTGCGCGAGACGCGAGGGTGCCCGTACCATGTATGAGGATGGCGTACAAAAAGTGATGCGGGGCATCACCACCCTTGAAGAGGTGCTACGAGTCACTCAGGAGAGCTGAGCATGGCCGCGTTCCTATATAAGGCTGTCGATGCAGACGGCAAGGTCGTGGAGGGAGAGCTGCAGGCGGTCAGCCGCGATCATGCCGTTAACCAGATCCACCTCAATGGACAGGTGCCGATACGTGTCGAGGAGAGTCGGCAAAAGAACCGAGGGGCACCACGCAGAAGCTTTCAGCGCAAATCGGTCTCTGCTGAGCAGATCGCATCATTTACCCGGGAATTGGCGACACTGCTGAAATCGGGGCAACCCCTGGATGGCGCACTGGCGATACTTACCTCCATCGCAGGTGAGGAATCACTGTTCAGCCAGCATCTGACCAGCATTCGGGACAGTCTGAAAAGCGGTAATTCGTTTGCCGATGCATTGGCGAAAGAGGGTGGGCTGTTCAATAATTTCTATGTGCAGATGGTAAGGGCGGGGGAATCCGGTGGTGCGCTGGAGAGTGTCCTGGCCCGATTGGCGATGCATTTGGAGCGTGCCAAAGAGGTGCGTAGTTCACTGATATCCGCGTTGATCTATCCCGCGATCCTGCTGTTTGTCGCGATTACTTCGATTCTGATTCTGCTGACCTATGTGATACCCCAATTCAGCGAGCTGTTCAGTGACATGGGGCAGGCCCTTCCCATGTCGACACGCATCACCATGGGTATCGCTGGATTTCTTCAGGACTACGGCTGGGTATTGGCCTTGGCGATAATACTCCTGATCTTCTTTTTCAGGTGGCAGATGAGCCGCAGGGTAAGCGCCAAGCGGTGGCATGCCAGATTGCTTGTGCTACCTGTCGTCGGTCCCATCATCAAGCAGGTCGAAGCAGCCCGTTTCTGCCGGACCCTTGGCACCTTGCTTGAGAATGGCGTGCCATTGCTGAGATCAGTGGCAATCGTGAAAGATACCATCAGTAATCATGTCATTGCCGATGGCATGGATCAGGTCGTAAACCAGCTGAAATCAGGCCGAAGATTGGCCGATCCGCTCACAGAGCATGCCCAGTTCCCCCTGTTCGCCTTGCAGATGATCCGGGTAGGCGAGGAGTCAGGACAGCTGGAACCGATGTTGATGCAGACCGCCGAGATCCTCGACCAGGAGACACAGACCCTGATCAAGCGTGCATTGAGTCTGGTGGAACCGGTGATGATCCTGGTGTTGGGCTTGATCATCGCAGGTGTGGTGATGTCGATTCTGGTTGCCATCCTGGGCGTGAATTCACTGGTTGCATTGTGAGGCAGGGATGAACGCGATATTCAGTGACAAGTTGACATCCAGCAAGGGTTTCACCCTGATCGAAGTAATGTTGGCACTGGTGATATTGGCAATGCTGGTCAGTCTGACACCACCACTGTTCGAGAGGGCATTCCCTTCGCTCAAACTCAAGGCGGCTACGCGGGATCTGGCCCAGGAGATTCGTTATATCCAGCAGACTGCAATCATTACCGGTGTGCCCTCGAAGGTGCAGTTCGACCTCCACAACAATGCCTACCAAAGTGATCATGTCAACAGTGGTGAAGTACGACACCTGCCCGATGGGTTGAAATTTGCCCGGAATAAACCTGCCATAGGGATAGATGGAGCCCCGATTCTGGTATTCGAATTCTTTCCGGATGGCAGCTCGACTGGAGGTATATTGATTCTCGATAACGGCGGACAGCGCTTCGCCATTGCTGTGGACTGGCTGACAAGCCGGGTCCGGGTCTTGGATCCCGAAGAGCTTAAAGCGAATGCCCCATACCAAGTCTGAAGGCATGTCGTTGATCGAGGTGCTGGTGGCGTTTGTCATTCTAAGCATGACCATGAGTGTGATTCTCAGGATCAACGCCACAACCCTGCGCAACCACCAGGTTGCGACTGACTATCTCAAGGCTGTCCAGATAGCCGAATCAAGGTTGGATCAAATGGCTGTCGATCGAAGCAACAGCGACCTGAATGAACAGGGGAGCGAACAGGGTGGGTTCAGATGGCACTATCTGCGACAGCCCTATAGTGGCTGGTCAGTCGAGAAAAAATTGGCGGTGCCTCTGCAGCCCGTGGAAGAGACCTTCGCTATCGCATGGGAAGCCCCTGGTGGTGAAAGAAGGCTGACATTCACACGCATAGGTCTTGTATATGATAAACCCTAAGCGAACTGTTGCTGCAAAACGGCCACGCATCGTTTTGACCGTTGTGGATGGGGTCGTGAATGTGGCAGGTCATCGCAGTGGAGGCTTCACGTTGCTGGAAGTTATGGTAGCGATGCTATTGTTGGCAGTCATCATGACAACCTCGGTGACAATGCTGTTTATCAATCTCAAAGGCTGGGAGAGTTTGACTGAGCATAGTGATGCTGTGCTTGAGGAGCACTTGATACAAAAGAGAATCACTTCCATGATTCAGCACCTTGTGCCACTGGTCTGGCGGGATCAGAAACAGCGTGTATTGGCCTTGACCGGGGAGGCGCGACAACTTCAATTCCTTTCAAAGGCCCCGCAACAGCACAGGGCCGGTGGATTGTTCGAATATCTTCTGGTGCAGGAAAACGCTTATGAGCAGGGAATCAGCCTGGTGCTCTATTATACTCCGCTCGATCCGAATGCCTCGCAACTGACGCTGCCTGGGAATGGATCACGTCGCGTTCTGATGACCGGGTTGGAAGAGGTTGAGTTTTCATACTTCGGCAGTAAACAGGAGCGGGAAACTGCTGGATGGTTTGGCAATTGGGAAGCCGGCTCGACACGCTATCCAGAATTGATCCGTTTGAGCCTGCGTTATCCAGGCGATGAGGATGGAACGCAGGAACACTATTTTAGAGTCCACCAAAATTATCCCATGATTGTACAGCGACCATGATGATGAAGGGGAGGAGGCAATATACCGGTCAGAGTGGCTTTGCACTCGTGCTGGTGCTATGGCTGGTCGCCCTGTTGACCATCGTCGCCGCCAGTTTTTCCACCCATTCCAAGGTCGAGACCAGATTGACAGGCAATGCAATTGATGCGCTACATTCAAGGCTGTTGGCGGAGAGTGGCGTTAATCGGGCAATTCTTGAACTGATGGTCAAAGATGCGTCGCAACGATGGAGTAGCAATGGTCAAATCCACCAGCTTGAATCCGATCTGGGCAAAGTCAACATATCCATCCGCAACTCATCCGGTCTACTCGATCTGAACAGGGCGTCGAGAGAACATTTGGTCAATTTGTTTGCATTGATAACTGAAGACATTCAAGATCGTGAGATGCTTGCCGATCGCCTGGTTGACTGGCGTGACGGCGATGATTTACGTCATCTCAATGGCGCTGAGGATGCCGATTACCGGAGTGCCGGCCATCCGTATACCACAGCGGGTCGTGACTTTGTGAGTATCGATGAGCTCGCTTATGTATTGGGATTTGATGCAGACAAGGTAGAGCGCTTACGTCCCTATATCACCCTCTATTCCAATACACAAATTGTGGATTTACGATATGCACCTGAGAGGTTGGTATCCCTGCTGAAAGGTAAGGAGGCGACAGGTGAAGTACTGGCGGGTGTCATTGATTACATCGACAGTGACCTGGCTGATCTGGAGATGGAAGAAGATGATGGCCAAGCAGTTGGTTCTGCCTACCGTATACAGGTTGAAGCGTCTTCATCACAGGGTGCAAGAACTCAATTGTTGGTTGATATCGACCTGAGAAGTCAAGACAAGACACCTTATTCGATTCGTTCCTGGCACGATTCGTTATGAGCAGCAAAACCCGTTAAAATTATCCCATGGCAACGCAATCCCTGAAATATCAACTCAGTAATTTCTGGTTCTGGTGGCGTGGTGAGATCAGTATGCTCCTGCCGGAGAGAGTTCGTACCCTTCTTCGGGGTGGAAAACCAGCTCAACTGCTCTTTAAGGATGAAACACTGCGCATCGTCAACCAGGGGTTGAGTGGCGAAGAGGTGGTCGAGAACTATCTCAGGATCGTTGACTTCAACGACACTGAACACAGAAGGATACTCAATAACGCCAGTGAAATTCGGCTCTGCCTGGAACCTAAAAAATATCTCTTCAAGAAAGTTACACTGCCCATTGAGACGGAAGAGAATCTGCGTGAGGTGCTTGCGTTCGAAATGGATCGGCAGACTCCATTCAGTGTTGAGCAGGTCTACTATGACTATATTATCAATACCCGTGACAAGCAGAATCGTACGCTCGACATCACCTTGATTCTTGCGCCGATCGATAAGATTTCGCTGGCGTTGAAGCAGTTGGAGGAGAATCAGGTACGAATCAATGCCATTTCCCCGTGTGAGGAGATAGAGCATAATTTAAATGAGGTCAATCTTCTGCCTCCCGAGAAACGGGAGAAACCATACAAACGCTATCGTCTGCTTAACCTGACCCTTTTCTTGATCCTGCTGCTGTTGTTTATCGGTAATCTGATACTCCCCCTATGGCAGAAATCCACATTACTGAAACAGCTCGAAAGTGAGCTGGAAGAGTATAAATCGAAAGCCACACAGGTTGCCGCGCTGCGGGAACAGGTGACGTCGGCGAGAAGTGAAAACCGCTTTTTAGAAGAGAGAAAACAGGCAACCAAGTCGGTTCTCGACATAATTCTGGAATTGACGCTGTTGCTTCCCGATGATACTTGGGTAAGTAATTTCGAAGTCAGGGGTAATACCATTCATCTACACGGCCAATCGACAGCATCAGCTTCACTGATTCCAATCCTCGAGACTTCAAAATTATTCCAGGACGTTACCTTTAGGTCACCGGTTACAAGAAGTAAAAAGAACAATACAGAACGATTTCATATCTCCGCGGAAATTGCTGCTGACGAGGAGGGAAAGGGTTAAATGTTCGATAATCTGACTGTCAGACAATCGCGCATTTTGGCTGTAGCCATTCTGATCGTTATATTGGTGACTGTATCGGTTTTAGCGCTCTATCCTGCCTGGTCAATGAATACAACATATAGTGCGCGGATAGAAGATACGCAATTTCAAATACAACGCTATCAGCGAATTGCCAATCAGGATGAGCGATACCAGCTTGAATTTAATAAGCTCAAGCGGGTTCAGCAGTCTGATTCGCGCTATCTGCAAAGCAAAACAGACTCACTGGCAAATGCAGAGCTTCAGCGCAGGATCAAACAGGTGGTCGCGGCTGGGCAGGGAGAAATCATAAGCACACAGACTGCACCGATATCCCAGGAGGAGATACTCAACAAGATAGCTATCCGTGTCAGGATGAAGAGCACCCTGGAAAACCTCAAGCAGATAATGTATCAACTCGAGTCGCAAAAGCCTTACTTGTTTATCGAAAACATCAGTCTGCGCAGCAGGCATATTCCGCGAAGGAGACTGCCGAAAACAAAGGAGATCGAAAAACAGTTAAGAATGCTGGATTTGGAATTTCTTGTCGTTGGCTATATCAAGAACGGTGAGTCATGAACAGCTGGAAACATAGCTTCAATACCATGACACTCCTGCTCTTGCTGGCAATAGGCGCCACGTGCGGTTATCTCTATCATCAATGGAGATCACCCGCAAACTATATGGGCACAATAACTGAACAGGCGGGTGACCAGGACAATTCACAGGCAGATGCTGATATGAAAGGGACAGTCAGATTCGTACCTGTTTCAATAAAGGCATATGATGAAATAACTGAGAGACCGTTGTTTGTCGAAGGCAGGTTGCCTCCCGTCAAACCTGAGCAGAAAACAAACGTGCCCCGAATTCCACGCAAGCCACTAAGGCTGAAGTTGGAAGGTGTTGCCATGATGCCTGAAAATAAGGTAGCAATCATTCGCGACCTGGATACCAATGAGCTGCTACGCGTGTCCCAGGGAATGAACAAGAATGATTGGAAGGTCGAGTCCGTCGACAGCAAAAGTGCGATCATCACAAGAAAGGGAGAACGGCTGGTTCTGAAACTGGAAATAGATGACACATCGGTAAATAAGCGAAAATTGCCGATTAGAAAGCTACCCTTCAGACCGTCTAATCGCTAATTTATAACGATGACATGACAGTATTCCCGACTTTGTACTGATGGAATACACTTGTCTTCTGATCGGTGGGCTTTTCATGGGTACTAAAAATAATGTATAGGTTAAAATAGGGGATCTATCGAGTCGGCCGGCTCGTCGCATCGGATCGAAAAAACAGGTAATGAATTTACTCTATGAATGAAAATATAAAGATTAACATTCTGTTTGTTTGCATGGGCAATATCTGTCGCTCACCCACAGCTCAGGGTGTGTTTCGTGACATCGTCGAGAAGCAGGGATTGAGTGACTATATCGCCACCGACTCTGCAGGCACCATCGATTACCATACAGGTTCCAAACCGGACCGCCGGGCACGTGAGACAGCAATCAAACGGGGGCTCGATCTAGGCGACTTACGTGCCAGGATTGTCACGTCAGAGGATTTCGAACGCTTTGACTATGTCATTGCAATGGACCGGTCCAACTATGCGGACCTGGAGGCGCTCTGTCCGCCGGGCAGGGAAGATCGGCTGCATCTGTTTCTGGATTTTGCGCCACATCAACCTGTACGTGAAGTACCCGATCCCTATTATGGTGGTGCTGCAGGTTTTGACCGGGTATTCGATCTGGTGGAAGAGGCCTCCCGAGGTCTGTTGGATAAGATCATGAGTCACCACTTCGCCTGAGGCGCTATCATCTTTCACTGATAAGCGAAATGGTGATCGAGCGAGAGAAGTAGTGGGCAGGCTATTCGCTCACTGAACGGAAACTTGCTCCATCACTATGGAGCAAGATTTGGCCGATCAGTCTCCATTACTGCTGTCTACGCTCTTCTCGCTCGACTTTGGCTTTGGTGCGGTTGCTGTCTTATCTGTCTGCCCCGTAACGGCGGTTTGACTGCTCTGTTGGGCCCGCTCAGTCATAACCGGTTTGCCGATTTCAGTATCAGGTTGTTTCGCTATCGGCTTTGCGGCCGGTTTTTCAATCCTTTTCGCGGTCTCCACCTGCTGTAATTTCGGCATTTCCGGTTTCTTTTCGTCCGTTGTCTGTGGTCTCGGTTTCTTTTCGGCCGTTATTTGTGGTTCCGGCTTTTTTTCAACAGGCGCCGGTGGATTGTCGGAAGAAACCTCCGGTTTCTTTTTTGCAGGCGCTTTTTCACCCTGTTGCGGTTTGGTTTCGATCTGAACCAGTTTTGGACCTGGTTCGGGCGCTTGATTTTCCTGCCTGGCCGTTTCCGAGACGGTCGGTGTGGCAGTAGATTGTGTTGCCTGATCCTTCCCGGGTTTGGTTCTTGCCGCTGGTTTCTGTTTCTTGCCGGCAGCTGGTTTGTTTGCATCAGGAATGCTCTTGGCATCTTGCCTGGTTTCACGTTTGCGTGGCGCTTCCTTCGCCTCACGCTTGGGTTCATCGACCTTTGCTCCTTTTGTCGTTGAGTCCTTGTCCTCAGATACGCCGTTGGCTATTGATTGCTCGTTGCTTTTCTCAGCATTGGTACGGCGTCTACGACCGCCTCGACGCCCCCGACGCGATGCCTTGGGCTTCGGAGTCTCGTCGTTTGCCTTATCCGCCTGAGTATTACTCTTGTCCTGGGGCTTTTTCTCCTTGGTCTGTTTTTCAGCTGTCTTGGCCGAAGACTTTTGCGGTTTTCGTTTACCTGTTGTAGATGCTTCCTGTGTGCGCCGCTCGGATCGTTCACCGCGCCTATTCTCACCGGCGCCGCCTTTGCCACGATTGGCCGCCTGTCTTTTACGTCCTTTCCCTGCCGTTGTTGACTGGCCGCGGTCACTGCTCTGGCGCGGTTTGGCGCTCTTTTTTACCGGCTCCTCTTTGGCGGGTTCATCCGACTTTGAGGTGAAGATACTGAAAATCTTCTTCAAAAAACCGCCTTCACCCGTTTCCGCCACCGCCCGGGCTGCTTCACTCCTTTGTGGGGCAGGGCTCGCGGGCGCGATGGATTTTACCGCGGGTTTTTCCGCTTGCGGTTGTTTGGTCTTGCCGAAATCCTGTACCTTCTGTTCGCTTTCGTCGGTGACCATCTTGTAACTCGATACGGTATCGTCATCCGCAGGCAGGTCACCCATCCGCACCCGCTCAATGGTGTAATTGGGGGTATCAAGATGGATGTTGGGCACCAGCACGACATCGATGGACTGACGCCTTTCAATGTCGTGAATCGCCTGCCGTTTCTCATTCAGCAGAAAAGTGGCGATATCGACAGGGAGCTGAGCAACAATGCGACCGGTATTCTCCTTCATCGCCTCTTCTTCGATGATGCGCAATACAGAGAGGGAGAGTGATTCCACGCCACGGATCGTGCCATGTCCCTTGCAGCGGGGGCAGACCTGCTCACTGGCTTCACCCAGAGAGGGGCGCAGTCGCTGGCGCGACATCTCCAGCAGTCCGAAACGGGAAATTCTGCCGATTTGCACCCGTGCCCGATCCTGTTTCAGGGCCTCTTTGAGTCGATTCTCCACCTCGCGTTGGTTTCGCGATGGAGTCATATCGATGAAGTCGATAACGAAAAGCCCGCCCAGATCCCGCAAACGCAGCTGCCGGGCGATCTCGTCAGCCGCTTCAAGGTTAGTGTTCAGGGCGGTCTCCTCGATATCAGCACCCTTGGTGGCTCGGGCGGAGTTGATATCGATAGAGGTCAAGGCCTCGGTGTGATCGATCACAATAGCACCGCCGGATGGCAGGCTGACTTCCCGCTGGAATGCCGATTCGATCTGGCTCTCGATCTGGTAGCGGCTGAAGAGCGGGACCTCGTCATCATAGTGGCGCAGCTTCTTGCTGTATTGCGGCATCACCTGATTGATGAAGCGATCGGCCTGGCTGAAGACATCCTTGTCATCGATGACGATCTCACCGATGTCGGCGCGCAAATAGTCTCGGATGGAGCGAATGATGACGTTGCTCTCCTGGTAGATCAGGAAAGGGGCCGGCTTCTCTGCAGAGTGTTCAATTGCCTGCCAAAGCTGGATCAGGTAGTCCAGGTCCCACTGCAGTTCCTCGCTGTTCTTGCCGACACCCGCAGTGCGTACGATCAATCCCATGTCATCAGGGATCTGCAACTCGCTCATGGCTTCACGCAGTTCGGTACGATCCTGACCCTCTATTCTGCGGGATACACCTCCGGCGCGGGGATTGTTCGGCATCAGCACGAGATAGCGTCCGGCCAGAGAAATGAATGTAGTCAGGGCGGCCCCTTTGTTACCGCGTTCCTCTTTCTCGACCTGGATAATGACCTCTTGGCCCTCTTTGATCGCCTCTTGTATATTGACTCTGCCTGAGGTGCTTCTGGCTTTTTCGGTGAAGTAGGTCCTGGCGATCTCTTTGAGGGGAAGGAAACCGTGGCGTTCAGAGCCGTAATCGACAAATGCAGCTTCCAGACTGGGTTCGACGCGGGTAATGCGTCCCTTGTAGATATTGGCCTTTTTTTGCTCCCGACCGGGGACCTCTATATCCAGATTGAATAGTTTCTGGCCATCAACGATGGCAACACGCAACTCTTCAGGTTGAGTTGCGTTGATCAACATACGCTTCATTGTTATGTATCCATGCAGCCATCGAGGGTTATCGCCTGGCGTTACGCAGTGAACTCCTCAACGACGGAACCAGGCAATAGCCTTTCCTGCTCGTCATCTGTAGAGCATTACCACGCAAACCCGTGGAACGGGTTTCTATTCCAGGCTAGAAAACTAGCTCAGATGGCTGAAAAACTGTTAAAGTTCGCCGCTTGGGATCGGCTGCTGATCGAACTGAAAATATGGCGCCCAATGCAAAGGGAGAGCAACACGGCCAAGATCTATCGGCCCGGCATCTATTCCCGGAGTATGGTCCTGCAAGGGACACAAACTCGAAAGCTGCAATGGCGCGGAGGGTTCAGATTAAGAGCCAGATATCCAAAGGGCACCTGTGCGCTTGGCTGGATAACCGCTTGCGCCTAAAGCAATTTATTCGGCAGCAGGCGGTTACATACCGCGCGGGTACCGGCTTATATGGCTATCCACGGGCCAGTACCTGAAAAACTGATGATGAATATAGCAACCTTCAACCCGAACATCAATCGATACGCATAAATAAACGACGCTAAATGTCAGAATCAAAAAAGAATTCTCCATCGGTTCGGATTGTCGAGGTGGACTCGGAATATGCCGGACAGCGAATCGATAATTTTTTGATGGGTCAACTCAAGGGTGTACCGAAGAGTCATATCTATCGAATCTTGCGAAAAGGCGAGGTCAGGGTTAACAAGGGCAGGGTCAAAGCGCCTTATAAGATCCGCACCGGAGATCTGGTCAGGATACCTCCGGTACGTACTGACAGAACAGAGCCTCCACCTCACCCATCGGAACAGCTGCGCACCACCCTTGAACAAGCCGTGGTGTTCGAAGATGAGCGCCTGCTGGTGCTGAACAAACCCTCCGGGATGGCGGTACATGGGGGCAGTGGTGTGAGTAGCGGCATGATAGAGGCCCTGCGCTTGGTACGGCCGGATGAGCGGCACTTGGAGCTTGTGCACCGATTGGATCGTGAGACTTCAGGCTGTTTGCTGATCAGTAAACGTCGCAGCAGCTTACGAATCCTGCATGAACTCATGCGTGAAAACCGGGTCGATAAGCGATATCTGGCTCTCCTGGCCGGTAGCTGGCGCAAAGGGGCGCGGGTTGTGGATATGCCCTTGAAAAAAAATACCTTAAAAGGTGGGGAGAGGGTGGTCAGAGTGGATGCCGAGGGCAAGCAAGCTGAAACCCGCTACAAACGCCTGCGGCGTTTTAAGGATGCAACATTGGTTGATGTGGAATTGATTACCGGGCGGACGCACCAAATCCGTGTACATAGCGCCTGGTTGGGATCACCGATTCTGGGAGATACCAAGTATGGTGAGGATGATGCCAACAAGCGTATGCGGCAGATGGGTTTGAGGCGACTCTTTCTGCATGCTCATCAGGTCAGTTTCCGCTGGCCTGGAGAGAAACATGATTTGATCGTTAATGCTCCCCTGCCTCAAGACCTGGCAGAACTCTTGGAAAAGCTTAAGGCAAAAGATGAAATATGAATTATTAGTCTTTGATTGGGATGGAACTTTAATGGATTCAGAGGCGCACATAATCGAGTGTGTCGAAGCTGCGGTGAGAGACCTGAATCTGCCGGCGCCCAGCCAGGATGCGATTCGGGACATCATTGGTCTTGGATTGCTCGAAGCAGTCAATACCTTGTTCCCTGGCGGTAGAGAGGGCCTGCATCTCGAAATCGCCGCCCGCTATAGGGTCCACTTTTTCGAGAACAACGGCTCTCCATCGCAGCTTTTTGAAGGTGCCCGGGAGGTGCTCGATGAGCTGTCGCAACAGGGTTATCTTCTGGCAGTCGCTACCGGAAAGGGCCGTAAAGGATTGGACTATGCCCTTGAGACGACCGGCCTGGCCGACTTTTTTCATCTGACCCGGTGTGCCGATGAAACCTTTTCCAAACCCCATCCGGAAATGTTGAACCAGATTCTCGAGCAGACCGGGATTGAACCCCGGCAGGCACTGATGATAGGGGATACGGAGTATGATCTTGAGATGGCCGTCAATGCCGGCATGCCCGCTTTGGGCGTGACCTATGGCACCCACAGTCTGGAGCGATTGTTAAAACATAAACCACTCGCCTGCGTGGACCGTATTACGGAGATTCCTAGATGGTTGAACAGTGGCTGACCTGAGTCATCAGCTGCTTTAAGATGATTGATTCATAGCATGAAAGCTATATTTAAAAATCCATATTTATATAAATTACTTAAGGGTATTTCTCATGTCTGAAAGCAACAAGGGAGCGCATAGGAATCAGTCCGAGCCCAGTAGTTGGGAACGGGATCTGCTGAACCAGATGGTGATGGCGACGGTGACAGAAAATCGTCGCAGTCGCCGATGGGGAATCTTTTTCAAATTGCTCACATTCGGCTATCTGTTTTTGATACTGGGGGTATTTCTCTGGGGCGATAAGCTGCAGGTGGCGAAAACCGACGCGGAGGAGCATACCGCACTGGTCGAAGTGAAAGGCTTGATCTCCTCTGAGACCAAGGCGAGTGCGGACAACATTGTCACCGGCCTGCGTACTGCATTTGAGGACGAAAAGACCAAAGGGGTCATTTTAAGGATGAACACACCGGGTGGCAGTCCGGTCCAATCCCGTTACATCAATCGCGAGATAACTCGATTGAAAGAAAAATACCCCAAGATTCCGGTGTATGCCGTGGTCGCGGATGTCTGTGCCTCCGGGGGCTACTACATCGCAGTTGCCGCCGATAGAATCTATGCCGACGAGGGCAGTCTCGTCGGTTCAATCGGGGTATTGATCAACGGATTCGGCTTTGTAGACGGCATGCGGGAGCTGGGTATCGAACGACGACTGCTCACCGCCGGCGAGAACAAGGGCATTCTCGATCCTTTCTCACCATTGAACGAGACCGATAAAGGTTATATCCAGCAGATGCTGGATCAACTCCATGAGCAGTTTATCGCTACCGTCAAGGAGGGCAGGGGGGATCGTCTCAAGGCTGCAGAATACCCGGAACTCTTCAGCGGACTTTTCTGGAACGGAGAGGAGGCTAGGGAGATGGGGCTTATCGATGAGTTCGGCAGCAGCAGTTATGTGGCCCGAGAGGTCATCGGTGCGGAAGAGATAGTCGATTTTACGCCGAAAGAGGATGTTTGGGAGCGCCTTGCGCGTAATATCGGTGCCGGTGCCGCGGAAGTGCTGACCACAATTGGCGGATTGGGTGGCGGTTTTTCAATCCAATAACGGCAGGTATAGAACGCTGCGCCAGGATCTAGCAGATCCTGGGTAGCGGGTCATCCTCCAACTCTTCGAGGATGCGCGCCCCTCCCAGGTCAGTTTCCAGGATGACATAGGGATCTTCCTGTCGTGTCTCACCAATCAATGACACCATGTCGCCACCAGGCAGATTTTTCCAACACCCCAGGGCCGCGTCTGCCTGATCGGCGGCAACCACGGCTACGACACGTCCTTCACAGGCCAGAAAGAGCGGATCATAGCCGAGCATCTCGCATACGGAATTGACCGGGTCGCGCACCGGAATGGCTGCCTGATCAAGTCGGACCTGCAAGCCTGTGGCCCGGCAGATTTCATGGGCCACGGTTGCAACGCCTCCCCGTGTCGGATCGCGCATGAAACGCAGACCCGGCAAATCGAGCAGGGCTTGCGTAAATGGCAGAACTGAGCCTGCATCGGATTTCACGTCCCCCCGCAATCCGAACTGTTCACGCGCCAGCATTACGGCAATTCCGTGATCGCCGACAGGACCGCTGACCAGCAGTTTGTCGCCTGGTTCGATCATACCCACGCCAAGGTTTAGCCGATCATCGCGTAGGCCGATGCCGGTTGTCGCCAGATAGATTCCGCCACCCTCGCCGCGCCTGACCACTTTTGTGTCACCGGCTACCACCTGAACTCCAACAGCATTTGCGGCATAGGCGATGCTCTTTATGATGCCTTCCAGCCGTGCCAGCTCGAAACCCTCCTCAATAAAGGCGTTGAGACTGAGATATTTCGGTATCGCACCGCTCACCGCCAAGTCATTGACTGTGCCATGGACGGCCAGGGAGCCGATGTCGCCCCCCGGAAACTCCAGAGGTTGGACGGTAAATCCATCGGTTGTGAAGAGCAGGTCACCGTTATTCAAGCCAGGCAGTACGGCTGCATCTGCCTGGATGTCCAGATTGGCGTTTTTCAGGTAGCGCGCAAACAGGGATTCGATCAGCTCCCGCATGTAGCGCCCGCCATTACCGTGGGCAAGCGAGATGTGTGTGTCTTGAAGTGTCATAAAAAGCCCCGCCACAGGGGCGGGGCAAGTTTTTTATCGGTTGGATTGTAGTTATTGGCTTTCTGCCGGAGCCGCCGGGGCAGCTGGAGCGGCTGGAGCGGCATAGGGATAGCCATAACCGTAGGCCGGATAGCCATAACCGTAGCCAGGATAGCCATAACCGTAGCCGGGATAGCCATAACCGTAGCCGGGATAGCCATAGCCGTAGCCGGGATAGCCATAGTAGCCGGGATAGCCCCAAGGTCCATATCCAGGCCCATACCAGTCGTCGTCATCAAACCAATCAAAAGGACCCCAGAATGCCTGAGCGGGTAGAGTAGTCAACAGAGCGGATCCGGCGATTGCAGCTACAGCAGCAGTTTTTAAGGTTTTTTTCATGGCACAATGTCTCCTTCATATCACTTTCTAATATCTCGTCAGGTGGTGAGTTACCACCCAGCCTCAACACCCCTATTTATTATTGTGTCGGTTCATGGCCTGTTATGGTGCTGTTCCTTGAACCTGTTAAATACTATATGCCAGTGATAGTTTTTTTGCTTGATTTAAATCATTAAATAATCGATCTTTAATATTCTGGTTCTAAAGCAGTTCCGACAGGCGTTTGAATGCCGTTTCTATTCCCTCTTCATGGTTGTAAAAATGGGGTGAGAAGCGAATTCCGCCGCCGCGAAATGCACACACAACCTGCTGCTGCATAAGGCCTTGATAAAGGGCATGGTTATCTCTATCGGGTACGCGGAATGTTACGATTCCTGCCCGTTTCAGTGGTTCTCTCGGGGTCAGCAGTTCAAATCCTGCTGTGTCCACTTGATCGATAACGAATTCGGCATTTCTGGTGATGTCAGTAGAGATTCTATCCAGTCCGAGCTCGTGGATGAGACTGAGACTCGCACGCAGTGCGTGGATACCCAGCATGTTCGAACTGCCGCACTCAAATCGTCTCGCGCTATCTGCCGGTTGCCAATCGATACGATCGAAATCCCCCATGGCTTCCACCATATGCCAGCCAAACTGGTGCAGCTTGAGTCGTGGCCGCAGTGCCGAGTCGCAATAGAAGAGAGCGACACCTTCCGGTCCCAGCATCCATTTATGACCGTCAGCCACCACAATATCGGCATGACACTCCGACAGATCGAAGGGGAATGCGCCCAGACTCTGAATGGCATCGACCACGAAGATCACATCATGGGTCCTGCAATATTCGCCCAAGCCCTTCAGCTGCAGTCGCTCTCCTGCCGCATATTGAACAGAACTCACTGACAATAGTCGTGTTTTATCGTCACACAGTGCGATCAGGTCTTTTTCCGGATCTTGACTCTGATTCAGATCCAGTAACCGGAGTTCGACGCCCTGGTTCCGGAGTGATTCCCAGACGATGCGATTGGAAGGAAACTCCTGGGCGATCGACACGATATTGTCACCCGACTGCCAATCGAGGCCATATGCAATCATCGACAGGCCTTCGGATGTGCTTTTCAGTAAGGCAATGTCATTATCTGACGGCGCATTGATCAACTGCGCCAGTAAGCTGCGCAGTTCGCCCTCGACCCCTAGCCAGCGCGCATAGTGGGAGGAGCCCTTGAATCCGTTTTCCTGTGCAAATCGAACCACTTCGGCGACAGTGCGTTCCGGCCAGGGCGCAACAGCGGCATGGTTCAGGTAGATGATGGCCGGATCGAGTGAAAATAGTGACACAAATGACCTCTATGTTATGTTGCCGACGATATGGCTTACCCGGGAGGCAGTATGCAGGCAAAAATCTTACGGCATGATGCGTCAAAGGAGTACTTTTTCCAAGAAGGCTGTTATATCAACGAACTGTCGAATCATGAGGAGGATGGTGACCTGTCGATCGCACGCGCCAGAGTTGAACCCGGCGTAACCACCCGGCTGCATCGATTGAATCATAGCGTTGAGCGCTACTGCATCCTCAGTGGAATGGGAAGGGTGGAGGTCGAGGGGCTGCCGATACAGATCGTTAGTGCCGGGGATGTGGTGTTGATTCCCTCAGGCTGTTATCAACGGATATGCAATACGGGCGACGAGGATTTGATATTTCTTGCGCTTTGTACACCGCGATTTCAACGGGGGGACTACATCGAGCTGGATGAAACTGAAATCGCTTAAAGTCGATAGCAAGGCTGACTTATGAGGTATTAAGTATATACAAAACAATAAGATAGATGCATAAATCTGCCGAACGAACATTTTATGGCGGAATCACCGGTTTAAACCAATCATTAATAACCCGACATTAGACGCTGTAACTGTCAAATGCTCATCCTTAATTGTCGTAACTTACAGAAATAAATAAAAAAATAGGGACGTATCATATAGTGATGCGCATGATTTGTTGACGGATATCACAATAACAATCAAAAATCGTGAAAAAGGTATATAATTAAATCATGAAATATTAATATATGCCGATAATATGTATAGCGATTTGTGGTCAAAGGCTGATGATCGATAGTCGTTGAGAATTGTCAGTGACCATTCATGGATTGTTCGTCATTATATTATCAATGACTAATACGCGAGTAGTGAGGTGTATCATGTCATTTCTGAACTGTAAACATCTTCGAGGTGTTGTCACACTGGCCGGTGTGCTTCTGATCGGCGGTATGCTGATTGAAGTCATCGCGCATTGGACCGCTTCAAACTTTGTACTCCTGATTCTCCAGCCAATTGCATTGGGAATGGTATTGATCAGTCCGCTTGTGATGTTGGTTGCGACGGTACTGAGTCTGATCCCCGGCAAGAGTTTCAAGGATTGTATCCAATAGCTAGCAGCTGGATGGTGG
The DNA here is from genome assembly GCF_964212655.1 of Candidatus Thiodiazotropha sp. LNASS1. Lineage (NCBI taxonomy): Bacteria > Pseudomonadati > Pseudomonadota > Gammaproteobacteria > Chromatiales > Sedimenticolaceae > Candidatus Thiodiazotropha > Candidatus Thiodiazotropha sp. LNASS1. Next base: position 888,097 of record NZ_OZ156465.1, on the reverse strand, counting down.
TTGGATAAGCTTGTTGCTTATTCAGCCAGCAACCGCTGTGCACTGCCAGGTTCCAATCCGAACTCCTCTTCAACCATCTGTAGCCAGCGTTCTCTCTTGAAGGTCTGCTCGTCCGGTACCTTTCTGTGTACCAGATTGATATGACAGTCGATGCAGCTTTTGCCTTTGGTCTCCTCCCGATGGATGGTATTGGTATCAGCCCGCTTACCTTGAATCGCTTCCAATACATGGCAGCGCTTACAGGTGGCCGAGTCCCTGGCCTTGAACCATTCTCTGGCAGCGAAAGCCGCCTCAGGCAGATGCAGGGTATTGATCACCGGATCATCGTAATCCGGTCCAAACAGCTTTCCCGAGATCTGGGTCAGGAGATCCTTGCCACCAAGGAAATGATCCCATGTGGCGGTAAAAACACCTTCGGAGACATGACAGTCGCCACAGGATGCGCGCACACCGGATACAGGATTATAGTGTGTCGATGAGCGGTAGGTTTCTGCCGCGATCTCCATGGAATGACAGGTGGTGCAAAATGCTTCGGAACTCGTGAGCTCGTCAAATTCAATCAGAAACAACATGAATCCGATCCCGGCAATACCGCCGATAACAAGTGCTATGAGTACATGCCGGGTAATAAATAAGGGCAATTTCCACTTACTCATCGGCTTGCCTTTTTATATCGTAACCGAGGATAGGGTTGGATTTTTGCGGTTGCTCCAGCCATTGGTGATGATCGTTTGATGTCACATATGCCTGGATCAGCTCTTTGGCCTTCTCCTCGCCGGCAATCCTTTCCAGTTGAGGTAGAAACCGGGAATAGAAGTTTCTTCCGACCAGATACATACCTTCCCACCAGGTGTGATTGGCACTGGCCATCGAAGCGCCATGGCGTGCGCGGGCTCCTTCATCGTGCCACAACTCCCAGTAGATGAATTCGATCGGTTCGTCAAACGGGGCAGGTGTCAACAGGCCATCGGAATAGAGGGTCTGCATGATCCGTTTTGCCGGAATACCGAATTTTTCATTGAACAGTATTACCACGTCGTCAAACTGATTCATGAAGCTCTCAGTCAAGGCTTTGCTGTGGCACTCCAGGCAGACCAATTTCATCGCCTGGCGTCTGCGTTTAGGAGATGCGACAGCCTTGACCTTTCCCATGCTTCCGTCCGCCTTGCTGATTTCGCTGCCGCGTCGAGGGGGGGATTGAGATTCGGGAAGTTCGATTTTTTCACCATCTTCGAAAACCACCAGCTGCTGCCTCATCGAGACCGGTGTGTTCAGGCTCCACGCATTGCGCATACCGACATCGTGGTTTGCCTTCAGTTTACCGGCAGCACCCATATGACAGGTTACACAGGTGGGTGCGGCAACATAGTCTTTACCCGCAACCCAGTTGTCACTCTCCAGGGCCATTTCATCCCGGTGTGCTTCAAATTGCATACCGTGCTTCGATGCTTCATAGATCGCTTTGTCGGGTGAGTCGGGTCCGGAGTGGCATCGGATGCAGGCGCTTGGTTCCCTGGCCTGAGCCTTGGAGAAACGGTGCTTGCCATGACAGGATGAGCAGGAACCCTTGGAGCCGTCTGGATTGATCCTGCCGATACCGGAATTGGGCCAGGTTCGCGGATCCAGGGAACCATCGACCCGCACTTCCACCTTGGATCCGTGGCACTGATCGCAACCGGCTGCCACGATGGCATCGCCGCCCACATGTCCCGCCAGGGCAGGCAGCCTGTTTTCGATGATGCCTACCGCCTCGGAATGGACCGATCCCCTCTGTTGCTCATACTCCACAGTATGGCAACGGGAACAATCCAGGGGGGAGACGATGGTGGCGATGACCTGTCCCTCATGGGTGATCGCATCATTATCGTCGATTGAGGCCTTGTGACAATCGAGGCAGTTGACACCCGCCTCAGCATGAGCACTCTTACGCCACTGTTTTGTCAAACCGGATGAACTCTTCTCATGGCAGCTGATGCACTCCTTGCCCAAGGGGTCTCCCCATTCGCTGGGATCCACACTGACCTTGGCGGCAAAGAGTTCTGGGGTGCAGCAGATTAGAATGCCGAGTAGAAAACGCCTCACTTGGGATGGACTCATTAACGGTCTCCTTGAGCTGGAGTGTCAATTTCTACATCCGAGCCAGATACTGCCTGAGGCCTTTATTCGTGATTGAGAATTCTTGACGACAGTCCAGCTGTTTTGTTCTTCTTTCTACACGCCGAAGGTGTGGCGTGTCATATAATCCTATCACGATGTTCCATCTTTCCAATGATAATTATCATTCATGATCAGTTAAATTATCGTTTTCAAAAAAATTCTAAGTCATCACAGAAAGGATAAAACCACCAATAAAATACAGGGTAATTACTGATCAACAAAATTAATCCTCTGCGCTCAGTCAATAACATATCGTTTTTTTGTTTGGCATCATCAGCATTGTGTGTATCATTCCTAAGCGAGAAGAATAAGAAGTAGATAAATTCTCTCATTCGTCAACAAACAATAAGGAGGGAAACCATGGAAGCAGTTTTTGCTTCGAGGGCGCTTCACGTCTTAAGCCTAGTCTTTTCAACATTTGTATTCCTCATACATCCGACAAGTGTCACGGCCGGTGCGGACGAGCCGATTCACCATGTCTCCTCTGAGGTCTGTAAAAATTGTCATAAAGAGATCTACAACCAATGGAAAGGTTCGATGCATGCCCAGAGTACGGCATTAAAAGATCCTATTCATGCCACCTTCTACAAGAAGGTCGTCGGCAGTCCGGTGGAAGAGGGGGTTAAGCATAAGGCATCTGGGAAATACCCGATCTGCTTGCAGTGCCATGCACCGAACGCGGCTGTTGACAAGACAACCAAGCTCGATGCCAAGCCCGCCTATGCAGAAGGGGTCAACTGTGTTGCCTGTCATACCCTGGCAAAATTCAAGGGAACCAGTGGCAAGAATGGGAAGCTGTTGTTGGGACTCAAGGCCTATGAACGCAAAAATGAGTTGCAGGGACCTCAAGGTTTCAACCAGGGACTGATGAAACTGGTCGCGGCTGAGGATATGTTCGGAGGTGCAGGCAGTGATGATGACTCGAAACCCAATCCCCATACACAAGGCGAGGTGGAACTGGACGGCAAGAAGATCCAGGCCCTTCCGATGGCTGCGAATCCGGGATTGATGAAAACAAACGCGGCCTGCATGGGTTGTCATGACAAACGCAACAATCCCCATGGTGTTCCGCTTTGCCAGACAGGCAATGAGTACGCGGGCAGCAACGTCAATTGCCAATCCTGCCACATGCCTGTCGCCGGTGGTATGGTCGATCACGGTATGGGCGGTGGCCACAATCATGCCATGTTGAAACGCAGTGTGGTGTTCACCCTCGATGCGGTAAAGCAAGGGGATAGCCTGAATGCCACTGTCAAGCTGAAGAACATGCAGCCGCACAGTCTTCCCACGGGGGCGCCGTTCAGAAATATCTATCTGAAACTCACGGCTTACGACGCATCGGGCAATGCCATCTGGCAAAATGCTGAAGGCCATCCCGCGAAAAGCGATTCCAAGGCCTATTTCGCCTACCTGTTGGCCAATGACAAGGGTGACCCGGCAATGCCGCCGACTGCGACACAGCTTGGCGTCGATTCGCGTTTAAAACCTTATGAAGAGCGTATCCTCTCTTACCAGATACCCGCTAAGGATGCGGTACTTGTAAGAGGTGAGCTGTTCTATAACCTGCTCTGGCCGGTACTGGTAGAAAAATTTAAGCATCTACCGGAAGACTTGGTGGCACCAGCGTCGATAGCTGTAGCAGAGGTGAATCTCTAGAAAAGCAAGGTCCTCACACCGGTGACAGCCGGTGTGGGGCATTCAAAAACTGGTTTGGGAGGCGTTATGTGCAGGTTAAAGTGTACTACTCTACGTCTGGCCTCACTGTTGCAGTTCATCCTGTTTCTGATGTTTACGATTAACCTCACGGCATCAGAGGAGATAATCAGTTCAACGGCCGATCACACGAAGTTCGAAGCACTTCAACAGGTCTTCAGTACAGGGCCGGAAGTGACTAAAGCCTGTCTTGAGTGCCATACTGAGGCCGCCAGGCAGATCCACAAAACCAAACATTGGAATTGGAAGTTCACCCACCCGGATACCGGGGAGGCGTTGGGTAAGCAGACGATTGTAAATAATTTCTGCGGCGCCATTGAGACCAACTATGCCCGTTGTACAAGCTGTCATGTCGGTTATGGCTGGAAGGACAACAGCTTCGATTTCAGTTCTGAAACAAGTGTAGACTGCCTGGTCTGTCACGATACGACGGGGACCTATAAGAAGTTCCCAACCGGAGCGGGTCATCCACCCTATGTGGACAAACCCTTCCCGCCAAAGAGCAAAAAGATCTGGAAAGCGCCCGATCTTACACATGTGGCCCAGCAGGTCGGCAAGACCAGCCGTAAAACCTGTGGCGCCTGCCATTTCTATGGTGGCGGTGGCGATGGCGTCAAGCATGGCGATCTCGATTCGAGTATGACCAACCCGAACCGGTCGCTCGATGTGCATATGGGCACGAATGGACTGGATTTTGTTTGCAGCACCTGTCATCAGAAAGATGGGCATGACGTATCAGGCAGCCGCTATACAACCCAGGCCAAGGATACGCAGGGTATCGATGTGCCGGGTCGCGGAGACAATATCCGTTCTACCTGCGAGTCCTGTCATGACCTCAAGCCTCATCCTGTCACGGTAAACAACAAACTCAACGACCACACCAACAAGGTTGCCTGTACAACCTGTCATATCCCCACCTATGCCAGAGGCGGCAAACCGACAAAGACCTGGTGGGACTGGTCAACGGCGGGGCGTATGAGCAATGACGGCAAGCACATCAAGACAAAAGATGCGCAGGGCTATGTCGACTACGTTACCAAAAAAGGCTCTTTCGAGTGGGGCGAAAACCTGATTCCTGAATATGCCTGGTACTCGGGCAATATTCGGTACAAGCAGCTCGATGAAAAGATCGACCCCGGCAATATCGTTGCCATCAACACCTTTGAAGGGAGTTACGATGATCCGAATGCCAGGATCTGGCCGTTTAAAGTCATGCGGGGCAAACAGCCCTACGACAAAGGTAATAGTACGCTGGTAACGACCCATCTGTTTGGCAAGGACAGTGATGCGTATTGGAAGTCCTTTGATTGGAATAGGGCGATTAAAGTTGCCATGGAAGCCAGCAATGCCGGTTACAGCGGTGAATTCGGATTCATCGAAACCACCTACCACTGGCCGCTGGCACATATGGTTGCTCCTAAAGAGGAAGCGCTTGGCTGTGAAGCCTGCCACACAAAAAATGGCCGACTAAGCAAGCTGACAGGATTTTACATGCCTGCTCGGGACAGTTATTACTGGGTCGATCTGATCGGTTGGCTGGCTGTCTTAGGCACTTTGGGAGGTATTTCCATCCATGGCCTGGGGCGCCTCTTCTCAAAAGCCAAGCGGAGATAAGTCGATGAGTCAAATCTACTACTTTTCACTCTTTGAACGCCTGTGGCATTGGTCCCAAGCTTTGTTGATCTTCGGCATGCTGATAACCGGATTTGAGATCCACGGAACCTATCATCTATTCGGTTTTGAACAGGCTATCGACCTGCATACAATCATGGCATGGGTATTGATCGGATTGTGGCTGTTGGCGTTGTTTTGGCACACGACCACTGGGGAGTGGCGCCAGTATGTACCGAGCGACCCGGACAGTATGTTGGCCATGGTCAAATACTATGCGGTCGGTATTTTTCTTGGTTCACCGCATCCATTCCACCGGAAGCGCGCGGAAAAGCACAATCCACTGCAGAGAATGGCTTATTTGATGTTAACCATGATCATCTCACCGATAGTCTGGATCAGTGGGGTACTCTATCTTTTTTATCAATACTGGCCTTCTATCGGATTACAGGGGGTGCCCCTTGGCCTGGTTGCCGTAGTGCATACCATTGGCGCATTTGCGGTACTTTGCTTTATACCGATCCACCTCTACCTGGCATTGACAACCGGGGAAAAGCCTTTTGGTAATTTAGTGGAGATGATAGTCGGGCATGAAGCCAGGGATAGTTAATTCTGCGTATAATAATGTGAGTATGAGTTCTGTTGGTTGGCAGAACAACTGCGGCATGGACGCTGCAATTAAGATTAAATAATTATAAAAGGGTGTTGATTTCGGTCTGTGTTTATTGATTGTTTCTAACGGGTTGTCAATTACTTGATGATTTAAAACAATTGTCAATTCGAGTTGGGCGGATGCGAATATCCATTGTTCACGGATATACTAAGACTGTAATTAAAATACACCAGTACTTATTATCCTGTGAGGAATAGCATGTCCTATTTCATCAAGAAGACCATCCTGAATATCGTGGTCATTTCACTGTTGATATTCCACCCCGCTACACATGCCGCAAAACAGTGTAAGGGATTGAGCAAGTCGAGTTGCAATGCAAGTGGTAATTGTACATGGGTCAACAGCTATAAAACCAAGACCGGAACCAAGGTGGGTGCGTATTGCAGGACTAAGTCCGGGAAAAAGACGATGGCCACTGAAAAGCAAAAGAAAAAAACCAAGGCCGTAAAAGAAAAGAAGTCAAAGAAAAGTAAGTCAGAGAAAGCTAAAAAGGGGAAAAAAGATAAGAAAGCAAAGAAAAAAGATAGTGATAAGAGCAAGGATAGGAAAAAGCAAAAAAGCAGTAAGTAAAACTTGAGTGGTTCATTCTAGGTAGAATAGGCCACGGTCGTATGTGGCCGATGATAATGGCTATAAAGAATCACTTAAAATATCAATGCTGATGTTGGTGTAAAAGCATGGTAAAGGTATCAATTCCTATCAAAGGTAGTAGGGAAATTTGTTTCTATATTAATAAGACTCACGAGTGTCAGATAAGAGGCTTTTAATCTCTGGAATGCAGGAGCCACAGCTGGTACCTGCTTTTAATTTATTTCCTATTGCCTCGATTGAATCCAGTCCACAGTGGTTGATCTCATGCAGTAGTGTTTTGTTTCCTACACTGAAGCAGGCACATATAGTTTTTCCACAATCGTCTGCGGGATTCATGGGATGACCTGCCAATAGACTTCTCCGGTCATGGGGCGAAAGCTCTTTTTTACAGAACATATTCCCAAGCCATGCATGATCTGCGAGTACACGGTCACGGGAAATATAGAGACAACCGAGGAGCCTACTGTCTTTGATGACGGCAAAACGGAAGCGGTGTTGTGCGATATCACTGAACTCCAGCAATTCCACGTCAGGTGGAAACTGGTGCTTCAGCAATTCGAGCCAGTTCACCTGTTCCTTCTCTCCTGCAATCTCGTAACGCCAAAAACCCTTTCCCCGGCTCTTGGCGCAATAGCCGGTGTACTCGATATCTATCTCTTTATTGATAAGGATGAATCCTTGCCATAGTGGTGTATAAGCCGCTATTTGAACCGGTGAATGCTTGAATTCGGGCTGTCCCGATATGGGATCGACGTTTGAAGCTACCAGTTTGTTTACATTGCTGTTCTGTGCAGTGGCCTCGCTCCAGTGCATAGGTATGAAGAGTGATCCGGGACGTTGTTCACTGCTTACCACGGCACGAACTGTGATTGCATGGCTGCCCGTGGAGATGTTGGCAAGTGCGCCATTCCTGATATCGAATATCTCTGCATCATCCGGGTTGATCTCTACGAAGGGCTCATGTATGTGCTGGTTCAGACGTGGCGCTGAACCGGTTCGTGTCATTGTGTGCCACTGGTCTCTGATACGTCCTGTGTTGAGAATCAAGGGCAGCTTGGGTTGTGTGGAGTTTGCCGGTTTTCCCCTAGTTACCGCAACGAAACGCGCTTTGCCTGAATCCGTGAAAAACCGGCCGTTGCTGAGCAGACGGACATTACCGCTACTGTCAGCCCGGGTACAGGGCCACAGGGTCGGCCGCAGCTTCTCATACTGGGCTGAGGTGACGCCGGCGTAGGCACTGATGTCAAAATCCCGGGTGCCATGATTGTCCAGGCCGGATAGTGCAGCGTGCTCACGGAGGATTTCCTCAACCCTCTGATAAGAAAATGCCTCCGAATACCCCATTGCCCTGGCAACATCGGAAATGATTTTCCAGTCATCCCGAGCATCACCCGGTGTGTCCAAAAAGGCCCGTTGCCTGGATATACGACGTTCTGAATTGGTTACCGTGCCATTCTTTTCACCCCAAGTCGTAGCCGGCAAAAGAACATCGGCATACTTGGCGGTATCCGTGTTGCTTACACAATCGGACATGACTACGAATTCACACTGTTCGAGCGCGGTCTTGATCCGGTCGCTATCGGGCATACTGACAACGGGATTGGTGGCCATGATCCAGACCGCCTTTATCCTACCCTCGATCATAGCGTCGAACATGTCCACTGCATTAAGGCCGGGTTGTTTGGCCATATTGGGTGCCTTCCAGAATCGTTTGACCCGTTTTATATCCTCCGGCTTAAAATCCATATGTGCAGCCAGTTGATTGGCCAGTCCGCCAACTTCCCGCCCACCCATGGCATTAGGCTGTCCGGTAAAAGAGAAGGGGCCCATGCCGGTTTTTCCGATTCGGCCAGTCGCTAGGTGGCAGTTGATAATTGCGTTTACCTTGTCGGTACCAAAACTCCACTGGTTTACACCCTGGGAGTAAACCGTGACGCTCTTTTCCCTTTCCAAAAAAAGGCGGAAGAACTGCTCCAGAGCCATAGGCGAAACCCCACTATTTCGGGCAGTCTCTTTAATCGGATCATCATGTATGCGCGCTCTTTCAAGCGCCATTTCGAATCCCTCCGTATATTGTTCTATGTACTCCCGATCAAGCGCATCATGGCGATCGAGATAGTCCAACAAGGCGAGAAAGATATCGATGTCACTGCCTGGGGTTAGAGGAAGATGGATGTCGGCAATCTCACAGGTGGCTGTCCGCCTGGGATCAATCACCACTACCTTCATATGGGGGCGCCTGACCTTGGCGTCCCGTATGCGTTGATAGAGAACCGGGTGGCACCATGCGGTATTGGAGCCTACAAGTGTAATGAGATTGGCCTGTTCCAGGTCTTCAAAGCTGCAAGGAACGGTATCGGAACCAAAAGCCCTTTTATGGCCGGCAACGGAAGAGGACATGCAGAGACGGGAGTTTGTATCGATATTGGCGCTGCCGATGAAGCCTTTCATCAGCTTGTTGGCCGCATAGTAGTCCTCTGTAAGCAGCTGCCCGGAGACATAGAAGGCCACCGCATCAGGGCCATGATGTTCAATTATGCGCTTGAAACCCGAAGCCACGTTTTCGATGGCTTGGTCCCATCTCGTTTGATAGCCTCCGCTCATGGGATGCAAAAGACGGTGCTCCAGTTCAATGGTGTCTGCCAGTGCTGCACCCTTGGAGCAGAGTCTGCCGAAATTGCTGGGGTGCTTTGGATCACCTTGTACAATGACCTTACCGTTTTTTTCAGTAGTGGCTATAACGCCACATCCCACGCCGCAATATGGACATGTGGTTTTTACTTCATTGGCCATTTTCTTCCGTCAGCTATTCAGTTCGAGATAGATTAAATTACCTTCGATCTTTACCGGATAAGTATTGGTGCAGCCTTCATCCGGTGCAACGGCGATGCCGTTATCCAGCTGAGTCCTCCAGTTATGCAAGGGACAGGTGACCGTGCGACCCGATACTATTCCTTCTGAAATGGGCCCTCCCTTGTGCGGGCACTTGTCTCCCAGGGCAAAGATCTCATCGTTGCTGTTACGGAAAATGGCAATATTTCCCTGTGCTGCCTTGATGACACGGGAACCCAGACGCGGTATTTCGTGCATATAGCCGATTTCGATCCAGTTGCTCATGATGCTGTTACCTCACACTGGTCCTCGATGGGAGCCTCGATAATCTTTATGGGTGCGAATTCATGGGATTCAGCGTCCTGCACTAGTTTCGCCCAGGGGTCGATCTGTGCGATGCGTTGGGACAAGTAGAATCGTTCCGCCAATGCTTTTCGGCCTTCTGCATCTTCTAGAATCCGTTCCTTTACGTAGTTGAGCCCGACTCGCTCAACCCATGGCGCCGTGCGTTCCAGATAGCGCGCCTTTTCCCGGTAGATCTGGATGAATGCAGCGCAATACTCCATCACCTCTTCCTCGGATGTGACTCGGCATAGCATATCGGTGGCACGTACCTTGACACCTCCGTTTCCGCCGATGTGCAGTTCCCATCCGGAGTCGATGGCCACCACCCCGAAGTCTTTGATAGTGGCTTCGGCGCAGTTACGGGGACAGCCTGATACAGCCATCTTGAACTTGTGTGGCATCCAGGATCCCCAGGTCATCTTTTCGAGCGCTATGCCCAGGGTGGTGGAGTCCTGGGTTCCGAATCTGCACCAAGTGGAGCCGACGCAGGTTTTGACCGTGCGTAGTGCCTTACCATAGGCATGACCCGAAACCAGTCCACGTTCATTGAGGAAAGCCCACATGGCAGGGAGATCTCCTTTTTGAACACCCAACATGTTGATACGCTGACCGCCGGTGATGTTTACTTCGCCCACATTGAACTTCTCCGCCGCATCGGCGATGGTACGTAATACATCCGGCGTGGTTTTACCACCCCAGATGCGAGGAATTACCGAGAAGGTACCGTCCTTCTGGATGTTCCCGTGTACGCGTTCGTTGACAAAACGGGATTGACCGTCATCTTGTGCCTGTTCCGGCCAAGTGGATATCAGGTAGTAATTAATGGCGGGGCGGCAGATATGACAACCATCAGTGTTGCGCCACTCCAATGCCTGGAATACGGAGACCATATCCGTCAGTTTTTGCTGGTGAATTGCTTCCCGCACCTGATCGTGGCTGAAATCCGAGCATTGGCAGATAGGCTTATGTTCCGGTATGGAGTAGTCTCCGCCCACTGTATTTTCCAGAATCTGTTCCACTAGCCCGGTGCAGGAGCCGCAGGAGGCGGCCGCCTTGGTATGGGCCTTAACTTCATCCAGGCTGAACAATCCCTTGGTCGTGATTGCCTTGACAATGTCGCCTTTGCAGACACCGTTGCAATCACATACCTGTGCATCATCACTCATGGCCATGGCTTGTTTCTCGCCACCATGCCCCGAGTCACCCAGATGGGCCTGTCCGAACAGTAGGTTATCCCTCAGGCTGGAGATGTCCGTACCTTCGCGCATCAATTGGAAGTACCAGGCGCCGTCAATAGTGTCGCCGTAAAGCACGGCACCGTCGATCCTGCCGTTCTTGATGACAAGTTTCTTGTATACACCCGCACCTGGATCCCTGTAGATGATGTCTTCGCTGTCATCATCACCCAGGAAATTGCCGGCGGAGAAGAGCTCGATGCCCGTCACTTTCAGTTTAGTGGACGTGACCGAGCCCTCATAACGTCCATATCCGAGATTGGCAAGATGGTTGGCGCAAACCTTTGCCTGTTCGAAGAGTGGTGCGACCAGACCGTAACAGACATCGCGATGCTGTACACATTCGCCCACGGCGTAGATACTGGGATCGAAGGTCTGCATGGTGTCGCTTACCAAGATACCCCGTTCACAGTGAATGCCTGAGTTCTTGGCCAAATCGATATTGGGACGGATACCCACCGCCATTATGATCAAGTCCGCCTCTCGGTGTTCGCCATCTGTAAAGGTGATCCCGGTCACCCGATTACGGCCTGTGATCTCCTTGGTATTCTTCTCGAGCAGAAAGTTAAGTCCCTTCTCTTCTAATGAGGCTTTGAGCAGATCAGCGGCCGGCTTGTCCAACTGATTCTCCATAAGGCTGTTCATGAGATGGACCACCGAGACTTGCATGCCCTGCTTCATTAGGGCGTTTGCAGCTTCAAGTCCCAGCAGGCCGCCGCCGATTACAACTGCCTTGTTGTGGGATTTCGCCACTTCCAGCATTTTTTCCACATCCTCGATATCGCGAAAGCCAAGCACGCCATCGAGGTCGGCTCCGGGAATGGGTAACATGAATGGCCTGGAACCGGTGGCTATGATCAGCCGGTCATACTCCATGCTGATGCCGGAGCTGGTAACCACCCTATTGTGTATGCGGTCGATTTCGGTAACGGGGTCACCACTGTGGAGTGTGATGCCGTTGTTGTTGTACCACTCCGGCGGATTGAGGATGATGTCATCGAATTTCTGTTCACCCGCCAAAACAGGTGAGAGAAGAATTCGGTTGTAGTTCGTACGGGGCTCTTCACCAAATACGGTAATCTCATAATTGGCGGACTCGTCGAGCTTCAACAATTCTTCGATGGTCCGGATGCCGGCCATGCCGTTCCCAATAAGTACAAGTTTCTGTTTCATCGGGGTATCTCCTGATCCACCGGGGCGGCTGCCGGTTGGACCGATTGGTATCTGACTGAGTCCTGTAGCTGCTGCAGGGCCAGCGACATGTTGTGAATAGGGAAGCTTTTGAGATAGTCCAGGGGCGACATAGGATCGAATATGGCCTCGTCGAAAAAACTGTCAGCACCCAGGAGAGTGGTGACAGAAGACTCCACCAGCTTCCAGTTTTGGTGGTGGGCGCCTTCAAGCTTGTAATCCACGGTCGGTGCGGTAATGCCCAGTAGTTCCGCAGCTGTGCGATAGATGTCTGGGCGATATACCTCAGCGGCTGTAGCATGGATATCAATCGGCTCTTCAATCTGTCCCCAGCGAATCATCTGGGTCATGAACCATATTGCGTGGGAACGCCAGGGATAATTGGCCGCATAGCGATGGAACACGTTGAAGTCAGGCAGTGCCTGGGGCATGGTGTTCGGTGCGAACTGATAGGTGCCTGCCATCGACATGCGTACAATGTTTTCCGGTGCATTGATATAGATGCTTCGGGATATGATCTCCGTCACTTCGGCGCGGTTCTCCTGGCTATCCACCCAACGACTCGCTTCAAGTAACGCGCTCAGGAGTGCAAGATGCGTGTTGGGGTGTTGGACGGCCCACTCCTCGGTGACGCCGAAGACCTTCTCCGGGCTGTTCTTCCATATTTCAAATTTGGTGATCAGTGTGTGACCGATTCCTTTCTGCACGGCTATGCTGTTCCACGGTTCACCGACACAGTAACCATCGATCAAACCCTTCTGCAGCTGTTCAACCATCTGGGACGGTGGAACAACGATCAGGCGTATGTCCCTGTCGGGATCGATGCCTGCGGAAGCCATCCAGTAACGCAATTCGTAGTTGTGAGTGGAGAAGGGAAACACGACGGCAAAAGAGAGCGGTTTCAGTCCTTTCTTGCTGCGATTGTCGATGACCGCTTTCAGAGCCAGAACAGCGGTGGGATGTTGCTCCATGTTATTACTATCAACAGCGAGCATCTCCCTGTATAGGTCACCGGAAACCGTAATTGCGTTGCCGTTGAGATCCATTGTGAAGGCAGTCACCATGGGCTTTTGTATGGGTCCGAGGCCAAGTGACATGGCCAACGGCATGGGTGCAAGCATCTGTGCTCCATCAAGGATGCCTATGGCCACTTTATCTCGGATATTAGCCCAGGAGGTCTCCTTGGAAAGTGAGACCTCGAGGCCGTACTTCTCGAAGAAACCCATCTCCTTCGCAATCACCAGAGGTGCGCAGTCGGTGAGCGGTATAAAACCCAGGATCAGTTCCTTTTTCTCAAGGGTGTCCAGATTTAACGGAGGATTGTCGCTCATATGTTTGCCACCAGGCTCAATGCTGGCTCCTCCCCATCGCCAACCTTGCCGGATGAAGGCGCCGGGACATCCGGTTGCGCATGACGCTCGTGCAGGAATTTCACCACCTCGGCGCGGTAGTGGTTGTACTTGAGGTCTTCGGCCAGAGCCAGGCGGTCGCGCGGCCTAGGCAGATCTATGTCGAGAATTTCACCGATTGTTGCAGCAGGGCCATTGGTCATCATGATGATGCGATCGGACAATAACACGGCCTCATCCACGTCATGGGTGATCATGATGACCGTATTCTTGAGCCGGGCCTGGATCTCCATCAGCGAGTCCTGCATGTGGGTTCGGGTCAATGAATCCAGTGCGCCGAACGGTTCATCCATGAGCAGTACCTTGGGCTCCATCGCCAGGGCGCGTGCAATCCCAACCCGTTGTTTCATGCCTCCTGATATTTCATCCGGTCGACGATCGAGGGCGTGAGACATGTGTACCAGTTCCAGGTTATGGCGTGTCCATTCGTCACGTTTCTGTCTGGACCAGGTTTTTTTAAAGACCTGGTCGACAGCAAGGCGCACGTTATCGTAGACGCTGAGCCATGGCATCAGTGTGTGATGCTGAAAAACCACAGCCCGGTCCGGACCCGGCTCCCGCACCTCCTTCTCCTCCAGAATGACACCGCCTTCCGTAGCATTGAGCAGGCCGGCGACAATATTGAGTACCGTGGACTTGCCACAGCCGGAGTGGCCGATGAGAGAGATGAACTCCCCCTTCTGCACTTTGAGGTTGACACTATTTAAAACATTCAGCGGACCCTTGTCGGTCGGGAAGGTGATGCTGATGTGGTCGATGTTGAGATAATTGTTCATTGCTATAACCCTTGGTTATTTGCCGCATTAGCGGAGCACGGCGTTCTTGTCCCAGCTGAACATGCGCTGTAGAGAGAGCATGCAGCGATCGAGCAGGAAACCGATGAACCCGATCACCAGTACCGCAACCATAATGCGGGCCAGGGAGTTGGAGCTGCCGTTCTGGAACTCGTCCCAGACGAATTTTCCGAGGCCCGGGTTCTGGGCCAACATCTCGGCCGCTATCAGCACCATCCAGCCGATACCCAATGAGAGACGCAGTCCGGTAAATATCATCGGCATGGATGATGGCAACACTATCTTCATCGTTTTGGTGAACCAGTTCAGACGCAATACGCGGCTGACGTTGATCAGGTCTTTGTCCACTCCTGATACGCCTACGGTGGTATTGATAATGGTGGGCCAGAGACAACAGAGCGTTACGGTAATGGCCGAGTTCAGAAATGATTTTTCAAACATCGGGCTCTCCGATACGTAAAGTGCTGAGACCACCATGGTCACCAAGGGCAACCAGGCCAGTGGCGATACGGGTTTGAAAACCTGTATCAGTGGATTTACTGCCTGGTAAAGGGTACTGCTCATACCGCAGATGATGCCGATGGGTACAGCAATCAGCGATGCGATTATGAAACCGAACATGACCGTCCAGAGACTTGTCAGAATCTGGTCGAAAAAGGTTGCGCGGCCGGTGTATTGGCGGCTCATTAGCTTTTCGATCTTCTCTTCTGGCTTTCCGGCGGCAACAGCCTTGTCGATACGCTTCTGCATGCGATCATAAAAGGCGACCTCCTTTTTTCGCTCGGCAGTATGTTCGTTGTATAGTGAAATAGTCTGTTCCAAGACCTTTGCAGGCCCAGGCAGCACACCGAGAGATGTCTGAACGTTCTTGGCGCCCGTGCTCCAAAGGCCAAGGAAAATCAGTAGCGCGATTGCCGGTATCAATATTCCTTTTGTAAAACGTAAAAATGCCTTGTCGATGTGATCTCCCGCAAGGTAGGCAAACAGCTTATCCTTGCGGGGCATGTTAAATGTCTTGGCGGAAATGGCTGGTGTACTCATCTTTTGGTCCTTTTTGCAGGGAAGCGTTGAGTAGCTCCCCTGCAAGTTGGTTAGATCTTGTCCATACCTTTCAGGCCGATCTTGAATTGTTTCAGATAATCGTTGGGTTTGGTGCCATCGAAGGTGATGCCATCGATGAACTCGGTCTGGGGTGAACGGTAGCCGGTTTCCTTGGCAAAGACTGGAAAATCGCCCACGCTCAGTTTGCCTTCATTGATCAGCTCTTCGGCTGCCAGGCGATAGATATCGGGGCGGTAGACGCTCTTAGCAGTCTCGTCGTACCAGCTGTCAGGTTTGTGATCGGAGATCTGGCCCCAGCGGCGCATTTGAGTGAGATACCAAACTGCGTCCGAATAGTAGGGATAGGTTGCGTTGTACCGGAAGAAGACATTGAAATCCGGTACTTCACGTTTGTCTCCCTTCTCGTATTCAAAAGTTCCGGTCATGGAGTTGGCGATAACATCGTAATCTGCGCCCACATAATTGGACTGGGAAAGGATCTTCACAGCCTCCGGACGGTTGGCATTGTTGTTTTCATCCAGCCACTTACCGGCACGGATTAAAGCCTTCACTATGCGTACAGTGGTATTCGGATATTTCTCCGTGAATTCCCTGGTCAGGCCGAATACCTTTTCAGGGTTATCCTTCCAGATTTCGTAGTCGGTGATAACCGGTACACCGATACCTTTGAATACGGCCTGCTGATTCCATGGTTCGCCCACGCAGTAACCGTAGATGGTTCCGGCTTCGAGCGTAGCGGGCATCTGTGGAGGCGGTGTTACGCTGAGCAGCGCGTCGGCCTTCAGGGTGCCGCTGATATCACCCTTGTGGGGTGCATAGTAACCGGGGTTTATGCCTCCGGCTGCCAACCAGTAACGCAACTC
This sequence comes from Candidatus Thiodiazotropha sp. LNASS1, assembly GCF_964212655.1. Lineage (NCBI taxonomy): Bacteria > Pseudomonadati > Pseudomonadota > Gammaproteobacteria > Chromatiales > Sedimenticolaceae > Candidatus Thiodiazotropha > Candidatus Thiodiazotropha sp. LNASS1. Next base: position 871,621 of record NZ_OZ156465.1, on the reverse strand, counting down.
GTAGTTATGAGTGGAGACCGGAAAGACCATGCCCATCTTAAAAGGTTTACCCTCGTTCTTGAATTTGTCCACGATGGGTTTGAGCGCATCAGCCGTGATGGGATGAACCGGCTTGCCGTCCGACTGCTTGGGAATATTCTGTTTCATCTGTTCCCAGATCTTGTTGGAGACGGTGATGCCGTTGCCGTTCAAATCCATGGAGTAGGGGGTCACAATGTGGGCTTTAGTGCCAAAGCCGATGGTTGCGGCCAGTGGTTGGCCTGCAAGCATGTGCGCACCATCCAGTTGTCCATCGATCACGCCATCCAGCAACACCTTCCAGTTGGCCTGTGCCTCCAGAGTGATATAAAGGCCTTCATCTTCAAAGAAACCTTTCTCATAGGCGATGGCTAGTGGCGCCATGTCTGTCAATTTGATAAAGCCGAACTTCAGATCCTCTTTTTCCGGTTCGCCGACCGATGCCATTGCGGAACCGGAGTTCAGTATCATGCTGCCTACTGCACTGATCGTGACCAGTGCCCGTAAACCCTTCTTCAGAAAACAACGGCGACCGCGGCTGTGTTTGTGTTCGCTCATCTGCTTCATGGTCTATTTTCCTCTGCGTAAAAAATAAAAAAGGCGTCACACCCATACACCTACGCGTGGTGTACGGATGGACGCCGTTGTCCTCTGTTTCAATACCGGCATTGGCATGAAACTAAATCTTTGAAACCATCCCGTCGTCGTTGACGGGTTGATTGATCTTGTCCTGACTATTGCAGTGACCGTGCCAGAAAACAGAGGAAAAGAGTAAATTGTTGATCGGAATAGAGTTGTTCGGATAAGTCGTACGTATTTACTCGGAGGGTGGGAAGTAGATCATGCCCCATTTTGTAGCATTAGCATTCTCTTATGCGTGAAAATAGGGCGAATATTCAGCCCAGCAGTTCCAGGGATGAGATCAGGTTGCGTGCCACGTCCACTACTCGTTGGTTGCTGCCCATGGCTGTTTTGCGCAGCAGTTGATAGGCGCTTTCTTCGTCACAGTCCTTGCGTTTCATGATGATGCCTTTGGCCCGTTCGATGATTTTGCGTTCCTCCAGAGTATTCTTAACCAGTGTCAGTTCATCTTTGAGGGCTTGGTATTCACGGAAACGGGCAATGGCCACATCCATCAAAGGTTTGATGCGCTTGTCATTCAGGCCATCCACAACGTAGGCGCTTACGCCGGCCACTATGGCCTGTGTGATACTGTTATTGTCGTTATCGTCGGAGAACATCACCACGGGTCTGGGATTGTCACGCGAAATAGTGTGCATCTGCTCCAGGATATCCCGGTCGGGCGATTCAAGATCGATAATGATCACATCTGGCTGCAATGCGGCCACTTGTGCACTCAGATTTTCACCACTATCGAGGATGGCGATTACCTGCTGTCCATTGTCTACAAGGGCTCTTTCCAGGATGGCGGAACGCCCCCGGTTTTCATCAACCAACAGGATTTTCAGGTTTTCGGTTTCAGACATGAGTAGCTTGGAAATGACAAAATACCCGAATTCTAAGCAAAGATCGGTCCAAGTTGATAAATACCTGGCGAGAAGAATGATGGCTTTGATATGTTCAGTAGAAGTGTCTACTTTAAACTTGCATAAAACCTAAGCACAGTAATTTATAATACTGCCGCTATCGGCCATCTAGAGACCTTTGGTCTGTTTTGATCAATGTTAACTTTATTAGATCGGAGCGGTGCGTAGTGAGCTCACCCGCACTGAAATAAATGTTCTCATCTCACTATTTTTTCATGTTATTTTCAGACATCGGATATTCATGATTGGCGGTTTCGGATAATAAGTGCAATTGGTAGAAGAGAGGCCAGCTGGTAGAGTCAGCGCTTCTCCCGACCAAGAGATGAAGCACTTATGAGCTACAACCAGCTGACCGAGAATGAACGATATCAAATTTTCATGCTAAAGAAAGCCGGACATTCGCAGAAAGAGATTGCAGGTCTGGTGGGGCGAAGTCCCTCCACCATCAGTCGTGAGCTGAGGCGCAACCAAGGATTGCGTGGATACAGGCCAAAACAAGCGCAAAGGTTGTCAGATGCACGGCGCAAAGGGGCCTATAAGGCCCGCAAAGTGACCCGTGATGTCATAAGTGCCATTGAGTCATTGATTCGTCAGGAATTAAGCCCACAGCAAGTCGTGAGCTATCTGGCCAGACACAAAGGCATCTCATTGCATCATGAAACAGTGTATCAGCTGATTTATGCTGATAAGGAAAGCGGTGGTAATTTGTACACGCACCTGAGAGTTGCCTCAAAACCATATCGTAAGCGCTATGGTAGCTATGATCGGCGTGGAAAGATCAAGGGCCGGGTCAGCATTGATGATCGCCCAATGGTTGTCGACAGAGGGATTCGTATTGGTGATTGGGAGGGAGATACCATCATTGGCAAGGGGCGCAGAAGTGCGCTATTGACTATGGTTGAGCGTAAAACGCTGTATACCGTGATTGTGAGATTAACTGGCAAGCGGGCAGATCTTCTGGCTGAAGCAGCCGTTCAGGGTTTGCAGCACCTGAAGGATAGATTGAAAACGATCACTTTGGATAATGGCCTTGAATTTGCCAGGCATGAAACTATCGCTGAAGGATTGGGAGCCGATATCTATTTTGCCCACCCATATGCATCGTGGGAGCGTGGGATCAATGAAAATACGAATGGATTGATCAGACAGTATTTTCCTAAGGGTACTGACTTTAACCAGGTGACTGATGCTCAAATTGAGCATGTAATGAGCCGCCTCAACAATAGACCAAGAGCTACAAGAGGCAACAGGTCACCGAATGAACTATTTATGGGGCAGCGAGAAGATTTGCTCGTTGCGTAATTGAATTGCAGTTATTACTTGAAACCGCGATTTATAAGATTGAGGTACTATTCTTTATTGTCTGCAGAGTCACTCTCTAGAGGTGGGTACAACACGAAGCGTTACAGATTCCCCATCTCTTATCACGGTCATCTCTGTCTCTTTGCCTGCCTTCAATCCGGCTAGTGCATTCATGAAATCGTGAATCGTCTCAATCCTTACACCGGCAAGTCCCACCAGGATATCGCCGTTTTGGATGCCTGCCTTTTCGGCCGGTGCATTTTTCACCGCACCCTGCAGCTTGACCCCTTTGATTGCTTCGTCCTGGCCATACGCGGGTATGGTGCCCAGATAGGCGCGTAGGTGTTTTCGTGATAGGCCGCTATCCTTTCGCGTGACTTCCAGATAGTCGGGTTCTGTTTCTGATCGCGCCAGGGATCGGGTGATACCCGTCATCAATTGTGCAACCCTTTGCATGCCTTCGTAGTTGAGCTGGTCGGGTTTATCCCTCGGGGTCGAGTAATCCTCATGAGCGCCTGTAAAGGCATTCAGTATTGGGACGCCTTTCATATAGAACGGAGTCGAATCCGTCGGTAGGTAGGGGTCTGCTTTGGTCGCAATGGCAAGGCCCACCGGCACATTCCTCCGTTCTATCTCGCGGGACCAGGTATTGCTCGAGCCGGTTCCTTGCAGATAGAGTTTCTCCCGCAGGTGACCAATCATATCCATATTGAGATAGGCGCTGACCTTGCCGCTCAACATATCGCCATCAGACAGTTGGTCGACGAAGTGGGCCGATCCGAGGGTACCAAGCTCTTCACCCGACCAGGCCGAAAACAGAATGTCGCGTTGATTTCCCAGTTTGCCTGACTTTTTCAAGCCTGCGAGATATTGGGCACTCTCCAGCAGGGCGGCCACGCCGGATGCATTGTCATCCGCACCATAGTGGATCTTACCTCGCTCATCCTCCCTTGCGAGGGAACCCGATACCTCACCATGCCCAAGATGGTCCAGGTGGGCCCCCAGAATTACCGGTGCTTTCTGTGAGGGTGTATCAGCAGTCAGTCTGGCAATCACATTACGCCCCCGACTTTTTTCCCGGATGATCGCAAGATTGGCGGAAAGGGCGATACCGGGTATGTTGAAACCTTCAACCGATTCCCCTTTGTCGAGTTCTCGCTGCAGTTCTGCCAGGTCTCTATCGGCAACAGCCAGGATAAGTGATGCCAGCTCATCGCTGATCGAGATGGCTGCAAGGGAGCTGCTTGCGCTCTTTGCATCCATCTCGAGGTCCACCAATTGTTGTTTTGCTTCGGCCTCAGGGCCGGTTACCACAATCAGTCCCAGCGCGCCTCGTCGTTTGGCGACAGAGGCTTTGTAGGCCAAGTCGGAATAGTGAAGCAGATGACGCCTCCAATCCGCGGGTACCGACTCCGGTTGATATCGAAATACCATAACCCACTTGCCTTCTACCTCCAGATCACCATATGAGTCGTAGTCAGGTACTTCGTCCAGCCCTGGTGCGTCAATGCCATAACCCGCAAAGACGATGTCCGATTTTACGATTTGCCCACTACGGCTTATTGCCAAAGGGAGCCAATCCTGATGCAGCCGGATCGATTGCGTGTCGTTGAGGCCGGAAAATTCAAGGCTGTTGCCATCACCCAAGGCAGCGCCCGCGGTAAATGAGAAGGATTGAAAGAACCCATCATCGCCTGCCGGTTCAAGCCCCAGTTGGCGGAATGCTGAAGCGACATAATCTGTTGCGCGTAACTCACCTTCACTCCCGGTGAGTCTGCCTTGCATCTCGTCACTGCTGAGTTGCATGACATGTTGGCGCAGATCATGGCTGCTGATGGAATCGGAAGTCGTCGTCAGGTTGGCGGAGGATGCCCCATGTTTCTCATAACCATCCTGATCATCAAGGCCTAACAGGCGGCGGGCTTCTTGATCGTTCCAATCGGCAAGAAAGATCTGACTGGTTTTATCGGTTCCGCGTTTCGATGTCCATGAGAGTCGATCACCACCCGGTGAGAATACAGGTAGTCCGTCAAAACCCATGCTATGAGTGACGCGGACCGGTTTGTGATTACCTTGTGCATCCACTAAGTAGAGTTCGAAATTGGTAAATCCCTCCTGGTTGGAGGCAAAGATCAGATAGTCGCCGCTGGGATGAAAGAAGGGCGCCCAGGACATGACGCCTGTGTGGGTGAGCTGTCGTTCTTCACCACTGGCAAGATCCATGGTGAATATTTCAGCCTGGCTGCCATCCTTGGAGAAACGGCGCCAGGTGATTTTGTTGCCGTCGAAGCTGAAAAAGGGACCGCCGTCATAACCCGGTGAATCGGTCAATTGGCGTACATCAGAACCGTCGGCGTTCATCAGATAGAGATCCATCATGAACGATTTGTCGTGTTCGAAGAGCTTCTTTTCCGTCTCACTCATCTCACCCGCATATGCTTGCCTGTTGGAGGCAAAGACAATCTGCCGGCCGTCGGGAGAATAGGCGGCCTCCGCATCATAGCCAACGGTGCGCGTCAGATTTTTGCGTTTACCCGTGGTGACTTCCTGTTCGTAGATATCGAAATTCCGATCATAGTCCCAACTGTAGCGGCGCTGTTGGCCGGAGGCTCTGAAATCCAGTTCCTGCTGCATCTTGCTGTGGGCATCGGGATCGTCATGAGTGGATGCATATAGCACCTTATCATTGGAAGGGTGTATCCAGGCGCAAGTGGTTTTGCCGTAACCTGGGGATATGCGTTCCACATCGCCGCTCTCCAGGTCCATCAGGTAGATCTGGTAAAACGGATTGGCATCGTCACGCTCCGATTGAAAAATCATACGACTGCCATCGGCGCTGAAATATCCCTCACCGGCTCGCCGGCCTTCAAAGGTCAGCTGACGTATATTGGATAGCAGACGCATTTCAGATGCCACGGGCGTAGCGGCATATAGGGGAAATACGGCATAGACTGATAACAGATAGGCTGCTGTGATCAGACCCTTCGACATCGCTGGACTCCTTACGCTTTTCCCAGTGCTTAATATTGCAATTTAACAGATACCGGCATATCAAGGAGCATACCGGGAGTGCGGTATTTTTTCACACCCCGTGTATGCAACGCTTATCTATCGCTATCCCGTACCAACACCCAAAATTGCTGTATATAAAACCATACGGAGGCGATGAAATGGGTGATTACACACTGGGTGCACGAGGATCGCGATTCAATCTGGGTAATTATCAATTGCGGCTCGATCCCGAAATCGAAGCGCAGATGGCGCAGATGAGGGCAGGCAGCCTCCCGCCACGTATCCAGCGCCTGTTTCTTCAACCCAATTGGCGCAGCTTCGACCGTAACCTGCTTAACTTCATGCTGTTGCAGCCACCCGCCACAACACCCGCCCCAAGACAACCGGCACCGGGACCGGCAGCGCCCAGACCTGGGCAGGTGGGTGATGTCATGCGTGCGGTATGGTTACTCCCGGCAGTGCAGCAGGCTGCCAATCGAATCCTGCACGATAGCCAGAGAAGACTGAGAAGAGAGTGGAACCAAGGTAGTGTCGGTGACCAGATCATGATGGTGACCGCAGCGGCCACCGTGGCGGGCACATCCCTTACCGCACTGCTTGTCAATCCACAAACGAGGGATATTGTGCTCGATTTTGTCAACGGACGGGATATCCCTGTACCAGGTGTACGGGGTTTGACAATACAGATGAGGGGGCGTGGTCGAGGTGCGGGCGTTCGGATGCGCAATATTGGAGGAAGCGGGTTGAGTGTCCGTGGTGGTGCATCCCATTCTGCGGCAACGGGAAATGTGGACTGGGACCTTGGTATGACCCTCGATCTCACTCAGCTGGTCCCGGCCTTGCGATGATGCCCCTCGATAGAAGGCACTCCATGCCATTATGTGCAAAGATTGGTGTCAGCCAACTGCCCATACAGGGCAGACGGGTGCCTTGTACGGGGAGATATTAACGTATCCACTCCGCGAACACTTCATTACGATGAACTGGGTGTAGCGCCTATTTTTTGGTGCCGCATATTTAAATTCTGCTTATGGTAAATAAATATTTAATAAAAACAAATAGATACGAATATTGTACCAAGGTACAATAGCAGTTTTACGGCATCCCTTTAATAATTCCTCTAACCCAATAGGCGATTTCTCGTAGTTGCCTGAAAAATTGAATTCAGTTTATCTGTAGAGGGATGTATGGCTACTAATGCTGCATCGGCAAGTGGAAAGGAAATTGGTTTTGTACGCCAGGTGATCGGCGAAGTTAAGGCGACCGGAAGTGATGGCGTCGTGCGCACCCTTCAGATGGGTGATCTGGTATTTGCCGATGACCTTATCGAAACAGGAGGCTTGAGCAGTATCGAGATTGTCTTCAATGATGGGGGCAACCTGACATTAGGACGTAATTCGCAGGGCCGGCTCGATGCCGATGTCTATGAGACCGTCACTCCAGAGGACGGATCGGAATATGCTGCATCAATCGATGCCATTCAACAGGCAATTCTGTTGGGTGAAGATCCGACCGCAATACAGGAAGCACCGGCAGCAGGGACTGGCGAAGCTGCTGCAGGTAACGAAGGAACAAGCTTCGTCACTGTGGAACGGACAGGCGCCCAAACGACACCTGAGAGTGGATTCGAGACTGAGGGACTGACATTAGGCATCGGCGAAAGCGAGGATCACGCTTACTTAAACGCACCGCCAATCGCCGAAGACGATGAAGCGGTCACTGATGAAGATACACCGATCACCATCCCGGTGCTCGGAAACGACAGGGACCCGAGTGGTGATCCGATCAGCGTGGTGGAAGTGACCCAGGGTGAACACGGCAGTGTCAGCATCGATACCGAGACCGGAAACCCGGTGTATACGCCAAATCCCAATTACAATGGCAGCGACAGCTTCACCTACACTATCAGTGACGGAGCCGGCGGTGTGGACAACGCTACGGTCACAGTGGCGATCGATCCAGTCAACGATGTGCCAGTTACCAGTACCATCAGTGTCGAGCCAGACGGCACAACCATGCCTGATCCCAACTCTGTGGATGCCGGGATTTACGAACATATCATCCCGGAAGATACATCCGTTTCCGGGTTGGTCATGGCCACCGATGTGGACGGTGACGCACTGGTTTATACCCAGAACAGCAATCCATCGCACGGGACCGCCGTGGTCAATCCTGACGGCAGCTATACCTACACACCCGACCAGGACTATAACGGTAACGACTCATTCGAAGTGCTGGTGGACGATGGCAACGGTGGTACTGCCATATCCAGGGTCTACATCATCATCACTCCGGTGCAGGATCCGTCGCAGATCACGGCGGGATTGGGTAGCGTAACAGAAGACACCATACTGTCCACATCCGGCCAGCTGACGATAAGCGATGTGGATGGTCCGCAAGATGAAGCCTTTAATCCACAGAGTAGTGTTGCAGGAGCGTATGGCACTTTTTCGATCGATGCCAACGGCAACTGGCAATACAACCTGAACAACAGTGACCCGGCGGTACAGGCATTGGATGCTGGCGAGCGCATCACTGAGGTATTCACGGTCACGGGTGTCGATGGTACATCTTCGACTGTAACGGTGATTATCAACGGTGTGAATGAGAACAGTCCACCGACTGCATTGAATGACAGTGTCAGCACCAGTGAGGATATACCGGTCACGGTTTATGTCCTGGGCAACGACAGCGATCCGGATGCTGATCTGCTAACCGTGACAGGCTTCACCCAGCCGGCCAATGGCACGGTAACGCAGCTGTCGAACGGTACATTCGAATACACCCCAGACCCGAACTTTTTCGGGGTAGATGCATTTACATACACAATCACCGATGGTGTGGCGGGCTCGGATACGGCTAGGGTTACCATCAATGTGGGAGGCGTTGCAGAGTCACCGACAGCGGCAGATGATTCTGGAGCGAGCCCAGTACTAGGTGCACCGATCATTGTGGATGTCCTATCCAACGACAGCGACCCAGACGGCAATTTAGATCCCTCCAGCGTACAGATCGTGGGCAGCGCCAATCCGGGCGATCCACTAGCGGTCCCGGGCGAAGGTACCTGGACTGTGAATCCGACTACCGGTGCAATCATGTTTACGCCGGAATCTGGCTTTAACAACGATCCGACACCGATTGCTTACATCGTGTCAGATAATGAGGGCAATCCCTCTAATCAGGCAACAGTCACGGTTTCCTATGGTGATGAACCCGTAGCTGGAAACGATGCCAGCAACGGTAACACGATCAATACACCGGTCACCGTCGATGTGCTGATCAATGACAGCGATCCGGACGGCAGCATAGATCCTTCCAGCGTACAGATCGTGGGCACAGCCAATCCGGGTGATCCACTCCCGGTCCCAGGCGAAGGCACCTGGACAGTGAGTGCGATCACCGGCGCGATTACCTTCACGCCGGAATCGGGCTTTAGCGATGATCCGAGCCCGATCAGCTACACGGTTGACGATAACGACGGCAATACATCGAACACCGCTACCATCACAGTTGACTATGCCATTCCTCCTGTGGCTGCGGATGACAGCATCACTACATATGAAGATACCCCTATTACAGTAGATGCACTAAGCGGTTTGTTGAGCAATGACACGGATCCGGACGGTGAGAGTTTTAATCTCACCCAGTTTGAGGTGGGTGGCGTGACTTATACCGCCGGAGATACCGCAATAATTGCAGGTGTTGGCTCATTACAGATCAACACTGATGGCAGTTACAGTTTCAGTCCGACAATCCATTACAGCGGTATAGCGCCGCCGGTGAACTATACAATCGCCGATGGTTCCGGGGGTACAGCCAGTGCGACGTTGACTTTGGAGACTATTGCCGTAGCCGATACACCCAATTTGATTGTCACCTCGGATTCGTTTTCGAATATGGCTGACTTTGAGTCGGTAAATCTCGGTTCCAGGAATTGGGGAGCTGTGGATCACGCTTCTGTTGCTGGCGGTATATGGGATACCGCGAATAGCGGTGGTCTGGTAGAAGTGGGCAGGGAATTTGTTTACTTACGCAATGGTGTGCGAGATAACCAGGTTATCGAACTGGAGCATAGACGGGGTGATACAAGCAACTTCTTCACTGACTTGGCCGTAAATGAAGGGCAGGTCTACACGCTCAACTTTGACTATGCCGCGCGCGCGGGTGCATTCACGCACTCGGCTATCGAGCTGTTTTGGGAAGGGAGTCTTATTGCAACGCTCGATACCCGGGTCGCTGCACTGCAATCATTCAACTTCAATCTGTTGGCTTCCGCAACAGGCAATGCGCGTCTTGAGTTTCGTGCAGTCGATACAAACAGTATCGGTGGGTTACTGGATAACATTTCGCTCAATCTCCAGCAGAATACGGGCTACGAAAACCAGCCGATTAATTTACCCGATCTGACGGGGTCTCTCATAGATATGGACGGTTCGGAAACGCTCTCCTTTTCGATCAGCGGTATTCCAGCCGATTCCACACTGACCGATGGTGTACATTCCTTTCCTGCAACACCTGGGGTGTCGACCGTTGATGTCACCGGCTGGAATCTGGACAATCTGCAGCTTATCCCGCCCACGGGATTCAATGGGGAGCTGACGCTGGAATACCGGACAACTGCAACGGAAACATCGAATGGCAGCCAGGCTACACGGGCTGAAGATGTTCAACTCACCATTCTGCCGGCGAATGGCGGTCCTGTGGTGGATCCGGATGATCGAATTCTGTTTGACGCCACAAGCGCGCTGATCGATGGTGGCGATGGAAACGATACCCTGCTGGTGCCCGGTAACAATGATCTGGACTTCAGCAATGTCAATACAATCAGAAATATGGAACAGATAGATCTCACAACAGGTGATCATGCCATTACAAACCTGAGTGCGGCTGATGTGGTGGATATGACGGATGAAGACAATCTGCTTAAAATCTTGGGTGATTCTTCTGACAGTGTCGAACTATCCAGCGAATGGCATGAAACAGGGAACTCCCATACTCAGAATGGTCATGTATATGCAGAATACTTCAATACGGAAGGCAGTGCGGTATTATTGATCGAAGATCAAGTGAACGTGACGATCATTTAGAGCAGGTGGTTTTATACACACAGAATTACCAGGAAACAGGACCTAACGATTTAAGGGGTGATGTCCGTCTGGCTTCCATATGACGGTTGGGGCATACCCCTTGTACAGTGAGACTTGGACAAGTCCGCACCGACCTATAGGTTGCCTACGATGACTTGTGTGCAGCACGTGCCCCCCGGACAGGGGGCATTCCATGCTTCTTATATGAAAAGATTGACGTCAGCCTTCATTGCCCGAGGCAGAAAGCTGGCTGCACCGACCCACTCTTCGATCTCGGTGATGAAATCATCCTTACCGTAATCAAAGAGATCAACGGTCATCTGGCAGGCAATCAATTTAACCTCGGCCTCGACACACATTTCACGTAATTGTTCAATGCTGGCGATGCCTTTATTGTTCATGGTCTTTTTCATCAGACTGGTCGCCATCGACTCAAAACCCGGCATAAGCGTCATGACCGAGGTCGGCATGGACAGTGGCTTGCCCTTGATCCAGTTGGGTCCCTCGGGCAGTTTCATGGGCATGGCCGGATTGCCGAGTGGTGTCACCTTGAGATCCAGATCCTGCTTCAGCAGGTTCAAACCGTAAAAGGTGAAAAAAATGGAGACATCCCAACCCAGCGCAGCCGCCGTTGAGGCGAGGATGAAGGGTGGGTAGGCCATATCGAGGGTTCCCTTGGTGGCGATGATCGTCATCGAGGGGATATGCGCCGCATCCCGTTCCGCCATCTTCTCCTCGAAACGCTGATCAAACCAGCTGTTCAGGTCTTTGGTGGGGATATGGATCAGTGATGCTGTATTACTCATGCTAGCCTCCCGTCAGGAATTTCAGACCTTGCGGATTCTGAAAAAGAAACCATTCTCGAACTGTTCACTGGAGACCATCTGGTGACCGGTCTGGCTGCAAAATGAGTCCAGATCCTTTACTGAGCCAGGGTCGGTTGCAGTGACTTCAAGGATATCTCCCGATGTGAGTGCGGCGATCGCTTTTTTGGTCTTCAGGATCGGCAGGGGACAGTTAAGGCCTCTTGCATCGAGGGTGTGTATGTTCTCACTCATGGCATTGCTCCTTTACAACAAGTGGACGTTAAAGTACAAGATGACCGGTCGGTCAAGTCGTACATAAAAAAAATATCAGTTAGTTTGCCTGTGCTCGATCCGTATGCTTTTGATAGCCGGGCCCAGTGATCTCACCACATCCGGATCGTTGCGTGTCTTGGCGAGAAGAATCACACCTTCCAGGTAGGCCAACATGGCGGTTGCCGTGGCCTCCGTGTCCAGGGGTGGGATCTCGCCATTCTCAACCGCTTCCTCAAGGGCCTGGTGAAAACGGGCGCTGGCTTTGTTGAAGACGGCATTAAGCCTGGCTCTGATCACCTCGTCGCGGGTGCTGATCTCAAGAGCCAGGTTGCCGAACAGGCAGCCGGGCATGCGGCCTTCCAAGTTCTTTGCCGCTTTCTGCCAGAAGTAGACTGCATCCACCATGCAATCGAGTCGTTCGAGAGGTGGAAGTGCCTCGTCAAAAGCCTCGGCGACGAAGCCGTGTGCCCAGTCGTCAGCCATGCTGTCGATGACCGCCATCGCCAGGTCTCGCTTGGAGGGGAAGAAGTGGTAGAAGCTCCCTTTCTGTACCTTGGCCAGGGTGCAGATCTCCTTGATGCCCACATCCGCATAGCTGCGGCCGTGAAACAGGTCACGGGCTGTGGCCAGGATACGCTCTTTGGTGTCGGGGGCGATACTCATGATCAAACAGTATATTAGACCGGTCGGTCAAGTCAAGTTTTTAGTATTGGCCAATTGGTCGTCAAGCTGCTCATCCATGCCCATACCAACTAACTCGCTAGCGTTAAAAAAACCGGAATTTATTTGAGGTTATATCTAACAATTTTCATCTGGTCTCTGGTTAATCGGAACTTTTCAGTCAACTCTATTTCGAACTGATAACTTCAACTGACAAGAGACATCAGCGTCCCTGCCTGGTATGCGCGCGTTCACTCGAAAAACAGTATTGGTGTTACTGGTTCTGTCACTGAACCTGATCCCCTTCCGGGGCGTTATGGCGGGGCCACTCCAGGTAAGCGATGACGGATCGTCTCATGAAGGAATGGCTCACGACACACACGCTGCCGGAGCTGTTGTCGAAAACATGTCCGATGACACTTGCCATCCCGGGCAATTGAGCGATGGAGGCTGTTGCAGCAGTGATGCCTGTTCCGTCAGCCATTGCATATCGACAGCCTATCTTGTCCCTTCGCAATTGATCGACCTCTCTGTTACTGCAAGTGCTGCTCAAGCGATATTCATCGATCAGTCATTACTTCAGCAAACTGATTCTCCGCCCTTCAGACCGCCGCGTCTCTGATTCCGCTGCATTCTGACACTGGTTTCGCAGTGTCTTAACGATAAGCATCGAAGATTGTTAATGCAAAACAACGCCTGCGTGTTGTTGAATTGCAAAGGAATTAGTCACAATGAAAAGAGTTTTTGACAGGTTATTGAATGAGGGTGTCAATTTACATCGTCGCAGGTTTGTCACCGGTCTCTCTTTAGGTGGCGCAGCCCTGGGATTGCAGCCATTCGGTTTGTTGGCGGGTAGAGGGAGTGAACCGGGTGGCACGACACTGCAGGGAAGGGTGTTTAACCTGACCATTTCTCAAACTGCGGTGAACTTTACCGGCAGTGCACGTGTCGCCACGACAGTGAACGGTAGCGTGCCGGCACCGGTGTTGCGTTGGCGGGAAGGCGATCAGGTCACCTTGAATGTCACCAATCTGCTGCCGGAAACCAGTTCCATCCATTGGCACGGGATTATCCTGCCGAGCGCCATGGATGGGGTGCCCGGTATCTCAACCGGTTTCAATGGCATCCCTCCCGGTGAGACATTCAGCTATCGGTTTGACGTCAAACAGAGCGGTACCTATTGGTATCACAGTCACTCCGGTTTTCAGGAACAGACCGGTCTTTATGGCGCAATCGTTGTCGATCCGAAAGAACCCGGGCCTTACGCCTATGACCGGGATTATGTGGTGGTACTGTCGGACTGGACGGACGAAGATCCCAACGATGTTTATGCGAAGCTGAAAAAGTTGAGCCACTACTACAATAACAACGAGCGCACCCACGGGGATCTGATGCGTGACCTGGAGCAAAAGGGTTTGAGCGCTACCTGGAACGAGCGCAGGATGTGGGGTGAGATGCGCATGAGCCAGCGGGATCTCTCCGATGTCACAGGCTTTACCTATACCTACCTGATGAACGGGAAAAATCCGGCGGATGGGTGGATCGGATTGTTCAAACCCAAGGAGAAGATCCGTCTCAGGTTCATCAATGCATCGGCAATGACCTTTTTTGATCTGCGCATACCGGGATTGAAAATGACCGTGATCGCAGCAGACGGTCAGAATGTTGAACCGGTTACGGTTGACGAAATCCGCCTCGGTGTAGCAGAAACCTACGATGTATTGGTGGAACCGGCCGATAACGCCGCCTATACAATCTTTGCCCAGGATATCGCACGCAGCGGTTATGCCCGGGGGACGCTTACACCCCACTTGTCAATGACCGCACACATCCCTTCGCTGGATAAGGTGGCCAACCTGGAGCACGGCGATATGGGTATGAGTATGCATCATCATATGGATCATGGCATGCCTGAGGCGGGGCATAGTCAACCCAACATGCCAGCCACTATGGATCACAGTCAACACAATATGTCAGGCGCCATGGATCATAGCCGACATACAATGACAGACCGCATCAAGAAGATGGAGCCCAATTCGTCCGACTTCAGCGCTGGCCCCGTCAATCATGCGGCGACGGAATATGGGCCCCATGTGGATATGTTATCGGAGGATCCCCAATATCGGCTGGATGATCCCGGTGTCGGCCTGCGGAACAACGGCCGCCGGGTATTGACTTATGCCGATTTGCGCAGTCTACACACGACCAGGGAACATCCTGATCCGGACCGGGAGATAGAACTCCATCTGACCGGAAATATGGGCCGCTATATGTGGTCGATCAACGGTGTCAAACATGCTGACGCTGAGCCGTTGCGATGGAAACTGGGGGAGCGACTTCGTATCAACTTTGTCAACGACACGATGATGAATCATCCAATGCATCTGCATGGCATGTGGAGTGATCTGGAGAGTGGAGACAACAATTACCTGCCTCGTAAACACACAGTAATCGTCCAGCCGGGATCTCGCATCAGTTATCGGGTCAGCGTGGATGCCGAAGGTGGATGGGCTTACCACTGCCATCTGCTTTATCACATGCTTGGCATGTTTCGCACTGTTACCGTGAGTTGAGTGGGGGCTATGCAATGAATAAAAGAGTGACGTTCTTTTCAGGTATATTGCTACCCGCTTCACTGTTGGCGGGAGGTATGAACGATGATCCTTTGATCTATAAAGTGATGATCGAAAAGTTGGAGATACGTGAGAGTGATGAAGCGAATCCCCTGGTACTGGACGCTGAGGCCTGGGTCGGCTATGACTTGAATAAGTTCTGGTTTAAGACAGAGCTGGAAAGACCCGGTGGAGAGACCGAGGAGGCTGAAATACAGCTTCTCTACAGCCGGGCCATCTTTCCCTTCTGGGATGTTCAGGTAGGTTGGCGAAGAGATTTAATACCCGATCCCGAAAGAGATTGGCTGGCCATTGGCTTGAAGGGATTGGCTCCCTACCTGTTTGAAGTGGATGCGTCGCTGTTTGCCGGCGAGTCGGGACAGATTGGCGTACGTTTGGATGCCGAGTACGAATACCTGTTTACCCAAAGGCTGGTGCTGACACCGGAAATCGAGATCAATCTCCATACAAAGGATGATGAAGAGGTGGGTATCGGTTCGGGGCTTTCCGATCTCTCTTTGGGCCTTCGGCTACGCTATGAAGTAAAAAGAGAATTCGCGCCCTATATAGGCGTCAACTGGTCGAAGCGCTTCGGCGACACGGCAGATTTCGCCAGGGAGGAGGGCGAGGACGTCAGCGATCTGCAGTGGCTGATCGGTGTGCGTGCCTGGTACTGAGAGGTCTTTAGCATGAAAAGTGTACAGATATTACTATGGCTCATACCCATCAGCCTTATTGTTTCCGCCTGCGATAAACCGCAGAGCGAATCATCCGGCCAGGCTGTTGTACAATCTCAACCCCGAGCGATGCCTGCCGAGCGTTGGTACAATAGTCAACAGGTTGTCAAAGGAGGCAAGCTCTACCAACAGTTTTGCGCGGAGTGTCATAAACCCGATGCCTCCGGCACAACCAATTGGCAACAGCTGGATGAAAAAGGTAATTATCCACCGCCTCCGCTCAACGGTACGGCACATACCTGGCACCATCCGCTTTCAGTCTTAAGAAGGACTGTGAACTTCGGCGGCATACCCCTGGGCGGTACCATGCCGGGATTTGGTGAGAAGCTGAAGCCGCAGCAGATCGATGACATACTGGCCTGGGTGCAGTCCCACTGGTCCGATGAGATCTATGCGATCTGGTATGAGCGGGATCAGCAGGCCGGGACAATGTTACCGCTACAGAAAAAAGGGTGACGCCACTGAGAATTGTTTAACGAGGTCAATTATGATTAGACTAGAGACCAGTAAATCGTATCGGAATGGATATCGTGCAGGTAAAATATGCCATTCCTTCAAATCACTCCTTCTTCTGTTGGCGGCTCTGACGCTATCAACTCACTCATTCGCAGCCGATGTCATCGTCTACAAAAGCCCGACCTGCGGATGTTGCAACGATTGGGTAAAACATCTGCAACAGAATGGCTTTTCCGTGCAAGCGCATGACAGAAGTGATATGCAGTTGGTGAAGCGTACACTTAATGTCCCGCAAGGGCTTCAATCCTGTCATACCGCCGTGGTGGGTGACTATGTCGTCGAGGGTCATGTGCCGGCCAAGGAGATCGTGCGTCTATTGAGAGAGAAGCCAGCGGTCAAGGGGATCAGTGTCCCCGGTATGCCGATGGGCTCGCCCGGCATGGAAGGCCCAAGGAAGGATAATTATGATGTGCTTATCTTTGATGAAAAGGGTAAGACTGAAGTCTATTCCCGCTACTGAGTAAACGGTTAATGGAGCAGGCTATGCACAAAACGCTTGTAAGGATCACCTTCATACTTTGTCTAAGTGTCTTCGCTGTTTCAGTCACTGCCCATACACCACCCGAGGATGCACGGGTGTTTTTTATCGGTTTAACAGATGGGGCTGTGGTGAGCACTCCCTTGAAGGTGAAGTTCGGTATAGAAAAATTCGGTATCATTCCCGCCGGTACAAAGGATAAACGCCGTCACACGGCAGGTCATCACCATCTGTTGCTTGACCTGAAACAGCTGCCCGATCTGGACCAGCCGATCCCAAGGGATGACCATCATATCCACTTTGATCGGGGAGAGACGGAGGCCGTATTGGATCTGTCGCCCGGTAAGCACACCCTGCAACTCTTATTGGGTGACGAAACCCATGAACCCCATGATCCGCCCCTGATATCGGAGAAGATCACGATTACCGTAGAGTGACCCAATTGGTTTGTTCCAGTCAACGGCAGGCTTGAAAAAAGAATCGGCCATCCCTATCTAATAGGCAACGTAACGATTTATTGCATTTCAGTGCAAGGAGATGAGTCTAATGTTGCCAAGAATACACGGCTTCGATTCAGGCCTGTTCAATGAATTCAGGCGTCTGGAACAGGAGATGGATCAGCTTTTCGGTGCAGGGTTCTGGCCGAATACGATGCGATCCATTGCCAAAGATAACTATCCGCCAATCAACGTCGGCGTAACGCCGGAACAGGTTGATCTCTATCTGTTTGCGGCCGGCGTGAATCCTGAGGAGTTGGATATCTCAATCAATGATAACCGTTTGTCCATCAAAGGCGAGCGACACGTTGAGCGGGATGACGAACGGAACTATTTTCGAAAAGAGCGATATGACGGTGCCTTTCATAAGGTAGTCACACTGCCCGATGATGTGGACGCGGACAAGGTAGAAGCCCACTACGACAATGGTGTTCTGCATATTGTCATCCAACGTCGAGAGTCTTCCAAACCACGACAGATTACCGTTCAGTAATTGGCGGGAGGTAGAGGTAATGAGTACCAGTAAAGAGATAACCAAACACGATCTTCAACCGCAACAGCGGCGTGAATTACCGCAACGCAGTATTCGACCCAATGTGGATATCCTTGAAGATGAGACAGGCATCACCCTCAGGGCGGATCTGCCCGGCGTAACGAAAGAGGGGTTGGATATTCAGGTAGACAACGAGACCCTGTCCATAGACGGCAAGGCGGAGATCGATATGCCTGAGGCGATGCAGGCCCTGTATGCGGACGTGCGCGCAACCCGCTACCAGCGCAGCTTCTCTTTGAGCAGTGAGTTGGATGGGGACAAGACTGAAGCAAACCTTAAAGATGGCGTATTGTCGTTACGGATTCCGAAACGTGAACAGTACCAGCCCCGTAAAATTGAGATTCGCAACGGATAAGTAACCCCTCTACTTTTCATTGCGGAAGCCTGCCCCGGACTGTTTCAGTCCGGGGCTTTTTAAATGGCCTCTGTGAATGTCGCTTACAGCTGTGAACTTATCAAGAATCACAGGGTCAATTAGATCGTTTTAGTGATCAGTAGCGGGTATGAGGTGTTATAAAGACTGACTCAGTCTGGAAAGGCTGATTTATCCGGTTATTATAATAATTGAGAATCAGTCTGGTTGCATTGAATATAGGGTAAACACTGAACCGGTAGGAGATCGTCATGAAGCGGTATCTATCCACAATAATACTTATTCTCTTCTGTTTGCTGTCAATGAACCTGAGTGCTCAGCAGGGAGGCATAGAGAGCCTGCGCCAAACCGGTAAGGCCTTTGCCTCCGTGGCGCAAAAAGTCTCTCCATCCGTCGTTTACATTCAGGTCGAGACAGTCAGGGAGCGTGCGCCAAACAATGAATATTCCCCGTTTGGCGATGATCTGTTCCGGCGTTTCTTCGGCCCGCGATTTCCCGGTGCGCCGAGGCAGCAACAGAAACCGCGCAGACATCGTTCGGTGGGGCAGGGATCGGGGTTTGTATTTTCCCACGACAAAGGGCTGTTTTCGAACAAGGCCTATGTCATGACCAACAATCATGTCGTTGAGGGAGCGGACAGGATAACCGTCAAATTCAAGAACGGTCATGAGTTTTCCGCAGAGATCAAGGGTAGTGATCCGAAATCTGATATCGCAGTCCTGGAGATAGTCGCCGATGACTTGCCGGCACTCTCGCTAGGCGATTCCAACAAACTTGATGTTGGAGAATGGGTGTTGGCATTCGGCAATCCATTCGGCCTCAGCCACACCATGACTGCCGGGATCGTCAGTGCAAAAGGGCGTACAAGTCTTGGTATCAGCGATTACGAGGATTTCATCCAGACCGATGCTGCCATCAATCCCGGCAACTCGGGTGGACCCCTGGTGAACCTGGATGGAGAGGTCGTCGGTATCAACACGGCGATTTTCAGCCGTAGCGGGGGCTATATGGGTGTGGGATTCGCCATACCCATCAACATGGCCAAGGGCATTGCCAATCAGCTTCTCGACAAAGGGGAGGTTACGCGTGGTTTTCTGGGCATCATGATCCAGCCTCTGACACCTGAATTGGCCGAATCCTTTGGTACGAAGTATCAAAAGGGAATTCTTGTGGCAGAGGTTTCTGAAAATTCGCCTGCGGATCGAGCCGGGCTCAAACAGGGTGATTTGATCTTCAAACTTGATGGAAAGAATGTTGGCAATGTAGGTGATTTTCGCAACCGGATATCATTGACCTCACCTGGCAGTAAGGTGGGTTTGGAGATCATACGAAACGGTAAACCCAAAGCCATTGAGGTGACAGTGGGCGAGCTGAGCGAGCAATCAGCAGCCGGTTCAAACACAAAGACCACAGAGGAACTGGGACTTACGGTACAGACCCTGGACAAAGAACTTGCAGAATCCTTTGGCACCAATACCACACAAGGTGTGGTTGTTACCAATGTCTCACCGGGTTCAATTGCGGCAATGGCCGGGATTGACGCAGGAACGGTAATTACCCAGGTCAATCGTAATCCGGTAACAAATGCCGGGGAGTTTGAGGAACGGATCAACGAAGGGCGTAGTCAGCGTCAGGTCTTGCTCCTGGTAATGAAAGGAGGCATGTCACGCTTTGTTGTGCTTCGCTGGTGATCCAGTTTGATATCGGCCAGGCCTTTTTTAAGGCCTGGTTTTGGTATCGTCACTGGGAATATTTTTCCTACACTAAATTTTCAAACAGGCATCCTATTTCGGAATGAAATTCTGAAAGCGTCGAAATGGTTTACAAGTCGTTTATTCAACCATAGCCAACCTTCTGATTTTTATAGCATGGCATAATTACTGCTTAAATCTTGTATGTGCGGTTCAATAGACAGTAGGCAGTAAATCGTGAACGGTTTAGAATCCTTTTCTCTTTCCAGAAAGAAAAACTGCGAATACTATATTCAGAAGATTGCAGAACATACTCCGCCTGTAACTGAGAGTGATGAGCGCATGATTCGAATCTATCAGCGTATACTCATCAGGGATCGTTCCCTACTGTACAACCTGGATCTGCTCAAGATGATAGACGCTCTACGTAAGGACTCTATAGTAGGAATAGATATAGTTGGCATATCATCCAATCTGTCTGAATCTTCAACCTCGCTGAATCTAGACGAATTCAGAGCGTTACTCGATGAAACTCAGAACACCCTGAATAGTTAGGGTTGTAATCACCCTTGTTAAATACAAGGGCACTAAGGGTTTTCATCGTGCTTCGTGCGATGCGAAACCGCCGCACTTTCGTTCCAGGCCTTTCTCCAGATATGTAATGAGTAACTTCATCAGTGCCACGGTCTTTTGATTTATCCTTGGATCCTCCGCAAAAAAGTGATCACTGCCCATTGCAACAATTGTCTGGCTGTTCGGTGCAATTGCATCAGTTAAAAGCGTTAAACCATCGTTTGGCCCTTCAGATCTCAGTATCGGATAATTTTCGCCGGAGTATCGACTGATTTGTCCGGAGAGGGGAATGCCTATGTAGTTGATGACTAAGATATCAGGGTCTATTTGTAGGCGAGCATATCGTTTTCTGCTTTGTTTGGTACCCATGCTCAATATTGCCTCTTTGTCCCAGCCTTTGTGCCAAGTGGCCAAAGTCAATAACCAGTGCCGGTACCACGTTTGATAGTGATCAACAATCGGGCTGCCCTGAAGAATGCCTCCCAGATTGAGCCAGGCTACGATGTCGCCTTGTTTTCTTTTGGAAAATCGATTACTGAGCGCCAGATGAATCGCCGGTCCGGCAGAACTTGCACCAACCAGAATTATTTTTTTGTTGGAGAGGACATGCCTCGAGATATCCGCTGCCAGTACCGCTGCATTTTCTTCCACGCCTCCGGTAGGCGGTATATTGACAAAATAGTTTTCAAGACCGAACTCATCGGCTAGTTGGCGAGGTCTGGCAAAATCCGATCCGGTGAAATACCCGGTTTCCACGTAGTCCCATCCTGGTACGAACAGCACTCTATATGAAGCGATGTCTGCGTTGACTGTCGTCTCTGTGTTGAGGTGGCGGGAGAAGGCCCGATTGATCTCTATATTGCATTTATTGCTCAAAAGACGATCCGCTAGGAATAGTGCTGCAAAATCGACCGAATATTTATGAGAGATTATCTTCAGCTCTTCTCGCGACGGAATGGATTCTCCATTCTGGCTATAAAGCGCAGAAATCTTTTTAGCCATCTCCGTGTTGTCATGATTTTCAGCAAGATAATTTTCAAGGTAGTAACGCGCTATCTCAGAATCCACAGTGGTTTTAACAGGCTCCCCGAAAAACTCCCCATGTACGGGTATCCTTGGAATGGAACCGCAGGCTCCAAGCAATATGCAGGCTAACAGGGCAAGTGTTTTCATCAGGGTTTCAGTCATTGCAGAGTATGATCAGCCGGGCTTATGTGATGTGAGAAAGGATCCCTATCTGATTGGTCATAGAGTAATAATAGTGATTAAAAGATTTACGGTAAAATATTGAATCACAAGAAGTTTCGCTAATATAGCTGCTGATTCATTGAAGTGTACAGACATTCTGAATTGTCTGACTCAAGAAGGCATTGTAGATGACAGTGATCTTCCTTAGATTTTGGATGCCTATTGGCCTGCAGCTCCTATTACAGAATAAATTGATTTGTACTAGTGTCGCATATGAATGTAGAAATAATAGGATTGGTAATTTGTCTGTCATGATGGGTAAAATTAAATAATGTCTAGTATTAACAGTCAGTTAAAGCGTCAACTAACTGCTGAACATGAACTATTTCTCAGTGAAGAGCGCCTTACTCTGGCCTTGAAAGGGGCAAATGACGGTTTGTGGGACTGGAATCTGGAGACAGATGATGTCTATTACTCTCGCCAATGGAAAAGCATGCTCGGTTATGAAGAAGACGAGCTTGAACATCATCTGGATACATGGGCAAGTCTGGTTCACCCGGATGATAAGGAGAGGGTCTTAAAAACGGTTGAAGATCATCTGTCCGGAAACGCAGATTCATTTGAGGTTGAAATGCGTATGCGACACAAGGATGGTCATGAGGTCGTGGTATTGTCCCGCGCATTTCTCGTCAATCGTGCATCCGACGGTAAAGCGATACGATTGGTGGGGACCCATGTCGATATCACGGAGCGCAAAAAGACCGAATCATACTTAGCAAAAAATGCTGAAATCCTGGAGTTGATTGCAACAGGGGAACCAGCACCGGTGATTTATGACCAGATAGCGTTGATGTATGAGGGACGCCATCCCGGCATGCGCTGTTCCATGCTTGAACTGGAGGATGGAAAACTCCTGCATGGCGGAGCACCGAGCCTGCCTAAGGAGTATTGCGAAGCAGTGCATGGCTTGGAATACGGACCCAACGTCGGGTCATGCGGCACTTCCACCTATACCGGTCATCGGGTACTTGTGGAGAATATTGAAACGGACCCCAAGTGGGTAATAATCAAGCATGTAGCACTGCCACACGGCTTGCGATGTTGCTGGTCTGAGCCCATCAAAAATTCCTCGGGAAAGGTGCTGGGCGCTTTTGGTATGTATTACAATCATCCCGCGCTGCCCAATGATGAGGAATTGGAGGATCTGAAATCCGCGGCCCGACTCGCAGGGATCGTCATGGAGCGCGATCAAGCCCAAAAACGCATCCGTGAATTAGCCTATAAAGATGAATTGACCGGGCTTGCCAGTCGTGTGCGCTTTTATCAGCAGCTTGAGGAATCGATAAAATCATCCGACCGCAGTGGGCGACGTTTCGCGCTTCTGTATGTCGACCTGGATGATTTCAAAGGTGTGAATGACAGTCTTGGACATGATGCGGGTGATCTGCTGCTCAAAGATATCGCCAAGTGTCTGAAGAGTGTCAGCCGGGAGATTGATTTTGTGGCACGTCTCAGCGGTGATGAATTCTGCATCATTGTGAAAGACGTGGATGATGATTATGCAGCTGCACATGTGGCTCAACGTTGTCTGGATATGATTTCGGAGCCGATTGAACTGTCCGCCAGAAAATTTACCCCAAGCTGCAGTATTGGTATCGCCCACTACCCTGATGATGGTGAGAATCTTTCTACCATGCTGAAAGCTGCTGATACCTCACTCTACTCTGCCAAGGAGCATGGGAAAAATCAGTATGCTTTCTATAAGCCAGAACTCACCCACAAAGCTGAACACCGTTTCCGGGTAGAACAAGCCCTGAGAGAGGCGGTGGAAAAGCAGCAACTGTCACTTGTCTATCAGCCACAGATCCTGATGCATACCGGTGAAATAATCGGTGTCGAGGCATTGTCACGTTGGAATCACCCACAGCTGGGCCAGGTTCCCCCAACAGAGTTCATAGCCACAGCTGAAAGAATCGGTATGATCAAACCGCTCACTGAGTGGGTATTGCGAACAGCATGCAATCATGCCGTTGCGTGCAGAAAGGCTGGCATACCGGCAGTCAGGATGGCAGTGAACATATCACCAAGCCATTTTCTCGATAAGGACTTTGTTTCTCTTATCAATCGCGTCATTGAAGAGACAGGGATGAATCCGACTGAACTGGAACTGGAAGTAACAGAAAATGTTGTCCAGACAAATCCAGAAAACCTTACTGTATTTCGAGAATTGAAAGACCTTGGCGTGTTGATAGCGATCGATGATTTTGGAGTGGGTTATTCGTCGTTTGCATCGCTAAAACATCTAACAGCTGATTACCTGAAAATAGACAGGCACTTTGTCAATGACATGCTATCCGATGATGAAACACAGCTTCTGATTGCATCTATGATCGATTTAGGCCATAAGCTGCAGCACAGAATCATTGCCGAGGGGGTCGAGACCGCCGATCAGTTTGATGTGCTGAACGATCTGGGATGTGACACCGCACAAGGTTACTTATTCAGTAAACCAGTTGGCGCTGATGAGATTACGCAAATTTTAAACAGTAATATTGATAACGGAAGAAGCATGTGGTCGTAACTCATCAATCAGAGCGATTTAGTGCCATAACTCCCAAATAGTCTGAAGTGGTGCTACTACAGCACGTCTTTGGCAGGACTACTCAATGTCGAACAGCTGAAAGCGGACACTAGACTTCCTGATAATAAAGTCCATTGAGTGTCCGATCGGGCAATTGGATTACTTGAAGTCTCCGCTTCAAGTCCCGTAAACAGTTTGCAGATGACATTTTCCAACCAAGATTATAGCGACACCCTTTCTGTGGGGATAGATGTATTTACCCAGTGGTAGTACAGTGGAAGGAAGATTGATCAGTAGATACAAGGATCGAGTGTTTGGGCTGGGGGGCAGTTGGATTATTTTGATATACACAATAACTGATTTCGGACAATAGCGATCACTTGAGTGATTTTCGAATAACTATCGCTATCAGTGCTCAGCAGACATCCATAAAGATTGATATCTGTTGCATAGATTGGCAAGTAATTACTAAATCAGGCATGGAAGCAATTCATTGATATTTATAAATACCAATAATAAGAGTGCGAGATTTTCAATGTTATTCTTTAGTATAGTCCTTGATTATTGAGTGATCGAAAATGGTGTCGATTGAATTGAAGTCGTCGAATCGTCATGAAAACGGTATACGCATACAGCTGCGTGATGTCCTGCGCTTCTTCCTGCCTGGGACGATCATGCTGGTGGCCGTGATCACCGGATTCTACTACCTCGACTACTCTATCGATCGAGAACTGATCGCGGAGCGGGAGAAACACAACGCGGAGATTGGGTCCCGCGACATCGATCAGAGCATCCAGGGAATCGCCAAGGATGTTGCTATACTGGCTAACTCGGTGAGTCTTCAGGAATTTTTCGAGAACGGATCAACCTCTTCCCTGCAAAAACTTGGCCGTGAGTTTCTGAACTTCTCGCGTAGCAAGCAGAGTTTTGACCAGGTGAGATACTTGGACGAAAACGGGCAGGAGCGTGTTCGCGTCAACTATAACAGCGGAGCGCCGACCCTGGTCAAACCGGATCGTCTGCAGAACAAGGCCGGTCGTTATTACTTCAGCGATACATTCGAGCTTTCGCGTGGAACCCTGTTTGTGTCGCCCCTGGATCTGAATGTTGAACGTGGCGAGATCGAGCGCCCCTTCAAACCTATGATTCGCATCGGTACCCCTGTGTTCGATGCACAGGGAAATAAACGGGGCATCGTGCTGGTAAACTATTTCGGACAGGAACTGATCGGTTCCCTTCAGTCATCGGCGCGAGGCACGGTGGGGGAGATCATGATGCTCAACCGTGATGGATATTGGCTGCTGGCGCCCGATCCGGAAGACGAATGGGGCTTCATGTTCAAGAACGAGCGGCGTTTCTCGAACGCCTATCCGGACGTCTGGGAGTCCATTAAGACCATGGGACAGGGGCAGCGTTTTGTTGATGCCGGTATATTCACCTGGCGCACGGTATACCCGCTGCGTGCTGGGATTATCTCCGCCGATGGCAGTGTGGATGTGACTGGTGAAAGTCTTGCCAGTCTTTCCGGTCGAGAGTATTTCTGGAAGGTGGTGAAACTGGTTCCGCAGAGTCATCTGGCCAAGGAGTTGGAGAAGCGCTTCAAGTATGGCTTTATTCTGTTATTGGCGCTCTCCATCCTTTTGATGGTAGGTAGTGCCGTTCTGGCCGTCGCGCTCCAACGTGAGCGGACCGCGGTGGATTCACTGAAGCGCAATGAACGACGACTTCGCACCATCACCTCGGAACTGGCGGAAGGCCTGGTTGTGCTGGACAAAAAAGGCACGGTTACTCTAATGAACCCGGAAGCGGAGCATCTGCTGCACTGGTCCGAGGCGTTGGCGCTCGGACGCCGCTTCGTTGATTTGGTTTGGGGCGGGGAACGGGGGAAAGCGCAGGGGGGCTCGCCCATCTCGGCTGTTCTGGAGCACGAGCAGGTGCAGCGGGTGGAGGAGGATACCTTCAACCGCAGTGACGGCAGTCAATTGCCTGTGGCCTACACTGCGGCTCCTATGGAATACGAAGACAGCGTCAACGGGGTCATCGTCACCTTCGAGGATATCACTGAGCGCAAGCAGCTACGCGATGAACTGAAGCGCATGGCCAGCCACGATCCGCTTACTGGCCTATGCAATCGACGGGAGACCGAGCGATTCCTCGAGCAGATAATGCACCACAACAAGCGATATAGACGTGCGGTAGCCATCTGTATGATTGATATCGACCACTTCAAACTGGTGAATGATACCCATGGTCACCAGATGGGCGATCTGGTGCTAAAGACGCTTGGCAAATTGCTTCAGGATCAGACTCGGGATGTGGACTGCGCGGGTCGCTTTGGCGGCGAGGAGTTCATCCTGGTCCTGCCGGAAACACCCCTACAGGAGGCCTACACCTTGGCCGAGCGCGTGCGTAAGGCGGCATCGAATCTGAAAATCAACGCACCCGGTCTGGAAGTGCCTCTGTCATTCACCATCAGTATTGGGGTTTCAGCCCAAATCGAGTCGCGTCTGACGGCAGAGGGTCTGATCAACGAGGCCGATCGTGCGCTCTACCAAGCCAAGGCCCGGGGCAGGAACCAAGTCCGGGTAGCCCAGGACAGTTCCCAGAATGTTTCCCCAGGAGAGTCGCCGGTTGACGCATAAGCTTTATCGCTCGTACATTCCAAGAAGACTTAATTAGCAAGCCATGCCTTAGACCGTCGAGCTGCACCTGTTACCTTTTTAGCCCATTCCAGTAACGCTTCTGGGCTCTCCAGAATATCAGCAGGCATTTCATGAAAGTTCAGTTTTCGGGTATTGTCTTTTCGTATGTATATTGAGCCTTATAAAGATCTTTGAAATTTATATATTTTCCTATGTGTGATAAGTGTCATTAAAGGATGTTGGATAGTGGTCGCTAGACAATTCAAGGTAAAAGAATATCCGCAAATATGTCATGGAGGATTCGCAAATGTCTATTAAACAACAATTTTTTCTGCTGATCAGCATAGTTGTCATCAGTATGATTGTTCAGATAGGCCTTGACCGCTACATAACCAATACACTTTTAGAGCTTGAGCAGGAAAAAACACTCCTGGCCCAGATAGAAGCCGGGATGCTGATGTTGCGCCGCAATGAAAAGGATTTCCTGATGCGCAAAGACCTCAAGTATCTTGAGAAATTTGAGGCTAACCACAAGCTCCTTCAGCAAAAGGTTCAGGGATTATCTGAAAAACTCAAAAGCTCCGGTATTGAAAATGATGATGCCATAGAGGTAGGAACGATCCTTGAGCAATATACTGTCAAGTTTCGTGCGCTGGTGTCTGTACAGCAGGAGATCGGACTGCACCATAAAGATGGGCTCTATGGCAGTCTGCGAAACGCTGTTCATGGCATAGAAAAGCTTGTGAAAGAGCAACACGAGTACCAATTGCTCAGCGACATGCTGATGCTTCGCAGAAACGAAAAGGATTTCATGCTAAGGGATGATCTTAAATATGAAACCAAGTACAACAATAATATTGTCAAATTTAAACAGACACTGGCGGCAAGTACGATACCCGTCGAGGTAAAAAACAGGATTTCCCAGGCATTGAAAAAATATAAGAGCGATTTTTTATCCCTTGTTGATGGATATAAGCGCAAGGGCTTAAGTCCCAAGGAGGGGATTCGCGGTCAATTGCGTGCAACAGTGCATCGTACGGAAACGTTGATAAAGACACTCGTTGAGCAGGTAAATGCAGCAATTGCAGACCACAAAAAGCAAGCCAATATTCTCAAGATCGGAAGTAGCCTGTTACTGGTACTGGTTTTGGTCGGTCTATTGCTTTGGCTATCCGGCTTTATTCGACATCCTATTCAGCTGTTTACCGATACGCTTAAACAAGCAGCGGAAAACCGTGATCTTACCTTGCGGGCAAATATTAAGAACAAAGGCGAGATAAGTGAAATGGCATACTCCTTTAATGGCATGATGGATGAATTCCAGAAATTGCTGAACAAGGTAACCGAGTCTGCCCATGCTGTAACGGAAGCCTCCCACCAGATTACGCAAGTAACGTCCAACACCTCTTCCGGCATGCAGCAACAACGGACAGAAAGCGACCAGGTAGCAACGGCAATGAATGAAATGGCAGCTACCGTACAGGAAGTTGCACAAAGCGCCGCACGGGCTGCGGATACTTCCAGTGCAGCCGATCAGGAGGCCAGTGCGGGCTCTGCTGAGGTGAAAAAATCAATTAATGGTATACAGGAACTGGCAAAACAGATCGAGGATGTGGCAACCACCATCAAGGAACTTGAACAGCAAAGCGGGAATATCGATACTGTTTTGAACGTCATAACGGGTATTGCGGAGCAGACAAATCTATTGGCTTTAAATGCGGCTATTGAGGCCGCACGTGCAGGAGAGCAGGGTCGAGGATTTGCTGTTGTGGCGGATGAGGTGCGTACCCTGGCGCAGCGAAGCCAGGATGCTACCGAAGAGATCAAAAACATTATTGAAAAGCTTCAAAACAAGTCGCAGGACGCCGTTGCGGCAATGGAAGCGGGAAGCAATCAGGTTCTCATTACCGTCAAACAGGCTCAACAGGGAGGCGCATCATTGCAGGCCATATCCGAATCAATTGCAACCATCCGGGATATGAACACACAGATTGCAACTGCATCCGAACAGCAATCGGCGGTAGCCGATGAAATAAACCAGAGCATAGTACGTATTGCCCAGGTATCGGATGAAAGTGCTACCGGCACGGAACAACTGGATCGTACAAGCATTGAATTGTCCGGACTGGCCAATCAGCTACAAGAGAATATTTCACATTTTAAAGTAACCTGATATTTCAGTGTGGTGATGATAGCGATACCCTTTTCTGTAGGGATTGATGCATTCAATCAATAGCCGGAACAGTGGGAAGGGTCTTTGACCAGGTAAAAAAGGTTCGAGCACTAGGATGGGAGAATCAAGTCGGATTATTTTGATTTGTAGAATGACTGGTTTCGGCCAGTAGCAGACATCGAGTTTGGCAGTATATGATGTTTTTTTCGCCCACAAGCAGACTTACCAAGTTGTAATTAGTAAAGACTAAATCTGGCCTGTTAACCAGATTTGGCTTTTGACAAATAGATCAAACTGCTTTGTGGAAAGTACACGCGTCTCTCTTATTCCTAAGGAAGGTTGAATAGAACACACAGATTAGATTAGGAAAACAGGCATCGACTAATAATTCACGGGCCAGCGAGGGAACATAGAATCTCGAGATCTCAAAGAGCAACCCTTAAAAAATTAATAAATGGGAAAAGATTCTCTTGCTTAGCTATTTACAGGCCTCAATATATTAAAGTGTCTCAGGTAACCGTCCTATCTCACTGATAAGTATGACTATTTATCTGAAATATTCATTTTGACCGCTTCAGTGTTGTAGGACTATAATTCTATTACCAGTGACTAGGAGCATCTCCAGTCGTTCAGCTGGTCCCTAGGTGCCTACAAGGTAGTTTCTTCTGGCTGCCCCCTCTGGGGGCAGGTAGTTGAAAAATAAGCCTTCTTTCCTTTGAAGAAAGTGCTCGTTCCCAAGCTAGCTCCCCTTAAAGTCTGCGCTAAGGCTTTATCCTTTCTAACTACTATTTCTACCTCTTCATCTCCAGTATGGCCTGTATTTGCTAGCTGTACATTTCGATGCCACAATGATTCCCTTTTAATATCTAATTTAAAGTTGTTTTCCTAGGAAAATGCCCAATGATTTACTAAGGAATTAATGTGGGTAATCGAACATTAGAACAGTCATTTATTGCAGTTTTCCACAACAGGGAAAGTTTTGATGACTTTTGTTCTTTTGATCCTAAAGAGAATGTAGAGGAGTTTCTATACAAAGATCGTAAGGTTTACAGGACATCGAAGAAATACAAAAGCTATTTGAGATTCTTGGATAAGGTGATTTTGCGACATGTGGCGAGAAACGCTGATGTCGTTCATTCCTATATAAAGGGGAAAAGTACTTTAACAGCCGTGGGTGCTCATGCAGGAAGCAGCGCGTTTTTTTTGACTGATATCAAATCATTTTTTCCTAACATAACGGAACGAGACGTCACTCGCGTGTTGACAAGAGATAAGGCTCAAATACCAATAGCAGATTTTGAGTCATATATTTCTTATTGCTCTCGCATTATGACCTGGGATGACTCAATTCCAGTTGGCTTTCCTACTTCACCTCAACTTAGCAATGGTTTTCTTTATGAATTCGATAATGCTTTACATGACTTCTGTGAAAAGCACGGTTTAATATACACACGTTATTCAGATGACATCATCATTTCTGGTGACAACAAAGAGAAACTGTTGTCGCTTAGAGATTCTGTTCAAGAACTGCTTCACATATATGCTTCTGATAAACTTTTCATTAATACAGAAAAAACACGTATTACCCATATAGGCAATAAAGTTAAAATACTTGGTTTGATTATCACCCAAGAGGGGAATGTAACAATAGACTCAAAGTATAAAAGGACTCTTGAGACTCTTCTGCACTTTTACACAACCGATAAAGCACGATACAACGACTTTCTGGAGAAGAAGTTTGATGAGAAAGAACATTCTTTGTTCGGTCTGCTCCACTACGTAAAGGCAACAGATCCAACGTATCTAGAGAAGCTGCAACGAAAGTACGGGCTGTTGTCTCTGCGTATACTCATGGAGGATAAGTGGAGTGACAAAGGATAGCGTTTCATTACAGTCCGTAAATAACATAGACAACCTCGAGATTGATTTTGATTTTTCAGCTACTAATATCATCGTAATCACAGGAAGGAATGGCATTGGCAAGACCACAATAATAAAGTCTTTTTACCTACTCTCTGACCCTGACATCTTTTCGAAATCGTCAGGAGAAAATGCGGTAAACTACGCAAGTAGAGTTTCTTTTTCACTTAATGGTATTGAGCCATTTGGCTTTTATTACAATGCAAGACTAGGAGCTTTTGATACTAAAGATGCCTTGCCTGGTGAGGGATATATCGTTTCTGAATTACCGATACCTTATGGGGCTAGATTTCAACACTATTCTAGTGTTTCAAAAGTTGATGCGGAGTTAAAATTCAATATTGCATCTGCTGACTATAAGCGAGCAAGCAATCTAATTGCTTTCTTATCAGATGTTTACTCCTCAAACAAATTCGATAATCTGAAGTCCACAAAAATAAAGAACAACGAATACTACTTTATTCTAAAAGAAGATGATTACTATTTACGAGAAGACCACTTCAGTTCTGGAGAATTCTTCCTCATTCAGCTATATAGGCTTATTGGCTCCGGAGCAAAGCTGATTCTTGTTGATGAATTGGATGTTGCGCTTGATGCTGTCGCGCAAGTAAATTTGTACTCATCGATAAAGCCGATACTACAAGAAAATAATTCTAGATTAATCGTAGTTTCTCATTCATTAGCTTTTATGGAGACAGTTGATGAGGGATGCCTATATTACCTGGAGAAGGAGGATGGCATAATCTCTTTAGAGGTGAGGTCATTTAGTTACATAAAATCTGATTTGTTCGGATTTCAAGGATATGACCGATATTTTCTAACTGAAGATGAGGTCCTTGAGGAATTCATTGAGTTCTTGATAAGGTATTATTCAATCGCTTGCCACTATCAGCATATCACCATCGGTGTTGCTGGAGTAAATCAGGTTCGAATGATTGTCGAAAAAAATGATGACCGAAAAATATTTGCAGATTCTAATAAGGTGCTGTGTGTAGTCGATGGTGATGTCTTCCCTGAATTGCAGGATAGCTATAACGGACCAACAAGAGTAGTTTGCACTCCTGTAGATGATCTTCAGTCATATTTATATCTCAACCGAGAAGCTTTATTGAGCGATGTTGAGTTGCCAACTCACAATGAATCGAGCAATGTGAAGAGAGCGTCAAAACAATACTGGAAATGGCTGCTAAACAGCAAGGGTATTAGTGCGGAGCGGCTATACAGAACTATTGTAGAATCAGAAGGAGTAGATGTATTCCAGCTCAAGAACGAAATTGAAGCCTTTCTAAGTCAATAGAAAAGATTAATCAAGCACTTGGTAATTGAAAGAAAAGAGCCAAAATTATGATGTAATGGTATGCCTATGGACAGTTATAAGCATCGCATTCACTGTCTGATCATGTCCGCTTCCTTTAATAAAGTTTTTGAACGACATAGCATTCGGAACGACCGCTTAGGTCGCGACAGTGACCGTACCGTAAATCGACAATACTTATGATTCCTTTCCCATAAATGGAGGAAATGAATCATGAAACAACTCACTGACATCGAATTTGCCAATAATAATTGCATCCCCTGGAACAAAGGGAGAATCATTGGTCAAAAACCACCCCTCAAGCCACAGGATATCTGGTCAATTCGTGTACTCTTAAAGATGTAAAAGAAATATCGCGATCTTGCATTGTTCAACCTCGCAATTGACAGTAAGCTCAGAGCATGTGATTTGGTAAAGCTGAAGACAAGTGATGTTGTCCATGGTGAGAGCGTCCTGGCACGAGCCTCAATCTTACAGCAGAAAACGGGACAGCCGGTCCGGTTTGGGATCACGGATCAAACCCGTGCTGCGGTGCAGCAGTGTATGGCGGCTGCAAATTTGCGGGGTGATACCTGGCTGTTCGCAAGCCGGGTACGACCAGAGGCTCATATCACGACGCGCCAATACGCACGGATTGTCAAAGCTTGGGTCGCGATGATCGGCCTCGACCCGACTGTGTATGGCACGCACTCGATTCGCCGTACGAAAGCCAGCATTATATACAAACGGACAAAGAATCTGCGCGCCGTTCAACTACTACTTGGTCATACCAAGCTCGAAAGCACAGTGAGATATCTTATGGTAGAGGTGGATGACGCACTTGAAATGGCTGAGCATACCGAGATCTGACCAAACTATGGCCGGCTTAGCATCCGGGGTACGGTCGCTCTCCCGCCAGTAGCAGATATCTACCTGGACAGTGTAAGATGGCCGTTATCGACCCTGAGCGGTCATTCGTGCTCATCTGTGTCATGATGACCATACTTACCCATACAATCCGCTAAAGAAGCATCGAGAATATGGGATTAGAAGAGCGAAATCTTGTGTTTGCGCGGCCAGTTCCGGTTATGCTCCCGTGGTCCCCTGAAGAATAACCATGGACCCATAAGGGTTGGAAGGAACTGGTTTATGAATACCACTTAGTCTGACCGATGGGTCGGTCGAATACAGTTTGGTACTATGGTGCGTAACTGATGGAGGGAATATATGAAACTTCTGGTGGCAGTAGACCTTTCTGATTCCACACAGATAATTGTGGAAAAGGCGGAAGAAATCGCCAAGGCATTTTCAGCAAAGGTGTGGATCCTGCATAACGCAGAGCCTGAGCCGGACGTCCTGGAATTCAGAGCAGATCCGCAAGCAGCCCGAGAGTCCCTTGCGGAAAAATTCCATCTTGAGCACCGCCAGATCCAAGAAATAGCAAAGCGATTGCGCAAAGAAGGCCTGCAAACGACCGCGCTTCTTGTGCATGGGCCAACAATAGAAACAATTCTTAAGGAGGCATCGGATCTGAATGTGGATATGATTGTTGTAGGTACTCATGGACGAAGTGCGATGTATCAACTTCTTGTGGGTAGCGTCAGCGAAGGGATTCTTCATAAATCCCGATGCCCGATACTCGTTGTCCCAACACATCAACGTACCTGAAGTAGAAAATAGTGTCAGATCTAACATTCAAATACGGCAACTTCCAGCCAAGAGCGTTTATAGGGTTTTCCCCAGCACACTCCTGACCGTCATAATGTCATACTGGCCATAATACTAACTACGATAACAAGAATTATCCCCCTGTTGCGGTAGGTTTTGCAGGGAATTCTAAAAACGGATGGACATATGCTGAACATCATACTTGTGGTTATTGCAGCCGTTGTATTGCTGTTCATGTTCCATCCTCGCCTGCTCAAAAATGTATCCTGGCAGGCGACACTCACGCCACTCTCCTCCATAATCGGTAGCGGGTTTCTGATCATAGCTCCAATGCTTGCGAGCGTGATCGGCGTCTATTCTCCTCTCGCAGTCATAGTCATCGTAGTGCTCGCCTATGCCATTGGCGGTGTGATTCGTTTCAATATTATTCATGCCGAACCCCTCCTGCACGATAAGAATGCTCACCCTTGGATATACAAAATCGATTTTGTTGCCAATGCCGCGCTTTCCCTCGCTTACGTAACTGCAGTTGCGTTCTATCTGTCATTGCTGTCGTCTTTTTTGCTGAACTACCTGGGATTTGTGGATGCATTCGGCTGGGAAAGAACCCTGACGACAATCATCATAGTTTTTATCGCCGTGACCGGTTTCCTGCGCGGACTGGGGGGGCTTGAGAAACTTGAAGCGTATGCAATGTCCGTCCAACTGTCCATTGTTGCCGCACTGTTGATCGGGGTAGCTGTATACGACTACAACTTCGTTCAGTCCGAACAACAGCTCGTCTTTGATATCCAGGAAAGAAGCTGGATGACCAAGGCGTTTATGCTGGCCGGTATTTTGCTGGTCGTGCAGGGATTCGAAACATCGCGATTTCTGGGTGAAAAATATCATGCCGATATGCGTGTACGGACCATGCGTCGGGCGCAACTGATTTCAGGTGTCCTGTATGTGGTATCCGTCATCGTATTGATGCCGATCGTGCAACATCTCGACCTCGCGCATATCCGGATCGCAGACATAGTGAGCGCAACAGGACTGGCGGCAACCGCACTGCCCTTGATGCTGATTGTGGCCGCGATCATGAGCCAGTTCAGCGCAGGTGTTGCCGATACCGTCGGTGCCGGAGGTCTGGCGAGTGAAACCAGCAGGGGGAGATTATCGTCCAACAAAGGTTACCTGGTGGTATCGGTCTTCGCCATCGCATTGATATGGACCGCAGACCTGCTGGAGATCATCGCCCTCGCTTCCCGTGCTTTCGCATTGTATTACTTGCTGCAGTGTGTGGTTGCCCTTTTCGTGAACCACCATCATCGCGAACACAAAGCCTACTGGTTTCGCTTCGGTAACTTTGCCACCTTGGCAACCATTCTGGTATTTGTTGTGTTATTCGCGATTCCCGCTGAATAGATACCAGAAACTCCGATAAGCAGGTATTTTTGTGCCTGAAGATGGCAAATAATGGCACTTCTCAGCAATTAGGCTTAAAATACGTTAGGTCCGTCCCCCGAGGAGTCCAATCAAATCGATCAAGCGGTCTTTCGATTTTGATTATGCGCTGCACAGGCTCTAATCGATACAACTCGGACATTCAGTCACTAATAAAACGGCTCCCAAGGAGCCGATTATCTTGAACTGTTAAGCCGCATGCCTACTGGCTTGCTTCTTATCCCTTCGTGATGATCGTCTCACGGTACCCGTGCCAAGTGGCATAACCAAGCACTGGTGCTATGAACGCGAGACCGATCAGTGCGGTCGCGAATCCTACAGCCGTAAATACGAAGATCATTAACGCCCAGAGCGCCAATACCCGCGTATTTCGCAACACTGCATTGATGCTGGTCAATATCGCTGTCGCTCCATCGGTATCCAGATGCAGAATCATCGGTAATGTGAACACATTTGCACAAAAGGCCAGGCATGCAAAAATCGTGGCGATCAACAAAGACGCCACCACATAAGAGCCTGTAGTCTGCCCGAATTCCGGCTCTATCCCGGCTATTATCGATAGCACGATGAACAGGAGCACTAACAACATACTCATCATCGTCGCAAATAAACGCTCGAGCCCCATTTCATTGAAAGCCTTCTGGCGCTCGTGACGGAAGGTTGGCTTGCGGTTCTGTTCGAGTTGATGGCTGATGTCGTAAAGACCGAAGCAGAGCACGGGCCCCATGATCAGGAAACCGAAAAGGAGGCTGACGATCAAGGCATTATTTTCATTGGCCCATGCAAAATAAAGAAGCAGCCAACCGAAAAAGACGAATGCCAAACCGTATGCCAAGCTGTGCCAAGGTGTGCGTTTGAAATCCTGCCACCCCATCTTCAACCATCTGAAAGGGTCGCCGATAGAGAGCTTACGGCAAGGTGCGTAGAGAGGAACATTATCCCCGTTGGAACCTCCTGTTTGTGTTTGCACTCCGCACCTCCTCTCAGATAATTATTCCGAACACTCTTCGCACTTAATATAGTGAAAATGAGGTTTCAAGGCCAATCTGTGAGATTCATTGAAATATATCCAAACTATGTTAGCTTTCGCTAATAACTCCTGGCGCATGCTTTCTGTTATCTAATACTGACTGGGTAGTACAGGCAAATCTTGACTTTTATTAAATTCTTTTATTATAAAAAGATGTGTGATCCGACGTATGGCGCTTAGGTTCCAGTTTAGTTGGTTTGATAGGTATAGCCAGACGCAAGAAAATAGCATAAATAATCCCATTAGCGGCTCCTTCGGGAGCCATATTTGATTTATAGCTGAATGTCCAATTTTGGCCGACAGTAGAAGTTGGCCAAATCAGCTTAGAATGACTTTTAGCTACACCCACTACTCCTTTCATGGATATGGAAGCCTTGTTGCATAATTGCCGAATGCAAGCCGTCAAGAACTTTCTGTTAGACGAGTAGTCGATCCGATGTGCTGAGTGTCCTAAACATCTTTAACGGACTGGAATCAAAACCTTTGAACGTAAAAACCTGGGGCCCATACATTCTGCGTTGGTCGCTCATAATCAGTCTAACGTTGGTGGGAATACTCTATATGATCCAAATGCCGGGCAAATCCTATTCCGGACCTTTTCACCCATTGGATAAAGAGGAGGTCGAGTTACGTGATCGACTGAAAGAGCAGGTAGAGGTCCTGGGCGGCAGCATCGGCGAACGTAATGTCTGGCATTACAGTGAACTGGAAACAGCGGCAGATTACATCCGAGATCTTTTTGTGGAGTATGGTTACAGTCCGGAGGTTCAAGTCTTCAACTCCGGCGGAAAAATGGTCAGAAACATCGCCGTTGAACTTCCCGGAGAAACCATACCCGAGGAGATTATCGTGGTCGGCGCCCACTATGATTCGGTCCACGGAAGCCCTGGAGCGAATGATAATGGAACAGGTGTGGCTGCGGTTCTTGAGTTATCCCGCCTTCTCAAGGATGAACAGCTGAACAGGACAGTACGATTCGTTGCTTTCGCCAACGAAGAACCACCGTTTTTCTACAGCAAAGAGATGGGCAGCCAGGTCTATGCCGCTCGCTCCCGTGAGCGTGAAGAACGCATTGTCGCCATGTTCTCACTTGAGACCATCGGTTATTATTCCGATATGCCGGGCAGCCAGCGCTACCCGGCGCCCTTCAATCTGTTCTACCCGGATAGCGCCAACTTCATCGGGTTCGTTGGCAACTTATCCTCGCGCAAGCTGGTGCGCCGTTCAATTGACACATTCCGCCGAACCACCGCATTTCCTTCCGAAGGCGTTGCAGCCCCCGGCTGGATTACCGGCATAGGCTGGTCGGATCATCTATCGTTTTGGCAGGCCGGTTATGATGCCATCATGGTTACGGACACAGCGCTTTTCCGCTATGCCCATTACCATTCGTCAACGGATACGCCGGACAAAATCGACTACACGCGTACCGCCAGGGTCGTAAAAGGGCTCAGTCACGTTGTTACGGCACTGGCTAACGAACGATAGATCCTGTTGCTGTTTATTCCTGACCGATGTAAAGAACATAGATTGGGTGAGAGGCGCAGTACAGCCACGCTTCTGCTTGGCGACTCCAATGCCCCCGCGTGGAATCATGCTGAAATCTGCCGATAGTTTGTTTCTATTACCCGTAACGGCCCTCGATGTAGTCCGCAGTCTCTTTTTGGTTCGGTGTGACGAACAGGTCTTCAGTCAGCTGGTGTTCGACGACCTTGCCCATCAACATGAAAATACACTCTTCGCTGGCGCGCCTGGCCTGGGCCATGTTGTGGGTGACGATGAGAATGGTGTATTTCCCGCGTAGTTCCCAGATCAGTTCCTCAACGGCTGCGGTACCTTTCGGGTCGAGGGCGGAGCAGGGCTCGTCCATCAACAATACACTCGGTTTTACCGGCAGCAGACGCGCGATGCAGAGTTTCTGTTGTTCTTCGAGGGATAGTTCGGTTGCCTTCTGGTTGAGACGGTCTTTTACCTTGCCCCACAAAAGCACCTGCTGCAGTGCAGACTCGACGATCTCATCCTCCTCGGCTTTGGAGGATTGACCCTTGGATGCATGTATCCGGTGACCGAACAGGATGTTGTCGCGAATCGAAATAGGGAGTGGATTGGGTCGCTGGAACACCATGCCTATCTGTTTACGTACCTGGACGAGCTCCACCTCAGGGTCGTAGATGTTCTTGTCCATGACATCGATGTTGCCTTCGATACGCACGTAACCAAGTCGTTCGTTGATACGG
Source organism: Candidatus Thiodiazotropha sp. LNASS1 (assembly GCF_964212655.1). Lineage (NCBI taxonomy): Bacteria > Pseudomonadati > Pseudomonadota > Gammaproteobacteria > Chromatiales > Sedimenticolaceae > Candidatus Thiodiazotropha > Candidatus Thiodiazotropha sp. LNASS1. The sequence goes on along the minus strand of NZ_OZ156465.1, from coordinate 832,707 downwards.
TTCACGCTGCGCAAGAAAGTCGATTTGCCACAACCGGAAGGGCCGATCAGGGAGGTGATCATGCCGTTGCGGATATTGAGGTCCACATCGAAGAGCGCCTGGAAGGTTCCGTACCAGAGGTTGAGTTTGCTGGTCTTGATGGCTAACTCAGGCACAGATTCGTTGATAGCATTTGCAGTGGCATTCATAACTGGCATTTACGCTTTCTTTTCATAGAGTGGATAGTGTTTAGCCGAACTTACCTTCGACATAGTCCCGCGTTCTCTGATCCTCGACTTCACCGGTGAACAGATCCTCGGTTATTCCGATCTCCACACACTGGCCTTCGAGAAAAAAGGCTGTTCGATCGGCAAGCCGTCTGGCCTGCTGCACCAGGTTGGTGACCAGGATGATGGTCATATCCTTTTTCAGCTCTTTCAGCACGTCCTCTATGCGCATGGTGGTAACCGGGTCGACTGCGATGGAGAATTCATCCAGCATCAGCAGATCCGGCTCCTGGGAAAGGGCGCGGGCGATGGTCAGCCGCTGTTGCTGACCGCCAGAGAGAAGACTGCCCAGGGAGTTGAGCCTGTCTTTGACCTCGTCCCAGAGTGCGGCACGGGTGAGGCAGCGTTCGACGATAATATCCAGATCACCCTTATTGTTGATGCCGCGCAGGCGTGGTGATAATGCGACATTCTCATATATCGTCAGGGGCAGTCCGACCGGTAGGGGAAATACAACGCCGATGCGGCTGCGCAGGGCATAGATATTCCTGAGATTGTGGATATCGAGGCCATTGAAGTGAATCTGGCCCTCAACCGTCATGTTGGAGTTGAAGGTATCCATACGGTTCAGGGCCTTGAGAAACGATGTCTTGCCGGCGTTGGCGGGTCCGATGATGCCGAAGATCTCATGTTCGTGTACCGACAGATTGACACCGCTCAGGGCCGGCGTAGCGCCATACTTGATGGTTACGTCGTTGACCTGGAGCTTGATAGGCGATTCAACGGTACTCTCCACTACTGTTTCGGGTACTGCTGCAGTGAGGCTCATGTCTACCATTTCTTTTTACCTCGCAGATACATGCGGAATGCGATAGAGATACTATTCATCAGCAGTACCATGGCAATCAGTACCAGCGCGACGCCGTACGGCAGGTTCTCCGGCACACCCGGCACCTGGGTGGCGACGACGAAAAGGTGCAGCGAAAGGGCCATGGTCTGATCAAAGACGCTTTGCGGCAGAAAGGGTAGAAAAAAGGCTGCCCCGGTGAACATGATGGGCGCCGTTTCACCAGTGGTGCGTGAAACCTCCAGAATGACACCGGTGAGGATACCGCTTACCGCATTGGGAAGCACCACACGTTTTATGGTCTGCCAGCGTGTGGCGCCCATATTCCAGCACGCCTCCCTGAATGCCTGGGGAACGGCACGCAAAGATTCCCGGGTGGCGACGATAACCACCGGCAGCGTCATGATGGCCAGGGTCAGGCTGGCCGCCAGGATGCTGGTGCCGAAACCGAAAAAGATAACGAAGGCGCCGACCCCGAACAGGGCGTGTACGATCGACGGCACCCCCGCGAGGTTGATGATCGCCAACTGGATTATCCGGGTAAACCAGTTATCGCCGGCATACTCGTTGAGATAGATAGCCGCCGCCACGCCAAGGGGCACGGATGCCAGCAAGGCGACGGCGACGATCCATACCGTACCCAGCAGCGCGGGAAAGATACCGCCGGCGGTCATACCGTTGGTTGGATCGGTAAACAGAAAATCGATCGAGATGATGCTGCCACCTTTGGCTATCAGAGTGCTCAAGATGATGATTACCGGGACAACCAATAGAATAGTCATCAAGAGGAATAGGATTCGGTACAGGTTCTGAACCCGTTTGTTCCGTACATTCAGTGCAGATTCGGCGAACATGACGATTTAACCCTTACGGATGCCACGGACGATGAGATCCGCGGACAGGTTGATCAAAAAGGTGATGATGAAGAGGAAGATTCCGATCGTGAACAGTGCCTGATAGTGTGGTGACCCGACAGCGGTTTCACCCAACTCCGCGGCGATGGTGGCGGTCAGTGCGCGCACCGGATCGAATAGACTGCTGGGAATATTCACGGCATGTCCGGTGGCCATCAGCACCGCCATTGTCTCTCCAAAGCCGCGCCCGACACCCAGCAGGACCGCGCCGAGCAGGCCGTTCTTCGCCGCGGGCAGGACGGTCTTGAAGATGACCTGCCAGCGTGTGGCTCCCAGTGCTTCCGCCGCCTCGCGATAGCGGTCGGGTACCGCTTTCAGCGCATCCTCTGCGATAGAGGTCATGATCGGCGCCGCCATCAATCCCAGGATGATGCCGGCGTTGAGTACGTTCAGCCCCACCGGCACATCAAACAGGTCGATAATCAGCGGATTCATGATGGAGAGGCCGATGAAGCCCCACACCACTGAGGGGATGGCGGCCAACAGTTCCACCAGCACCTTGAGGGACTCTCTCAGTTTGCCGGTGGCGAATTCACCGATAAAGATGGCCGCCCCGAGCGAGAAGGGGATTGCCACCACCATCGCCAGACCGGTAACACTGGCGGTGCCTGCCACCAGGGCGAGTATGCCATACTCGGGGGCATCCTCGTCGGAGGGTTCCCAAAACGGCGAAAGAAAAAATTCCCTGAAGGTGAAGTCTTCCAGCAGAAAGCCAAAGCCCTCCATGGTGATAAATACGAATATGCCTATGATGAAGATGATTGCCGAGATGCCGGCAATGAAGACCAGGGACTGGACAATCCTGTCGATATACCAGTCTAAATTCCGGCTATCGAAATCGGCAGACATCGACGGTTGCAGGTGTTGGATCTCTGACATTTCAGCTTGCTCCTTCACCACGAAGCAATTCCATCAGGTCCTTAATCAGTATTGCCAATTCGCGATAGATCGAATCGTATTCATGAATATCCTCATCCTCGGGCGCTTCGCCCAGTCCCCATTCCAAAGCGGATGTGTGAAAGGGTATGCGGGACAGGTAGGAGGAGATCTCTCCCTGCAGAGAAACCACCACGTGCTGCTCGGATATCTCTTTGCTCGTCAGCTGTTCGATGGAGGTCGGCTTGGCATCGCTGTAGTCGATGCCCTTTTCATCGAAAAACCTGGTCAGGTTTGGATTGAGGGTCTCAGCCTTGATCCGGCCGGCGCTAGTATAGTTGCCGACAGTGGGATGATTGATTCTGGCGATCGCTTCCGCCAACTGGCTCAGGCTGCTGTTGTCCTCATCGACAAAAAGTATGTTGAAGGTCTTTGGTGATTTCTGCTCTCCGGTAACAGCGAACACGGTTTCTTCGCATAGATTCTTGGCTTGGTCCGCAGTCCGTTTGAGTTGTGTGAAGACGACAAAGATCGCAAGTACCTCTTCCACTTTGGTGCGTTCATCGTTCTCCATCATCTCCGTATAGACAACATCCAGATTGTGTTCCATCTCCTTTGCCAGCGTCATGGTGCTTGTGGCGGCATCGGCATTCAGCTCGGTAAAGGCACTGATGGCCAACTGCAACATGTTCATGGTTTCGCCGGCGATGCGATCAAGCTCCCTGCCCAGGCCGCCGCTGGGAGGTTGAGACAGTTGTGCCGCTTCACGGGCAATGGTGACGGCGTAATCACCGACACGCTCCAGTTCGATGTTTGCGCGTATTACAGAGGAGAGCAGTCGCAAGTGTCCACCGCTGGGTATGTGGATGGCAAAAAAACGGTGGCAGATCCTGTCGATATCACGCATGCAGCGATTGATCGGGTTGTCGTTCAACACCGTGTTGTAGGCGAGTTTTTTATCCCCTGTCTGCAGAGCCTTCACTGCATTTCTGACAGCTTCCTGTACCTGTGCGCCCATTTTCGCCACACGATCGTGGATATTGTTAAGGTCGCGCTCCAGTCGTTCTTCGAGGTGGGCCATTGTCTGGTGCTCCGCAATGTATACTGTCACAAAATGACAACGTGTTTTTTGTAATTGATGCAGTTATTCTTCGAGTATCGAAACAGTACGATTTATACTGTGTGATCATGCAAGACGATCCATATATCGCCCATTAAAGTGAACAACTAGGCAGTGTATGGAATTCCCAATCCAGGTATGGATGAAACAACCTGGATTGGGATCGATTCTTATCAATTACAGCTTACGCCGCGTACCGGTGCATACCCCTTTTTCAGGAGAATGCACTGGCCTTCATCACTCTTAACCCAATCAAGATAGGTTTTGATGGCGCCTTGTGGTTCACCGTTGGTGTACATGAACAGCGGCCGTGCGATGGGATAACTGCGGTCACTGGCTGTCTCCACACTGGGTGTGACGCAATCACCACCATCCTTCATAATACAGGCCATTTTGATATGATCCGTGGCGTAGGCCAATCCGCTGTATCCGATGGCGCAGGGTGTCTTCTCGACAAGATCAACCACATCTTTCGAACCGTGCATGTCCAAAGTCCCCTGGCGGTATTTGCCTTTCTTGCCAAGTACCTCTTTTTTGAAATAGGCGTAGGTGCCGGAGTTGTTCTGGCGGCTGACAACGACAATCTCGTCACCCTTGCAGCCTGGTACTTTCAGTCCCAGATCGGACCATTTTGTAGCCTTTCCACCGCGCCCAAAAACTGATTTCAACTGATCGTAATTGAGAGTATCCGCCGGGTTGTCCTGATGGATGAAGACAGCAAGGGCATCATATCCGACCACATGCTCGATTGGGTCCTGCCCCTTTGATTTTGCCAGCTTCAACTCTTTCTTTTTCATCTGGCGGCTGGCATTGGCAATATCCACCGTACCGTTGATCATGGCGGCGATGCCTGTGCCGGATCCCCCACCCGATACTGCAACCGCCACATTGGCATCCACATCACCATAGGCTTCAGCCCAGGCCTGGGCAACATTCACCAGCGTGTCAGAACCCTTGTTCTGTATGACGGTACGATCCGCGGCCTGTGCCGAAAAAGCAATAAACAGACTGCTGGCCGCCACTGAGATGGCATAAGAGATTTTCCTCATTGTGAACACCCTTAGTAATAAATTAGATTAACCGTAAAAGCGTAAAAAACGATAGTCGACCCCGCTACCCCATCTTGAGTGGGCAGCCTTCATATTGTTTTTTGATCTGCGTTGAATATTGCAGGTTAATGACGACTATATTCCTAAAATATTACAGTTTGATGACAACGCGAGACTATTCGGGAATTAATTTTTAAGCGTGGAAATTGAAAGAATCTCGCACCTGTAGGGTCTACCCGATATCGAAATAGCATGCTCATGGTCCTGTCTCGCATGTCTCTTGTTTATATCGATAGGTATTTGATATTGATGATAATAATTTACACGCAAACAGGCAGTTGCTGGTTCGCTCCGAGCCAATGGTTTGACTAGCGTCTAGACTATAGGTAACAACATTGCGGGGTGGATAGTGTCTCGATATGCGATATCGCTTCTCTGTTTTATCTGCTTGGTGTGCGCTGGTGTCAGCCAGATATTTGCCGATAGTCAAAGCCGTCGAGGATTTCTTCTGGAGATCTCGGGGGCCATAGGGCCTGCGACTGCCGACTATCTTGATCGGACACTGGAGAAGGCTGAAAACGAAGCCGTGGAGTTGGTTGTCCTGCAGATGGACACCCCCGGTGGTCTGGATACTTCGATGCGGGCCATCATCAAACGCATCATCGCCTCCCGGGTTGCGGTGGTCAGTTACGTTGCGCCAAGTGGCGCACGGGCAGCCAGTGCCGGTACTTATATCCTTTATGCCAGCCATGTCGCCGCCATGGCGCCTGCCACCAATCTGGGCGCCGCAACCCCTGTGTCCCTGGGTGGATTACCGAAATCCACACCGGAAAGAGGCAACTCGGGGGATGAGGCGGAGGGCGAGCAAGCCCCGGCCGCTACAGATGCGAAGATGAGTAAAGTCGTCAATGATGCATCCGCCTATATCCGCAGCCTGGCGGCTTTACGTAATCGAAATGCCGATTGGGCTGAATCGGCGGTACGTGATGCCGCCAGCCTTTCCGCGGATGAGGCATTAAAGCTGGGTGTGATCGATCTTGTTGCGGCAGACCTGGAGAGTCTGCTGTCTCAGCTGGACGGCCGTCAGGTTGAACTGCCCCTGGGCAGCAAGACACTGAGTACCAAGGATCTGCAGATAGAGAAACACTTACCTGATTGGCAGAGTCAATTGCTGAGCATCATCAGTAATCCCAATCTGGCCTACATTCTCATGTTGGTGGGAATCTACGGGTTGATCTACGAATTTGCCAACCCCGGTTCAATCGTCCCCGGCACCGTTGGCGCCATCTCTCTGTTGCTTGCCCTCTATGCGTTTCATCTTCTGCCGATCAATTATGCCGGTGTGGCATTGATTCTGCTCGGTATATCGTTAATGGTGGCAGAGGCATTCATACCCAGTTTCGGCACCCTGGGAATAGGGGGGGTGATTGCATTCATCATCGGATCCCTGATCCTGGTGGATACCGATCAGGCGGGATTCGGCATATCGCTGCCACTGATTCTGGGTGTTGCGGTAAGCAGCGCCTTTCTCATGGTTTTTGTTATTGGCATGGCTATCAAGTCACGTCACCGTCCTGTAGTGAGCGGACGTGAAGAGATGCTGACCAGTGAGGGTATCGTGATGGAGGATTTTACCGGTGAGGGTGACATCAGGATACATGGGGAAGTATGGCGGGCTCACTCCGAACAACCGTTGCAAAAAGATCAGCTGGTACAGATTACCGGCAGAGACGGGCTGGTTTTAAAGGTTATCCCCGCTGATAAGGAGAAGTGATCATGACGCTCTATCTATATGCGGTTATTCTATTTCTGATCGTTGCGTTTCTTGCTTCGGCGCTCAAGATACTGCGTGAATATGAACGTGGCGTGGTATTTATGTTGGGACGCTTCTGGCGTGTCAAGGGACCGGGCTTGATCATCATCATACCGGTGATCCAGCAGTTCGTAAGAGTCGATCTGCGCACGATCGTGCTGGACGTTCCCTCCCAGGACGTGATCTCGCGCGATAATGTATCGGTAAAGGTCAATGCGGTCGTCTATTTCCGTGTACTGGATCCGGAGCGGGCCATTATCCAGGTAGAGGACTATATGGTCGCCACCAGCCAGCTGGCGCAAACCACATTGCGGTCTGTCCTGGGCCAGCATGAGTTGGATGAGATGCTGGCCGAACGAGAGCGGCTCAACGATGATGTGAGGAATATATTGGATCAACAGACCGATACATGGGGAATAAAAGTATCCAATGTAGAGATTAAACATGTCGATCTTGATGACAGCATGATCCGGGCAATAGCACGTCAGGCCGAAGCGGAGCGGGCGAGGCGCGCAAAGGTCATCCATGCCGAAGGTGAACAGCAGGCCGCTGAAAAGCTGGTCGAAGCGGCGAAGACCCTCTCCGTACAGCCGCAGGCGATTCAGCTCAGATACCTGGAGACCCTGACAGAGATAGCCGGGGACAAGAGCCACACCCTGGTATTTCCACTGCCGATGGATCTGCTGGAACCGCTACTTAAAAAGCGAGAGGGTTGATGCCTGGTCTGTTTCTTCAAGCGTATAAACATTCCAACGCTCATGGGTGGGAATGCATACGACATGTGGATTGGCAAAGCGATGTATGAGTTCCCAGGCTGGAGCATGGGAACTAGTTAATGGGTGGGAACTAGGGCCTGTTAACACTAATCCAATACGCCCTGCTGGGGCTGTTTTCGTGCCCAGCAAGGCAGAATGAGCGTGGTGTAGTTATTCTACATGAGCGAATGATAACGCCGCTGGGGGCGAAAACAGCCCCAGCCCTTCGGGTTGCGCCCCGAAGGAAGTGCCCTTGGGGTGCGCCTTGATTGGCGCTTTTTCAGGCACAACAGGGTGCATTGGATTAGTGTTAACAGGCCCTAGCTAAGCACCTGGCTTCGCCGGAGATACTTACTCTGTTTTTTCAAGGGTGGAGACCAGTTGAGAAAAGCTGGTCACCACCGATGTGTACTCAAATTCACGCAAGCGTTCGACATTCTCCAGATCAATTTGTCTTGGGTAGACCATGACCGTACCGCCCGGCGCCTCGGTTTCCATTTCCGGTTCGGTGTCGCAGGCGAAGACAATGCTCGGAATCCGGCACTTGCCGGCCTGGGCATAGATATTGGTTACCAAGGTGTCGGCTATACCCCACACCATTTTTGCAATGGTATTGGATGTGGCGGGGGCGATAATCAGACGCTTGTAACGTCCTTGATAAAAGAGACCCACTGGAGAGGCACTGGCAGTGGTATCGCGAAAGCAGGTGAAGCGCTCGCGTATCGATTTCACATCAAAATCGTACATTGAGAGCACTTCCGCCGCGGCCTTGCTCAAAAAAAGGTCCACATCAGATCGATGTTGTATCAGATCCAGACACTCTTTGAGATAGTGACCGGATCCGGTTATCGCCCATGCCTCGCGTGGCCTTTCATACCTGCCCATGATGTCCCGCATAACTGTTGAGTGTTAACAGGCCCTAACGATATTGTATTGCTGATCAGTCGAATGAGTGTTAACAGGCCCAAATACAATCATCGACTTTAAACGGTTGGCTCTGATCTGCTTTGACTATTTTGATTGAAAGTTTTAACCGCAAGAAGTGAGCCAATTATACCTGGTGGTTTCGAAATAGTTCAGCACTAACTGAATTATTTCATTCATAATGAAACATTGATAGAAGACTGAGCGCTATCGTAATGGATATGAGTGACTGGTTTCTTGATCAGATCGGATTGGTACGATATCAACGAGGTGGTGAAATCCCAAAACGCTTCATACGCCTGTAGAGCGTATTGCGGCTGAGTGCGAGCTTTTTGGCAACCCGGCTGATATTCCAATGCATCTCTTCGAGTTCACTCAACAGTGCGTCACGTTCAGCAATCGCCAATGCATTGAGATTGGCATCAGGTCCATCGGAAAACTCGTCATCATAGACAATATTGCGAATTTCCTCAGGCAGATCGTTAATCGTTACTATATTGTTTTCGCACAGCGCCGTGGAGGTCCGAAGCACATTGCGCAGCTGTCGGATATTGCCGGGCCATGGGAAGTTCTCAAGCAGTTTGAGTGCTTCAGGATCCCAGGTTAACTCCTCTGAAACGCCAGCTTCCAGCTGGGCTATGTTCTTGATCAACTGCAGCCTGTCCGTGCGTTCCCGCAGTGGGGGCATGGTCAAAGAAACGCCATGCAGCCGATAGAACAGATCTTCGCGGAAATCGCCATCCTCAACCATGCCTTTGATGTCATGGTGAGTGGCACTGATCAGTTTGATGGAGACCTTGATAGGCTTTTCCCCGCCAAGGGGGGTAACCTCTCGCTCTTCGAGCACCCTAAGCAGGCGTGCCTGAAGATGAAGCGGCATATCGCCAATCTCATCCAAAAACAGTGTGCCTCCGTCTGCCTGAACAATCTTGCCCCGGCTACCGTCACGATTTGCCCCGGTAAATGCGCCAGGTCGGTAACCGAAAAGCTCACTCTCGATCAGCGATTCCGGCAGCGATGCGCAATTCACAGCGACAAACGGTTTTTCATGGCGAGAACTCGCTTTATGCAATGCGCGCGCGAACATCTCCTTACCGGTACCGGTCTCACCGAAGAGCATGCAGGGGACATCCCTTTCGACCAGCTTTAAGGCCGTTTTCACATTGCGCTTCATGCGCGGTTCATCAAAGTGCAGGGCGTCGAGGGAGTCGGTGCTTCCCAGGTAGTCATTCTCGCCAAGCACGTTGACTGCGTCGGATGGAGTTGTGTTGCTTCTGCAGCTTTTCTCAGGTGCCTGCAGAGTGGCGAAGAAACGTTTGCCATGTTGCGATTCCCGTATAGGGAAGGCATGGGAATGCACATTTCTGAGAAGGGTGCCCAGGGAAGTCGTGAAGAGTTGCTGAATAGGGTGTCCGACTATCTGTTGGGGCGACTCCAGATTGAGTTGAAACATGGCACTGCGATTGATGGCCTCTATCTTGCCGTCCCTGTCGAAGGCGATGGCTCCCTCGCCAAGTGTGCTGATGAATTCCGAACGGGAATGAAAACGAAGCACGAAGGCCTCTTTCATGGCACAGAAGAAGACCCGGTTCTCGATCATCTGGGCCGACATGTTCAGCAATACCATGGTGTGTTGCTGGGCCATCTTGGATTCACTGGAGGCATCGAGTACCGCCAGGATCTCTCCGTGGGGATCGAAGATGGGTGCTGCCGCGCAGGTCAGGCTGGCGTTACGTGAGAAGAAATGGGATTGCTTGTGAATGACAAGGGGTTTCTGTTCCACGAGACAGGTACCCATGCCATTGGTGCCCTGAACCGATTCGCTCCAGACTGCACCCAGTTGCATGCCGGCGTGTGCGGCTGCATCGGTAAATTGGGGATCACCGATGAAATTGAGCAGGATGCCGTCTCTGTCAGTGAGCATGATGGCATGCCCGGATCCGGCCAACTGCTGGTAGAGATCGGTCATCTCCACCCGAGCAATGTCCAGCAGGCGTTCATATCTTTGCAGACGATCGTGCAAATCCTGACGATCGATAATGACCGGTTCGGGCGACATGCCGGGATCGAGTCCGTATTCGTCCCGGCAACGCCTCCAGGATCTGAGTGTCAGGTCGTCTATTTCGGAGGAGTGAATGATGTGGCTGTTGTCGAGCGCAGCACGCACGAACTCTTCATGATTTGAAAATTCGTTGTGCAGGATAATTCTGTCCACCTTCATCTACCTCTGGTCGCAAAAGGCCCCGATGGAGAAAGCTTCCGTGACCTCTCGCTGTAGTTATTATGTCAGGGGGTGAGTGACGGAATAAATCCGATCAATGTTAATTACTTAATCAACTAGAGTTTATGTCAATATCGTTAGATTGACAAATCGCAATCCGTAGGGAATTTCAAGATAACTCTATGTCAATTCTAGATTTTTCACATCCATTAATCATGGGGATATTAAACCTGACCCCGGATAGTTTTTCCGATGGTGGCAGTTACGATCCTGCATCGGCGGTAACGCGCGCCATGGAAATGGTGGAAGAGGGGGCGGATATCATTGATATCGGTGGGGAATCAACCCGTCCGGAGGCAATGAGAGTCAGTGCCGCCGAGCAAAAAAGCCGGGTCCTGGATACCCTGCGATCATTGAGGGATAGCCTGCCCGATGGCTTTCCTGTCAGCATCGATACAACCTCGAGCGATGTTGCACGCCATGCGCTCGACTGCGGGGCCAATATGATCAACGATATTTCCGCAGGTCGTGAGGATCCCGAGATTCTTGCATTGGCGGCATCCGCAGGTATCCCACTGGTCTTGATGCACATGCAGGGCACACCCGAGACGATGCAGCATGCGCCGGCGTACCGGGATGTGGTTGCAGAAGTGAAATCATTCTTGCATACGCGGGTCGAGGCGGCATTGATGGCAGGTGTTAAACCTGAAGCGCTATTGCTCGATCCCGGTATCGGATTCGGAAAGTTAAAGCGGCATAACCTGCAACTGCTGGCCGATTTGCAACAGATCAGCGAACTGGGATATCCGCTGTTACTGGGTGCCAGCCGCAAGCGCTTCATGGGATCGATCTGTAATCAGGCACAACCCAAGGCACTGATGCCGGCAACCTGTGCAACTACTGCACTGGGTGTGATGGCGGGGGTAAAGGTATTCCGGGTACATGATGTCTGGCAGAATCGGCAGGCGGCTGATGTGGCTTGGGCAATTCGCAATGAGAAGAAGTGTTTATGATCCAAGGTGCGATATAAATATAAAAAAAATGCATTAGAGATTTCACAAAAGTTTACCTGATTACCCGCCATTCTCAGGTATGGGCTTTAGCCTGCTTCACCGTCACTGAGGGCGCTGTGAATGCAAGCCGCAAATAGACGCATATTATGAATAGTCAGCAAATGAACACGAAGCTGTAGGATAGGATCCATTCGATCTACCCCATTGGAGTGTGAATATATCGATTAGCGTTTATTCGAGTTCACTTGCGGACTTATAATTATTTGCGAGCATGTGCGGCTTGGTTTTCACCTAATCGGTGGCTGAGTATTGTCGGTAATCAGGAAAGCTTTTTTTAGTTTCCCTCATCCTAATACTCCTAACTTTTGAAGGTGTTTTGCACAATGGGAGATTGGGAAAAAAATGCCCCATGTGGCTAGGGGATAACCACAAGAAGGGCATGAAGGGTGGAGGAAATCAGTACAAGATTGCTTGTGCGGTGCCGGTTCGTTGTCAGCCTGTTTGATAGCCGTTCTATAGCGCAAAGTTAAAAAAAATGCCTTGGTGTTTCTCTACCGCTTGAAATTGTTTCCTATGCAGGTGTTCAAACAACCTTGAATAAAAAATGTGACTTACACGTTTAGTTTTTATACGCAGAATGCGGGCCAACATCTGATTGGAGTTCGTAACATCCTGTTATATGTTGAAAAAAACCGATCATTTTGTGAAGCGGTTTCAGTTGTTCACATTTCATTGTTATAAAAATAAAAAAACTGTTACATATGTGTCACACCACCTGTCAATTTGCTCAAATTTGACATGCATAAGCCTGATATGGGATTTAATCCGAAGCGGGCATTACCTTAATCGCGCAGAACTTGAATTCAGGTATCTTGGCAGCCGGATCCAGCGCTTCATTGGTCAACAGGTTGGCCGCTGCTTCATGGTAGCAAAAGGGGAGGAATACCTGGCCGGGAGATATGCCCTCATCGGCACGGGCGAATGCGGTCACCCCGCCACGCCTCGATTGCAACCTGATGGGGCCGCCGGGTTCGATATCCATACGTGCGAGTTCCTCCGGATGCAGACTGGCGACCGGGATCGGTTCAATCGTGTCGAGCACCGCTGCGCGCCGGGTCATGGCTCCGGTATGCCAGTGTTCCAGCTGACGGCCGGTGATCAATACCCAGGGATACTCCCGGTCCGGCAGTTCATCGGCGTTGGTGAAGGGTGCGGGTGTGAAGCTTGCCTTGCCTGAGGGAGTGGGAAATGTCTCAGTGAATATCACCGGTTGTCCAGGATCGTCGTCATCTTCACAGGGGTAGGTCACGGCGCCCTCCTGCTCCAGGCGCTCCCAAGAGATGCCGGCGATACTGGGCATCGCTTGACGCATCTCGGCAAAAACCTCCCTGGGATGGCTATAGTGCCAGTCAAGATCTAACCTACGGGCCATCTCCTGGATGATTTCCAGGTCCTTTCGGGCCTTGCCTGGTGGATCTATCGCTTGACGCCCCAGCTGTACCCGCCGGTCGGTATTGGTGAAGCTGCCTGTCTTCTCGGCGAAGGCTGTAGCGGGAAGAATGACGTCTGCGTACCAGGCGGTCTCGGTCATGAATATGTCTTGCACTACCAGGTGTTGCAGACTGGCCAGTGCCTTGCGTGCATGGTTTAGATTGGGGTCCGACATGGCGGGATTTTCACCCATGATATACATGCCCCTGATCGTGCCATCGGTGATTGCATGCATGATCTCAACCACAGTGAGGCCCGGTTTCGGGTCCAGGGTGGTTTCCCACAGGGCTTCGAACTTTGCCCGATTCGCCGGGTTGTCCACCCGCTGGTAGTCGGGAAAGACCATGGGAATGAGCCCAACGTCGGAGGCGCCTTGTACATTGTTCTGTCCGCGTAGCGGATGCAGTCCGGTACCCGGACGGCCGATCTGGCCCGTCATCAGGGCCAGGGATATGAGGGCGCGGGCATTGTCGGTTCCGTGTACGTGCTGGGAGACTCCCATGCCCCAGAAGATGATGGATGCCTTGGAAGAAGCATATAGACGCGCCACCTCACGGATGGTGTCGGCATCGATGCCGCAGACATGCTCCATGGCCTGCGGGGTGAAGGAACTCAGGTGCTCCTCCAATATCTCATAACCGCTGGTGCGATTGTGGACGAATTCCTTATCAACCAATCCCTGCTCGATGACCGCATGCATGATGGCATTGAGCAGTGCGACGTCGGTATCGGGCTTGAACTGGAGGAAGTGTGTGGCGTGTCCCGCGATGGTGGTGCGTCGGGGATCCATCACGATCAGGGTCTTGCCTGCGTTCACCTGGTTCTTGATGAATGTGGCCGCCACCGGATGGTTCTCGGTGGTGTTGGAACCGATGATCATGATCACTTCAGCCTTGTCCACATCGGCCACCGGATTGGAGACCGCGCCTGAACCGATCATCTCCAGCAACGCGACCACGGAAGATGCATGACAAAGACGTGTGCAGTGATCCACATTGTTACTGCCGAAACCGGTGCGGACCAGCTTTTGAAACAGATAGGCTTCCTCGTTTGAACCCTTGGCGGAGCCGAAGCCGGCCAACGCTGCGGGCCCCTGTTCATCCCGCAAATTGCGCAGGCCGCCGGCGGCGAATGCCAGTGCCTCATCCCAACTCGCTTCACGAAAACCGACAAAGGGGTTGTCATGATCGAGTCCCAGCTCGGCCTGTTTAGGGACGTCATCACGACGAATCAGCGGCACTGTAAGACGGTGCTTGTGGTGGGTATAGTCCAAACCATAGCGTCCTTTGACACACAGGCGGCTGTTGTTGGCCGGCCCGTCACGTCCGGTGACATAGCGTATGCGGTTGTCACTTACGTGATAGGTGAGCTGGCAGCCCACTCCGCAATAGGGACAGACCGAATCGACCTGCTTCTCAATATCGGTAAGCGCCGAACCGTTGCCGTTGGCAGGCATCAGGGCGCCCGTGGGGCAGGCTTGCACGCATTCACCGCAGGCCACACAGCTGCTCTCGCCCAGGTTGTCTCCGGCGTCGAATACGATAGTCGAGGCGGCGCCTCGACGGGCATAACCGATCACATTGTTGACCTGCTCCTCGCGACAGGCGCGCAGACAGCGGGTGCATTGGATGCAGGCATCCAGGTTCACCGCAATGGCGGGATGTGAGAGATCCGCTGCCGGTTGTTGGCGGACAGGGAAACGGGGCCTGCCCAGCTCCATTTTCTGCCACCAGTGATCGAGTTCATTGCTGTGGGTGTGTCGGGTTTCTGCCATATCGGACTGGAGCAGTTCCAACACCAACCGTTGCGCATTGCGCGGTCGCTCATCCTGGCTTTTGACCACCATTCCCTCACTCGGTGTACGGCAACAGGAGGCAGCCAGGGCGCGTTCACCCTCGATCTCCACCACGCAGGCACGGCAGTTGCCGTCGGGGCGCAGGCCATCCTTGTAGCAGAGATGGGGGATATCGATGCCGGCCCGTTTAGCTGCCTGGAGCAGGGTCTCTCCCGGCTCGGCGCTGAGTGGCCTGCCGTCCAGTGTGAAACTGATGCGTTGTGGGAATGGCTGAGGCTCACGCGTCATGTTCCAGCTCCTGTGGAAAATATTTCAGTACACTCAGCATGGGGTTGGGCGCAGCCTGTCCCAATCCGCAGATGGATGCATCGATCATCACGCCGGCGAGTTCTTCGAGCAGATCCCGATCCCAATGCTGCCGCTCCATCAGGGTTACAGCCTTTTCGGTGCCGACCCGGCAGGGGGTACATTGGCCGCAGGATTCGTGAGCGAAGAAACGCATCGCGTTGAGCGCCGCCTCCCGGGCGCTATCGTGTTGTGAGAGGACGATGATGGCGGCTGAGCCGATGAAACAGCCATAGGGCTGCAAGGTATCGAAATCGAGTGGAATGTCGGCCATTGAAGCGGGCAGGATACCGCCGGATGCACCACCGGGGAAGTATGCGTAGAGCTCATGCCCTTGCTGCATACCGCCGCAATACTCATCGATGAGTTCGTGCATTGTTATACCCGCGGGGGCCAGATGCACACCGGGTTTGTTGATCCGGCCGCTGACCGAAAAACTGCGCAGGCCATGGCGGCCATTGCGGCCCTGTTTGGTGAACCAGTCAGCGCCCCGTTCAAGCAGTTCGCGTACCCAGTAGAGGGTTTCCATATTGTGCTCCAGGGTAGGACGACCGAAGAGTCCGACCTGGGCTACGTAGGGGGGACGTTGACGGGGCATACCGCGTTTGCCCTCGATCGACTCGATCATCGCCGACTCCTCGCCACAGATATAGGCACCGGCCCCCCGGCGCAGATGGATGGGCGGCAGCGGGCAGGGAGGGTTAGACCGCAAGGCCGACAACTCACGCTCAAGCATGCCGCGAATGGCGGTGTACTCATCGCGCAGATAGATATAGATTTCACTGATACCGACCACCCGGGCAGCGATAAGCGCCCCTTCCAGAAAACGGTGTGGATCCCGTTCCAGATAGTACCGATCCTTAAATGTGCCCGGTTCACCTTCGTCGATGTTCACCGCCAGCAGGCGGGGTGCCGGTTGTTCACGCAGAATGCGCCATTTGCGACCGGCAGGGAATCCCGCTCCGCCCAGACCTCTGAGATTCGAGTCTTCCAAGCACTGAATTACCTGCTCGGGTGACAGCCGATGGGGGTGTCGATCATCGCGTTCATCTGTTTCCATGCTTTGCAGCAGAGCGTAACCGCCGCCACCCAGATACCCTTTGTAGTCCAAGTAGTCGGGTAACTCGGGTTCGCTGTTGGCCATATTCAGCAGTCGTTTCACCTTGACTGTATCGGCTTCGGGTACTGGTTGTTTTCCCACCACGGCAACGGGTGCTTCCTGACAACGACCGACACACGGCACTCGTTGCACCCGAACACCACTACCCAGGTTTGCCTGCAGGTTGTTAATCAAATCTTCAGCCCCGGCCAGACTGCAAGAGATGGAGTCACAGACCCGAATCGTCAATGGCGGTGGCGTTTGGTTCTCCTTAACCAGATCGAAATGGTGATAGAAACTGGCCACTTCGTACACCTGGGCACTGGATAGGCTCATCTCCTGTGCAAGTGCCGCCAGATGATCCACTGAAATGTATCCCAGGTGGTCTTGAATACGGTGCAACATTTCGATCAACAGATCAGGGCGGCGTGGGGCTTCCTCTCCCAGCAGTTCACGCACTTCAGCCAATATGCTCGCTTTCACGCGACGGCCTTTGCCGCGGCCACGTCGTCGTTTGTCTGTCTTTACTTCTACTGATGACAAGTGTTTTTCCCTTCAAGAAAAAAGTGGATTGGGTTTTGATTTTTTTATCAATAAATGAGTATTGCAAATCATGTGCCACTGTCCAGTGCGGTGTATGAGCCTGTTGTCGATTGATCAGTGCACCAGTTTTCTCGCACATTGAGCAGTATCTGTGTCTTCAGCAACACAATCATTTCCCTACCGGCTTTGTTATGTCGAATTATTCGGTGTTGGCCGCAAATATGCATAGGCTTAACGATGTGCGATTGACAAAGAGGTTTAGATGCGAGTGATCTCCAGTTTAAGACAGGCCTGTATGACACAGGAGATACTCAGTTTACAGGTTATCCAGTGTCTTCGTGTCTTAACTGTCGGCATCGTGCTGTTTCTGAGCATGGACGGACTTCAGGCCCGGACTGCCGATGCCAGGGAAATCGCCCCTGGCATCTATGTCTGGCCGGGAATTCAAGAAGAGTTTTCCACACACAATCATGGGCATATCGCCAATACAGGATTTATTGTGGGCAGTCAGCGTGTGGCGGTGATCGATACCGGCAGCAGTTACCGGGAAGGATTGGCGTTACGCAAGATGATCCGTGAAATCACCCAACTGCCTATCGGGTATGTGATCCTTACCCATATGCATCCCGATCATACCCTCGGTGCCGCTGCCTTCAAACAGGATGATCCTGTCTTTATCGGTCATGAACACCTGGGAGATGCCCTGGCGAGGCGGCAGTCAACCTATCTGAATCGAATGAAACAGATTCTCGGAGACATTGCGGAAGGCACACAAATGGTGTTTCCGTCCCAGGGTGTCAGCGTCGATCAGGTGAAGCGACTGGACCTTGGTGGCAGATCTCTCCATTTGCAGGCCTATCCGACGGCGCATACGAATAATGATTTAAGTGTCTATGATGACAAAACCGGGACATTGTGGCTCTCGGATCTGCTTTTTGTAGAGCGTGTGCCGGTAGTGGATGGCAGCCTGTTGGGATGGTTGAAGGTTATCCAAAAACTCAGCAAGCAGGCCTGCGTTGCCGTTTCCTCAGATGATGCGAAGAATCGTTCAAAGGCCATTGAGACTGAGGCTAATGGGCAATGTGGAAAGGTGAAACGTATCGTCCCGGGGCATGGGTCTGTTACAGCCCAATGGCAGAGTGCTTTGGCTGCTCAGCAACGTTATCTGGAGATTATCGCGGCAGACATCCGAGCGATCATTAAAAAGGGTGGAACCATCACCCAGGCGGTGGAAAGCGTGGGCCGGGAGGAAAAGGACAACTGGCTGTTGTTCAATGAGTTCCACGGCAGGAATGTGACTGCTGTGTTTGCTGAATTGGAGTGGGAGTAGGCGGGATATACCACAAATTTTCCAGTGGTTAAGTGTTCGATTAATGTTATGGATTAATTGTGGTAGATGCGACGGGTGAACTTGTCTATACAGATTGAACCTTTTTGCAGGATAGCGGACTGTGTTGAAAGACAAGCCATTTTCAATGACTGGAACGCTTGTTTGAATAATTGATCTAATTTAGGACCGATTGCATGAGTGTCAACAGGCCCTGGAAGGTATGGCAAAGATTTGCGGGTGCCGGCAATTTCCTTTTCTCATACGAGGACAAATGCTATGTCAGCTGTCACAACGATGAAACAAAACGGCGGGATACGGAATATCTGGCTCACATTCGCAACGATCACGCTGTGCATGTGTCTTGCAACCGGTAATGCATGGGCAAATGATGATGGAAATCGCTGGTTTCAGATAAAGACCTCTCTGTTTGGCGATAAAAGCATCCTTAGCGGTGAGGAGGTTCTGGGATTGGAGTCCCCAGCCAGGGCAATGGATGCGGCGATCGTTCCCATAGCCATCGATTCCAAGATCGAGCAGACACCCGATCATTACATAAAGAGCCTCTATTTGGTGATCGATAATAATCCTTCGCCGGTGGCGGCGGTTTTCCATTTTCCCGGAAAGCACAGTTGGGAAACCCTGTCGACAAGGGTGCGTATAAATGCCTATACCGATCTACGCGCAATCGCCGAGCTCAGTGATGGCAAGTTGTACATGGTGAACAATTATGTCAAGGCGTCAGGGGGGTGTTCTGCGCCTTCACTCAAGGATCCGGCTGCAGCCGCGGCGCAGTTGGGGAAAATCAAGTTTCGTTTGCCTGAGGAGTACAGTCATGGAGATCTTGTCGCGACCCAATTGTTGATAAAACACCCGAACAATTCAGGCCTGCAGTTCGATCAGGTTTCTCGCTTTTACATACCAGCGGATTTTATCAGGACAATCGAGGTTACCTACAATGGCGAAGAGGTGTTTACCGCTGACACCGATATTTCCATCAGCGAGGACCCCAGTATTCGATTTGGTTTCACACCGGAAGAGACAGGGGTTCTGGAGGTTCATGTAAAGGATTCCAAGGGGAGATCTTTCTCCCATAGCATAGATCTGACGGAAAACAGTAAAGGCTGATTTTCAGAAACAGTGCAAGGTGGAGTCGGCCTGCACCTCTCTCAGTTTGGCTACCGCTTTTTGCGACCAGGTGGAGCTTTTATACATGGCGTTTCTTCCAGCCGCAGTCATCTGCTGCAGGCTCAATAGCGTCGAGATGTGCACGTATTCTTCATAGGGGATGGCCTTGGCGATGAGATCGATACTGCATGAGCATTTCTGCATCATCTCGTGTGTCTGGCCGTTCGACGCCATGCAACCAATCACGTAGTCGACCCTGGCGGAGGTCGGATAGTCGTTACTGCCGGCTGTATCGTTGCACTCTTCTGCGCTTGCCATTGGGCAACATGCCAAGCCAAAACAGATTAGGAATAAGGAAAACTTTGATCTATTCATGGTTGAACGCCACCTCTGATTTCGTGCACATCGTTATCTAGGGCCGATTGGATTAGTGTTAACAGGCCCTAGGGCCCTAAATAGCCGGAGTGATTTGCCGGAATATCATGTCTTCATCGATGAGCACACTATCTCCACTGTCGCTGGGTACCTTGGTGTGGATGCGATATACACCCCCTGGAACCTGGTCAGAAAATATGAACTCATAGCGTTTATTGACATAGAGTTTGAAATTCTCTGCATAAGGATCGGCAACAAAGGGCGTGATTACGATTTCTGTGCCGCTTATCGCCTTACCATTGAGTTTGAAATCTATCTCACGCACTACCATCGGCTTTGCAAACGAATTACGAATCCGATTACGAAAAAAACCGATATTGCCACCGGTATTTTTAGCCATTTTGGAAATATCCCGCTCCAGAAAGTGAATGATAACCGGGTTGCCAGTGTATGCCTTGGCGGGACTGAAGTCGATATGATGTGAACCGGTCAGGAAGTTGAACTCCAGATCCCGTTTACCTTCGGCGACCACGTCGGTTACCTTGATCTCGATACTATCCGAAAAACTGTCGGCATCCTTGGTCATGCTTTTAAAACCGTAATCGATTCGACTGCCTTTCGGAACGCCCTTCAGGTGGTCTTTAAAAAAAACCAGCTTTTGTGCTTCATTGAGTTTCGGTGGTGGTAAAACCTTGGTTGCAACCGCTGTTGTGGATGTGAACAGCAACGCAGAAAGGCTGGCAATAATGATACTGCGTTTGAGCATAAATCAAACTCCTAAAAGATGTTTGCCGACGTCGTGTATATCCGCTTGTCGGAGATACGCAAATCGACAACCTTTGACCTGAATCCGGATAGCCCTGTCTATTTTTTTATGCACTGCGGAACAGGCCGAATAACCAGGATAAGATCCCATTTTTCCCATCACTAGCCTGTCGTGCCGTTGCAGTCGAAGATGATCTGTTATATGCAGGTGATGAGGTATCTATTACCCTGGTAGTTGGCCGGTCAGCTGGATGAATACTCATGCTTATGGCGTGGCGGTGCAGGATCGAATCCGTCGGCGGTGTTTGAAGCCAGATTTGGCGCTTCATCTCGACAGTTGCATCGAAATGGCGTTTGAGGACGGAATCCTCGGGATGTGTTGTAATATTCATAGTCTGTTCCTCCTGTATTTTGATTATTCACCAGGCCAAAGAGACATTTGCCGCTGGTGCTGATTTCAAGCTGTTTTTAAGATCTCTTCTGTTATTGCGAAAGAACCGATTGCCCCTGTCGAATTGCTGTAACCTATCGAGCAAATATCATGCCTGATCAACTGTTTAAAAAATGAGCAGGATGTTTGTACCAAGTGATATACAGTTTGCCTGAGGCCTGTGAACCGTACGAAGTATGTGGATAAAACGTATTATCCGGCAATCTTGAATTGGGCTAAGATGAATAGATCTGGATAGTGCATCGAAGGGCATGTTCTGTTCTGTGCAAGAGATCCGTTAACATAAAGTGTGTCAGCGTTGACACTGATTGGTTCAGCCTGGCAGGTGGGTGTGGCCCGATTCTGATTACGGACCATCGACAACTGGAACTCCGTCTAATGGTATGGAACTTGCAAAAGTACTCCATGACTTTATTAATTCCGACTCTGTTTCTGGAGCTGTTTTGAGTAGATTGGATCCATACAATAAGAAAAAGCCTCCCTATCGATTTTCTGTTGGCCTCATGATCATATTCAGCGGGTTGTATTGCTTCGGCATCGCCTGTGCTGCAGACAAACTCGATGTATCCATCGCTCTGCTGGGAATGGAACAGGAGAAACACATACCGTTGTCATTGTTGAGACCGGTTATTGACGACACCGGCCAGTCGGGGGCCGAGCAGGGCATAAGCGACAACAACACCACCGGGCAGTTTACCGGACAGTCATTTCAACTCACGTCGATGAAGGTCAAGCCTGAACAGAGTCCGAATCAGGCCTTCCTGGAATTGCATCGGCAGGGCACCAGGCTGTTCCTCCTCAATCTGCCCGCGGACAAGCTGATTGAAATCGCGGATATGCCCGAAGCGAAGGATAGCCTGCTGTTTAATATCGGCGCCAGGGATGATGCACTGAGAACCCATGAATGCCGAGCCAACCTGCTTCATACCATCCCCAGCCGAGCCATGCTGGCGGATGCCTTGGCCCAGTATCTGACCTGGAAACGTTGGAACGAGTGGTTTCTCGTAGTGGGCCGCCATCCGCAGGACAAGGCCTATGCGGACGCACTCAAGCGGGCGGCCAAACGATACGGCCACAAGATTGTCGAAGAGAAAGTATGGACCTTCGAACCCGGCGCAAGGCGTACCGATTCGGGACACACCCGAGAACAGGAAGAGGTGAATGCATTCACCCAGGTAGGGGATTACGACATCCTGATCGTGGCTGATGAACGGGATGAGTTCGGTGAGTTTTTAAACTACCGTACCTATCTTCCGCGGCCGGTTGGCGGTTCTCACGGGCTCTCCCCGGCTGCCTGGAGCGGCGTACACGAACAGTGGGGAGCAACCCAGTTTCAACGGCGCTACCAGGAGAAGAATGGCCGCTGGATGACCGATCGCGATTTTTCAGCCTGGGTGGCCGTACGCAGTATCGGTGAGGCAGCGACACGCACTGCCGGCAAACAGACGGACAAGCTGAAGGCCTTCATCCTCAGTGATGAATTCAATCTGGCCGCTTTTAAGGGCAGACCGGTGACCTATCGGGATTGGAACGGTCAGTTGCGCCAACCACTGTTGATCACCTCTCCACGGTTGATGATATCCGTCTCGCCGCAGAAGGGTTTTCTACATCAGTATTCCACTCTGGATACCCTTGGCTACGATCGTCCGGAGAGTAAATGCGGCAAGTAGCCCCTGATAGATAAATTCCGGTTCGGCTGTAATTCGTAAGCGATAAAAACGGAGGAGTAGTAAATGTTTTTTTCATTTTCCTGCTGCAATCCAGGCGTCCGCCACTCATTGTATGGATTGGTGTTTACCATCTCCATGATAGTCAGCAGCGGGGCGCAAGCCTACACTATTTACGTTAGCAGCGAGAAGGACAACACAATCACGATAATCGATGGAGAGAGTCTCAAGGTCCTGGAGACGGTAAAAGTAGGCGAGCGTCCACGGGGTATTGCCCTCAGCAACGATGGCAAAACCCTCTACGTTTGCACCAGCGATGCCGATCACATTGAAGTGCTGGATCTGGAAAGTCTCAAGGTCACCCATATATTGCCGTCCGGTCCCGACCCGGAACTGCTGGTACTTGGGCCACAGGGTAAATATCTGTATGCCGCCAACGAGGACGACAACATGGTGACCATGGTTGACGTACAGAAGCGGGAGAAGGTGACGGAGATCCAGGTAGGTGTGGAACCGGAGGGGATGGGAATCAGCCCCGACGGAAAGTGGCTGGTCAACACATCCGAAACCACCAACATGGCCCACTTCATCAACCTTGAGACGTTGAAGGTGGAAGATAACGTACTGGTCGATCAGCGGCCACGCGTGGCCCAGTTCACCCATGATGGCAAGCAGGTATGGGTCTCATCGGAGATCGGTGGCACGGTGAGTGTGATCGATACGGCGAGTCGCAAGATCGTCAAGAAGATCGGTTTCAAGATACCCGGTATTCATAAAGAATCCATCCAGCCCGTGGGTATAAAAATCAGCAAGGACGGCAAGCAGGCATTTGTCGCCCTGGGGCCGGCCGCAAGGGTGGCTGTGATCGATACCTCCTCTTTCGAGGTGGAGAAGTATCTTCTGGTTGGACAGCGGGTTTGGAACCTAGATTTCTCACCGGATGAAAAGCGCATCTTCACCACCAACGGGGTGAGTAACGATATCTCGGTCATAGATGTCGACCGCTTGAAGGTGAGAAAGTCGATCAGGGTGGGGCGTCTGCCCTGGGGGGTTGTGGTTCGTCCATGAGTGCAGCCGCTCTCGCATTGAAAGGTGTCAGCTTTTCCTATACCAAGCGCCAGGTGTTGGATGATGTCAGCTTTACACTGGAACCGGGCGAGTTCTGTGTTCTGCTGGGGATCAACGGTGCCGGCAAGACAACCCTCTTTTCTCTTATCACCCGGCTGTTTGTCAGTCGCGGCGGCGCGATCGACATCTACGGTTACGACCTTCATAACCAGACCCGTAAGGCATTGGCGCAATTGGGGGTTGTGTTTCAGCAACCGACATTGGATCTGGATCTGTCATTGATGCAGAACCTTCGCTATCACTGCGCCTTACAGGGATTGGATATTGGTGAATTAAAAACACGCATGCAGACAGTATTGGATGAAATCGAGTTGGGAGACCGTGCCGATGATAAGGTGAGGGCGCTGAGCGGCGGTCAGCGTCGCCGTGTTGAGCTGGTCAGGGCGCTTCTGCATCAACCCCGTCTACTACTGGCCGATGAACCGACCGTAGGGCTCGATATCCACAGCCGCCAGGCGATCCTGCAGCAGGTGCGTAAACGTTGCCGCGAGGACGGTATCGGTGTGCTGTGGGCCACGCATCTGGTGGATGAAGTCGAGACTGAAGATCGCCTGGTAGTGCTGCACGACGGCAAGGTGCTTGCCCATGGCAGCGCCCGCCAGATCATGCAGGAGACCGGAACGGATAGCGTAAAACAGGCATTCAACAGCCTGACACGAAGTGATGCATCATGACCTTTGTGCAGTATCTTCGTTGTCTGTTGGGAATCACACTACGCGAATCGCTACGGTTTCTTCACCAGCGTGAGCGATTTTTCGGCGCCCTGGTTCGTCCCCTGGTATGGCTGTTCATCTTCGCTGCCGGCTTCCGTTCCATATTGGGTGTCTCCATCATTCCACCCTATGAAACCTATATCCTCTATGAGGAGTACATCGTCCCCGGGTTGGCGGCGATGATCCTGCTTTTCAGCGGTATGCAGAGTTCGCTCTCCATGGTGTACGACCGGGAGATGGGCAGTATGCGGATGTTGATGGTCAGTCCCTTTCCACGCTGGTATCTTCTGCTTTGCAAACTGGTCGCCGGCACCCTGGTCGCAATCGCCCAGGTCTACCTCTTTCTGGCTATCGCCTGGTTTTGGGATGTACAGCCACCGCTGACGGGTTACCTTCTGGCGTTTCCAGCCCTGTTTCTGTCGGGATTGATGCTCGGCGCATTGGGCCTGCTGCTCTCTTCCGCAATCAAGCAGTTGGAGAATTTTGCCGGGGTCATGAATTTTGTCATATTCCCCATGTTTTTTGCATCGTCAGCGCTCTATCCCTTGTGGCGGATTAAGGATTCCAGCGTTTTCCTTTATGAAATCTGTCGTTTTAACCCCTTTACCCATGCGGTGGAATTGACCAGATTTGCGCTTTACGGTCAGATCAGCTGGATTGCCTTTTTTGCAGTTGTCGGTTCTCTGCTGCTATTCCTTGCCGGGGCGCTCTACGGATACGATCCTGCACGCGGTCTGATGACGCGTAAACAGGGCGGAGGTTAGGGCCTGTTAACACTAAGCCAACCGGCCGTAAGAGGAGTTTTCAAAGATGAAGAAGTTTGGATACTGTCTGTGGCTGTTTGTTTTCACGGTTACACTACCCTTGGGTGCGGAAGAGAGACCGCCCGACTGGCCTTGTGAGCAGGCGTTAGTACACGAGATACCCGCGGCCGTAGTGTGGGCCGGGCCATCGATAGCGGGACTGGAGCATGCTTGGGAACAGGACGAAGAGGTATCAGGGCTGGTAAAGCGGTTCGTTGTGTCGAACTATGATCTGGATGCGGCCGATGCGGAAATTGCCGAATTTTCCGCTGAACAGGATTCTTCAGAAAAGGATTCCAGGCTAACTTTGCTGTTTGCCGGCGTTATTCAGACACTGAATGAGGAACGCAAGAAAAAACTCGATGGCATTATCCGCTATGCCCGTGGTCAAGCGGCACGCGCCAACAGGTTGAGTCATGAGCTCGATGAGATGGTCCAGTTGCAGGAGGATCCATCACAAGCCGCACAGGAGCGCCTGGCACTGATGCAGAAGGAGATGGAGATCAAGCAGCGCATGTTCGATGAACGCGAAGATTTCATTCAACACCTCTGTACCCGTCCGAGGGTGATTGAAGAGAGACTGGGCTCACTGGCCCGCAGCATTGCATACTATCTTGACTAATAACTCACTGCATCGGTATCGCTTCGCTTTTCTCAAGCGGTAGATCGGCCGCTTCCCATCCGGTAGTCCCGTCCGGGTACCAGTAGATGTTGGTGTAGCCGTACTCTGTTGCCGCCCGCTTTGCGGCATTCCAAGACATCCAGCAATCGGCAAGACAATAGAGCACTATCCGGGTGCCTTTGTCGTCGTTGGAAAACCGCTTCAGATGGTTTTTGAAATAGCTATCCAACTCATCGGAGAGGGCGCCATAGCCTACATTGGGCAGCCAGTGAGAATCTGGGATGTTCTGCCTTGCAGGTGGCAACCATAACAGGTTGTCAGGCCGGTCCTTGGGTTTGACCGGTGTCGGCATCACATCGATCAGCACCACATGCTGCTGCTTGATCAGAGTATGCAGTTGCTGCGTTGTGATGGTGGTTCCAGCTGGGACTGAGTCCGGTACGGGGGCGCGAAATTCGGCGATGCGATAGCCGTCGGCTGAGAAGTGTTCGGGGTTCTCTTGTAGGGCTCCGGAAGAGTAAGCTGTCATTGACGTGACGAGCAGCAGCAGAACGGACACCACACCATGGAGTGGCTTTGCAAGCGCTCTTTGTGTGAATTCGGATTTCAATGTTGTATCAGTTTGTCATCTCTATCCAGCAGAGGTATGTTGTATTCAAGCAATATCTTCTCAATGTTCGGAGAGAGTTTTTCCAATTCAAGATTAAGCTGGTGTTTCCAATTCGATTCACGACGACGGATGCCCATGGAGACATTGAAAGCCAATGGAACAGAGTCCACTTTTGCCGGCAGGGGAATCACCGAGAGTGGCGTCTCCTGCCTGGAGGCCACATAGCCGGCTATAGGACCCCAGATCACTGCGACGTCGATAGTTCCATCCGCCACGTCTTCCACTGCCCGGGTGGCAGGTGAGTAAAGACGTGTGTCTACAGTACGCTGATAGGGACGGACCTGATCCAGCAAACCGTATTTGCTCAACAGGGTAGCCGGGGGCGTACCTGCGACGACACCTATTTTGAGATCATTGAGCTTTGCGGCATTGAGGGTGCGGAGAGCCAGTCCTGAGTCCTTTCGATATACCAGGGTATAGACCGATCGATAATAGGGATTGGTATTCTGTAGCAGTTCGTTGACCGAAGTGACACCCATTACCAGATCGCAAAGACGAATACTAAGTGTGTTGCGCACAAAGCCTATGGTCTGTGGCCACCAGTGATAACGCAGTGTTCGGTTCAGGTCATCGGCGATGAGCTTGGCGATCCTGTTTTCGAATCCCTCCAGCTTTTTATTCGAGAAGGGCATGTGGTTAGGATCGCCACAGACAGTCAGATACTCCTTGTTTCTGGCTTCATAGGTGGTTTTAGACCAGGCGGAGAGTGGAGCCAGCAGCAGAATGAGTGGCAAGAGGAAGAAAATCAGGTTCAACGTTTTGCTGCAAAACGACGAACCTGTTGTTGGCATTATGCTAGTCCTCGATCGCTCATATGATATGACAGATAGATAGTTAGATAGATAGTAGGACATTGGTCCCACCGCTGCTGTTCCCAAGATTTGACGCTTGACTCCGCAGTGATGGGATATATCCGAATCCCTGTTTATTTGTCCGCGATCAGTTTTTTGACTTTTGGAAACTTCGCGGGTCTGTTCATCCCGATGACACCGTCTGAGCGAGCCTTTAGATAGGCATAGATATCGGCAATATACTTGATGACATCTATGTTCTTTGCGAAAGAGGGCATCACGCTATTGTTCATTCCTTCCCTTCCTGTGACGACTGCATTAACGAAATCGCCATAGGACATCACTTTCAGTGACTCGAGCAGTGCCGGTGCGTAGGAGCTGCCCATGCCGGCCGGTCCGTGACAGACATGGCAGTCGGCATGATAACGACGAAAACCGTTATAGGTGCCGAAGTCGACCTTGCCGTCTTCGAAGTAGTAGGGTTGCTCAGGTGAAGGTACAAAATTTTTGTAATCGGCCTTGGATGCAGCTGAGTAGCCCGAGAAGGAGTAGGTAAGGGCGATGGTCGCCACTATTAGGGATTTACTTAACTTGTTACGCTGCATGTTTAGCCTCATGGAAACCAGTTAGGTGTTGTATCTATGTTGGGACTTAGCCGCCACCCACCGCATAGGGGGTGGGTGGCGGCGCCAGCTATGGGATATCAATCCCTCAGTTCGGCAGTTCAAATACAGTCAGTGTGCCGCCCAGCTGGGTATAGTCGCTGAGCGATGCATAGGCACCCACAGCACCCAGACCGGCTGTCGGGTCGGTCAAACCTGCAGCCATACCGATACCGGCCCAGCCACCGAGTCCGGAGAGGACCGCGACATACTGCTTGCCGTTGTGCATGTAGGTATTGACATTGCCGATGATGCCGGAGGGGGTCTTGAACTTGTACAGCTCTTTACCCGTCTTGGCATCGACCGCTTTCAGATAACCCTCCAGAGTGCCGTAAAAGACTACGTCACCAGCCGTGGAGAGTGCGCCGCTCCATACGGAGAAGGGCTCGGGGTTGGACCATACGATCTTGCCCTTGTCGGCATCCCAGGCGATGAAGTTACCCAGATGGGTGCCGCCTGGCGCCGGGTACATGGAGAGGGTTGCACCCACATAGGGTTGACCCGCGGTATACGAAACCTGGAACGGCTCGTAGTCCATGCAGACATGGTTGGTCGGTACATAGAAGAGTCCTGTACGCGGGGAGTAGCTGGCGGGCTGCTGATCCTTCGTTCCCAGAGCCGCCGGGCAGATACCGGTGGAGTTGACGTCTTCACCGTTCTGATGAGTGGAGTACTTGGCTACGACCTGTGGACGACCGGTGTCCATGTCGATATGGGTCGCCCAGTTGACCGCAGGATCGAATTTCTCTGCAACCAACAGTTCGCCGCTAGCGCGATCCATGGTATAGCCGAAACCGTTACGATCGAAGTGGACCAGGGCCTTGCGCATCTTGCCCTTGATCTTTTGGTCGACCAGGATCATTTCATTGATGCCATCATAGTCCCACTCGTCATGCGGAGTCATCTGGTAGACCCACTTGGCAATGCCGGTATCCACGTCACGGGCGAAGATGGTCATCGACCAACGGTTATCACCGGGACGCTGAACCGGATTCCATGTGCTGGGGTTACCGGAACCGTAATACATCAGGTTCAGGTCCGGATCATAGGAATACCAGCCCCAGGTGGCACCGCCACCGATCTTCCACTGGTCACCCTTCCAGGTATTGATACCGGAGTCTTTTCCTACCGGCTTACCGAGATGGGTAGTCTTCTGAGGATCCAGAAGGGTATCGCTATCCGGTCCCATGGAGTAGGCGCGCCATGCCAGTTTGCCGTCTTTGAGATTGTAGGCGGTCATGGAGCCACGCACACCGAACTCACCACCGGAGATACCGATAAAGACTTTGTCTTTTACCACCATGGGAGCCGCAGTGGAGGTCTCGCCCTTGGACGGGTCGCCATTTTTCACGGACCAGATTTTCTTGCCGGTCTTTGCATCCAGGGCCACCAGTGTGGTGTCAGCTTGTGAAAGAATGATCTTTCCGTCGCCATAGGCCAGACCGCGGTTGACGGTATCGCAACACATAACCGGAATAACGCTGGTGTCCTGCCTCGGCTCATACTTCCAGAGGATTCTGCCGTCATCATTCAGGTCAAGGGCAAACACCTTGTTGGGAAACGGACTGTGGATATACAGAACATCCCCGAGTACCAGGGGGCCGCCCTCATGACCACGAAGAACGCCGGTGGAGAAGGTCCAGGCAACCCTCAGGTCCTTAACGTTACTCGTGTTGATTTGGTCCAGTTTGCTGTAGCGGGTACCTGCATAATCGCCGTTAGGCATTACCCAGTCGTTTGGGTTGTTTTGCATTTTCAGCAGTTCTGAATTTGCCGTCACTCCACCTGCAGCGCTGAGCATTGCAGAGGCAGTGAAGCATATCGCCAGAACTTTGCGTTTTGCTTTTACCATAGTATGTATCCTCGGGTTTTATTTGTGGGACTGCCTCTACAAGGTAAAATTAATCGATTTAGAGACCGGATAGAGACCGGATAAAATCGAAATTTGTCGGTTCAGCTTCTCCCTCGCTATCGATAGACTCCTCACATTTGGTACATTTAGAACGATCCTGTCGCACGATTACAGGCAGTCTTTCAGAGCGACAAACACAAAAGAGCAACTTGTGTGCCAAACGAAATATATCGAGTTGCAACTGCTGCTTTGATGTGTGAAATATGGGCGCGGACAGGAACAATCCGCGGCTGCCCCTGTGGTGAGCAGCTAATCAGGCACTTGAACAGTTAGATCACTCGCCGGCGCAGGAATTCAACAATCCTTACGACACTCTTGTTTTTGCTGGTGTTAGCCAATGAATGTCTGAATATTTCTCTAAAGTCTGGATAACCTTTTGTTTTTATTATAATAGAATCTTAATAAGGTAAGTCTGAAGCTATCTATGTCAGAGCTGCGGAATCTGCATTCATCTCTGAGTTCATCATGTCTATCGCTAATATCTTCAATGAGTTAGCTAGAGCCTTAGCTACTCAGCCAAAAGCATGCAAGGGCTGTAAAGTGCGATTCGGATCGTAATGGTCGAAACAGTTGTTTACGTTCCGATTACATTGAGTTGCCCGTTTCCCGGCAAGGGATAAAGATGTGATTCATTTTTTTTAGTGTGGAAGTATGTTGTGTGTCACTGCTGTGACACTTTTCCGGAGGCCTTAAGATTCAATGTAGAATCGATTAATGACTCAATCTCCATTCAAATTTAATCAGCCGAGCAATCAAATACGTCATGATCAGGGCTTGTATCATATCTTTGGTCAAGACAAATTTGGTTGCCGGACGAGTAATCAGATCCAGGCAGGTGACTGATGAGATCACTCTATCCTCCCAGCGAACCCAATGGCGTATATACAATATGCGTCGATCAGCTTCACGAGCTCTATGTGGAGGAGTGTGGTAATTCAGAGGGAGTTCCAGTGGTGTTTCTCCATGGCGGTCCGGGTTCGGGCTGTTCAGACGACCACCGCCGCTTTTTCGATCCCGATTTCTACAGAATCATTCTCTTCGATCAGCGTGGCTCAGGAAAATCCCTGCCCTTGGGAGAGACAAAGCAAAACCGTACCTTGGAACTTGTGTCGGATATGGAAACGATCCGCCGCCATCTGGAAATCGAGCGATGGATGCTGTTTGGCGGTTCATGGGGTGCAACCTTATCGCTTATCTATGCCCTTTCCCATCCCGACAGGGTGCTTGGAATGATCTTAAGAGGGACCTTTCTCGCGCGTGAATCCGATCTGGATTGGTTTTTCATAGGTCTCAAGCGCCTCTTCCCGCAGGCCTGGGACAGGCTGTCGCACGGGCTACCGGATAACACGGAACTGAAAAACCTGATCAGTTGGTATCACGCCGCAGTTCATGGCAGTAACAAAATCCTCGCGCTGCAGGCTGCACATAGATGGTCAGAGTGGGGCAGTCGCATAGTCAACTGGCATAAGCCACCAAGTGCGGCAGACGCTGACAAAGCGCCGGAATCGGAAGTGCAGCAAGAGCGATTGCTGGCAAAGGTCAAAGTCGAGACACACTATGCCCGCCACCGCTATTTCATTGAGAATAACGAAATACTCAATCGTATCGGATCACTTTCCGTTATGCCTGTCTCAGTCGTGCATGGCCGTTTCGATCTCATCTGTACCATGGAATCGGCCTGGCTGCTGCATCGGGCCATCCCCGATTCACGATTCCTACAAGTACCTGACGCAGGCCATATCATCGACGAGCCTTCAATGGCGGCAGCACTGGTGGAAGAAACCGACCGAATGCGTGAGCTGCTATAGATTCAGATCAACGCAAGCCGCGAATGGATGCAATTCACCGCAAATTTCCGCAAAATCTATTAGTCCGCAAATGAACGCTAATAATATGTTGTTTAGTCCTTCCCATAGAACGCAGGCGTATGGTGCATAAGGGAGGTTGGCGGTCTTGTGGCTACAAATCTACTACGGCCAGTTTAGTAAGATACCGCTTCAGAGTTCAACATTGCCATAGTTTATTACAACTCAACAATTTGCAATGAATACATTTGCGTTTATTAGCGTTCATTTGCGGACTAATACATTTAGCGTGTATTGGCGGTGATTCGCGTCCATTTGCGGCATTCTTCATTTCTGTTACTGTCCGCTTGCCTTGGGCCATTTAGCGGCTGTGAGTTTTTTCGAGTTGCGCATGTTGCGGAACACCAGGGGTGCGGTGTCGGGCTCGCGTGGGATGTTCGTTTCATTGACCATTTTGACGATTTGTTCATGATGGGGCGATTTGCTGCAGACCGGATCGGCATTGGCGGCATCACCGGTCAGCAGGTAGGCCTGGCAGCGGCAGCCGCCGAAGTCTTTCTCCTTCTCGTCACAATTGCGGCAGGGTTCTTTCATCCAGCCGTAGCCGCGGAACCTGTTGAAGTCGGAGGAGTCGTTCCAGATCCACTCGATGCTGTGGTCACGCACGTTGGGAAAGGTGAGCCCGGGCAGCTCGCCGGCTGCATGACAGGGAAGGGCGGTACCGTCCGGGGCTACGGTGAGGAAGACAGCACCCCAACCGTTCATACAAGCCTTGGGACGTTCTTCATGGTAATCAGGCACCACATAGAAGATTCGCATCTTGCCCTTGAATTTCTCCTGATAGCGGTGGGCCACCGCCTCCGCCGCTTCAACCTGGTCGCGCGAAGGCAGTAACTGTTCACGATTATGCAGGGCCCAGCCGTAGTACTGGGTGGTGGCCAGTTCCACGTAGTCGGCCTCAAGGGCGTGAGACATCTCAAGGATCTGCTCCACCTGGTCTTCATTGTGCCGGTGAAGGACGAAACAGAGCACCATCGGGTAGTCGTACTTCTTCACCAGCCGTGCCATCTCGAGCTTGTGCCGGAAGGAGTTGTTGCCGGCGATGAAGTTGTTGAGCTCTTCACTGCTGGCTTGAAAGCTGACCTGGATATGATCCAGCCCGGCCTCTTTGAAGGCCTTTATGCGGGCCTCATCCATGCCGACACCGGAGGTGAGCAGGTTGGTGTAGTATCCAAGTTTGTGCGCTTCCGCGATGAGTACTTCCAGATCCTTGCGCACCAGTGCTTCACCGCCGGAAAAACCGAGCTGCACCGCCCCCAGGGAGCGCGCCTCACGAAACACCCGGATCCAATCCTCGGTGGAGAGTTCGTCCTTATAACGGGCGATGTCGAGTGGATTGGAGCAGTAGGGACACTGCAACGGACATTTGTAGGTCAACTCCGCCAGCAGCCAGAGTGGCTTAGGCGGGCTTGTGTCGGATCCATTGGTTGTCATAAGCGGTATCCAGAAATTGATAGACGTCGGCTTCGAGCTCTGCTTCAGGAAAGGCTGACTTCAGGTCGTCAATGATAGTGGCGACACTCGCTTCACCGTCACATCGCTTTAGGATCTCTCCGGCGGCATGATTGAGTTTGACCATACCCTCGGGATAGAGGATTACATGACAGTCCTGGGCCTCTTCCCATTGAAAACGGAAAGTGGGCGCCATCTGTGGGATGTCTTCGGCAGTGAAATGGTTTCTCATAGATTAGGCCGTAATGTTGTGATAGGGCGGTTTGTTTTCCACATAGGCCATCCACATGCAATCGAGCATGGTCCACAGGATATCGAGCTTGAACTGCAGTACCTCCAGCATCTTCTCCTGTTGCTCACGGGTCTTGTAGTAGTTCAGTGTGATATCCAATCCATGCAATACGTCTCGGCGGGCTTCGGTCAGACGCTTGCGGAAGTAACGGTATCCGCGCTCGTCTATCCACGGATAGTATTGCGGCCAATTGTCGAGCCGTTTTTGATGAATGGTCGGGGCAAAGAGTTCCGTCAGCGAGGAACTGGCCGCCACCTCCCAGGGTTGCTGGCGGGCAAAATTGACATAGGCGTCTATGGCGAATTTGACGCCCGGCAGCAGGTGCTTGTGGGAGAGCAGATCCTCTCGCGACAGGCCCACGGCCTCACCCAACAGCAGCCAGGCCTCTATACCCCCTTCATCACCCTGGGTGCCGTCGTGGTCGATGATCCGCTGTATCCAGTGGCGGCGCACATCACGGTCGGGGCAGTTGGCTATGATAGCGGCATCCTTTACCGGGATGATGACCTGGTAATAAAAACGGTTGGCGACCCAACCCTGTATGGCGGGTTTATCCAGCTTGCCGCTGTTCATTAAAATATGGAACTCATGATGAATGTGGTAGTACTTCTCCTTTTCCCTGAGCTTCTGTTCAAACTCCTGTTTGGTCCATGGATTGGTTGGATAGGTGGTCATAGCTGATCCCGTTTATAGTTCGATCTGCATGCCATCGTGAGATACCTCGATGCCGGCCTCGTTCAACGCTTGCCGTTCGGGTGAATCATCCACGAGGATGGGATTGGTGTTGTTGATATGGATAAGTATCTTTCTCGGTTTGCCAAGGTCGCTCATAATATCGATGATGCCGCCCTTGCCCGATTGATCGAGATGCCCCATTTCACTGCCGAGCTTGTTGCTGATGCCCGCCTCGACCATCTCGTTGTTCTGCCATAAAGTCCCATCAACCAGTAAGCAGTCGGCTTCTTGCATATAGGGCAGGATGTGAGGCTCCATGGAACCCAGCCCGGGTGCGTAAAACAGGTTTTTTCCGCTTGCGGTGTTTTCAATTCTTACGCCGATGTTGTCTCCCGGAACCGTGTTATGGCGGTGAGGAGAGTAGGGGGGTGCCTCACTCTTCAGTGGTACCGCAGTGAACACCAAACCTTCGATGCCCGGAATGAAAAAACTCGACTCGTCGGTCAGAATCTCATGCCAGTTGACCCCTCTGAAGTGGCCAAGAATGTTGAATATCGGATAACCACTGGTCAAATCGTCATGTACGGCCCGGGTGCAATAGACATCCCAGGGTGCCGTGTGCTCACGTAGCAGCAACAGCCCAGTGGTATGATCAATCTGCGCATCCACCAACAGAATGGCTCGTATTGCCGTATCGCGAATGGTTCTGCCCGGTTGTAATGCCGGAAAGGATTCCAGTTGGGCTCGAATATCCGGCGACGCATTGAAGAGTACCCAATCCTCACCGTTGGCGCTGATTGCAATGGAGGATTGTGTGCGGGCGGCCGCTTTGATGGTTCCGGTTCGCACTCCCTGGCAGTTATGGCAATTACAGTTCCATTGTGGAAATCCGCCACCCGCACCGGAACCCAAAATATGTATCAGCATGAAAGATGTGTGTTTGTATCCGGAACCACCGGCATGACAGGTGGTTCCGGCGATTACAGCTTATCGGTTGTTGATGTAAAGATTGATCTCAAAACCGAAACGTAGATCTTGATAGGAAGGTGTAGACCAATTCATGAAGTATCGCTCCTGTTGATTTTCGCTAGTCTCAGAAAATGCATGAGCCTTGTCAGCAAACAACATGCATACGTTCAACTGCAAGTAGTCTCTATTTATGGGGTTCACCACGCATAGGGGCTCGCTAGGAATAATGGCAAAAAAACATTGGGAATTTTTCCCGACACAGCTCGGGATAGGGCAATATGTTACGCGCGACCTGTACCGGATCGGTGACACTGGATGATTGTCGTTAAGGAAGTGATACATCCTTTCCGTATAACTTCATGAGCAGCTTAAAAAAAAGATTAAGCAGAAAAAAAGATGATCAGGTTCAGGATGTGTGTCAGATTTGGATTACCTATTGAGACAATAGTAAATTCCAATTGCGAGACCTGTTCTCTACCGCTCTCGGGGTCCTGAACATGGCCTGTAATGGTGCCGGTTTAATAACGGATCCTCCGAAGAATTTGTGGCTAGACTTCACTGATCCCGTCATTCCGGCGCAGGCCGGAATCCAGATGCTCCAGACGATTGTCGAACGTCTGTCTTTCAGTAAAGAATACTTCTGGTCAAATCAACTCCGGATACAAATCCCGCCAGCATGGGTTTAGCTCTTCAATCGTCTTTAACTTCCGCGCACGTTTACCGCTCCATACCACCTCCCCAGCACTCTCCCTGGATTCCGGCCTGCGCCGGAATGACGTGATCATAGGCTATTAGCTCGTCCGTTAATAAGGCAGCGTCAGATAGTCAGAACTGACCCCCAAAAAAGATATTACTGATGATTCCAATATTGTGCCTGTCTTTGAATAGGTCAGTGGCATTTATCATTCAAAGCCACCGACAAATTTTTCTAAAGATCCTTAATAACAGATCAGTATCTCTCCCTGACCACCGCAGCTTAGATCGCCAAGCCAACGATGGGTCTGGTTACCCCGTTCCGCCAGACTTGAAAAGGGTGGTTGATCTTTGAAGCTTTGGATGAGCAGTTTCAGGAAATTGAGATGGTGTCGACCGTTATCGTTGAAGGTGGCCGGTATCGAAGCGGGTGGTTTTGTCAAAATCAAAGTCCCGCGGCGCATAGCCATCCCGGCCTGCTTGCCGCACTGACCCATGACCACCATGGTTCCCGCAACCATGCGCGATACACAGTAATCGCCACAGTCACCGCCTATCAGGATGGTCCCACGACGCATCAGATCGCCGGCCCTGTCTCCCGCATCTCCTTTTAGAATGATGGTGCCGCCACGCATGCCCTGGCGCTCGCCTGTGATGGCGCCACCCAGGAAATCTCCCGCGTTGCCGGCGATTTCCAGGTGACCACCCTGCATGGCACAGCCTGCAGCCACGCCCACATTGCCACTCACCAGAATGGTGCCGTTTTGCATACCGCATCCGAGATAGGCGCCGGCCTTGCCCTCGATCATGATCTTCCCACCGGTCATGCCTGCGCCGATCCCATCGAGTCGGTCGCTCTCCGACTGGATAACGATCTGATCAGTTACCATGCCGTCGATGGCGAACAGCTCTCCGGTATCGACCCGCCGGTTTCCCAGCCATAGGGGAATTCTTGCTATCTCACCCACTTGTTTGCCGGCCAGATGTGCGGGGATGAAGGGACTCATGTCCAGGCGCTGCGGGAGGCTGTGCTTCAGCTTAAGGGTCAGGGCATTCATGCCATCACCTCACGCAAGCGGAAATGGTACTGACCCAACTTGCCGCCATAGTTGCCGGCTGAGATACGGCGGATTCCGGCCGCGGCGCCCAGTTCGCATACAGCCGAGATACCGGTCCGGGTAGCGAGATTAACATCGGCATCACTCAGACCGTTGATGACGATCTCCATTACCGATCCGATCTCCGGACCGAGCCTGGTGTCGACCAATCCCCTGAGTGTGGGACAGTAGGCGTCGTTGGTGGAGGCCATCAGGGCCTTGTATTTAGATCCCACCTTGGAGCCGGAACGAACGATGCCTCCGGGAAAGGGCATGATCACGTTCGGCAGCTTGCGCATTGCCTCGATCGCTATTTCACAGGCGCTGAGTGCCTGCTGTTGTGTCTCGGCGAGCACCAGGAAGTTGCCGCCGCCGACAGCGGGTATACGGGCAACGGTCTCCTCACACAGGAACTCGCCGTCCATCACCGGTATGCGCCAATAGCGTGTGCCATCGATCTGTTTGGAGATCTGGTGGCCGTCACCGAAAAAGCGCAGATTCTTACCCAGTGGCATCCGCTTCTCACCGTCGATGCCGGCAAAGAGTGCGGTGGTGGGACAGGTCAACACACACTGTCCCACACGGGTCTCCAGCTGCTTCGCCAGTGCCTTGCCGGACATGCCGAAAAGCAGCACACTCACACCGGGACGTCCATCGGGGGTCTTATCAGGGGCGATCTCCACTTCGATACCCGCCTCTACACCGCAACCGATCACCGATGTGGCGAATCCGGTCATGGTTTCGCCGGCGATACGCGCCCAGTGGTGGTTGATGGCTGTGATGATGACGCGGGTAGCGCTCATGCCGAAGGCCTCGGCAAAAGTGTCCTCGATCACTGTGCCGTTGATGATCATGCGCGGCTTCCCATACAGGAATGGATATTGACCTGACTGCCAATTCCCTCGGCCATCTCGTCGTCGGAGATGACGAAGTTGTGCAGACCGATGCTGTGATAACGTTCGAACCTGCGTTCTATCAGTTTCTCGATACTCTTGTCGTACTCTGGCTTTACGACTTGGGTAGCACCTTTGACAGGCCGGGTGATTCGCCCCTCCTCAACAACCACCTGACCCTGTTTGAAAACCAGCATCGGTCGCTCGAACATCCGCTCCGGATCCTCGTGCTGATGATAGACTGCGATATCCGCCAAGGCACCCGGTGCCAGGTGTCCACGGTCTGACAACCCCAGAATCCTTGCCGGCGCGGCCCGGGTCATGATGGCGATTTCGTAGAGTGAATACTCCCGTTCCAGACTGCCCAGGTGAGTGGCCGCCGCTGCCCCAGGATGAATCTGTCCCATCAGATCATTGCGAAAGCCTCTGTCCATCAACAGCCGGATCAGGTGGGGGTAGCTGGTGAAGGGGGCGCCGTTGGGGTGGTCGGTGGTGAGAAAGATGCGCCAGGGATCATCCACCATCAGAAACAGTTCGAGGCCTATCGCCCACTGCAGGGCGTTGACGAAGTTCTTGTCTCGATAGCGAAAGGGCACCACACCACATCCCGCATCGCATTCGATATCCATACAGGTCCACTTATTGGGATGGGCATGGCTGCGGTTGGCATGCTGGGCCATGGTGTCACCCGATATGGTGACCGTCTGACCGAACATCACCTGGCCAACATCGATAGAGATATTGGATTGGTTGTTGACGGCCTCGGCAATTTCCGCCGCGCAGGAGGAGAATTTATTGTCACCCTCGGTACCATAACTATGGAACTGGATATGGGTGAGGTGGATAGGGAATCCTTCAGCTGCCTCCATGGTGGCCAGGGTTGAGAGATAGTTACCCGGCACACCCAGATTACTAGCGTGGACATGTAGCGGATGGGGCACCCCCAGTTCGCTCAGGGCACGGCTCAGTGTGCGCACAATATCGCGTGGAGTAATCCGGTAGTGGGGATGGGAATCGTCCACATCCAGTACCCGTTGGTTGAACTTAAAGGCATTGATGCCGCCGGGATTGACCACCTTGATGCCGATACACTGAGCTGCGTGCAGGGTCCAGGCAACGTAGTCATTGAGGGTTTGCTGCTCGGCCCCTTCGGATATCAGTTGCAGTAACAGATCATCATTGCCCAGCATGGCATAGCCGCCGGTATCGATCATCGGGGTATCCGCCATCTCCATATGGGCCTGACGGGCATTGGCCGGTAGTACGGCTGGTTCGAAACAACTTGTGTAACCCATCTCCGCGTAGCGGTATCCCGCTGCCAACGTGGAGGGGATGGCATGTCCGCCGCCCGAGCGGGTCAGGTCGGTCTTAGGCCTGGCGCTTCCACGTTGATCCTCCGGCAGCATGGTGCGCGCGATATTGACCTTGCCGCCGCCTATATGGGTATGCATGTCAATGGCACCGGCCATGACGATTTTGCCATCCAATGAATAAGTTCGATGGATGGTTTCGCTGTCGGCCGGCGGATCGACTATCTTACCGTCCCGGATATAGATGTCTCTGGTATCACCGTTGATGCCATTGGCTGGGTCGTAGAGTTTGCCGCCCGTGAGTTTAATCAGCATGCGGGAGCACTTTCAGGCTCGCCTGCCAAGGGCAGCAGCCGTTCGTTCAACTTGTTCACGATAAGACTGACCGGAGGCAGGCCGATATCTCTCAGCTTGCCGAGGGGTAGTGAGCAGACACCATCACTGCGGTACCAATGTCCCCGGTGGTCGATACCCGGCACACCCGCGGGGATGTAGAGCGATGGTTGTTGTTCAAACACCATGCCGGCATGGCCAAGCACGATGGTCGGAGTCTTGGTTGGTGGAGGCAAGGCTAGTGGTGAGAACGATGAGACCCACAACAACAGATCGCTCTCGCCGCGCGTGAGCAGATCCTGCCAGCGGCAGAGCGATGGATCATGCTCCGGATAACCGCGTTGCAGCCTGGTGCGTAACGGGTATCCAAGCTGCCAGGTACAGACCTGGTTTGCGGTGATATCCGCCTGTGTTCCGGCTAGCGGGAGGGCGGCACTGCGTGTCTTGGCATTGAGTGCTTTAACCAGGTCCACCAGGCTCTGTACAACCAATTCAGCATGGGCCATGGCGAGTTCCGCAGCGCTCCATGAGATAACACTGTATTTTGCAGCTTTGAGTTGTTCCGCAAGTGCGGTCAGAGAATTTCCCAGATCATTTCCAAGCCGACCTGGATCGACCGGTCTGTCGGCGATGAGGCCGCGTACCAGTCCCACAATATCTGATAATGACTCGATATCCGTTGTTATCACCTTCGGCTTCAACTGCGCCAACTCTTTCGGTATGTCGTCCTGTTGCCAGGGGCCGAGCAATACAACCCTTCGTTCATTGGTTTCAACGAAGAGACTCTCTTCGGGATGCAGCACCCGTTCTACAAGTCGTGGAAAGCGGCTGATGCATTGGTTGCCTACCAACACGATCAGGTCGGCCCGATTGCGCACCTCGGTGAATGTGGTGGTGAACCAACCGTTATCCTGTACGACACGTAGATTGCGAAACATGGCGTCGCCGTTGAGGTGATCCAGGGTGGCGCCGCACCGGTCAGCCAATGCAAGGATGCCACGCATGCCATTGACGTCTGTCGCCAGTCCGGCGAAGAGCGGAGATCGGGCCTGCCGCAATAACTCAGTGCCGTAGTCCAGGGCCTCTTCCAAGGTGGTCGCCCTGCCGTCGATCATGGGATCCTGGCCGGCATGATTGAAGGCGGTGTCGTAGAAGGCACGCGCCAGATCACATCCGTTCTGCATTGATTGCAGGCGTCCACTGCGCAGCTCAATTTTCAGGTCATCGCAACTCAATCCACAACAGGGACAGGTTACCGCGTCCATCATCTGTTCGATTTCATTATTCCACATGCTGCGTTGATAACCCTGCTTGTGAGTGATGGTCGGATGTATCGATTCACGAGTTGGTGCAGAAAACGTGCCACTGAACAATGTCTGATTTTATTTACCTATGTCAATCGTCATTATCTTTGATCATGGTTGGTATTAGGTTACACCAGATCCGGGCAAAAATATGGATCTATAAATAACTCAATCTCTGGAATAGTTGGAAGCATAACCATATAACATCAGGTTGCTTCCTTGGCGAAATCGAATTCAACCATTCGATCGGTGACTCGGATCAACTGTTAACTGCTGGGGCAGGGCAGGTGACACATTGGTCCAACTCAGGCGCATTTAACGTCTAAGATAGAACTGAACAATGCAGTGAGTCGGATGTAAAAAAAGCCGGCATAGATTTCCCTTAAAAAGCCTTGCCTTTGACAAGGTTTACTTCTAAGAACGCATGATTGTCTATTGACTTACAGCGTAACGCGCTGAGTGTTGTCGAGTAGGCTGATTTGTGGTTGGACCACAACACTCAGGACTTGGATGGCAGGCATGCAAATTGCAGTGGGATAGTGATAATGCAAAACCATATAGACAAACTGATGACAAACCCTTCAAAGCCTGTCACTGCGGGATTCAGTGTTGAAGTCAATGCACCTGCACGGCTGCATTTGGGTTTCCTCGATTTGCACGGTGGTCTGGGTAGACGCTTCGGCAGCATAGGTCTGACCATCGACACCCTGGCGACGCGGCTACGTGCCGAGAGATGCAATGAGATCACAGCCAGAGGCCCGGGTGCCGAACGGGCACTTAAATATGCCAAGTCATACATTGAGGCTAAAGGCATAGAAGGGGGGGTCGAACTCAATCTGCTGCAAACGATACCCGATCATGTGGGATTGGGTTCGGGCACTCAAATGGCACTCGCAGTGGGTACGGCGATTGAACGACTCTATAGAGGCGAGGGTGACTGCGTTTCAATTGCGAGAACACTAAACCGAGGTGCCCGTTCCGGCATCGGCATCGGCGCCTTCGAGCAAGGTGGTTTCATTCTCGATTGCGGTCGCAGTGAGGAGAAGGAGGTACCCCCGGTCGCAGTCAGACTGGCATTTCCCGAGAAGTGGCGGGTACTGCTGCTTTTGGATACACGTGGTCAGGGTTTGCATGGCACGCAAGAGGTGATGGCATTCTCTGAACTTCCCGAGTTCCCGGAACAGGCTGCTGCATATCTCTGTCGGCTGGTCCTGATGCAGGTACTGCCGGGTGTTCTCGAAGGGCATCTGACACCGGTCACGAAAGCCATCGGTAAGATTCAACAGGTGGTAGGTGACCATTTTGCTCCCGCCCAGGGCGGACGATTCACCAGTCCGATCATTTCCGCCGCCCTGGAGTGGGCTATCGAGAAAGGCTATATCGGTGTTGGTCAGAGTTCGTGGGGACCAACTGGTTTCATCCTTCTGGAAGATGCGTCCCGGGCCGAAAGGCTTGAGCGCGAATTAAAGCGTCACTTTGGAAAATTCTCATCATTCCGTTGTCAATTGGTGGCTGCGCGCAACCAGGGTGCGGAGGTGAATCTGTTACAACAACCAACAAGATTAAGACAAGAAAAGCGAGTTTAGTTGATGGAAAAACCCTTTTTGCTGCACATGCTGACTGCAACCAAGAACCACAGCCCATTCGATGTGAATATGGCATACGATGCGGGCTGGTCCGCATGCACGCCCTATACCGATGTTACCCTGGATGAGGTGCGTGAGCTGGTGCAGGATGCGATCTTCTCGCGTGGTCCAAAGGGAGTCAAAAGGACCGGTATCTTCGTGGGAGGACGGGATACTCATCTTGCCATGGAGATGATGCAGGCGGCAAAAAAGTCGATGGTGCCGCCGTTCGAGGTCTCACTGTTCGCCGATCCCAGCGGCGCCTTCACTACCGCTGCAGGTATGGTTGCCTGTGTTGAACGCGAACTGAAAAAGAGCCGGGCAGGGGGACTGCAAGATAAACGGATCGTAGTGTTCGGCGGCACCGGGCCGGTCGGTTCAACAGCGGCGATGTTGACCTCCAACGCAGGTGCCGAAGCCATCATCGTCAGCCACCATTC
Source organism: Candidatus Thiodiazotropha sp. LNASS1 (assembly GCF_964212655.1). Lineage (NCBI taxonomy): Bacteria > Pseudomonadati > Pseudomonadota > Gammaproteobacteria > Chromatiales > Sedimenticolaceae > Candidatus Thiodiazotropha > Candidatus Thiodiazotropha sp. LNASS1. The sequence continues at coordinate 789,734 of NZ_OZ156465.1, read as the reverse complement.
ATTGGCCAAGGCTGAGACCGTGGCGGATCTCTGTAACCAGCGTTATGGATCGGCCCTATCGGGTGCCGACGGCAGTAACGATGCATCGATCGTTGAACTGGTAAGCGAGGCCGATGTGGTATTCAACGCTGCCACGGAGGGGGTTCAAGTGCTGAACAGCAGCCAACTCATGAAAGCTGAACGGCTGAAAGTGGCCTGTGATGTCAATGCGGTGCCGCCGGAGGGGATAGAAGGCGTTGGTGTCATGGATGACGGGGTGACCATCAACGAATCACCCACAAATGCAGTCGGTATCGGTGCGTTGGCGGTAGGTAACGTAAAGTACCAGACCCAGCATCTGCTGTTAAAGCGTATGTATGAAACCGGTGAAGCGGAATTTCTCGATTTCAACAACGCATTTGAGGTGGCACGCGAGTATGTCGGCTAAATCCACCTCTCTGTTGGTTTTGGCGAACAGCGGCAGGGCGATAGCCGAGTCGGCTCATCGCGGTGGTTACCGGGTAACACTTATCGATGGATTTTGCGATCAAGACACCCTGGCCGTCGCCGATTGTTGGCCAGTCACCCAGGGATTCTCAAACCTCGATGCGGAAATATTTGTCAAAGAGATCGCATCCCTGTTTCCCGACAATCCCTGCGGAGTGGTTTATGGGGCAGGCTTGGAGGAATCAACATCTTTGCTGAGAAACCTGTCTGAATTATTCCATTTATTCGGCAATGATCCTTCGGTACTCGATTTATTGCGCAGACCCCAGCGTTTTTTTTCATTGCTTGACCGCCTACAGATAGCCTATCCGGAGGTAAGCCTCACTGCACCTTACTCCGCCACAGAGAGCAGCTGGTTGATCAAAAGGGCCGCCAGTTGCGGCGGTCAGGGTGTGGCCTATTACTCTCCGGAATATACCGCGACAGACTCCGCCTGCTACTACCAGAGATTCATCCCGGGCCAGGTAATGTCCATGTTGTTTATCGCAGATGGTAAAAGACATCACACCGTTGGATACAACATGCTTGGGATAGCGGGATCCGGTGCACCGGCACCCTTTCTCTATAGTGGCGCCATCGGCCAGGCCTACCTGTGCGATGTGGTGCGTTCCCAGGTCGAACTGGCTGTCATTAAGCTGGTATCCGAACTTGGCCTGCGGGGAATAAACAGCCTGGACTTCGTGCACGATGATGCCGGTATCTTTGTAATCGATCTCAATCCAAGGCCTACGGCCACCCTGGACCTCTATGAACATCTGCTGCCAGACGGTTGGATCAAGCACCATATAGCGGCCTGTTGCGGAGAACTGCCGGAGGTTCCGAACAACGCCCCGGCTGTGATGCATGGGCATCAGATTATCTATGCGCCACGAAATGTTGAGATTCCCAATAAGATGTCCTGGCCGCAATGGATCAGCGATCGACCGCTGGCAGGTAGCAGGATAGTCGAAGGGCAGCCATTGTGCAGTCTGCACGCCAAGGGCGCCAACGCCACAGAGGTTGAAGCGGAGTTACATATACACCGTGATGAGGTGTTACGGCTGCTTGGTCCATCCATATACCCATCGCAACCATGCCGGGTGGCTGTATGAGTCGCCCAAGCATCAATGCATTGACTGCGCCGCTGGTGGAATCATTGGTGGCTGATGCGGAAATTCTGTGCCTCGGAATCGAGCGGCTTGAGAACGGTTGTCTGCTGGTGGATGCGGGGATCCATGTCAAGGGTTCTCTGGAGGCCGGACGGCGCATCGCTGAAATCTGTCTTGGCGGACTTGGCAGTGTCAGCCTCAGTGGTAGCGGTCCGGTGGCGGGTTGGCCGCTTTCGGTACACGTGCATGCCGCCGATCCTGTGCTTGCCTGCCTGGGCAGCCAATATGCAGGTTGGAGTCTGTCGCACAAGGAAACGGATAAAAAAGGTTTCAATGCCCTGGGTTCGGGACCCGGCAGGGCACTCTCCCTTAAAGAGCCCCTGTTCAATGAGCTGGACTATCGGGATCAGGCAGACCGGACCTGCCTGGTGCTCGAGGTGGACCGGTTACCCCCACTACCCCTGTGTGAGAAGATCGCCCGGGATTGCGGTATCGATGCGGATGCATTGACCCTTATCCTGACGCCCACCAGCAGCCTTGCCGGTACGGTGCAAATCGTCGCACGGGTACTGGAGGTGGCGATGCACAAATCCCACGAGCTGGGCTTTGATCTGCATGCGATACAGGATGGCATGGGCAGTGCGCCATTGCCGCCGCCGGCACCCGATTTCCTCACTGCCATGGGTCGCACCAACGACGCCATTCTGTTTGCCGGTTTGGTGCAGCTCTTCGTCCGTGGAGAGGATGCGCAGGCACAGAAACTTGCCATTGATCTGCCGAGCAGTGCTTCCCGGGACTATGGGCGTCCCTTCGGCGAGGTTTTCAAGGCCTACGGGTACGACTTTTTCAAGATCGATCCCATGCTGTTCAGTCCGGCACGGGTGATGGTCAGCGCACTCGATAGCGGTAACAGCTATGCGGCAGGTGCTCTGGACACCGCGCTGATGGCGGCTTCCTTCGGTATTGAACCATGAACAGGCGTATCGCCATCATTACCGACGATCCAGGCTGGCACGGTGCACGTCTGCGTGAGGCGTTTGAAACGCAGGGTTGCAGCAGCGAGTTCGTCTCTCTGCAGCAGTGTGGATTCGATCTAGGCGGAGCAGGAGAGCACCTGGTGATTCCAGGCTTTGAAACAAGGCCGGACGGGGTGTTCGTGCGAGGCGTGCCTGGTGGTACGCTCGAACAGGTCGTACTCTATCTCGATATTCTGCACGCACTCACGCATCTCGGTGTCTGCGTCTACAACGACGGTCGTGCCATTGAGCGTAGCGTTGACAAGGGGATGACCAGTTTCCTGCTGCACACCGCCGGTATCCCAACACCTCCCACCTGGGTGGTTGGTGAGGAGCGCGACCTGGCGAGGATCGTGAAGCATGAGTTCAAGGCTGGCCACGAACTGGTCCTGAAACCCCTGTTCGGCTCTCAAGGTGACGGTTTGGTACGTATCCGTCAAGGCGACACTCTCCCTGAACCGGCACATTATAGCGGTGTATTCTATCTGCAAAGGTTCATTCACACCGGTAATGAGGATGCCCATGATTGGCGGGTGTTCGTCATCAATGGCCAGGCGGTCGCCGCCATGCTGCGTCATGGTGAGGGTTGGATCAGCAACGTGGCACAGGGTGCCCGCTGCCATCCGGCAGTGCTCGACCAGGAGTTGAAAGAGCTGGCGGAAGCCGCCTCCCGTGCATTATCGATGAGTTATGCGGGTGTCGATATCCTACGCGACGACAAGGGTCGGGCCTATGTCATCGAAGTCAACAGCATCCCGGCATGGAAAGGCCTGCAACAGGTCTGTCAGATGGATGTCACGCAACTGCTGGTGGATGATTTTCTTTCCTGTTGCCACGGCGGCTCCCTGACGGAGGTGATCTGATGACCGGATTGCCGTCACAGCACAATGTCAGGGGGCAGATCTCCACTGTATATCGTCATGCCTGCCTGAGTGAGCTGGATGCGCTGAAACCGGGTAATGTGCATCGTTTTTCTGATGGTCACGGTATGACCCTGGAGGATTTCATCACCAGTGCCAATGTCAGTGCCGAACCTCTGACAACACTGGAGCTGGGACTGGGAGAAAGGATCTACAAAGCAGTCGAGGCCACCCGCGAGGCAGTCGGTTGCAATACCAATCTCGGTATTCTGATGCTGTGTGCACCGTTGATTCAGGCCGCATATGACCGGAGCCAACATCCTGGGGCATTGCGTGACAAACTTGGCAAGGTCCTGCTTGACGTCGATGCAAAGCAGATGGAGTGGCTGTTCCGTGCCATTCGACTGGCAGCGCCGGCTGGACTGGGCCAATCCGATAAGCATGATGTTATCAGGAAGCCCAGTGCAGGTTTGATCGAAGTGATGTCCCATGCGGCGGATCGCGATCAGATTGCCCGCCAATACGCCACCGGCTTTGCAGACCTATTCGACTTTGCGCTGCCTCGGCTGCGCAGTTACGAGACGCGTTGGCAAAGCAAGGAGTGGGCGGTCACGGGTCTGTTCCTCAGTCTGTTGGCGCACTTTCCCGATACCCATATTCAACGCAAGCAAGGGCTCTACAAGGCGGTCGCGACAAGTCTGCACGCGGCCGATCTGGTCGAAGGATTGTTCCAGGCTGAGATGCCGGAACACTACCAATTACGTCTGCTTCAGGCAGACAGTGAATTCAAGCGTGAAGGTGTCAATCCAGGCACTTCGGCAGACTTAACGGTCGCCACACTATTTATCTCATATCTGGAATCGATGCACTCAGCGTTTGAGCAGAATGCGGGATTTACCCGTGTCCGCGATTCCCGCCCGGAAGAGGTGGGGATACGAAGTTAACTCTCAATAACAAGTAAGGAGAAACTGAAATGCCAGTTATCAATAGAACGATGGTCGGAGAATCGCTGGTCGGAGACGGCAACGAAGTTGCGCATATTGATCTCCTGATCGGTCCAAGAGGTTCCGCCGCAGAAACAGCTTTCTGCAACGGTCTGGTCAACAACAAGGATGGGTTTACTGCGTTGCTGGCGGTTGTGGCGCCCAACCTGGCCTGTAAACCCAGCACCATGATGTTTAACAAGGTAACCATCAAAGGGGCCAAACAAGCGGTACAGATGTTCGGTCCCGCGCAACGCGGCGTTGCCATGGCTGTGGCCGATTGCGTCGAAGACGGCACCATCCCCGCCGATGAGGCTGACGATGTCTTTGTCTGTGTCGGCGTATTCATCCACTGGGAGGCTGAGGACGACGCCAAGATCCAGGACTACAACTACCAGGCGACCAAGGAGTCGATCAAACGCGCCGTTGCGGGCGAGCCCAAGGCCAGTGATGTTGTCGCGCAGAAGGGATCGGTATCTCATCCCTTTGCGGCACACGACTGACGCTTACTTGATGATGTCGTCATCACAGGGAAGTGTCGACGGCTGACTCGAAAGACATCCCTGGCATCTGAAAGGGCAACAGGTGGTGGCTGGAAGCGTTTAGGTGGTTATCCGCCGACACAGCAGACAGATAAGAACAACAAACGTCTGCTGACAATTCCAGTGGGTTTGTTATCAATCGATCGTGGAGGCTGAATATGCAATGTCTTGAATGTGGCAGTGCAGTTGCCAATCTGGACAACAGCCATTTGCTTCGCTGCTGTTCATTGACGCTCCAGGAGTACGCCATCCGGCATCACCTGCCTCTGGATCTTCTGATCGATCAAGAATTGTTAAACAGGACAGATAATCCGGAGGACTATCCGCGGCCCAAGGCCTATCCGTCAGAACAGGCACGAGCCATCTACAGAGGACTCAAGTGGGGCGGGTTACTCCAGAGAGAGGAGGCATTCTCCATTGTACCTGGAGAGATCAGGCGGCTTGATATGCTGCTATGGAATCTTCAATGGCTGAGCGAATATGGTTTTCTCTTTCGTCAGGAATACAGATATGCGGAAGAGACCCATCGGGTGGTAGCGGTCAATCGCCTGAAGGTCCCTGCGGCGTATCTGGCACTGAGTGCGGAAGCGCATCTCTCTCCGGTTCCACCCCCCGATTTTTTATTGAGTCTGGCTGTGCTTGTCGCCCATATCGGCGAACTGCAGGCTGGATACCTGTTTCTGCAACTCCCGGGGCGGGCGGCCGGGGAGACGATAATGGCGGAGGCTTGCCGCCACGGTATCGAATTCAGGGAGCTTGATGCCGCAGATCAATCCGACGGATTGCTGCTACGTACCTTGACCCGGTCCGATACGCAACACCTGCTGGCACTGATCAAAGACGATCTGATGGAGATCCCGTGCGCCATGGAACGGTTTGATCGGAAAACCCCTGAGGTGACAGTGTCTAAAGAGCTGATATTCGACGCCGCGCATTTCATTACGGATCATCCGGCGAAGTGTTCCAACCTGCATGGTGGCCGTTATCTGCTGCATGTTAAAGTCAGGGACCGTATCGACCCGGTGACCGGTTGCGTGGTGGATTACGGATATCTGAAATGGGTGGCGAACAGGCGTGTGATCGACAGGTTCGACCATCATAACCTGAACTACGCCACATCGGAATTGGCATGGCGGTCGAGTACCGAGATGCTGTGTGTTTTTATCTGGGAGCAGTTGATCGAATATCTTCCCGGGTTGGTTGAATTGCAGTTATATGAAACCACTCAGTCCTGGTGTAAATACAGCGGTCCCACTCTGGAGGCATTCCAGCAATCCGGCAGCGACAGCCTGTTGACCCATTTCGTCGACGGGAAGTTGGGGGCATCGCAGTTACGTGACCTGATCAGGGAAAAGACGCCTACCCTGGAGATTATTGCCAAATCGCAGTCTTAGTCCTGATGACTGTCAACAGGATCTAGGCATTGATGAAGCGATCGATTACCCCGTGATCAATCGCCCCCTGGTGGAGGGCGGTTGATAAAAGGACACCGGCAGCACCGATAGAACGAAGCTGCTGTAAATCCTGCTGATCCCGAATGCCTCCAGCTGCGTAGAGGCGAAGCCGGGGTTGCAGGTTCAGGAATTGTTGTAGCCGGGTGGTGTCGGGACCGGTCGAAGTACCTACCCGAGTCAGTGACATGACGATCACATCTTCGGGCCAGTAATCCACATGCCGGTCGAGACCGGCCGGCCCCTTGAAGTGGTCGTCATGATAGTCCAGTGAGAGTACGGGAGAGGGAAGCGATGCAACCAGATGAGCAAGTTGTTCGCAACTGACAATGGATTCCGTACCGATTACCGGGCGGGCAAAGCCGCATAACCGCCCCAGGTCGGTGAGCCCGTTGTCTACCCACAGGTTTATCTCGGGATACTTGAGGTGGAGAGCGTAGATCAACTCGAGATTCGAGCCGCTGCCACAGATGGCATCGAGGTCAGCAATATAGAGGGTATCGAATGGATAGAGATCCAACAGTGCCGACAATACCTCCTGCGGTCGACTGGAACGACACAAGGGAGTATCGGCTGCTGCGTAAGCGTGACGCTTGCCGCTGTTCGCAACAACGACACGGTTATGCATCATATCTATGACTGGTATGAGCTTCATCAACGCGGATAAATAACCATGCGAGTGTTTGTATTCGAGTATATTACGGGTGGAGGGATGCTGAACAGCCCCTTGCCGCCTTCTCTTGCCGAGGAGGGGGACATTATGCTCAGGGCATTGATTTCCGACCTTGCGGAAATCACCGGTATCGAAATCCATACCACCCGTGATGCCCGCCTGAGCAGGCCCGATCTGCCGATCGAGTTCCATATGCTGCACGATCTGGAAGATTTCGCCATGGCCTGGCAGGAATGCATGGAAAACGCCGATGCGGTTTGGCCCATCGCGCCAGAGTTCTCAAATGTACTGGAACATATCAGCGAAACCGTCATAAGCCACGGGAAACTGCTGTTGAACAGTCCGCCGCAGGCCGTACACACCGCATCCAGTAAGCTGATGACTTCCAGTTGCCTGATGGAAAGCGGTATCTGTGTAGTACCAACCTACAGGTACGAGGACAGGATACCCGATCATCCGGGCAGCTGGGTCATAAAGCCGGATGACGGAGTCGGCTGTCACGGTACCAGAATCTGCCGGGACAGAGATGATCTTTATCAGCAATTTGAGTCTCTCCCGGCAGGCAGCGAGTATGTAATACAGCCGTTCGTTCACGGTACGCCAACCAGTCTCAATATATTGGCGCGCAAAGGTGAGGCCTTCGTACTGAGTGTCAATCACCAGCGGATAGCCGTAACCGACAACAGATTCGTACTTCTCGGATGTGTTGTGAATGGCCATTTGAATAAGCGGGCCAGCTTTCACAGACTTGGGCGAGAGGTGGTGGCCGCTCTGCCAGATCTGTGGGGTATCATAGGGGTCGATATTATCGATACAGAGAAGGAATTACAGGTGTTGGAAGTCAACCCGAGAATCACCACATCATATGTTGGACTGAAAGAGTCGACCGGGATGAATCCAGCTTCAATGGTGCTGGATCTGCTGAATGACAGGCTTCCATTGCCTGATCAGATGCTGCAGGCATCGGTGGTGGATGTGAACCTGGAGTATGCCGGTGCGGCATGATGCAATACTGGGATGGGACCTCGGTGGCGCCCATACAAAGGCGGCACTCATCGACAGCCGCGGATGTGTGGAGAGAGTTGAACAGATACCCTGCCCGCTGTGGCAGGGAGTGCAGTATCTGGACTCAGGTATTGATTCGGTTGTAGAGAGGATCGGCGATAACAGTGACCTTAAACACGCGGTCACCATGACGGGTGAGCTGGTCGATCTTTTTCCCGACCGGGATACCGGTGTAAAGACACTGATCGATACGATGGGCCGCCATTTTTCAAATGCCAGCCTGGCAATCTATGCCGGACCCGCCGGATTCTTGAATCCTGAAAATGCGCTCAGGCATTCACCGCAAGTGGCATCGGCCAACTGGCTCGCCAGCGCATCCTGGGTTGCCGGCCGTCTGCAGGCGGGTTTGTTGGTCGATGTAGGAAGCACCACCACCGACCTGATAGCATTCGCTGACAAGCAGGTGCTGGCATGCGATTATAGTGACCATCAACGGCTGGTCAGTCAGGCCCTGATCTACACGGGTGTGGTGCGCACACCTTTGATGGCGATTACAGGCAAAGTCCCGTTTGCAGGAGAGTGGGTTTATTTAATGGCAGAGCATTTTGCGACCACTGCGGATATCTATCGTTTGAACGGTGATCTACCTGAAACCGCCGATCTGCTGCCCAGTGCGGACAACGGGGAGAAAAGCATCACCGGCAGCGCTCGGAGATTGGCGCGCATGCTGGGACTGGATATTGATGCCACTGACCTCGAGGGCTGGCGCGGGGTATCCCGGTTTATCGCTGAACAGCAGCTGCGGCAGCTTGTGGATGCCTGTGAAAGGATACTCTCCAGGCCCGGCCTCCCGGCCTCCGCCCCGCTTGTGGGTGCGGGTGTCGGACGATTCCTGGTCGAGCGTATCTGTCATCGATTGAACAGACCCTATGTGGGTTTCGAGGAGTTGTTCACCTGTGCCGAGCGGATGGAGTCCAAGGTGGCCGAGTGTGCCCCGGCGGTGGCTGTTGCCAGTCTGGCCAAGGATCATCTCCCATGAACCCCATTACCCTGGATTTCCCCTACCATGAGGATAGCAGTCGGCTGTTCGAGGCCCTGGCGCATTCACCTTGGGCAGTCTTTCTTGACAGTGGCAGTCCCCATAGCATGCAAGGTCGATACGATATCCTTTCGGCAGACCCCGTTCGCGTACTGATCACCCATGGAGAGGAGACCCGGATTCAGCATATCGATGGCACAATGGAGCGCTCTCGGGAAGATCCATTTCATCTGCTGCGGGAAGCGCTTGGACCTGCGGTCGAGGGTGTTGAGGGCATGCCTTTCAGCGGTGGGGCGATAGGTTATTTTGGGTATGATCTGGGCCGCCGCCTCGAACGGCTGCCGACGCTTGCCGAGGATATAGAAAATCTGCCGGAGATGGCGGCCGGTATTTACGACTGGTCTCTGGTGGTCGATCACCAGGAACAACGCAGTCGCCTGGTTGGTCGGAATCCGGCCCGTCTCGAAAGATATCGCAGATTGTTGCAGCGGATTCTTGAGCGGTCGACTCAGACCCGGACGACTCTACCTTATCGTGTGCTCGGTGAAGTCTGCTCTAACATGACCCGGGACGAATACCTTGGATCCATCGCCAGAATCAAACGCTACATCCTGGACGGCGACTGTTACCAGGTCAATTTCGCACAACGTTTTTCAGTCGCTGCCGAGGGTGATCCCTGGCAGGCTTACAAGGGATTGCGACAGCTGAACGCCGCCCCCTTCGCCGCCTATTTGAATATGCCTCACTGCCAGGTACTGAGTACATCGCCCGAGCGCTTCCTCGAGGTTCGTGACGGTCGTGTAGTGACCAAACCCATTAAGGGAACGGCGCCCAGGGGAGAGGATCCGATAGAGGATATGATGCTTGCGGAAATGCTGAAAAACAGCAGCAAGGATCAGGCGGAGAACCTCATGATCGTCGATCTGTTGCGCAATGATTTGGGCAAGGTATGTGCAATCGGCAGTGTTGAGGTGCCGGAGCTGTTCAAGCTGGAGAGCTTCGCCCGGGTGCATCATCTCGTCAGTAAGGTTGTCGGCAGGCTGGCAGAGGGTGAGGATGCGCTCTCCCTGTTACGCGCCTGCTTCCCCGGCGGTTCGATTACGGGTGCACCGAAACTGCGTGCGATGGAGATCATCGAGGAATTGGAGCCCCATCGGCGGGGCATCTACTGTGGTTCGATTGGCTACATCGGTTTCAATGGCGACATGGATTGCAATATTGCGATTCGGACCATGGCCCACTCTGAGGGAATCACCCGTCTATGGGCTGGGGGCGGCATCGTCGCCGATTCCGATCCCGAGGCTGAGTATCGGGAGACTTACCACAAGGCCTCCGCGCTGCTGGATCTGCTGCAACGCATGGAAAAGATGAATAGCGAACGATGTGGGTAGTCAAGCTGGGGGGCAGCCTGTTCAATTCAGCCGATCTGAGAGATTGGCTGGCTGTCTTGGCGAAAGCCGGATCGCTGGTCATCGTCCCCGGGGGTGGACCTTTCGCGGATCAGGTCAGGCTGGCACAGCACCATTGGCAAATCGATGACTCAACCGCACACTTGATGGCACTGCTTGCCATGGAGCAGTTCGGTCGAATGCTCTGCGGTCTGCAGACGGGACTGGCTGCCGCAGCAGACCAATCCCAGATAGAAGAGGCGCTCCGGCGAGGTGAGACACCGGTCTGGTTGCCGACCGCCATGGTGATGGCCGATCCCGAAATCAAACACGGTTGGGAAGTGACGTCCGATTCGCTCTCCGCATGGCTTTGTCGAGTACTTGATATCGACAACCTGCTGCTGGTCAAGTCGGTAACCCGCGAAGAGGCCAGCCTGCCGCTTGAGAAGCTAACGGAAGCCGGCATCGTCGATGCTCAATTCGATACATTTCTACGGCAGGGGGAGGGGGCTCTCCATGCCTGGGTATTGTCCGGGCCGGATTACGCCCGTTTCGGGGAGTTGTGTCACGGTAACGGAGATGTCGCCATAAAAATAGCGACTGCATAAGAGTAATGCCACCTTTTGCCTTGCATCCCTATTTCCACGCTTAGGTCTCTGTCCTGAGCAAAACCAGATCGTTCTAACAGGGTTGCAGTTCGTGCACCATTTGGATGCATGTACACATCCCGTATGGGCAAAATCTGACAATTTATTGACTAAAACAAGCAATCAAATACACGTTGATGTTCGGTTATTTCTTGGAAACTATTATAACCAATTGAATATAAGGGATATTAACATTTGTCAAAGCAGTGCTGGCATGTGTTATGCAGAATATTAGTAAGATCTGATGTTTCTATCACTCATGAGATATGTACATAAGCTTTTTCTAAAGTACTCTACCAATCTACCGCTATAGATTACATCAGACTACTGATGGCCTGGCAGATGTGGCACGGAATCCTCCTCTCAATAGGGTCGTCCCATAGTTTATTGACTGGGGGTTGTTATGGAATTATGTGCTGTACTGCTGTCCTGGGTGTTTACCCTTTCTGATTACCATCGCGTTGACAATGAGTGTCCCGAAATGCGGATGGTGACCCATAGCTGGTTGGAGGAACGTGCCTGTAACGGACGTTCCTGCAAGGTGCTGGGCTGGTATCCCGGTGACGGGGATGTGGTCTATCTCGATGATCGCATGGATCTGGAAAACAATATCTTCCATACATCTGTCGCTCTGCATGAACTCGTTCACTGGCTTCAGGGCAGGCAGGGCGCAGTACTTGAAAATTGTGAACAAAGCATCGCCGCAGAACGTGAAGCCTACAATATTCAGAGTCAGTTTCTGGTCGAATACGGCACCTACTATCCTGTAGGATCCGTAGTGCCGATGCTACGCTGCGAGGAACCTGACGCGCAACAGAAGGGCTAGAGCTCTGCTGGCGTCTGTATTTCGCTCAGCATGACAGAATCTCTCAAATCGGTTTCGTAGGGTATGGCAAAGCGCCACTTTGGATTCCCATCTCAAGGAGCAGGGAGGGGAGCTGTCATGCCTCCATCAATAAAGACAACCATGCAGATCTCAGATTGCCATCGGGCTCAGTGGTCACAGGCTTTGCATATTTGAGACACAGCCTGTGTCATTCCCGTCATACATCGCTTAAACCATATCCCGGATTTCCGCGCCCCCTTGCCATAACATCCCTTATCGTAGATACGAATCCAGTCTGATCGTGCCGCGACTGAGTGTGGCTATAATTCACCATAACCGCCAAAATCGGCCGTTTCCCCGATTTTTCTATTGAAGTATGAAGTATCGCTGCTTTGTTGCTGAATTAACGGATAATTCGAATGCTTATATGCAGATCCGCTATATTTAGTTGGATCCAATCTTGCATTGCTATTGATGGCCAGGTTGACGCTTACCTTGACCCATGTTACTTCTCGAACTGGTAAAAAGGCTTATCGCCGTAACTATAAAAGTGTCGGGTTAACAATATATTTGGAGCCTACCTTTGCTCAATCACGCTCAGACATTCGCAGTCAACGTTCACCCGGGGGAGTTACATTTCAACTCCGCCCATTTCATCACTTTCGACAATAGCTGTGAAAACCTTCACGGACACAATTTTCATCTCCGCATCCAGGCCTATGGCGACAATAACGAAGACGCATTCGTGATCGATTTCGTCCAACTCAACCGACTTGCCGCTGAAATCTGTTCAGGGCTTCATGACAAGGTTCTTTTACCGGGCAAAAGCGATGAAGTCGTAATCAAAAAGAGCGGCGGTCAACTAGAGGTTTCGAGTTATGACAAGGTGTTTTCCCTGCCGGCCGGCAACTGCCTGATACTGCCAGTAGCGAACACGACAGCTGAAATGATTGCCTGGTACATCATGGAGTCGTTGCTGCCAAAACTCGAAGCATGCGCTGCCTTGACCCATGTGAAGACCCTCGAGGTGGCTGTGGAAGAGGCGGATCATCAGTGGGGTATCTGCCGACGTGTGATCCACTCGGGAGGAGTTTGAGATGGTCGTGTCGAGGGAGCAACGCGGTGGTTGAAAAGATCCTTTTTCTGACCGGCTCCCTGGCTGAAAAACAGCTCCACCGGGTACTGCGGGAGATGGCCTCTGAGGCATTCGAGTGGCGGGTGCACAACCTCGGTCTCAAGGTGGCGGCACTGATGACTGCCGATATGATTAAACGCCGTCTTAATGAGGTCGATGATGCGCAGCGGATTCTGGTGCCGGGTCGTTGTCGGGGTGATCTGGAGGAACTGAGCCATCACTTCGGCATTCCTGTAGAACGGGGTCCGGAGGAGTTGATGGATCTGCCCCGTTTTTTCGGTTACGAAGGCAAGGCACCCGATCTCGATAACTACGATGTACGAATCTTCGCGGAAATTGTCGACGCCCCCAATCTCATCATCGAGGAAATCCTGCAGCAGGCTGCGGCGTATGCCGCCGATGGGGCCGATGTCATCGATCTCGGCTGTCTGCCGGATACACCCTTTCCCCATCTTGCCGACAGCGTCCGGGCACTCAAGGCTGCCGGCTACCAGGTCAGTGTCGATTCGATGCAGAGCGAAGAACTGCTGATTGGCGGGGAAGCGGGCGCCGACTTCCTGCTGAGTCTGCATGAAACCAATCTATGGATTGCCGACAAGGTGGTGTCCAGGCCTGTACTGATACCGGCCAAGCCGGGTGACCTCGACTCCCTGCAGCGTGCCATGCGGCGGCTCGATGCAGAAGGGCGTGGTTACATCGCCGATCCCATTCTCGATCCCATTCACTTCGGTTTCACCGAATCCATCGTCCGCTATCAACGTCTACGAAGCGACCATCCGGACACGGAGATCATGATGGGAGTGGGTAATATCACAGAGTTGACCGAAGCCGATACCACCGGCATCAATGCAGTGATGATGGGTATCATCTCGGAGCTTCATATCACCAACATCCTTACCACGCAGGTCAGCCCTCACTGCCGCAGCGCGGTGCGGGAAGCGGATGCGGCGCGACGTATCATGTACTGGGCACGCCAACAGAACAGCCTGCCGAAACAGGTCGGCAACCGCCTGACAGGTCTGCACGAAACAAAACCTTATCCCTATACCTTCACCCAGATCAGTGAGCTGGCCGCTGACATCCGCGACCCTAATTTCCGCATCCAGGTCAGCGACAAAGGCATCCATCTCTACAACAGGGATGGCCTGATAACCCACGATGATCCTTTCGATTTCTATCCTCAGCTGGGGGTCGAAGAAGATGGCGGGCATGCATTCTATCTGGGTGTCGAGCTGGCTCGGGCGCAGATCGCCCATCAACTCGGCAAACGTTATGTGCAGGATCAACCGTTAGGCTGGGGTTCGGCACTGGCAGAGGTCGAGCAGGATATGAATCGCCAGCAGGAACCGGGTACTACCATGAAAAAAACCAGCCGGGTCGGGAAGACCTCATGATCAACGAAGTTATCGTTACCAGTCGCAGCCGGGAAGGTGAAAATCAGATTGCGCCCATGGGTGTTGTCTGGCGGGAAGGGGAGGTCGTGATCGCTCCCTTCCGTCCCTCGCGAACACTCGACAATATCCTCACCGGGGAGTGCGCCGTCATCAATTATTGCGATGATGTCAGGGTCTTCGCCGGCTGTCTCACGGGACGCTACGATTGGCCTCTGGTCGAGGCGGACAAGGTGGCTGCGCCTCGACTGGTCGATGCCCTGGCTCACTGCGAGGTTGCTCTGTTGAGGGTGGAGGAGGATAAGATCCGCCCGCGCCTGATCTGCAAACCGCTCCACGAAACCAACCACCGGCCGTTTCAGGGATTCAATCGGGCCCAGGCGGCCGTACTGGAACTGGCGATTCTGGTCAGCCGCCTCAGACGGTTGCCGTGGGAGAAGATCGAGGCCGAACTCGCCTATCTCAGCATCGCCATTGAAAAGACCGCTGGCGAACGGGAGCAGGCAGCCTGGGCGTGGTTGATGGCACGCGTGGACGAGTTCCGGCGGCAAATGGAGGATGCGTTATGACGCGCATGTTGGCCAGTGTAATCGACTGGCGGGAACTTGAATCAGCCATTCAAGCTGGGGTGGACATCATCGATCTGAAGAATCCCCACACCGGCGCATTGGGTGCCCTTCCGATCGAGTCGATTCGCAGCCTGGCGGCCAGCTGTGGTGGCCGTTGCCCGGTCAGTGCCACTGTCGGCGATCTGCCCGCCGAGCCGCAACAACTCGCTCAGGCAATCGGCCGGACCGCCGAATGCGGTGTGGACTACGTAAAGGTCGGTTTTTTCTCCGCTGAAAACCTGACCCGATGCCTGCAGGCCATCAGTAGACTTACCCACAGGCATAAGGTGGTTGCTGTCCTTTTCGCGGATCGTGAACCTCCGCTGGAGCGGCTGGCTGAGTTTGCCGGCTCCGGTTTTCGCGGTGTCATGCTCGACACGGCTGAGAAGGGTGGGGGAGGATTGCTGGACCACATGGATCTGAACCGGCTCGAACGGTTCGTGAGCGAGGTCAGGGCACTCGACATGATAAGCGGTCTCGCCGGATCCCTGCGATTGGAGGATATCCCCCAACTGCATTGCCTATTGCCCGACTATCTCGGTTTTCGCGGCGCGCTATGTGAAGGGCGCGAGCGCACAGCCGGTATTGCACCACACCGGCTGCGTGCGATACATGATGCCCTCGCGCAAGCAGCCACACGGAGAGAGCGGACGGTGCCGGCGTTGAGTCGATGGTTGAAGAGCGGTGCGGGATAGACGCCTTGAACAGCTATCAGCCGAAGGACTTTATCGAGACGGCGGAGGGGCTGGTCTTTGCCGTGGTGGCTGGGGATCTTGATGAAGAGAGGGTGCTCGCAATCCTGAGATATCGACGAATCCCGGGTGGATATCAAAAGCTGTCGACCCGGGAAGGCGATGAGTTGCTGAAGAATCACTATCCACACTATATTCACTATTCCAAGGCAAGAGACGTCACCCTGCATGGGGTTCACCGTGACCTGGTCTGTGTGCATCATCAACCGCGACAGAGATTACGGACAATGCGCCTGCAGACCCCACACGATGAAATCGAGCAGAAGCTGCATCGTCTGATGGCCCTGTTTGAGGTAAACGGGCTGGATCCGGAGGAGGTAGGTGTTACCGGCTCTCTGCTGATTGGGGCACAAAAAAGAACTTCCGATATCGATCTGCTCTTCTACCGGCAAACGGTGTTCCGTAAGGCCCGGGAGATCATAAAATCTCTGCTGACAAAACGACAGTTACAGCCGCTGGATAGCACCCTGTGGCGAGAGGCCTATGACCGGCGCGGCTGTTCGCTCACATTTGATGAATATCTCTGGCATGAACAGAGAAAATACAATAAGGCAGCAATTGAAGGAACAAAATTCGATATTACATACCTGAATCCCAACCCATGGCAGGACCTGCTCTGCTACAGAAAGCAAGGCATGCACAACCTGAAAGTATACGTTGTCGATGACAGTCACAGCTTCGAATACCCCGCTCGTTACATATTGGATCATCCCGCCATAAAGGAGGCTGTCAGCTATACCGCCACCTATGTGGGCCAGGCCGTGCAGGGGGAACAGGTGGCGATTCGGGGCCAGTTGGAAGTTTCAAGCGCCGGCCATCTTCGCATCGTGATTGGCACCAACAGGGAGGCAACCGATGAATATATTAAAGTGTTATCCCGGCAGCATTGAGGGCCCGAAAATTGTTCAACTGGCGGCTTTCGTGGCTTTGATCGCTTGTATCCTTTCGCCTGCTGCAAGCAAAGCGGCGCAGCGTGAAAGACTCGTCGTGCTGCCTTTCGAGATCGTCGACAATACCCCGGTTCCCGGGGGTAATACCCGCCACCAGAAGATGCTGGAAAAAATTACCGGTTTTATCGGCGAGACAATCGAAAATGAGGGTATATTCGATGTGGTCTCGCAGCAGCAAGTCAACGATGCGGTCAATGCCGCCCGCTTGGGCACCTATATACACACCTGTAATCTTTGCGAATACGATCTGGCTGAAATGGTTGAGGGTGATAAGGTGATGATCGGCTGGATTTATAAAATGAGCATGCTTATTCTGACCATGCATATCGAGGTCAAGGATGTGGAGAGCAAAAAGACGGTGATCAGCAAGGCCTACGATTTCAGGGGGGACAATGAGAAGGCCTGGCTTCGCGCCGCCAGGTACATGGTGCGCGATCTGGGTAAAATGTTCGGCAAGTGATCCTGTCGGTTTTAACTATACATTGTAGGAACCCTGTTGCATTATATTTTCCTTCAGGGTTGTTTGTTAATCTACAGTGAATGAAACAGTTAAACACCACCCACGATTTGGCCATCAATGGCGCCGAGCCGGCATTTACTGAACCCCTCCACGTCGGCCGTCCATCCATCGGCGATCGGGAACTGTTTTTACGCTTCACGAATGAGATACTCGACCGTCAATGGCTGACGAATAACGGCCCCATGGTTCGAGAGCTTGAAGGGCGTATCGCCGATTATCACGATGTGTCCCACTGTGTGGCAATGTGCAGCGGCACGGTCGCCCTGGAGATTGCAATCCGTGCATTGCAGTTGAAGGGAGAGGTGATTGTTCCCTCATACACCTTCATCGCCACGGCCCATGCGCTCCATTGGCAGGCGATCACACCGATATTTGCCGATATCGATCCACATACACACAATCTCGATCCTGCAGCGGTCCGGCGCATGATCACCCCGCGCACCACCGGCATTATCGGTGTGCATCTCTGGGGAAGGATTGCCGCTGTGGAGGCACTGCAGTCAATCGCAGATGAGTATCAATTGAAGTTGATGTTCGATGCCGCACATGCATTCGGGTGTACCCATGCCGGGACAAAAGTCGGCAACTTCGGCAGTTGTGAAGTATTGAGTTTTCACGCCACGAAATTTTTCCATACCTTTGAAGGTGGAGCCGTTCTTACCAATGACGATGAACTGGCCGAGACCATGAGGCTGATGCGTAATTTCGGTTTTTCCGGTGTCGACAATGTCATTCATCCTGGCACCAACGGTAAAATGACGGAAATAGCCGCAGCTATGGGGTTGACCAATATCCAATCCATAGACAAGGTCATCGATCATAATCGCAGTGTATATCAGGCCTATAGCAGAGCACTTGCTGATGTTACAACAGTAGACCTGCTTGCCTATGACGAACAGGAATCCAACAATTATCAATA
Organism: Candidatus Thiodiazotropha sp. LNASS1; assembly: GCF_964212655.1. Lineage (NCBI taxonomy): Bacteria > Pseudomonadati > Pseudomonadota > Gammaproteobacteria > Chromatiales > Sedimenticolaceae > Candidatus Thiodiazotropha > Candidatus Thiodiazotropha sp. LNASS1. The sequence continues at coordinate 771,455 of NZ_OZ156465.1, read as the reverse complement.
TGTGGTTGTTGAAGTGACGGATAACTCGCCAGTAACACGTGATCAGATTGTCGATGCGCTTCAGGCCGAAAACGTATTGGCAAGACGCTACTTTTGGCCCTGTTGTCATCGAAAAAAACCCTATTCGGATCTCTATCCGAACGCCGGCAGCTTTCTTGTCAATAGTGAACGAGTTTCAGAACGGGTAATCGTGCTACCGGCGGGACCGGAAATGGATGATGAAAAGGTGGATGCAGTTGCCTCAATTATCAGAGTCCTGACCAGTGTATAATCATGTTAACAGGCCCAAATATTCTTGATTACCCACAATTCTCAGCTATGTGTTTAGCCTAATTCACCCTTACAGAGGATGCTGTGAATGCAAGTCGCAAATAGACGCGAATATGCGCCTTTTTGGGGGGATAAACCAATAATTATTGTGAGATAGTCCCCACGAATCTCGTGTCGCACGAGCTGTAGGATGGATTTGTGTTTATTCGCGTTCATTTGCGGACTTAAAACTATTTTGCAAGCATTTGCGGCTTGCTTATAAAGTCCACGATCACTAATCGGTGGCTGAGTATTGTGGGTAATCAGTTTGAAATCCGCTGGTTGGTTAGCCGATCTCGGAATATATCGTCTCAAGTGATTTTACGTCGGTAGTGCAGGCATTGTTGCTGTTACTGAAATTAGCCTGTCCCGTATAGCGCTCAGGTAGGGCGTAATCCTGTTGGGCCAACCTATCACGGATCAGACCATAGACCATTGCCGGGTTTTCACAAAACCGCTCATAGTCTATCGACAGCCATCGCTCACTCGGCATTTTTTCAAAACTGTTCGCAATGGCCTGACGTGTGAAATGGATCTGCGCAGCGACCTCGTGCTCTGGTGTGTTCAGGGTCAAGGCATCATATTCCGGCGGCTTGAATCCCCACCATAAACGACGATCCCCCCTGAATCGTTCACGTGCTTTCAGAATGGAGAGCATCTGATAGGCGGGTTCACGGCAAACATGTATAAACAGGATTTTGTCGAACAGCCGGTTGATAAATTCAAGATTCCAATTGACGATGATGCCCTTCATGGCAAATGGCTTCGCGAAGGCCGACTCGAGAGCGGCCAGTTCCCTGACGAAATTACGGGTGTCAGCCGCTTCCTGTTTTGTTTCATCGAGATAGGGGCAGTCATCAAAATCGAAGAAACGTCGCCAGAAATACCAGAATACATTGGGTGCGGCCAGACCGTCGGTTTTGCCAAGATCAGAGGCGAAGCTGCTGTGCATGGTGTAGGCTCGAATGTCCTCGAAATCATGCTTATATTGATATTTCGGGTTTACCAGCATTTCATGGATAAGCGCACCGATATAGGGTGCTTTATAGAAACGTGCGATCAGGTTGGATGGATATCCGAAACAGCCGCTGGCCGCCAGCCACTGCATCATCAGTGTCGTGCCGGAACGGGGACCACCCACGACCAATACCAGTGGCAGTTCGGGGGCTTTGAATTGAGCAAGTTCTTGCTCGGCAGATCTCAGTAATATGTTATTGAGACGTTCTATCAGGCTCTCTAACTCGTGATTGCGGCGAAATGCATCAGTTCTGGATTCATTGCCCATTTCTTGCGACATGGCTGTTTCTCATAGTTTGATTATGACCACTACGGCCAATAGGCCATAAAACCCTCTGCTACATGCCAACCCGGTATTGAAACCAGTTCAGGCTTTTCCTTCAGCAGCTGTTTGAGCGGCTTGCGAAACCACACCCATAACCGTGCTTCCACAACATACAATGAGGAGCGGAATCCCCATTGATCGAACAGCTGCGCCATTCCGCGGTTGGTGTAAAAAATAGTGTGTACCGGCAGTAGATAGAACCAATCGGGATCGCGTGGAATTTCACCACGGACCAGGGTATGCAAGCCCAGGCAACCATCATCGGTCACGAGTCTTGCCAAGGCATCCATATTGGATCGGCTGCGCAGATGTTCCAGGGTGGATGTGGAAATCACCATATCAAAATGGCCGGGGATCAGGTCAGGCTCCTGCAGATAGCCTTCCTTTTTCCAGTAACGGTCATAGCGGGCTATCTGCCCAATCCTCGTATCCAACATCCCGGCGAGTTCACCCTCACCACAACCATAATCCAGCCAGGGCTTGTCGGTAGCCAGCAGTCCGATGTCGGCAAGTTTCGACAGGACCTTGGCTTGTTGTTCAAGCCTGACATGCCAGTTGGGGTCATCGGGATTCTCACCACTGCCACGATAGCTGCTGTGATAGTTTTCACAAACAGACTGCCACTGATGCTCCGGAAGTTCCAGCAGGGTTTGAGCGTACACGGTACCGCATGCCATACAACGTTCATAGTCCACTGTGTCGAGACCGAAGCGGTCGAATTGTTTACTGAAGTAGTACTCTGCCGTGGCCGTGCATATATAACAATTCATTGTTGGTATACTAGCACCATGATTCAGGCATTGACGAATTACGATGCAACAAGATAGCGAAACTTTCTGGGACAGGCAGCGGGAGACACAACCCGCCGATCAACGCCAGGCCTTGATCTTTGATCGCATCAAATATCAGCTGAACTATGTCTACGAGCGGATTCCGTTTTACCGCCAACTCTATGATGCCCACGGTGTGCACCCTGAAGCGATAAAAGATCTCAACGACTTCACAACCAAGGTGCCCATTGTCACCAAGGCCATGCTGCGACAGTCGCAGCGCGACCACCCCCCCTTCGGTAACTATCTGGGCGTTGACTTTTCCCAGGTCAAACGGATTCAGGCTACCTCGGGAACCACCGGTCAACCTACGCTGTTTGCCATAAGCGGGGAGGATTGGGAACATGTATCCGAGGCCCAGGCGATGCAGTGCTGGGCTGCCGGATTGAGGCCATCGGATATCGTACAGATCGTATTTCCTCTCAGCCTCTATGTCGGTGGCTGGGGGTTGCTTGGAGCGGCTGAACGCATCGGTGCCAAGGTTCTGCCGATGGCGGGGGGTAACACCGAACGCCAGATAGCCATGTTGCAACAGGTGGGCGCCAGCGTGATTTGTGGGACGCCTTCGTTTTGTCTGCATATCCTGGAGACTGCCCGCGGAATGGGAATAGAGTTGGCATCGAGCCGGTTGCGCCTGGGATTTTTCGGCGGTGAACCGGGAGCCAGCATTCCCAGTGTCAAGCAACGACTCGAGTCGGGATTTGGCATACGCGCCATCGATTTCGGTAATGTCGCGGAACTTCATCCCTGTTCCAACATGGAGTGCTCTCACGGAAGCGGCATGCATGTCTATCAGGATGTGGATTACACCGAAGTGGTCAACCCGCAAGACCCGAATCAATCCTATGGCTATAACCGTAGAGGGGCCGTTGTCTACACCCATCTGTGGCGCAAATCACAACCCATGATCCGCTATTTTCCCGGTGATGAAACCCTCATGACCGATGAGCCCTGCGCCTGTGGTCGTACCTATCCCCGCATGCCTCACGGCATTATCGGGCGTCTTGACGATATGATCATCGTGCGTGGCGTCAAGTTCTATCCGGGCGACGTTGAAGAGCTGCTGCGAGGGTTGGATGGTATGGGAACCGAGTTCAGGATTATTCTTGAACGCCAGGGTGAACTGGATCAGGTCCGAATCGAGGCTGAGTGTGATACGACGGTAAATAGTGATCTTTTCAGGGCTAAAGCCGAACACAAGCTACAGAGTGGATTGGGCATGCGGGTGACTGTCATGCCAAAGGAACAGGGCTATTTTCCTCTTACACAATTCAAGGCGCGCCGGGTGATAGATCGCAGGCCGAGGCATGAGCAATGAGCGAAATCATAAACAACAAGCCACTGGTGATCATCGGTAGCGGTGGGCATGCCTGCTGTGTCAAGGAGGTGGCCCAACTTGCCGGCTTCAGCGCCATCGGATTTATTGACCGTACCCGCAGCAAAGGGGAGAACATCAATCAGCTTCCGATATTGGGTGGAGACGAATTGCTGCATGACATCAGCTTTATCAGTGGGCACCTTTTCGCGGTCGGTATCGGTAGTCCGGTCGCGCGCCGGCGATATGGCGAACTGTTGATGAAGAAACAGGCCGACTGCCCGGCAATCGTCAATCCGTCCTCATATGTCTCGCCTCATGCAATATTGGGTAACGGGGTGTTGCTGATGGGTATGAATGCAGTCAATCATGGTGCAAGGCTTGATGATTTTGTCGCCCTGGATTGGCAAGTCACGATCGGACATGGCGCCCACCTGGGCAGTGCGGTGTTCGCGGGTCCGGGAAGCCGGGTCGCCGGCGATGTGATCTGCGGCGAGGAAACCTATTTGGGCCTTGGATGCCAGATTATTGAACGGGTAAGGATCGGTCGCGGCAGTCTCATCGGTGCGGGTTCAACCGTTACACGCGATATTCCCGAGCGTATGGTTGCAGTGGGCTCCCCCGCCAAGGCGATTCGTCAGCATAGTGAAGAGGAAGTCGACTTGGGGCCGCAGTTCTAGGGCCTGTTAACACTAATCCAATACGCCCTGCTGGGGCTGTTTTCGTGCCCAGCAAGGCAGAATGAGTGTGGTGTAGTTATTCTACATGAGCGAATGATAACGCCGCTGGGGGCGAAAACAGCCCCAGCCCTTCGGGTTGTGCCTGAAAAAGCGCCACTCGGCGTTGCTCGTCATTCATTTGGAATAACCAAACTTCTCTCCTCGCGCCTTGATTGGCGCTTTTTCAGGCACAACAGGGTGCATTGGATTAGTGTTAACAGGCCCTAGAATCCGGCCTGCTGTTTACGTAGATAGAGGGTGTCGCCCATGGTGAACGACAGGTCGAACATATCGCTATGCAAGAGTTCGTCACCAGCCTTCTTCGGACCGTCGCCGAAAACCCAGACATAGTCATCCAGCAGCAGCCAGCCTCCGGGCATAACATAAGGCGTCCAGGCATCGATATCCTGACGGACATGGTCGTAATCGTGGTTGCCGTCGATATGGAGCAGTGAGATCTTTCCTGTTACAGCGATGGTGCCGAGTTGGGGACTCATCAGCGTACCTTCCATGGCTGCCTGTCTGTAGTGATCGATCGCCTTGGCCGAACTGTCGCGAATATAACCTGCGTTAGTCAGCAGTGAGATATTGCTGATATAGACCCTAAATATCTGCTCGAAATCGATAGCTTCCAAATCCCTGTTCAAAATCTCCGCCTGCCGGCCTTGTGCCTCAATTGCCTGGTTCGACCAGGGATCGATACTGATCAGGTTTCCAAGCTCATAACGCTCAGCCAGCCAGGCAAGGGCAAACGCGGAGCGACCGGCGAGTGAACCGATCTCGACCAGGTCCCCTTGTGGCAGGACCCTTGCGAGCTGCGCAAATGCGGTGAGTTTATCCAGGTCGCATTGACCAGGTATATGTAGGAACTGCTTGTGAAGAGCCGCATACTCTCCAGGTTTCAGCGCAGGCTTTACACTTCCTTTTGAGTCGCTGAGCTGTTGAGGAAAGGGATCGGCAACGGCTGAATCGGCCCATGCGTAACCGGCAGCCGCATCCTGCCAGATCACCTGGTAGGGCGCGGGTTGGCAGAGGTGGAAGCGGGATTGGGCTGCCTGTTTTTCCTGCAGCTCTTTAAGTATTGTCCACACCCCGGGATGGGACGTATGAACATGGGTAATGCCATGTGTCTCCAGGCAGGCCTCGAAGGCTTGGAAAAAATCCGGATCTGAAATATAGGGCAGATGGATCAGCTCATCCAGTCTTGGATCGGCAATCTGATGTTCAACTGATGTGGCGCCGACGAGCCTGACCCCCAAGGCATGTCCGACAGAAAGAAACGGTGTCGTTGCATCCATATCGACCGGAAAAACTAGCAGAGTGATCGCCGCTGTAGTGTTCAAGGGTCAATCGCTTGGCTTGAGGGACGCGACTTCCTTGTCCGCCAGGAATTGCAGCTGTTGCCAAAGGGTTTCAGGGAGTGGCACGCTACCCTCACTCAGCAGCGCCTTTTTTCTCGCCTCGCCATGACCACCGGGGATATTTTGCCACTCCTGATGGTTGGCGATGCGTTCAATGACCGCCCCGACAGCGTCGGCATGCATGCCCGGTATCCTTTGGGGATCACATGCCAGTAGCACCAGACCGCCCTTGGCGGTTTCACCGGTGAACAGCGTGGTCAACATCTCAATCGCCAGGGTCAGGGCATATTGTCGTCGTTGCAGGCCGCTGTCGAGAGTCTGGATGATTTTGCCGTTGAATCTGCCATGTTCATCGAACAGCTGCTTGAGATCCGCGGCAGGCTCACCCTTGGAAGTCGTCAGCATGACATCCTTCAGATCACCCTCAAAGCCGGACAATATTGCCAGTATCTGGCCAAATGTTATCGGAGCCGGCGAGACATCGGCGATAAAGGCCGGTTTATCTTCAAAGGTAGGCAAGGCAATGGCCAGGGGGTTGGTGCCAAGCAGTGGCTGACCATCTTTGTGCAGCGACACCAGCGGCGGACTGGTGGCGAAACCAACGGCAACAAACCCTGCCTCAGCCAATGGCCTCAGATAGTCACCCACTACTCCGGTGGGGAAGGCATCGATGCAGGCCACGGCCGCAAAGGGCTGCTCGTCCAGCATACGCATCAATTGCCGTTGTCCTTCACGCGCCGCCAAATAACCTAAGCTCTGCTGACACCTGAGATGCAGCAGCCAGGGTAGCAGCTGTACCGCTTCCGGGGGTTGGTGCTGAAACCGGCCAAGCTTCTCTCTTAACCAGGGTATACGCACTACACCGTGAGAGTGTTTCCCCCTGAGTTCGGCATCCAGCAGTTGTGCAGCCGCTTCGTCAACCGCCGTGGCGGGTGTGATAAATTGCCTAAGCGCCAGATGACAGATTCGTTCAACCTCGGACACAGGCACATTCGCTACCTGCTGGGGTTGAGTCTCAGCAATCAAGTCGATCCTCGCTGTTGATCCGTCAACAACCCTTCGAGATTTTCGACGAAGGCCGCCAGGTTTCTGCTGCTTTCACCGCTTGCGGCTGACAAGGCCTGTTGCAGTCCACTGCAACGGTCGCTGTATACAGGGCCGGTCACACTATCGAGCTTGGCGTCATCGAATATGGTCTTCACCAGACTGGCACCGAAAAGTGAGGAGCCGGTAAGATCCGCATCCGTAAGCACAGCCTGGTTCAATCGAGCATAAACCATCAAAGCGCCGCGTAGATTGGCGCCACTTAAATTTCCGGCAATATAGGACTGGACCAGAGTTGTCTCGGAGAGATCAGCCTGCATCATCGACATCGATTTAGGCGGATCTCCGGTAATCATGGCGCGGTAGAGATAGGCATTGCGTAAATTCGCAAAAGAGAGGTTGCAATCCCGGAAATGGGCGCATCGTGCGGTAAAGCGGGTCATATTCGCGTGTTGAAAAGAGGATTCCCGCGCTGCCAGATTCTCCCCGGTTGCCCCGCTGAAGTCAGTACGGTCCGCCATACAGTTGGTGAGGAGCGCACCGTCAAGCTTGCTGCCGCTGAAACGGGCATTTTCAAAACTGACATTCATCAACCGGGCATGTTCAAGGTCTGCCGTTGTAAAGTCGGAGGAGGGCATGGAGACCGCAGAGATATCGGCCTCACGAGCGGCCAGGCTCTTCGCATTCAGTCCGGAGAGCGTACAACTGCGGATCCTCAACCCGGGCAGGTTGGCTTGAGAGAGTGACAAGCCCTCGGTATCGAGGAGACGCTGTAAGGTAAAGGCTTCGCCGCTGGCCTCATTAAGCGTGGCGCCCCGCATGTCGCATTTGGTGATCGTGAGTTGCGAGACCTGGGCCGCAGTCAGATCGGCGCCGCCCAGGTGGCACTCGTTTATGGTTGAACCCTGCAGGTTACTGCGCACAAACCGCGTATTGTCCATGATGCACTGGTAGAAGGTGGTACCGGCAATGGCGGAACCGGAGAGATCCACGCCGGTCATGAAACAGCCATGGAAAAGACTCCCTGTGGCATCCGTGAGGTCACGCATGTCCGCATCGGTGAAATCGCAGACCTGAGCGGCAAATGCGTGCATATAGACGCCTCGCATGTTGGCGCGTTTGAGCAGGGTTCTCTCCATGCCCGCGCAAACGATGGTTGCACCGGACAGATTCGCACCGCTCAGATCAGTGCCGTGCAGGACCGCCCGGTTGAGAACCGCGAGGCGCAGGTCGAAACCGGAGAGGTCGAGTCCACGCAGATCGGCTTCGCGCAGTACCATACCGCGACCTGTACGCGCTATCAGTTTATCCGTATAGGCTTGAACCTCGTTTATTGCCTTGCCGCGATCATCGGCATTGGCCCAACGCCGCAATCGCGATACGGTATCGATTTCAGGGATCGTCGCCTCGATTGAATCAACATTGTCTGACATATTCATAGCTTCTGGATTCTCCTAATTGAACAACTATTAGTCGAGGTGATCGTTTATGAGCCTTGATTATTAGCCTCTTTGCTGTTGGCTCCATACAGCAACTGCCAGCCTTTCATAAGGGCCGCTTCTATATTTTCCGCATGCCGCTCATAGTCCATGATAGACGAGTTTTCCACTTCCTTACGCAATGTTCTGCGAATTGAAACAAGACTCTCCTTGTCCCTTGCCAAAGAGAGTGCAATCTCAATGTAGCTGTCGAAATCCTTGGCTATCCATTGCTGTCTGTCTATCGCCGATAGAATCCGTGTCGAGAGGTTGCTGGCCACGGACTTACCGGCACGCGAGACCAGAGGCAGCCCCATAAGCAGTGAATTGAAGGAGGTGGTTTGTCCATGATAAGGATAGGGATCCAATGCAATATCGACTTCATTATGGGAAAGTAGGTAGTCGTCGAGCGGCAGTCTTGGGTGGAGTATAACGGATGACTTATCTACATTGAACTTGGCGAAAATATCATGGACATGATCCCTCATCAGTTCGTTTTGATAGTCGTCTATAACCAGCCTGATTTTGGAACCGGGTAGGTTATGCAACAGCCTTGCCCAGATTTCCATAATCGAAATATCTATTTTTCTCAAGCCATTGAACGAGCCGAAGGTGACATGTCCGTTTTTTACGCACGGTGGCTCCACCAGCGCCGGGAACTCAAAAAGCGGTTTATAGAGTGTTAGATTTTCGATCGGTAACAGCTGCACCCCGATACTGCTTTTTGGTCCGTTTGTTGAGTGGTTGGGTTATCGTTTTGACTTCGCTGTAAATCGCGGATTGATCGTCGTAGGTGTATAACAGCTGTACGATGTAATTCTGCTTTGCGATTAAATTGCCGGGATCGATCTCCATCGCCTTTTTCATACAGGTCAGTGCATCGTCCTGTCTGCCCTGGTGAGAGAGGGCGTGCCCCAGGTTGATGTAGACCTCGACGGTTTCGTAGCCCTGTGTCAGGCAATGATCCAATGCCTGAATTGCCTCTTCATATCTGGCCTGAAGTATGTAGAGTCTGCTCAATCCCACATAGGCAACAAATGCTTGTGGGTTAATATTGATCAGGTTTGCATAGTAGATTTCCGCCTTTGTGTAGTCATGAGAGACGTTGGTGTAGAATTTACCGAGCATGTAGTACATGCGCTCATCAGCACAACCTGACATCTCTGCGAGTTTGTAAGACTTCTCCGCATCGGTGTATAGGCCTTTTCGTTCCAGCGCCACACCACACATGACATACCAGCAAGGTTGAGCATGACCGCTTGACACCGCTTGTCTGAGATTGATCAGGGCCTCATCCAGCCTGTCCTGAAGCAGTAGTGTTTCACCGAGCAGATAGAGTGCGTGCGGATTTTTCGGCTCTTTTCTCAACACCCGGGTAAGGAGTTTATGGGCATCACCAAGCTTGCCTTGACGAAGTTTCTTTTCAGCATTTTGGAGAGTGTTTGACATGGTTCGCAAACTGGCTCGGTAATATTGGGGGCGCATTGTTAATCGATAGTAGTGTAACAGGCTGCATACCGCTCTCTCATCTTAAATGGGCGCAACCAGAAAAATGTTATTTAAGTATATATTATTATCTATATTAATTAATAATATATCAACGAAAATTAATCTTATTTATAAGATTGAATTCGATAGTGGCATGTTAAATTAACGATCGAAAATCAACTTCCGGGTAAACAGAGCCGGATGCCGTATCGAGTGATGTGCGATGAACACTCGGGCACTTCAGATCATCCATAGACAGGATCTATAAATCGGGTACTGTAAAGTTGCAAATATCTATTTGAGTTATTAATAATTAGCTTATATATAAAATACGATGGTTAGATTTTTCTGCCAGATGCATCACTTTTCAGGTACGCACAGATACAGATCAAGGAGAGTGAAAATGAAAAAGCTAGCACAAGCTGCAATCACGGCCACATTAATCGCGACGTCCACCACTGCTTTCGCCTGGTGGGGCGGACCTGGCTGGGGAGGCCCGGGCTGGGGCCATCGTGGCTGGGATGATAACTGGTTCGGTGATGGATGGGGAGACGGCTATTTCAATTTCGGTTTCAGTGGCAGTGCCCGCGGTTCCGGTTATGGTCGGGGGTGGAACAGATATCGCGACTACTATGGTCCCTGGTGGGGCGGCCCGTATGGCTACCCATACTATGGGTACGGCTATCCTTATGCCGCCCCGGTTGCACCCGCTACACCGTCCGGGAGCACAGAAAAATAGGGCTCTGACTTAAGCCGGCGTAAAACCCTCATTCCGGTTGAGACGGCAGCCATTCGGCTGCCGTTTTTCAGCGTCGATCCGGCACAGGAACGCCAATACGGATGGAAGGATATTGCAAGAATCGTCGTATGATCACTACACTTACCTCACGATTTCAACATGCTGTAACAGACAGCGGTATAAATTTCTGGACCCGTTTGAGAGCGATCAATTGTCAGGAATCGGTATTCAATCACATAGACAATAAAGAGTCGGAAACAAATGAAAAGGATCATAATCTGCGCAGATGGCACCTGGAACATCAGAGATCAGCTGGACAAAAAGACAGGACGGCGTCATCCAACCAATGTAACCAAAATTGCACGTGCCATAAAACCAAAGGCCGGTGACGGCACATCACAGATAGTCTATTACCATGAAGGGGTGGGAACCAACGGACCTCTGGATAAGGTTACCGGCGGGGCATTCGGCAAGGGCATGGAAGAGAATATCCGCAACATGTACCGATTCATCGTCTACAATTACGAACCCGGCGATGAGCTCTATCTCTTTGGCTTCAGTCGTGGCGCATTTACGGTAAGAAGTCTTGCCGGTTTTATGAACCTGATCGGCCTGATCGAAAAAGACGACGACTATTATGTACCGGAAATGTACCTCTGTTATGAAAAAAGCAAAGGTCCCGACTCGGCGGAGTGGGAAAAGGCGTTTCGTAATGTAGAAAACGTACGCCCATGCCCGCCGATAAAACTAGTCGGAGTGTGGGATACCGTCGGTGCACTTGGCGCTCCTGGAGTGATTGGACAGATTTTCAACAGGAAAAAATATCAATATCACGATATTGAGCTCAATCCGAACATAGAAAATGCCATACATGCCATGTCGATCGATGAACGTCGTAAACCATTCAAGCCTTCGATATGGAAACGTCCCTTATCTTGGCAGGGTGAGGTGCAGCAGGCCTGGTTTGCCGGTGTGCACAGCAATGTGGGCGGTAGCTACTCTCCCGATGGTCTGGCCAATGAGGCTCTCCACTGGGTGGTTGAAAAGTCGGAGGCGTTGGGTCTTGAATGCGATCACGACTATCTTGCCCATTTCCTGCCTTGTTTCAACTCCGTGCTTAACGACTCAATGACCATTCCCTATCGTGTGATGGGACCATTCGAGCGTCAGATCGGCAATCATGTTAACGATGGCGAGGTGCTACATCAATCGGTGCTGGATCGCATGCATCTGGCAAAATGCAATTATGCGCCATCCAATCTGAAGGCTTATAGCGGGAATCGGTTGGATATTCCGGTAGTGAATACGACGCGTATCGATCGTGGTGAACCCTGTCCGGACCTGTAAAGACTGCACCATACCTGCAATGAACAGGTTTCTTTCTACGACGGGATTTGATTCCAATGACCACCGTTACGCACCAGCTCTTCGATGACTGCCGCTTCCACCGGACGGCTAAAGAAGTAACCCTGTCCTCGTTGACAGCCGTTGCGTAACAGACATTGCCACTGTTCACGGCTCTCGATTCCCTCGGCCAGGGCTCGTTTGTTGAGGTTCTTGGCGAGCTCAATGGTGGTCAGTACGATCTGTTCATCATCCTGTTCGGTTACAACGCCGTCGACGAAGGACTTATCGATCTTCAGGGTATCCACCGGCAGGTTCTTCAGGCGGCTGAGGGAGGAGTAGCCGGTGCCGAAGTCATCCAGACTTAACCCGATACCCAGGTCATGGAGTCGTTGCAGTCGTTCGATAACAACAGGGGAGGCGTGCAGTGTGGCCCCCTCGGTGATTTCGAGGACTAGCATCGAAGCGGGGATTTGTGCATCCTCCAGGGCCTGCAGTACGCTGCTTTCCAGATCCTCACGCTGCAGTTGCAGGGTCGACAGATTGACTGCAACCCTAAGTTCCATCCCCATGCCGAACCACTGAGCCATCTGTCGACAGGCGGTTTGCAAAACCCAACGGCCGATGGGAAGAATCAGGCCGCACTCTTCCGCCACAGGGATGAACTCTACCGGCGATACATCCCCCAGAGTGGCCGATCTCAGCCTCAACAAGGCTTCAACTGCCAGTATCTTTCCATCGTTAAGGTCCACAATAGGCTGGTATACCAGGCGGAACTCCTGTTTGATCAAGGCTTGGTTGAGCCCTGTCTCCAACATATGACGGTGTTGAATACGCTGGGCTAGATCGCCGGCATACAATGCATAAGTGTCCCGGCCGTCTCCCTTGGCGGTATACATGGCCGCATCAGCGTTTTTCAATAATTCCACTCTATCATTGGCATCCTCCGGAAACAGGCTGATGCCGATACTGGCCTTGATATAGTAAGTGCTGCCTTCCATAAGGAAAGGGTCATGCATGACGTCAAGTACCCGCTGGGCCAGTGCTGTGGCATTCAGGGCCAGTTGTCTGGTGATATCCTCTACCTCCTTTTCCTTGATTACCGGTACCATAAGAATCAGAAACTCATCACCGCCTTGACGCGCCACTAAGTCCGGCTGACGTATCTCATGACGCAGACGTCTTGCCACCTGTCTCAGCAGCTCGTCTCCGGTGGTGTGTCCGGCACTATCATTGATCACACCGAAGTTATCCAGGTCGAGGAAGAGCAGGGCGAGGCCGTGGCCGTAACGCCGCGCATTGGCCAGGGCGTTGTCCACTGCCTCCAGGAAAGCAACACGGTTGGGCAGGTCGGTGAGGCTGTCGTGATGGGCCAGGTATTCGATACGCTGCAGGCTCTGCTTTTGTTCGCTAATGTCCTGAAAGGCCACCACACCACCCACCACGCGGGTCTGCTCAAAGAGGGGAGTGGCGATATAGGAGATTGGCAGGGCGATACGGTCACGGTTCATGAACTGATCGTCCCGGCTCGAATGAGACTCTCCGCTATGCAGTACCCCCAGCATGGGACACTCATCCTCTCGACAAGGCTCACCGTTGTCCTTCAGATAGTGAATAAATCCATGAACAGACTTGCCCAGTAGCTCATTCTCCTTCCAGCCCAATAAATGCTCAGCCGCAGGGTTGAGGAAGGTCAGGCGACCCATTGCGTCGAAGCCCAACAGACCCTCACCCAGCGCTCCGATAACGGAGCGGTTGTAGCTGTTTGCCTTGGCGAGGGATTGTATTGACTGCTGGCGGTCTTCCAAGTGACGGTGCGCCCGCCGGGTATAGAAACCGATACCCAGCAGACCGCATACCCATATACCGCCATGCGTTGTGCCGATCAGCAGCAGTTGTTCGCTGCTATCCCTGCGATAGGGCGCCATAGGTATGGCGATGGAGACGCCACCACGGATATCGCCCACCTTGTAACCGTGCTGTTCATGACACTTCAGACATCGCTGTTTGGTAACCATGGGGCGCATCATGCGTAGGGTGGGTTGTCCGCGGAAACCGACAATTTGCGCAACCTCATCCGATTCCTTGGTAAAGGTTTTGAGGATTGATCGTTCCCAATCGTCTGGCTCATTCTCATCATGTAACGGGTCCAGACTGGTAATGTGGATATAGTCGTTGTGCATCCGGCTGAAGCGCTCATTGATCTGCCGGATCATATAGGCCGGGTTCATCAGTGTGAGTTTCTGGCCGGCATCAGTGGTTACATCCCGATGCGGCAGGTTTTTCAGGTAGGGATTGGGTTGTGTGTGTTCGGAAATCTTCACGTAGACACCACCCTGAGTGGCGCCCCACTGGCGTACTGACTGATCCTTTTGGAAGTAGGCCCTGGCGACCCCGAGCGCAGTGGCAAACTCCCGGTTTCTCTGATCGTATATTGTCCATGTGAAAATGCCGGCAATCATCAGTGTCCAGGCAACGATGGCGATCAGGGTGTATTTGCGTAAGGACTCTAGCGCTGAGGTAAACCCGCTCTGAAGGTCGGCTTTGGACTCTGTTGTGGCTGGGGTCACCGTGGATCCTCCGGGGATATACGAATGTCACTCCTTCTGACATTTTTGATGCTCAAAATAACGGCACTGGTTAGAAAAAGTTTAGTTTTTTGTTTGGTTTTTAGTGTGGAAAGATAGTGTTTGACTCATCGCCGAATCCAAGATGATTCTTTCCTGGAATGTAAGTCGTTACACCAAACATGAGTTGGTCCAAAGGCTGTTCTGGTGTGGTGGTGTTGAGCAGGAAAACGAAAGCTTTAAAGTCTTATCAATTTGCAGGAATTTAAAAAACCAAATACTATATAATTATTGTTTAATAACAACATGATATACATCAAAATTAATGTTTATTAATAAGTATGGAATAACCGTATATTTAAGGATTGAACTACCAAAGAAACATATGACCAATTGTTTTTTTAGAGGAGATATTTATTTTTATTGAGAATAGGGTAAATGCTGTAAGCGGAATGCTGACATTATGCGTCATATTGGCCTACACGGTGACGACCCTGTTTCTGCCTTCTCGCTTAGCCTGATAGAGTGCACTGTCGGCTCGTTCCAGGATATTGGAATAGCTAATGTCGTCAGGATCTATTTCGCTGACGCCTATACTTACGGTTATGGCGATTGGACCACGACCGGAATCGAACGGTTGTTCCCTGACATCCTGGCAAATCCGTTCAGCCAACTGACGGGCCCCCTCTATATTGGTCTCCGGCAGCAGCATGACAAACTCTTCACCACCATATCGAGCCAGCAGGTCTTCGGTTCTGGTCGAATTGAGACAGATACTTGCGTTATGCTTCAGCACTTCGTCACCAATGCTGTGACCGTACGAGTCATTGATTTCCTTGAAATTGTCCAGATCGATCATGAGGATCGAGTAATCGCGGTTGAATCTGTATGCGCGTTTAAACTCCATTTCTGCGGTCTTTTGCAACTCGCGGCGGTTGGAGAGTCCTGTCAACTCGTCCGTAGTGGCGTGTTGCTGCAATTTGATGGAAGCAAATTTCTTCTTTACGGCCTTTTTTGCGAATACACCACTGATAAGTCCGATAGTAATGAATTGCAGTAGGTAGATGATCGTCGAGATGTGTATCGGTATTGATGAGAGGTCGTTCAGGCGATCCTTTGAAATATAGGAGACATAGATCCAGTAAAGATCCTGCCTTTTTGGTTGATCTGCATCAGGACGTAACTGAATATTCTCAACTGATCCAAGACCGGCACGATTCAATGGGTAGGCTCTCTGGAAGATGTATAATCCGCTATCTGTGGTGACTGAGCCGCTTTTGTTGTTTTCTATGGCTTTCCAGACTTCTGGTTGCTCAGAGGAGAAGGTCTCTTCACTGCCGTACATGAAACCCCAAAGGTTTTCATCATCTACACCCATCAGCCAATATCCATCATTGTTGAGCATGATCGTTTCACCTGCAAGGGTATTGAATATATCTTCAATCTTTTCCAGCAGTTCAGCAGGCGTGTAATTGATAATCAGAATCCCGCGGTTTGTTCCGTAGCCATCGTAGACTGGCGTGGCGAAACGGATGGTTGGTACAATCGGTTCTTCGATGACACCCTGTTCCATATTCAGGTCCAATGGCGAAATATATATTTCACCCTGACTGAATGTAATCGCCTCTTTGAAATAGTAGCGGTCACTCTTGTCCTGAAGTTGGGACTTTGGCACGATATTCGGTTCTTCATTTTTGTTGTTTACCCTAACGACTTCCTTGCCATCGATATCCATCAGGCGTATTTGTACATACTTTGGTTTGCGCCTGGCTAAGAGTGAAAACTCCCGGGTCACCTGTGTCCAGGTCTGTATATTGTCGTTATGAAGATATTTTCTCATTATCTCGCCTTCGGCCAATACCAACAGGTCTGATAACTTTTGTTTAAACAACGTGGATGTCAGCGCACTTGCACTCTTCAAGGCAGATTCTTCGCGGATCTTGATCGTCTGCAGCTCATATTTTTGCGTCTGGTTGGAGAAAATATAGAAAATACCGCAAAACAACACAGAGGCTGGTATGAAAACCTGCAAAAAGTAGACGAGGAGGGCTCTTTTCATAGAAACCTCATTACTCCACTCTGACTTGGAATCACTATCTTGATCCATACCTGGTTCCTATGTTTTATCTGCGGTCTTTCCAGGCCAATGAGGATCGTATTGATTCTATTCTGGAGATATAGGTTGCAGTGCAGACCCTGGATGAGCGGGTAGATCCTGACCGCATCACCCTCTCATTTCTGACGGTGCTGTTTTCTGTGTAAAGGTTTTCACCATAGGGGAGGGCGGTGCTTTCGCCTTTGCCGGTGGCGGCGGTCATTTTCATCAGTATTTGAATGAAGCGCGATGAGTGGCGCATATTTCTTCTCTCAATAACGGTCAATTTATATATCGATGGTTAACACCTCCGTGTTTTTATACATCCGCATGTTTCAGGTTAAGTTTCAATCACGATTGGTAAATAACACCTTAATAGTGTTGTCTGAAAGGTTGATGGGAACCGGCGAATTCGAATAACGCTATATGAAACTCTCAATCTGCCGGATTGACAATCAAGCTGCTTTGAATGACCTAAGCTCGCTTTTGTTTTGTTGGCGCCAAGATTACCCCCATGACTTCGAGTGACTTGCTCAGCATGTCATCGATAAGCGGTGATATTTGTTCTGGGGTTAGTCCGGTGGCGTCCCAAACGTTTGGTTCGATGGCCCAGAACATCTCCTCCACTGAATGCCCTGACATTTCGCCACGAGCGATAGCCAGGGCAATATGGACTATGGCCACATCCATTTCCGGCTCAGTTGCATGTGAAGGGCGATGGTGGTTTTTAGCGACGGAGATCAGGTTTTCAGGCAGATGCCAGGATTGCATCAGTGCGGCGCCCACATCCATATGATTGAATCCAAGAACCTGGTCTTCGATCTCGGCAAGAATCCAATCATCGCCACCTGTAATCTCCAGAATATCCATCGCTTTATCGGGGAGGGTCAGATAGATCACCAGCCGTCCCACATCATGAAGCATACCGGCAACAAAAAGCCGCTCACTGTGTAGCGCATTGCTCAGCTGGGCCAAGATCTGCGAGAGGACACCGGTTGTGACTGCATGGCGCCAAAAATCATCCATGTTGACCAGCTTCTCCGGGATACCGGTAAAAGCTCTGATTGCGGTTGTGGCCAATACAAGGTTACGCAGTTCATTGGTGCCGGCGATGGTGACTGCTCTGGAGATGGTGTCGACTTTGGATCTCAGACCATAAAACGGGCTGTTGACCAGCCTTAGCAGCCTGGCGGATATATCAACGTCGGTAGAGATGATTTCAGCAAGTTTGGTAGAAGAGCAGTGAGGCTGCTCCATTAACTGGTTCACCTGAATAAATACATCAGGAAGCGATACCAGTTGATCGATATCTTCAACAAGTTCATTTGGGGTCACAGCAACAACACATCCTAATCATTGACCGGGGCTTAGATAGCCAACGGTATTAAAATAATCCAGGTCGTTTATTAATAATCACTTCAGTTGTGATTCCTTATCCTTAGGATGAGTTATTTTGTACTCCTATTTAGGGATGCAATTTAACAATTATTCACACTAAGAAATCATCGCCAATTTGATGTCTTGTGAAATAAATTAGAACTGGTTCACACTATTATCTCTTTACGACAACTTTTATTCTCTTAATTCAGGAATACTATGATGCTCGTCACACTTTCAGGTGTTACTTGCATAATCATCGATAAATTAAGAATTATTAGTACTCACCTTACGGTACATCCCTTATCTATTCAGGTAACACTCTGAAAACCATATTAGATACTTTACTGTTTCTCAGGCAGCTGTTGGATACTCTAAAAAGGTTATTCTCCATTTCGAACTCGGTCGACCACACGGCATCGCAAATGACATGGCTATCCGGCTCAAGACCAAACGCTCTCGCGACCTCTGCTATTCTGATTGTGATGTGAGAATCACCGCGAGAGCGGGCAGGATTTATATAGTTTTCCTTGCAATATGATCTGATCGTATCTTTTGAAACTGACATGTACAAGGTGAGTTTTGTTTGGCCACTATATGCAACAGAGGAGTGGAGGGTCTGCGATTTTATCTCCTATGTCAAGCGTCGTACTTTCACGACAAAGGTTTTATACATAATTTAGAATTTTTCTAATTCTCAATGCGTAAATAATTATGACGAATTAACAAACATCGACGGATACGATTGATTGAGATAATCCACTTTATGAAAATTTGAGTTAAATAATAATCTCTGCAAGAGCATCATACTGATGTTTAACTTAGCAATAACTACTAAGTGTTTTAGATTAATAATTAGAATAACTCTAAACAGTAGTGCAGCTGTCATATTCCTGGTGTTCTCCTGGAATGAAGCTGAGTCGAAAATCAAAAGGTTTTTTGTTATTGACAATCAAGAGGTATTAGAGGGTGTAGAGAAATTCGTCTACCAGCACATTGAGCGGTGTGAGTGTGAACTGAATGAATTAGTTGAATTATAAAGTAGCCGAATTTTATGTACAGGAAGAGGACTGCGTAATCAGCAGGAAAATAAGTGACATAAAAAATCTAAGAGACAATAGATGTAAATCTGGCAAATAAAGATAAATCAAATACGGAACAGGAATAGGTATATTAGTGCATATTCTGGGGAGAGTATCTGAGTCATATAGTCCGCTACATGTATCAATAAAATAATTCAAAATAACAAGGAGATAGAATAATAATAGAGATATAACATTAATAATATAGTGGAAGCGCCTCTTACTTGGCGGCCTTATGAGAAAAGATGCATAATGTATATTATGTTAAATTATATAAATCCGTTAGATTAACATTATTATGGATGTGGACGTCCAAGTATCTTTGTAAATAAAGTTGTAACCAGCCAGCGCACTACTCTTTCACCCTCACACTAATCTTCTCCGACATTAGCACCGGATCTTTCGGTTCATGATCTTTGTCTCCTAGAAGTAGTTGTAACGTGTGGGTACCCGGCAGTAGATCCACTACCGCTTCCGTCTCTCCATTGTCGAAATGGATATGGTGTTCATCCCGAGGAATAGGACTGTCATGATTTGCGTGATCGATACATCCCGCTTTCCAATGGCAGGCAGGTGCATGGGTAATCCCCCCGAAAAATAACGGGGTTCAAAAGTAGAATTTTCCAATTATGATTACGAAAAGGAGAATCTACAATGAAGAAGTCTCGCTACAGCGAATCCCAGATCATATCGATCCTGAAAGAGGCCGAGGCCGGTATTCCGGTCGCTGAGCTGTGCCGCAAGCACGGTATGAGTGATGCCACTTTTTACAATTGGCGCGCCAAGTATGGCGGCATGGACGTATCGATGATGAAGCGGATGAAGGAACTGGAGGCGGAGAACCGGCGCCTGAAGAAGATGTATGCAGAAGAACGGCTCAAGGCCGAGATCCGCAAGGAGGCCCTTGAGGGAAAGTACTAAGGCCATCTCAACGACGAGAGATGGCCAAGCACGCTTTGTCGAAGCACAGGCTGAGTATCCGCCTGACCTGCGAGATTTTTGGTATCAGCGAGACCTGCTACCGTTACCAGCCGAAGCTATCGGGTGACAATGCCCATATCACGGACTGGCTACTTCGCCTCACAACAGCCAATCGCACCTGGGGCTTTGGCCTGTGTTTTCTGTATCTGCGCAATGTGAAGGGCTACGGCTACAATCACAAGCGCGTTTATCGCATCTACCGTGAGCTGGAGTTGAATCTGAGGATCAAGCCGAAGCGACGATTGAAGCGAGACAAGCCTGATGAGTTATCAGTGCCCCGGCAGATCAACGAAGTCTGGTCGATGGATTTTATGCATGATCGGCTGATAGATGGTCGAAGCTTTCGGACCTTTAACGTGATCGATGATTACAACCGGGAAGGCTTGGGGATTGAAGTTGATCTTTCATTGCCGGCACTCAGAGTCATCCGTACCCTGGGTCGCATCATTGAGTGGCGCGGCAAACCCAAGGTTATTCGCTGTGATAATGGACCGGAATACTTGAGTAGCCAGCTCGTTGAATGGGCCAACAGGCATCGGATTCAGTTGCAGTATATTCAGCCGGGTAAGCCACAGCAGAACGCTTATGTGGAACGATTCAATCGGACAGTTCGACATGAGTGGCTGGATCAACATTTATTTGAATCGATTACCCATGCACAGGATACTGCCACCCGGTGGTTATGGCGCTACAATAATGATCGACCAAACATGGCACTAGGTGGAATCACCCCGGTACAGAAGCTGGCTCAGACCGCTTAACAGTGACTACTTTTGAGTCCCATTATTAATGGGGGGATTACCCATGCTGCCTGGGCAGAAGTCCGGCACAAGCTATTCTCCAGAATGATGAATAGATCAGAGGTTGCTGATTAACTTGATACTCAAGTAGTGGTATTCACAGATTGTGAATGGAAATGAGTTATCTTCAATCTGGGTCAACTCACGAGATTGAATATACATTTCCTACACAAGATGACATTCAAGGATTAGAATAGAACCATCCTCTTCATAGATCTCGCTTTCTATGAGCGATTTGGCTGCTTGTTGTATAGAAAATCGGTGCTTTGCCACAGATTTCATTGGGTCATCTTCTAAAACGCCGAACGTGTCTTGTAAGGTCTTCTGCGAGATTCGGCAAAGCACACGCTGTTTGTTATATTGCGCGGCAACGGTGGCTACTTTTGTCACACTATTCCAACACTCAAGCTGAGGAAAGGAAATTCCGGTGTCTCCTGAGCTGATTGTTCGGCGGTGATTGCTGAATTTCATATCAAACCCTTTTCATTGGTGTAATTCGAAGTCTCTGTGACTATAGTTTGATAGATTAATAAGAGTCAACGTGCGCGTATATCATCAAAGAGTGATTTGGTCTCTTTTTTAGTCTTTTTCGCAGCTCGCTTCTCACGCAGCGTCATGCTTGGTTTCTTTTTCGCCTCTTTATTGCTTAGACGATTCTTGCTCATGGATACACCTCATTATACTCAATGTGGTCCAGCTCTCTCTGTACCGAGACGGTAAACCACGTTTCAAGGTAAGCGACCTTTGGCGCATGCTGCAATCAATTTCCTGCTCTTAGAAGATTTGTATGTGGTGCTGTTTTGTTTGTGAGTGGTGATAAGCAGTTATGCTATTTGAGTCAGAACGCCCGCTCAGTATTTTCACAACCTGGTCAGTCTATCCACGAATCCCCGTATAGCTCCTTGCCTGAATCATTGAGAATGTAGAAGCGGGATTCGCCGCTCCTGTTGGCATTTTTGCAAGCATCCACTGCTTTACTGAATTGAGGGAACTGTTTGATTTGGATTTGGCGATATAAAGATAAGGATCCGGAAAGTATGTGGTTTAGGATCAACTTTTCTGACTTCATTAGACGATACATTACTGTTTCCTTATGTTGTGCTAGGGCAAGATCCTTTGCAATTACAGGGAGAGGAGTATTTCTCAGTATAGTTGAAGTTATGCCGGTTAACTTTTCTATTATTCAGATGTAATCTTGGTAGTGTCTACTTATTAACCAGGTTTGCAATACGGTTGCCCTGTGAAACTGGACCACCTGGGAAAAGCCGGTACAGATATTCGCTGCCGCCAAGGGCGGAGAATTGCTCATTGAGGGCATTTTCCAAAGTTAGGGATTTTATTGGACTGCCATGGTTAAGATAGTATCTGCGTAGATATACGATCACAGCCCAGTGTTCGTCGGTTAGTTGAATCCCTTCAGTTTGCGCCAAGTCAACAGATTTATTCCGGTCCCAGCTCTGGTCGGCCAGTTCTACGAAACGTATCGCAGTTTCACGATGGGATGTTTCGTTGTTTTGAGTATTTTTTGTGAATTGATTCACTGGGTTCTCCTGAGTTTAACTCAGCAAGCAGCATGACGTACTTTTCTTACTAAAAGCAGGCTATTGCAACACATTGGTTGATCGATCAGAGTCTGCGAGAAATCAGTATGATGAGAAATAGTCAGAGTGGTTACAGACAATGGTATTCGCTCTACTATCCTCTCATTGTGGCTATCAAGCAAATTAACTGAGTTAATGAAGCGGGCTCTCCCCTACTCGCTCGATCAAACGATATATAAGGATTTTACTCATCTTTGCTGAATACAAACCATTGTTTCCAGATGGATCTTTATCACTAAATAGAAAGGGATCTTTACTTTGTTTTCATATATACTCTTCATTAGTTAGATAATCTTACCCCGACCGCGACCTCCTTCCTGAGATCCCTCTCCACCAGTCGTTGGTAATCACTTCTAATCCCGGCTTTTATTGATTCCATATCAATGGGATTTGGCATCAATACACACTGACTGAACTGAGAATGGCTCATGAATATTAATAGATGCCCAAATTCCATTAGAATTCATTATCTGATGGTCATCTTGTTTGTCGCATTAGTTCCCTACCGAGCACTTGCCTTGGAAAGTTCTCTCGAGTTACCAGCAAATGCAAGTGCATTAAAATATGGTAATGGATGGAAATGTGATCAAGGCTATCGAGAAGTGAATAAGCGCTGTATTGCCATCAAGATACCCGCTAACGCATACCTGACACACAAGTCCTACGGACAAGGCTGGGAATGTAAATGGGGATATCGAGAACTAGATAAATCCTGTGTTGCCATCAAGGTACCCGTAAACGGATATCTGACTGACTCAACACACGGACCTGGCTGGTTATGCAACCGTGGATACAAACAAGCTAAACAGGCCTGTGTTACGATCAATGTACCCCAGCACGGATATTTGACTGACTCCTCAAGTGGACCCAGTTGGAAGTGCGAACGTGGGTATAGAGCGGTCGGTAAGGATTGTGTAGCGATCAAAGTGCCAGCCAACGGATACTTGACAGACTCTTCGTATGGGCCTAGTTGGAAGTGCGAACGTGGGTATAGAGCGGTCGGTAAGGATTGTGTAGCGATCAAAGTGCCAGCCAACGGATACTTGACAGACTCTTTGTATGGGCCTGGTTGGAAGTGCGATCGAGGGTACATAGAGAAGAAAGATCAGTGTTTTGCTGTAGAAATGCCTACAGAAGCTCATCTTGATTATACCGGCACGAATTGGGTATGTAATCGTCCTTACCAAGTGAAACAGGATAAATGTGTGCTGCCCTGATTCGATCTAATATCAGCAATAACAGATTCTATACAGCGTGGTGGTTATCTATAAAATGAAATATAACTTTTCCCAGAACATAAGCAGATGAAATTACTTATACCAAGAATCACTGACAAGACAAAACGAAAGGATATGAGGGATTTTGCCAACAGAGTTCTCGAAAAGTGGATTCGCCTCCCTTTCTCTTCACAACCAAGAATTGTCAGCTGCAAAATTATATCTATCACCAATAATGTGGGTGTGATTCAACGTCATGGTTTGATTAATGTATTACCTGATGACGCAGCGTTGAGGATCATTCGGAAATTAAACGGTGCGTACCTCAAAGGGAAGCGCGTTGGTGTAAAACAATACTACGGCATCCCAAAAGAATCTGATCCCTATCTAACCTGACTTGTTTTTATTCCTTGATTATCCAGCATAGTCAGCTATTCAACCTCATATCAGGCGCTCCGCACATCAGGGTTTAGGGTAGGTGTAGACCTGTGTCTCTCCCTCTGCGGGGCTGTGGCTAATGGAGAAATCCATGCTTTCGAGATTGGCTTTTAAGGTAATGGTGCTCTCTTCATCTGACCAAGTCATGTCCAGGGGTTTCGGCGATCTGAAGGGTACCATTGATGGCTGCTGCACTATTTCGAAGTCGCATCATCTCCAATTGATCTAGCACCACAGCGCTTTGCAGTCCCGCATCTACCATTTCATTCGTTAACGTGGTGCGATTGATCTCTTTGTGGCTGGCTGTACCGCCCTGGTCGGCCGCAGTATAGTCGTTACTGCCGGCGAAAAGATCCAGATACCAGACCTGGGGAATTCCGAGCATGAAGAGCTGGATGGCTCGGGCCAGACGCAGCTTCTGTTCATCCTCGCCCAATGCACTGAAGTAGGTCGCATTGACCTGATAATATGCGATCTTTTTACCGTTCGCGCCAAATAGATTTTTCACCCGGCCACCGCGCTTGAGAACGCGTTTGATAATGGCCTCTATCTCAGCCGTCGCCATGAGCCCATGTTGATAACCATCCTCGCTGGCAAAACCGTCCAGATCAAGCACGGGGATGCCGTCATGGCAGCCCAGCATATTGACCGTCTGAATGCCCTGGGTCTGGATCTCCTCGATCCAGCGTAGCAGGTAGGTGTTGCGACCTATATCCAGCGCATCCAGCACTAGGCCGGGAAGGAAAAAATCGTAAATGGGATAACCGGCTTTCGCGACGTCGGAATGCAGGTGTTTGCCGTATTGGGTATGAATCTCGGGTAACAGGGTCAGCTGGTTTTCTTCGGCAATGGTCTTCAGACGATCGAGATAGTCCCAGGTACCGGGGGTATTGAAGAAGTTGCTCAGCCCCGGCTTTTTGTGCAGGTAGGCGAAAGCATCAAGGCGAATCAACTTGGCGCCAAAACCGGCTAACCTTTTGAGGGTCTCTGCATAGAACTCCCACACCACTTCTGATTCGGCATTGAGGTCCATCTGGCCAAGGTAGCGTCGCTTGGATTCGACAATATCGACCACTTGCTCCAAGTAATCCTGATAAAGGCCTAGGTCGATGTCGTGAAAATCCTCGCCGGCGTCGATCTTGGCATTGACTAGATAGAGGATATCCTGCGCAGCCTCGGATGGTAGGATGCGAAGGTGTTTGAGGTCATCGCTATCCAGCCCACGGTAGTGAATCTGTTGATAGAATGTATTCCAGTAGGGCCGCTCTGAACCATCGGGGGAAGCGGACAAGCAGAATGGGAAGTCCCGGCTTGCGCATGAAGAGTTGCTTGAGATGGGCCTCATTTGGAATGATATAGCCCTCATCATTCAACTCACCTTCACCTTCCCAAAACTTGTTCCAATCGATAAAAAAGTCTCGATAGCGGGAGTGATCGCCTTTTGTCAGCATATCCAGAAATTGAGGGGAGCGTACCGAGAGGTGATTCAGTACCAGATCGAACTTGAGAACGATATTCAGCTCCTTTAGGGCTTGCAGATCCGCCTCTGATACCAAATCCTCATTGAGCTCATAGCGGTTTATGGAAAAACCACGATCCAGATCGCTTTGGAAGAAGGTGGGCAGAATATAGAACAGAGAGAAGACATCGTGCAATTCAGGCCGCTGCATCAGCGCGATGCTATCGCTTAACTTGGTACCAATGCTGTCGGGGTAGGCATTGAACATAACCCCATTGGGCAAGGATCGTCCTAACATTCAGTCCCCTTCATTTTGTCTGTGGGTATTGGCTATACCCTCATATTATTTTGGTGAAACCCATTAGATTCATCCTATGTGTTTCAGAGACTATCGTCAAAAAAGAGAAGGAAGCGTTCGGATTGACCAACTATGCCCAGCCAATTTTCAGAGATGAAGGATCATTATTTGGTATCAGTAGATTGTAAGCTACTGTAGTTTGTCATTATTTCGCATAACTGATTTCCACCAGCGGCCGGTTGCGCTCAGTTTTTTGCGGCCAAAGCAGACATTTCAGCTATATATCCGTAGCAACGCTCTACTTCAGCGGGCCAGATTCTGATTGCTCAATGTATTGATCAGGTGACGCTCTTGATCATGTAGCCACCCGACTTCTCATCCGCTTCCAGGATCAGTAAGTTTCGTTCCTGTGCCTCTTCAAGTAGCATGTTGAAAGTTCTGAATCCGTGATAGCGCTCACTGAACCCCGGTTTCCGACGTTTCAGGGTCTGCTTGACCATAGAGCCCCATATTTTTTCCGTAACGCCCCGCTCCTGTATCAGGTCTTCTGCCGTGGCTGCGACAAGATCCAACGCCTCCTGTTTTCTCTTCTCGTCTTCACTTTGCAGTTTCTTTGAGGCCTTCTTTTTGGGGACCTTTTTGCCCGAGCTTTTACGTCTTTTTTGGGTGGACTTATTACTTTCTCTCACCAGGTCATCATAGAAGATGAACTCATCACAATTGGCGGTTAGGAGGTCTGATGTGGAGTTCTTAACGCCGACACCAATGACGAGCTTATTGTTCTCACGCAATTTGCTGACGAGTGGAGAGAAGTCAGAATCTCCGCTGATAATGACGAAAGTATCCAGATGAAGCTTGGTGTAACAAAGATCCAGGGCATCAACCACCATGCGGATATCTGCCGAGTTTTTGCCTGATTGACGCACATGGGGAATCTCTATCAATTCGAATGCTGCTTCATGCATGGTGCCCTTGAACTCTTTATACCGATCCCAATTACAGTAGGCCTTCTTCACCACGATATTGCCCTTGAGCAGCAGACGCTCCAGCACCTTCTGAATATTAAAGGCTGCATAATTAGCATCACGAACACCCAATGCAACATTTTCGAAATCGCAAAATATTGCCATATTTTGAGTCGGGGTCAATTCGGGCATTGATGATTTTCCTAATATTTGGTGATTCGTACGTAGAAACGCTGAGATACTACGATAGTAGAAGCCTCTAGTATATAGGGATTTGTAAGGTGTTTCTTGTAAAATGGAGAAGAAGTATTCATTTTGATCATGCAGATAAAACTATTATAGCCATTGCATACGTTTAAATAAACACAGTGAAATTCCAGCAATCATCTCCATTACACATCAATAAGATGTAGTAGCCATAGGAAGATTCCAGTTCCGGAATGTTTTCGAAATTCATTCCATATATCCCGACCAACAAGCCAAGAGGCACAAATATCACAGTAACAATTGTCAGTACCTTCATTATCCTATTCAGATGATGGCCGTTCAGGCTAATGTATCCATCTATCAAGTCGCTCATCATATTCTGGATGAGGTCTGAAAGATCTCTGGAACCTCTCTATCAGACTATATATATCGTCAAATTCATCCTGTCATTGAGGATCACTTTCCATGTGTTGCTTGAGTGAATAATATGCTTTCATATGATAGTTGATGATACGCCTCATTATTTTTTAGCGAATGTAATGAGAAGTAATCTTATGAGTTTTGCACCAAGAACACGTGTCGCCGGACCTGAAAAATCTATTTTTTCAAGCTTCTTTTCAACTAACGTGGCAAGACCATTAGCAAGCCAAAGGGCTAGCCATAGCGAAAGTCCCACCTTTATTAAAGTCAGCAGTGATACACGCACTTGGCCAATAGAAACTACCCAGCTGTCTAACACCTTTATTGCCGGCCCCAGTAGTCCAATAATATTGAGTGCAGTAATTGTCCATGCATTAATTGCAATTAGCCTCGAAAACACAGAGTTCGAAACCGACATAGAAGCTAGGCGAATAAGTTTAATTTTTCGAGAATTATTTTTAGGAGGGGATAAATCGCCCAGCGAGCAACAACAAAAACCAATACAATAATAGCAAACTGCAACCAAAATATTGGTTCATAAAAAACTGCGATTGCTTTCTCGAATAAATCAAGTATTACGACACCAAATTCTTATTTAGCTAGAACTTCTTTCATTGAATATAGATTTCTTTATCGCGGATATGCTTGTGTATCCTGATGATATTTTAGAGGTGTTTCACGACTCCGCTTTAACGGACTACGAATCAGAGGAGAGCTACAGAGTTCATCAACAACAGTTTGCGAATTTGAGCCGCCACTTATCCCAGCCCTCTTCTCAAACTGAATCGATAAAGTCTGCTTTTGTCCGTAACCATGCTGTATATCCCATATCGATTCACATTAAATTCTGTGAGAAATGCTCATCCAATCACTGGTTATATTGTTGACAAAAATGATTGGAAAACCACGACCACGCTTTCGTTAGTTTAGAATGTGCTTTTTTTTACAAAGATACTTGGAGCATATATCTTTAAATCAATAAGTTATGACTTGCTTCATTTACATTCTTACTTGGACGTCCAAATATCTTTGTAAATAAAGTTGTAAAAAGCCCCAGGTGCGATTGGCTGTTGTGAGGCGAAGTAGCCAGTCCGCGATATGGGCATTGTCACCCGATAGCTTCGGCTGGTAACGGTAGCAGGTCTCGCTGATACTAAAAATCTCGCAGGTCAGGCGGATACTCAGCCCGTGCTTCGACAAGGCGTGCTTGCCCTCAAGGGCCTCCTTGCGGATCTCGGCCTTGAGCCGTTCTTCTGCATACATCTTCTTCAGGCGCTGGTTCTCCGCCTCCAGTTCCTTCATCCGATTCATCATCGATACGTCCATGCCACCATACTTGGCGCGCCAATTGTAAAAAGTGGCATCACTCATACCGTGCTTGCGGCACAGCTCAGCGACCGGAATACACGCTAATGGTGCAATTTGGACAACAATACGAAGAATGACACTAACCACGAGTTGTGGACAAAAAACACCCTTTCGAGATTCAGTTTGTGGACGTCCAACTATATTATATTGATAATCCTGCGGCACAAGTTTCTAACGTATTGTTATTATTAGTAAAAAAAGTATTCTTTAATATTCACACTGAAACTTTTCTGAAGCCTATCGATGTCAGTTACATAAAGTGACTTGAATACATCACAAGACTCAACCGACCTCTAAATGTTATGTTATATCATTATGATTACTTCAATCAGGAGAGCAAACGATGTATTTAATCAAGCAAGGAATCATTTTTTCGCTGCTCGCTGTTCACGCACAACTCTTTGCTGCTGAGCATGAGCACGAACAGCATGAGGCCCATGTCCATGGAGAAGCCCAGTTGTTGATTGTTCAGGAGGGCGACATCCTTGAGATTGAATTTCACTCTCCCGCGATGAACATCGTCGGTTTTGAACATCAACCGAAAACCACGAGTCAACGTGAAGCCATCGAGGCAGCAATTGACGCTTTGAAACAACCTGACCTGCTCTTCCGTCTTCCTTCGGCTGCCAAGTGCCATTCCATGACAACTGAGGTGGAATCCCCCCTCTACGATCACGCTCATGACGATGAACATGAACACGAGCGCGACCATGAGCGCTCAGATGCAGATGAGACCCATAGTGACTTCACCGCACACTACCATTATCGATGTGACGAGATCACACAGCTGGAGAGCATCGAAATCGAACTCATGAAACGATTTCCCGGTACCGAGCACCTCGAAGTCCAGAGCATTTCACCTAAGGGCCAGCAGAAGATAGACTTGACCCCAGGACACACCACCCTTGAGCTCTAGGACACGGTCCAGAAGCCAGGCTACAGGCCCCACTGGTTCATGCCACAAACCGCTGCAATACAGATAACAGATCTTCGATTTGGATGGCGTAAAGACCTTCCGGAGGTTTTGCACATTCCTGAGCTCGAGATATTCAGCGGTGAACGCATTTTTATTCGTGGTGCCAGTGGCAGCGGTAAGAGCACGCTATTGTCACTGCTCGCCGGTGTAAACCTGCCGACAAGCGGTGAGGTGTCGATACTTGGTGAGTCGATCAACCGTCTAAGCGGTGCCAGGCGGGACCATTTCCGATCCGATCACATCGGTTTTGTCTTTCAGCTGTTTAATTTGATCCCCTATCTCTCTGTGCTGGAGAATGTCGCCCTACCCTGCCGCTTTTCGCATTTGCGGAAACAGAAAGCGACCGGGTCGGGCAAACATCTTGATGACGAAGCCATGCGACTGCTTGGGCATCTGGATATGGCCCATGAGCATCTCATCCATCGTCCGGTCACAGAGTTGAGCGTCGGACAGCAGCAGCGGGTGGCAACCGCCAGGGCATTGATCGGCGCCCCCGAGATCATCATCGCAGATGAGCCCACCTCTGCTCTCGACAGCGACATGCGACAGGCCTTTCTCAGGCTGTTGTTTCAAGAGTGTGAAGAGACCGGTACGACACTGCTCTTTGTCAGCCACGACCGTCAACTTGAATCGCTATTCGAACGACACATCACCCTGGATGATATAAACCATGCACGGCAGGGTGAGCAGTAATGGCCATCCTCTCTCTCGCCTTTAAGAGCCTCTTCAACCGCCGTTTTACGGCAAGCCTGATTCTCATCAGTATCGCACTGAGTGTTTCGCTCCTGCTCGGCGTCGAGCGCTTGCGTGTGGAATCACGCAACAGTTTTGCCAACACCATCTCTGGCACAGACCTCGTGGTGGGCGCCCGCAGCGGCGCCATCAACCTGCTGCTCTATTCAGTATTCCGGATCGGTGATGCGACCAACAATATCTCCTGGAAGAGCTACACAAAGTTTGCCGAACACTCCCTGGTAGAATGGACTATCCCTCTCTCGCTAGGAGACTCGCACAAGGGTTATCGTGTATTGGGAACCAACCAGGACTACTTCCGTCACTACAAGTATGCCAACAAACGAGCACTCTCGTTTAATCAGGGCCAGTCTTTCGAACAGGTCTATCAAGCGGTATTGGGCGATGAGGTAGCACGCAAACTCGGCTATCAGATCGGCGAGAAAATCATCATCGCCCATGGGGCCGGCAAGACAAGCTTTACGCTGCACGATGATAAACCGTTCGAGGTGGTGGGCATACTTAAGTCCACTGGCACACCAGTCGATCGTACTGTCCACGTCCCCCTGGAAGGCATTGAGGCGATCCACAAAGATTGGATAGGCGGCAGACAGGTGGCGGGATTAAAGATCAGCGCCGAAGAGGCCCTCGAAAAGAACCTGTCACCGAAAGCGATCACCGCCTTTATGCTAGGCCTGAAGAGTAAAATCGCCACCTTCCGGGTTCAACGGGAGATCAATGACTACCGCAAGGAACCCCTGCTCGCCATCCTCCCCGGGGTGGCGCTGCAACAGCTCTGGGACATGATGGGTATCGCCGAGAATGCCCTGTTGGTTGTCACCGCCCTGGTGGTAGCCGTGGGCCTGATCGGTATGCTCACTGTTATGCTTGCCGGTCTCAATGAACGTCGGCGGGAAATGGCGATACTGCGTTCGGTGGGCGCCCGCCCAGGACACATACTGCTGCTGGTCACCGGAGAGAGTCTACTGCTTAGCCTGCTGGGAATCGCACTCGGCCTGTTGCTGCTCTACACAAGCCTGATTCTCGGCCAACCCTATATCGAGAGCCGCTATGGGCTCCATCTGCCGATCGGCCTTCCCTCTCTTCGGGAGTGGTTAATCCTGGGTCTGGTCGGAACTTCCAGCCTGATCATCGGCCTAATACCCGGTTACCGCGCCTATCGCTACTCTCTTTCTGATGGGATGAGTATACGTATCTAGGAATCCACACATGAAAATTAGCTTCGCTGTAGTTCTTTTATTGACATCTCTGCTCTTCCTGGGTGGCGTACATGCTGAACCGGTAAAAGAGCTGGAGTGGGACGCCATGGTTCCAGAAGACTATCGTCCAGATAAAATTTTAAACCAGTTTGGCGATATCAATGCGCTTGACGACAATGATCCCAAGGCGCAGATAATTTTGGAACAACTCGAGGCGGCCTGGAGGGTGGCGCCAGTCGTAGAGAGTCTGGATGGCAAAAGGGTCAAGCTACCCGGTTTTGTAGTGCCCATTGAAGGCGACGGAGAGAAGCTGAGCGAGTTTCTCCTGGTACCCTACTATGGTGCCTGCATCCATGTTCCTCCCCCTCCGGCCAACCAGACTGTCTATGTAAAGGTTCCCGAGGCGGATGCAAAGATACGTGAGGCCTTCGATACCGTCTGGGTAACCGGCACCCTGAGTGCCAAGCCTTTCAACAGCGATCTCGCCAATGCCGGATATCAGATAGAGGCTGAAGCGGTAACCCCCTACGAATGAGGCCCAACCGTCACCTGTTTTCAGGTGCAATCTTCTTCAGTCTGTTTGTTTGCAGCCTGACTCAGGCGAAGGAGCTCTCATGCCACCTCCATGCACCGGATGACTACATGAAGTTCACCAAACAGCCCCTAGTAATCCCCGCTGTCGGAAACCGCTCGGAATGCTTGCAGCTCAATCAGCGACGTTTTAACGACAGAGGTCGATGCCATTGTACTCAAGATCAAATCAGTGACTCATACCGCAGCGACTCAACTGACTTCTCCTCATCCAGGAGTCGACCAGAATTATTGCCATGAAAGGTTACGACTATATACCTCATTTAAACTGGTAAATAGTATGGGCACTTTCGAATCACTCAACAAGATACGATAGCGCTCTTCCGAGACCTTTAGCTCCTTCGATGTGCAGTCGAGCTCCTTAGAACGCTCTGTTACCTGTGTCTCCGGTTCCCGCTTGTGCTCAAGTATTTCCTCCTGCATTCGCCTGTTCTCAGTCACATCCAGCAGCATGCCAAAGATTGCTGGCCTGCTATCAAAGATCGTTCGACTGCCGTGAACCTTGGCTTCAATCTTTGCGCCATCCCTACGACATCCGCATTGGAAGTTCTAGCTTTGGTATGCTTACATTTACATAAATACTTGGATGTCCACTTAAGTATTATGTACATTCAGGTATAGCATTGGGCCCTCGTTCGCTACATTCAGATGAGGCGCCATCGATATAGGGCGTCAGTGTATTCATGAACAGATTCATCGTAACTGCAACGTTTACTGCCCTGCTGCCACTGTTCACAGCGTCTTTACCCTGCGTCAGTGACGAACTGCCGGCAAAGCTGGCGGATGTTCATCTGCACTGGAAGTGGAATCAGAAAGAGGTTACGAAACCGCAACAGGCCGTCAACATCTTGCGTGAAAACAATGTCAGGCTAGCGGTTGTGACCGGTACTCCCCCTGAACTGGCGCTTGAGCTACAACAGTTGGCACCCGATATCGTGATTCCTATTTATGGAATCTATCAGGATCGTATCGACTGGTCTAACTGGTATCACGATAAAGAATTAGTTGGGCGTGTGCGACGGGCATTGGAATCGGGTAACTACAGGGGCATTGGTGAGCTTCACATGATCAGCGGCTTTATCAGTGACTGGAAGAACCCGAATATCTCCGGTCTTTTTGAACTTGCAGCGGTGTTTGATGTGCCCGTACTTGTTCATACCGAATTTTCCAGGTCAGATTACCTGATTGGCTTCTGCAGCGCGCATCCGAAAACCCGCTTTCTGTGGGCGCATGCCGGTTCGGTTCTACCGCCAGATGAGGTTGCGCGTGCATTGAGAGACTGCGCAAATCTCAGTGTAGAGCTGTCAGCCCGTGATCCTTGGCGGCATGTGGGCAGGCCTATTATCGATGGGATGGGAGTTTTAAAAGCCGAATGGAGAGATCTCGTGATCACTTACGCGAACCGGTTCATGATCGGCTCCGATCCGGTTTGGCCGGTAGAGCAGCTCAATCCCTGGGACGAGCCTGATACAGGCTGGCAGCAGTTGTCACGTTTTCTCGGCTTTCATCGTGAGTGGTTAAAGCAGCTACCAACCGAAGTTGCGCAAAAGGTGCTTTACAAAAATGCAGTTGAATATTTCAAGTAGCAACATTAATCTCGCTCGGATTGTTTTCTTATGCAATTCCTAACTCAGGCTTATTCTATTATCAATTGCTTGATATCGAAGATAGTCAAAACAATGGATACGGCTCACGAAGCTTCATAGCCTATTCAGTGCCATAATCGTCCATGGAATCGATTTCACGAGTCGCCTCAGTCAAAATCAGTAGCTCAAGCTCCACCAATAAACTGGTCTTAGCAGGAAAGGATGACCATCAGAGATATAGTCAAAAAAAGGCTTACAGAATTCTCTGTAAGCCCCATTTTGCCCGCAGCATTATCTACAATAGCTAGGCAGTACTTTC
This sequence comes from Candidatus Thiodiazotropha sp. LNASS1, assembly GCF_964212655.1. NCBI lineage: Bacteria > Pseudomonadati > Pseudomonadota > Gammaproteobacteria > Chromatiales > Sedimenticolaceae > Candidatus Thiodiazotropha > Candidatus Thiodiazotropha sp. LNASS1. The sequence goes on along the minus strand of NZ_OZ156465.1, from coordinate 737,187 downwards.
ATCATCAGATTTGTTCTGTTCGGTTTTGATATCACTGACTGCATGCAATCCTGCTGTCAGTTTGTTGATATCTCCACCATTAAGGCCAACTTCATCGAGTAGCGAGTCGATGAGTGGTGCTTGGCTACGGTAGCGCAAAGCGCTGTTGATTACCTGGTCAGCCAAATTACCATTTCCGTTACCCGATGCACCGTCTCCATGTGCAGCACCGTTTGAAACGCCACCGTTGAGCCCTTCTAATTGGAATATCTTGATGCCGTCTATCTGCTCCATCGGTTTTACGGATTCCCGAATAATATCCGGTAACTTGCGCATCAGTTCCATTTTTACCTGCATCGCAATCTGTTCAGCACTGAGCACATTTGCTGCCTCATTGATGGACTTTTTACCCTCTGATTCAACCACATAGCGGCGCTCATCCGCATCAGCACGGAGCTTTATGGCTTCCGCATCACCTTTAGCTGCTATCTCCAGCTTTTGCGCTTCGGCAGTTGCCATGATCCGTACCGATTCGGCCTTGTCTTCTGCAGCTTGTTTTTCCGCCTCAGCAGCGACGGTGACACTGATTGCCTGCTTTTCGGCAGACTCTTTTGCCTTGACGATTTCAACTTCCTTGCTTCGTTCAGCAATCGCTGTTTCTCGAACGGTTTGGACCAGTTCCGATTCCTTAACAGCCTTCTGGCGCGCAATATCTGCAGCTGCCTGTGCTTCTGACTGCTCCCTGCTCTTTTCTGCTATTGCGATCTGCTTATCCTGACCTGTCAATTCTGACGCTTTGCGTTGTTCAATTTCTGCGATTTCGATTGCTTTCGTCCGAGAAATATCTGCCTCTGTTATTGTCTGTTCCTTGCGGATTTGTTCTTCCTCCACCGCACGCTCTGCAATGATACGTGCGGTGTCGGTTTTCTGCTTCTCAATAATTTTGGCTTCCTCGGCTTCGCGTTCCTTCAATGCTTGCTCTTGAGCGATTTCTGCTACCTGTGATGCACGCCTGATCTCAACCTCACGTTGTTGCTGAAGCCTTGCATACTCTTCGTCACGCTCAATTTCGAGTCTCTTTCTCTCAGCTTCCAGGTTCTTGTTCTTGATCTCTATTTCAGTGTCCTGCTCGATGTCGTTGCGCAGTTTTCTACGTGCTTCGATCTCTTCGGTCAGCCTGGTCAGACCTTCCGCATCAAAGGCATTATTAGGATTAAAGTACTCCCTGCTGGTCTGATCCAGACCAGTAAGGGACACACTCTCCAATTCCAGGCCGTTTTTCAGCAGATCCTCAGCAACGGTTGTCTGGACACTTTGCACGAATTGTGAACGCTGCTCGTGCATATCTTCCATCTTCATTTCTGCCGCTACAGCACGAAGTGAGTCTACGAACTTACCTTCGATCAGCTCCTTCAGCTGCTCGGGATTCATGGTGCGCATGCCGAGAGTTTGGGCTGCTGCGGCAATAGAATCTTCGGACGGTTTTGCACGAACGAAGAATTCTGCCTCAGCGTCAACCCGCATTCGATCCCGTGTGATCAGTGCTTGCTCATTGGCGCGACGTACAGACAAACGAAGAGTATTCATATTGACCGGAATGACCTCGTGGAGTATCGGAAATACCAATGCACCTCCGTTCATTACCACCTTTTGGCCACCAAAACCGGTTCGCACAAAAGAAACCTCTTTAGAAGCTCGTTTATAGAGTCGGGCAAATATCATTCCAAGAACGATAAAGGCGATCAGGATAACGCCAGCGATTACCAGAATATCGATAAGATTGTTCATATCCATGCCTTATTGCTCCTTGGATTCTTTGTCGGTGAGTATGGAGTTCGGATTTGAGATAGCTTTGAAGACAGTGCTCTCTTTTTTTACCAGCAAGACCTCGTCTCCAGCATTAAAAATATCCCGTTGCCGGTCTGGTTCAACCATCAAAAGGTGTGTCGTGCCATATTTATCTCGTACACGCGCTTCTGCTGGCCTGTCGGATGATGCCGTCCCTATCGTTATTGTGGCAATGCGTCCTACAAGACTGGACTCGGTGACTGCTTCCGTTTCGTCACTTGGCATAATGCGCATGAGCACGCCTCCAAACAATCTGACCATTGGAAGACTCAGCAGGACGGCCGGAATACTAGCCAATGAAGCAGGAATAAGTTGATTGAAGGTACTGGACGCTAATGATTGTATGCCAAGCCCAATAAGACCAAACACTGTAAGAAAGATCACGATCAGCATCAACACAGGTACCTGTCCGATGCGCAGCCAGCTGAAAAAGCGTGAAAGAGCATATGGAGCATCGGCATCCGGAAGATCCATATCCAAGTCAATTTCAGGACCTTGCAAGTCAGGCATTTCAGGAAGCAACGCATCGATTAAGCCGGACAATGCCACACCTAATAAAGTGCTTATTCCCTCCAGGAGCGCGATGCCCAACATAACTGCCAACGCCACCGCGAATGGCAGGTTTTCGGGTGCCAGCATAAAGGAAAACATGGCAGTCCCGTTTAGTTAGAACGGTTTTTTATGGCGGCCAAGCGCTCTTGTATACGGTTATTACGGGACAGCTCATCCAACTCCGCAAGTTTGCTGGCATCTCCGCGATCTGGCATTGAATGACTGCCTACACCTGTCGCCCGTTCCATTACGCGATCAAATGCGGTCTCGGCTTTTCGAACGGAAGCCTCAACGCTACTATCGGCATTAGTCTGTCCTGAACCTGCTGCAACAGCTACCACTTTGCTCTCTTCTTGAGCTTTACGAAACTGAGCAAGCTCTTCCCTCATCTCACGTCTTTTTGCCTGAAGAGCAATCACATAACCCTCCAGCTCATTTTCCTGGTTACTCGCCTCGGCGATGGTGCTTTCCAGCACTGGAACCTGAGCTTCAATGTCGAGTTGCCTGGCAATAGCGGCTTCAGCAAGATCATCTCGTCCCTCTTTCACCGCCAATTCTATTTTTTCAGCGAGCTCCTCATGCTTGCGGCTTTCATCCATGAGGCGCTGATTTGCCAGATGTTTACCAGCTATTACACGACCCAATTCAGCGCGTACCTCATCGATAGCCTCATCGACTTCACGGATAGCTTCTTCCATTACAAGGTCTGGCGCTGCGTTTTCAACAGCATCAAGGAGTGCATTCACGCTTCCGCTGATAATGCGCCCTACTCGATTGGTTATCGATTCCTTCATAACATCTTCCTCTCTAAACATTCGTGGATCGGTTTTGGGTTATAACATTCGCAATATCTAGGACATGTTGCACGTTCGCGGAAATCAGATTGGGTTGATAACAGGGGCCACGAGGCGTAACCCCCATTTGCAGAACCGATTCCATGATCCTAAAAATCCGTGAAGATAGCTGTTTTTCAAAATATTCGAGTGATTCTTTGTTTTGTGATGATTCCAGGTCATCACGACTTGCCATGCAAAACGCTAACACCTCGCTCAGCCAGTCCAGCGTTCGCATCACAAATTCAGAATGTATTTCTTGGTGCAATTCTAATTCACGCACCTGGTTTCGAATAGGCATAAGTAATTCATCAATCGTGGAAAGACACTCCTTGTAATCACGCGAACCCTGTTCCCGCTTACGAGCCTGAGCGATTATGGTACGAAGCTTGTCGCTAGGTGTATTTGCTCCCTCGACTTTTAGTTGCGAGATAAAGGTTGCATCCTCTTGCGGAATGCGGACTCCAATTTGAACCATTTTAATCGCCATTTGGCAAATCCACAAAGTACTAAAGGTATTGTTAACAAACGTTATCATATATTAACACGCATCTCCCGTAAATCAAGTGTTGGACTGAAGTGGCGTGCTTTCAGTGTTGATTCTGTGTTTTTCATCAGCGGATTATCGTATTTACAGAGCAATATTTATCAGAGGATTTTAGACCTTCTTTGGATACAAACGGACAGGAATCTTGGGGCGACTATCAACCCATATTACTGGCAGTCAGGTTGAATCATGTGAATCCATATTATTGTTGTTGAGCTATCTTGTGATGACGTGTTTAGGTAACTGCTCTGTTAAATCTCTCAGATCCTTGACAGTAAGATTTGGCTCGACCCCCCAAGGATCAAATATGATCCTACCTGAACGCTTTACCCATGCTGCATTCATTCCTGATGAAATGGCGCCGATGACATCGAACGGATTACTGGAAACAAGCCAGGTCTGACCGCCATGAGCTTTGGATTTTCTCAAAAAGTGACTGTATACAGCAGGATTGGGTTTGAATGATTTTATGTCGTCTACACTGATGATATCGGTGAAATACGCTTTGATGCCGGCTGATTCCAGCAAACCTTCAACTGCACGTGATGTACCGTTTGAGAATGCAAATAACCTGTAACCTCTTTGGCTGAATGCAGAGAGACTCTCCTTAGCGTCCATGAATGCCGGCAAGGTTTTGTAGGAATCAAGCATGTGTTGCTTTTGACCGGCGGTCAGCGGTGTATTAAAGAACTCACACACGTAATCGAGCGCATGCTTGGTACACACATCGAAGGTTACGTAGTTTTGCATGAGCCCGCGGCGAAACGAGTATTCCAACTGTTTTTCCCGCCATTTATGTGAGAAGGCTTCAGCTTTGTCCTGAACCAGGCTGTCCAGCTCTGACACGACTCCATGGGTATCGATCAAAGTACCGTAAACATCGAAAGCCAGAGTGATTGCCATGGATTCCCTGCCTCCATATTTATGGTCAGCGGTAGTTTTCAGCTCAGATTATAATATAAAGTTAATCTAACTTGTTTATTGAGTCAGACGGGGCTTGTTCTCGATCCGTATCACTGTAGTCCCGGACTACTTCCGCGACACGTATCCGATAGGAATTGAAAAGGCGCTCTTTGCCTTTGCGCTGAGCCGCTCTGTGTTCCATGAGATTGCGCCATGTTTCAACCGCGGTCTCATCACGCCAAAAGGAAAGACTCAGAATCTTTTTCTCATCCACCAGGCTTTTAAATCGCTCGATTGAGATGAATCCGTCTCTGTCCTCGAGAAATTTCCGGAGATCAGCGGCAATGCTCAGATATTCATCCTTACCTGTATCAGTGGGGTAAACCTCAAAAATTACAGCCAACATTATTAACCTCACATAGCGGTAGTCGATTACTATCAGGCGGATTAAAGATGATCTACAACAATAGATTATTTGTGTCTAAATGCGTTTGTGTTTTTTTAATAAAGAAAGAATCCAGCGACTTCCACATAGATTTGCAGACATTCTATTATTTTATTACAGCTTTCCATTTTCCATCAGGTTGCTTGCAAAATATAGAGTTTGATGTGTGCTCCTGCCCTTTCGCGCGATTGGTGATTTTTAGCTTTTTGCAAAGCTTCCCGCTGCTTTTGCCTGCTTTCAGAATCGTTAATTTGCCTGAATTCCCGGAGTCAGGATTGTCCCACATAACACTATCTCCCAATTCACGGTTTTTCAGTATGTCTCTGGCGGCCGTTTTGGCAATGTCCCAATCCTGTTTCGTAAAATATCTTGCCGGTGAATTTTTCAGAAAATGCAGGTCGAATCCATGTGCTGATAACACTGCAGTAATCAGTGCGACTGCACAACCGAGGAGGATAATTATTTTCACATTTTACTCCGCTTTCTAGTATGAATTCTGAATCTATATGGACAAGTGAGTAAATTATTCCATGAATTGACTATGGTTGAATATGTCCCTCAGGTATTCTTAATGCAGATCATACAAACTAACCTATTATGAATATACTCATATTATTAGAGGCGTTTTTTTCGATAGTTGTATGCCTATAATCATCAATCATACAACAGAAATCTTTTGAAATTATAAAAATATTATAAATAACTTAATCACATCCTGAATAATTACATAAATAGATCAACAAGGATGCTCCCGGCTGTTGATTATCCAGGTTTACACCACACAAGAGGTATCATCATGGAGGCCAGTAGGTTTTTGACTGTCCATTATCTGGACGGTTCCAGTGAGACGTTCACCTTTCCCAAGCAGGCCAAGGATCAATACGATCAGATGAGTAAGTTGCATGATGCAATGACGACTGATCGCCTGGTTATCGAAGCAGACAGCAGCTTGCATGTCATTCCCCTGAATGCTGTAAAACGCTTCGAGTTTTCTCCGTTACCCGACAAGCTACCCGATGGGATTATTAGGCACGCGAGCCTGAATATACCTGGTTAAGCAACTAGTCGTTCACGCCATCCATCTTCACCATGAAATAACGGACAAGGCTCTGCGGAATGAGCAAAATAACTTGCAGGATAACGATAGGCAAAGGGGCAACGTCAAAATCGGGCATGATTTGTTTGTGATCGGCCCTCCATACGGTCTGCATTAAGTGGCCATATCAGTGCATGGTACAGTGGAGATGCACTGGGAAACTCCTGCTTAATGGTGATTTCTTTCAGAGCGATGCAGCTATCAACCCAGGCAATTCAGGGGAAAAATTATTATGAAAAGCACTATTGCCACCTACACATTATCTGCAGGATTATTCGCGATTGCGGGGGCGATAGTTTATTTCACCATTGAGTTGTCGAATATACGCCAGGACCTTCCCGCCATTCTCGCTCAGGTCGAGAATACGAGCGAGAAAGTTGATCCGATACTCAGTGAAATAAAGGAAATAAGAAAACTCATACCGCCAATTCTGCATGAAGTCGACGCGACCCGGTCACAAATTCCTCCCATACTCACTGAAATCGAGGCGATTCGTCAGAATATTCCCCTCATTCTCAATGAGGTGGAAGAAACACGGAAACTCGTCCCGCCCATACTTGCAGAGGTTTCAAACACCATAGAGACAGTTCCGGACATTTTAAAGACCCTGAACTCAGTTTCGTCAACAGTCAAACAAACTAATAAAGAGATAGCCAAGACACGACTGCTTTTTCCAGAAGTACTCAAGGAGGTCAAGGCGGTTCGTAAGGAAATCGGAGCCACCCGCAAGTCGATTCCCACGACGTTGGACCGCGTGGATAACCTACTGGCACAAGCGTCGACTACCGGTCAGAAGGCCTCTGAAGGTGCAATTACCGGTGTATTTACCGGCGTAATCACAGCGCCTTTCCGTGCACTGATCAGTCTCGGGGAAGCTGCTAAAGGTGCTGCCGGAGGAGATGGAATATATCTTGAAGGCGAGGATTTGAAAATTGCTACTGACACAGCTGTTGTTTTAACCAAATCAATAAAAGGCTCAACTAAATCATGGAAAAATCCGAACAGCGGTAAACGCGGAAAATTCACCTTACTTTCGAATTACCGGGAAAATAACCTTGAGTGCGTTACGATGCAGCATCAAGTCTGGTCAGGTGAGGAAATGATTATAGAGAGAGTCTTCGATGCATGTCGAAAGAACGTAAATTCACCTTGGGAGCTTAAACAATAGTTAACTCGCGATAAACCATTCACGATAGCTCATGGTGTCCACGCTTCGTAACATTACAATAAATTCGTAGCCAGAACTGACATTACATATAAATGCTATTTGAAGAATTGAATATTGTTTTCTATTCTTTGACCAAAAGACAACAGAGGAAGGGATGCCTATGTCTCCTTTCAATTATACTACCCTGTTTGCCGCTTCAGCCAGCCTGCTGCACAAGTGTCTTTGCAGCATGAAATTAAGTATTTAATTATTGAGTTCGATATCTATTGACGACGCCGATTCAGGTGTTGTCGAAACATTACGATTGTATGGGAAATCCACATATCCGCAACACAAAGAGTCAGCGCACGAAACCTGGATAAAATTTATGTAAATCATTGGATGTAAAGGATGATCATAGGAGATCATTATGGCTACTAAACAAGTAATTGCATATTTTATGCATGAGTCTGAGCTGGCGGCCGCGATTGATATGCTGCAGGATGCGGAAACGACCGACTCGTTCCTGGTAGGGTCCATCGAGGAGAGTCAAATTGATGAACTCCGTCAGCAGGGCTTGGTCGTACAGGAGCTGGATTTACCGGAATCACCCCGCATCGGACAGTTGATCGAAGCCAAGACAGGCAGATTTTTATCTGCGGCGCCAGCTCCTGAGCCGGGCTTCGACAGTTTGGTGCCAAACTATTACATTGTACAGCTACGAGGACCGCTTCTGGAGAGTTGGCGTAACAGATTGCTTGCTTTAGGTGTGGAGGTCCACGAAGCAACAGCGCCGAACACCTATTTGGTACACCTTGACGCCCAACAGGCAGCAACCCTTCGAGATCAACCATTCGTCCGTAGCGTAAGAATCCCGGAGGCACAAGATGCACGACCGGTAGTTGATGAGCGGGCTCGAGCAGCTCCGCCTTCCGGCACCGGTCAGCGGCGCATGCTTACGCTCGATGTCCGGCTACACCGCGAGGCTGACATGGACACTGTTCTAAGCTGGTTGAACAGTAACGGAGTCGACATCGCCGGATACAGTCGGCGCAAGATTCGTCTGTATATGCTTGAGGATTCGGCGAACATCACTGCACTGGGGGCACTGCCCGAGGTGCAGAGTGTTGACGAGTTCGTACCACCCTCGCTGACGAATGACCGAGCCCGCGTGTTGACCGGTGTCGAAACGGCCAATCCCGGTGCGGGTCTAACCCAGACCGGCCTGAGCCAGATTGTTGCTGTCGCAGATACGGGACTGGACGATTTACATCCCGATTTTCAGGGTCGCATAGTCGGTCTCTCCGCGCTCGGACGTCCAGGTGATTCAAGTGACCCCAACGGTCACGGCACCCACGTTGCCGGTACTGTCTTAGGCGACGGTGCAGCATCAGGTGGCCAATATAAAGGCCTGGCACCGGAAGCGCAGCTCTACTTTCAGTCAATTATGGATGCCTGGGGTAAACTGGGCGGGCTCCCACTCGATCTGAACGACCTGTTCGAAGAGGCATATCAGCAGGGTGCGCGGATACACAACAACAGTTGGGGAGCAGACACTAACTCCCGTTATACCTTCAACTCGATCGAGGTCGATGAATTCGTAGCCAATCATCGTGATATGCTGATCGTAATTTCGGCGGGTAACGAAGGAGTGGGGTCCGGCACACCGAGCAGTCCTGGCCATGCGCAGCAGGGATTTGTCGACTGGCTGTCCATTGGCTCACCGGCCTCAGCGAAAAATGCGCTCACGATTGGGGCTAGTCGCAGTGACCGCACCACCGGCGGATACGCCGCGATGACCTGGTCACAAGCGTGGCCGAACGAGTTTCCCGACCCGCCGATCGCGGACGAGCTGATTTCGGGTGATGAGGAGTCACTTGCCGCTTTCAGCAGCCGCGGTCCATGTGATGACCGCCGCATTAAACCTGACCTCGTGGCGCCGGGTACGAATATCGCCTCATCAAAATCATCCATCGCACCGTTGCGCAATTTTTGGGGGCCTGTTCCCGGGCACCAGGGGAAATATGCCTACAACGGCGGGACCAGTATGTCGGCACCGGTCGTTACTGGTTGTGCGGCCTTAATACGGCAGTATTTCGTTGACAGCGGGCATCAGCCGTCAGCCGCGCTTCTCAAGGCGACACTGATCAACGGGTGCCGCTGGCTCACTGGCCAGGACGCGCAGGCGGATTTCGCGAGTCTGCCGAATTTTAATCAAGGATTCGGCGCCATTGATATGGCGCACACTATTCCCAACGCCGGCCAACCTGACCTGCACCTCGAATTTCTGGATGATTGGGCAACCGGGAATAACCTGTTTACCTACACAGGCCAGCGGTACCGATTTATCGTATCCGCGAATTCCGGTTTGGCGCTGCGTATCTGCCTCAGCTGGACGGATCTGCCTGCCCGGGCATTACAGAATAATCTGAATCTCCAGGTCCAATCGCTGACAACCAATCAGAAATGGGTCGGCAACACCGATCTGCCGATGGGTTTCAACATGCCGGACCCTGACAATAATGTTGAGATTGTTCGTATAGATACGCCTACAGCCGGAGATTTTCTGATCCAGATTTCCGCGTCAAATCTGTTGAGTACATCAGGTCAGGATTTCGCCTTGGTGGTAACGGGAGAACTCACCAGCTCGATCAATCCTTATTGAACACGACAGCTTTTGACCGGTCCGCTGCAAGGAGAAATACTATGCTGAATCTGCGTATTGTGCAGGCAAACTACGGTGACTGTTTTATCCTTGAATACGGTAGTGACGCCGACAAACGCCATATGCTGATTGACGGCGGTCCGGTGAATGTTTACACCGATGACCTCAGGTCCGAGATTGAATATGTATCCGCCAACGGCGGTATACTCGATCTGGTGGTGGTAAGCCATGTTGACAAGGATCACATTGTGGGGATTTTGGACCTGTTCGCCAATCTACTCAACCAGCGGACCAACGGTGATCCCGAGTTGGTCACGGTAGGCGGTCTTTGGCACAACGCTTTTTCTGACTCCATCGACCCGGATGGGACGATTCAAACCCGGCTCGCCGCCTCACTTTCCGCAGCAGGTGCGAATATCATGCAACAGGCCGGTATGGCTATCAATGGAGTAGCTGAAGGACGGCGCCTGCGTATATTTGCGACGCAGCTGGGCATCAGCATCAACGATGTTTTCCCAAACCGCTTGATATGCACTGACGACGCACCGGACAACATCGTATTTGAAAACTTGACACTGACTATAGTCGGGCCTACGAGAGCGAACCTGGATGCATTGAAGGATGAGTGGGTGGAATGGCTTGACGCCAATGAAACAGGGGTCGCCGGTGGTGATCCGCAAATCATGGCCAATGCGGACCGGAGCATTCCGAACCTGAGCAGCGTAGTGTTTCTGGCGGAGGCGGAAGGCAAGACTATTCTGTTTACCGGCGATGGGCGAAGTGACCATCTGATGGACGGCCTTCACGCAGCAAATCTTCTGGACTCGAACGAAAGACTGCACGTTGACGTGTTGAAGGTGGCCCACCATGGAAGCAACCGAAATGCAACGCGAACATTTCATCGCAAGGTGACAGCGGATACCTATGTGATCTCTGCCAACGGTCATCCGGATAATCCGGATCTTTCGACGCTGATCTGGATTGTGGAAGCGGCGCGGGAACAGTCGCGCCAAATCAAGATTGTAGCGACCAATCGAACGGGTTCGCTGGATAAATTGGAAGAGGAATATCCACCAGGTGATTATGGTTATCAGCTGGAGGTAATGCCCTCCCATCACAGCTACAAGAGACTGGTGCTTGCGTGAGGATCCGTTTCGCAGCAATTTGACTCTCTATGAAAAACTGCAGTTACTTCCCTGGCACTGCTTCGAATCCAATCTGATCCTTGATAGGTTTTTTCAACTCAGAATATCCATACCAAAATTATGGTTTAATCAATCAGGGAGTTGTCCCTGTTTAACGCCATTACAGTGATGTCTCTGTTTCAGTTGGTAGCTGTCAGAATGATTTAATGTTCAAAAAATACTGCCGTTATATTGAGAAGTACTCATAACAAATGTCCACATTTTTTTAGATAATGTGGACATTCGATTTTATGATGTCGCTATCATAATGAAATTATTAAGTAAAACGACTGACTTCGACCATGCATTTCACTACTCTGCTGATTGAGCCACCTGGCATTGATTCCCAACTGATCAATCTGATGCTTGCACCAGAAAAATTTCTGGTCAATAAAGCTGAATGCGGTCCGAAGGCCTGGAATCTGATCATCGAGAGCGATCCTCCGGACCTGGTGATTGTCGATACGGATCTTCCCCTGAATGGAAATGTCCGCATCGGCGCAAGTCAGCTGATGGAGCTCATGTCGAGACGGTCCGGCTGGCGAAAAATACCCAAACTTGTACTCACCTCAGATAGTAGCTCCAGCATTTTCCAGCAAACCACAAAGAAAAATGTCTGTGCCGCCATATTGAAGCCTTATGATCCTCGCAGATTTATTCAAGAGGTTTTTAATTGCATCAGGAAACGATTGGATGCCCATATCAAAGAGATTAACCGGCAGCACATTCAGCTCGGTACGCAGATAAAGAATATCACTAATATGCTGAATCAAGGGGATACCATTAACTTCAAAAATAGACTCGGAACTATCCTTGCAGAAATTGAGGACCACTTTGCATTTGAAGAGCAGTACATGTCACAACACTTTTATCCTGATTTTGTTGAGCATCAAAAAGGACACAAACAGGTGTTGACGAATGCAGCTAAATTGATCGATGAGATCTGTACCAGCAGTCCGATGATCGCCAATCAAAAAATCAAACAACTAAGTGCTGATCTCTTTGACGTCACTGATGACAAAAAATATATCGGCTTCCTCTATGGCTTACTCGAGTCTCTGACAACACATTTGAAAACAGTAGATTTCAAAGAATAACGTCGGTCTTTCACTCGTTATTAACCATGTTTTCACGCATCTCAGTTGTGACTGGACAGCAGAGATCCCGGCCCTAAGATCCAATAAATCTCAGCATTTCCTCTTGGAATGCGAGTTCTGATGGTCAACGCTTCATTGATTGCGTGTACAGAGTCACCGCCTATGTGCGCATACATTGAATCGACACGCTCCAGTTTCAGATGTCCGCCTGTGATTGCTTGTTGCCGTACTCCGGCGCACTCATTGCGACTGGTAACGTCATCGCCATGGCGATCTCCTTGCGTGCTTGGCGAACCACTGTAAACGCGGAGGTCAACGCAAGACTGGATATCATTACAGCGACAATCAGATCCGGCCAGCGCGTCCCGGAGCCCAAGACCCCCAAAGCGGCAATGATGATGGTCAAATTGACGATCGCGTCATTACGGCTGCACAGCCATACAGAGCGCATGTTTGCATCCCCATCACGGAAGGTGTAAAGCATCAATGCAACACTCAGGTTGGCGCTCAACGCCAGCAAACCGATGATGCCCATGGTATAGGGTTCGGGTGCGACACCATACAGGGCCGCCCAAGCGCTTTTGCCCAGCACGAACAGGCCGTACCCCCCCATCGTTAAACCCTTTACCAGAGCCGCCCGGGCCCGCCACATCAATCCCAATGACAGCACGGTCAAAGACAATGCATAGTTCGCAGCATCACCGGCGAAGTCGACCGCATCCGCCAGCAGGGACACCGATCCGGCATGCAAACCACCCGCGATCTCCACCGCGAACATGATGGTGTTGACGATCAGGGCCACCCACAACGCCTTGCGGAATCGAGGATCGACAGATGCGTGGTCAGATGAGCAATGATCTGAAGAACAGCACGCAGGCATGGCATTTCCCTCCGACTGATTCTATAAGATTATTTGAAACCATGGAGCCACTCCAAGGTCAATAGTGTAATCTGTCTGAAATTTCCTGTAAGTGAGAACCAAGGGGATCGGCTATGCGTATTGGAGAGCTGGCGAAGCGTGCCGAAATGAAGACCGATACGGTGCGTTACTACGAAAAGGCCGGCTTGTTACCGCCACCACCGCGACGTAATAACGGATACCGGGACTACGGCACACTCCATCTCGAGCGTCTCGCCTTCATCCGTCATTGCAGGGCCTTGGATATGTCGCTGGCGGATATTTCCCGCCTGTTGGAGTTCGTCACCCACCCCGATGTGAAATGCGATGCTATAGATCGGCTTATCGATGGCCAGCTCATTCAGGTACAGGCACGTATCGCAAGCCTGCGCACCCTGGAGAGTCAGTTACTGGTACTGCGTGATCAATGCCATGATCAGAAAACCGCCGGTGAGTGCGGTATATTGCAGGAACTGGTTGCCGCTGCACATGACGAGGGCTGTGTTTGCCACCCCGCATCGATCGGCGAGACCGAGACCGATGATTACGCTTCAATCCCCAAAGATGGCCATGATTAAATTGTCTGTCCCGGCGATCAACCCGCCTCTGCTGAATATCTATTACAAACAAGATAAGCGATCATTCCTTACAACATCCCTGCCCTTTAATATCCCCATTTTTAGTACATTTACTGAATCAACTATTTTGATTAACGTCAAACGGTTCATTTCTAACTGTGGTCAAATCGCCGTGATTACACATAGATTTCAGCAGACTCACCTGTATGACGACCTGATTCCAATCCGATGCCAAGGCCTATTATCTTAATCTGCCTCTCCATTCTGCCGACGTTGAGTCCCGCTTTCGATTTTGAAAACGGTGAAGAGATCAACGAAGTATGCGCCGGTTGTCATGGTGAATACGGTCAGGGCGGCAAGGAGGGAGAGTATCCCCGGCTGGCGGGGATGCCGAGCGCCTTCCTGGCCAAGCAGCTCCACCTCTTTCGTGAGCGTATTCGTCCCAATCTGGCGATGGTGGAGTATGTGGATGATCGACAGATGCCCGATCAGGATATTGAAGACATTTCGAAATTTCTCGAGCAGATAAAATTGAAGACAAAACTGCCGCCGGTGGATGAGACCGCGCCGGGTTTCAACGCCTATCAGCGTCTGTTGGAATCCAAACGCCTGATGCAGATTCCACGCGCCCCCGGTGATCTGGATAAGGGCCAGAAAATCTACCGGAAGGAGTGCGCCTCATGTCATGGCCGCGATGGGATGGGAGACAAGGAAGAGGCAGTGCCAATGCTCGCCGGCCAATATACAAACTATCTTTGGCGGCAGGTGAAAAAGTACCGGGAGAAGATCCGTATTCACGACGAGGATGCACCGGACGACGAGCTGTTGTCGGATTTCAGTGATGACGAACTGACCGATATATTCGCCTATCTCTCCATCCTCGACGACTGAGCGGGAATCGTGTATTCGGTTAAGCGCCTGCACCCAGCAGCGGTGCGCCCTGCCGTACCGTTGGATTTTGCGCAGACTGCATGAACTGTGGCCCTAGGGCAAATCACTTCGCTTGAACATAACAAACCCCAGACCGGCACAGGCCGTACCCAATGCGATGGGATAGAGCATTGCGTAGGTGATGTAGCCACTCTGGCCGAAGTTATCCAATATCACATAGGCGGTGGGTCCCAACAGCACCAGTTGGGGATCGAACAGCATCATGGTAGCGGTGCGGAATACCTGCATCGGATTGGTGAGTGCGATCGCCACCGCCGTCTCCGGCGGCAGATGTTCCTGGATCAAAATCCCCAACAGGATCAGGTCGAGAAACAGTAACAGGGTCAACCAGACCACAAAGGCGGCGCCCTGGGCCACATCGGTACTGCGTGTCAGGGTGGAGATCAACATGCCGATCCCCAGAAAGCACCAGGCCAGGGCCATCAGCAGACCGCTGTAATAGAGCAGCAGATGCCAGGGCACCTCGACTCCTTTGACCGTTCCCCAGGCTGTGGCGCCGAGCATGGCGAGAAAGACCGGCAGGAAAACGACGAAGAAACGGCCGAAAACACGTCCCCAGAACCAGGCGCTGAGTGTGATCGGCAGTGACAGCAGATATTCGAAGACACCCGCCTCCCGGTCACCGGCCACCGACCTCACGGTAGTGATCAGGACAAAGATCGGCAGCATCGCCATGGAGAGTTGGATGTAGGTGATCAACAGCCGTGAAAGGCCGGTAAAACCCATGATGCGCGACTCGGCCAGACCGAAGGCGAACAGGATGACCACCAATCCACCGAATACCGTGGCGTAGACCATGAACCAGCGCGCCCGCAGGGACTCAATGATATCGGTGTAGGCCGCGAGCCAGAGATATTTCATGGATTTTCGACTCCCGTTCGATGAGAGAAAGTTATTATCGCCATCATTCACTCCCCGCCTCTATCCGTATCCTCTGCTTTGTCACGCGCTCTGCGCGCTTCCTGTTCCTTGAGGCGTTCCAGCAGATGGGCCGTATGTATCTGGTTCTGCTGCTCCACACTGCGGATATGCTCCTTCGCCTGGGCGAAGCTGAGTCCGTCGGGTGCCGCCTCCGTTTGTGCGCCCAAGCCATACTCCATGGGTGTGTGATGGCCTTTCACATAGATTGCCCGGGTGGCATCGATCCATTCCCCACTTCGATGATCGGTGACCCAAATCTCGGTTCTGGGGTCCTGTTGCCAGGGTTTTTCAGATAACCACAAGACAGCGCAGCCGATATCATCGAAGCGGGCTACTGCCGATCTCTGTTTGTGCGGTGGAAAATAGCGGATCTGGGCCGAGTGATGGCGATCACTCAATACCATGCGACAGCGTTCGCAAGCATCCCTGTCCCATTTAATCGCCAGGGGACCACTACCACTGTCCCCCGAACAGCCGATCAGCAGGAACACCACTGCCAACATCACCGCGAGAAGCAGAGATCTAAACCACATTGATGCTGCTCCCCTGGTTCAGCAACATCCCCTGCCCTTCGGTCTCGGAGATCTCTAAGTTCGAAAGCAGTGCGGCATAGCGGGAGAGCAGACTGAGAAAACGCAGGCGATCCGGTCCGGCAATGGTGCCTCGCCACACCAGCCCCGCTTCCACATCTCTGAATCCCCACTCGGCGATGGCCTTGGCAAACGCGGCCTCGGGTTGCAGCAGCCGGATAGTGCAGTTGAGTTGTGATGAGAGTTCCACCAGATCGGCCACACGGTCATCCAGGACGATCTCTCCCTGGTCCATCTCGATCACCCGATTCACCAGGGTGGCCACCTCATCCAGTCGATGGCTTGATATCAGCATTGCCGCCCGCTCCTTCTTCTCCGCCAGGAGTTTGAAGAAGATATGCCTTGCTTCCGGATCCAGATTGGCGGCTGGCTCATCCATCACCAGCAACTCACTCTCTCTGCCCAGTGCGATGGCGATCAACAGTTTCTGCTTCTGGCCGCCGGAGAGTTTTACAAAGGCGTGATTGTGAAAACGCCCGGCATCGAAGCCGAGTTGCTCCGCCACGCCAATCATGCGTGCCGGATCGCTGTCGCACAGGGTGGCGGAGAAACGGATCAGTTGTCCCACCGGCATGTGCAGGGGTGGCGGAAGTTGGGGCACAAAACCCACCTTTGACAACACCTCACGGCGATTCTGGCGTGGATCCATTCCATCCACCAACACCCTGCCCTCGCAGATGTATTCACCGAGCAGGCAGCGGATCAGGGTGGTTTTCCCCGCCCCGTTGGAACCGACCAGGGCAACCCGGTGACCCCGTTCGATGGTGAGATCGATGCCCTTGAGTACCCGATGCCGGCGGAATCGCTTGACGATGTTTTCAAATTGGATCATAGCGTGTATCCGGTTCCTGTCAGCACTATTTGAGCATCTTACTCAGCCCTTTGACCTCGAAGGTCAGAGAGCTGGTGGGACAGATATCCACGCACATGCCGCAGCGGGTGCAATCGGATGTCACATCCTGGTTCACTTCCGCCGCGCCGTTTCGGATGGTCAGGTCCAGCACATGCGGTACAAGACAGACCTTTCGACAATCACCTTCGTGGTGACAGGCTTCGGCATTGTACTTGACCCGCACCGGTGAGAACACGCCTACCATGCCATAGGTCACACCGATAGGACAGACATATCGGCACCAGGCCCGTCGCGAGTAGAAAACCTCGAACAACAGCAGAAACACGACCCAGACCAGCGCGATGCCCGGTCCGTATATCAGCGCCCGGCTGAGTATACCGGTGGGCGAGATGGTTTCGAAAACGGTATAGCCGGTGACCAGCGCTAACAGTGCAAAAATGACATAGAAGACACTGCGCACCTTGCGGCTGAAGGTTTGGTTCTTGATGATCTTCTTTTTGACCAGCCATAGATGCAGATACTCAGCCCATTCCGACAACAGATGGTAGGGGCAGACCCAGGAGCAGAAGGTCCGTCCTCCCAGCAGCATCCACATAATAAAGACCGTCACCATGCCGATCACCAGATTGAGCACAATATGCTTGTAGGCCAGTGCGACCTGCAAGGCCGCATTGAGATCGGCGAAATGAAAACCAACGACACGCGCACCGGTGAGCGAACCCTCCACCAGTTGAACATCGAAATAGAATGAAGCCACAAAAAGCAGGTTCACGATAATCAGGGTCGCCCAACGGCGTTTCTGCCACGTTTTGAGGAAGGTGCTGCCTTTGTGCTCGATGTGAAGCGCTTCCAGATCCGCTTTGGAGAGCTTGCCCATCTTCCCTTCATAGATCGCCCTGACCTCAGGGCTCTGCTGGTCCTTGCTGGGCCTGGGGATCTTGTAGCCGAAAACCTGTAATAGAGAGTCTTTGATATACCGCATCTCAGCCCTCTATCACCGTATCGGCGTTTTTGTCCAGATCGATAACGATGGCGGCGCTCTCGACCGGGCAGATCATCTCACAAACACCACAACCCACACAGCCTTCCTGAACCACCGGTTTCATTCTTTTAACACCATCCCCCAAGTCGACAGGCTCAAGTGTGATGGCGTGTTTAGGGGGGCATTCATTTCCCACCTGCTGCGCCACCCGGGCGAGCTGCTGTTGATCACTGTCTGATGCATTCTCTTCGCACTGGGTAATACGGATCTCGATGGGACACTGGCGCACACAGAGGTCGCAGATCTCCAGATCATAGGGATAGTCGGCAACCGGTATGGGATTCCAGCGATCGACCTCCTCATAGCGCAGCAGTCCCGGATAGTCCGGTCCCCTCGCCAGCCCTTTAAAGCCTTTTCCCTGCATGGCGAGACAGGCCTTGGGACGAGAGAGCCTGGCAAAGCCCATGCGGGTATCAGCCGGATAGTCCAGGTCATGGGTCAAGGCGCCGGTGGGACAGGCCAGAACGCACTGCAGGCCGTCACAGGAGAAGTCGCAGGCCTGTGCCCTGGCATCGATATAGGGGAGTCCGATTCCGAATCCGTCGGGCAGGTCCGCCAGTTTGATCGCCTCCACCGGACAGACCTGAACACATTGGCCACATTTGATACATGAGGCGAAGAACTCCTGCTCGTCTTGCGGGGTCTTCAAGGCGCCGGGCGGACGCAGCCGCATCGCCTTTCCCTGGATGACCGGCACGAATCCCAACAACGAGATACCGACCACGCCGGCGGTCAAGACGGTGGCGCGCAAAAACTCACGACGGCTCTGTTCCCTACGCTTGGGCGTCAGAGGCCGTTTGTTTCTCTTTTTCGCCGTTTTTCTCTCGCTCATCTCAATGATGACCTCTCAACGTCCCAGTGACTCGCGCAATGCCTTGTAGGCGTCGAAGGCTTGCTCAGTCTGTTCCGACGGTGATTCGGATTGCCCAGTCGTATCGGCATCGCCCGCCGACCCGGGGATGAACGACTCCGTTGTCAGTGTGGCAGCCGCTGTGCTCATCCGGGGTTGCTTGTCCCGCACCAGCATGTTGGGTTGCGTGAAGGGCGCGAGGCGTTCCAGAAAATCCATCACTTCGAGCACAGGGGATCCCTTGAAGAAACGTGCCGAGGGCACATCCATCCAAATCCGGTCGGCATAGCTGAACAGCTCGTAAGGTTTGTCACCCACCTGGTCACGGTCGATATCGAAACCCTCGTAGTCATCCCAGTAGTTGGCCTGCCACAGATTGCGATTGGCCGTCTTACCGCCGCCCGACACCGCTACTTGAGTGATATTGCCTTTGAAACTGTTGCCGATCAGATGATTGCCGGTCCAGTCGTTGAGAAACAGCACCCCGATACCGCTGTAGGCAATCAAGTTGTTTTCAATACGGTTGATGGAGTCCGGCTGAAACGGCGAAACATCGAGATAGAGACCGGTGGCGCAATAGAGCACCTGGTTGCCGGTGACCACCACATCGGAGGTCTCCTTGAAACCTATACCCATCCCTGTGGCGCCGGTGGCATGGGCGATGTAGTTGTTTTTCAAATGCACGCCGTCGCTGTACATGACAAATATACCGACAGAATTGTTTTCGTAATGGTTGTCTGCAACCTCGTTGTACTGGGAATACATAAAGTGGAGTGAGTAACGACCGCCACGCGCGTCGTTGCGTGCGATCAGGTTGTCCCGGGAGTACCAGACCACGGTATCCCTCGAGTTGCGGATAATATTGTCCGTAATCTTATTGTCAAAGCTGTACCAGAGTCGGATGGCATCCCCGCGCACTCCGAGTTCAAGCGGCTTTGAGGAGATGCGATTGCCGCGCACGATATTGTTTTTTGACTGTTGCAGGTCGATACCAAAGAGGGTGTTATCGATGACATTGTCTTTGATGACATTGAAATCGCCACGCACCTGTACCCCGGAATCGATAGTGTTGTGAGACTCACCGGAGTTTGTCAAATGGAGATTCTTCAGGGTCGCGCCATCCGTTTCCAGGACGATAACCGATCCCTTAC
The DNA here is from genome assembly GCF_964212655.1 of Candidatus Thiodiazotropha sp. LNASS1. NCBI lineage: Bacteria > Pseudomonadati > Pseudomonadota > Gammaproteobacteria > Chromatiales > Sedimenticolaceae > Candidatus Thiodiazotropha > Candidatus Thiodiazotropha sp. LNASS1. The sequence continues at coordinate 717,057 of NZ_OZ156465.1, read as the reverse complement.
CCCCCGCATCGATGGTGACTTTCCCCTGTCCGTCTATCGTCAAAGGCTTGCTGATCGTGACCGGTCCCGCATAGGTCCCCGGTGATGGGACAAGGGTGCCGCCGGCCTCCGTCTGATCGACTAAGGTCTGGAAGGATGGATAGGCTGTCGATTCCGCAAATGCCTGAAAACTCTGCAGTGATAGCAACAACACAATAAAATTATGGATGATGAATTTTGAATTATGAATTGACGGGTGTGCATGCGCGCACAATCCATTAAAAAGATGTGAACGCAGTGAACACAACAATTCAACATTCATAATTCAATATTCAAAATTTACTGTTTCAGTTGCTTGAACCTGAGCAGCGCGGCAACAGCCAAAATCAACGATGTGAGCAGCATCAGGCCAAACCCGATATAGGGATAGGAGTGGGTGGTAAACTGTGCCACCTTGCCATCACCGAAGACCGTCGGCATGAAGGGCTTGACGGAAAAGGCGCCCATATCGTTCAAGGTATGTCCGTACCACCATAACCATGCGGAGTAATCGATAATGAAAAAGACCGGCAGGGCGATGGGCACCAGTATCAACAACCAGTAGAGAATGCCACCGTTCCTGCGGGAACCGAAAACCACCAGGGCCATGGCGCCCAGAAGAGCGTAAAAGACCAGGTGAATCGCCAGCTCCAGATTCTTCACCATCGGCAAGATCTCTTGCGGATTGTTGAAATAGCGTCCCAGACTCTTGGCATAGTGCCACGTCATCACCTGAAAGGAGCTGCCGTCCCAGGGCGATAAACTGTCTGATTTCACCTGATCGATATCATAGGTCAGCTTTAGCTGCTCAATCAGGTGTGCCTTTTCCGCACCTGCCGATTTCGTACCGGCCTTGCTGGCCGCTTCCAACTCTGAAGGCAGGATGACCTCGACTCCGGATGCTTCCAGGGAATCCTTCAGAACACCGGTGACACCACCAATCACAATTTCAGGTTCACCGGTTTCCCCCGAGGCCTCCTGGTCCAGCGATGTCACCATAGCGCTGACATAACCCTTGTTCTGCAGGTTGAAACCGTTCTCGCCATAGAGCGTCATTGTCATCCAGGCGGCAATGCCGGTAAATCCGACAGTCAACACGATCATGCGCTGCTTCGGCCTGGTGAAGATAAAGCCGATCAGCATTACGCCAAGGAAGGTCATCAAAAACTGACCGAATCCACGCTCCACAGGGCCGCCGGCCGCGATGGGATACATGCCCACATAGTGGTTGATGGTATCCATCTCATGTACACAATCCAGTGCCTCGTCTTCGACTATCTCTGCCTTTTCCTGTTTTTCACAGCCGTTGAATACCCCATTCATATGGAAATGGATGCGTACTCCGTCCGGGAAGGATTCCTCGGGGTAATTGGGCGCCGTCAACGACACCCACCAGATAGGCGTATAAAAAATCACAGCAAGCAGTCCCAATCCGATCAGGGTGAGTACTGCAACTTGAAGGGTTTGCTTAGACTGCATGGCGTATCTCTATGAAAGGGATTCAATTTCCAGTGGTTGGAATGATTGAGATAGTGACTTTCAGATTGGGCTGAGAAGTAAAGTCCAATGTACGTCAGGTGTTTGAACCGCCTGTTGGGCATCACACCTCAGCCTGACCTGAACCTGAGTCAGACAAGCCCTGCAGAGAGAGGCACCCGTCATGATGACGGGTTGCCGGTTCAACAGGCCATGTCTGTCAGGCTGGATCAATCGTAGTCCGGATTTTGCCAATCCTTGGAGGGAGCAACCATATCCTTTGGCACCGGCAGTCTGGATACGTAGTTGATGACCATCTGCATATCCTTGTCGGAGAAGTTTTTGATCTGCTCCACCATATCGGGGTTGGCATTGCGGCGTTTACCGTCACGAATCCACTCGAACTGACGCAGCATGTAGGCATAATGCTGTCCGTGAATCTTGGGATAGAACTTTTCGTCATCCCCCTCACCGATCTCACCGTGACACTGTATGCAGTTGTCATCGTACAGCTTTTTGCCTTGTTCGAATTCCGGGAACAGTTTATTCCAGGGGCCTTTACCGTTTTCCGGGTTCATCGGCAGCTTAGCGATATAGGCGGTGACATCGGCAACCAGCTGCGCGGGTTTGATGTCACCCTTATGATAGCCGGAAGCGGCCATGATCTGCTCGTCCAAGGCAAACGGATACATTGTCGGATTGTCGCGGTTCTGGGCACGAATATCAGCCAACTGCTTGATCAGTACGTTACGATGCTGTCCCGCCAATTGTGGGAACGTACCGTCCGACAGACCCCAACCCTCCAAAAGATGGCAGGCCGAGCAGACTTCATAAACTGCAATACCACGCTCACGGTCGGGGGTCAGCAGCATCGCTTCATCCTTCTCGCCGCCGGCTTCGTTCCAACCGGCCAGGGCACTGCTGCATAAGATCGTACCCAAAGCGGCGGTCAGGCTCTTCAACATCGGTTTTACATTCATCATTCGATTCTCCAGCCCCATGATCTGTCACTGGGGATAGTTCGGATTTGCCACCTTTTCAGGTGCTATAAATCAGGTTCTCATGTGAAGCCAATTCTGCCCCTGAAAAGAGATGCTGCAGTGTGTCATAAGCTATATTAGAGCACTTTGATATACATCAACTGCCCTAATTCGGCATCTTCTGATGCTATCAGCAGCAGATTCACACTGAGCTTATAGCGTGCTTAACCAGTCAGCTATCGCACGCATCTCCTCTTCGGAAACAAGCCCCATGACACCCTTCATGGCTGCGGTCTGGCCATTACTGCGGGCACCGGATTTGATGTCCTTCATCTGATTGAAGGCATAGTCGGCATTCTGCCCGGCAAGCTTTGGATAGATAGGCATTATCGGTGTATTGGCATCTTTACCGTGACAGGACCAGCAGGTCTTGGTCATGTAGAGTTCGGCTCCGTCGGCAGCCTGCGCCTGAGCGGTAATCCCAACAGCAAACAGCAGTGCAGCAGATGACAATGCGATTTTAACAATTTTCATCATATCGATTTCCTCTAGCAAAATAGGGCAATAGTCTTTACCGATGGCATAACTCTATTGCAATCTGTAGTAAGACGAATTGAGCTATGTTAAATCAGATTCCTAAAAACCTCTGAAGTTTTATGTGAATTTTGTCCTCAACGTAGAAAGGGGCCAAACGGCCCCTTTCCACTCTCAGTCAAAGACCTAAAGGACTATTTGACTTTCTTAGCGCCATGCTCCTCGAGAAAGGTCTTGGCGCGCAGTCCCAGATCAGCCGTCTTGACCTGATACTGCCACCATTGGCCCGCCCATAGAGTGGCGTTCTGAAAGTCACCCTTGGCCGCGAACGTCTCGGACTTCTTCTTCGCCTCTTCCGCGAAACCGAGCTGATCGGTGGCATCTTCCACAAGTGCTACAACTTCCGGGAAGTCTTTGTAGTTGTGGCTGGTAATGAAGCCGACCACAGAGTCGATGACCGCCTGGGTGTCCAGATTGGTCTTGACCTGTTTCTTGTAGTCAGCCTCGGTGTACTTCGTTCCCTCTACCATCTGAGTGGTCTTGGCCACATAACCTTTCGGTTTGACCAGCAGATAGCCCTGCATCTCGAGATGGAGCGCCGAACAGAACTCGGTGCAATAGTAGGGAAAGACGCCAGCCTTGTCGGCTTTGAAGGTGGCCGATACGGTTTTGCCCGGTTCGATGGAGAGATTCACGTTCTCGTTATAGAGCGCGAAACCGTGGGTCTCATCCTCAGCTCGCTCCAGGTTGGTCAGATGGATGGAGACAGTGTCGCCCTCTTCCACCTCGATGATCTCAGGCGTGATGTGGGAACGGATAACCGTACCGTAGACATGAACCACACCATTCTCATCCTTCACGACCTTCTCACGTCCCGCACGGGTCTTGTAGGGAGACTTGGAATCGGTACGGCTGTTCCAGCCCGATTTGTAGCGTACTGCCGGTTTCAGCTTGTCGGCCTTGATCGCCACCACATAGTGGGGTTCGCCCAGCGGCAGCGGCATATCGTAGAGCAGCTGCATCTTATCGCCGCTGATATCGATCAGCTGATGGTTCTGCGGATGCAGAGGACCGACAGGATTGAAGCGGTCGATGGCCAGCTTGTTCAGGGAGACCAGATATTTGCCGTCAGGTGAAACGGAGTCGCCCTCCATCGCTACCAGATGGCCGATATTGTAGTGGATATGCAGTTGATCCAGCACCTTGCCTTCGCAGTAGTCCCACTTGGTAACCATCGAGTCGACGTAGATCGAGGTATAGACCACGCACTTCTTGGCATCATACTGAGTATGCAATGGACCCAGGCCCACCTGTACTTGTGTATGCAGGGCATCCTTCATGGCGATGATCGGGATACCATAGGGGTCTTTGCCTTCGAAATTCTTGTCCTTGATGGCTTTTTGGATCTTCTCCCAGCTGTATACCCAGGCGTGGCTGTCCAGCTTACCGGAAACGATGATGTGGGTGCCGTCCGGGCTTACATCGACGCCATGCGGGCTCTTGGGTTCGGGGATCAGATAGAGCAGACCCTCTTTGACCGCCTGATCCATGGGGATCATGTAGGCGCCCTTGGACTTCTTGACCTTGCCGGCGGCAACCAGCTCGGCGGCCTTCTTCCAGTTGGTGACATGCAGGAAGTCGGTATCTTTCTGAGAACAGCCGGCCTCGAAGGGAGGACGTCCACGTTCGATACCGCCCACATAACGCTCGGAACAGAAGGAGTTGGTGAAACCCCAACCCATGGAAGGTCCTTTACCGGCGTCGGAGAGGTCCTGGCTGTAGGGAGGCAGTTCGAAGGTGAATGACTGCTCGGGATCGAGCCGACCCTTCTTGTCATCGAACTTCCAGTAGGTCACCGCACCCCGGTACTTCTCATTGAACTCTTCGAGCGGTACGAAGTCGTCGCTGAAAGGCGCTGCATATTGAGACGCTTCCATGACGTATTCGGTGTTAGGCGTGACGAAGGCGCCACCATGCTCCGATTTCATGAAAGGGTTGACGACGATCTGCTTGGTCTCGAAATCGTGCAGATCGATGACTGCCATGCGCGGGTTGGCCTTATCGTTGATGAACAGATAGCGGCCGTTGTATTCACCCTCGGTTTCAGAAAATGCGGGGTGATGGGTATCACCATAGGTGATATCTTCACCGTTGATTCTGCCCTGTGCCAATACGGCCTTGGATTCATCATCGAAGCCATAACCCTGCCAAGGCTCCGGAGTAAACACCGCAATGTACTTCAGGATCCTCATGGATGGCACGCCGTATACGATAACCTGGCCGCTCTGCCCCCCCGAACTGAAGGCCAGATACTCATCCCGCCCGCCGGTCGGTGTATAGGTTTTGGCGGCTGCCAAGAGGTCCTTTTGCGTCAGGCCACGCTCCTTCATGACCTCTTCTAAGGATGACTGGGCTGAGGCATTGGAAGCGGCGCCCATACCGATCCCCAAACCCATTACCAGTGCAGATATGCTTTTCAAGCTCTTGTTCATTATTTCCCGTCCCCATGGTTGGAAGAGATGCGAGATACCAGATGGCATCATTCAGGAATGGTCGCAAAAGTGCGTCATATGACACATTGATGTAGGTCAAATGCCATAGTTAGGTAGTGGAAACGAGTTTAAACAGACTGCAAAATTCTACCGTTTTATAGCTAGCCTATTAGAGAAACAAGGATAAAAGTCAGATCAATTACATTGAAATTAGAGGATTTTGTTTGTCTATATTTTTGCACCACATAAGTATTCTCATGGCAGCAGCATACGAAGCTGCTGTGCAAGGTCTTCAGGTGCAATGCCATGGGCAAATTTCGTGAGGAATCTTCCCTCCGGGTCGAGGAGATAGAGACTGGCGGTATGGTCCATCAGATACATCGATGGATCAGTTGTATCCTCTTCTACGACCTTTTCGTATCTCGCCTTGAACTGACTGGCCACTCTTTCAATCATCTCAACGGAACCGGTGACACCAATCAGGCGCTCATCGTAATACTGCACATAGTTTCTCATCACTGCGATGGTATCCCGGCCTGGGTCGATCGTAATGAAATAGGGCTGAAACAGCTCAGACCCCTCGCCGAGAATATCCAGTGCCTGGAATAGAATCTGCAGTGAGGTGGGACAGATGTCGGGGCAGAAAGTATAGCCGAAATAGACTATCTGATATTTTCCCTTCATGCTCTCCTTGGTGACCAGCCTCCCCATATGATCTGTCAGGATATACTGACCACCGCCGATGCCTTCAATCGACACGGCGTGCTCCGGTATGATCGTTTTTGTTGCAGTTTCGGCGGTCTGTGACTCGGCTTTCAGACAGCGTTTGATCACATTGGTGTTGTGCTCCATGATCTCGAAATAGAGATGGGGCCCAGCCGTAATACCGAAACCCAGGCTGTTCAATTCTCCATGATTGACACTGCTGCCCTTATTCATCAGAAGTTCGCTGTGCCTGGCTGGAAAGCCGCTTTCCGACAACAGGCAAGTCACTTCTCCGTTAACAATTTTCTCCCGGACCTTGAGCAATTCAGCTGTATCTATTCCCTTGCCTGGTGTACTGGCCACATGGTCGATGATCTTTAACGCATATGCCTGTTCGAAATATTGCAGTGTATCGAAGTACTGAATGCCTAAGCCGGCCTTCATGCCACGGTAGCCATATTCATACTCTCTGTCTATTCGCGACAGGCGTGAAAGAATATTGCGTCTGTTTCGTTCATAGAGATGGGTGCGCAGAGGATCGGCATCCCGTAGAAGCCGGGCAATGTCGTCGATGATGATGAGCAGGTTTCGATTGTCCAGCCAGAAAAAGGGATCGCGTTGATCAGGATCCGTCCTCGCGGGAAGTATCTTCATGCCCTGGTGTGATAGCAGTTCAATCACTTTCACCTGCGGGGGCAGGGTTTCGATGATCTCAGCGAGTCGCGGCTCAAGTTCGGCGCCTACCCAAAACAGTATGTCCGCACTGCGCATCGACGCCAGCTGCTCCTCGGTGGGGCTATAGGCATAAGGAATCTGATCATCGATCAGCAATTCAGGTGTTTCCGCGTCCTCCATCAGTCCGGCAATGATCGAGTGAATCGGTTTTATGCTGGCCATGACGCGCAGGGAGTCTGCGCCCTCGGATACAGGGGCAATGAACAGCCCAAGTATCAAAAGGGGGAAAACTAGCGGTAGCCTTGATTTATGACAACTCATTTTGCGGGATAGAGTGATTTCAGCCTATCGAGGGCCTCATCGATCCGTTGTTCCAATGATTGAGGAGTTGGGCAGGTGTTATTTTTCTCGATAAACGCCATGAATGACCGATTGGTTTCATAATCGAACAGTTCACCCAGCTGACGCCGCTTCGGGAGTGTCGCCACCAATGTCCTTTTGATTCGTTGTGTTTCACTTAGAGCCTTACAGTGCAGTGCGATGCCGTTGAGTGAACCGAGCGCAGTGATGGCCGCAAGCTGCTCGCTGCTCTGCGCTGACGCCTCTCTTGGCTGAACAGTCGTCAGGGCAAGGCTTGCAGCAAATATTAAAGTTAATTTATTTAATCTAAATAACATATAATTAGGCAACTTTCCTAACTCTATCTATATGAATGAATAGAGATGGATCATAGCCCGGCAAACAGAGATTGTCAGCCATAGACCGACATCTTTTGGATGACTGCTAATGTGTGAGTATTAAAGCCTATCTCGAGCTATCGCAGATTGATGAAGATCAAGCCATGCCCGGTGGATGTCGGCGATCGTCAATCTTACATGCATTCAGTCTTTTACAAGATCCTTAGGCGGATCGATGACATCGGTGAAATCGGGCGACTGCATACGCGCATTGACAAATCGGCTCCCTGTGAGTCTGGCGCCCCGGAACCGTGTCTCTGTCAATGTTGTCCCGTTCAGCAGCGCGCCGGTTAGATCGGCTCGGGTAAAGTCCGCAAACTCCAAAGCGGCGCCTGTCAATACCACTTGATGGAAACTTGAGCCGCTCAAGTCGCTTTCGATAAGCACAGCCCGCATCATGAACGCCTGATCAAAATTGCAGTTCGTCAGCCGGCTCTCCTCCATGGATATGTCCTTAAGGTTTGCATGGGAGAAATCGGCCCTGTCGGCAGCTACCCCATTCAGACTGGCGCCGAACAGATTGGCCTTGGTGAAATTGGCATTGTCGATGCTGCTGTCGTCCAGATTGGTGTGAAACAGGTCGGCATTGGTGAAATCCGCCGAGGATGCCCTGCAGCCGGACAGCATAGCCCATTTAAGGTCGGCATCGTTAAGCGTCGCTCCCTCCAGATTACAATCCGGCATCCTGGCATTCTGTAAATTGACGCCGCTCAACAGACTGCCTTCAAGATTGACTGTGGAAAGATCCCTGCCATTGAAATCACAATGGCGATAATCACGGAAGGGTTCCGGTTGCAAGCAGTCGCCCTTCGATAATGGTTTCCTGTCCTGGCCATAGACCAGGACAGGAAAGAGAGCGATGAGCATCAACAGTTGAGTGTACATTCCACCATCCGGTTGCTTCGTAAGCGATATATCATCATCTATCCAAGAGTGCCCGTTGTTGCTTGTTGAATCTCAACAACGCAGACAGCAGGTTCTTTAAAAAATAGAGTGAGGACAGGCTTAAAGCAATGCCAGAAGTTCTCGCAAGCGTTGCCGGCATCAGGGTAGCGGCAGCGATCAGTGCAATTGCCGCCAGATGCAGCAGATAGTGGCGCTTTGCATCCACTTCATTGATGTAGTGTTTCATCGATGGCAGCCTGGACGACAGCTTCCCCTGCTTCACTAATAGACTCTGCAGGTGAAACCAGCATAGAAACGGGATGACTTTGTAGATAATCCCGATCGGGATGGTTATACAGACACCGCCAAGCAAAAGCACCCCGACCAGAAGCTCATTGTCACCAAGCATCCAGACAATAGCTGCAAGCGCCAAACAGATCAGGCCGGTCCAGAGGAAAACCAATGTCATGTCGACTATCTTTCGCCTGCGTTCCCATATCATTTGAAACAGTGCGAGACTCAACAGAAGAAACAGCGCAACAACCATCGGCAGACTATTGGCAAGCAGTTCGCTGTTGATATATTGCGACAAGCTGAACAACGCCAGCAATGCGAAAACGATAATGAAGGAGATATCCCTGAAATTGACCGGCATCTCCCTGGTTACATAGAAGATCGGTAATATTTGGAAAATTGTCGCAAATAGTACAATACCGACCCATCCTAAAAGCCCCCATGAGAGATGAACAGCGATGAGCTCAGGCATATCGTTTATCGTCAACATACCGGATAGTCCCAGGACCATGTAGACGCCGATAGCCACCGTGGGAATGACAGCCATCCAACCGAGGCCGATTGGAATTGCGTTGTCATGCCGACTTTTGGAGCTGATCAGGGAAACTGCCATGGCAAGTAGAAACAGGGTAATCGCAAACAATACGAGACCGGCGCCTGTAACGAGAACAGATTGATGGGAGCGGATAAAACCCAACCCCATCAGCAAGGCGCCGGCGAAAAGTGACAGATGGATGATTCTGCTTACTGTGGTGACTGCCGGAATGGGAGAACCAGCCAACACAGGTAATAGTTGGATCATGGCGCCCGTCATCACCTGAGCGAGAAATCCAACGGTCATTAAATGGGTGATGCCCAACGCCAGAGGACTCCAACGGGACAGGAAGACCGCCTCGGCATCTATCATCAAGACGATTCCCACGATGACGCTGAACAGTGAAGCTGTGAGAAAGAACTTGAAAGGTATGATAATCGGTGGGGCCTGATCGAGAGAGAGCCCGGTGGTTTTCACAACCTCCTTCCACTATCATCGGGCGGTGGACTCCCCGTATGCCAGATCAGGATAATGCACTCACTATTCTGCCACTTGGTACTCCAGTCAAAACCCATTTCGCGCAAAAGACTGTAGAGTGGGTAGGGTTCACGGCTGTGTCGCACCTTAAGCCAGTCATCCGATGGCAACTCCTCCAGGGTTTCCAGTATGCGCTCCAGCGGAACAGGCGGCTCCAACTCCCGTACATCAAGCCGCAGCTCCACTAGGCAGACTCCGAATACGCCTTATCAATTACGTCGCTGACGTCTGGAACCGCATTGTCCGCCATCGGATAGAGAATACTCTCCTCTTTCATATTATGTTGCTGCATGGTGACGAGTAATGTCTCTACATAACCTGCAGAGAGTGATCTGGTCATATTGTCCAACGACGACACCAACTGCGACATCAGATGTCGCATTTGCTCATGCTCCATCAACATCACGTTGACGGGACCATTTGCCTGGGTTGTTGCTTTTATGAGTGCCGGGAAAAGCAGTTCCTCTTCTATTTTGAAATGGTGCTCCATCGAATTGATAAACGCCTGACAGAGACGATCCGCCTCCGGCCACTTGCGTTGCATAATGGCCTGTTCCATCTCCACGAAGATTTCATCACAGCGACGGTGATCCTGTGTCATCGAATCGTTGATCGTTTTCATAGTGTCGTTACCTCGCTACCGTCACTATTCTCTGCGTGTAACAGCCACCCTCCTTGACATTCATCAATACAGCAAAATAAGAATATTAGGGGCTGTTAACACTGATTATGACCGCAACGGATCACTCCCGTGTCAGACGGGCGTAGAGTAATGGCAGCTTGCGGGGCAACTCCTGCGGCTTGTGAATCACTACATAACCACCGCTGCCAAAGAGATAGGGCAGATAGTCGTTACCTTTTTCATCGATGGTGACGCAAAAGGGCTGGATACCCGAGTTGCGGGCTTCTCTGACGGCCTGCCGGGTATCCTCCACACCATAACGCCCTTCATACTTATCCAGATCGTTGGGTTTTCCGTCGCTCAACAGCAGCAGCAATCGCCGTTGTGCCGGCTGCTTGTTAAGCAATTGGTGTGCATAACGGATTGCCGCACCCATGCGGGTGTAATAACCGGGTTTGATCGCTTGAATTTTTCCACGTGATTTGGCTGAGTAGGATTCGTCAAAGGCCTTGATTTGATGCACACGGACAGGATCCCTTTTTCTCGATGAAAACCCGTACAATCCAAACCTGTCGCCTGTTGCCGAAAGCGATTCGGCAAACAGGTAGAGGCTGTCGCGAATCACATCGATTACACGGTGGTGGTTGTCTATCCAGCTGTCGGTGGAGAGTGACAGGTCGGCCATCAGCAGACAGCTCAGATCCCTGGCGCCTGTTCGCAGATCCCGGTAGAGGTTATCGGCAGTGGCGAGATGACCGCTTTTCCGTTCTGCCGAGAAACGCAGGTAGGCCTCCATGTCGATCTCACTGCCGTCCGCCTGGCCATGCAGCCAAACGCGCGCCGGCATCAATTGTTGAAACTGGGCGCGCAGCTGCTTGGCAGTCTTTGTAAGATGAACGGGCAGTTCGATTGCCGGGGCATCCCCCGTCTGCAGCGTCATGATGCGGCAATGGGCCTCCTGCATAACCTGGTACTTCCAGTCCCACTCCGGCAACAACATGCCCTCCTGCACGATCTCGTCGTCACACGCCTCGGACGGCAGGTCAAGATCGAACTTCAATTTCGATGCGACGGATTTGCCGTCACGGGTCACGCTGAACTGCTCCATCTGTTCCGCCGCCTCCATGGCCTGATCCAGATCCTCATTCTCCTCGGCACCCCGGTCGACCTTGGCGAACTCACCCCAGCTCAGAATGTTCTCCATGCGGATGGTGATCAATCCCCCATCGCCATCGGCCATCTCAGTACGCTCTCCCCGGCGGCTGCGGCCATCATTTACAGCCTTCGACTCACCCCCGGATTCATTCTCCTGATCTTGGGTATTACTCCCATGAACCAGCCCTGGAGGAGACGGGTGGAGCCAGAGCGGTACCGGCCAAGGCGCATGGCCGGCAACCGGTAATCGTGCAACAGTACCCGGATCGATAAGGGCACGTCTGATGGCCTGCTCCTGTTGCGCCTCATCCTGTTTCAGGGTTTCCGGATCGGGTCGTTGTGCCAGGTGCGCATTCCGCAAACGCCGGTAACGGGCTTGCATGCCCGGATATCTCTCCAGCGCCAGTTTGCTCAGCTGCTGATTCTTTACCAGCCATGGCTCGCTTTCGCCCCGATCACATGCGGCCAGCGCCGCGAGCCAGAAATAGAGATCGCGGTTAAGCGATCCCTGGGGAAACAGATCGATGACTTCGGGCAGGCGCAATGCATGTTCATCGCGCCAGGCCAGTTCAATCTTGGTGGCACTGCCGGCTATGCGCTGCAGCATGCCTCGCCTGGCATTGTGTTCAGTTGCACCGGCGGTTTCGACCCGCAGTCCGCCATCGCCGCCGAAGGCGCGAAACAGAATGCCCAGGGTGTGGTTCAGATCGGTCAGGTGCACCGCGGCCTCGGGATAGCGGTCCTGTGCCAGGCGGGTGATCAGCCGGTGCCAGAGTTCACCGATCTTCTCTTCCATCAGTCTCCCCTTGGCCCAAGCGGTTTGGCGCCCATCAGGACATCCTCAGGCACGCTTCGGGCAATGCCCTGCCGATAAGGGGATAGCGGTAACATTTTCCCGCCATCGCCTTGGCGAGACCCAGCATACCGATGAGAATCAAGGTGGAGTGGCACACCGTAAAGTAGATGATGACCACCATCCAGGTATAGGCGCCGTCATAACCTCCAAGCAAAAGGATAACGATGTTGACAATCACCAGCAGTACGCCTGCCCAGAGAGAGGCCGAGAAGGTCTGTTCAAGATGGGATCGCGCAAGCGGCGGTAAGGATTTGCCCTGCTTAAAATAGATCACCAACAGAATGGCAAATGCAATACCGGGTATCAACAGCAGATTCGCCAAATAGAGAGACTCTGCGGTGACAGCCATGGCCGACCCCGGCGGGTCTCCCTGTGGATAATTGTCACCGCCCGATTGTGGCATAGACGACCTCCATCAAGGCTGCCGCTGTTTCCATATCGTCTGTGAGTGGCTCGACCAGTGCGGAACGGCAGGCCTCGACCGGCTCATAGCCGCCCAGAATCAAGGTGGCCGCATAGACCAGCAGTCGTGTAGAGGCCGCCTCCTCCAGATCGTGATCCTTGAGTGCCCGCATGGCATTGGCCAGACGCACCAGTTGGCGGGCCATATCGCCATCGATGCCGGTCTCTCCAATCAGAATCTCATGCTCCAGCTCCGGGGCGGGAAACTCGAATCGGAGTGCGACGAAACGCTGCCGGGTACTCGGTTTCATGCCTTTTAGAAGATTTTGATAGCCGGGATTGTATGACACAACCAACATGAACTCCGGGGGTGCCTTGAGAATCTCTCCGGTGCGTTCGAGGGGAAGAATGCGCCTGTCATCGGTCAGGGGATGGAGCACCACGGTGGTATCCTTTCTCGCCTCCACCACTTCATCCAGATAGCAGATGGCGCCCTCCCTGACCGCACGGGTCAATGGCCCGTCCGACCAATAGGTGCCACTCTCGCCGATCAGGTGCCGCCCCACCAGGTCGGCGGCGCTCAGGTCGTCATGACAGGCAACCGTGTAGACAGGCCTGTCGAGCTTGGCCGCCATGTAGTTGATAAAGCGGGTTTTGCCGCATCCGGTGGGACCCTTGATCAGCAAGGGGAGCTGATGTCTGTAGCCATATTCGAAGAGTTCGATTTCCCGTGCCTGGGATTTATAGAAGGGAAGCGATTCGTCGCTTTCACGCGTATTTAATATTACAGGTTTTTCCATCGCTATCTCCTCATCCGACCAGGGTAAAGGCAACACCGATCAAGCCACCGGGAAGAAACAGCCAGAGGCTGACCGGCCAGCGCCAGAAACCCTGGATCCGTTTCAAACCCATAAAGTAGTCACCCACCATCTGCCCTTTGATCAGGGCAAAAGCCAAAACTGTCAGCGAAACTCCCAGGCCGCCCAGGCTGAATTGACCGATCAGATAGGTTGTCAGCGTCAATCCCATCATGAACAGCCAGACCCAGGTACAGGCACGGATGCCAAAAGCGGTTCGTCTAGTCATTGTGGATCATCTCATGATATAGACAAGGGGAAACAGAATCAGCCAGACCAGATCGACCATATGCCAGTAGGATGCACCCGTTTCAACCCCCGTATGCTCCCGGTTACTGTAGCCACCCCTTTTGGCCTTCACCGCGACTGCCGCAAGAATCACCATACCCATGATGACATGCATGAAATGAAAAAAGGTCAGCGACAGATAGAACATATAGAATGTGTTCGTGCTCAGCCTGATGCCAGCTTCGATATGGTGGACATACTCATGTCCCTTCACAATCAGGAAGAGTAGCCCCATCGCCAGCGCCGCCAACAACCAATGCACGCAGCCACGACTGTCATCTTCGCGAATCGATGCCACAGCCCTGACCACGAAATAGCTGCTGGTGATCAGGGCAAACGTGTTGATCAGCGCCGCATCGCTGTCAAGGGTGCTCTGATAGTGGTTGAACAGATCCACATTTTTCATGCGGGTAAAGGCATAGGCGCCGAAAAACGCGGCAAATGCAGCAAGCTCCGCCAGTATGAAGACCCATATCGCCAAATCACCCGGGGGAAAGCGGTTGGATTCAATCGTTGCTTCGGCCTGCACGGGGGATTACTGCTCCTGTAGGAAAATTCACAAACCCAATGCTAAAGCAGACCCCATTCTTCACCTTGATGAATATCAAGCTGAATACCCTGAATAAAATCATGGATTTACCTACAGCGCAATTGCGATAAATTGATCCTTGTCAAAGCACTATCAGCAGGTGTACAGACAATGGCATCTCCCAACATCGATAGGCCTGCGCGCATTCCGCCTCCGACCTTAATCATTACATGTCTAATTCCATAGCCCCACCAGTACAGGCAGTAGTACCCGTCAAGAACCATGTGCCCGGCAACATGGCCATCTGGGTCGGGATTCTCTCGGAAATGACCGAGTTCGCCCTGATGTTCATCGTCTATTTCATCGCCAAGGTACATAATCCGGAGTTTTTCGCCGACGGACCGCTGCGTCTGAATACCACCGCCGGCGTATTGAATACCCTGGTCCTGCTCTCCAGCAGCTATTTCGTCATCAAAGCGATTAAATCGATCAGGATCGGCCGGATCGACCAGTGTCAACGCTGGCTTTGGTCGGCGGTCGCAATGGGTGCGCTCTACCTGATCATCAAATTCTATGAGTATCACTGGAACAGTGAACACGGGCTGGCAACCGACACGGATATCTTCTTTACCGTCTATTACTACACCACTTTCAACCACCTGCTGCACGTCGGTTGGGGAAGCGGTGCCATATTATGGGCTATTATGGGAATCAGGATGGGCGGAATAACCCAGCATAACCACAGCGGTCTGGAGGCGGTCGCCGTCTACTGGCATATGATCGATCTGGCGTGGATCGTCATATTTCCCTTGTTATATGTTTTGCGTTGATAGGAGTAACAGGTGTTCAAGACAAAATCCGTTGATATGATTTGGCTGATCCTGATGGGTTTGACCCTGCTCAGCGCAGCCATTGCCGAATCGCCCGATCAGGGTTTGATCATGATCCTGGTGATCACCCTAACCGTTGCCTACAAGGGCCGTATGATCGTCGATCACTTCATGGAGCTCAAAGACGCCAACCGGCTGCTGCGCAACAGCATGCGTATCTATTTCTACGTCATCCCCGCCATGATCGTGCTTGTCTATCTCTTTCCGGATCTCATTGCTCGGCTTACTATGTTGCAATAGAGGGTTTTTTGTGAAGAAAGGCCGCAAATTGACGCGAATCACCGCTAATGTACGCAAAAGGACATTAGATTACTCAATAAAAAACGAAATCGAGACTGACGAATTTGTGATTAGGTTATGCTTCATTCCTTGCAAACAACACCACATCTTCGTGCGAGAAAACCATAGTCCAGCGGCCGCTTTTTGGAAATATATACCAATCCCCTGAATCAGGTGCAGTATCCGGGAATGTTTCGTCAGTACAATCCCATATCTCTGAAACTGATTCATTGAATAAGTAATAATCTTCTCTATCTTGCGCATGATAATACTCGTAGGCCTTATTTCCGATCACGGCTGTTTGTAAACCGGTCAAAAAGTTTTCCCACTTGAAGTGGCCAACGGTATACTTTCCCGTGCTTTTCTTAACTGTCGACGCGAACAATTCGAGCCACTTCATCTCGATTTGGTAAGCTTGTTTCCTTTTTACAATCGCCTTTTTCATTATTAAACACTGCTAGTATGATTTCAGGGTACCCGATTATTGTTTTATTGTCCTTAAAAATGGTTATGAACCTTTGGCTGTTATGTCCAACTATGTTCGTGAACCCGTTTTTTATATTGCCATAAATAAGATAAGGAACATGAGTAACACAATCGCAGCCAAAAGCATTTTTGTACCAAGACGACTGTTAGCTATTTGCTCTAATATAAAACGCTGTTTCAGATTTTTAACTTCACCATCCGATAAGCCACTGCAGTGTGGACACTCTTCATTGTCTATGGTGTATCGCAATCCACATCGGTTACATTTTTTTGTGGGTTTCTGCCGGCGCCTAAACGCACCGAATGCACCCATTCCAATCCCTTTCATTTCTCCTTTTGACTCCTTTTGCCATCTAGTGATCTATCAGCGGTAAACAGCACGCATAGTCGACAGCTGGTGCAGGTTGGTTTTCGGCTTGATTTTATTATAGGAACTTCCTGATGTGCACTCATATATGGGGAGTTCTCCAGGAAGCCACCAGTTCTTATCTTTCAATTTTACTTCTTCTTGTTTTGTTGGCTTAGTTTGACTACCTTTTGTTTCAATATAACGTGAAACATATTCTTCTGAATAGCATAGTGCGTCTTTAATTCTATCTTGACTCAATTTAGCAATGGTTTTATCCAGGTTGCCACCATTGCGAATTTGCGTACTCTGATTGCCCAGACCTTTCATATGAATAATAACAAATATGTCGTATGCAATCTCCAGATTTTCTTTTACACCTTTACCGTCACGATAGAGAACTCCAATATTTGATAACGCATCAACATTGCCGGCTTGATATGCTTTAAACCACCATTCGTAAGCTTCTTTGTATTTTACTCTTCCAGTCTTGCCTTCATAGTACAAATTGCCTATCGTTACCATTGCGACATCATCTCCACCCGAGGCGAGTGATTCTAACTCTATGACTGCTTCTTTGTATTTGCCTGCATTCATAAGAGCAATAGCTTGGTCTTTCCCTGCATTTACCTGATAAGAAATAAACAATAAAAACGTAAATAAAATCCTCATATTTTAGTCACTCCTATTGACTGAATTTTTCTTCCATTGAAATCCTGCAATCTTCATTATTGCTTCTAACAGTTTTATAACGAGACCCCCACGTCTCCTTATAAACTTTTAACAGAAATACTCACTGGAGCTGAATATCTTCTGGCGGATATAGATTAAAAGGGCCATACCAAATACCACCATTCTCCTGAAGGTGAATTAGATCTGCATTTCCAGGATATCCTTCTTCATCTGTATCATAATCT
The DNA here is from genome assembly GCF_964212655.1 of Candidatus Thiodiazotropha sp. LNASS1. Classification (NCBI taxonomy): domain Bacteria; kingdom Pseudomonadati; phylum Pseudomonadota; class Gammaproteobacteria; order Chromatiales; family Sedimenticolaceae; genus Candidatus Thiodiazotropha; species Candidatus Thiodiazotropha sp. LNASS1. The sequence continues at coordinate 699,562 of NZ_OZ156465.1, read as the reverse complement.
CTTTCTTCTAGATCCAGCTGATATGCTTCGTAAGTAAGTACAGGCATATAACAATCATTGAGCAGTTCTATCTCGACTCGTTCGATCGCTTCCCTTATTTCATCCGCACCCAAATAAACATTCACATAGGCACCAGCACAGTCTTCCGGCAACTGGGTTCCCTCCATTGGCTCGACTTGAACACCTACTCTAAAAACGTACTTCTTCATTTTTTACAGTTAATAGCTAAGTAGACAGACACTTTGTTAATGAAGATAGGAAGAGTCTGTCCTATCTCGGTGGATATTTATAATGTTATGGGTACGGATGTTCGTAGCATTGAGATAGCCCACAGAGGACTGACCATGACTGGAAATAGTGCTGATGGATATCAGCGAGAGGTTGAGCGGTTTTAGCGTAACCATTTGTCTATCCTTGAGAAAACTCCGTCCCTGTCAATGCAAGGCGATAGAATCGTAAACACGTCAAAGAATACATCAGCGCTTATTCAGGGGTCAAACTTCGGTAGCTGCCACGACCCCATTTAGATGTCTAACTGGAAAAAGCAGACTTCCCTGTCTTTATGAGGAGATCATATGTATCACGATTCGGCTGCAGAAGACCTTGTCAATCACGTAGTGGAATTCAATGTGCAATATCAAGAGGCCTTTCTGTATCGATATAGACGATGACGGTGACAGGCCCGATCAGGATTGCTTCAAGATTCATCACCTGCAGAAACAGTTAATATCTCTGATTCCAGTGACCCGATGCCATCCCTGGCAGCACGTGTGCCGTGACCTATTCCATCATGTCGTTGATGACGTTCTTGAACCAGCTGTGAGCGTACTTGACCTCTCGTTTTCGTTGCTCGGTCGATGCATCCATGGGTGAAAGACCGCCCGAGCCTTTGATAGGCAGAATGGTGTTGGATGCTTCGTCGAGGGTGTAGACCGCGGCCACCGATATTCCGTGCTCCTCACCCAGAATGCTGTAGCAGGTGTTGACGAAGGTCGGATCGCCGGGATCCGCGCCATTGAACTTGGTGACGATGGCGGCGGCGGCGACTTTGGCCTGGGAGTTGGCGGCATAGGCCGATTTCGGCATCTTGGCGGCACTCGACGCGTCGCCCAGCACATAGACATCGGGGTGACGCTTCGATTCGAAGGTCCGCTTGTTGACCGGGCACCAGTCACCTTCCACCAGGTCTGAGGCGTAGGCCACCTTACCTGCCTTCTGGGGTGGAATGATGTTGATCACGTCGGCGGTGAACTCCTCGACCTCAGCCTGCAGGGTGCGGGTTGAAGGATCGAGCTCCTCCACTGTGCCGCCGCCCGCTGCGCCGACCCATTCGATCATGGCGTTATCGGTACCGAAGCCATAGAGCTTCGACCAGCCCTGCCTGAACAGCCCCTGCTTGGAGAAGGCGTCTTTGGGATCGAGGATGAGAATCTTCGCCCTCGGTTTATGGTGCTTGCAGTACATGGCTATCTGCGCGGCCCGCTCATAGGGCCCGGGCGGGCACTTGTAGGGATTCGGCGGCGCAACGATGATCACCCTGCCCCCTTCCGGCATAGACTCGATCTGCCGCCTCAGGGTGAGTGTCTGAGGACCGGCATACCAGGCGTGGGGAATGGTCTCGGAGACCGCTGCATCGTAGCCCTCGATGGCGTCCCACTTGAAATCCACGCCGGGGGAGACCACGCATGCATCATATTCGAATGTACCGCTGTCGACGGTGGCGACCTGCTTATTTGCCGGTTCGATGGCCGTGACCCTGTCGATGACGATCTCCACACCATGCCGTTTGAGTCCTTCGTAGTCGAAGGTGATGGAATCCAGGGTGCGGTCGCCGCTCAATACCTCGTTGCTCATGAAACAGGATGTGTACTGCTTTTTGGCTTCGATCAGGGTGACCTTCAGGTTTGGATTCAGCTTGCGCAGGTACTTGGCGGCAGTGCAGCCCCCTACGCCACCACCCACTACCACCACCCTGGGAGCGGCTCCCAGGGCAAGGGTTGGAAGCATAAGCGAGGTACCCGCCAGGGTCAGGCCTCCACCCAAGCGGATGAAATCTCTGCGATTGATTTTATTCATGGTTATTGTTCCTTCTCCGCGATCAGTGCTGACTGCCGTAGTAGTGGATCAGTGCGGGCATGGCCTGTTCGCCCTGCTCCTCAATAGCGGCATCCACCTTTCGTTTCATCTTTCTCGGGTAGGGGCGCCTGCCGTCGATGAAATCCTGCATGCTGTAGTCGAGATAGGGCATCCACTGACCGGCAAGGGTACCGGAGTCGCCCGGACGACCACCCTCTTCATGGCACTTCTCGCAATGGCTGGTGTGCAGCTTTTCACCGAGACTTACCAGTTGCTGATCTGTCTTCTGGGTGTAAAGACGCAGTTCCTGCTTGGCGAAGAACCAGGCCATGGCCTTGATCTGCTCGTCGCTGTAGCCCTTGGCAATCCGGTTCATGATGGTGGAATTGCGCTGGTCACGCTTGTAGGCCTGCATGGCATCGATGAAAACATCCGGATCCATCGCTGCGATGGAGGGACTGGAGGGGCCGACGCTGGATCCATCGGTACCATGGCAGCCGGCGCAGGTGAAGGCCAGCGCCTGGCCCGATGGCCCCGACAGGGCAACCGTCGGAAGCAACACCAGTAAAACCAGGAGTAGATTGCGAACTTTCTTGCTCATCGTATCGTTTCTCAACATGTTATCCGCCCCCATCAGCTTGGTTTGGTCATCAGGCCGATCAGCACCAGGGTCAGCAGGGCCAGACCGGTCATGATCAGCACAGTGGTGATGAAGGAGGCCGCCAGATCTGAACGGCGCGAGGGACGTCTGACCAGATGCCTGTCCAGTTCCCCGCTCTCAAGCAACCGCTCGTATTCGAGACGGTGATCGTGCTTGAACTCCTCGATGGGGATCTTACCGGTGAAGATGGTCGTGCTCATCGGGAAACGCTCAGGCCTGAAGTGCACGTTGAAGAAGTGCACGGAGTTGAGGAAGATGGCCGCCAGCAGCGCTTCCTCGGCATGTACCAGGGTGGCGATATTGAACATCCAGCCCGGCAGGATGATGGCGGTCGTCTCCGGCGCGAACAGCATGATACCGGATGAACCGATTATCGCCGCACCCCAGAAAGGTGCCCAGTAGTCGAACTTCTGCCAATAGGTCCAGTGAGTGAACTCGGGACGCGGACCCTGGCCGATGAACCACTTGAACATGCCTTTCAGGTCATCCCAATCCTTCCAGTTGGGCAGCATAGAGGTGCTGCCGAACCACTTGAAGCTATCGCGCTTGCTCCAGATGTTGCTGACGGCTATGGTCAGGTGGGCCAGGAAAATACCCAGCCAGATTACGGCCGCGGTACGATGGATAATGCCCTCCATCTCCGTTCCGCCGAGGAAAACCACCACCGCCTTGGCCCAACCGGTATGTGAAAACAGCAGGGTGGTTCCGGTCAGAATCAGGGTCATGGTGGAGATGGCGAACAGCGCGTGGATCCAGAGCCAAACGGTCGGGAAACGGCGGAAATAGATCACATCGGGATTATCCAGATCCTCGTTGAAACCCTTACCCTGGATACGGTCCATCACCTCGCGGTAGAGCCACAGCACCACATGGACCCAGAAAAAGGCCATGACCGAGAAGATCAGCGTCTGCATGAAGATCTTGAAGAACCACAGACCCGGATATCTCTCTCTGTCGTCCGCATCACCGTGCGGCCAGAAGGTCAGGAAGTTTTCATTGGCATCTTCGTGGCAGACCCTGCAGTTTTCCAGACGATTGTTGGCGTGGATCTCCGATGTCGGATCATTTTCGCCCTTGATCTTGTGGCTGCCGTGACAGTCGTGACACTTGGCGGTATTGGTATAACCAAGTCGATGCACCTGGCCGTGATAAGAGTCGAAGTAGGTACGCTGCGCCTCCTTGTGGCAGTCTCCGCAATTCTTGGTGATCGCCAGCTTGGCCTGATCGGTGTCGGGTGAGCTGATGGTATGGGTAGTGTGGCAGTCTGAGCAGACGGCGGATTCGCTGTCGCCCTCTTCCAGCACCGCCTTGCCGTGGTCGGACTCCCGGTAGTCGTTGAGTTCCTTTTTGTGACACTCACCACACACCTCCGGGTTCTTCAGGCGGTGCTCGGCGCGCTGGTGGCTGCCCAGGGTTCCGATGTTATGGGCATCGTGGCAGTCGTAGCAGGTGGCGTTGGTCTCCGACTGGTCGTGCTTGTTGGGCAGGGCATGTACCGAGTCGTAGAAGGCATCGATGGTTTCTACCACTACGCCGAGGCGCTCGTACTTCTCGTCGGGATCGTTCCTATGCTTGTTCCAGGTCTCCCGGTGGCACTCCACACAGCCGACGACCACCTCCGGTGACTCGCGATGCGGTACTCGCTCGATGGTGGCGTGACAGTTGGTACAGGACTGTTCACCGTGCACGCTATTCTCGATCTTTTGCGGGTCCGCGTAGATATCGACGATGGTGCCGTCTTCCCGGATATCGGTCTTCTCATGCGCGTCGCCATGACACTTCAGGCAGCGTTCGTTGGGGATGATGCGCTTCCCCGAGACTGGGTCGAAACCCGGTGGTGGCGTTTCACCCAAGATGGTCAGATTACCCTCGGCACTCTGAACGGGAGTGAAGAAACAGAGGGTTAAAAGAAAAACGAAAATCCAGACTGGCGATCGGAATGCCATGTTCAACATTATTATTTCCTCGTGCGTCAAGAGCACAACCGCTAGAACGAGGCTTATAGGTTGAAAAGATCAAACGGAGCCAAAAAGCGGGACTACAGTGCCAAACGGACCTACTATCCGAGCACCTTGGAGTATCTCGTCCAGTATTCATACAGGTCAACATCGATTCTGCGACATTCACCAAGTCAAGAGAATTAAGGCAGGCTTGTGTTGATCTTGATCAATTAACAATTAATTACTAATACGGTTTTCAATTATTCCATAAGATGCTAATATTCACCTTGAGATTGTAGATGTTTTCAATTTCAGATTGCTAGTTGGAGATCATCATGAATGTAGCACCCATCTTGATCATGGCATCAGCGGTATTTATTTTTGCTGTCACGGCTTTGAGCATCGCCACCATCCTCGGTGTGGCCATAGGTCAGGCACGACTTTTCTTTCAAAAGAAAACCCAAGCCTGAAACCCGCAAATTTTCCCATCCGGGAAATAAAGAGGGACAAACCACGGTTGTCTTGCATAAACTCTGGTCTGCCCTCAGTCTGGTTCCTTCTCGCGCCACGATCTCGGATCGTGGGATGATTAGCTGTTCCTATTGCCGCTAGAAGATAGGGCCGCCAATGGAATCGAATCACCGCTAATAAACGCAAACATTATTTCCATGAGCAAGTGATCGCAATGAAACTATTTGCGTGCATTCGCGGTGACTGGCGTCCATTAGCGGCCTTTCCTTTTCTTCTCTTTTCTTCAAAGCCTGCCCATAAAAAAAGCCGAACGGGTTGATGCCATCTCACCGTCCGGCCAGGGGGTTGCTATCGGTTAGTCGTGTTTATCTAGCCGGCCGCAGCCTCCGCGGCGCCGCGCGCCTCACCCTGGGGCTCCATCGCCGGCATCTCCGCCGCCGTCTTCTCACCTGGAATGAAGAAGCTCCAGATGTAGACCACCAGACCGCCCAGGAACACCACACCGGCAAAGAAACGCAGCCAGTAGAACAGCGCGATCTTGTCCTGCACCACCAGGAACGACAGCGGCGTGTCGCTGAAACGCTGCAGATAGACCTGCAGGATCCCCGCACCGGTCAGAAACAGCGTGATGAAGACGATCGACACCGTCATCAGCCAGAACGCCCACATCTCCACCACCTGCGCCTGCTCGCTGTTGGCCTCGCGGCCCCGCAGAATCGGCACCGCGTAGCTGATGATCGCCAGGTTGATCATCACATACGCCCCGTAGAACGCCATGTGACCGTGCGCCGCCGTGATCTGGGTGCCGTGGGTGTAGTAGTTCACCGGCGCCAGGGTGTGCAGAAAGCCCCACACGCCCGCGCCCAGAAACGCCATCACCGCCGTGCCCAGCGCCCACAGGGTCGCCGCCTTGTTGGGATGGTTGCGCCGCCGCCGGTTCACCATGTTGAAGGCAAACACCGTCATCATGAAGAACGGGATCGGCTCCAGCGCGGAAAAGACCGAGCCCCACCACTGCCAGTACTCCGGCGTGCCGATCCAGTAGTAGTGATGCCCCGTCCCCACAATACCGGTGATCAGGGTCATCGCAATGATGATGTAGAGCCACTTCTCGATGATCTCACGGTCCACACCGGTCACCTTGATCAGCACAAAGGCCAGAATCGCACCGAGAATCAGCTCCCACACGCCTTCCACCCACAGGTGTACCGTCCACCACCACCAGAACTTGTCATGCACCAGGTTGACCGGGTTGAAAAACGAGAACAGAAAGAATACCGCCAGACCCACCAGGCCCATCAGCAGCACCAGACTCACCACCGTCTTGCGGCCCTTCAGAACCGTCATGCCGATGTTGAACAGAAACGCCAGCGCCACCACCACGATCCCCAGCTTGGTGATCGTCGGCTGCTCCAGAAACTCACGCCCCATGGTCGGCAACAGATCGTTACCGGTGATCTCCGCCAGCGTCGCATAGGGCACCAGCAGATAACCCGCCACCGTCAGCGCCGCCGCCACCAGAAACACCCAGAAGGTCAGCGTCGCCAACCACGGCATGTGCAGCTCCGTCTCCGACTCCTCCGGAATCAGATAATAGGCCGCCCCCATGAAGCCCATCAGCAACCACACGATCAAGGCATTGGTGTGCACCATCCGCGCCACGTTGAACGGAATCTCCGGAAACAGAAAATCACCCCATACATACTGCAGCCCGATAATCAGACCAAACAGGATCTGCGCCACAAACAGGCCAATGGCCGCGATAAAATATGGCATCGCCACCGCCTGGGATTGATATTTGAACGTCATCGTCTTCTCCTCAGCTTGTCTCTACTCTGTCAGCACCACTAACCCTGAATGTTCGGCGGCCAGTCCGCCGTGTCGATCTCAGAGCTGTACTGCAGAAACTCCGCCACCGCCTTCAGTTCCTCATCGCTCAGGTTGAACTGCGGCATGCTGCGACGACCCGGTATCCCCTCCACCGGACGTCCCTTGATGAACGCCATGATCGCCTCCTTGCTGTTACCGTAACGCTGGTAAACATTGCCCAGCTCCGGCGCAAAATAGGCCCCCTCGCCCAGCAGCGTGTGACAGCCGATGCAGTCGTTCTCCTCCCATACCTTCTTCCCCAGGGCAATCATCTGCCCCCGCTCCGTGGTCGGGTCCAATGCCTCGCGATTGTCCCGGTCCGGCAGCGCCAGATGGGTGTCAAAGGTCAACGCCAAAAACAACAGAAAGAAAAACGCCGTACCCCCGTAAAAGATGTTCCGTGACATCTCCTTCGTGAACGCTTGTGCCATCACTCTCCTCCCAGGCCTGTCTTGATTGAGTCCCCGCTATTAGAAAACAGACACCCTTCCCTACCTTGACATGTGTCAAATGGGGCGCCTGAACAAAGCCGCATGCAGTAAATAATGGGTTGATCGTTAACTCAACTTGTTTGAGGAAAAACAAGACGATAGAGGGCGAAGCTGGCGTACGCCATAACCGGCAGAACCAACAGCAACAAGGGCAGCAGCATGATGGCAATCAGGATCGAGAGACTGAGTAATACCGCCCACAGCATAGTGGTGACGAAGTTTCTGAAGACGGCGCGCACACTGGCGTGAACCGCCTGCACCAACCCCACCCTGCCTTCGAAAAGCAAGGGAACGGAGAATGCAGAGATACAGAAGATGATGAATGCGAGTACAGACCCCATCAATGCACCCCAGAACCAGAAACTGGTGATTGATTCATCCACTTGCAGAAACCATGGCAGTTGATAGGGGAGATCGGTACCGCCGATGATAAAGCTGTAGAGTACGCCCGCATCAGTTATCCAGATCAAAAAGATGAAGGCGCAGAAAAGTGCAACCATCCAGGTTTGCAAGGGTGTATGCAGAAATGCTGAAAAAGGCGTGGCTAGCGACACTTCCTGATGTGCCTGTATCCTCGAGGCCAGTTGAAAAAAACCACCCAGCATCGCCGGCGCTATCAACATGAAACCACCGGCAAACGGCAGCGACATGGGGGAGATACCGAGTTCACCGACAGCATAGAGAAGTAATAGACCTATCAGCGCCGCGACCGACGCATAGGCCGCGCTTGGCAATGGCGCAGCGCGAAATATGCCCCAACCTGACTTAATGGCTGCGGTGAGATCGGAGGGTGTGACTTTAGCGGGATCTAATCCTGTTTTGTTCAACCGGGCCTCCACCCTATCTTTTTGGTTGGCTTGATGTCTCCGCTACCTCGGCAACAACAAGGCAATAATCAAGGTCGCAGCGGACAGCACCACAAAGAATATAAGAAACTTCTCCCTGCCACCGATGCGAAAACCTCTTTTTTGATAGTGCGAGGGAGCACCGCAGTGTGGACAATGATCGATGTCATCTGCGATTGACTCGCCGCAATAGAGGCAATTGACCCGCATAGATTAAAAACCGGCCGTATATGTATTGAGTATACCGGGCACAAGTTCAACCTGATTATCGAATACCCTTCTCTCTAAGAAACTCACTGTATTTCTGGTCGGTTCCTGCAATATGGTCGATCAACCAGCTCTTGAGGAAGCTGTTCAGTTCATCGATAGTGGATTCGCGGTCCTTTTCATAGGAGTCCAAAAAGCGGGACACCTTGGCAATCATCTCTTCATGCTGCTTCTTGTGGTCCTCGTATTCCGGATATCCGTTTTCACTCATCAGTTTCTCTTCACGCGCAAAGTGGTATTTAGTGTAGTCGACCAGGTCACTCAACGCCTGGCGTTCAAAGGACTCACCAGTGGGATAGAGCACCGCCGTCTGCAGATTGTTGATGAGTGTCAAGAGCTTTTGATGATCGTCATCTATCGCCTGAATCCCTACGCTCAAGTTGTCGTCCCAGGAGACGAAATCGCGGGATGTCATTTTTTTGTGGATAACCGGTAAAGCCAAGAGTACGGCGATCATGATCCAGGGGACCGGATTGTCGATACCGAACAGAAAGCCGATACCGATAACCAGAAAGGCCAGCACAATGAAGAGGGAGAGGCCAAAGGTCTTTAAGCTCTTACGCATAATGGATATCCCCAAAGGATTGTCTAACGGAAAAGCGGTGTTCTTGAGCAGGCACACCCCGCCTGTCGGGATCATCTCACTCAGGTTCCTTTTAGCCTTGATCCGTATCAATTCGAGTTCACACTTCCAGAACCGTGAATCAGACTATCGGAGAAATGGACATTTTTTGATTTGACATTTGTCAAGGTGAGTACGCCCGACCGGGCGCTTAATCTGTCTTGCGTAATCGACAAGAAGGGAGGATTTCTCCAATGATCAAAAGTTCCCGGCCAGGCGCACACTCTATTTTAAACGCAAGTGCACTATCAATGGCAATCGGCATATCCATCAGTGGCTTAGGGTTATCCGCCCAAGCAGCCACGCCAACTCTCAGCGAAGCAGACTTCGAAGCATCCAAGACTACCTACTTCCAGCGTTGCGCAGGTTGCCATGGCACCCTGCGTAAAGGCGCGACCGGTAAGAATCTGGAGCCGAAGGAGACCCAGAAGCTGGGACAAGAGCGTCTCGAAAAAATCATCAGTTTCGGTACTGAAGGCGGCATGAACAACTTCGACGATATCATGACAAAAGATGAGATCAAGAAGATGGCCACCTACATTCAGATGGAAGCACCCATTCCACCTGAGATGTCCCTGGCATTGATGAAAGAGCGTCACAAGGTTTTTGTTGAACCCAAGGATTATCCCACCAAGCCTATGCATGGACGTAACTGGGAAAACTTCTTCCTCGTCATCGAACGCGATGTGGGTAAGGTAGCGGTTATCGACGGTGACAAAAAAGAGGTGGTCGCTCACGTACCCACCGGCTATGCGGTACATGTACTGAAAGCCGCCGAGCATCACAACACCCTGCATGCCAAAAATCCCGGCCGCTTCTGGTACACCCAGGGCCGTGACGGCAAGCTGACCAAGATCGATCTGTGGCAGACACCTGACAAGATGAAGGTTGCCGAAGTTCAGATCGCTTATGACGCTCGTGACGTGGCGGTATCCGGCGATGGCAAGTATGTGGTTGGCGGGGGCTACTGGCCACCCCACTTCGTCATTGCTGACGCCATGACCATGGAACCATTGAAAGTGGTCTCCGCCCGCGGTGTGAATGTGGACGGCGAGTATGTCAACGAGTCCCGTGTGGCGGCTATCTACGATACGCCCAACCACCCCAGCTGGCTGGTCTCCATGAAGGAGCTGGGTCAGATGTGGCAGGTCGACTACAGCGACATCGACAACCTGAAGATCACCAAGATGGATACCGCCAAGTTCCTGCATGACGGTTTCTACGATCCAACAGGCCGTTACTTCCAGATCGCGGCAAACGCTTCCAACAAGATGGTTGTTGTAGACACCGAAACCCAGAAGCTCACCAAGCTGATTGACGTTGACAAGCTGCCGCATCCCGGTCCGGGCGCCAACTGGGTCGATCCGAAGTGTGGTCCTGTCGGTGGCACCGTGCATCTTGGTGTCGGCAAGGTCACTGCCTGGGGTAACGATCCGAAAGGTCATGCCGATCAGGCATGGAAGGTCTGCTATGAGACTGAAACCGACGGTCCAGGCGTCTTTATCCGCACCCATCCGAAGAGTGACTATGTCTGGGCGGATCAGACCAAGCATCCCGAGCCCGAAGTCCAGCAGTCCATACAGGTCATCTCCAAGGAGACCCGCGAGATCGTCAAAACTATCCGCCTGACCGAAAAGGCCGGCTATGCCGCTGTCCATATCGAGTTCAACAACGATGGTTCTGAGGTCTGGACCTCTGTCTGGAATCGTAAGGACAGCAAGGAACCGAATGGTGAGATCATCATCTTCGATGCCAAGACACTCGAAGAGAAGGCCCGTGTTAAAGGTCTGTTCGCACCGACCGGTAAGTTCAACGTGCACAACCGGGTCAATCACGTCACTTGATGACCGCAAGGTTACACGCACGTAACTGAAGACTGGGTGGACACGAGGCTTAGCCTCGTGTCCGCCTGGCATACACCAACACCTGCACCACACAATCTCCAATAGTGGTGTGTCACCTGACCATTGTGACCTGAACGGGGAAAGCGATGCATCAGCACTCTTTATTCAAAAGCCTGCTTTCACGTAAAGTCGCCTTTGGCGCGACCCTGGGTGGTGCTGTCCTGTTCATGATCATCGGTGTGGTGCTCTGGGGCGGTTTCAATACCGTGATGGAAGCCACCAATACCATGGAATTTTGTATCTCCTGCCATGAGATGGAGGAGAATGTCTATGCCGAGTTCAAGGGAACGGCACACGACGGTAACCGCAGTGGCGTGGGCGCGAGCTGTCCGGATTGCCATGTCCCCCGTCCCTGGGTGCACAAAATCGTTAGAAAGATAAAGGCCAGTAATGAAATCTGGCACAAAATCATGGGGACTGTGGATACCCCTGAAAAGTTTGAAGCTCATCGGCTGACCATGGCACGGCGGGTCTGGCAGGCGATGAAGGAGACGGATTCGAGAGAGTGCCGCAACTGCCACGATTGGGACACGATGAATCCCGAAAAGCAGAAACCGCGTGCCCGCAACCAACACGTCTTCGCCATGGAGAAAGGCAACACCTGTATCGATTGCCATAAAGGTATCGCCCACAAGCCAGTCCATAAAGAGATCAGCGAAGAGGAGTTGGAGGAGTGGGCAAAACCTGTCGAAGCCTATAAATTCGAGATACCGGAATCGTTCAAAGCAGGTCTCGCAAGTGCCGAAGCGGCTGAGGCCGAGGCGGAAAAAGCCCGCCAGGAGGAGGCCCAGAAAGAGCGTGAACGCCGTAAGGCGCAGGCATTGGCTGCACAGAAAAAGATCGATGCCGCTGTTGCCCGGGCAATTGCCGCGGTCAAATCGAATCAGACAGATGACACTACAGTACCTGCCGTTGCCACTCGCGGTTTCGGTGTCGATTGGAGCGGTTCTCCGGAACGTCTGATCACCCTCTTCTATCCCGGTCAGACCTCCATGGAGTGGACCCTGGTGGGTAAGTATCACGGTGGCGCCAGACCTTTCCGCGCCGGTGATCGCTGCACAGTCTGTCACGATAAAGAGGCTGCCGACATGGGCGAGAAGATGGTTACCGGGCAGAAAGCGGAACCCACACCACCCGTTGGCAAGCGAGGGTCGATCCCCGTAACCGTCCAGGCCGCCCATGATGATGAGAATCTCTATTTGCGTTTCCAGTGGGAAGACACGGAACATGTCCCGGTCCCCTTCGTGGACGGTGGCAAGATGGATCCGGACAACCAGGTCAAACTGGCCCTGATGCTGGCGACCGATGAGGTGGAATACGCCTCCCAGGCCGGTTGCTGGGGTACCTGCCACGAAGACCTGAGAACCATGCCCGGACACCCCGAAGATGCCGCTGCCGCCGGTCTCAACCTGGATCTCTCCAACGGTGTGACGAAATATATCAAGGAGTCACGCACCAAGGTCGAGGAAAAAGGGCGCCGGGGTAAGAAACTCGGCGGTTGGGATAAGCTGAAGGACGATGCCGCCATCCAGGCGGAGCGGGATGCGCACAAGTACATGGACCTGGTGCGCTGGAACAGCAACGGTAAAACAGAAAACGGCTACGTGCTTGAGCAACGCATCATGGACGACGGCAGCAAAATCGATGCCCAAGGCTGGCTGGAAGCGGGTCTCTGGACCGTTGAAGTCAAACGCCCCCTTAAATCCACGGGTACGGGCAATATCTCCCTTGAGCCCGGTACTGTTTACAACTTTGGCTTCGCCATCCATGACGACTATACCGACGCACGTTTTCACCACGTTTCACTCGGTTACAAGCTGGCGCTGGACAACGACCAGGCCGAACTCAATGCGGTAAAAGCCAAGGTCACCGCAGCTGTCGCCGCAGCGACACCGCAAAAGGCAACGGCTTCCGCCGGGGATGAAGTGGACAGCGGTGTGGACTGGTCAAAAACGGGAGAGCGCCAGATTACCCTCTTCTATCCCGGTCAGACCTCGATGGAGTGGACCCTGGTAGGTAAGTACCACGGTGGCGCCAGACCTTTCCGCGCCGGTGATCGCTGCACAGTCTGTCACGACAAAGAGACTGCCGATATGGGCGAGAAGATGGTTACCGGTCAGAAGGCCGAACCGACACCGCCAGAAGGCAAGCGCGCGGCAATCCCGGTGACGGTCCAGGCCACCCACGACGGTGAGAATCTCTATCTGCGTTTCCAGTGGGAAGGCACCGAGCATGTTCCCGTCCCTTTCGTGGATGGCGGCAAGATGGACCCCGACAATCAGGTGAAACTGGCGTTCATGCTGGCAACCGATGAGGTGGAATACGCCTCCCAGGCCGGTTGTTGGGGCACCTGCCACGAAGACCTGCGCACCATGCCGGGACATCCAGAGGATCCGGCAGCCTCAGGTCTGTCACTCGACTTCAGCCAGGGGGTGACCAAATACATCAAGGAGTCGCGCACCAAGGTCGAGGAGAAAGGCCGGCGCGGTAAGAAACTGGGCGGCTGGGACAAGTTGAAAGACAATGCCGCCCTTCAGGCGGAACTCGATGCCCATAAAACCATGGATCTGATACGGATAAGCAGCGGCAACGGCAGTGTGGAGAACGGCTATGTCCTGGAACAGCGCATCATGACGGGAGGTCAAGCGTTACAGGGGAGTATCACGGAGGAGGCGGGATATTGGACCGCCACTTTCAAGCGCAAGCTGAAATCTGAACTATCCGACGATGTTAACATCGAAAAGGGGACAGTCTACAATTTCGGATTTGCGATCCACGATGACTATACCGACAGCCGCTTCCATCATGTCTCACTCGGCTATAAACTGGGGCTGGATAACCCGGATGCGGAGATCAACGCCGTGGCGCAGTAACCGCAGAGTTCTCCGCACCAAAGGAACGGGAACGGCAGATGACGAACAGAGGTAACCATTATGTTTCGAGCTAACATAATCCTGTTGCTGTTGGGGCTGTTTGTTGCGCCATACACCTTGGCCGGAGAGACGGTCACGGTCATTGCGAAAGACTATAAATTCCAGCCGGAGGAGATCACCGTCAAGGTCGGTACCACCGTGCGCTGGGAAAACCACGAGAAACGCCAGTATCACAGTGCCTGGTTTGAGGTGCTTGGTGAGGAGCCCGGCGATTACTTCTTCCCCGGCGATATCAGGGAACGCACTTTCGATAAACCGGGTAGCTACCACTATATCTGTGAACCTCACCATGAAAGTCACCAGATGAAGGGTGTCGTACACGTTGTAGAATAGTCAGATATCCGTGTTTGTCTGCCAGAGAGCACCATTTCACGCCAGCCCCAAATACTTTACACGATCAACCGCTTCGTCCAGTTGGAAAACCAAAGATAAAATGAGATATCGAGATCAGTTCTGGCTCGTCGGCATTTTCACCCTCCTGCTGACGAGTCAGAACAGTCCATCCGTCGCGCAAGAGGAACGCAACGTCACACTGCTGCCCGACTCCCTATCACAGTGGTACAAACCTGAAAACAAGCGACAGGTCTGGCTTCATACCATGTTCGCCCTGAGACGTGAATTGCAGGCTATAGACGAGTATGCCGCCGAGCAGGATCTGATGCTGACCAAGAAGTGGAGCGGCAAGTTCGTCGAGCATTTTCGCAAGCTGCCCGATATGGTGCCGGAGTGGCGGGATGAGGTGGAACTCGACGAGGCTACACGGTTGGAAACGGCTGCCCGGTTGGGAGATTTCAAAACCGTCACCAGTGCTGTTTCACGGCTTCAGCGCAACTGCCGAAACTGTCACCGGGAGTATCGTGCCCTTGCCGCGCTGCGATACCGCTCGCCGGATTTCAGCCACATCCAGATTGCTGACGAACAGGGCATCTTGAAGGACTACGGCACTCACATGGATGCCTTGTCCCGGACGGTCAACCGCATCAAGATCGCCAGTGAAGACAAACAATGGGCGCGTGCGGCGAAGGCCTCCCAACAGCTCAGGGGGCAACTGTATCGATTGGGTGAGAGCTGCGGGTCCTGTCACAAAGATGAACTACCCCGCCTGCGGATACTTGGCGACGCCAGCTCCCGTACGCTCGATGAACTGGATGAGGCGCTGACCCGGCAACAGCCGAAATCGACAGGTAAAAAGCTGGGCGAGGCTGCCGTGATCATCTGCGCAAGATGCCATGGGGTACACCGTACATTAGGCGATACCCGATCCTTTCTATTTGATTGATGGGAATCGAAATGAATCAAAAGGTCAGTCTAATTGTTGTATCGTTTCTGTTCCTGTTCGGCACCGGCGTGCAGGCGGATAAAACCGATCGCCTCATCAGGAAGGCCAACCGCTACTTCGAAGCATTGCCCCAGACCATGCCCGGTAGCGAAAACGACACGCCGGCACGCATCGAACTGGGAAAGCAGCTCTATTTCGACACCCGCCTCTCCATCAATGACACCCAGTCCTGTGCGAGCTGTCATCCGCTTGGGGACGGCAGGGGCGGCATGGACAACCTCCCCACTTCGCCGGGAGCCCGCGGGGAACTCGGAAACCGCAACACCCCCACCGTATTGAACGCCGGGTGGCAAAGTTCACAGTTCTGGGATGGCCGCGCGGCGGACCTGGCCGATCAGGCACGCCAGCCGATACTGAATCCGATCGAGATGGGCATGCCCGATGAAGAGAGCGTGGTGAAGAAACTCGGCGCGATACCAGAGTATGTCGAAGCCTTCGCCAAGGCATATCCGGACGACACCCCTCCCCTCTCCTATGCCAATCTGGCAGAGGCCATCGCCGCTTTCGAACGCACCCTGCGCAGTGAATCCCGCTTCGACGATTTCATGCGCGGAGATAAATCGGCACTGACGACGCAGGAACAGTCGGGGCTTACCAGATTCATCCGACATAACTGCATTCGATGCCACGATGGTCCCATGCTGGGTGGCACACTGATCGAGAAACTGGGTGTCTACAAAGACTTCCACAATACAGAGGATAAGGGACGGCACCGTGTGACCGGAGACGAAGCGGATGAGATGATGTTCAAGGTTGCATCACTGCGCAATGTGGCGATCACCGGTCCCTGGTTTCATGACGGTTCCGGTAAAATCCTGGAGGATGTCATCCGTACCATGGGAAGCATCCAGTTGGATATCGAGCTCAAAGAGGATGAGATTGCCGATATCGCAGCCTTTCTTGCCACCCTGACAGGAAAGGAATTCAAAAACGGGCAGTCTGAGAACTAGACCGAAGCGATCGGGCACAAGCTCATCGGTTATGTCTCATAAATCCGAAAAACCCGCTCGATCAGACCGCATGTGGGATCTTCACCTTCATAAATAGGGTGTACAGGAGAGGCACCACACCGAGTGTGAGAACCGTGCCCACCATTAGCGCAAAAACCATCATTGAGGCCATGCCGTAGAAGAGAATATCCCGATATACGATCAAAGGTAGCAAGCCAAGCACTGTCGTGAAGACCGATAACAGGATGGGGCGAAGTCGGGACAGGGCTGAACGTACGACAGCCTCATAGGGGGGTGTCCCAATCAGCCGCTCTTCCTCAATCCTGTCGATCATGACGATGCCATTGTTGATAATGATTCCTGCCAGTGCCAACAGACCGAGAATGGTCATAAATCCAAACACGGCCTGCATGGTGAGCAGACCGATGGTGGCACCCACAATGATGAGAGGAATCGTGAGCATAATGACCGCGGCCCGCCTGATTGAGTTGAACTGCCATACGATCAAGGCAAAAATAAGGGCAAACGCCAACGGCATCCAAGTCGCCAGATGTCCCTGCGCCTCAGATGAGCCCTCCAGCTCGCCACCCAACTCAATGAAGTACCCTGGAGGCATTGAAGACTGCAGGGATTCGAGAACCGGTAACATACGCTTATGGATCTGATCCGCTTTTAAATGTGGGTGTTTGGCCTGCACAGTAATCGTGCGCACCTGGTTACGGCGCTTTATCCGGCTGTACTCTCCCAGCCCCTCCAATTCCGCCACCTGTCCCAGTGCCACACTGTTGCCGGTGGATGAGGAGAAAACAGCGAGTTCCCAGATATTGCTGACCAACGCGCGCTCTTCATCCTTGCCTCGGGCAACAATGGGAATAATCGTGTCCCCCTCCCGGTATTCGGTCAGTACGACACCATCCATGAAGTTATTCAAAGCCACGGCAATATCTGTGGAGGTTACGCCCACGCGGCGGGCGCGGGACTGGTCGACCTTGACATGGAACTTAATCTGGGGATTTTCCCAGTTCTGGAATACATCGATGGTTCCCGGAATCGCGCTTAAGCCCGCCTGGACAAGCTCTGCCAGATCCATCAAAGACTCTGCGTCAGTTCCGGATATCCGCACTTCATACAGGCCGGTTTCGGAAGGTCCCATCCACATCGCCTTGACCCGGCCACGCACCTCCGGGAAATTATTGATGAGGTAGTTGTGCGTACGCCGTACCAGTTCCGAGACTTGGTCGCTACGCTCCAGATTGACTAGCATAAACGCCTTGTGCGGATCGGGGTCGAGCGGTGCGAGGGATAGAAAAAATCGAGGCCCCCCCTGACCGACATAGGCAACCGTACTTTTAACCTCGGGATTATTCTCCGAATCGAGCAACCACTTGTTGATCGCTTGCAACTCCTTGACGACTTGAGTCGACCTGGTTCCGGCTGGCATATCGAGATAGACAAGAAATTGATTGCGCTCACCTTTCGGAAAAAACTCTTTTACGACAAAGTTCCCGAAGGCCCATCCCGATAGGATCAGGGATGACAAGACGACAGCCATCACCACCAGGCGATGAGTTAACATCCAGGTCAACAGTTGCCGATAGAGTTTGTAAAAGCCCCTGTCGAAGCGATGGAACTCATCACTCTCCTTCTTCTCCACTTTCATAAAACGAACGCTGACCAGCGGCACGATAAGCATGGCCAGGAGCCAGGAACCGACCATAAGAATACCGATCACATAACTCAACGATCCCGTAAATTCACCGGCAGCCCCAACCATCAGCATCAATGGCATAAATGCCAGCACGGTGGTCAAAGAAGAGGTCATCAGGGGTACGCTCAAGGATTGACCCATGGCGACGGCTGCTTCCCTTGCTGTCGCCCCGTCGTGCATGCGTGTACGGATATCTTCGGCAACCACGATACCGTTATCGACCAGCATGCCAAGCGCGATGATCATTGAAGCGATTGAAATACGCTGAAGTTCGATGTCGAAAAACGACATCATGACCATGCCGAACATCATGACAAGGGGCACAAAGGCGCCAACTATAAGTCCTGTGCGCAGACCCAGGGCCAGTACAACGACCGCCAGTACGATCACCACGGTCTGGCCCAGATTGACGACTGCAGCGCTGACCGTTTTCTCGATCAACTCCGGTTGGTAGGTGGCAAACTCCAGCTCCAAACCCCATGGCAGTTCACGCTTTATCTCCTCTATTCGCGCCGTCAACTGATCACCAAAAGCAACAGAGTCCACGCCATCCATCACCGAAACGCTGATCACAATCGCCTGCCGTCCATTGAAGAACGTCGGCATTTCAGGAGGATCGACATAACCACGTTTAATCTCCGCCAGATCGCGCAAGGCTATGCTCTGCGCGGTGCCGGGTATTCCGATCGGTATGGCGGCAATCTCCTCCAGGTTTTCGAAATTACCGCTCGGCTCAATGGCGAATGCTCTCCCCGAGATATCCAGAATACCGCCGGGTAAAAGAATATTCTGCTGCTCGAGTGTGTTGCCGATCGTTTCCGGGGAGATACCGAACTTAGCCAGCTTGGCATTGGCGGTCTGCAGATAGACTCTCTCCTCCTGCACACCAAACAGCTCAATGCGCTTGATACCCTGAAGTGAATAGAGACGATCACGTATATCACGTGCCGTTTCACGCATCTCGGCAAGGGTGAAGCCATCTGACCACAAGGCTATGCTGGCTACCGCTGTCAAGCCAAATTCATCGTTGACGAAAGGCCCATTCGTGCCGGCAGGCAGATCGTCCGCGATATCCTCCATGCGGTTGCGTAGATCCTGCCAAACTGAGGACAAATCATCGACCTCGTCCCTGGCAACCACATGGACGGTTGCGCTACCGGTCTTGGATTCCGAGATGATGTCGTCGACCTCGGGGATTTCGCGAATCTTCTCCTCCAGCTTGCGGGTCAGCAGATCTTCAACACGCTTTGGCGACATGCCGGGGAAGCTGGCCGTGACCACAGCCTCCCGGATCGTGATCGTCGGATCCTCCTGTTTTGGGTACCCCTGATACAGGATGATCCCCGCAGCAATGATGAAGAGCGCGAACAGTGACATGACACGGGAGTTGTCGAGTGCAAAACGGGAAAGATTCATGATCTGGCTCGTGTGGTGTGGGAGGATCAGTCTCGCTTCTCATCGAGCAAACGGACTTTCATGCCATCGGTAAGAAAACTCACGCCGGCGACAGCGACAATATCACCTGCCTTCAGGCCTTCACTGATCCGCGCCATTTGTCGCTGCCCGCCTGAAACAAATACCGGTCTCTTGCGAACAGTACCGGATTCTGGCTCGTATACGAAAACAAAGTGGCGTCCTGATCCCGTGCCCACACCGGCGACAATGGCCGATGCAGGCAACAGGAATCCCTCGTTCTGCTCACCGTGATCGATCATGAGTTGGACTTCTGCGGTCATACCTGGATAGAGGCTGTGCGGACGTTGATTGAGGCGCAGTGAGACGGGAAATGTATTGGCGGCTTCAGCCAGCGTACCGATCTCGTCGATACGCCCTTCCACATGAATGCCTTGCAGACTGGGGAAGGATGCGATGCCGGCATCGCCATGCTTCAGATAACCAATGATGTTCTCAGGCAACATTAGCTCCACATCTACCTCTTCCAACTCATCGAGCTGCAGGAGTTCCTGTCCTGAAACAATCTCCTGGTGAGGCTCCACCAGTCGTTTTGAGATATATCCGCCGAACGGTGCTTTCAGTACAGTTTTTCTCAACTCCCTTTTGGCGATATTCAATTGGGATAGCGCCATGGCTTCCTGGTTACGGGCCGCATCGCGCTGTGCCAATGCCGAGTCCAGATCCGAAGCAGAAACATAGCCCTTTACTGCCAATTCGCTTTTACGCTCATAATCGCTTGCACTATGCCTGAAATTTGCTTTGGCTTTTTTGAAGTCCGCCTCGGCCGACTGGACCTTAAGTTTGAATGGCTCATCATCGATAACCGCCAATCGCTGACCGGCGACCACTTGATCGCCGACATCCACTGTAATCTCGATCACTTTGCCGGACACTTCAAAACTGAGGGTGGACGAGTTCGCGGGACTGACCAGCCCGGAAAATTTCCGCTCTTCGGTCGCTTGAGTCTTGGCCGTAAGCGTGATGGTTTTTATGGGGCGAATATTCTCTACTTTGGTTTCAGTCTCATCTTGCTGACAGCCGGTAAGGCCACCCAATGCGAGCACAGCAAGAAGAAAAATATGATTGTGCAGCTGATACATAATGGAAACTCCATGAGTTTCGAGGCGTTGAATCAATGTCATTGAGTTAAATTGCATTGATCACAACACTTGTTTAGGACGAAGACATTGCTTTCCAGTCTGCATCATTCTCTGCGTTCACCGAATAACCGGGGCTTGAACGAACCCAGTACCATTTCAAGAATCAGCGGAATCACATTCGACATACCGACCAGTTGCTCAGTGGCGGTTTTATCAAGAAATGCCTGACTGACCTCCCCATTCGGCAATGACTCCCTGGCCAGTACAACCAGCTCAGGCATCATGGGAACAAGGAAAATAAAAGCGTTGGTAGAGAGAAATGCCATCATCAGCATCTTGCCTTTCAACCAGTTGGCTTTCACTCCCAGCCCGAAATAGAGAATGCTATCGCAGGCCACCTTCAGTCCCAGTCCCGGTAGAATGAGAACATAGGCGCTCATCTCCTTGTAAACATAAACACTGTATGCCGTGGCAGCATCGGGGTGTCCCAGCACGACACCGATTACGATATGCGAGAGTATCCCACCCACGTACATAATCGTGCCTATCTCTTGGATGAAATCTAGGGTTTTTCTCATGATTGAACCTCGGATGGATCCGATGAACGACGACCAAACCACATACGGGAAAAAAGGTTATCTTTACGAGCGTACTGGTGATACAGGAAGGCTGATACATGGCCGATGATCAGTATCAGCAGAACTTTGCTTAACACGCCATGCGCAATGCGTGGGGGAAAATCATCGAACGTTGAAACCAAGGATGCGCCGGAACTACCAAAAACAATCTCCGGTAGACCTGCCATATTGGCTATCGCGAGACCGCTGGCCCCCATTAGTATCACCACCAGGTAGAACAAGTAGTGTGTAGCGATACCCAGCTTGTTAATCAGGCTGTTCCCGATATCAGCCGCCGGCGGTTTCGCTGTAAAAAAACGGATACCTAAACGTATAGTCATGAGTATGAAGATGATAATGCCCATCGACATATGCATTTTCAGGTAGAACAACTTTTCAGGAACGTCGTTCGGTGTGGCGCTCAGGACATTCGTGCCCATGATCAGTCCTGCCACGATCATGATTGCCAGCAACCAATGTAAAAGTACCAAAGCAGGATGGTAACGTCTCATCAGAATCTCCAGATTGTGGAACGATAGCGCTGATTGTATTCAACAAATGCGTTAATTGCAATTGCAATAGTTGCTGATTTTCATTATTGTGTCATTATGTTGGTATGAACATGGTTAAGAAGACTCAGCCTGAGGCTGAAAAAGTCAGAAAAGGCAGTACCGGGTGGATGTTTAAAATACTCTGCACCTCACTTGATGCCGAAATGAGTAGCGAACTGAAGCACCTGGGTTTAAATCTGGGACAATTTGCAGTGTTGATGACGCTGTCGGAAGCCGAAGGGCTTACCCAATCTGAGATCGGTAAAAAAATTACCATGCCCGGCTATGCAACGACCCGGACTATCGACGCGCTGGAAGAAAAACGTTTCGTTGAACGCCGCAAAGATGACCGGTCACGTAGGAGTCATCGAATATATCTCACCGAGCAGAGTCGCAGGATAGTCCCACAGCTTTTTACGATCATCGGCAAGGTCAACGGGCATCTTTTGTCGGCCCTTTCTCCGAAGGAGCAGAAAGACTTGGTGAAAATTTTAAACAAACTGGTGCTTTCCAGGACTGAATAGGTGCTGGAAAGGATATCTGCAGATTAGTCGATCAGGGGATGGGGATCGGTCAATATGGATCCCGGCTCCGAAAAAGGCGCCAATCGCTCCATGAAATCGATCATTCCCATAATCGGCGTACCGCGAAAGAATTGCGTGACCGGTCTGTCCATCCAAATCCGGTCCGCGTACAACTTGATTGTATGAGGCGTATCTCCATATCCGTCATGATCACGATCGAAGCCCCGATAGTCATCCCATAGGTTTCCATCCCAGTCATTGCTTTTTGCACTCTTTATATGACTGACGGCAATCGTGGAGAGATTGTTGACAAATCGATTGCCATGAATGATATGCCCCCCCTTCTCTCCATAGAAATACATCGCCATATTGTTGTAGGAAAAATGGTTGTTCTCCAGATAGAGAATATTCTCTGGAAACACCGGCGAGTTTGCGGTCAATCCCACGGCATTGTGAAGAATTTTATTATCCTTGATCTTAACCTGTGAACTCTCCTTGATTGCCAGCGCCGAGCTACCCGTGTTTCTGATATGCTCGATATGGTTGTCCTCGATCAACAGCCCATCGGAATAAATCGCCACGATTCCCGTGTCGTTTTCACCAATATGATTGTTTTTGATGAGATTGTCCGGAGAAAAGATAAATTCCAGACTGATCCGGTTATGGTGTAACTCATTACCGATAATCTCATTTGCTGATGAGTTCGTCAGAAGCAGATCACGGACATAATAAAAGGTATTACCTTCTATCAGGTTTTCGTTTCCGTACCAGATTCTCAGTCCTTCACCTCGCAAACTCGGCTCAAACGGTTTCGATGTGACTGTGTTGTTGCGGATGGTATTGGCATTTCCTTGCTTGATGTGAATGCCAAACAAAACATCATCCAAACGGTTGTCTTCGAAAATGACTTCATTGGCCTCAATCAATACACCGGCATCCATGGCATTGTAGGAAGTACCGGAACCAGTCAAATGAAGTCCACGTACCACAACGTGATCCGACTTGATCGTCATTACCGTTCCCACACCCTCATTATCGACCGTTACTTCGCCACCACCTTCGATGACAATCGGTTTATTGATGACGACAGGACCGGAATAGCTGCCTGGTATCAGTCGGAGCGTCTTACCCAGAGGAGTTAAATCAACAAAAAGCTGCAGAGGGGGTAAAGCCATAACTGGCGCAACCATCAGCAGACCAATGAAGATCAATGAGTTTTTAATGAGGGCATTCATGATACTTCGATGGATGACAGTTTTGCCTCCTAATGAATGTTCGATATCCCAATCACGTCCTAGCGAACAAGATATCAATCCGGTATCCAATCATGTCGCGTTCAGGCCATAGCCGTTTGCCTGCGATTCAACCAGGCAATATATGCGAACGTGGGAATCAACATCAGGATACCGTACATCACCGGCGCGATGGTCATGGTTGGGTTGTTCAGGATGGTACCCGTAACCAAAATCGCCGTACCGCCGTTTTGAATGCCCGTCTCTATCGCAACAGTGCGCGCGTCTGTCTCAATTAAGCGCATCATACGGGCAAAGCCATATCCCGCCCCCAAGGCCAGTGTAGCAAGTATCAGGGCGGGCACGCCGGTCTGGGCAATAAACAACGGCATCGATTCCCAGTTCTGCCGGATGATACCTACAATGACCAGGAGCAGCATGATCAGCGGAATCCGGGTCAGAAGCCTTTCATTTTTCATACAGAAGTTGGGTCGATAGTGACGTAACAGCATACCGAGAGCGACGGGTATCAATGTCACGAGCACAAGTTTTGCAAATGTGGAGACAAAGGGAAGAACTATCTCGCTGCGACTGTCCAGCTGCCATTCAATGACCTGGCTTGCGAACAGCGGAATGGTAAGCGGCGTCACCAGACTGACAATCGCCGTCAAGGTAATTGAGAGTGCCACATTACCCCTGCCCAGGTAGGAGAACATGTTGGATGTGGTGCCCCCTGGACTGAAGGCCAGGATCATGAAACCGACAAAGAGCTCAGGAGGCAGTTGCAGCAGCATGAGCACGACCAAAGCCACAAGGGGAAGAATGAGCATCTGACTGACAATACCAATCAGCACGGAGAATGGAGATTCAAGGATAAGCCGAAAGTCCCTGGCAACAAGCGCTGTACCCATGCTGAACATGATACAGAACAGCGTGACCGGTAGTGCCAGACTCAGGATCATATCTTGGTTCACGGCAGATCCATCCATAGGGTAGCAAGATAGGTTGCGCCAAACAGGAGGTAGAAGCGGCCTGTCAGCGGTGTCAATCGCTGCCGCTGGGTGGTTGGCGAATCGAGCAGATTGAGAGGGCCGACCAATGCCAGTGAAGTGATCAGTAGCATTAAAAATCCTGGCAGCATCCCGGCCCAATAGAGCATCGCGCAGATGAGGTAGACCAGGCTGATGAGCAGGTAGTAGAGCCTGACACCTGAATGGTAACCTATGCGGACTATCAGGGTACGGATACCTGCATCACGGTCGGATTCATAATCCCTCAACTCATTACTCAGCAACAACAGGGATGAGAGCAGGCTGAAGGGCAGTGACAGCCAGAACACCCTCCATGTGTAGAGACCGCTGAGTACATAGTATGAACCGCCGATCAGCAATACGCCCATCAGAAGAAACACCAGTACGATACCCAGGCCGCGCTGTTTATAGTTGACCTTGCCACCGGTATATCCCCAGGCACCTGCCACACCGACCATGCCCAACAGGAGCAGAGGCCATCCCCTGATGGAGACCATATAGAGACCCAGCATGACGGCCAGCAGCATAATGATCCAGCCGATTTTCTGATTCCGAAGAATGTTTTGCCGACTTAACTGGTCCAGCTCTTGATTAACCAGATCGGGTGCGTCATTGACCAGATTGACGGCTACCTGTAACAGCAGGCCTGTAAGGAGCACGAGCCAGGCCAGCCAGCTGTCATCCGCATTGTCTATGAGCGCCAGACTGACACCGAGTCCGCAGGTGGCAATGGCTACCACAAGCGAAAAAGGCCGCAAGGCGCCAACAAAGGTATATTTGTTATTCATAGGGTATAGAACCAGGTGGCATCCAGCGATGCTACCCACTGTTGTTCCTCCTCACCGAAGAATATTGTTGGCACCTGTCCCGCAAAGGGCTTGCCGTTGCCGCTGTATTGATCGTAACGCAGCTCAGGGCGGATCCTAAGACCATCCTGCACCCACCAGGAGAGGTTCATCGTCAGCGATCGATAAATACCTTCAGGTAGTAAGGCATGCGCACCCTGCTCATCTCTGAACCACTCAGCACGCATACCTAACTGTTTGTTTTCGCGCCATTGAAAATAGTAGTTCAGATTGATGCCGTACCATCGACTCTCTTGCGTAATGAGAAATCCTGGTGGATTGTTGGCATCTGCAATAGTGTCCCCTCCTTCCTGCTTTCCGTAGACCGCATTCACGACGATACGATGCGTCCGGGTGAAGCGGTGACTGAGAGTAACAGAATGCATGCGCCTCAACAGTTTCTCGTCAGTACTGCTGACTGCATTAAAGGGCCTTGTCTGATCGGTAGTGCCCTGCTCCGACTGTTCATAGCCGACAATATTTTCTATATCGATCCAGGTCCTGAAATCGGGACTTCGCCAACGAAGATCGAAGATTAGGGTTTTATCGTTGTTATTATCCTGCAGATTGTTCCATCCCTGCACAATGCCGAGACCACTCGACCAGAGTCCGCTCTCCCGATCAAAAGGTAGTTTCAGCGCTCCCATTGCGCCGACATGTTTTACCGGTTGGTAGGTGAATGCATAGGCGTGGGTGTAGAAGGCGGTCGGCGGATCGACCGGCGCACCGATCTCATGGCCGATGGATGTAAACCAACTGCCGGCAATCCAGGAAAAACCATCCCCTATCGGCAGGTAACCGGTCAGAAACCATTGCGGCAGCAGATAGAGTCTTTCATTGCCTTCATTGATCTCGAGTTCATCGTCAAGGCCGAAGGTGATGGCGGCATCCTCTCCATAACGAAGATCGATCTCGAAACCCCAACCAGCCAAACTCGGCTTAGGCCCCGGAAACGGCCCGATGCGCGGTTTGATATTGCTTTGCGGCACCTTTTCCAGGATCAGCTCGGCCCGGTTGAGATTCAGACCCTCGTCAAAGTTTAGAAAACCCGATGGAAAGATATTTTCCGAGGCGTTGTCGTTTTTGATCGCACCGAATTGAATACGGGTCCTTAACGCAAACTCATCACTTCCATCCGCGCTAAGGGAGCAGCTCATGAATGCAATCCACATCAGTAAACACAGTTTTATTTTCATTCTTTGCAACAATAACAAGTAACCAACCGACAGCCGAGACGAATACAACCTCAAAAAAATGGCCATGACTATTCCCGCCTCGCTACCCTGCTGAGCAGAGATAGCTGCATGACACATGATCAGGAATAAGCCGGATTCAGGTGACGGGTGAGTTCACCTTGAAATTCAGATCTTTCAACGCTTCAATGAAGTACCTGCCCAGAGATGGGCCTGTTTGGGCAGCAAGCCCCATAGTCCCTGCATTTCCTCCTGGGCATTACGTTGTAATGCATGATAAGGATGAGCGGGATTTTCTGCAGCTGTTGACTTGACGATGGCATATCCGTTCAACACCATCCGTTCACTTATGGAAACACCCTCGTTATCAATCAAAGCACCGACCAATCGGCCATATCTATCCCGCTTTTCCGGCTGATACTGCAGGGTAAAACTATCCTCGCCGGCTATCAGTTTGATCAAATGCTGGGTCGCAATTGCCCCAAGTGAGAACAGCGTGTCGTAATCCAGGCCGGTTCTACGCATATCGAGCCTGAATTTTGCATTTTCGGTATCTTCCGGTGCATCGATATCCATCAGCTGAACCCGCTCCTTGCCGTCGGCAAAGCTGATTATCAAGGTGTCCCCATCCTCAACGGTGATATTCTCTGCCGGAATCGTCAATTCACTACACCATGTACCGGATGAAGCGAATAAGAGTAGGTTACAAATCATGAAAACTTTTAAATTCAATCGCATCTGTCTCTACCTCCCGAGGGTCTGTAAACACTAATCCGATCAGTCCTGATCAATGGCTGGTCCCTGAGGAGCGTGTCAGTTTATTGTGGACATTGTATTTGCCGGACGGCTTTTTCATTGACAGACGTTCCACCTCATTGAAGTTATTGGCATCGTAGACCACCAATGCACCATCATCGTCCCAGACACTGACAAGGGCGTACTGCCCATCCTTGGTAAACTCCACATGTGCCGAGGTCTTGCCCTCGGCAGGACGCAAGGTCTTGACGATCTCCAGGGATTGCTTATCGATAACATGCATGGCATCTCTCTCCTTACCGAAAAAGACATCCACCCAGGCATACGGACTCTGCTCGTGGCTGCGCATGAAAAAACCGGGTCCCAATGTTGGTATCTCTTTGATTACCTCCCAGCTTTTGGTGTCGATTACGGTCACTTTGTTCGCCTTGATATTGGGCGTGGCCATCACATGGCGATCACCACTGCGCCAGGTGATGGCGGAACTGAGGTGCGGCATGCCGGGCAGGTCGAGTGCCTGCACGGCCCGCCCGATATCGAGATCAACCACCTGTCCGCTGCCGTCCCGCGCGGTACCCGCAATCTGTGTGTAATCCTGGGTGATGAAAAAATCGTCCAGGTAATCTTTCACCCGGATCCGGCGGACTGGAAACGGATCGGTAACACCCGGTTCGCCCGAATCCTCCCTGTAGTCGTGAATCCACCTACCAAATCCTTTGGGAGGCGGTATCTCATAACTGATCTCCCAGACCTCGGTTATATCCTTTAACGCAGCGATGAAGCTTGAACGGGGATCGGCGGTATAGACGGCGCTGACCCTGGATGAATTGCCTTTGTCATCTATCACCGGAATGACCTTCAATGGTTTAAGGTCTTCCGCGTCCAGCACCACCAGACTATGGGGTAGATAGTTGGCTACCATGACAAAACGGCCATCATGCGAAACGGCCAGATTACGAGTGTTGATGCCTGCCCTCACCTCGCTGGTGTAGGTCAGGTTATAGATATCGAATTTGCTGATCCAACCGTCTCTGGAGGCAAAATAGACATAGCGACCGCCCTTCGCATATTTAGGTCCACCGTGCAGCGCGAAGCGGGTCGGGAAACGATGGATCGGTTTGAAGGTGTCGCCGTTCAGCAGGGTCGCGTGGTGATCGCCGAGCTCCACCACCACGAACAGATTTTCGATATCGGCCTCGAAGCGCGGCTGATCCGGCAGTGTCCCAGATCTGTGATGTTCAATTCGACTGGCTGAAATCTGTTGCATTCCCCATTGTGGTATATCTTCCAGGGGTGTGTAGATATGTTTGACAAGTGTTTCGATCTGGCTATCACTCAACCGCTCCTTGAATGGCGGCATCTGCGTGGCCGGCCGACCTTCGGCAATTGTCTTGTGCGCCTTGGCAGGTCGCAGGCGATGCAGATTCTCGGGTAGCAGCGCCGGACCCTGGCCTCCCAGCCTGTCTGCGCCGTGGCATTCGGCGCAAAATTTCAGATAAAGCTCATCGACCGCTTCAGCATATGCCGAACCGGCATACAGAAAGATCGGCAGAATAAATGTAACAAGCAAAGCCGACACAATCTCATGGCAATACTGTTTCGATAGCAATGAATCCATCCGCGAACCTTGCATATTACTCATTGATTGATTCTATCCGGTAGCTGGCATGACAAGAGACACAGTTCGTCATCAATTCGGCCAATTGCTGCAGACTGTGCTGTGTGTCCCCCAGCTGCTCTGCATCCAGCGCCAATTGGTCGAATCGACGATGGGTATCAAAACCCAGCATTTTGAATCCAGCCGGTAATCGTTTAACCAATGTCCCTGGCATACCCTGTTGCTGAGTCACGCCCACTTCACGGGCCGCATCCACTATACCCTGTGTATTTCCCCTGTCGGCTGCAACGAGAATTGCCTGTACTGCCTGTAAGAATCCCCGCATCTCCCTGAGTACGAGATCCCGCTCTTGTTGAGGCATCAGGATCGCACTGCGTCCGTCACTGGCGGGCGCCACCTCTCCCCGCCAAAGAAACTTGTACAGAAGTCCCGCAACCACCAGCAACAAAAGTGCCGCCGGGATACAACAGCTTTTCATTCTCATGGATGCCAGGCCAATAGACGATGCATGCCTTTCAGCCTGTCGCTACCTGAACATTCGGCAGGGGCTTGATCTCATCATCCGTGAGATAGCAACCTGGATCTTCCGCCCATGGATTGCCAGTGAGTCGCCATGCACGGGTACGACTGTTGCCGCCACAGATCAACCGATGGGTGCATTCGGCACAACGTCCCTCCAGCGGTCGCGTTTTCTGTTTCAGGCCGGCCATCAGGGGTTCACTGGTATCCTGCCAGATCTCTGAAAAACAACGTTCTTTGACACTGCCGAGCGTATAGTCCCACCACATGGTGTCGGGATGTACACGGCCTTCATTATCGATATTGGCGATATTGACACCGCTCGAATTGCCGCCCCATCGGGAGACCATTTCCTGCAACCTGGCACGATGTTGCGGCAGATGGTGCGCTGCCCAGAGTAACAGGTAAGCCCCATCCGCATCGTTGTTACCGGTAACAAATTCTCTTTTGCGTCCCTTTTGCACATCATCCCAGCAAGTGGCGAAGAGGAGATTCATGGCCTCCCGGGTAATTCGATGATGAACGTCGTCATTCCGGTTTTTGTAGCCGCGTCCGGCATAGTTCAGGTGAGAAAGATAGAATTTGTCGATACCCTCATCGTCCATCAACTGTAAAAGATCCGGCAACTCGGCAGCATTATCCTGGGTCAGGGTAAATCTCAGGCCGACTTTAAGACCGGCATCCCTGCAGTACCTGATCCCTCGAATCGACTCATCGAAGGCACCCTGTTTGCGACGGAACCGGTCATGGGTATCCCGCATGCCGTCGATACTGATCCCCACATAGTCGTAACCGACTTCGGCTATATCGGCAATTGTGGTTTCATTGATGAGCGTGCCGTTACTGGAAAGACCCACATAGAAACCCATTGACTTGGCACGCTGCGAGATTTCGAAAATATCGGGTCGCAACAACGGTTCACCACCCGAAAGGATCAACACGGGAACGCCGAAATCCTTCAGGTCATCCATGACATCGAAGACGTCAGAGGTTGTCAGTTCGCCCGGAAAGTCTTTGTCTGCCGAGGTGGCATAGCAGTGGCGGCAAGTCAGGTTACAACGCCTGACCAGGTTCCAGATGACGACCGGGCCCGTCGGATTCACAGGGCGCCGAACAGATGCGGCCGGTCGGGTCAGGGCATGCAAGTAACGACTGATGCGAAACATAATCAAATCCTAAAAGGCGAGCCGCATACCGGTCTTCTTCAGCACGGCGGAACTGAAAAGCACCTCATGTCCCTGGTTGTACTCTCTCAGTTTCTGGCTCAATTCGTTAACCTTCTGCATGACGTCGCCGCGATCCCTGCCGTGCACCATGGCGAACAGGTTATAAGGCCAATCGGGCAGGTGACGCGGCCTGGCATAACAGTGGCTGACGAAATCCATGGCGCCAATCCGCTCGCCTGCCTCGCGTAACTGGTCATCCGGTATATTCCACACGGTCATACCGTTACCTTTGAAGCCGAGGCGGTAGTGGTTGGGCACCAGGCCCAAACGACGAATAACGCCGGACTGCAGCATATTATCCATCCGGGTAACCACTTCGCTCGGCCAGCAGCCGATACGCCACGCCAGGGTTTGACAAGGATCGTGGGTGAGTGGCAAGCCTTGCTGTGTCTCGGCGATGATCCGTCGGTCAAGGTCGTCCAGGTCGACTCTCTCCGTCGCTGCAACAGCGGGAATAGAACGGGTGTTGAGGCTGCCGTCATCACCCATTTCGAACCACAGACCGAGATAGAACTCCTGCTCTTTGGGAAAGGCATAAACCCGCAGTTCCGTCTCGTTTTCGATCTGCTGGATCGTTGCCTGCATTGAGTCGGTGGTATCGGTTGCCAACACGAACCACATATTCAGCCAATGATCCCGTCGATAGTTGTGGGCAACAGCCGCTAATGCGTTGACCTGCTCCGTTATCTCGTCGAATTTCGTATCGGGTACAGACATCGCCGCGAGAACCAGGCTGCCTCCCAGCCGTTCAGCGTTGTAGAGTGGGCCGAAGCGGGAAAGCCAACCCCTCTCCAGTAAGCACTGTACCGATCCCAGGACCGTGTCTTCTTCAGAGTCGAGTGCTTTGGCCATCTCGCGAAAGGGTCTATTAGTTAAATCCACACCGCCTTGGAAACGGTTGATCAACTGTCGTTCAAATGATGTCAGCGTTTGTTGCATATTGATACCGATTCCTAAGAGAGACCCGCTGGCAGATGACCGGATCCCTTGACGGATCCATCACGTTCGCTGATATATTTTGCGCCACGCTGTTTGAACTGCCGCAGGCTGAACAGGACATCGTGCGTGATCCATCCAAGATTGCAGTCATGGATCAACCGGTCCAGATTGCGCAGTACACCCTCCCTGCTTCTGCCATGAATCATGCAGAAGAGATTATAGGGCCAACGGTCGGGGCGTCTTGGCCTGCGGTAACAGAGTGTGACGCAGGATTGCCGACCCAGCAGTTGACCGATTTCGGACACGCGATCGTCAGGCACATCCCAGACCACCATGGCATTGGCGCGATAACCGAGTTCCCGATGACGTACCACAACACCAAGCCGCCTGATATCACCTGTCTCCAGCAAGCGCCCGAGACGCCTAATGACTTCCGCCTCTGTAATATTCAATTCGCTTGCGATCTGGGCATAAGGCTGCTCAACCAACGGCAATCCGCCCTGAATGGCATGCACCAGATCAAGATCCAATGGATCGGGTTCCAACAGTTGTGACAGTTCGCTCAAGTCCATTGCAGGGGAAATCCCAGGTTGATGTAGAAATCCTCCACCATCGGCAGATCAATCACCTCAAGTCCCGACCTCTTTTCAATCTCCTTGAGTACACGGCTTAACGACTTCCTGTCTTCCGCGGTGACCACAAACCAGAGATTCAGACTGTGTTCCCGCTCATAGTTGTGGTTGACTTCACCATAGCTGCTGACAATCTCGGCAACCTGTTCCAACCGCTCCTTAGGCACTTCCATCGCAGCCAGGGTACTGGCCCCCACTCGATTTGGGCGGAAAACCGGCCCCACCCGGCTAATCAGTCGCTGTGACTGTAGATTGAGTATCGTTGTCATCACTTCACTCTCCGTGCTTCCCACGCGTTCCGCAATGGTCCGGAACGGACGTGGTGTCAGTGGAAAACCGTCCTGGAAGTCATTCAACAACCGACGCTCCAAGGCGTTCAAGGGTCGATCTAGGATGGTCTCTTTCTGTGCAACCATGATCAAAGTCCAATTTGGTGAGCCCGGGAAGTGAGAAAGATCCCGGAGGGTTTAAGTACCGGCCAATCGGCGCGACGTGAAAAGGTATCTGTATCGTAGACCTGCAACCTGTCGATATCGCGTACGGAGACCCAGACCTCTTCCCCCCGGGGTTCGAACTCCATATGCAATACGCCTTTTCCCGGCTTCAGTGTGGTGATCAGTTCAAGGCTCTGAGTGTCGATGATCTGCAGGGTATCGTTATTGGGAAAGGCAAAGTTGACCCATACCTGTCGGCCGTCGGGGCGCGCCATCACGAAGACGGGTTGACCGTGGACATCGAGTCGACCGACCTCCTGCCAGCCGTCGGTATCGACGACCAACACCTGATGCTGGCCCACAGCAGGAATGAACAAGCGTTTGCCTGCGACAGCCCAGCCTTCAAGATGAGGCATCTTATAGACCGGCAGCTTCTGCTCACCTTTACCGTAATCAGCCAGAATCCGCCGTGGCCCCTTATCCAGATTCCACAGATCCAGGAGGGCCAGGCCGTCTTCCCCATAGAGACCGGCAATGTAGTAACGGCCATCCGGTGTGATCAGGGCATCGTAGGGTTGCAGGCCGATATCCCTGAATTTCCTCACGACGGGTTTTGCCTGATCACTCATATCGACCATCCAGATTTCGCCGGCATCCCACAGGCTGAAAACAAATCGATTACCCGGTGCATCGACCAGTCCAACCACTTTCGACTGTTTGCCGTCTCCGTAGGTTGCCGGGATATCGGCCACCATTTCCAGACTGGCGGCATCGAAGATACGCACGCCGCCCGGTTCGTAGTTGGAGACCGCCACCAATCGGCCGTCCTGTGATATAGCCCCCCCGATGCTGTTTCCGGACTGGACGACACGGGCGGCCACTTTTCGTTGCAATATGTCGACTTTAGTCAGACCCCCGTCCCGCCCGAAGAGATAGGCGAACCGCTCATCCCGGGAAAAGACGGCCGAGGCGTGGGAGAGATCGCCCAACCCCTCGATACGACCCAGGATGGTGTTACCGGTAGTCTCGATGACCTGAAGGCTTCCGTCCGCCCGTTCCACGACCACCCCGAGATCACCCGTACCTCTC
This sequence comes from Candidatus Thiodiazotropha sp. LNASS1, assembly GCF_964212655.1. Classification (NCBI taxonomy): domain Bacteria; kingdom Pseudomonadati; phylum Pseudomonadota; class Gammaproteobacteria; order Chromatiales; family Sedimenticolaceae; genus Candidatus Thiodiazotropha; species Candidatus Thiodiazotropha sp. LNASS1. The sequence goes on along the minus strand of NZ_OZ156465.1, from coordinate 665,725 downwards.
CATTGAGTGGCGTTCAACAAGGGCGAAAAGGTCAGCAGGAAAATGATTGTGAAAAGCCGCATTCTCATTGCACACCCTCTTTGATTCGCTGGGCAAGCCAATCGGCCTCTCTGTTTGTGAGAAATGGCCGCCATGGCGGCATGGGGGTACCCGTACGACCATAGAGGATGGTGGCAGCGAGAAAGTCGACCGGTTTGCCTTGCAGGTTCGCCGGTGTCAATGGCGGACCCAACCCCCCTTTCAGGGAGAGACCGTGGCAGGATCCGCAATCGTGTTTAAGCAGGTTGAGCAGCTCGATGCGCCTCGGTTCGGGAATCCCGGCGGCTGAAGCGGACTGAACCAGGAACAGGAGGCTAGCAATGATCAAGACAGGTTGTTTCATCGCTCATCTCCTGGGTCTGGTACCAGGCAAGTTGATCGGCCAGCGCCACCGTCTCACCGATAATGATCATTACAGGTGAACTGAGTCCCGCCTGTTCCACCTCGCGACTCAGCGTAGAGAGCGTTGCCTGAACCATACGCTGGCGGGGCGTGGTGCCTTCCTGGATCACGGCTGCCGGTGTTTCCGCCGCACGACCTGCGTACATCAACTGTTGGGTGATTGTCTCAATATTCGACAAACCCATATAAACCACCAAGGTTGCGCTCTCATCCGCCAGTTTCTCCCAGTCAAGATCAAGCGCCTCCCCATCGCGGAAATGACCGGTCACCATCCTTACTCCCCGGCTCATTGAGCGATGCGTCAGGGGGATGCCGGCATAACAGCTGACGGCGGATGCGGCCGTGATCCCAGGCACGATTTCGAAGCGGATACCGTGCTGACGCAGATGCAGCGCCTCCTCGCTACCCCGTCCAAAAACAAAGGGATCGCCGCCCTTGAGACGTACGATAGTACGGGATTTTTTTGCCAACCGGGTTAACAGCGAGTTGATCTCATGCTGTGGCACACAGTGCATGCCCGGTGACTTGCCTACAGCAATGCGGGAGACGCCGGAAGGGATCATCTCCATGATCTCCGGTGAAACCAGGCGATCGTAGATCACTACATCGGCTGACTGCATCAGTCGCAACGCCTTAACGGTCAAGAGTTCCGGATCACCGGGTCCTGAACCTACCAGATAGACAACCCCTTCTGTTTTCATAAGATGTGCCTGTCAACGTATTGGCTTGAGTCGCACCGGCAAGTCCATGATTATCGAAATCGATTCGACGCCGGACTGGATCTCATACGATTTATGCATTCCGTATGACCACCGATCCATTGGTCTGATAGCCACTTTATGATTCCGTGGCTAACCATCCTTGACAAAGATCAAAGTGAAAAACGCCTAAAATACAAAGCGGTTAATGGGGGACGAATCTATCCTGCCCACTTATCCGAAAACAGCCGTCTCCTGCCATCAAAATTACTCTCTTAGTAGTAGAAAAAAACGGAAATAACCTGAAGGCCACAGGCTGCCCATAAAAAAGCCGAACGGGTTGATGCCATCTCACCGTCCGGCCAGGGGGTTGCTATCGGTTAGTCGTGTTTATCTAGCCGGCCGCAGCCTCCGCGGCGCCGCGCGCCTCACCCTGGGGCTCCATCGCCGGCATCTCCGCCGCCGTCTTCTCACCTGGAATGAAGAAGCTCCAGATGTAGACCACCAGACCGCCCAGGAACACCACACCGGCAAAGAAACGCAGCCAGTAGAACAGCGCGATCTTGTCCTGCACCACCAGGAACGACAGCGGCGTGTCGCTGAAACGCTGCAGATAGACCTGCAGGATCCCCGCACCGGTCAGAAACAGCGTGATGAAGACGATCGACACCGTCATCAGCCAGAACGCCCACATCTCCACCACCTGCGCCTGCTCGCTGTTGGCCTCGCGGCCCCGCAGAATCGGCACCGCGTAGCTGATGATCGCCAGGTTGATCATCACATACGCCCCGTAGAACGCCATGTGACCGTGCGCCGCCGTGATCTGGGTGCCGTGGGTGTAGTAGTTCACCGGCGCCAGGGTGTGCAGAAAGCCCCACACGCCCGCGCCCAGAAACGCCATCACCGCCGTGCCCAGCGCCCACAGGGTCGCCGCCTTGTTGGGATGGTTGCGCCGCCGCCGGTTCACCATGTTGAAGGCAAACACCGTCATCATGAAGAACGGGATCGGCTCCAGCGCGGAAAAGACCGAGCCCCACCACTGCCAGTACTCCGGCGTGCCGATCCAGTAGTAGTGATGCCCCGTCCCCACAATACCGGTGATCAGGGTCATCGCAATGATGATGTAGAGCCACTTCTCGATGATCTCACGGTCCACACCGGTCACCTTGATCAGCACAAAGGCCAGAATCGCACCGAGAATCAGCTCCCACACGCCTTCCACCCACAGGTGCACCGTCCACCACCACCAGAACTTGTCATGCACCAGGTTGACCGGGTTGAAAAACGAGAACAGAAAGAACACCGCCAGACCCACCAGGCCCATCAGCAGCACCAGACTCACCACCGTCTTGCGGCCCTTCAGAACCGTCATGCCGATGTTGAACAGAAACGCCAGCGCCACCACCACGATCCCCAGCTTGGTGATCGTCGGCTGCTCCAGAAACTCACGCCCCATGGTCGGCAACAGATCGTTACCGGTGATCTCCGCCAGCGTCGCATAGGGCACCAGCAGATAACCCGCCACCGTCAGCGCCGCCGCCACCAGAAACACCCAGAAGGTCAGCGTCGCCAACCACGGCATGTGCAGCTCCGTCTCCGACTCCTCCGGAATCAGATAATAGGCCGCCCCCATGAAGCCCATCAGCAACCACACGATCAAGGCATTGGTATGCACCATCCGCGCCACGTTGAACGGAATCTCCGGAAACAGAAAATCACCCCATACATACTGCAGCCCGATAATCAGACCAAACAGGATCTGCGCCACAAACAGGCCAATGGCCGCGATAAAATAAGGCATCGCCACCGCCTGGGATTGATATTTGAACGTCATCGTCTTCTCCTCAGCTTGTCTCTACTCTGTGCACCACTAACCCTGAATGTTCGGCGGCCAGTCCGCCGTGTCGATCTCAGAGCTGTACTGCAGAAACTCCGCCACCGCCTTCAGTTCCTCATCGCTCAGGTTGAACTGCGGCATGCTGCGACGACCCGGTATCCCCTCCACCGGACGTCCCTTGATGAACGCCATGATCGCCTCCTTGCTGTTACCGTAACGCTGGTAAACATTGCCCAGCTCCGGCGCAAAATAGGCCCCCTCGCCCAGCAGCGTGTGACAGCCGATGCAGTCGTTCTCCTCCCATACCTTCTTCCCCAGGGCAATCATCTGCCCCCGCTCCGTGGTCGGGTCCAATGCCTCGCGATTGTCCCGGTCCGGCAGCGCCAGATGGGTGTCAAAGGTCAATGCCAAAAACAACAGAAAGAAAAACGCCGTACCCCCGTAAAAGATGTTCCGTGACATCTCCTTCGTGAACGCTTGTGCCATCACTCTCCTCCCAGGCCTGTCTTGATTGAGTCCCCGCTATTAGAAAACAGACACCCTTCCCTACCTTGACATGTGTCAAATGGGTTTATATCGGGACATCAACAGGATGAAGAGCGCCTGAAGGGTGCACATTCGCTGAAAACTGCCACATAGGCGGCTAACTCAGGCCAAACAGGTAGGCGGATGATTGTACAAACGCCCTTGATAAGTGCTATAGAATTGCGATTCCTTGATCTTTGTCAAACAGAAAAATGTCAATTTCGGTCAGACTCAGCAGCAGTCGCTGCCCGTATACGAGGTATTGGCCGTTGGGATATAACACTTTTTGGGTAATTGACATTGTTCTATCCACTGGCAAATATGACAAGGACCACCAGGTGTTACCCTGACATGATACTGGCTTCAAGTGATGAACATTGACATTCGAATGGCCCACCTTTTCTCCGCCCTGGATGACGATCAGGTCAGACAGGTCATGGAGAGCAGCCATACAGGAACCCTCAAGGATGGCGAATCACTGTTTGAAACAGGCGATGAGGCAAATCGCTTTTTTCTGGTGATCGGCGGACAGATAAAACTGTTTCGTGTTTCATCCAACGGTGATCAGAAAATTATCGATATCATTCAGCCGGGCAATACCTTTGCGGAAGCGCTTATGTTCATGGAACATCCCATCTATCCCGTGAGCGCTGAAGCACTTGGACCGGCAAAAGTCATCTCATTTGATAATCGACGCTTCCTGCAGATACTGAGTGGATCAATCGAGGTTTGCTTTCGAATAATGGGCACGATGAGTCAGAGACTGCGCGGGCTCATCAAAGAGATCGATGATCTGACTCTGCAGAGTGCCACCACCAGATTGTGCGCATTGCTGTTGCACAGAATGGAGGATGTTGGCCAGGATCACTTCACGCTGCCTGCCGCCAAGGGAGTGCTGGCGGCACGACTCTCAATGAAACCTGAGACGTTTTCAAGAATTCTTCAGAACCTCTCGACAAAGAATATTCTCAAGACAAAAAGCAATGAAATTCAGGTGTTGGACGAAAATCTGTTGAGATCTCTCGCTCACCTGGAATCTATCTACGGGCTGGAACCGGAGAAACCTTGCGTACTTAAAGGGCAGAATATATCTATCGATCTCAACTAGGGTTTGTTAACACTGACCCAATAACCTGTCCGATATATCGCTTTTTTACAGAGTAAGATCAGCCGTTTTGGCAGAATGGCTGGTACTGATGCTATTTCCTGAAGATGTCCTTCCACCTGCCGACAACATATGGCACCCCAAGAACCAGAATATGATCCAACCTGATTTCAGTCACAAGGCTGATTCAAGACTGTAAGGAACAGCATTCTAATAGCACTCCTGTCCCCCCTTGTTGCATCCAACGTTCAAGCCAATGGGGATTCATCATTTGGCATATTTGCGAAAACACGACAGGATATCGACTACAGCCTGAACACGTTGGGTTTCTCTGCCTCGCTCATAACACCCATTGGGCTCTTTCGCTGCGACCCTGGCGTACTTACCTGTAAGACCAGAATTGATTCATTTAACGATATTGTGGGGATATCCGATGTCCGGAATGCGGAATGGAAGCGCTTCTCCGCGCATGATATTGAATGCCGCTATGGTACCAAGTTGAAATCTGCCGGCGGTATATTTACCGTTGGTTTTTGTGGTTCGCGACTATCTGGGCAATTCGGCCAATGCGAACAGTTGTTTGTGCATTGGATCAACAGCTCCATCACCACTCATGTAATTATCGTTGAAACCAGATTCGACACTAACATCGGCAGGGACTTTGATATTCGATTCGAACGGGATGAATTTCTGTGGCTCGACACCACAGTCATCCAGCATATCGAGGGCACTGTCAGTCCCACGGAATGCAAAGACATAACGCCATGGAGCAGTCGATGACCGAAACACCAAACCATACGTCTCGACTGTCTTATCCCGTCCAAATACACTATCCACACCGCTCCAGCAATCCAGTAACTCAAACCCATCAGGTACAGTTACCCTGGCCCGTTCACAGTGTGAAAGATCTTTATCAGAAAAGGCATTATAGGCCTGTATGCAGCATTCAATTAAAAGCCTGATGCGTTCAGCATTGACTTAGTGGATGTCGGTGACATGTACCATCGTCTTTTTCAACTTTTTAATCCTTGTTTAGAGTGTACGCCGGATTGAAACAATGGCTAAAATCGGCATAGATATCAACCTTGAATCCATCAGCAATCCAGTTCTATGAGTGCTCTTTGTGTGGTGTTTTCGCCACTTGTAAGGTCAAATGTCTTTTAGAGAGTCCGGGAACAAAATCCACAGTGTAAGATTGACATAACATATGCAACTGCTAGCCTTTGATTGCATAGGAATCAGATTATGAAAAATCAACGATTTCCAATACGGAGTATTGGCCTAACCCATGCCTGATAATCAATTACCGTTACTCAACAACCGATTCACGGTAAACATCGACAGTTCCAAACCTGATTGCTCACGCAGAGACGTAGCTTTCTCGAGTATCTCTGGCATAAGCTCCACCAGACATGCAACTGCCCGTCCCTCGCCTCTGACGAAATTGCTTGGTTTTCTGTGTCTTGATATCAAAACCAATCGAATTGAGCTACGCAGGGCAATAGATAGTGATCACTTCTTTTTCGATTGGCACCAAGCCAATCTTTGTCGTGCAAAAGACCTTCGGACAATGACAATTTGTATGCTGGACAAGCATACAGATAAGCCGGTCAATTGCTGGCAGCTATACAACTGCTGGATCGAAGCATGGCGGGGGCCGAATTTGGATGCCATGAATGCAGGTCCGGCCTATGAAACACTAACTCTTTGCTACCGTTCTTTATGCTGGTTACAAGATTCGGATCTCAAATAAAGGAGAAGCCCCATGGCCATCCAGTCAGAAACACCCTATGGTGCCTTTAACTTCCTGGTCTCGATTGGTGGCGACGACCCGCAGGATGCCCGGGCGGGCTTCAGCGAGGTAAGCGGCCTTTCAATGGAAATCCAGGTCATTGAGTACCGTGCAGGTAATGACCGCACTGAAAGCCCGGTAAAGTTACCTGGGTTGACAAAATATGGCCCTGTTACCTTAAAGCGCGGCATGATCGGTACTCTCGATTTGTTCGAATGGATTACCGAAAGCGCACAATCCAGTACAGGCAGTCGACGCAATGTGACTATCCATCTGCTGAATGATGAACAACAACCAGCATTTACCTGGAAACTGCGTAATGCCTGGGTATCAAAGTACTCAATGGGTGATCTTAATGCCAGCTCTAACGATGTTGCCATTGAGACTATTGAAATCGTGCATGAAGGGTTGATACTGGAATGATCCCACAAGAATACCACGTCAGACCCTCCAGGCTTTCTGGTTCTATTTTCCGAACTTGGCCGAAGAAGGATTGCGGATGAATTTCAAGTAAAAGGTCAGGAGTGTTTAAATATGGTCTGTGCCAGCTCGATTAGTACTTGCCTGCCCTTCACATCCATCTCTGAATAGAGAGTCATCAATTCTCGTAAATCATCCGGAAACGAGACACAAAGTCCATCGGATTCAATATGCTGTTCGTCAAGCCACTTACGAGGCCTTCCGCAAGCCTTTTCAATCCTACGTGCTAATCGTTCTCCGATATGTTTGAAAGGGTTGTCGATATAGCTGGCCAGTTGCTTGGCTTCAAGCTTGATACCCAACAAAAACCTACTGACTGTTTCAGCTTTACCTGCTTCCGCTTCTCGAAACAGATAGACCAGATTCTGGTGTCTCACTGCCTGCAGGTCACGTTCACCCGAGCGTATTGGACCAAGGCCGAACATGATCCAGCAGGCCGATGTGCCGGTAATCTTGGCAATAATTTCCAGATGGCCGGGATGGGGCATCGAGTAACCGGCTTCATACCATGAGAGCCTGTTTTCAGGCCACTTCGGCAGCTGTTGCCTGAATGCCTTTGCTGTCTTAAACCCGGCCATCTTCCGTGCCTGTGCGATACGCTTACCGATCTTAACGGCCATCGGATCTTTTGTGCGTGAGTGTTTGGCAGAATTAATTTTTGTCATATGCAAAATTATCTCTTGCAATTCAGTTAATGACGATTATACTTACGCACCAAGCTTTGGAAAGCCCTGAATCGTTCAGAGGCTTCTGACATCTCTTACGGAAATAGGCAATGAACCCAATACGTAAATACAGCATCGACATATCTGCATCCCTCCGGCCGGGGTTTGCTTGCGTGCCTGCGTCTCCAGCGTATCGGTCAATTCAAGTCAGTTCAGCCGCCCAATCGTTTGAAAACTGGGATGCAATAGAAATGGCCTGACGCCTTCATCAATAATTGCGAGAAGGTGTCATGACAATTGACACCTTCCGGAATAGTAAACCCCCGGTTGGTGTAGACCCCGGGGGTTTTTTTATGCCCGGGAATTTCGAGAACATCTCGAGACGCTCTTTAACAATTTGGAATCATTTGCATGCCCTCTCCGGAAAACGGACAGGGCTGAATTCAGGCCGCTTGGGGCAAATACCAAGCAAGCCTCATCCCCGCGTTCTCGGTTAAGGGTCGGGAATGGAACGATGTGACTGTTCCAGGGACAAGAGGTAGTACTGCTGTTCGAGTCTTATTGATAAGCACAGCAGTGCAGTGTCAGGGGAGATGTAGAGACGGATTCCCGCAGCACCGGTCCGCAATCATCTGATAGCGGACCAATTTGAGTGGATGAAATATCTATCCACATATCTTTCCATGGGGATGTATCGCAATTAGAAGACGCAACAAGTCCAGATAGAGTTGGTTGTGTGTTCGAACGCCCCTTTCCCACCCATATTTCAATCATATTATTCAGGAGGTGTGACATGAAAACCATAAGACGCGACAAGATGCAACACTCCTTTTGAGGTCATGAGCAAGCGACGTAAAGGTTATCCCTCTGAGACAAGGGTAAAGCGGGGTATCCGTATAGTTCATGGCAACAAAGAGCTGACGGAAAAGCTTGGCCGTAACGATCCATGCCCCTGCGGTTCGGGCCTTAGGTTTTAAGCGGTGTTGCCTACAAAGCAAACACTATGATGGCGCCAACAGAAACAGCTATTTCAGACCATAAGTTGCTCATCCATTCAGGTTCAACAGCTGATGGATGATCCAGGTCTTCAATAAATAATCGAGTGACAGCGGTTGGGTTCATCAATCTGATAAGTTCGGGAGTCGACTATGAATGAAATCCATATACCCATTTGTCACCAACCAATCTGCGCCCAAACAATAAAGGAGTACAATCATGGACCAGAACGACATACGGGAGCTGTTGGCATGTCTTTCCAAGGAGAGAACCCTCTATCCATACTGCCGTGACTATTATGCAGTGCAACTGCTGCAGATTGCGGTCAAGCGGCATGCGACCATTCAAACCTTGAAGGGATCCAACTTTGGAAGGCTGCTGAACAAATCCTCTATCGCCCCTCTACTGAGCAACTGTGGCAATGGACGCTTAAACAGCGATCTATTAGTCAGCTATTGGCAGGAGCCAAGCACCACCTACCTGGTCACTACAGGTGTGTGGGGGAGTAAATCAGACCGTTATGCGCAAACATCGCGACCAGGCGTCAACCTGGTACTGCGACTCAATTTCAATCACCAGCATGACAGCCTTTTGCAGAAACTGATCCACCCTACCCGGGATGGTGTCTTCAACTATTGGGGTCATCCGGTGTTGGGAAGGGGTGATCGCAGTTATTACCGGGAGACCCTGGCCTGGTCACGTCTCGATATCGATCTCGGCAGAGATGAGGTCTTGATTGAAGAGGTTCAAAGTGACTGGGTCAGAGATGTCGCCTGGCTGCATAAGTGGCTCAACAGGTGTGACAGGGACGAGCATGTAATGGATTGTGGCGATTTCAAAACAACCGCCGCATCGGCACGTCGTTATCTTGAGTTCGTGGAACCGCTGCTTAAGGAGTGGAGTCAGGCCATGCTCGCTGCCACTGTGGATTTCGTCAACAGAGAGTTGGGATTGAAACATATCTGGTATCACAGCTGGAAAGTCGGGAACTACCTGAAACGCATCAACGACCACTACCTGCCCCCTAAGTCGCTGTACAGTGCTCTGCCGAGGCAGTTCTGTTTCGAACAGACGGAACAATTACCCGGCATGCTCAGTGACAGACGCACAATCAAACGTTTGCGTCGAGGGAAAATCGAACCCCTTTTTTATAAACTTGAACTATAAGGAATATGACTATGCCTATTCTACAAACACTCAACAAAGGCAGGGTGCCGGTCCATATCTGGACCGGGGATACCGAATCGACGGCACTAAACCAGTTGGTGAACGTATCCCAGATGCCCTTTATCCATCACCATGTTGCGGCGATGCCGGATGTCCATGCGGGTATAGGCGCCACCGTCGGCTCGGTGATCCCCACCAGAGGCGCCATCGTGCCGGCAGCGGTCGGGGTGGATATCGGGTGCGGTATGAACGCCATCCGGCTCTCCCTGACCACCTCTGAATTGCCTGACAGCTTGCGTATGCTGCGTAATCGTATCGAACAGGCGATTCCGGTTGGATTCGGTATGCATGACCGTGATCCGGTAAAGCGCTCAACCATTGTTCCATTGGCCAAGCGCTTGGATCAGATCCTCGGCAAGCATCCTGCAATCGCCAAGATGCAGCGAAAGCGTCCCTACGACATCTGGGTTCGCCAACTGGCGTCCCTGGGTGGCGGGAATCACTTCATCGAGCTCTGTCTGGATGAAAACGAGGCGGTATGGGTAATGCTGCACTCCGGTTCCCGCGGCATCGGCAACGTCATTGGACGCTACTTCATCAATCTCGCGCGCAAGGATATGGGCGATCAGCTGGGAAGGCTGCCCGACAGGGACCTGGCCTACTTCACTGAGGGGGCGCAGCACTTCGATGACTATGTCGAAGCTGTTGCCTGGGCTCAGGATTACGCCATGATCAATCGCCGCGAAATGATGCAGCATATCCTGGATGCCCTGGCTCTGCAGCTGCCGCCCTTTTCAATCACCAAGGAGGCGATCAACTGCCACCACAACTATGTGGTGCAGGAGCATCACTTCGGTGCTGATGTCTATGTCACCCGCAAAGGTGCGATTCGTGCTGGCGAAGGAGAATTGGGGATCATCCCCGGATCTATGGGCGCCAAGTCCTACATTGTACGTGGCAAGGGCAATGAAGCGTCCTTCTGCTCTTGCTCACACGGTGCCGGACGTCGTATGTCGCGCTCCAAGGCAAAGCGGCAGTTCAACCGGGAGGATCTCGAATCCCAGACACGGGGGGTTGAATGCCGCAAGGACAAGGGAGTCATCGACGAAATCCCGGGCGCCTACAAGGATATCGACCAGGTGATGGCGAACCAGAGCGATCTGGTTGAAGTGGTGCACACCCTGAAACAGGTGCTGTGCGTCAAGGGATAAGTGGGCCGGGGCACCGGCCCATTTATTTCAATACAGAGGAAATTGAGATGAAAAACAAAACACGCAAACCACGAAATCTATTGCATAACCATCCGATGCTGCGTAAGGGGGGTGTGCATGACAAAACCAACAAGGCACACCGCCGTAAGGCTAAACAGAACCTGCGCAAGGCATGGTTTTCTCTGAGTGCATTAAAGTGTACTGAGAGAAGACCATGCACCTGTGCCAACAGCAGTGTAATTCAGTTCTTTCTGATTTGAATCATAAAAAGCTACTATATTTGTAATAAAATATATGCTTTGATTTATCAGTATAACTTTTTAATACCTTTCTCCGAATCATGGCCCAAACCCTTCAACTCATCGATGCCCTGAAACGCAGCCTCAAAGCCCACGGACTGACCTATGCGGATGTGGCGCGCCATTTGGATCTCTCTGAGGCGAACGTGAAACGGCTTTTCGCCAAGCGTCGCTTTACCCTGGAGCGGCTGGACCAAGTCTGCCAATTGATGGAGATGGAGATCTCCGACCTGGTTCAGGAGATGAATGAAAGGGCTGGCGCGACAGCAATCTCCGGATTGAGCATTGAACAGGAAGCTGAGATTGCGGGAAATCTCGAACTGCTGCTTGTCACGGTCTGTGTGCTCAACCGCTGGTCACTGGATGATATCGTAGCGCGTTTCCACATATCCGAGACCAGATGCATACAGCAGCTGGCTAAACTCGACCGGTTGCGTCTGATAGAGCTTTTACCTAAAAACAGAGTCAAGCTACTCGTCGCCCGCAACTTCAAATGGCAGGAAAACGGGCCGATTCAGCGCTTCTTCCAGGAAAAGATTGAAGCGGAATTTTTCGCTTCCCGGTTTGACCACCGGAATGAAAGATTGATCGTGATAAACGGCATGTTGGCCGAAAGCTCGAATCGTGTGTTTCAACGTAAAATGGAACATCTTGCCAGGGAGTTCGATGAATTGAATGACGATGATGCGAAGCTGTCACTGGATGATCGGGATGGAACCACCGTAGTGATCGCAATGCGCCCCTGGTCCTATGGATTGTTCGATTCATTGCGCAAACCTGAAGCGCACAATAAGAGAATAAGAAAAAGCGGCAAAACCTGATAAACGATCTACCCTTTTGCTGCCAGTCACTCAAACAAGCCATAACGTGTTTAATTCATTGGCAACTGCACTGTCACAGTCGCACCACCGTATTTATGGACCGAGTCATGGGATCGAATAACGACTGATTTGATTTCTGATGGAATATGAATCCCCGATAGGCGACGGGTGAACGGCTGTTCATTGACATGCGGATGATGAAGTGTCCTTGTGCCTAAGATGACACCCTTTTCATCCAATACCTCCCAGCGATTGGCATAATGGTCCCAACCGGTATCCTGATGCATTACCGTTACTGAAAAATCATAGATGTTGCCCCCCCTGTTATTTACAGTTACATCGACTACATCTGCTTCTCCAGCATGTGCGGAAGGATGCGTAGAGAACAAGGTTAATAGACAGGCTATAGCGCGCATCTTCATCATTATCTTCCATTCGCCCATGGTTGTGTTTATACAGTATGGACTATATTGACATATTCAAATCACTGTTAAGGTAAATAAAAGAATACGCAGCACTATATAGCTCCAGCATATGACAGACATTTATCTCAATATTTTAGATTATTTCAGGAATATTCTAAAAGATTGATGATACTAGTATGGGATTCGATCAAAAGAGATATTGGCTGTACAGCCAATCAATGAAATAACTCAGAATTGATGGGAACGAATCCCCGCACATTGTGCGGGGATTCTTTATGAGGAGAGTACTGGAGTATGCCTATGGAATACGTTGATCATCCAAAATCACAACGCTTTCGGCTATATATCCATCCGCACTGCAGCTGCCGTTTATTCCCACATCCTGGCCGACCTCAAGTGTACCGTCTGGTGTGATTTCACTGACCGTATCGGTGATGACAACAGTGAGAAAATCAACACCATTGGCGTATGTCACCGTCAAGTCAGTGGTAGCAATACCGCATACAGTATCTTCTTCGGGAGACAGGACAAAGCCGTTTGCACCAATCGAAAGGATAGTACCGGTGATCTGCTGATCGTTCTCTTCAGTAGTGGTATCGATAATCACCAACGCAGCTTTGAGTACGGCTTCGGTACCAGTCAGGTCGAGTACGCCGTCAACCTGAACCGTGCGGGGCACGGCAACCTCCAGATAATCCAGTATGTCGCCCGACTTGGAGACGATCCTTGTGCCATTGATACCGGGCTCATCCTGATGAAACATGACATCAAGCGGCCCAGCTGTCACAACCGAGCCGCTTTCAGTGACATTCATACCAAATCCGCTGATATCGGCATCAGCAGCGACTTCACCCTCCACCTGAAGAAAATCACCCAACTCAATGACCAGGGCATCCACTTCCATCAGGGGGTGATATCTGTCGCTCACCACACCTTCGTGATCCACCAGAACGGAAACATCTGTTATTTGTTCCTCCAATGATTCGCAGTCACCTGGAGGGGATTGTAGACCAGGAGGTTCATCGATCATCCAAAGTCGACACTCACCGGGAGATGGAAGGTGGCCCCGGGGAATATCAACATCCACATCAACATGAGGCATCACCTGATGATCGGGCCAGCCCACAACCACCACCACTTCACCCAAATTCTCCTCCAACAGCAGTTCATCGAGAGAACGAGGTTCACCGTTATAATTCAGATTGTCGAAGAAAGCCGTATCATCACCCAGTTTAATCTCGACACACTCCATACTCGCTGTTTGCTGCATGGGCAGGGCATCACATATCAACAGGGAATTCTCATCAGGCATCACTTCAGTGATTTCACCCTCCAAGCGGACCAGCTTACTTTCAAATCCTTCCTCAAGGACATCAACAAAGACCACTGGCCTAAAATTGTAACCGTTGTTGTTTTCGGTGATATGAATCGAATTGCCACCATCCATATCGACCTGCACAGTTATTACATTACCCTCCTCGACCGTGAAGCAATCACGCGCGAGCAGATCAAGTTTGCCATTACCCGGCAGGTTTGGATGATAGGTTTCATTATCAGTCAGATCATCGGGTGTATCGTCGACCAGCACCAGTTCAAGATCGCTCAGAATCAAACGAATCTTGCAGTAAGTACCCACGGGCACATCATCCCGGAAGGTGAAAGGAATCGACTCGTTCTTCAGGCTGAGAAGATCGATTGTCTGTGGTTCATCGGAAAAGAGGGTTACCTCATCACCATTTTCGGATCCAATCAATCCCATCCGCTCTATGGTGGCGTTCATGGCCACAAACAGAGATGGATCGGCGGGCTTATCGGTTAAAAGAATACCGACCGTACCGGTGCGTTGAGCCGATGTCGAAATCGTAGTGTCGCTGCTGCCACCACCGCCACCGCCACCGCCACCGCCACCGCAGGAAATCAGACTGACAGCCAAGATGCATGTCAGTGAAACCGATGTAATAAGTTTGGTAAATCGTGGCATAGTCGTTATTCCTCTCTATATTTGGGAAAAACGTACCACATGGATAGGTTGAATTATGAGAATCAATTCCCGAATATTGTGTACAAATGTAAAAAAGGCGATGAAAGGAATTTTATTCACATCCGGTCAACTGGAAGCCGGCCGATCCCAATCAAGCGGTCGCGCCAGTATGGATCTTCGAGCGAACCATCGGCAACACGATTCTGCCCGGTCGAGGCATGGATGAATCGCCCGTTTCCGGCGTAGAGCCCCACATGCGATAATTTACGTGAGTTAATCTTGAAAAACAGCAAATCACCGGGTTTGGCTTGCTCGATAGGCAGTCGCCGGGATACTCGGTATAGATCCTGTGTTGTTCTTGGAATTTTTATACCGGCTTTATGATACGCATAGTGAACCAGACCGCTGCAGTCGAAACCTTTTGGAGTAACCCCACCGTACCGATAGGGTACGCCTTTCAGGTTTTCTGCGATCTCTACCACGGGGTGAATAGCAAGTATAAAAGATAAATTCCGATTGTCGGATCCGGGACTCTCAGTTGCGCTGGCGGGTGTTTTCGATACTGAGGCACATCCCGAAAACAGTGCACTGGCGAACACAATACACATTACAATATTAAAGGACCTGCACAGGTAACGGCTAACGATTGCGGTGATACTTAAAGATTTCAGATAAGATGATCTGTTCAAAAAGTGAAGCCTCCCAATACATGCCTTTCCAGAAAAACGCACTTGCTAACCAATATAGCCAAAGATTCCATAACGAGAGTGAAAAACGCCTAATAATTCGAGCAAGAAACCGACATTTTGAACATTAGCACGTCAAAACTGAATGGAACCTTAATGTCACTTTTTCATATCCGGCCAACGCCATATGGGTTCATCCAGCATCCCCTGGTCAGTGACGATCGTCTGCCCCAGCTCTTTCTCCAAGCCTAGTGTCGGAAGTGGTTGCATACTGAGAAACCACCTCCCACTCACAAAAAAGTACGTACCTCAATTACCCCCCGTCTCTATCCACCAGCTGACTTGCCGGCCTGTAGGCATTGCCCGCCCAGATGCAGGAGTGAACGATAGTTTGCGATGGCGACATTACCCTGATTTCTGCAGGGTAATCCTATATGAATCCACAGACCGATAACGTGCGTATACCTTACTGTGATTCGTGTAGTCAATCGCATCGTAGCGGACCAGTTAAGGAGATTGACTGGGCTTGGATTGCACAACTGTGAGGCACTGGAAAATGATCAGTCTTCTACCTGCAGCAAAATCCTTGTTTGAGCCGGATTATACTTCCGAATTACAACAGCGTGAAATGAAACCACTATTACAGTCACTGTTGGTCATGGCTTGGATGGTGGAAGCCCGCGACCCCTATTCCGGCGGTCATTTATGGCGGGTATCCCAATACTGTCGACTGCTTGCCGAATCACTGGGTTTAAATAAATACGAAGTGGCACGGATCACCCTTGGAGGTTTCCTCCATGATCTGGGCAAGATAAGCGTTCCTGATTCAATCCTGAAGAAACCGGGAAGGTTGAATGACGACGAATACGAAGTCATTATGAACCATCCCGAAATTGGAGCGAGAATATTGATCGGGCACCCGTTGGCCTCATTGGTAAAAAACGCCATTCTTCATCATCATGAACGTCCCGATGGCGCCGGCTATCCATTTGGACTGGACGAGGGCAATCTGTCAATCGACTCCCGAATCGTAAGTATCTGCGATGCCTTCGATGCAATGACCAGTACCCGTCCCTATCGTCGCAGTTTGCCCCTTGATCAGGCCTTGAAAGGTATTAAATTGAACCTGCATACCCAATTCGACGGCAATTTTGGACATCTTTTTATCGAACTTGCCCATTCCGGCCGAATGAACACGATTCTAGGGCATACGGACCAGGGTATTCCCATTCAGAATTGTCTCACATGCGGACCCACCATTGTCGTGAGACGCAGTCAGAAAAGCGGCGAACACACTTACTGCCCAAATTGTGCCGCAGAAGCGATAATAGAAAAAAACAATAGTCGCATTTCTATCCACCCTACCGGACATAAGGGTTCGGTAAAATCCCTTCAACCAAAGGTAGATATGGATCTGATTGGTGAATATGTGGCCACATCTGCTGCAGCCCTGTTGATATCCTAAAGTGTGATCGGTATGGCATTCAACAGGATTTTAGCCCTACTCTTTTTGGCAGGCGGCATATATATCGGCTCGGCTGAAGCAAGAAGCTATAAAAGCGGATTTGATGTAACAGATGCATTGGTGCCAATCGAACAAATATTACCGGGCGGTCCCCCTAAGGATGGCATTCCCTCCATCGACAATCCCAAGTTCTTACCAGTCCGCAAGGTCGATTTCCTTCAACCTGAAGATCGTGTTCTTGGTCTTTCCTATAATGGTTTTGTCAGGGCCTACCCGATTGCCATCATGAATTGGCATGAGATTGTCAATGACCGATTTGGGAACCAACCCGTTGCCGTCACCTTCTGCCCGCTATGCGGTACGGGAATCGCATTCAAGGCTGAGCATAACAATAGACCGCTAAGCTTCGGTGTATCGGGACTACTCTACAACAGTGATGTGCTGCTGTATGACCGGACTTCAGAATCTTTGTGGTCGCAGATCAAAATGCAGGCCATCAGTGGTAAATTCAAAGGAGAGCGCCTGGAGCCCATCGCTCTGCATCACACAACCTGGTCCGACTGGATAAAGAGGCATCCGGACTCTCAAGTGTTATCTGATGACACCGGTTTCGCAAGAAACTACCGGCGGTCTCCCTATGGGGACTACGAAACTAACCGCTCGATCTATTTTCCGGTTGAATTTGCCGCAAAGGGCTACCATCCAAAGGAACGTGTTATGGGCGTGAATATCGGTGGGG
Source organism: Candidatus Thiodiazotropha sp. LNASS1 (assembly GCF_964212655.1). Lineage (NCBI taxonomy): Bacteria > Pseudomonadati > Pseudomonadota > Gammaproteobacteria > Chromatiales > Sedimenticolaceae > Candidatus Thiodiazotropha > Candidatus Thiodiazotropha sp. LNASS1. The sequence goes on along the minus strand of NZ_OZ156465.1, from coordinate 648,392 downwards.
TCGTCAAAGCCTACCCTTTTGCTGAATTGGCGAAAACATCAGGCAGAATAGCGGACAGCGTGGGTGGAGAATCGATTGAAATCGAATACGATATCGATAACCAGACAGCAAGCGCAATCGATGCTGAGGGCAAAACCATACCCACAGTCATCGCCTTCTGGTTTGCGTGGTATGCCTTTCATCCGGACGGTCAGCTGTTCAAGTGGAGTGAATAGCCAGAGTGGACAGGGTGATTTTTATGCCTGTATTCATCACTGCCTTGCTCTTTTTTATCATTTGAAAAAACATGCTTTAGATTCAATTACCCGATAAATTGTGATCAATAAGCAGGGTGAGATACCTGTCAAATAGTGATCATAGTTATTAAGGAAAATAGTAACCGGGGGATAAGCCATGAGCAAAATTCGCGATGAGGTTATAACTGCAAACGCAAAGTATGCAAAAGGTTTTGGTAATAAAAGTGAACTTCCCATGCCGCCGGGGCGCCGATTCGCTGTGCTAACCTGTATGGATGCAAGACTCGACCCGGCTAAGTTTGCCGGATTGTCTGAAGGTGACGCGCATGTTATTCGCAATGCCGGAGGAAGAGCAAGCGACGATGCAATCCGTTCCCTTGTCATTTCCTATAAGCTACTTGGAACGAAAGAGTGGTTTGTTATCCATCATACCGATTGCGGTATGCTGACATTCACCAATGAAATCATGGGCGACCTGCTCGCAAGCAGTCTCAAAACCGCAACGATCGACGCCGATGGCTGGCATGACACCGATGACGGCAGCGGTTCAATCGAAGGCAGGTTTATCAATTGGCTGACCATCTCGGACAATGCTAAAAGTGTTGTCGAGGATGTACAAAGAATACGCAATCACCCATTGGTGCCTGGTGATATGCCTATATATGGTTATATCTATAACTGCAAGACAGGAAAGCTTATCGAAGTACCCATACCGGAGTAGGATGGCTTGACTTTAAGGTGCGGTTACCCGATCGATTGCTCAGTTTATTGATTGGTGTGTTTACGGACTATAACGTGGATGCCGTATTCATGGCATACACAGGCCGTTTTTCACTCAAGTAAAATAGATGCTGTCCGATCTTTTTACCCAATACCAGCGCTGTACTCCATACAGGATTGACATAGTCCGCATGATACCAAAGCGCACCATCAGTCGGGTCTTTGGATAGCCCTTTATAGATCGCCTTGGCAAGTTTCTGCGACCGCTTCCAGGCCTTTTTATTCACGGGCAAATCCGAACGTCCATCGCACCACCAGGAAAATTGACACCGGTTACGTCTTTTTTCCCCTCCCTGTTTGACGACCGCACAAACCGAATCCGGATAGCCTGCATGCGCAACCCGGTTCATGACAACATGACCCACTGCAAGCTGTCCCTGTTCAGTCTCGCTGCGTGCTTCAAAATAGATATTTCGCGCCAGGCAATCGATCTCTTTTGAAACCTCTGATGTTTCTGGGGGTTGGTATAGAGATCGCCAGTGTTTGAGATCGTCTTCCAGGTTCGTCGGTTCAATGGCCTCTTCAGCCATCACAATGCCAGTGCTGAACATGGCGACCAAGAACAACAGTACCTTGGGCGGATAGCTGTCATCTTGACTGTGCTGAAGGTTGTTGTTTTTCATTGTTGTCGTTTGAGAAAAACCGGCCTGTTGCTCAACTGTCAAAGACCAACAATGTCAGTTTTCTTAACACCTTTGTCTTAACATGATGCTTTTATGAAATAAATGCACAACTCAAGCCATATTTAATTTACAATCGTTAAATTAAATAGTTACTGTATATTTCTAATGTATATAATAGAAACGGGCGTAAAATATCCCGACAATCAAAAACCCTTAATAATCTATGCCTTACTGCCATTATTTATCGACTTTATGGGGCATTCTTTTTTATTGAGACATACTTAAGGCAGGGAAGATATAAATTACATTAAAAAAGAGAGCCAATACGCTTGGCAGATATGAAATAAATTCGCATCTTTGTAAATATTCGTTACTATATAGCTACATGCAATGGAAATTTTCGTTGCCTTGCCAGGCACACATTTCCAGTCAAGGTTTTGGATCTATAAAAACGATAGCAGGGGATCAATATGCAGCATTGCAAACAGGCCACAATGCTCGCGAAATTTCTATTTCTCATTTCCATCCTGGTCTTTTCGCAGCAACTCTTTTCAGCCGAGTGCAGTCATGTGGCTCAATTGGTCTCCCTGGAAGGCAGTGCAGAAAAGAAAAGAGACGGCCAGGAAACCTGGCAACATGCGGTGCTTGACGATCAATTCTGTGCCGGTGACGCCATAAGAACACTACACGATGGCAGGGCCGCCGTTCGCCTGACCAACGATACCCTGCTGCGTCTGGATCGAGATTCCGCTCTGACATTTACCCAGGTCGGAAAGACAACGCCATCCCTCCTGGACCTGCTTCGAGGTGCTGTACACTTCATCAGCCGCACACCACAAAGCCTGGAGGTCAAAACTCCCTATGTGAACGCATCCATTGAGGGCACAGAGTTTGTAATTCGCATACGGAACCAGGCGACCGAAGTAACGGTTCTGGAAGGCACTGTGATAGCCGCAAATAAAGCCGGCTCAATCGATTTGAGCGCAAATCAGGCCGCCCGGGCATCAGCCGATCAGCAGCCGGTTCAAATTGAGATCGTCAAACCCTTCGAGGCTGTTGCATGGGCGCTCTACTACCCTCCTCTACCTGAAGCCCCCGGTAAAGCCGATACCCTGGCTCGAGAAGCCATCAAGGCCATCGTGCAAAATCGTCTGGAAGAGGCTACCGAACTGGCAAAACAGGCTTTGCAGCAGGATAGTCAGTCAGCTGCAGCCTATATGGCGCAATCCTATGTCAATCAGGCCATGTTCGACATTCCCGCCGCCCTGGCCAATAGCAGGAAAGCAGCAGAACTGGCTCCGCAAAACGCTTTGACGCAAGCGCGTCTTGCAGAAGTCTGGTTAATGACAGGTCACACGAGATCCGCCAGGGAAGCCGCCAATCAGGCAATCAACATCAATCCCGAGCTTTCACTAGCATATACCGTTCTCGGGTTCGCATCACTGCGGGATATCAATTTGGATGCTGCCAAAACGGTATTTGAAAAGGCCATCGCACTCGATTCAGCAGCCCCCCTGCCCCACCTCGGTCTAGGTTTACTGGAGATTCGCCTAGGCGATTTGGAATCTGGCCGTGAAGAGATCGAAACTGCTGTACTGCTAGATCCAAGCAACGCACTGCTTCGCAGCTATATGGGTAAAGCCTATTACGAGGAAAAGCGCAACGAATTGGCATCCCAACAGTTTGCCATGGCGAAGGGCCTCGACCCTTATGACCCAACGGCTTGGTTCTATGATTCGATACTTCTACAGTCCGGCAACCGTCCAGTCGAGGCCCTGCATGCGCAAAAGAGGGCTATTGAACTGAATGACAACAGAGGTGTATACCGTTCAAGACAGCTCTTAGACAAGGATGAGGCTGCCCGTAGTGTTGCACTGGGCAGAATATACAACGATCTGAATTTCGAGCAACAAGCGCGGCTCCAAGCAACCGATGCACTGGCACAGGACCCAAGCAACCACTCTGCGCATCGATTATTGGCAGACAGCTATTCAGGCCTTACCAACCTGGATGCCGCGAGACAGAGTGAATTGTTGCAATCAAAGATGACCCAGCCCCTCAATCTCGATCCGTTACAACCACAGTTGAGCAACTCTAACTTAGGCTTGTTAGATGGCAATGGTCCTGGTGAACTTTCATATAACGAATACAATCCGCTCTTTACCCACAACGGCCTGGCATTCCAGCTTGATGCAGCGATTGCCGAAGAGGACACCTGGAGTAACGATGCAATCATAGCCGGATTACATGATCGCTTTGCGTTCAGTGCAGGCCAGTATCATACTGAAACCGATGGATTTCGGCCGAATGCAGATTACGAACAGGATATCTACAATGTTTTCGCTCAATATGCTTTTTCCGAAAACACCTCTATCCAGATGGAAGTTAGTCAGGATGAAGTGACTAAAGGGGACGTCAGCCAAAGGTTGTTGCCCAGTTTGCTGGTTGATGAAACCTTGCGTGTCGATACGGACACAATGAACTATCGACTTGGTTTCAATCATAGATTCTCACCAATAACCAATGTTATTTTTACAACCTCAAAAATAGAGGACGAAGCAAATTTTGTTACTTCATCACCATTATTTGAGCTTGTGCGTGAAAGCGATGCCAACATAAATACGCATGACCTTCAGCTATTGCATTATAACGGATCGCATCACTTCGTTGGTGGACTCAGCTACAATCGGGATGAGCTAGATACCATTTCCACCTTTGATTACTCACCTATACCGTGCCCACTGCCTTTTCCTAACTGTGCCCAGCGCAGTACATTTACCGAGCAGCAGTCACGTCTGTACGGGTATTATTTCTACAACCCGTCAAAAATGCTGCACCTAACTGCAGCAATATCCGCAGTTCGTGGCGATAGTGAAATATTTGACGACAATGAGACCCGAGTCCTTCCAAAATTGGGAGTGCAATGGTCTATATCCGATGCGTCTGTTCTCCGTGCAGCCCTTTTTAGGACTACTTCAAGTGTAATTGTCGCTTCATTTTATCAAACACTCGAACCATCACATGTTGCAGGTTTCAATCAGATCCATGACGAGTTCCGCCAAACAGAAAGCTGGAATTTTGGATTGGGTCTTGACCATCAGTTCTCGCCATCTCTGTCTGTAGGCGTTAGAGGTTTGAACCGTAATGGTGAAACGCCCTTTACACTACTTGACACAATGACATTTAACTCATCAGTAGTAGATGTCGAATTTGAGGAGACTAGTGTAAATGCATGGGTCAATTGGACTCCACAAAAGAATCTGAGTCTAAGCATTGATTACGAATATAACGATCTTGATTCTGCTACCAATGTTGACGCCGCCAACTTCAATGGGTTGGCGCCGGATGGCGTAGTGGAACTGGAAACACATCGGTTTCCAATTGCTTTTAACTACTATCACCCGACAGGTTTAATTTTTGGCGCTATTGCGACTTATATAAATCAGGAAGGCGTGTTCCAGGGAAATTCCATTTTAGATCCACCCCAAAGTGCCGAGGATGAATTCTGGCAAACTGACCTTCAACTTTCTTACCGTCTTCCGGATAAGTATGGCCTCATATCATTTGGCGTTAAGAATGCCTTTGACGAGGATTTCAATTTCGAAGATAGAAACAGTTATGATAGCCTGGGCATTGAAGCCACGGCTTCACCGTCATCATTCAGTCCTGAACGCCTGATTTACGGGCAAGTATCTGTCATTTTCCGCTGATTTACAAAATAACTTCAACAAGAGGAGCATCGAAATGAAGCGACTTAGAAATTTCATATCACTTACTCTGATCGTTTTCTTTGCGTCGACAATTACGGCTTGCGCAGAAATGTACAGAAAGCCGGGTAACGACAGTTCTTCGCAAACGGATAAATTTGAATACTCAATTCAGTTCGATGCCAAATCAGGTAAACTGGTAATACTGAATAGCGAGGGTAAAGCCATTACCGGAAAACCCGTAAAATTCCCTGAAGAGCATCTACCAGTCGATGCAATTATAAATGTCCACACAATTATTGAAGCAAAGGGTTCTTGTCTAATTATCGTGAGTGGATTTGTATACAACCTCTGTCCAAGGTAATTCCTGAATTATTTATTCTTCACCCATAAGGACATGCGGTGAAGATACCCAGGCTGAAAATGACAAAAAAGTAGTCATTTTAGTATCCTTAAGTCAGGCAATTTTCTAGTTTGTCTCAATTAGTATCAGTGGCACATTGAGTTCATCGTTACTGAAGCCTCCATGCACCCCTATCATTTCATAGCGTCTTTCCTGTGCCAACCAATCCTTGATGACATAGTTGTCTTGCAACAGTAGCAAACGATCACCAATCCGCCACGGTAGTTGAGGGTGGTGCAACCCCTGACCAAACCAATTCTTCTCGATTAACTCATTTGATTGATAAGCGACCGCTTTTCCGGCTAACTCACTTTTCACATAATCATCAAAATCATTTTCACTGCCTGGACGTAAATAACAATAGGCAGCACGCGGTTCACCACAAAGTGGCAAACTGAGCATTTCCAGTAGTTCCGGGTGATCGTCGAGCGAAATCCTGTCATTCGGCTGGGTATCGATCTGGCCATGGTCTGCACAGATGATAATCAGGCTATCGGTGCCTCGACATTGTTCCAGTAGATAGCTGAACGCTTGATCGATTTCCAATAGATGGTGTTTTGCCTCTTCGCTCCAGATACCTGACTGGTGGCCAATACTGTCCAGTTCGGACCAGTAGGCATAGAGATAACGATCATCACCCTCACGAAGCAATTCTGCAATCTGACTGGCGAGTTCCGGCAGGTTCCGGTGTCTCACCAGGCGCGCCCTGCCGAGGTGGGCCCGGTTAAAATCCGAATCGGCGATATAGGCCGGTGATAGTATGACTGAGTCACAGGCGATTTTATCGCTGAAAGGTGTGTGCCCAAGCAAGATCCCGGTATCGATCCCTGCCTCTCCAAGCGTGACACCGCCATATCTTGGGCGTCCTGGCAGTACCGCCAATACAGCGCCCAACTCCCTGAAGTAGACATGCCAACCGGTCAGGCCATGCTGTTGCGGCGCATCGCCGGTGAGGAAGGTGGTTACGGCTGTGGCAGTGGTTGGTGGAAAGACAGAGGTTATCGCTCCCTTGAGATGTGCATTCAGCGCCTCGGCTTCAGGATGAGCACGAAGATAGTTGACTCCCAAGCCGTCCACCACCCAGAGCAGGATTTTACGGTAGGACCCGAGTGGCAGGGATGCTATGAGATCGAGTGGCGGATAGCTGTGGCGGTCACCACCCATTGCCCTCTGCAATGATGCCATCAGATTGACAATGCTGCCGCCGTTGTAGTCTGGAAATGGCATAAATCCTACCGATCCGGGGCGCTGATACACGATGAATCATTGTACATTTTTAGGTATTCTCCCCTATTATTGGCTCTTCCCCGGATCGAGTGGGTTTTAAGCCGCGAAAGAACAAGCCGCAAATTAACGCCAATCAAAGATAATACTCGCAAATTGTTCGCAATGAAGATACAGCCGATATATGACCTGCAATTCAAATATAGCGCTTTGCCAAACCTTACAGAGGCTATGATCGACATGCGCAATGTCTTATCATTTGCGATAGTTTGCGGTGATTGGCGTTCATTCGCGGCTAACAACCGTTTATGGATTTGCTAGAGAGGATTCAAGGTTAGTGGCTACACATGATGACGATCGTCCCTCCCCTGATGATGAAGCGACGCGTCTTGCTACGACCGACAGAACGGACAAGCAAAAGTCTACCGGCACTACCAATCCGACAACCGATCCCGGAAAGAACGTCACTGAAGCATTGACCGCCATCTCTGAAGAGCTGGCCAATGGTACCTCTACTGTAGTTGCTGTCGGCTCGGTACTGAAAAACCGCTTTGTCCTGGAAGAGATGCTGGGACGGGGCGGCATGGGCGTGGTCTACAAGGCCCGGGATTTGCGCAAAGTCGAGGCGATGGACCGGGACCCCTATATCGCGGTCAAGGTATTGTCGAAGGACTTTCAGGCCAATCCCGATTCTTTCATCGCCCTGCAACGGGAGAGCAAGAAGGCGCAGCAGCTGGCGCACCCCAATATCGTGACTGTCTACGATTTCGATCGGGACGGTCCGAATGTGTTTATGACCATGGAGTTGTTGGAGGGTGAGCCCCTCGATCAGCTGATCAGGCGCCTGCGCCCGGCCACCCTTCCGACTCAGCAGGCCCTCTCCATCATCGAGCAGATGGCCCGCGCGCTTGCCTATGCCCACTCCGAGAACATCGTTCACTCCGATTTCAAACCGGGCAATGTCTTTCTCACCTCGAAAAGCGTGGTCAAAGTGGTGGATTTCGGTATCGCGAGGGCCGCAAAAAACGCCGACCGTCCTGCAGAGGACGCCACTGTCTTCGATCCCGGGTCCCTCGGCGCCCTGACCCCGACCTATGCCAGCTGTGAAATGCTGGAGTATGGCGAGCCGGATCCGCGGGATGATGTCTATGGCCTTTCGGTGGTCGCTTACGAATTGATGGCTGGCAGCCATCCTTTCGACCGGAAACCGGCGACCTATGCACGGGACCTGGCGCTCAAGCCCAAACGTCCCAAAGAGTTGTCGAAGGAGATCTGGAATGCCATCTCCCATGGATTGGAGTTCGAGCGGGAGAATCGGACCCGCAATGCGACAGAGTTTCTCAAAGAGATGTCAGGACCCCGGCAAGGGAGGGACAATCTCCTCCCAAAATGGGCGATTCCGGCTGCTGCAGGCGTTATTCTATTGCTCGTCATCACCATCGGATCCCTGCTGTTCAACGGGCAAAATGGCGAAGTCCAACCTGAAATCGTGCTGCAGGAGACGACATCGCTGGAACCGGAACTAAGGGCGAGGATTGAGAGCATCCTCGAGGTCGCCGAGGTGCATATGCTTGTCGGTCGGCTGCTGGAACCCCCTGGCAGCAGTGCCTATGATGCCTATCAGCAGATATTGATCATGCACCGACACAACAAGCAGGCAACCCTGGGCCTGCAGCAAATTGGCGATTTTCTTGCAGAACAGGTCAGAGGCCTGATCGAATCGAAACAGGTTCAAGAGGGGAAGGCGCTGCTGGAAAAAGGGCTGGATGCCCTGCCTGATCATCAGGGATTGATCAAGTTACAGCAAGATCTACAATAGAACCATTAAGGGATCTTGCCGGTCAACGATTAAAAAAACGCTGTTACTTAAGCGTTTCATGACGCCATACGCACCGGGCATCGATACAGGCCAGTACCTCATTCCAGATCTCCTCCCAACAACAACCATGGGTGAAATCCTCTAACAGTATCAACTGACTGTCAGGTTGATTGTCCAAAGCGCCACGTATGATATTGGGAGGTACGTTGCCATCCTTGCCTCCCGCCAGATGGTATTGCCGAATTTTCGTTGGCAGCGTCGATAGCAGTTTTGGATTCCTTGACCCTTCCAATGGGTCGTAACCATGCAGATCGGCCCATGATTCAATATCCAGGTTACCGGCAATGGTGACGATACTCCGGGTTTCAGGAAATCTCTCAGCCATCAGCATGGCCAAGCTCCCTCCTCCACTAAAACCCAACAGGTGGAGGTTTTCATGCCCGTAGTCATTCATCAGCGTCCGTAGCGCCCTGGACATGCTGCCTATCACTTCCTCAGAGTAGCGTGCAGAGGTCCAGTAATTCGGCATACAAGGATGCTGATTCGCAAATCCATGGTAACAAGGCCGACCCAGAAAGAGACTGGGGGATTCATCCATTGCCATCAATTTCAATGCAATAGGTTTTCTTGGTGTGGGATCGCTGGCTTTGATGAATCCACCGATCCAAGGCGTGCCGTCCCCCCCCAGGTAGACGTGCAGGGTGGATGCGGTGCCCAACTTCCCGTTATCGAAGACGACATGGAAGAAATCACTGCCCATTATCTCAGTTTTATGGAATCCCTGTTCCTGCGCCATCCGTTCAAATCGTTGACTGGGCGTAGAACAGGCAACCATCAGCATGCATGTTGCGACGCAGCAAATAAGTGAATATGTCATAGATAGCCGATTAAACCATTTCCAGGGGGATTTGAATTGTCTATTCTTTATCGAGAAGCAAAATTATTAGGTTTTGGATATACCATGTTACATCTTCATTCAAACAAGCAAACACCCAACATCAAACCAGTACCACTGATCGTCAGCACTTTACTCACTGCAGTGCTGGCCCTTTCAGGCTGTCAAACGCAGAGTACCCGGCAGAGCAGCGCAGACGCGGCGGCACCGGTTACCGGCAACCCGGATAAATTTCTGATTGTCGACTGCCTGCTGCCTGGCCAGGTACGCAAACTGGGTGCCAACATGACCTATCTTTCACCCAGGCGGCCGGTTAAAACCACTGCCTCCGAGTGTGAGATTCGCGGTGGCGAATATGTGGCATTTGACCGTGCAGACTACCGAACCTCCCTGCGTGTCTGGTTACCCCAGGCCCAGGAGGGTGACCCTGTGGCGCAAAATTATGTGGGCGAGATATATGAGAAGGGACTCGGTATTGAGCCCGATTACGCCACCGCCGCCGCCTGGTATCTAAAGGCGGCAGATCAGGGCAACTCCAGGGCGCGCATCAACCTGGGCTTTCTCCATGAAAAGGGCTTTGGGGTGAAGAAAGATCTGGCCCAGGCACTTAACTGGTATCGCAAAGCCTCCGGTCTGGAGGATGACAACCTGCAGTTTTCCTCCGCGGTGGAGATCTCCAAGGCCGAACGGAAAGAACTGCGCCTTCTGAAGCAGGAGAGACAGCAACAAAAATCTGAAACAGAACGGTTGCGCAAACAGCTCAAGAACACCAGCACACAGTTGAAGTCGGAAAGAGTCAAGCTGACAAAGGCTGAAAAGCGACTGAAAAAGCTGAGGTCTGAAGCTGGAATTCAGCCCGCAATGACGACCTCTCCATTGATTGCAGCCGCCTCCGATGTCAAACAGCTGAAATCGGAACTGGCTGTCAGCGAAAAACAGGCGCAGCAACAGCGTACCCAGATAGCGGTTTTGGAAAAGGCGCTTACGAAACAACGGATGCAGATGGACAGTGCGCTCAAACAGTCGCAGCTGGAAACCGAACAGCAGAGAAAACAGGCCGCAGTACTAAGGCGTAAACTTGATGAAACCAACCAGCAGTTGATGAATGAAAAGGCGTCGCTTACCTCAACCGAGTCTGAGCTGGTGATGCTGCGCTCGGAGTTGAGCCGAAAAGAGAAACTATCCAAGGTTTCCCAGGATGAGGCACTCTCCGCACTGCAGGCGCAACTTGCCGAACAGGAAAAGGCCGTAGTAATCCAACAGCGCAAGATCGTGGATCTGGAATCATCACTCTCCACTCAGCAGACAAAGATGAACGAGGCGCTCCGCCTCTCGACCCAGGAGAAAGCCCAGTTAGAGGAGGCTTTGAAGGTTCAGACCGGCAAGGCCAGCCAATTGAAACAGAAACTTGACCGGACACAAACTGAACTTGATCGGACAATTGCGGATATCGAGAAGAATCAGCCTGTGCTTGCCGATCAACGCCGGCAACTGGAACTGGCACAAAAAACATTGAATGAGACAACCAGCAAGAGCATCAGCCTTGAACAGACGGTAGTGCGTCTGCAACAAGACCTTGAGAAGCGTGAAAGTACTATGGGACAACAGGGACAGGCAGTCGCAAAGCTCCGGGAACAGCTGACCAAATACCAACAGCGCCTGCAAGTGCTGGAACAGGAAAAGATCAATCAGCAAACTGCCTTGCAGGGTGATGTCGCCAAGCAGGAGCGCCAGATTGCGGAGTTACGACAAAAACTTGGGGAAACAGAGCGACAACTCGACACTAATCAGGCAGAACTGGCGAAAGTAAACCCTGACCTTGCTCGTCAACAGTCACTGCTAAGGAAGACGCAAAAGGAGCTTGTCGCCACCAAGACGGCTGCCGCACGAAAGGAGGCGGAAGTCATTCGTCTGCGCAAGTCCGAACAGGGCTTTCTCGATCAGATTCAGCAACAGCAGATCAAGATCGACCGTTATCAGGCCGAAGCGTTGCGTTACAGGGCCCAGTTAGCCGACCTGAGAGCCAATGAACAGGCCAGTCTGGTCTCCGGACCGACAATCGAGATCATCGATCCACCGGTTGCCCTGACCCGTGGCATTCCAAGCGTCCGTTTACGCTCGGCTGCAAAGGAGCGGCAAATAACGGGACGGGTTGTGGCGCCGGCCGGGCTGCTCTCTTTCACGGTTAACGACAAAACTGAATCACCCGATAATCTGGGTATCTTTTCAACCAATGTCAGAGTGGAAGATGAACAGACCCCGGTAAAAATGGTTGCTGTGGACAAAAAGGGACAACATACCAGCCTCGAGTTTCTGCTTATACCCAAGCTGCGTTATGCCAGTAGCGCAGAGGAGCAGCTGAATACAAGCAGTGACTCCCGCAACACCACCCGACGGATCGCCGGACAGGTTGATTTCGGTAATTATCATGCGCTGATCATCGGAAACAATCAGTACAATGACTTTCCCAATCTCCTCAGTGCCAGTGTCGATGCAAGGGAGACCGCGGAATTACTGCGTACAAAATATGGTTTCCAGACCACCACCCTGATCGACGCCACGCGTTATGACATGCTCTCGGCACTCAATAAATTGCGTGAGACCCTGACAGAAAATGATAATCTGCTTATCTATTATGCAGGACACGGTGAATTGGACAGAGTGAATTTACGCGGCTACTGGTTGCCCGTGGATGCAGAACCCAACAGTACAACTAACTGGATCTCGAATATCGCCATCACCGATATTCTCAACGCCATGTCGGCAAAGCATATACTCGTGGTTGCCGACTCCTGTTATTCTGGTTCCCTTACTCGCTCATCCATGGCACGATTGGAGTCAGGAATGTCCGATGAGGTCAAGACCAAATGGCTGAAAGTCATGGCGAAGACCCGATCTCGTACCGTGTTGACCTCTGGAGGCCTCAAACCTGTACTCGATCAGGGTGGCGGACAACACTCGGTATTCGCCAAGTCTTTTCTCAGAACCTTGGCTGATAATGACTCTATTCTCGAGGCCTATAAGTTGTTCCGTAATCTGGCGAAAGAGGTACAGCAGACAGCTTCGAAATTCGGCATCGACCAGATTCCGGAGTACGCACCTATCAAACATGGGGGACATGAAGCAGGCGAGTTCTTCTTCATACCGCAGGGTTGATTGGCTCAAGGGCTGACAACAATAAAGAAATCGAATCCGGGGAGGATATCTAATGACTGATTGTGGTAAAAATGCCCCAGTGGGTAAGCTTTTTGTCACCCAGCTGAAATACAGCTCAGTACTTCTTTTGCTGCTGTATTCTATGAACGCTTTCGCAATATTCAGCGTAACACCTGCAAGCTTGGATTTTGGCGGCATTGGTGTCGGCTCCGGCAGCGGCATCATGACCGTGACGTTCAACAACGATAACTCCACGTCTGCTATCGATTTCACCTCAATCACTGCGACAGGCGATTTCTCAATCGTCAACAATACTTGTCCTTTCCTACCGACGCTTCTCGATGAATTGACGAGCTGTACCGTCGATGTCAGGTTCAATCCCTCAGTTTCCGGTCCGTTAGCCGGCGCATTGACTTTTGACGGCCACGATCGTTCGATTGTCCTCGGTATGGGATTCCTGCCTTTTACAACATCTGTAACACTCAGTGGAACGGGATTGATCGGTGATCTGGCAATAGATGGCAATGCCGTGGATCTGGGTTCTGTACCATTAGGTGTAGCTAGCCAACCAGTAGCTGTACCCCTATCCAACACGGGCAATGACGCAGTTAATATCAGTACAATCTCGGCAACGGCACCTTTTTCGCAAACCAATGACTGTCCGGCAACCCTCAATGCCGGCACCAGCTGTACCATCATGGTCAGCGTCACTGCCACAGGCTTAGGGTCACAGTCCGGAACATTGACCGCAAGTGGTACCGCCATACAGGGTACTACCACTCAGTCGATCTCTCTGACGGCAAACGCCCAAAGTGGCGTACTGGGCACATCCTCTGACAGCATCGCCTTTCCCGATACGCCGGTAAACACCACCAGCAGCGCAGAAACCGTCACAATTAGAAATACGGGCAACTCATCGCTCCTGGACCTGGCGGTTTCGAGTAGCGGCGACTTCACCCAGTCCAACGATTGCCCGACCACACTTGCCGCCAACCAGAGTTGCACCGTCTCGGTGATGGCATCGCCCACTACTGCCGGTGATGTTACGGGCTCACTCGATATCTCCGCAACCGACGCTGGCCGCACAGTTAGCACTACAGTGGCCCTTAGTGTGAATGCCACGATCGCCGACTTGGTCACATCCGAGACACAGCTCTCCTTTCCTGACGGGACCGTTGATGCATCCAGTCAACCACAGGTTGTGTCTGTCACGAACCAAGGCAGTGCGCCCCTTACGATCAACTCCATCTCGACCGAGGGTGATTTCAGCCAGACAAACGATTGCGGAACAGAGATCGCTGCCGGCAGCAGCTGTGACATCCAGGTTGTATTCACACCGCAATCCACTGGAGCGGCATCTGGTGCCTTGAACATCGACACCAGTGACGGTCTATCAAGAATCGTTCTGTCGGGCAGTGCCGATGCCGCACCCAGCACCAATCCGGTTGCCGATCTTCTCAGACCCTTCAGCGGTGACAACCCGAATATTCTGTCATTGATTGATGTGATCGCCGAAGCCTGTCCCAGCGGCAGACTCAGCGATCGACTGCAGGAAGATTGTAATGCGGTCGTCGGTGCGGCGATCGATGGCGATAGCAACACCCAAGTGGCGCTGTTTCAAGTGAGTCCGGAAACGGCAACCAAGGCCAATACCACATCCCGCCAAGGCGGCGAGACCCAGATACGCAATCTGGGGACACGTATCTCCGCCCTGCGCGCCGGTGCCAGGGGCCTCTCGTTCAAGGGGCTCGATCTGCAGATCGATGATCAGAATCTACCCATTGAAATGATTGCAAAGGCATACCAGGACGCGGGGCGTCGCGGTGGTGGAGCCAGTGCGGATAATCAGTTACTGGCATCGAGACTGGGTGTCTTCGTGACCGGTGATATCTCTACCGGCGAACGGGATGAGACCGATCTTGAAACCGGTCTGGATTTCGATACCGTCGGTATCACCATCGGTGCGGACTACAGGATCACCAACCAGTTTATTCTCGGTGGTGCGGTAGGTTTCATCGACACCGAAGCCGAACTGGAGAACGATGCCGGCGACCTGGATACCCAGGGAGTCAGCCTGAGCCTGTTCGGCACCTATTACAGTCCGCAGAACTATTTTGTCGATTTCTCCGCCACCGTTGGTAAGAATGACTTCGACCAGAAACGGAGCATCGTCTACACCTTGGGCGGCCTGGCGGACGTCAGTCAGGAACTCAAAGCGGACTATGACGGTGACACGGTCAGCCTGTTCATCGGTTCCGGCTACGATTTCAATCGTGGCGCCTGGTCCTTTGGACCCCGTGCCGATCTGGAGTATATCAAGTCCGATGTCGACGGATTTACCGAGGAGGTTTCCGATCCCACAGCCGACGGTGGTGGTTGGGCGACCCGTGTGGAGGATACCGATCAACGTTGGCTGACCCTCAACCTGGGCGGCAAGGTCTCCTACACGCATAGCGCTGACTGGGGCGTCCTTATCCCTTATGCGAGGCTCGATTGGCTGCATGAGTTCGAGGATGATTCTCAGGTCATCACGGCGCATTTTATCGAGGATCCGGCCGGCATGGGGATCGAAATTCAGACCGATGATCCCGACCGGGATTACCTGCGCCTGCGCTTTGGCACATCGGCCCAATTTCAGAACGGTGTGGTCGGCTTCATCGATTTCGGCACCATCCTCGCCCATAGTGAGTGGAGTGCCCATACCATCAGTGCGGGACTGCGCATGGAGTTTTAGCCGCCAAGGCGTTCTAGAAAACGATTCACCCAATCCATGGCAGGTGCAGGGGTCGGTTGTCCGGTTTTGATCGACTCTGCACCTGCCAGTAGCTGCACTAAGGGAATGAAAACCCTATTACTATAGTGGATCGTCGAGACCCTCAAAATCATGTTTCATTATCGATTTGTCCATGGCATGATTGGGCTCAAATGCAATGCGAACTAAAGTTGTATTCGCCATTATGTAATGTGGCTGAATTGCTCAGCTGACGACATCTATATTCAAATCCAGAATCGTCAGCAACCGTATTGAGTAACAAGCAGGTGTGTAATCGATTGTCCTATTGAGCGGCACATAACATCAGGGAGCATAGACAATGGTATACTGCGGGAAGACCACTCAGCCATTGAGGCTGATATCTAAATCACTGCTCTATTTATCTGCCCTTCTGCTCGCACTTAACTCCATGAGTGCCTTTGCTGTATACGATGTATCACCAACCTCAACCGATTTCGGTACTGTTACCGTTGGCAGTAGCAGTGGAGCATCGACTGTAACATTCACCAGTTTCAATACATCAGGCCTTATTTCATTTAGCTCGATATCTGCAAGCGGAAGCTACAGCATCACCAATAATTGCCCGATGATAATCAATGGTCTCTCTTTGGGTCCTGGTGCATCCTGTACAGTCAATGTAGTGTTTACACCACAGGTCAGTGGCGCCCACAATGGTCAATTGACCTTTGTGGGAAGTGATGAAGGAATTGATTTTACTGCCCAGGTAGCACTCTCTGGCATTGGAGTGGCAAATCAGTTTGGCAGCCTGTCTTTTTCACCCAGCACACTGAATTTTGGATCAACTACCGTAGACAGTACCAGCAGTTCTGTTCCCGTGATACTCACCAATACGGGTAACGCATCGGTGAGTATCAATACAATCACCACAACAGCTCCATTTGCACAAAGCAACGATTGTCCCTCACAGCTGAGTGCAAATAGTAATTGCACCATTATGGTCAGTGCGACGCCCACAACAACGGGAACAGTCTCTGAGTCGTTGACAGTCGACGCAACCGGCCCACAAGGAGCAATCCTGGAAAGCATAGCCCTCAACGTAGAGGGTATTGCACCTGATCTCGTGGTTTCCGATACAACCTTATCATTTCCTGACTCGACGGTTGACACCTCGAGTCAGCCCCTGGTGGTAACGGTGACAAATCAGGGTACTGCGTCCCTCATGGTCAACTCGATTACCACCGAGGGTGATTTCAGCCAGACAAACGATTGCGGAACAGAGATCGCTGCCGGCAGCAGCTGTGACATCCAGGTTGTATTCACACCGCAATCCACTGGAGCGGCATCTGGTGCCTTGAACATCGACACCAGTGACGGTCTATCAAGAATCGTTCTGTCGGGCAGTGCCGATGCCGCACCCAGCACCAATCCGGTTGCCGATCTTCTCAGACCCTTCAGCGGTGACAACCCGAATATTCTGTCATTGATTGATGTGATCGCCGAAGCCTGTCCCAGCGGCAGACTCAGCGATCGACTGCAGGAAGATTGTAATGCGGTCGTCGGTGCGGCGATCGATGGCGATAGCAACACCCAAGTGGCGCTGTTTCAAGTGAGTCCGGAAACGGCAACCAAGGCCAATACCACATCCCGCCAAGGCGGCGAGACCCAGATACGCAATCTGGGGACACGTATCTCCGCCCTGCGCGCCGGTGCCAGGGGCCTCTCGTTCAAGGGGCTCGATCTGCAGATCGATGATCAGAATCTACCCATTGAAATGATTGCAAAGGCATACCAGGACGCGGGGCGTCGCGGTGGTGGAGCCAGTGCGGATAATCAGTTACTGGCATCGAGACTGGGTGTCTTCGTGACCGGTGATATCTCTACCGGCGAACGGGATGAGACCGATCTTGAAACCGGTCTGGATTTCGATACCGTCGGTATCACCATCGGTGCGGACTACAGGATCACCAACCAGTTTATTCTCGGTGGTGCGGTAGGTTTCATCGACACCGAAGCCGAACTGGAGAACGATGCCGGCGACCTGGATACCCAGGGAGTCAGCCTGAGCCTGTTCGGCACCTATTACAGTCCGCAGAACTATTTTGTCGATTTCTCCGCCACCGTTGGTAAGAATGACTTCGACCAGAAACGGAGCATCGTCTACACCTTGGGCGGCCTGGCGGACGTCAGTCAGGAACTCAAAGCGGACTATGACGGTGACACGGTCAGCCTGTTCATCGGTTCCGGCTACGATTTCAATCGTGGCGCCTGGTCCTTTGGACCCCGTGCCGATCTGGAGTATATCAAGTCCGATGTCGACGGATTTACCGAGGAGGTTTCCGATCCCACAGCCGACGGTGGTGGTTGGGCGACCCGTGTGGAGGATACCGATCAACGTTGGCTGACCCTCAACCTGGGCGGCAAGGTCTCCTACACGCATAGCGCTGACTGGGGCGTCCTTATCCCTTATGCGAGGCTCGATTGGCTGCATGAGTTCGAGGATGATTCTCAGGTCATCACGGCGCATTTTATCGAGGATCCGGCCGGCATGGGGATCGAAATTCAGACCGATGATCCCGACCGGGATTACCTGCGCCTGCGCTTTGGCACATCGGCCCAATTCCAGAACGGTGTGGTCGGCTTTATCGATTTCGGCACCATCCTCGCCCATAGCGAGTGGAGTGCCCATACCATCAGTGCGGGACTGCGTATGGAATTTTAGCCGCCAAGGCGTTCTAGAAAACGATTCACCCAATCCATGGCAGGTGCAGGGGCCGGTTGTCCGGTTTTGATCGACTCTGCACTTGCCAATAGTTGGATCAAGGGCATGAAACCGGTATCGCTGTTTGAATCCCGGCTGCTCAGGTTATAGAGAATCGAAGAGACTCTTTTTGGCAGGACCACGTTTTCCACCACCGCCGGATCGGGCTTGGCACAATAGGCAGGATCGGAGACTACCAGAAATTCCCGGCAGCTCAACGGTCGATGTGGATGTATCGAACAGGATTGATCCTGCAAGAAAGGGCATGGCAGGTTGAGATCGAAATAAGCCAGGCCAATGGCCTTGATTCGTTCCTTGTCATGATCAAGCGCAGCCATCTCCAGCTTATCGAATAATCCGTGGCCCGTTTCCTCCAGTGCGGCCATGTTCTTCGCAAACCTCGATCTCACTTCTGAACGTCTTGCCTCAGGCAATGATTCTATGAGGTTTAACAGAGCTGCACCTTCTGCTTTACTGATGGGTACCAGTTGAGAGCAACAGGCACCACATCCACTATGACAGGAAATCCGCTTACCGCTCTCAATCACCTCGGCAATCGCGATTTCAACCACTTTATCAGTAATATTCTGGAAGAATGGGAGTAACTCATGCAACTCAATCGCTTCATTGGTAAACTGGGCAGAAAAGTGAATGCTGCGGTTGCCAATGCGGATTTCAGCATTTACAGTCTCTGTTTGTGGGTTGACGTCCGTCAAAATCCAGGCTCTTTAGTTAAATAGCATTAGGGATTGTAACGATGGCAAATAATGACATGCTTATCAAGCTGTTCAATATGGATATCGATTGGAGTTTCATCTCACAGCAGGCAGAACGACAGGTGACTATTCGCAAACCGATTGGTCCCGACCAATGTGCGGTCCTTTCCTGGGCTGAAAGGCACTTTCCACAAACCTGGCTAGGGGAGTTTCAGCGGGCACTGAATAACACACCATGTTCATGTTTTATCGCACAACGTGAGTCATCTCTGCTTGGGATTGCCTGTTACGATGCTACCGCACTCGGTTTTTTTGGTCCCTTAGGTGTTGTTGAGTCAGCACGCGGCAATGGTATCGGCAGTTCACTGACCAAAGCATGCCTGTTGGATATGCGACTGAAAGGCTATGGCTATGCAGTAGCAGGCATGGCGGACGCATCTGATTTCTACCGCAAGGTCGCTAATGCGGTTGAGATCCCCGACTCCAGCCCGGGTATCTATCAATCCACACTAGCACTGAAAGCCCCCCCTGATTAACAACCTGTTAACCCTATCATTGCATGAATTCACCAGGAAAAGGGATCGTATCGGTAAAAATAAAGAACGGACTTCACTACACTGATAACTTCATCGTGTACCAATAATTGTTTTATCGATGATCGTGCTGGAGCGTTTGGAGTTGTTGATTAGTGCTACTTTGCCACTATAGAAAAATAAACAGCAGTAGCGCCACAACTATAAAGAACCCTGCTACTCGTGCTTTTGCCTTAAAGAGAGGCATATTCTTTTTCTTGTCTGTATGCTGGTACACTTTCCATGCCGTCACACCATGATATACACCAATAGCCAAAAACAGCAGCGGCATCCATGTTTGTATTGATATCGCGTTCATTTCAGTTAACTAACTTTACATGATTCTTTACAGGCATTTATCGTTGCTTGGACTATCTATTCAATCTTTGACAACAGACTGCTTCATTCTATCTCGTACCATATGCTCCAGTGATGGGTAATAGACTTTCCCCAACTCACGTGCACGCCACCAGCCTTTTGATTTTCTTCCGATCAGTATCTGAGGTATCTCTAGAATATTTTTGTTTAGCGGTATAAAGGTACGCCAAGTCATTGTGAACAGGCCCTGGTCAGGTTCCAGAACGATAGTGTCTATCACTGCCTTTTTTTCAATGCTCTTCCCCATTTGATAAAAGAAAACAACAGGCACATCTATCTCAGGTAAGGTGAAACCGGTATGCCCCTCCACCGTCAGGTTTTCCAGAAACACACGCTCTCCACCTTGAGGATAGGGAATCTGTTGATCCGCAGGTGCCGACTGAAAGTAGGCAGAATCAAAATCTGCAGGTGGTAACGGAAAGATATTGTCTCGCCAGTTCTGATCGTAGGTACCTGCCAGTTGGAGTCTCGGAACCCAGCCTCTTCCCACGGGACCGAACGACATCGGGGAATAAGTTCCATTTGGCATGGTCACTGGTCGTTTCAGCTCCTCCGTGTTCGGCATTGGCGAACCATTGACAAAAGACCGGTTCAATTCTCGGTGGTAACCCTTACCGACAGGATTCTTCATGAATACACTGTGCTTATTCTTATTTTTATGATTATCATCTACACCACCGAATGCACGATCATAGCTGATCGGCATTCTATCAAAGATACCTGCATAGCCAGGTCGAATTGCAACATTACCCGATTCCCAAAAGCGATCGCCTGTAACGGCGAATGATTTTAGCAGGGGTCCCAATCTCAAGGTTACTTCAACTCTTGATGCCGGCTTTTCTCTAGGCGAGTAAGCACTTCCGACCAATAGAACATCGCAGTGCCGTTTGAAAGGTGCATAATCAAGTTCATAGAGCGGTGCGGAAATGCCAGGCTCACCTGTATAGACATCCGCCTCAACCAATGGCTTTTGTGGTTCGGAATAGCCAGGCTGTCCGCCCCTCTCAGGCATAGTGAAAGTACCTTTTACTACAACCACAAGTAGCTCACGGCCATCGGGCAGCATACTCATGGTATACCCGACCTGCATTGGCGTGGCGTTAAGTAATTCCATTTCAGCTGATCTTTTACTCAGCAGCGCTCAATTGTGGCGCTGTCAAGTGCATGCCACTTTGACGACAGGCCGCTATTTGTCGCTGCCATGCTTGCTGATTAGCTTGATTGCGCCCATGTTCAGTCTGAGTGTCGTATTCCCGGGTTAAACTCTCTGCTCGCTGATCATGTTCGCGCATGACACGACGCATTGCCAGGAGCAGTCTGTTTCTTGATCTTCCCCGCAAGGTTCTTGCTTCTGCTGTAAGATCCCGGTAACAGAGTCCGACTATATCGAAATGTCCCTGTTCGTGTGCCAGGAGTTCTGTGGTTTTCGCGGATACCACGGCCCATGACCCGGCGGCATTCAAAACCATCTCGAACTCCATCTCGCCCAATCTGTGTTCTGATTCCTCTTCTACGACCCTGACTCTGCCAGGCCGAAACCCCATGGAGATTCGCGCATCCTCGGATTCTCCCCGGGGGCGGCTTTGAATGTCTCTGAAATCGCTCCACGTCAACTGTCTGGGCCAACCGATCAATGTAGGACCAGGTTGTCCAGGTGATGCCGCCGCACCCTGTGATTGAGCAGACCCGAATCCTGCATGGGCTATGTCCGGGGATGGGCCAGGCGGCACTGGCCGATTGTTACGAGCAGGCGATGGATTGTCACACATGATCACCTCCTTTATATTGCCCTTTCACGCTACTTTAGCCATACACAATCGCTGATAATAGGGTAACAAGGACTCCTCGCTAAGAGCTCTGAAATATTCATCAAATCTTTTAAGATCATTTTGGTGCGCCTGTTTCGTATTTACGGCACTGATCACATTATCGCAGCACTGAAACAGATTGAGTTCATTCTGCAAATAGTCCGTCGTGCTTTTATCGGATGGCGGCACTCCCTTGCCCATCGGTTGATCCACAGCTTGATCAAGTGAAAAATAAGCGGGTGTAACGGCTCTCAACTCATGGAACTGGCCATGCGTGGCATCGAACAGGGCCAACAGGCTTGGAGGCCATATCTGATAGCCTAGCTCAGGGTTGACCGCCTCTCCTCTACCCACCAAAAAAGCAAATAGTAGCTTGTTATCGCCGATTACCGGGATGGGCAGACTCATATAGTTTGCAAATTGAAGTGACGGACTGATGAGGTTTCTTGCCGACGCAGTAATTACTGATGTGGATTTTTGATCAGACATTGGATGGATACCTATAGAATTAGCCTTTAGGAATTTGCAACACGTCCAACCCAGAGTAAAAAATCCCCGCTGAATACATCGTAGTACGGGAGTAGAGGCTTTTCCGCATGTCGTTCGAAGTAATAAGCATATTCTTTGGCTGCCAGCTTGATTTCCGCACTTACCCCGTCATCTCCTTTTAGGAATGCTGGTATCAGAATGTCATAAAGCGTCCATATCTTTTCAAACTCAGGGATAATGTCCTCGGGTTTGTCAAATGCCGGTCTGTTGTGAATCCATGGTGGCGGTCGCAGGTTCGGTACATCCATCTCGAATTGCTTAAGGGTTAAGAACGCCCTGCCGGTAAGGTCATAGATGGCTACATATTGAGGCTCTGTTATTGCCGTTCCATCCTCCGGGGTGGTACGGGTAAAGTAGATGAGTCGCCGTACGATTACCCTGTTTCTCTCGACCTTCACCATTGGCAAAGTTATACCGCGCTCTATCGGCATCATGTTCGCATGCTGTCCGATCTGCTGGACTGCTTCTTTCATGGACATGGCGGATACACCTGAAGTGTTAATGCATAACGAAAATAAAAATAGCCTTGCATACAAGAATACCCTCTTGTCCATGACCGCTACCAAATCGAATTATTGGTAACAGCCGCACCCGATGGTGTGAATCCATTCGCAATGGAGTTGTTCGCACCTATTGTGAGAAAATTTTGAAACTGGGCAGCCGTCGCTCTTTGATTGCAAGCACCTATACCGGTGTCGTTATAGATGACATGAGTGATGTTTCCATTGTCATCGTATTCATAACCCGTTACCAATACTGCATGCTGACCGGTCTGTGTACCCCAACCAGGCAACCCGGAAACATCACCGTTGGCGATAACCCCCCGTCCCTGCGAGAGTGCCGTTTCGTACTGACTCAATTGAGCACCTGTCGATGTGGCTGGGATTGTCGATGAGGGAACACCATTATTGGTAAGTATGGAGGCTTGTTGCGAAGGCGTTGTACCACCACTGAAAAATGCCTGATTTTGTGCCGTCACCGGGGCGCCACCGGGACTAGACGGGCTGCCGACAGTGGCTTGAGAAGCATTGTTGTTGGCGATTGCCGTATTCATCATGGTTTCCTGACCGGGATTGGCGTTTGTGGCCTGCTGCACGATCTGCCTTGAAGACTCGATACCGCAGTTATTGTAGCTCTGGCCCGGGGTATTGGAGCCAATGGCATTTCCGGTCGAATTTGTTGAGCCAGGCGGGGGATTTCTTCCCGCTGCCATGCTTTGACAGGCCTGATTGCCCAATCTGGGATTGCCCGTAACACCAGAAAGGCCGATCAGTACCGTTGGACAGCATGGAGGCATGATCACCGACCCGGGATGAGTGCCCTGATCGCTCAACCTGGCGGCCGGCATATTCATGATGGGTACTGGAAAAGCGCCACGCACAATGGGGTTTGGCACTGGTATGGGGGTCAGACAAAGACTCATATCCCCCATCCTTGCCGCAGGTCTGCCACCTATCCATACAGTGAGTGCACCCGGCGGTATAATCGGCAATCCAGGTGGTGGGGCGTGGGGGATCGGCGGAACGGCTGGAAGTACTTGAGGTAAACTACACATGATCGTATCGCCTACCCGCGCGGCAGGTTTACCACTCATTTCTCGTCCCCCTCAATAACATTTCGCCGATATCCGTTCATCTACATTCTTAACTTTTTGATCATGTATTGATTTTAACCATAGTGCCCTTGATCGTGATGATACCGCCAGCATCAATATGTACCTTGCCTGCAGCGGTTTTGAAGGTCACATCGGTCCCTGAAACCTCGATCTTCCCGCTCGGTTCCATGCTGATGGACGCGGCGCCGGTTTTCAGTTCAATCTTGCTCGCGGCCGTCAGTTCATATTTATCCTGACAGTCGATGCTGTACTTTCCTTTGATACTGGATTTCTTTTCACCGTCCACCTCCTCTGACAGGTCTCCACCGACCGTGTCACCCCTGTCACCGCCAACACTGGCTTTTCTGTCGCCCGCCACTGTCTCCAGTTTGGCGCCACCGACCTCTTCCGCCTTGGCGCCACCCACTGTCTCATTCATTGCCGCACCGACAGAGACCTGATAAGCAGCACCGATGGTGAGCACCTTGGCGGCGCCTACGGTCTCCGTGCTGTTGACACCCACGGTTTCCGACTTGTTCAATGCCACGGTCTCTGTTTTGTTGGAACCCACCGTTTGTGTCATGTCAACACCGATGGTCTCGGTATGATTCTTGGCGATGGTAATGGTCTTATCGTTATTGACCTGCTCAGACTTGTCATGCCCGACAGTTAGCGAACGATCATACCCAACCCGTTCACTGCGACTGCTTTCGGTGATATTGGTATGGTTCTTCTCGGCATGAATATAGAGCTCTTCGGAGCCCTTCTTGTCTTCAAAGCGGATTTCGTTAAAGGTACTGGGATTGCCCCCTTTCGTACTACGGCTCTTGATCCCGCTCTGGGTCATGTTGGCGGGCAGATCATAGGGCGGCATCTGATCCGCATTGTAAACCCGTCCGGTAATGATCGGCCGGTCCGGATCACCCTCCAGAAAATCGACAATCACCTCCTGGCCAATGCGTGGTATGTGCATCGCTCCCCAGTTCTTCCCCGCCCACACCTGCGCCACACGCACCCAGCAGGAACTGTTCTCATCCCGCTGCCCATACCGGTCCCAGTGAAACTGCAACTTCACCCGGCCATACTCGTCCGTGTAGATCTCCTCGCCCGACGGACCCACCACCACCGCCGTCTGCGGCCCCTGCACCATCGGCTTCGGCGTGATCCGCGCCGACCGAAATCCCTCTCTTGTGTCAAAGCAGCTGAACTCACAGCCATATAACGGCCCTTCCACGATCTCAGGCACCGACTCGAAGGCATCAGAATGCAGCATGTAGTACGCCCCGGTCACCAGATACTCCCGATTCTGGTCCCCTCGCGGATGCTCGGTCATGGTGAATAGACCACCCGTCGTTATCCCGCGCGCATTCCCCTTCCCCTCCAGTACCTCATGTCCCGCCTGCAGCTCCTGGATCCGATACCTGGCATAACTCTCACCGTCCGGCGGTACCTCGTACTCACCCGGATAATCATAGATCTCGTAGTCCGCATATGAGTGGCTTCTCGGCATCAGGGCATTCGTCGAAAGATCCGACTTCGGCGTCTCGAAATTGTAATCGGTCTGCGCATACTTCCCCGGCCGCACCGACTTGCTGAACTTCCAGCTGTGAATGTAATCACGCCAACGGCTCGACCCGGTCTCCGTCGGCGGTAAATAGGGAATCTCCGAATAGGCCTCCAGCACACTGTGGGAACTGTAGTCATCACACAATATCAACGTGTGCTTGCCCGCCTCGTGCTTGAAGTAGTAGTAGATCCCCTCCTGCTCCATCAGCCGGCTGACAAAATTGAAGTCGGTCTCGCGATACTGAACACAATACTCCCATTCCCGATAACTGCCGCTCAGCTGATCCTCAAAATCACTGAAACCATTGTCCTGAAACACCTCCTTGATGATGTCGGGCACCCGCTTTTTCTGAAAGATGCGACAGTCCGAAGTCTGCGTCAGCAACCAAAACCACGGCCGTAGCGTGACCCGGTAGTGGGCAAAATAGGCCATGTGCCCAACCTGGGTGAAACGACTCACATAACCGTCGAAATAGCGCTTGCTGGTGTTCACCATGTCCATCTCGACCGTCATCTTCTTACCCAACAGATCGTCATGGGACACCGATTCGTTGTCACTCAGCAGGTCCACCGTGAATTCATACAAGCGACCCAGCTCCTCACGCCCCTCCAGCTTGAGGATCAAGAGTTCGTCCGGGCCCAATGGGGTTTTGATCTGTAGCTGCCGATTACTCTGTGTGAAAGCCATCCAAGACTCCTGCGCATCTAATTAAGCATTGTCATTGTTTGTCTCATGCCTAAACGCTCTCGAGATGGAGAGATTATACGAAAGCATGTTAAGTATTTAGAGTATGTGATTCAGAATAGCTTGGGTCAATGCTGTCGTATAGGTAGTTTTGCACATTGACTGTGTGTCCCTTTATACAATGCACTGCACAATAATCGATCCACTCACCACTATGCCGAATAGTTGATTGCCTGATTATTCGTCCCGGCGGCTTCCGCTAAGATACTTAGACGAGATACAAATGAGTAGTCACACAGTGTGATTTATAGCCAAATACTCAATAAACAGGTCTTTGCGGACATTGAACAGTTGCTACGACCTGCTACGCTTGGGTTTTGTTGAGTGACATAGTTCCGTTGACAGCTACACACTAATAAGGATGAGATAACAATATGTCGGAGCGAATGCACTTCTCGGTCGAGCTTGGTAGAAAGAGGGATCGAAATCACATACAGGATTCCGCCAAAGGCTTTACTATTGTCATGCTTGGAAGCTTTGGCGGAGGCACCGGCACCGGTAATCCAATTACACAAAACGGCCCTTCACTGCACAGCATCGAAACCGATACCATCGACAAAAAGATCGCAAAATTACATCCTTCGCTAACACTGTTGGGCGACTCGGGCCAACAAATCACTCTTCGGTTTGAATCCCTTGATGATTTTCATCCCGATGGACTGCTGGACCAACTGGCTGATTATCGACCGGTAACGGGTGAACAGCAGACGCTAACCTCCTCTGATCATCGCGCCGAGGAAATATCAGCCGATGATGAGAGATCTGATGAAAATGAATCGCAAAAGGAGACGCTATCACGGTTGCTTGGTCAACGTCCGCTGTCTGTGGAACAGCAACAGGAATCAGGTTCGTCTTTAAACAATGCCAAACAATCGATGATTGCGGATGTGGTTCGTAGGCTAGCCGAAAACGCTTCTGGTGCGGATCAATCCGATACATCCGGTGAACCGCCGGCCCATACGCTCGATGAGACAGACAAAACCATTTTATTGAGAAGTGTACTGCACAATGAAAGTTTCCAAAAACTGGAAGCAAGCTGGCGTTCCGTGGATTGGTTGTTGCACAGTATTGAACCCGATCCCTCTATAAAATGCTATCTCTTGGATATCAGGCGCTCCGAGTTGGAGCTGGAACAATCGAGTCATACGGAGCCAACAACCTCTCCCCTCTATCGAGTGATCAGAGAGACGCTTGAACGACAAGATTTATTAGAATCCAGTTTTATACTTATAGACAACCATGATTATGGCCCCGATCAGGAAAGTACAACGATGCTGGATTGGTTGGGGTTACTGATGGATCGTTTTGACGGCACCCTGCTGGCCGGATCCGCTTCAAGTTTGCTCAACGATCAGGTCAAATCCGGGGATTCCTTCAATGCCTGGAACACCTTCAGAAAGCAACCCTCAGCCAGGAGAATAGCACTGCTGTATCCCGAGATGCTGCTCCGCCTGCCCTACGGATCCGCCACCGACCCTATTCAATCACTGTCATTCGAAGAGCTAAATCAAAACTGGACGATTGATGAGATGTTATGGGGCAATCCGGCTTATGCGCAGGCGGTTGTGCTGATAAATCGGTGGATGACCGAGGGAGATAGGGTCAAGGCATCGGTGTTGACCGATTTACCGGCCTTTACCTACCAGAGCGAAGGTGAGCACCACCTCCAGCCCTGCACCAAACTACTGCTAAATGAGCAACAGATCGAGCAATTACTCAATCTTGGTCTTGTCCCGGTTATCGGCAGTCGTAACAGGAACACCATTCAGCTCCCCTGGTTCCAACATCTTGGCTTTACCAGCGGTTGACGGCAGTTTTATGGACAGCGCAACACAAGTGCCATCATGTAAATGTTCACCAGCTACGTTAGCGACGATAAACCAGGGTGTAAATAATTACTTAATTGACCAAAATGGTAATATTTAACTTCCACTTATCGGCATTTGTTATAGTATCAACTACAACGGTTTTGTGCTAAACCTAGTGGTTAAAAGGGATATGCAAAATCAACATTGGAAAGACAGAAACAGATCAGATCAGCAAGAAAATCAAATAGTGCGATCAGCACTATTCCATGGGGGATGAAGGATTGACGACAACCATTGACCTTGAAAAACTTCTCACTGCAGTCTCAGAGGAAGCCCCGGCAGGTTCCGACTTGGAATATGACCCTCTGTTCAGTGAGATGGAAAGGGCATCAGAGGGTAAAGCGGAACAGGAGTTCGGTGACACGATTGTTCCGGCCGAAGACCCTGACTGGCGTGAACTGAAAAACAAGGCATTACAGGTTTTGCAGCAGAGCAAGGATCTGCGAGCTGCCATCTACCTTACCCGCGCGCTGATTCACACCGATGGCTTTGCCGGATTCTCCGACGGTCTCGAACTTATCAAGGGCTATATTAATCAGTATTGGGAGAGCCTGCATCCTCAACTCGATCCTGAGGACAACAACGATCCTACTATCAGAATCAACACCCTGATCAATTTATGTGACCCTTTCGACACCCTGGCCGCCGTCAACAAGACCCCAGTGGTTACATCCAACGTGATGGGGACCTACAGTTACCGGGATATTCAGATTGCCACAGGCAGCCTGCAACCCACCGATGCGGATAACCAGGAGATTGCGCTGGATCAGATCGACGCTGCATTCCGCGAGTGTCCATCGGAACAGACGCAACAGACCCTGTCCCATATCCGCCGTGCCATCGAGTGTGTGAACGCGATAGAAAACCAGCTAAATGAGAGAGTAGGCATCGACCAGGCGCCTGACCTTCAATCCCTCGTGGATCATATGAAACTGCTGGAAAAAGAGGTAGCGACTCGAGCCGGTGTCGACATGATGGAAGAGGACTCGATGCAGGATGGGAGTGGCGTATCGGCACAACAGCAAAACGCATCTTCCGGAGCCATCAACAGTCGTGACGATGTCATCAGTGCCTTAGAGCGAATCAATCAATATTACCGGAAACATGAACCTTCCAGCCCGATACCCTTGCTACTCGATCGAGCAAAGCGGCTGGTGAAAATGGACTTTTACGAGATCGTCCAGGATTTGGCGCCGAACGGCATGTCTCAATTTGATTTTCTGTGGAAGGAAGAAGACAGGTAGGGTCAGGAAATCACCCTGCCGGAATCGATTTTTAGTGGCAACATACCGAATTGGTTTAGAGATAATAGAGAGGTAGATCGTGGCAAAAGAGAGCAGCCAGAAGTTTGTAGCCCGAAACCGGGCACCCAGGGTCCAGATTGAGTACGACGTGGAACTCTACGGGGCTGAAAAGATGATCCAGCTACCTTTCATCATGGGAGTGATGGCGGATCTATCAGGCAAACCGGAAGAGGCTTTAGCGCCGGTAGCCGAGCGTAAGATGCTTGAGATCGATGTCGATAATTTTGATGAACGTCTCAAAGCCATGAAACCGCGTACGGCCTTCAGGGTACCGAATACACTGACAGGTGAAGGCAACATCAATGTGGATATCACCTTCGAGAGCATGGATGACTTCTCACCTGCGGCGGTAGCCAAAAAGGTCGGGGCCTTGCGGCAACTGCTCGATGCCCGTACCCAGTTGGCCAATCTGCTGACCTATATGGATGGTAAATCCGGCGCGGAGGAGCTGATCGCCAAGGCCTTGAAAGATCCGACACTGCTGCAATCCCTGGCCTCTTCCCCCAATCCTGACGAAGCATCATCTGAGGATTCGTCCTCAGCAGAGGAGTAAAGCATGGCTGAAACAGATACCCAACAGGCTGAAGGCAAAGAATCGACACAGGGTGTAGTTCCCGACGAGTTTTCAGCACTGCTTCAACAGGAGTTCAAGCCCAAGACCGAGCGAACCAAGGAAGCGGTTACCAGTGCCGTACAGACGCTGGCTGAGCAGGTGCTGAAAGAGACCAGCATCGTATCCGATGATGCCGTCGAAACCATCGAGGGCATCATTGCCGAGATCGACAAAAAGCTCACCGAGCAGGTCAATCTGATCCTGCACCACGAGGAGTTCCAAAAGCTGGAAGGCACCTGGCGCGGACTTCACTATCTGGTCAACAATACCGAAACCGACGAGATGTTGAAGATCAGGGTGATGAATATCTCCAAACAGGAACTTGGCAAGACCCTGAAGAA
The DNA here is from genome assembly GCF_964212655.1 of Candidatus Thiodiazotropha sp. LNASS1. NCBI lineage: Bacteria > Pseudomonadati > Pseudomonadota > Gammaproteobacteria > Chromatiales > Sedimenticolaceae > Candidatus Thiodiazotropha > Candidatus Thiodiazotropha sp. LNASS1. The sequence goes on along the minus strand of NZ_OZ156465.1, from coordinate 618,003 downwards.
ATTCAAGGGAACCGCCTGGGATCAAAGCCCGATCTTCAAGAAGGTCTATGAGGAGGAGTATGGTCAGTTCGGTGGCGAACCTTATGGCTGTATGGTCGGCGACTACCATTTCGACCAATCACCGCCCGATGTGGAGATGCTCACAAACATGTCCAAGGTTGCGGCAGCGGCCCACGCCCCATTCATTGCCGGCGCGGCGCCGACGGTCATGCAGATGGATTCCTGGCAGGAACTGGCCAACCCAAGGGACCTGACAAAGATATTCCAGACCCCTGAATACGCCTCCTGGCGCTCTCTAAGAGAGTCCGAGGACTCCCGTTACGTCGGCCTGGCCATGCCTCGTTTTCTGTCACGCCTACCCTATGGCGTTAAAACAGATCCGGTCGAGGAATTCGATTTCGAAGAGGATACGGAAGGCGCACAACATAACAAATACACCTGGTCGAACTCCGCCTATGCGATGGCGGTAAACATCAACCGGGCGTTTAAGATGTATGGCTGGACAACCCGTATCCGTGGCGTTGAGTCCGGTGGTGCAGTGGAGAGTCTGCCGACGCACACTTTCCCCACCGACGATGGTGGTGTGGATATGAAATGCCCGACTGAGATCGCCATCTCGGATCGTCGTGAAGCGGAGCTGGCTAAAAATGGTTTTATGCCGCTACTTCACCGTAAAAATTCAGACTTTGCCGCCTTTATCGGCGCCCAGTCTCTGCAAAAACCATCTGAATATGATGACCCGGATGCAACCGCGAATGCCAACCTGGCAGCGCGTCTCCCCTACCTCTTTGCCAGCTGCCGTTTTGCGCACTATCTGAAGTGTATCGTACGCGACAAAATCGGCTCCTTTAAAGAGCGTGAGGACATGGAGAAATGGCTCAACAAATGGATTCAGAATTATGTTGAACCCAATCCGGCAACCGCATCCGAAGAAGACAAGGCGCGCAAGCCGCTGGCAGCCGCCGAAGTTGTTGTCTCAGAAGTCGAAGGCAACCCTGGTTACTATACGTCTAAATTTTTCCTGCGACCGCATTACCAGCTGGAAGGATTGACGGTTTCTCTACGACTGGTATCAAAGCTACCTTCCGAGAAGACAGCCTGATACCGCGAAACCACTAACTGGAGGATTTAATCATGGCAGTTGATATGTTTATGAAGATTGAGGGGGTTGATGGTGAAAGCACCGATGATGCCCACAGTAAATGGATCGAATTATTGAGTTACAGTCACGGGGTTTCACAGCCTGTGTCCGGCGCCAGCGGTACCGGTGGTCGAACCGGCGGGAGAGCCGACTTCGCGCCTTTCCTGGCGGTAAAGACCGTAGACAATGGGACGCCCGATCTCAACATCAAGTGCGCCAAAGGCGAACACATCCCAAAGGTGGAAGTCGAACTATGCCTGGCTTCAGGTGACAAACACACCTTTATGAAATACACCATGGAAGATGTCATCGTCAATTCGGTCATGCCCGGTGGCAGTGCGGGTGATGAGACCAAACCTGTTGAAACCGTAGAATTCGCATACGGCAAGATCAAATGGGAGTACACACCTATTGATCATACCGGTAAACCTGGCGCCGCCACGGACAGAACCTGGAATCTTGAGACCAACAAACAGGAGTAATGCGTCTCATACAGGTCACCATTCAATATAAATCACAACAGACACCATTACTCCCCCCAGGGGGAGTAATGGTTGAGTTCACCCAAGGAACTGTCAGCCTTGGATTTTACGTCAAGGGAGCAAAGTTACCATCGTCAATTTCGGAAGCTTCGGGATCACTCATTGTACTCATCATCATAGGTATCCTTGAGCAGTCATCAACGTGGGTATTCTGACTATGAATCGCACATTGAATACACTCTGGAGCCTGTTAACACTCATTCAATCGGCTCTGTTGCACTTGAAATAGCGCCAATCAAGGCGTGAGGAGAGAGGATTGGTAATTCCAAATGAAAGACGAATGACGACACATCGCTCATTCTGCCTTGCCGGAACGAAAAAATAATTCCCGCCGGGCTGATTGAATGAGTGTAAACAGGTCCTAGCAATCACAATTCATTGGGGTCGTTGCAATTTGCCTCGATCAGAGAGCATATAAGGTCATCACGATGGATGCAGAAGAATTTTTAAAACAAGGTCAATTAGACGAGGCTCTCCAGGCACTGCAGCAGAAAATCCGAAAAGAGCCCTCGAATGCGAAATTACGGGTCTTTCTCTTTCAATTACTCTGTGTAATAGGTGAATGGGAACGCGCACTGAGTCAATTGGACGTGGCCGGCGACATGGATTCACTGAATCTACCGATGACACAGACCTATCGCGAGGCGATTCAATGCGAACTGTTCCGAAAAGAGGTATTCAGCGGTGAGAAATCCCCTTTGATTTTCGGCGATCCCCCCGAGTGGACCGCATTTCTCATCGAAGCACTGAAACACGCTGGGGCCGGGGAATACGCTCAAGCCGAAACACTGCGTAATCAGGCCTTTGAGTTGGCGCCAGGAAGCGCCGGCACTATCGATGAGCAACCTTTCGAATGGATTGCCGATGCCGACAATCGTATCGGACCGATGCTGGAGGCGATCATCAATGGCCGATACTATTGGATTCCGATGCAACGCCTGAAACAGGTGACTATCGATACGCCTGAGGATCTGAGGGATATGGTGTGGGCACCTGCCCATTTGACGTTTGAGAACGAAGGTCAGACTGTTGCACTGATTCCTGCACGTTACCCGACCACCGAGGAAGAGAGCGATGCGATGCTGAAGCTTTCCAGGAAAACCGAGTGGTTGGAACCCTACCAGGGGCTCTATACCGGACTGGGACAAAGGATGTTTACAACCAATCTGGACGAGTATCCCCTGTTGAGTACCCGTCAGATTGATTTTAAAACAACGATAGACAGTGAAGCGGACTAATCAAACCAATCGTCAGTATGCATATCAAACGTTCCAAGCAAATAGCGGTTAATCGGAGTATTCAGTTTGAAAACCGCTAAACAACAAAATCAGTTACAACCGTCTCTGCTTGACCGGCTAACCGATGACGAGCCAGGCAAAACCCGTGAATCGCAGGATAAGCGGATCATCTCCATGCGTCGCCTGCGACAAATGGTCATGCGTGATCTAGCCTGGTTGCTGAACACCACCAATCTCTCGACCACAGAAGATCTTGCTGCCTACCCGGAGGTGGAACATTCAGTACTCAACTATGGTCTTACGGAACTCTCGGGACATTTGGTAACGGGGATGGATCTTGCGCGACTGGAACGTTTGGTACGGCAGGCGATTCAGGATTATGAGCCGCGCATCTTACCGCAATCCGTCAAGGTACGCTCTATCAGAGACAGCGGCAAAGAGAGCCACAATCGATTGATGTTTGAAATCGAGGGTCAGCTATGGGCGGTGCCGACACCTTCCCATCTGCTTATCAAGACCCAGATCGACCTGGAGGAAGGTGGCGTGACCCTGTCCGATGCATTCAGTTCAGGCATGGAGTAATCCCATGGATCCGAGATTACTCAAATATTACAACAGTGAATTGCAGTTCATGCGCGAAATGGGGGCAGAGTTCGCAAAATCCTATCCCAAGATTGCCAGCCGCCTTTCACTCGACGAATTCGAATGTGCCGATCCCTATGTGGAGCGCCTGTTAGAGGGTTTCAGTTTTCTCGCGGCCAGAATCCAGCTTAAGATCGATGAGGAGTTCCCACGCTTTACTCAGCATCTGATGGAGCGAGTCTTTCCCCACTATCTCTGCCCCACTCCGTCGATGATGGTGGTTCAGTTCCAGGCCGACATGCTGGAACCCTCCCTGGGAGACGGCTTCCCGCTGCCCCGCCACTCGATCCTGCGCAGCCGCCTTGGCAAGGGGAGCCACACGGCCTGTATCTATCGCAGCGCACAAGATGTCACATTATGGCCGATCGAAATTCACAGCGCGGATTATCTCCCCACACCGGCGGCAATCAATCTGGCAGGTATCGGCAGACAGGAAAAGGCCAAGGCTGCCATACGCATCAGGCTGAACACTACCGGTGAGATCCCATTCAACAAGCTCGACCTGAACAAACTGCCCCTCTTTTTAACCGGAGGGGAAACCGGAATGCGTACCTTTGAGGCGCTGGCAGGCCACGCCTTGCGTATCACCGGCAAAAATCCGGATTCGGACCAATACAGCACCACGTCAGATCCCAGACCGGCACGCATCATGGGGTTTGAGAAAGACGAATCCCTGCTGCCATATGGTCCCCGATCCTTTCAGGGTTATCGGTTCCTGGCGGAATACTATGCGCTACCCGAGCGATTCATGTTCATCGAACTGTTCGACCTGCAGCGGGTCATCAGTAGTTGTGAGGGAAATTCACTGGATCTCTTCATCATGCTCGATGAGAGCGATCCCGAACTTGAAGATAGTCTGAACGAGTCAAACTTCCTGCTCTACTGCGCTCCGTGCATCAACCTTTTTCCGAAACGCGCCGACCGTATCCATTTGACCGACAGTGAAGCGGAATATCATATCCTGCCCGACCGGACCCGGCCTATGGACTATGAGGTGTATGAAATCGAGGAGATCAAGGGTTTCGGCAGCAGTAGCGAGCAGAGTCAGACCTTCTATCCCTTCTATGCCAGTAATGACTTTATCTCAACCGATCAGCCTCGAGCCTATTACGCCACCCATAGAATGCCTAGGTTGCTGTCATCCAAACAACAGCGTGAGGGCGCCCGTTCCAGCTATGTAGGCAGTGAGGTATTTATCTCTATCGTTGATGGGGACGAAGCTCCCTTTCAAAGTGATCTACGGCAGCTTTCAGTAACGACACTCTGTACCAATCGTGATCTATCGATGCATCTTCCACTGGGTCACGGTGAATCAAACTTTAGCCTCGACAGCAGTACCCCGGTGAATAATATCCGCTGTATCGGTTCTCCCACGAAGCCCAAGCCATCCACCGCGAAGGGAGGCATCAGTTGGCGCCTGATCAATCATCTTTCGCTCAACTATCTCTCACTCTCCGGTGAGGACAGGGAGCAGAGTACAGCGGCACTGAAGGACTTTTTACAACTCTATTCCGACACCGGCGATCCAACGATGCGAAAACAGATCGAAGGTGTCGTATCGATCACCTCAAAGCCGGTCAACAGACGTCTACCCAGTCCTGGCCCGATTGCATTTGGCCGCGGCCTGGAGGTAACCCTGACCTTGGATGAAATGGCATTCGAAGGCAGTGGCGCATTCCTGTTCGGTGCAATGATGGAACAGTTTTTTCGAAAATATACGGCAATCAACTCCTTCACGGAGACGGTGATTGTCACCCTGCAACGCGGAGAGATCATGCGATGGCCGGTAAGGCTGGGTCTGAGACAAACGCTCTAGGTCTGTTTGACAGGCTGCAACAGGCACCCTATCGCTTTGATTTTTATCAGGCGATGCGGCGGCTGGAGTGCGCCTATCCGAAACAGCCGCGTCTGGGCGAGTCACTGCATACCAAACATGATGCAATTCGACTCGGTCAGGATCCGACCATGGGGTTTCAGCCATCAACCCTTTCCTCATTCAAACAGGGTAAGGGGGGATTACCGCCCCGTCTGGGTCTCTACTTTTTTGGTTTGTTAGGCCCCAACGGGCCTCTCCCACTTCATCTGACCGAATATGTCCACGACCGAATACACAACGAGCATGACGCCACCCAAGTCGCTTTTCTCGATCATTTTCAGCATCGGCTGCTAACCCTCTTCTACCGGGTCTGGGCAAACAGTCAGCCGACCGTCAGTTTCGATCGCCCGGAACAGGACAGATTCGGTAACTATCTCGGTTCTGTATTCGGCATCGGATCCCCCCACCTTCGTGATCGCGATGCGATGCCGGACCTGGCAAAACTGCACTATGCCGGGAGACTCTCGGATCAGACCCGCAATGCAGAAGGTCTGGAAGCGATCATACAAGACTTTTTCCAACTTCCGGTACATATCGACGAGTTTGTCGGGACCTGGATCGAACTGCCTGACAACAGCCGTTGTCGATTGGGTGCCTCGACGGATATCAGTACACTGGGGGCGACGATTATCGTGGGTGACCGGGTTTGGCAGGGACAGCAGAAATTCCGCATTGTGATGGGAGCCGTCGAATATAACGACTACCAACGTATGCTACCCGGCGGCGAGAGTCTGAAAAGACTCATCGCAATCGTAAAAAACTATATCGGGGATGAGCAGGACTGGGAGTTGAACCTGATCCTGCAGGAGCAAGAGGTGCCGCAGTTAAGCCTGGATGGTGAAAGCCGACTCGGCTGGACGACATGGCTTGCTCAGGAACCCCTGGGCCGGGACGGCGATGACTTGTTCCTGCATCCGCTTGAAATCAGAGGGCTTCATACATGAGCGAGATAAATCGTGCCGCACTGTTTGGAAAACTGAACAGCCTCGGCTACAAGGCCATCGAAAGTGCGACGGTATTCTGCAAAATGCGCGGGAATCCCTATGTGGAGCTGGTTCACTGGTTTCATCAGATTTTGCAACTGCAGGATTCAGACATCCACCGCATCATCAAGCAGTTCAACATCGATCCCTCCCACCTGGCGAAGGATATAACCGAAACCCTCGACGCATTACCCCGGGGTTCGACCTCGATTTCCGACCTCTCATCCCATGTGGAAGAGGCCACCGAACGAGGCTGGGTCTACGGTACTCTGATGTTCGGGGACAGCCAGGTGCGCACCGGTTACCTGATCATCGGGATATTGAAGACCAACAGTCTACGCAATGCCCTGATGCGCATTTCCGACCAGTTCAAAAAGCTCAGTATCGATACCCTCACAGACCGTTTTAACGAAGTGGTTGAAGGCTCTCCGGAACAGGCGCTGCGTTCCAATGACGGCTTCCAAGTCGGCGGTGGCGCCGCTCCCGGTGAGGCCAGTGATGCCATCGCCCCTGCCCAGATGGGCAAGCAGCAGGCACTGCATCAATTTTCCGTAGACCTGACCGAACGGGCCAGAAATGGAGAAATCGATCCGATTGTCGGGCGTGATGAGGAGATCCGCCAGATTGTCGATATCCTGATGCGCAGACGCCAGAATAACCCAATCCTTACCGGCGAGGCCGGTGTCGGCAAGACCGCAGTAGTGGAAGGCTTCGCCCTGCGCATCGCCCGGGGTGACGTACCCCCTTCACTGAAAGAGGTCACCCTGCGGGTACTCGATGTCGGTCTGTTGCAGGCCGGCGCAAGCATGAAGGGAGAGTTTGAGAATCGGCTCAAGCAGGTGATCGAAGAGGTCCAGTCCTCCGAAAAACCGATCATCCTGTTTATCGACGAGGCGCACACCCTGATCGGTGCCGGCGGCAGTGCCGGTACCGGGGATGCGGCCAATCTGCTGAAACCCGCCCTCGCACGCGGCACCCTACGTACAGTGGCCGCCACAACCTGGGCGGAATATAAGAAATATATCGAGAAAGATCCTGCCCTGACCCGACGCTTTCAGGTGGTGCAGGTGGATGAACCGGACGAAGATCGGGCCATCCGCATGATGCGCGGCGTGGCATCGACCCTGGAAGGTCACCATCAGGTGCAGATCCTGGATGAGGCACTGGGTGCCTCGGTCAGACTCTCTCATCGCTATATCCCTGCCCGTCAACTACCGGATAAATCGGTCAGCCTGTTGGATACCACCTGCGCCAGGGTTGCCATCAGCCAGGCGGCTGTTCCTGCAGAGGTGGATGACAGCCAGCGCCGCATCGAGGCCTTTGAGACGGAAATGGCGATCATCGGCCGGGAGAAGGCCATCGGCATGGATACCGAGGAGCGTGAAAGCGCCACCCTGGAAAAACTGGAGCAGGAGCGCGATCGCCTGGTCCAGCTCTCAGAACGCTGGGAGACCGAAAAGGCGCTGGTGGAAGAACTGCTGCAGATACAAAACCAGCTCAAGGGATTGAACGGTGGCGATGAAGATACCACCACCGAAGAAAATGCCGGCGAGGACAGCGAAACGCAAAGCAAGATCGGGGTCAGCGATGAAACGGAGGACACGGGCTCTGATTCCGCATCTGATCTATCGGCCGAAGAGATGATGCAGCGTCTGACCGAACTCAAATCGGAATTGAGCGAACTGCAAGGCGAACGCCCACTGATCCTGCCCAGCGTGGATGCTCAGGCAGTCGCCTCCGTCGTCGGTGACTGGACTGGAATTCCGGTCGGACGGATGGTGAAAAATGAGATCGAAACCATCCTCAACCTCAGTGACACCCTGGCAAGACGCGTCATCGGTCAAGACCACGCCCTGCAGATAATCTCCCGCCGTATCCAGACCTCACGGGCCAATCTGGACAATCCTAACAAACCGATCGGCGTGTTCATGCTCTGCGGCCCCTCAGGGGTGGGCAAGACCGAGACCGGACTTACATTGGCGGAATCATTGTATGGGGGTGAACAGAATGTCATCACCATCAACATGAGCGAGTTTCAGGAGGCGCACACGGTCTCCACCCTGAAAGGGGCGCCTCCAGGGTATGTCGGCTATGGCGAAGGCGGAATATTGACCGAAGCGGTGCGACGCAAACCCTATAGCGTGGTCCTGCTGGATGAGGTGGAGAAGGCTCATCCCGACGTCCATGAGATCTTTTTTCAAGTATTCGATAAAGGTTGGATGGAAGATGGCGAGGGCCGCCATATCGATTTCAAGAACACCTTGATTCTGCTGACCTCCAACGTGGGCACGGAGATGATCGACAATCTGTGCAAGGATCCCGATTTGATGCCGGAGCCCGATGCCATCGCCAGCTCACTGCACGATCCCCTGCTGAAGGTCTTTCCCGCCGCCCTGCTCGGCCGGCTGGTAGTGATACCCTACTATCCTCTGAGTGACGAGGTCCTGGCCAAGGTAGTGCGTCTGCAGCTGGGCCGTATCGAATCCCGTATCCAAGAAAATCATGGCATTCCGCTCACCTATGAGGATAGTGTCGTGAAGCTGATCATCAGCCGCTGCACGGAGGTGGAGAGCGGTGCCCGCATGGTGGATGCCATCCTCACCAACACCCTGCTGCCGGAGATCAGCAGACACATTCTGATTGAAAAGATGGAGGCACGCCCGATTGGAAAAATCCACATTGGTGTGGAGAATGAAGAATTCAGCTATAACTTTTCTTGAAGCCGAAGAAAAGCGACAGAGATAACCAGTTGTTGACATGTTTTCTGAAAGCGGTGCGATGAAAATTACATTGACAGTCAAACAGGTTGCCGGGGCACCCCCGACACAGCCTATGACTGTAACCTTCGATGAGCAGGGCGGGAGTATCGGCCGCCGGGATGAGAATGACTGGATATTACCCGATCCGGAACGCTTTATATCGGGACGCCATGCCCAGATCGATTTCAGCGATGAATCATTTCATATCAGCGATCTGAGCTCCAATGGGGTGTTCATAAACCGTTCCGCGCAGCCCTTGGGGAAGAATAACCGTGTCGCCCTGCAGGATGGTGACAGCTTCACCATCGGTGATTACGAAATTGGCGTATCAGTAGAAAAGCCTGCCAGTCAAACCCTGGAGACAAATAATTTCGAGGGCCTGGATGATCCTTTTGCCCGCATGGTGGATGCAGAGGCCGGGCAAAACTTGGAAGAAGCTTTTTCCACACCGTTGGAGCAACCCCAATCGGAACCGGTCATCGAGGAAGACTACTCCCTGGATGAGCCGGAGACACCCAGCCTGGAGTTGGACGAGACACCGCCAGAGAGCGGCGCCTCAAGCCTCCCATCCCAATCAGACCACACCTCCGATTTGAACGCTTACTTTAATCAGCCGACTCCGATCCCGGAAGATTGGGACCTGGATGATGACGGTAGTGATCGTAAGGATGAGTCACAGGCCCTATCCCCCCCCAATCTGCCCCCCCTCGATCAGGAGCCGGTTCCAGCCACTCCACCACAGACGTCTCATATACCGCCTTTACAACCGAGTGATCTGAACGAACCATCTCCCGCAGTCAACAGGGAATCGATTCCCAGGCCGGGTAAACAAGCAGACACGGCAGCAACCGCTCCTGTGCAACTTCCCTCGGAGAGAGCCGCGCCCAATATCGCACAGTCATCCGATGAAGCCACCATGCGTCGAGTCCTGGCTGAAAGCATGGGAATATCCGAAGAGCACATTGCCGACCTGCCGATGGAGACCCTGTTGCAGAACCTGGGGAAGATATTGCGCACCAGTGTCAACGGCACCATGTCGATGCTTCGCGCCAGGGCACAGATGAAGGGAGAGTTCCGCATGTCCCAGACCATGATACAGCCGGTCGAGAACAATCCACTGAAGTTCTCCATCAATATCGAGGAGGCGCTGCGCCATATCATCAATCCCAATCCCAGCAGCGGCTACCTCTCCCCGCTGTCGGCATTCGAAGAGGCCCATGAAGACATCGAGGCGCATATGCTGGCGGTAATGGTGGGCATGCAGGCCGCCTTGCATGCCGTGTTGCAACGCTTCAAACCGGAAATCCTGGAGCAGCGCCTGGGTCAACAGGCAATACTGGAAAAACTACCGCTCTACAGACAAGCCAAGACCTGGGAACTCTTCACAGAGCTCTATTCGGAGATTGCAAACGAAGCTGAGGACGATTTTCACCAACTTTTCGGACGCACCTTCTCTCAAGCCTATGAAGAGCAGATACGTCGCTTGGAATCACTCAAACAACCCGATCCTGGCTTACCCAACTGACAGAAAGGCACGCAGATGAAATCAATCATAAGAAACCTACTGCATATCTTGGCACTTCTCTACTTGGCGATGGTGATGGGGTGTTCGAGTGTCTCCAGTGTCACAGTGACGATGAGTGCCGCTCAAAGCGTCAACCCCGATATCAACGACCGGCCCTCGCCTATCGTCGCCCGGATCTATGAACTGAAATCGCTGAGTGTCTTCAACAACGCAGATTTCTTCAACCTGTTTGAACAGGATGTAGCTCTATTGGGAGATGAGATGTTGATGCGGGACGAACTCCATTTCCAACCCGGCGAGGTAAAGCTATTGGAACGGGAACTGCAACCGGATACGCGCTATGTGGGTGTAATTGGTGCCTATCGTGATATCGAAAACGCCACCTGGCGCAGGTCAATCGAGATCAATCTGCACGATGAAACAGCCTTTGTGATAGAGTTTGGAAAGAGCGGCATCACACTCCAAAAAAAAAGTAAATAACTTACTGTAAAAGAGCCGAACATAATGTCTTGGATGTCTAGGATTGTCTGGTCAGAGGGAATGTTCCTCAGGCCACACCACTTTCAGCAACAGGAGCGCTTCCTGGAACATATGGTTCAGGCGCGCTGTGCTGATCTGACCCCTTTCAGTTGGGGCTTTACCCAACTGAAGATCGACAAACAGGCACTGGCACTGGGCAGACTGGCCGTGGAGTCCTGTCGTGGTGTACTGCCGGATGGCACAACCTTCGATATACCCGGCAACGACAACCCTCCCCCGCCGCTGGATATCCCGGCCGAGCACAAAGGTGAGATTATCTATCTTGCCCTCCCCCTGGCCCGTCAAGGAACAGCGAACGTCCGGTTTGCCGATCAGGAAGAGGGCCTGGAACGTTATGTTGTCGATGAGTTAGAGACCAAAGACGGTATTGCGGGTTCTACAGCCACATCCACCCTGCAGGTCGCGCAACCGACATTGAGGCTGATGATCGGTTCCTCGGAACTGGAGGAGTTCGCTCATCTGGCGGTGGCCAAAATCGTCGAACGCCGTTCCGATGACATGCTGGTATTGGATGAGGATTTCATCCCTCCCTGCCTCGATTGCGAAGTCTCCCCCCGACTCGACGGATATGTAAAGGAGATCGAGGGTTTGTTGCATCACCGTGCCGATGCCATCGCCTCGCGTCTGGTTGACGGCGGCAAGGGTATCGCCGAGGTCGCGGACTTTCTGATGTTGCAGGTCGTGAACCGTTTCGAGCCCCTGTACACCCATTACAGCGAGACCGCTCCACTTCACCCCCTCGCCTTTTACGAGACATCCCTGCAGTTGGCAGGCGAACTGGCTACCTTTACAAGCAGCAACAAGCGGCCACCCGATTTTGCCACCTATCAGCATCAGTCACTGCAGGAGACATTCACCCCGCTGATGCGAGAGCTGCGTCGATCGTTGAGCATGGTACTGGAACAAAAAGCGGTGGCCATACCCCTCGAAGAACGCAAGTATGGCATCCGCGTTGCGGTCATATCCGACCGTTCGCTGTTGAGCGATGCGATCTTTGTATTGGCGGTCAATGCCAACCTGACGGCAGATGTGTTGCAGCGCCGATTCCCCAGCCAGACCAAGATCGGGCCGGTGGAAAAGATACGTGACCTGGTGAATCTTCAACTTCCCGGCATCGGTCTTCGCATTCTATCGGTCGCACCGAGACAAATACCATACAATGCAGGCTTCAGTTACTTCGAACTGGACAAGAATAACGAGTACTGGAATCTGCTTGAAACCTCAGGAGGATGTGCCATACATATAGGAGGTGAATTCCCCGGTCTGGAACTTGAACTTTGGGCAATAAAAGGTAGTTGACAATGGATCATGACGACCCATTTGGCATGAAGCCCAACGACACAGGTGACCGCACCGTCATCCGTCCCAGACCAGGAGGTAAAGGTCCGGCAGCTCAACCGCCATCATCACCTCAGGCCCCACCACCAGCAGCAGCGCAACGGACAGCTGCCGCCCCTAAGCTGCCGACTCGACAAGGCGCGAATAAACTGGAGATTGCCGCCACCTCACTACTCTCCCTGTTGGGACGTTTGCGAGAGACGCCGTCACATCCGGATCCTGCAGCGCTAAAAAACAGCATCATCGAAAAGTTCAGGATCTTCGAGCGCACCGCAGAAGATCTTGGTGTGGACAAAGAGACGATCTTCTGGACGCGATATGTGTTGTGCACCACTATCGATGAGACGGTTCTTTCCACCCCCTGGGGAAATCAAAGTCTCTGGCGTGACCAAAGCCTGCTGGTAAGCCTGCATAACGAGGCATGGGGTGGTGAGAAGTTTTTCCAGCTACTGCAAAAACTGCTGCAAAATCCAGCCAAGAATATCGAGTTGCTGGAAGTGATGTACATCTGTCTCTCTTTCGGGTTCGAGGGGCGCTTCCGCCCGCTACCGGATGGATACGCCCAGCTGCAGACATTGCGCGATAACCTCTATCGCACGATACGCAATCATCACGAGGAGTATGAGCGTGACCTATCCGCACATTGGCAGGGTGTCTATCTGAAGCAGAATGCGCTGGTTCAGTATGTCCCGCTGTGGGTCGTTTTAGCTGTTTCCGGTGTGATTCTGCTGTTGATGTATTCAGGCTTCAATCTCAGCCTGAATGTAAAATCGGATCCGGTTCACGCCGAACTGCACAATATCGCGCGTAACGTAAAGACCGTGGTGGAGCGCAAGCCACCCCCGGCACCGGAGCCTGAACTGACACTGCGTGTCCTGTTGGCGAATGAGATCACCCAAGGCAGTGTCGATGTTGAAGAGGACTACGCAGAAGGCAGTGTGCGTATTGCCGGAGACGGTCTGTTCGCTTCCGGCAGTGGCGCCGTCAAGGCACAGTTTCTACCCCTGTTGAGCCGCATCGCAGCGGCGATGGATCAGCTGCAAGGCGAGATTGTGGTTGAGGGTCATACAGACAATATACCGATTCGCAGTCTGCGCTTCCCTTCCAATTGGCATCTTTCCAGAGCCCGCGCCGAATCGGTGGCGAAGATCATGGCAAGCGACCTCACCAAACCAGGTCGTATCCAAAGCATAGGCAGAGGTTCGGCAGAGCCGCTTGCATCCAATGACACCGGTGAGGGCAGAGCACGCAACCGGCGTGTAGAGATCACCCTGATAAAACCATAGGCAACGGCTACCCATATGCGCGCAATTTTAAGCATCGTAAAAAATCGCTGGTTCGTTGCCATCCTGGGATTGATTGCAATCTCGGTCATTATCTGGCTGGTCGGACCCCTGATTGCCATCGCCGGAGTCGAACCTCTGGGCTCGGCAATTGCACGCCTGATCGCAATCCTCCTGTTGATGCTGGTCTGGGTAGGTATGGAGTTGCGACGCTTCCTCACAGCACGCAAGAAAAATCAGCAGATGCTGGAGAGCGTGGTCGGCCAGAAGGATCAGCCACAAAGTTTTTTGCGGGAATCCGATGAGGAGGTGGAGATTCTCGGCCAACGCCTCGACGATGCGATCAGGATACTCAAGGAGTCGAAGGTCGGCGGTAAAAACAATCGCCAATTTCTCTACCAGCTCCCCTGGTATATGTTTATCGGCCCGCCCGGCAGCGGTAAGACCACCGCCCTGCTCAACTCAGGTCTGCACTTCCCCCTGGCGGACAAACTGGGTAATGATGCGGTTCAGGGGATCGGCGGCACCCGCAACTGTGACTGGTGGTTCACCGATGATGCGGTATTGCTCGACACGGCCGGCCGCTATACCACGCAGGACAGTTACGAAGAGGTCGACCGGGCCGCCTGGATGGGCTTTCTCGATCTGTTGAAGAAACATCGTAAACGCAGACCGATCAACGGCGCGTTGGTGGCGATCAGCGTCGAGGATATCCTGCAGCTGACGGAGCTGGAGCGCCTCAATCATGCCAAGGCGATCCGCATGCGTGTCAAGGAGTTGATCGATCATTTCGGGATCCGTTTCCCCATCTATGTGCTGTTCACAAAATGCGACCTGTTGGCCGGATTCAGCGAATTCTTCGAAAATATGGGCCGGGAAGAGCGCAGTCAGGTCTGGGGCATGACCTTCCCCCTTACCGACAAGGCCGATCAGGAGAGCGGCATCAGCCATTTCCGGGATGAGTTCAGGGCGCTGGAAAAACGCATCGATGTACGCCTGCTGGATCGCCTGGAACAGGAGCGCGACGCCAAGCGCCGGATATTGATCTACTCCTTTCCACAGCAGTTCAGCGCCCTGCGTGAAGCGGCGGAGGGCTTTCTGCACGAGGCCTTCAATGCCAACCGGTTTCAGGAGACCCCGATGGTACGGGGCATCTACTTCACCAGCGGCACCCAGGAGGGCACCCCCATCGATCGACTGCTCGGCTCGATGGCCCAGGAGTTCGGTCTCAACCGACAGATCGCACCCGCATTCTCCGGCTCCGGACGCAGTTACTTCATCAATCGTCTGTTCAAGGATCTGATCTTTCCGGAAGCCCATCTGGCCGGCGTCAACACCCGGGTAGAAAAGCGGCGTGCATGGCTGCAGCGCATGGCCTATGCGGGGGCCATCTCCCTGGCGGTGCTGGCCGGCATCGCCTGGTTCACCAGCTACAGCCGCAACCAGAGCTACATCGATCAGGTGGCGATCCAGGCGAATGCCGCCGAGGAGAAGGTGAACACCGTCGCTCCGGATGACCTGACCCTCACCAATGTGGTCCCTGCACTCGATTCGGTACGGCAGATCCCCGGCGGCTATGCGGATCAGGAGGCCGATATCCCATGGCTCATGGGTTTGGGATTATATCAGGGCGATAAACTGGGTAGCGAGGCTGTGAGCGCCTATCGCACCAGCCTGAAGAATCTGTTTCTGCCTCGCATCATTCTCAGCCTGGAGAACCAACTCAACCAACAGGGAAACAACCCCGACTACCTGTATGAAGCCCTCAAGGTCTATCTGATGTTCGATGACAGCGAGCATTTCGATGCCGCCACCGTCAAGGCCTGGATGCTGCTACAGTGGCAGTTGACCCTCCCCGGTGCCGAGAATGCCCAGGCGCGGCAGGCCCTGACGGGGCATCTCGACGCGCTGCTGGAGATGCTGCCGATGACACCGACCCTGCCATTGGATCAGGACCTGATCGCCCACGTGCGCAGCAATCTGCTGCGGGTACCCCTGGCCGACCGGGTCTACAACCGCATGAAACGGACCACCGAAAGCGGCGCCATACCCCCGATTCGACTCTCCCAGGTCATCGGAGCGGATGCGGAAATGGTTTTCAGTCGTCGTTCCGGCGAGCCGCTGGACAAAGAGATCCCGGCACTGTTCAGCTATGAGGGTTATCACAAACTGTTTCTCAAGGACCATCTTGAGATAGCCAACAAGCTGTTGGAAGAGAAATGGATACTCGGTCCCGATCTGGAGAAGATCGTCGGCAAAACCGATCTGGTAAGGCTCAGTGCGCGGGTCAAAGAGCTCTACTACGAGGAGTATATCCGTACCTGGGACCAACTGCTGGCCGACATCCGGGTCAAGCCGTTCAACAGCATGCGGCAGGCGGTAGATATCCTCAATATCATCTCTGGACCGAGTTCTCCCCTACGCCGCTACCTGAAGCTGATCCAGGAGCAGACCACACTCTCCCGTCTTCCCGGCGGCGCCAAAAAGGCCGCTGAACTGGTGGAGAGAAACACCTCGGGCATCACTCGTCGACTCGCCTCGATACTGCAGGTGGCGCCGGATGGATCTGAGGAGACACCGCAGGATTCCCTGCTGACAACCCCGGTGGATCAGCATTTCGCCAGCCTCAACAGAATGATCGATGCCCAGGAGGGAGAGCAGGCACCCCTTGAAAGAACCATGGAGATGCTGAACGAGCTCTATGCCCATATGAGTTCAATCGCCTCCGCCGGTAACCAATCCAACCAGGCCTTCAATGTGGCCAGAGACCCTTCCGCGGGTGGCAGCGTCATCAGCCGTCTGAAACTGGAAGCGAAACGTCAGCCTGGCCCTCTGGCGGGGATGCTCAACTCTTTGGCCGACGGCAGCTCGAATCTGACCGTTTCCGGGGTCAGGTCACATCTGAACTCAGTCTGGAAAACCCAGTTGCTGCCCTTCTGTCAGCGCAGCCTGACTGGCCGTTATCCCCTTGACCGTACCAGCAGCCGTGAAGTGACTATAGGTGATTTCGGGCGCTTTTTCGGTCCCGGTGGGATGATGGACAATTTCTTCAATACCTATCTGCAGGACTTTGTCGACACATCACGCCGCAACTGGCGCTGGAATGCCGCCGGCAACCGTGCACTGGGCATACCCACAGGAACTCTTAGACAATTCCAAAGAGCGGCAGTGATTCGCGACGCTTTTTTCAGCGGGTCATCTCAGGAGCCGAAGATCCACTTCGAGATCAAGCCCCTGAGCATGGATACCACCATCACTCAGATTACCCTGTTACTCAATCAACAGCGTGTCAGGTATAACCACGGGCCAGCCCGCTGGAACCGCATGACCTGGCCCGATGATTCCGGCATCAGCGATACCAAAATCCTGCTGGCGCCCCCTGCCGGCAACAAACCATCCGGGATAACCGAAGATGGACCATGGGGCTGGTTCCGGATCATCGATCAGGCAAAAACCGAGGCCACCGACTCTCCCGAAACCATCAAGGTTGAATTTGACGTAGGTGGGCGTAAATCCCGATTTATGATGCGTGCCAGTGGAGCACTCAATCCGTTCAAACTTAGAGAATTGGCAGATTTCCGGTGTCCGAGCAGACTCTGAACAACTCAATTCACGAAGACGCTCCGGGGTTCTACGGCAAGATACCGTCCCTCGGCGATTTCGTCACACGACGCCTGCCGAGGGGCTTCATTGCGCCCTGGGAAACCTGGATGCAGGAGGCGATAGCCAACAGCCGTGAACAGCTCGGGGATTTCTGGCTGGATAACTATCTTACCAGTCCCCTGTGGCGCTTCGCCCTCACTCCGGGTATCTGCGGTGAACATGGCTGGGCCGGGGTATTGATGCCCAGCGTGGACCGGGTCGGACGCTACTACCCCTTCACTATGGCGGCCAGACTCGATCCCAAATGCAATCTGTTTCTCTTCATGGAGGAGTCCGAAGCCTGGTTCGCGAGGATGGAGAGCCTCGCACTTTCCTGTCTGGAGGACGATTTCCAGATGGAGTCATTCGAGCAGCAGCTTCATGCAGTGGTCCTGCCCAATAGTGAGCGGGAGATCCACTCTGCGCAGCCGGAGGCGGCCACTACTGCGTTAAGTAACGCCTGGCATGCCAATCTCGATGAGCAATCCTCCATGCGCACCATCTATCCCCTCTTTCTGCCCCATCTGATGAAGAAACTGCTGTTTGCCTACAGCCTTTGGTGGACCCAGGGTTCGGAGCGCATCTCACCGTCGATGCTGCTGTGTCAGGGGCTACCCCAGATCAAAGGTGCCAGTGCGCTGATCGACGGTGCCTGGGCTCAGCATGGCTGGGAGGAGATCGAGACCGGCGCCTACGCCATGGGGGCCGCATCCGATATCGAAGCTTCGCAGCCGCAATGAGTCTCAACAGCTTCTACTGGGTCTCTGCGCACGTGAGCGACAAGGGCATGGTGCGTTCAATCAATGAAGATGCCTGTCTCGACCGGGCCGATCTTGGCATCTGGGTGGTGGCGGACGGTATGGGCGGCCACGCCGCAGGCGATATGGCCTCAGAGATGATCGTCAACGAGCTCAAGTCGATTACCCCCGGGGATTCCCTGGGAGCACTGGCCAGCGATGTGGAGCAACGCCTGCAATATGTCAATCGACAATTGTTGCTGGAGTCGCAACGTCGCGGCGGTGAAATCATCGGTTCCACGGTGGTCACTCTGCTTACCTATCAGGGCTACTGTATCTATCAATGGGCAGGAGACAGCCGTATTTATCTCTATCGCCGGGAAAGGCTCAAACAGCTCAGCCGTGATCACAGCCAGGTTGAAGAGTTGATTGAACAAGGCATTGTCAGCAGCGATGAGGCTGAACAGTCACCGATCGCCAACTATATTACTCGTGCAGTAGGCGCCAGTGAGGAACTGGAACTGGACGCGGAGATCTTCGAACCCTGCGATGGCGACTTGTTTCTGCTCTGCAGCGATGGTCTGAACAAAGAGGTCAACGATGCGGAGATCGCCCGAATTTTGGGCAGTCATGGCTTTCAGGAGGCGGTACAGCAGCTGATTGACTTGGCAATGGAACGCGGGGCACGGGATAATGTGACTCTGGTGCTGGTAGAGGTGAGATCGACCCAATCAAGCGCGCCGGAATAGGGATGATCTGCTATATTGGCTCAAAGTCACTGACAGGACCGCAGTACGCAGGAATCAAACATGTTTATTTGGGCCTGTTAACACTCATCCAATCGGCTCTGTTGCCCCTGAAAAAGCGCCAACCATGGTACAAGGAGAGGAGTTTGGTTATTCAAAATGAAGGTAAAAAAACTACACATCGTTCATGCAGCCTCGCTGGTCTAAAAAATAGTCCCGGCAGGGCCGATTGGATGATTGTTAACAGGCCTTGAGAGACATAATGTTGTGAAAGATAGCGTTAAGAACATTCAAGATTTCGCCAAACTCCTCACCATAAGCCTAATTAACTTGAGCCTCTCCGCCTGTGTGGCTATGGGCCCGCAGCAGCAGCCGGAACCCGTTCAGGCTGAACCACAGGAAGAGGTGGAGACCATCTCAATACCGCCGGACTCGCTGTCCCCGTCACAACGGGTACGTCAGGCGTTGCAACAACTCGAGCAGGGCGACTATGAAAATGCCAGGCTGCAACTCACTTGGGCTCTACAGGAAAAACCCACCCTGCAGATCGCTACGAATCTGCTTGAGCAGATGGATGCCAATCCCATCGACTATCTCGGTATGAAGAGCTTCTTTTACGACGTGGAACAGGGAGACTCGCTTTCCATCATTGCCAAAAAGTTTCTCAACGATCCACTCAAGTTCGTCATTCTGGCACGATACAACAAACTGGAGAACCCGAGCAAACTTGCGCCGGGACAGCGCATCCGGGTACCCGGTGTCATGCCGGAGAGAAAAAAACCTAAACCTAAGATAGCACAACCGGAACCTGCCCCTGTGGCGCAGGAAACCCCTGAACCGACACCAGATGAGGAAACCACGGAAACGCCTGATTTAATGACGGATGAAGTTCAGATCGAGGAGTCATCCCCCGCCATGCCGGAAGAGCAAGCACTGCTGGAGAGCGAAGAACCGTTGCAGACATCAGTGGAGCAAGCTGTTGAAGAACAGCCTGCGGCAATGACAGCGGAGGAAGCACTCAGCACTGCAATGGGACTGCATGCGGAAGGCAACCTCAGCGCAGCAATCTATCTGCTGGAAAACGAGATTAGCCAACACCCCAATGCACAGGAACTGCCGAAACTGCTCGCCGGCTACTACAACGAACATGCCGATCAGCTCATCAACCGGGGTGACCTGGATAACGCGAGGACCATTTTAGAGAAACTGATCATTCTCGACTCATCCGACGATGCAGCGATCAACAAGCTGATTCAGGTTGAAGACAAGATCGAGGCACAAAAGTTGATGCGCGCAGCCCAAGATCAGCAAACTGCAGGCAACCTGGAAGAGGCTTACCAGACCTATACCCAGGTATTGACATACGACCCGGAAAATTCGGCCGCCTCGGCATCACAACTCTCAGTCCGCGATCAGTTGACGGACAGCTACCACCGACGCGCCATGCAGCTCTTCAGGAAGCAGGAACTTGATGATGCAATAGCATTCTGGAACAAGATACTGGCGTTGAATCCGAACCATACATTGGCACCAGGTTACAAGGCACGCGCATTAGAGATGAAACAGCAGCTGCAAAAGATTGGTCCTGGCGAATGATTGGTAGTGGGTGGATTCTAATCGAGGATCCAGTAATAGTACTTTAATTCCTATTTGAATTGCTGATCCCCCTATCAAGTCGCAAAACAAAGTCAACATAGAGGGTTTGTAATTGCCTCAGTCCCTCAAAGCGGTAATATACCCCTATAGTCAGATCCAGCGCTAATATCCACGACCAAGGAGGAACCAAGTGCTCAAATCCCTGCTTAAGCGTTTTTTGATACTCACCCTTGCACTTAATACCGCCCTCATAGGTTTTCCCTCCCTAGTCCTCGCATCGCCAATCAATACCATGACGGTTATTCAAATGGATGAGAGGGCAATGTATACAGACCGAATCCGCTCGACGATGACCCGTGACGATGTACGCAGCACCCTGGTCGGTATGGGCGTCAATCCTGCGGAGGCGGAATTGCGGCTGGATGCACTCACAGACGCTGAGCTTGTGATGCTTAATCAGCAAATTGATGAACTGCCGGCAGGCGGTAGTGTTCTTGGCGTCCTTGGCGCTGTCCTCATTGTATTGATTGTATTGGAACTACTGGGTGTCACCAACGTTTTCACCAGGCTCTAAGCGGGTTTACTGAGCAAAGATACAGAGCTGTCCCAAAAAGTACGCGTTCTTTGGTGAACTGGCATGGCATGGTGTCGTTATCTCGTTGCAGTGCTGTTTTTGCTGTTGGCCGGTTGTGCAAGCCGGCCGCCAATCCTACCGTCCTTGCTCACTACTGAGACAGCAATCTCGAGATTGGAGATTGAGACCACGCCCTTCCATCCACAAAAGAAGTATCAGTGTGGACCGGCTGCGCTTGCCACCCTGCTAGGCCACTCAGGTGTATCGGTAACAGCCGAATCCCTGGTCCCTCTCGTCTATCTGCCGGACAAAAAGGGCAGCCTGCAGATCGAGATGGTGGCAGCCAGCCGTCGCCTCGGCAGAATCCCCTATCTAATCGAAACCGACCTGCCCGCACTGATTGGAGAGTTGCAGGCAGGTCGTCCAGTGCTGGTATTGCAGAACCTCGGTCTGCAGCTATGGCCAGTCTGGCACTATGCGGTGGTAATCGGTTACTCGGCAGAAACGGATGAGATAATCCTGCGATCAGGCATCACCCGGCGGGAGATCCTTTCCACCTATCGATTTGTCGACACATGGAAACGTGGTGGCCACTGGGCCATGGTGTTGTTGAAACCCGGGGAATTGCCCGCAATGCCCGAAGAATTGCCATACCTTAAATCTGTGGCGGCCATGGAACGCCTGGCCCCGGTCGACAGTCTGATTTCAGCCTACCGGGCGGCTCTAACCCAATGGCCGGATAGCCCAACAGCACTGTTCGGACTTGCCGCCGCACTGCATGCCAAAGGTGATTTGACGGCAGCTGAGCAGAGCTATCGGCGTCTGCTGAGCGCAAAACCTGACCATATAGCAGCCCGTAACAATTTGGCTGAAGTATTGGCTGACCGGGGATGTTATACAGAAGCACTGTTAGTGATAGAGCGGGCACTGCGCAAAGAACCGGGGGAATTACGTCAACATCTAGTTGAAACGGGTCGTGAAATAGGGAGAAGAAAAACGAACCACCCGCGCCGACAATCACCATGTGAACGAATAATGATACGGAAGCAATAGACGTTGCCATAAAGATATTGGGCGTATTCCCTCCACGCCACTCATTTATTCGGGTAATGATTTAAAGAAGAGAAGTCCGGCATAAAATACCAAGTAAAACACTATGCGATCATCTCTTTGGGATAAATTCCTACTTGATGTGTTGGTTGCCTGGTCTATCCTTGAACGGTAATATAGCTCGCAATAAGAAGTACAAACATGCCAAACGGATAGAGTGGCACTATTTTGTGGTTTTTTAACCACCAGGATGATGGATCATCATCGGCATTGGGGGAGTCACGTACAGGATAATAATATCCTCTTGCATCCATTCCATGCCTTGAAAACTGAGACAGTCTCTCGCTGCTACAGCGAAGTTCAGCAATACTGCTCGATACAATGGAACTATAGGGAGTTTTTGGCATTGCCTGGAAAGACAATATCGCTATGGACATCATCCTTTGGCACATCTGACATCCATCCGCTACCGGTTAATCATGCCATCACGGCTTTTTTGATACTTTATGTATCAGCAAATGATGTTGGCTCCGTGAATCGTCGACGGAGTATCAAAAAAACACTTGAAAATATTGCTCACGATCAATGATTTAGTTAGTTAATCATGGAAGCATACGCCGCATGGATATATATGAGCCGACAACAACAATAATAAGTGACTGCCGTGATTGAATCTCTCTCCCTGGTCAATCTTATCTTCGCGACAGGTGTCATCTGCCTGGCGTACCTGGTGCGCGGCATTGCCGGATTCGGATCGGGTCTTATAGCGATACCGCTGCTTGCCTTGATGATGCCGTTGACGATGGCGGTTCCACTCATCGTCTTTCTCGATTACATCGCCTCGGCCAGCCACGGCATCAAACACAGGGAGGCTATTCAATGGAGAGAGATCGTCTCCCTGCTGCCCTTTGCGATTGTCGGTGTATTAACCGCTCTCTTTATCTTCAGGTCTGTGGACATGGAGGCGCTGAAGATGGGATTGGGCACCTTTGTACTGTTGTTTGCCGTTTATTCACTGTTTTCCTTTTCCCGCAATACGCTTGTCTCGTCGCTATGGTCGGTCCCCGCGGGTAGTATGGGCGGACTGATCGGTACCCTGTATGGTACCGGCGGTCCCTTCTATGTCTTGTACTTGAAATTCCGTAAGATAGAAAAGACCCAGTTTAGAGCAACCTTCGCGACCATATTCCTGCTCGATGGGGCCGGGCGTATCGCCGGATATGTCTTTTCGGGTTTTTTCAGTTTGGATCTGATGCTGATGATGGCTGTGGCTATCCCACTAATGGTCATCGGGATGTTTATCGGTGGTCATATCCATACCAATATGTCACAGCAAACCTTTCAGCGCGCCATCAGCATGCTGTTGGTCTTCAGCGGATTGGCCCTGTTATTGAAGTAGCCTTCAGATCACACTAGCAAAAACTATTCACCAAGGTCCCTATACCGTCAATCTGCACCTCAACGGTACAGCCCTGCTGCATTGGCCCGGCGCCAATGGAGGTACCGCAGGCTATGATATCGCCCGGACGGAGCGTCATATCATGGGACAGGCGACTGACAATCTGATGAGGCAGATAAAACATATCCGTAACCGGATAGTTCTGTAGCTCAACCCCGTCCACCAATGTCCTGACCGTCAACTTTGTCGCATCCAGGCCGGTTGATATAACCGGACCGACAGCGCTGAAGGTGTCGAAGCTCTTTGCCCTCGTCCAATGGACAAACAAGGGATCCTCCCTCAACAGGCCACGGGCAGTAACATCGTTGACACATGTATAGCCGAATACATAATCCCGGGCTTCATCCTCGCTGACATTACTGCAGTGCCTGCCGATGACGATGCCGAGTTCACCCTCGTACACCACTGGGCCGTCATAGGTCTCGGGTCGCCTTATTGTCCCCCCAGTGGGCAGAAAAGAGGTGCTCGCCTTCATGAAATAGAGTGGATGATCGGGCCTCGACCAACCCTCCTTCGCCGCCCTGGAATGAAAATTGTTCCACAACGCGATCATTGTCGTCGGTTGACAGGGGGTCAGCAGCTTGACCGCATCCAATGGCAGCGTCTCCCCGGTTGCCGCCGCTCCGTTGTACATGTTTCCCTCAAAAGGGGTTACCCGGCTGTCGCTCAAGGTACCAAAACCCTGAGCTCCCTGATACTCAAATCGAACCCACTGTTCCATCCCAAAATATCTCCTCTAATTCCCAATTGATGAATCTTATTCCTCTATTGCCCTCAATTAAAGCCCTTTGGCTCAAGAACGGATTCCCGATGCCACTAATAAATTTGATAGTTAATGGATTCAATCAGAGGAACCCGAGATTGTTACAGGCAGGATCCCTTCAAACAGTAACTGCGACTTCAAAAAAACCAACCAGGAATCCAGTTCCTTTATCCGATAACATGATTATTCATATCTTCAGACTATTCATGACCAGCTTCGCCATCGTCCTCCTCTATTCACCATTAATGGCCTACGCCTTCTACCTATGGCACAACCACACAGGTTCCGCCAACCTGGTTGTGCTGCATTGGTATGAACTGCTGTTGCTCCTTGCGTTCGTTCTGCTGCCACTTGGGGCAATGAAACTGCTTAAAATCAACTGGACTGTCCGGGATATACCTGGCTGAGTATTTGGATTGCATTTCACATATTGATTTATATTAGATCCCGTATTTCGCTATTACATAGATTTGATACTACGCAACCTCAAGCTGCTCTTTTTGTCATCAGGATCGAACTTGAGCGCATACTCCCAATACTTAATCGCATCTCCGGGTTCTTCACGAGAACTCCTCACACCCTTGATGTATAACGCCTTGCCATACGCCTTACGCTGCTGCTGAATTTTGTTAAGCCTTTTGGCATCACCATTGAAGGCGCGCTCGGCCTGTTTGAGATAGCTCAGGGCGTCATTATATTCTTCTGCTTCGAATGCGTTGTTTGCATGCTTTAGAAGAGTCTTTGAGAGCAGATCACGCACCTCTTTATCCTTGGGGAATCTATTCAAGTGCGTCTCGATCTCTTTGATATATTCTGCAGGATTTGATTGTTTATCTTCTGCCTGCAATATCTCTTGGCGTGAATAGATGTATGCCTCCTCCTCGAACCCTTTGGCGAGCTTCGACCTTTTCGTTCTGTAGTTGTAGTTGCGGTTTGAAACTGCAACCTTCTTTTTCATCGACGCCTTGGATGCTCTTTCATCAAGTTTGCGCATGGCTGCAAGCGCTTGTTTGTGTTTCGGGTTCAGACCAAGTACCTCGAGATAGTACCGCCTGGCCTGGTTCAGCTTGCCTTGGCGAACCGCTCGCTTGCCCTGACTCATCTTTTTTTTGCTTTGCGCAGCGATCTTCGCTTCAACCCGTTTAATCGCGGCGTTGATCTTCGTATCCCGCGCCGACACGGTTCTCGCCACCTTGAGATCGAACAGCGCACTTTGCAGATCGCCTTTACTTTCATGTGCTTCAGCGGCATTCAGCCAGATGGCGGGGTTACCGTAATTACCCGATTTCGCGCCCTTGCCTGAGGGAGAAGATGAGCAGCCGCTATGCAACAAGAGGCAAACCGAGAGTAACAGGCTGGATAACAGTGTTGATGATCGCATCATTGGCGAAAGGCCTTGAAGGTCACCAGGCTCTTCTTGAAGGCCTGCATACCCCTGTCACCGAATATCATGGTGCGGTGAAGCAGATAGGGATAGGTAAAGGCCGCGTTGGGCTGACGCTGAACGGTTAATCCCAACTGCATGCCGTTCGCTTGCAGTTCTTCGATCACCAGGTCGTTGCTGTCGCCGAACGGATAGGCATAAAAACGCGGTCTTTCCCCCAGGTGTTTGGTCAATCTATCATTGGGGACAGCGATCTCTTGGCGTACCCGGCGTTGATACTTGCTACGGCTCTCTCCGGGCTGCTGTACAGTCAGATTGCTATGGGTCTTTGAATGGGGCTGGATGCTGATCAAACCGCTCTTCTTCATCGCGGTAAGTTCCGATGTCTTCAGGCCGCCATTGTTCATGTAGTCGCTGTAAACGAATACAGTCGCAGGATAACCGTACTCCTTGAGGATCGGGAATGCCTCTTTATAGATGGAACGGTGTCCATCATCGATGGTCAGTACGACAGCGCGTTTTGGCAATTGCCGCTCACCCTTGAGAAATCCCAGCAGATCCTTCAATGGTATCACCCGGTAGTCTTTGTTCTTCAGATATTCCATCTGCTCCCTGAACTGCTTCGGCGTAACCTCCATTCGGTCGCTACGCTGACCGAAACGGTGATAACAGAGGATGGGTACAGTCTGGTATCCGCTATATTCAATCCCGGTTGGATTCGCCGTCCGCAACGGAATCACGATTTCCCGGCCCGCCTTTATCGGAGTGGCTTGATTGGCATCCTCGATCACCCAATAGCGTTTTTCATCACCGAGATAACGCCTTGCCAAACTGCGCGCATCTTCATTTCCGACATGCAGTACAATGAAATCCCTGTCTTTGGCGATAATCTGGCTGGATGTGGAGCGAAGTATGGGAGAGGAACAACCGGCAACCATCAATGCACAGATAATCAGCGGTGTAAATCTCATCAGCGAAATTCGCATTGAAAAGTACCTCGGTGTTTGCAGTTCGATACCTCCTGTAGTGACCACTTCCAAGCTCCCCACACGGCCTGACAGGCATAACGAGCCGATATGAGAGACGCCTATAGTCAGTTATTTTTTATGCTTGGGCGGCATAATTCTGGTGGCATCATCGAATTCCTGATCCGATGTGGCAAGCGCCTGCTCCTCCTGTGCGGGCGACTCTTCTCCTACAGGCTCATGAACAATGTTCGTGGTGTCATCGCCTTCTTCAATAATTTGCGTGACACTCTGTTGCTGCTGAGACTGATACTCTTCGCGTTGCTTAAGCAGCGTGTCCGCCATTCTGTTGTACTCGGAAAAGAGCAATCCCAATTCATCGTTTCGCTCTTTATTGATCCGATATCCCAAATTTCCATGATGTACATGAGCGATGGCACGTCTTAGAATCCTTATCGGAACGGTTATACCCGTAGCCAGCAGATAGGCGACGATGACAACGGTCAGCACGACCGCTACCAGAAGCGCCAGCATGGTGTAGAATGTAAGATCTGCGGCAGCCAGCAATGGTGTCTGAGACAAGCCAAGCTGTATCTTGCCGATTTGCTTGTTTTGAAAAACCAGCGGCGCCTGAAAATCAAATACCATCTCATCATTCAACTCCCTCTCGGAAATCGTGATACCGTCGTCTTCACGCAACATTTCCAGGGATTCGGCAGCTTGCAGTTTCCTGCCCACCTCTTCAACAGAAGTACTGGCACGCAGAATCTTTTTATGATCGAGAATTCTCAGGTAGCTGATCTGTTGTCGCTGTTTGATTTCATGCACGAATGTTTCCAGGGCGACCCAATCCTGGATCAGCACAGCCTCGGCGCTCTCCACTGCGATAAACTCCGCCAAAGACCCACCTGAGTCGAGGGCCAGTTCGATCATCGCATCCACTTGTTTTTGATACACAAGATAGGAGCCCAGGATCATTGCGATCGAAACCACTGCCGCCATCACTGCGGTCCACTTGATTCGCAACGGCAGGATCTTTGTTTCATTGAGATGTTGCTGCTTTTCATCGATCTCATGTACCACACTGCGCAGTTCCGTGGCGAGTTCCTTACCTGTTTGAAAACGCAGTTCAGGTTTCTTGTTAAGCAGTTTATCGACGATTTTTATAAGGCTTTGCGGAATCTCCCCGGTCTTGTCCTCGATCGGCGGAGGATCCTCCTGCACGATCTTCATCAGCAGAGAGGTCAGGGTCTCGGAGACAAAAGGTTTCTCCCCTGTTATGAGCTGATAGAGAATGACACCGAGCGAAAAAAGATCGGAACGTCCATCGACCGGAAACCCTTCGACCTGTTCGGGTGACATGTATTGCGGAGTACCCAGTACCGCCCCCATCCGGGTGCGGTGCTCCTTGTTGGGGGAGTCCACATGAGCAATGCCGAAATCGGTAATGCGAATCGTATGGCCATCGTCCGGGGAGATGATGTTTCCCGGTTTCACATCCCGATGCACGATGCCGCGATTATGGGAGTAATCCAGTGCCTCCGCCAATTGAATGCCATACACCACCGCCTCTCTGACGGCAATCGGGGTGTTGGAGTCCATCATCTGTTCGAGGGTCCGGCCCTCAAGGAACTCCATCGCGATATAGGGCCCCTGTTCGACCTCACCGACGTCGAAAATGGTGACGATATTAGGGTGGGTGAGCTTCCCTGCCGCCTTGGCCTCCTGCAGGAAGCGATATCGGTATTCCGGGTCTGCCGCAACCTCCCCGCGCAGGAGTTTGATCGCCAGCGTGCGATTGATCTCCGGGTCGAATGCCTTGTAGACAATCGACATCGCCCCCTCACCGATCTCCTCAATCAGGTTGAATCTTCCGATCGTGTCAGGCATAGGCTTTTGCTTGTCCAAACCCCCACTCCTTCATTACCGCATTATCCGGGATAAGCAGCCGCACTCCAGGCATGCATATTCTTATGTCTCGTCTATGCTTTCCCTGATAGAGTGTAGCAAATGGTGATCAATTAAAAAAAATCATATTGACGCCTGCTCCTTGTTTGGATTAGCGTTCCCTGGAAGCGGGGACGATAGTCCCAATCAGACGGATGACCTGGACTCATAATAAAAGCGGGCTAGCAGATGAACGAAACCTTCGATATCCCAAGAATCCTTGAATTGCGCAAGTTGACAAGATCTATATCGGAAAAGATCGAAACCGATCTGAATGGCTACTTGTCAACCCTGGGACCGCTCTTTTCGCCGGCGCCGATCCTCGGTGAATACATCCGGGGAGGTTCCAAAGCACCTGTTAAGGGTGCGGAAATGGCTTTTCGTGACCTGAAAAGCCGCTATCAGGCGATCGCCGGCCAAATACCGTTTTCCCTGCAGACCGAGCTATCCCCGCCCCTGGATATCTTTGCGGCCACACCTGCCCTGACTGCGGTCGAGTATCCCTATACAGCGACTGCGGAGAATAAATCAGCCTCACTTACCGTGACCTCTCCCTTGAAATGGGTCCTCTCTTATCCCGATCTGAATCCTAAAAGGTTACTTGAATTACTGCAGGGGAACCGCAACCAGCTGGAGGACGAGCTGTCCCATGCCCTGCTGCAGTGCCTGACCCTGAACCTGGTGTTGGAGAAACGCCCGGGACTCGTGAATATACTCCAAGGCCTGCGTTTCACTATCGACACCTCTCACCATGACGGGTTGGGAGAACTGCCGGTAATTATCATCTCCTGTCCCCTGAGAACCCTCCTGCCATCTGACGACATTATCATTCAGAATACGGAGATATCAGGTATTCCATCTTTTGAAGAGATCATCAATATCGAGGATATCAGAGAGCTGTCTGACCCCTTGCAACAAAGCATTCTCTCAATCACGAAAGAGATCTCACCCACAGTTTACCAAGAGATCGCATCCCATTGAGCGGTCCGGCACGGGATTGATCCGTGGACTGCCACTGGGGCAAAAGCCGGGCAAGTAACTTTATCAATTGGGGGGTTTTTCCCTTCCGCTGATATCAATACAATTCCTATGTTTGAACACGCGTAATTTCCTCCCGATAAAACAGGATAGAAACATGGCAACAATCACCTTAGAAGGCAATCAGATCAACACCAATGGTGAGCTCCCGGCGGTGGGCTCCGAAGCACCCGATTTTTCCTTGGCAGCCGCCGATCTTTCGGATGTCTCTCTCGGCAACTATACCGGTAAGAGAAAACTGCTGAATATCGTTCCCAGTCTCGATACGGGCGTCTGTGCTACATCGACCGTAAAATTCAACCAGGCAATGGGCGATAAGAGCAATTCGGTGGCACTGGTAATCTCGGCCGATCTGCCGTTTGCACAGGGACGTTTCTGCAGTGCCGAGGGAATCGACAATGTGTTATCACTGTCGATGATGCGGAATCGCAATTTTGCAAAGGATTATGGTGTTCTGATAACAGATGGGCCTCTGGCCGGTATCTGTGCCCGCGCTGTGGTAGTCCTGGATGAGAACAATAGGGTGCTCTACACCCAGTTGGTGCCTGAAATCGTACAGGAACCTGACTATGATCAGGCATTGGCTCATCTCAATTGATCTTGCTCCGGTCCGGTACCGATGCCCGGCGCTCTTTCCAGCGGAACTTGGAAGTGGGTTACGGCGGTTAAAAAAAACGGGCGCTTGGCGCCCGTTTTTGTTTACTGCCGATAGTAGGGTGAATTGCCCTGCCGTGCCGGCGGATAGCCGCCATAAGGCGAATATCCCCGTCCAGTCCATGCCGGTCGCGGCGGCGGAACCATCGCTTCCTGCAACTCGCGCTCAGCCTGGATCCGATTCCGCATTGCCTCCATCTCCGCCATGGTGGCGTTTCGAAGATCATCGAATTCTTTGAGTATTTTACTTACAGACTCGGCATGCAGATCGCGAATGGACTGCACCTGGTCCGCTGTCGAGGTTGTCTCCTGGGAATCGGATGCTGTCGCTTCGGCACCAGCGGCAACGGACTGTTGAACAGTACCTGCATCGGCGGTTGCCTGATCAGCGGCAGCTGTCTGTTGCTCTGCATCAGCGGGAGCTGATTCGACCTGGGTCTCCTGCCCGGTAGCGGAGACGCTTTCGCCAGATTCAATTCCACCCTGTTGCGGCGCATCAGTCGATGCCTTGCCTTCATCTTCAGTGGATGAAGCCATGGAGGCGCCCATCTCCCCTGCAGCCTGATCTGTTGCGGAAGAGTCGGCTGTGGCCGATGTCTCGACCGCCTCTTGCTCCATCGCTGTGGTATTGGCATCCGATTGCGGATTGTTGGCCAACGATCTGATATACATAAAGCCCAGTATGATGATGACGAGCCAGAAGGTGACTTTTAACCAAAAGCCACTTGCGCTCTTTGTATCTGTTGTCATCGATGAATCCTCCGGTGTGGTATCTTTTTTCAACTCTGTTTGAATCGTGACGTTTGTTGGGGCTGGCTTGCTGCCTGCTGCCGTACTTGGTTCGGAAGCCATGGTGCTGGCAGCGGCAACGGCTGTGGGCGTTGCTGATTTTGGTGCCGCATTGCCGGCTGCAACCTTCTTTTTCGCTACGACCTTTTTCTTTATGGTCGCTTTTTTCTTGGCAACCTTCTTCTTGGCACTCTTCTTCTTGGCAACCTTCTTTTTGACTGTCACTGTCTCTGTTGCCGAATCCTTCTTAGCTTTTTCCTCAGCACTGCTTGTCTCGTCAGCCATGTTAATTCCCCTCAGGCACGCAAATAAACTTCGCGATATTGTAACCTAATCCAAGATGGTGTCTCAAAAAAGAAATAGTAAATTATTGATTTGGCTCCGTTAACCAAGCCGCAATCCAACCCAGGCTCAAGTCTTCAGGATCAAGGATCCTATACCAGTCGCCATGACGATCTATCACGATGAGTGATTGTCCCATTATAACCTGCTTGACTACAGCCTTGTCGACAACGGGACCCGAGCGTATATTCACCCTATCTCTGGCGACATTGACTCGATCTCCAAGCCAAGGCTCTGTCAACAACTCACTGAGTCGATCGAGAATCGCCCGCTCGCCATTGCGCAGTTTCATCTTGACGATCTCCCGCGCATCTTCATGTCCCTTAACAGCGGATTTCAGGTACCAATCGATCGCTTTCTCCTGATCCTTGCCAATTCCCTCGCCATCGGTAAAGGCCAGCGCCAAAGCGAACATGGCATCACGGTGACCACCGGCAGCGGATTGTCTCCACCAGTAGACAGCTTTGTGGATATCAACGCGCAGTCCATTACCATTGGCATACAACCACCCCAGATGGTAAGCCGCCTCGCTATCTCCCTGCATCGCCAACGGACGCCAAAGACAGAACGCCTCGGCGTAGTCGCCGACTTTCAATGACTCCATACCCAGTTCGAAAGGATCTCCACGAAGCTGCCTGGCAAATATCAGAATAAGAATTAGAAATAACCCATTAAGTATTGTTTTTAATAGTTTTTTATCTAATTGAATTCTATCGAGTAACGCCATGGTTAAGCGATCACCTGGCACGGATTCTAAGTAACTCCACAAGCAGGGATTTTACATGATCCATGCCTTTGATCAGATTCTTTTCGATATCGCCCATACTGATCGACCCTTCCGATTTTCCTGCCGCCCAGTTGGAAATAACGGCGCATGAGGCATAACAGAGATTGAATTCTCTGGCCAATGCCGCTTCCGGCATACCCGTCATGCCTACCAAATCGCATCCATCCCTTTCCATACGGATGATTTCTGCAGCTGTTTCCAGCCTTGGTCCCTGAGTCGCGCCGTAGGTTCCGCCGGCTACCGGTTTCACGCCACTGAGACGGCCCGCCTCAATCAAATCCTGACGTAACTCCTCACAGTAAGGCATTGTAAAGTCGATATGGGTCACATGACTCAAATCGTTATCAAAAATCGTGTGTTCACGACCAAATGTATAATCGATGATCTGATCAGGTATAACAATGCGTCCGGGGGCCATCTCGGAACCAATTCCCCCTACAGCTGCAACACCGAGAATGGTCTGTATACCCACATGCCTTAGCGCCCACAGATTCGCCCTGTAATTGACGAGATGTGGTGGAATCATGTGGGAGGCACCGTGACGAGGCAGAAACACAACCTCGTGTCCGGAAATGCTGCCATGGGTCAATGCTGCGGAGGGCTCACCGAACGGAGTATGGCAGACTTCACGATGGGTAATCTCGAGGTCCGGAATCTCATCCAGCCCGGTTCCGCCGATGATGGCCAGTTTTGTCATTATCAGGTGCTGTTTTGCTGCTTGATAGAATCAGCATTGTACATCGAGTGAGAAGGTAAAAAAAACCGTACCTTGCAGCTCAGACTCGGGCCGGTTATACAGAACCGGCCGTTGCCGTTTTTTTGGATTACAGGCCTTCCGCATGCCCTGCCAGATAGTCCGCAACACCTTCGGGGGTTCCCTTCATGCCTGCATCACCCTCTTTCCAACCGGCCGGACAAACCTCGCCGTGGGTTTCATTGAATTGTAGTGCATCAATCATCCGCAACATCTCATCGATATTGCGTCCAAGAGGCAGATCATTAACTACCTGATGGCGTACGATCCCCTCTTTATCGATAAGAAATGAACCGCGATACGCGACTTTTCCATCCGGGGTTTCAACATCATATGCCTTGCAAATTGCATGATTAAGATCGGCAACAAGTGGATAGCCTACAGGCCCGATGCCACCATCATTGACAGGTGTATTGCGCCATGCATTGTGTGTGTAGTGGGAATCGATGGAGCAACCAACCACTTCGACATTACGCTTTTTAAACTCGCTGAGACGATGATCAAAAGCGATTAACTCGGAAGGACAGACAAAAGTAAAGTCGAGCGGATAGAAAAACAGGACTGCATATTTATCTTTGATCCGCTGTCTGAAATCAAACTCATCGATAATAGTGCCGTCACCAAGCACTGCTGCTGCTAAAAAATCCGGTGCCTCACGGCCAACAAGTACGCCCACTATTTACCTCCAGATGGGTTGATAAAATCAATATGAATCGGGGTTGATTCGGGGAGGTATCTTAGTGCTTCTTTACAATGGATGCCATGAGAAGAGAGTTCAGTAACGATCGTAGCTGTACCACCACAATGGCTGAAATAAAAAAAGGGGCGACAAGTCACCCCTTCAACAATCTCCTCCTAATATCCTGATGAATTATACTGCCCGGGCAAATACCCCTGACTTTTCCAGTGTTGGAATCAGGATTGTCTCTTCGCGCTGTATACGGTCTTCGATCATGTCAAAGATCTCGAACGTATCGGCAATGAACTCATCAGTAAAATTAAAGTCACAGTTTTTCAGCCAGCGGTGATGATACTGCTCGAACTGTTTTCTCATCGGTTTTTGACCGTTCAGGAAACCCCATGCCATCGATTTCAGCTTTGGGTCATGATGGGTCAACAAATCCGGATAGACACCTCTGTCCTGCTCTGACATATGAACCTTCATCTTTTCGGCAAGATCACAGATCATTCTGTGAGTTGTCATAGCGTTGGGACGTATGCTCAACTGCTCCTTCGTCATCATGGCCCTGAGATCACTGATGATTTCCTGTATATCAGTATGACTGCCCTTCAGGTTTTCAATTGTAGTCACTTCCACTCTCCTCATTGTCCGGTAGCCCCTGTACTTTTTTTATGAATACAGGTGACGCCGAAAAAACTAATACGCGCTTCCCGATCTTCGCCGGGTTCAGCACACCCTTCTAGTTTGTACCACTCATTTAAAAATGGCAGTAGATGCTTAATTTTACAAGTTTTTTTAGTATGATTAACACCCGGGATTACCCTTGAGTCAGGGTATGACGCATTAGGGTAAATACTAATTCCCTGCTACTGCGTAAATACCCGGCAGGTTTCTGTGGTATCCCATATAGTCCATTCCAAAACCAAAGACATATCGGTCTTCCACCGTCATTCCGACGAAATCCGCTACGAAGCCAACCCCGCGATCATGCACCTTTTCAACCAAAACTACACTATACACCCTCCTTGCCCGCGCCTTATGGCAGGCCTCCACTATGGCCGAGAGGGTGACCCCCTCGTCCAGAATATCATCCACCACTAATACCGTCTCACCTTCCAATGAGGTACTGGGCCGGCCAATCCACTCCAAAGAGGCGCCACTGGTGCCGCCCCTGTATCGGGTGGCATGAATATAGTCATGCCGCAATGGAAAATTCAGGCGCGTCAAAAGATGTCCGGTAGGTATCAGTGCCCCGTTCAATACGCACAGCACCAACGGATCCTCACCCGACAGCTTGCCTGTTATCTCCATCGCCAAACGATCCAGTGTCTGTTCAATTTCAGCGGGTGTGAATATCTGATCGGCAGTAGCCAAAACCTCGGCCGCCTGCTGTGCAGTGATTGTCATTGTGAATTCAATTCCAAGTAGTTACCGGGTCTGTTAGCACTAAGTTCGCCCGCAAAGCACTCAATTATTCTACTATTCCAGGCGCAGATCGAGACTGATCTCTTCCGGCGCCACTGATAAGCGATTTACGGCACTCCTCCAGCGGGGTTCAAGATGGAGCTGCTGTATGGTCTGCTGTTTTCGACCATGCATTCTCACCAACCGCACATGGGCAGCGGGATCATTATAGTCCTTTAAGCAGTCCAGTACTTCGATGGCGGCCGGCCGATTGTTGCATACCAAAACCATATCGCAGCCCGCAGACAGTGCAGCTTTAGCACGATCTCCGTAACCGCCCGCCTCTTTGGCCGCCGCCATATTAAGGTCATCACTGAAGATCACACCCTGAAATCCCAATTGCTGACGCAGCACCTTGTTTAGCCAGAATGATGAAAAACCCGCCAGTTCCTTATCGATACGGCTATAAACCACATGTGCCGGCATGATCGCTTCCATGCCGGCATGGATCATGGTTTCAAAGGGACGCAAATCCTCCATTTCCAGATCTTCGAAGCGACGCTGATCAACCGGCAACGCCAGGTGGGAATCGGCTTGCACCCCACCATGACCGGGAAAATGTTTGCCCACAACCGCCATTCCCGCCTGGTGTGCCCCCTGCATCCACGCCTGAGCCAGGCGGGCAACGATAGCGGGTTGTGAAGAAAACGCCCGATCCCCGATCACCTCACTGATACCTAAACCAATATCGAGCACCGGGGCAAAACTGAAATCCACACCACAGGCACGCAGCTCGGAGGCCATCAACCAGCCACCGAGTCGCGCCAACTCCTGTCCCTGCTCGGCACTTTTCCGATACTGATCGCCATACCATGCGGCCGGAGGCAATGGGGTAAAGCCCTCTCTGAATCTTTGTACGCGTCCGCCTTCGTGATCGACCGCAATGAGGAGATGAGGATTTCTTGCGCTATGGACCTGACTGCAGAGTGTTTGCAGCTGGTCAATGGAGTCAAAGTTTCGGGTAAAGAGAATCACGCCTCCCACCGCAGGATGGTTCAACAGTCGCGTCTCATCCGCAGAGATGGCTGTCCCTTCCAGATCAAGCATTACAGGGCCCAGACTCATGCGCACACCCCAGCCGGCGGGATATGCGGCAACCCACTCAATGCAAATGAATTATTACTCTGAAAAAAGTGGTAAATCAGCATCTCCGGTGTCTGATTATTGAAACAGACGGCAAGCGACATTACAGACCTAGTTCTCCCATATCGGGACCCATATCGCTCAATAATTCAGTCAGTATGCCGCAAACATAGGTGGAGAGGAAACCAGTCTATTGTGTGTAGGTAAAAAGATGCTTTCATTCAGAATACTACTAGCATTGATGATGTTCGTTGCCCTGCCGCTGCTGGCAGAAGACGAGGATCAGAAAGAACAAGAGACCGAAGAGGCGGCACCGGTCATAAGCTACTATCAGGTCAAGCCATCCCTGGTCGCCAATCTGGCGAGTGGAGGAAAGTATATCCGCTGTGATGTACAGCTGATGACCAATGATGAGCTTTTTCTCGATGAGCTCAACCTTCACGGCCCGGCCATTCGCCATAGTTTACTGCTACTGCTGTCGGAACAGGATGGGAAGAGTATCAAATCTCCGAGTGGTAAGGAGGCGTTACGTAAAAAGGCCCTATCGACCCTCGGCAAGCTTATGCAGGAGCTGAGTGGAAAGAATGAACTGAAGGCCCTGTTCTTCACCACCTTTTTGGTTCAGTAACAGAGACATTCCTGGGCCCTAGTCAAGACGGTTATCCAGATAGTCTCGCAGACGATCGCCCAGCAGGTTGAGTGACAACACCAGCAACATAATCGTCACGCCAGGCGCAAGCACCATATGCGGCGCCATCAGCATGTAACCGGCACCATCACGGATCATACTGCCCCAGGAGGCATAGGGCGGCTGAATCCCCAGACCCAGAAAGGAGAGCCCCGCTTCAGCGATAACCATCCCGGCCATGCCGAATGTGGCCTCAACGATCAAAGGGGCAAGCAGCAACGGTAGCAGATGTCTTGTCAGAATCGTCCATTGGGAACTACCCAGTGCGACAGCTGCCGTGACATGATCCCGAGTCTTCAATGACAATACCTGGCCGCGGGCGAGGCGTGCATACCCCACCCAGCCCACCGCCGAGAGTGCTATGATCAGGTTGTCGATCCCCGGTCCCATCACACCGGCCAGGGCAATCGCCAGCAGGATGCCCGGGAAGGCAAGAAATACGTCTATCACCCTCATCAGTAGCAGATCGAGCCACCCCCCCTGATAACCTGCCAACAGACCGATCGCAGTGCCGATAATGGCAGAGAGCCCCACCACACCAACCGCCACAAGAAATGAGGTCTGTGCGCCCGCCACAAGACGCATAAGAATAGGCCGTCCGAGGTCATCGTAACCGAGCAGGCCTGATAGAGAGGGAGGCTGGAGGATCTTTTCAAGATCGATCAGGTTTGCCGGTTCATTGAACCAGGGACCGATCAGCGCGGCAATGCCCCAGAGCGCGATCAACAGATAGGGGAGCCAGCGCCGTATCATGCCTTGCCTCCACTGCGTATGCGCGGATCTATCAGGCCATACAGGATATCGGTCAGTGTGTTGACAAGCACATAGGCGAGACTGATGAACAGTACACAACCCTGCACAACCGGATAATCCCTCTTCTGAATGGATTCGATCATCAGGGAACCGATACCTGGCCAGTCGAATACCACCTCGGTGACCACGGCCCCACCCAATAACGCCCCGAGTTGCAAGCCAAGCAGGGTAATCACCGGCAACCATGCGTTTCTCATGGCATGGCGCCAGATAACCCTTGTCTCATCCAGGCCCTTGGCCCGTGCGGTCCGAACATAATCCTCCCCCAGCACCTCCAACAGGCTGCTGCGCACCATGCGTGCCAGGATGGCGGCAAATCCTGTGCCCAGCGTCACTGCAGGCAGGATCAGGCTGCTTATGCCCTCTCGGCCGCTTACCGGTGTCCAACCCAGCCACAGACTGAAGCAGAGTATGAGCAACGGGCCAAGCCAGAAATTGGGAATCGAGAGACCCAACATGGAGAAACCCATAGCGCCCCAATCACCCATGCCTCCCCGATTCACAGCGGCCAAAATCCCCAGGGGTATTGCAGTCAGCAGGGTGACGATAAGCGCCGCCAAGGCCAGTTCCAGGGTTGCGGGTATATGGCTGGCAAGCAGTTCGGACACAGGCTGCCTGGTATGCAGAGAGTCTCCCAAATCCAACACTGCGACACCTTTGAGAAAGTCAGTCAACTGGACCGTTATCGGCCGATCGAGTCCCAGGCTGCTTCGCAGCGCCTCACGATCCGCCGGTATCGCAGATTCGCCCAGCATGACATCCACAGGATCCCCCGGCACCAGGTGGATGAGCATGAAAACCAGACAGACGAC
Source organism: Candidatus Thiodiazotropha sp. LNASS1 (assembly GCF_964212655.1). Taxonomy (NCBI): domain Bacteria; kingdom Pseudomonadati; phylum Pseudomonadota; class Gammaproteobacteria; order Chromatiales; family Sedimenticolaceae; genus Candidatus Thiodiazotropha; species Candidatus Thiodiazotropha sp. LNASS1. The sequence goes on along the minus strand of NZ_OZ156465.1, from coordinate 579,367 downwards.
GCCTATGATGACGACGAGCGCACTCAACAGGCGGGAGATTAGGAACGCCCCCACTATTCAACGATCTCCACCAGGGTGCCATTCTCGACCCGGTCGAACAGGTCCATCAGGTCCCGGTTGCGCATCCTGATACAGCCATGGGAGGCGACCATTCCCATTGGTTGGTCTTCCGGGGTACCGTGGATATAGATGAACCTGCGCAGGCTATCCACATCCCCGCCTCTGTTTATTCCCTTTTCTATGCCGGTCAGCCATAAGATACGGGTCAGGATCCAATCGCGCTCCGGTTCTGAGGCGGCCAGTTGCAGGCTGAACTGTTCGCCGGTCGGGCGTCGTGCAACAAAGACCGTGTTTTCCTCACAACCGTCTCCGATCTTCAGGCGTATCCGATGTCTTCCCCGTGGCGTACAACCACTGCCATACAACTCGCCTGGACCGTTTACCGCTGTCGAGACAGGATAGGATCTGATAATCCGGCCAGACTCACTGCAGACCAGGCGTTGTTGAGACAGTTCAATGCGCAACTGCAATCTGGGCATCGCTTGTTTCCTCGGGTTGCCGAAGCCTTACCTGTTCAAGTCCGTCATAGTTGCCATCCGTCATTAATCGATAGCCGCTGACCCTTGGATTCGAGGCTGACACCTGCGCCTCGTACCAGAGCGGCAGATAAGGCAGATCCTGGTGAAGTTGTTGTTGTATCCGATGGTAGAGATCCGCCTGGCTCTCCAGGGTATCAGCCGATTCAACCTGCCGCAGCAACCGGTCGACGGCATGGCTGGCATATCGTCCGCGATTGGCGCCCGTGGGGGGCAGAGAATCGCTGCCAAAGACATACCTGAATATATCCGGTGTGCGGATTCCGACCCAGCTCAAACTGTAGAGCTGAAAGTTCCCGCCTTTGATGTCACCGAAAAATGTGCCCCAATCGTAGCTACGCAGTTCAACTTCGATGCCGACCGCTTTGAGTTGACTCTGGATCACTGTTGCCAGCCGAATCCGATAGGGATCACTGGAGGTTTTATAGACCAGGCGCAACGGATCAGCGGTAGTGTAACCCGCATCACTCAAGAGCGTGGTAGCCTTCTCCGGATCATACTCATATGCCATCAGAGATGGTGCGCCCGCCCAATGCTCTGGGGGTAAGAGTGCTTCTGCCTGACGCGCGGCGCCGTGCATGACATGCTCGATGATTGCCTGCCGGTCAAGAGCATGGGCGATTGCCAGACGCACCCTCGGGTCACCGGTATGGGGATCCCGCAGATTGAACCCGATATAGGTAAAGTTACTGCCATGGCGTTGCGCTATTTCTATTGTGGATTGCGACTCCAGGTACCCGATCAGCTCGGGTGAGATATCATTCTGCAACATATCTATCTCCCCCCGGAGTAGCTTCAGTACCCTCACCGTCGGATTTTTTACCTCCACGAATTCGAACATCCGCTTGTCACTTCTTCTCTCCAACAACAGTTTTCCGCTCACCGGCCATGAATGGAAAGAGAAAGGACCACTGCCAACCGGTTGATGTGCGAAATCGTGATCATCGGTGATTAGATCCGCAGGCAGGATATCCAAAGTCAGGTAGGCGGGAAACAAAGGGTCTGCACGGGAGAGCTTGAAATCGATAGTCAATTCATCCACCTTGGCCAGGCTCTCGATCAGCACAAGTCCTGAGCGTTTCGGTGATGCATTGTTGGCATCCAGTACATATCGATAGGTAGCAATGACATCATCTGCATCCAATTTGCGTTGATGGGAAAATCGACCGGCTTCGGGATTCAGACGAAATCGATAGTGACGTGGAGACAATCGCCGCCAATCAGCAATATCCGGTACGGGCATGCTCTGCTCATCGAACGCCACCAGGCGTTGATAGAGGAGTCTGTTGATCCGTTCTGATGTGGCATCGGTGGCATAGCGCGGATCGAGGTTCATGGGTGACGATGCCAAGCCCATGCGTATCGAATCGTCGATATGGGAAGTGGAGCAGGCATGGATGAAAAATGGAACAAACAGCAGTAAGCTAAGCCGGCGCCACCCCACTATTCGCCCCCCTACCAGTCACAATAGGGATGTGTGACCAAACTTGCATTGTAATAGCGGCTATCCGATGAAACCTCTTCACCTGCCCATTCAGGCATTTTAAAAGCCTCTTCCTCTGAACTCAGTTCCACCTCAGCCACAATCAAGCCTCGATTGGCGCCATCAAAGACATCGAGGTCCCAGACATGGTCACCGCACTTGACCTGATAACGGATCTTTTCGATCAATGCCCCCGAAACATGGTTATTCAATATCTCTTCAGCATCCCGCAGAGGAATGGGGTATTCATACTCGTTTCTGCTGATCCCTTCACTTCTCCCTTTAATGGTCAATCGAGCCTCTTCTCCCGATACCCTCACACGCACGCTGGCATTGGGTACGCTGGCAAGATAGCCCTGTTTCATAACCGATTTCTGGATAATGCCATCATGCCATTTATCGTTTATCACCAAATATTTACGCTCTATTTCTAATGCCATATATTATTTACCTGCAAATCAATTGGCGCCAGGCTCAGCATCTCTCGAACAGTGCTATTGACTCCACATGGGCGGTATGCGGAAACATATCCATGACACCGGCACATTTCAGGTGATAACCCTGTTCATGCACCAGTATACCGGCATCCCGCGCCAGGGTTCCCGGGTAGCATGAGACATACACAATGCGTTCAGCGCCCAGTTTGGGTAAGTGCTCGAGTATCTCAACCGCCCCACTCCGGGGTGGGTCGAGCAACACCTTATTGAAACGTTGCATGAGCCAGGGTTCGTTGTCCAACGTCTCATAGAGATTAGCAGTATAGAACTCGATATTATCGATTGCGTTGCGCAGTGCGTTCTCTCTGCCCCTGACGACCAACCCGCTGTCACCTTCAACACCGGTGACCTGTCCTGCAGCGCTTGCCAATGGCAGGGTGAAGTTACCCAATCCACAAAACAGATCCAATACCCTGTCATCGGGTTGTAATTCAAGCAGCGAGATCGCCCGCTTTACCATTTGTCGATTGATATCCGTATTGACCTGGGTGAAGTCACTGGGCAGGAAATCGAGCTGGAGATCATACTCGGGCAGTGAATAGCTGAGCGTTGTAGGCTCAAAGTCCAATGGGCGGATTGATTCAGGCCCGCCTTCCTGGATATAAATTGAAATACAATGCTGGGGGGCAAATATCGCGAGCTTCATCAGGTCTTCGTCGGAAGGTGGCGACAGCATGCGAAAGATCAGAATGCACTCCTCATCGCCCATGGCCATCTCGATCTGGGGGATTTGATCATGTATCGATAACTGATCAATCAATGCACTAAGCTGCGGTATCAGTTGACCTACCCTGGGATGCAAAATATGGCATTGATCGATATCGGCAACGAAGGATGAACCCCGCTCGCGAAAGCCTACCAAGGTACCGCCTTTCTTCGGCACATAGCGCACACCCAAGCGGGCCTTGCGACGATAACCCCAGACTGACTCACAAACCAGGGGACTCATTACCTCCTCAGGCACGACTTTACCGATATGCTTCAAGGCATCCAGCATTGCCTGCTGCTTGCTGGCAACCTGTGCTTCCGACTGTTGATGCTGGAGGCTACAGCCACCGCAAATGCCGAATTGACTGCAGCGGGGCTCTGTTCGCTGTGGCGAGGGCTCGATGACCTCAACCACCCTGCCCTCGTCATATTTACGTCGACGTCCGGTATAGACAAAGCGTACCCGCTCACCCGATAGCGATCCATAGACGAATGTCGCCTTGCCGTCGATATGGGCCACGCCTTTCCCATCTTGGGTCAGGGATTCGATCTCGGCTTCGACCGGCTCCACAGGGAGCGGTTGGCGTCTGCGTCTGCGCCCCATTTCAGCTTGCTGGAAAGACGTCGGTGGAGAGGTAGCGATCACCCCGGTCACAGATTATGGAGACAATCACCGCATTCTCCACCACCGAGGCCAGTTTCAGCGCAGCGGCAACGGCTCCACCGGAGGAGATACCGGCGAAGATCCCCTCTTTGGCCGCCAATTGACGTGTCGTCTCTTCAGCATCCGTTTGAGAAACATCGATTATCCGATCAACCCTCGAGGCATCGTAGATTTTTGGCAAATAGGCCTCAGGCCAGCGGCGAATCCCCGGTATATTCGAACCTTCCATGGGCTGAACACCGACGATTTCAATCTGAGGGTTCTGCTGTTTGAGATAGACAGAGGTACCCATAATGGTACCTGTAGTACCCATGGCACTCACAAAATGGGTCACTTCACCGTTTGTATCCCGCCAGATCTCAGGTCCGGTACCTTCAATATGGGCTTGGGGATTATCCTGATTGGAAAACTGATCAAGAATCAATCCGCGACCTGAAGCCTCCAGTTCTCTTGCCTTGTCGATAGCGGCCTCCATACTGCCCTCTTTAGGGGTCAATAGCAGTTCAGCCCCGAATGCTTTCATCACAGCACGCCGTTCCAGGCTCATATGTTCAGGCATCACCAAAATCAATCGATAACCCTTGATTGCTGCCGCCATTGCCAGTGCGATCCCTGTATTTCCACTTGTAGCTTCGATCAGGGTGTCACCGGGCTTGATCTCTCCACGAGCCTCGGCATGGCTGATCATACTGACGGCAGCCCTGTCTTTCACCGAGCCGGCGGGATTGTTCCCCTCCAGTTTCACAAGCAGAGTATTACTGTCATCACCGGGCAGACGCTGAAGTCTGACCAGCGGTGTATTACCAACGAATTGTTCAATTGTTTTGTATTTCATGGCCTTGATTTTACCCCGATTTACCCACTGAACGCAGTACTGATTTCCCTCTTTCGGGGCTTCATGATCTATTATTATGGGAAATCCAAGTCAGTTTGGGGTTTGTAGACAACCTCATACACTATGCACGAGCACTAACGAGAAAAATCCACAGGAGGCATCGGTATGTTAACAGTCAATCAGCTCTTACAACGCAAGGGTTACAATATCGAGACCATCGATCCCAATGCCTCGGTGTTCGAAGCCTTGCAATCGATGGCCGATAAAGAGATCGGTTCTCTGGTCGTTATGAAGGACAAAAAGATAGTCGGACTCTTTTCCGAGCGCGATTATGCCCGCAACATCATACTGAAGGGACGTACATCGAAAGAGACCCGGGTAAAAGAGATAATGAGTAGCCAGGTTCTGGTGGTCAACCCTGAACAAACCACAGAGGAGTGTATGGCGATCATGACGGAAAAACGCATTCGTCATCTCCCAGTAATGAAAGATAATGAGCTTGTCGGCATCATCTCCATCGGCGACCTGGTAAAAGCGATCATTGAAGAACAGCAATTCGTGATCGAACAATTGGTCAGTTACATCAGCAGCTAGCCATCCGGCACTACGTTAACTCTCACTGCCCTCGCAGGGTCCACACACATCTGTACAGTAAAAAACCATGCTCAAGATAGAGCAATACACCATGAACATGGAGCATCTGCTGACTCTACCAGGAGAACAGGTTAATCATCGAACGGCAGATTTAGAGGGTTTGGATATACGCCAGAATGGTGACTTACGATGGATCCGGTTTCCTGACGGTACCATCCAATCAGTCATGCTGTTAAAGGAACCGGCCCTTCCTGTACTCACCTATATTCAGGCACTGCTTTGTTCACTCCTGTTTATGCCGCGACCAAGCAATCTGCTCAACCTAGGGCTGGGTTCCGGTTCGATTGAAAGGTTCATTCTGTCGCAATTTTCCGATATTGAGTTGGTATCAGTCGAAATCGACGCCAGAATAATTGAAATATCCAAACAATATTTCCATATCCCATCAAGCCATACAGTTTTTCAGTTGCCGGCAGAAAAATATCTCGAGATAAATCAGGGTGGTTTCGACATTCTGGTATCCGATATATGTACCAGACAGGGAACCGCCAATTCACAGCTCTCCACTGAATTTGTCATGCATGCAGCTCGCGCATTGAATACAGGTGGGGTGTTTGCAGTCAATATTCTGCCCAGATCGGAATCCGAGATCATTGAGGTTCTGATCACTCTACGCAGTGCATTCCCCTGGATCTTACTATACGATGTGGCCGATATGGACAACATTGTACTGTTTTGTACTGTCACGCCATCACCCTCACTTGTCTCACTGATGCAGCGGGCCAAGACAATGTACCAGTCTACAGGACTGAACCTATCGCCTATTTGCAGACAAATGATGGCGCTACCGGCCAAAAAGTAGTGCACATACAATCTGGCACTTGAAGTTAGGACGACTAAGCATGAAATCCATGCGATTTCCGCAGTATTCATTACACGATATGATAGAAAGACCCCCACTCTTCATCAGACTGGCCGGGTATCAGCAGCGCCACAAAAAGGCTACACATGAATGCGAAATTGTATTTATCCCCCGAAATTGTTGGCTATGTGTCTAAACAATTCTATTCAGACAACTTTGAATGATCCTCAGACGAGTCGGATTAATCGGAAATAGCATGAATGCCATATGAAATAGTTATAAGATTGGCGTTAAATATGCGGTGATTTACGTTTATTTGCAGTTACATCATATTTTTCTCTTATGATTGATTGGACAGATTACTTACCCAATTCAGACAATCTGATAAACGCCCGCAAGCCTCGTTTTCATATGAGTAGAAACAAGAAATGAAGCTGATAGAAGTCATTGCCAACGCCAGCAGCCACCCCACTATTTCCATTATCGCCGAGAAGTACAAGGCCAGGGATTTCAGGCTGGGGCAGGAGGGAGAGGATGGCAGGCAACCTATGCGCATGCTGGTCACTGACGAAAATGTGCAACCGACTCTCGATGCGTTGCAGAATATACTCGGTGCTCAATCGACCGCCCGCATCATCGTCTTTCCTGTCGATGCCACCCTGCCACGTGCAAGGACCGAGCAGGAAAGAGAAGAGGATTCCGCCAGTTCGACACGGGAAGCAATGTATGCAGCCGTGGATAAGAACGCGCGTCTGGACAGCAATTTTATCTTCCTGGTCATCTTATCGACCATCGTAGCGGCGATCGGGCTGGTGAAGGACAATGTCGCAGTCATCATCGGAGCCATGGTTATCGCTCCCCTGCTGGGTCCCAATCTTGCCTTCGGTCTCGGCACTGCATTGGGTGATGTTCATCTGATGAAGAACTCTCTCAAATCCCTGCTTACAGGTATCGTTATTGCTATCGGCCTCTCCTATATCATCGGGTTACTATGGCCTTTCGGTTTAGATAGTCCTGAACTGCTGGCACGGACAGATGTCGGCATGGATTCTCTAGCCCTTGCTCTTGCCTCTGGAGCGGCTGCCGCACTCTCACTCACCACGGGTCTGCCAAGTGTATTGGTCGGTGTCATGGTTGCGGTTGCCCTGCTGCCACCTGCCGCTGCGGTAGGCCTGACACTGGGTCACTGGCGGGTGGATTTGGCGATGGGTGCGGCACTACTGCTTGCAGCAAATATCGTTTGCGTCAACCTTGCGGCCAAGCTTGTGTTTCTGGTAAAAGGCATCCAGCCACGCACCTGGGCCGAGAAAACCAAGGCAAAACGGGCAATGAGGATCTATATTGCGGTTTGGATTGCCACCTTGGTACTGGTAGTCCTGGCAATCGTCATGCGCACGCAGCTGGTCGGCTGATGAAAGCTAATTACTGTATATTTATGGCCAATGATTGACCGTGTCAGGCAGTAACCATATTGCACCAGTGCCTGTTTGCACTAAATCATATTGCTACAGAGTGCCTTCATCTCTCTTACTGCCTGGTCAAGACCACGGAATAGCGCACGACAGATTATGGCGTGTCCGATATTCAACTCGGTGATCCCTGCTACGGCGACAATGGCTTTAACATTATGGTAATCCAGTCCATGCCCCGCATTGACCTGTAATCCAAGGCTGTTTCCATATTCTACTGCATTGATTATACGTTCTAGTTCGGAACGCTTAATTCTGTCTGATACCGCATCTGCATAGTGACCGGTATGTATTTCAACTACAGGCGCACCACTTTCCTTAGCGGCCTCCAACTGCTTGGAATCTGCATCGATAAAGAGTGACACACGGATTCCGGCATCATTAAGCTCAGCACAGAAATCAGTCATGTAGTCCAAATTACCTGCCACGTCCAGACCACCCTCGGTGGTCAACTCCTCTCGTTTTTCCGGCACCAAACAACAGTCGTGGGGGCTAAAGCGTTTCGCAATGGCAGCCATTTCCGATGTTGCAGCCATCTCAAGATTCATTCGCGTTTGCAACAGGTCGCTTAAGATTTCAACATCTCTATCCTGGATGTGTCTGCGATCCTCCCTCAAATGCAGGGTAATAGCATCTGCGCCTGCCTGTTCTGCAACCAGGGCGGCCTGTACCGGTTCGGGATATCGGGTTCCGCGCGCCTGACGCAAGGTAGCCACGTGGTCAATGTTGACACCAAGTAAAATCTCTTTTCCGTCCATCTATGTAGCGCCTTCAAAAAAATGGATAGTTTGAAAAAATCAAAACGTAAAATAAGTCTGGCCGCAAAATCAAAGCCAGTCGCACGATAATTTTTTACACATCAATCATATTTAAATATTGATAATGTATACGATTCACAATCTGCGATTATTTGCGGTGATCGGCGTTATTTCACGGCCTGCGGTATTCATAGTATCATTCACCTTGGTTGGAAATAAGCGCCTTTCATTACTTATTTTAGGGATTGGAAGAGTTCCCTGCTTTTAAGAGGCTTGTCACCAAGATAATAGCTGATGACCCGACGCATGAGTTGTTTCGCTTCCACTCTGCCCCGCTCATCCAGTCTCTCTCCACGGTGCAGACTGATTAGTGTCTGGCCATGAATGCCACTGCCCGTGCCACTACCTGTTGCGACAACAGGGCCATGCTCGATGTGATATTCATATAGCTGCCCTTGCGAAATCGGCTCATTGGTATCCGCGGTGCGATCCAACAATAACCCATATCCCAACTCTCTTACCAGGGAGACTTCGAAGTCCCTTAAACACTGGTTGGCGGATTCCCCAAAGGCAAGTCTGGCAAGTGTTTGCTGATAATGGACATAGAGGGATGGGTAGGGGTCTCCTCGCTGTAGTAGACGCATCAACAGCTCATTCAGATAGATTCCACAATAGATCATCTCTTGTTTCAGACGATAGGGATGACCATCCGGTTCTACCTGTGTAAGGTTTTTAACCTCACCTCTGCCGCTCAAAGTAACACCTAGGGGGGAAAAGGGTTGTAACAACAGGGCACGGGAGGAATGACCGGATTTCGCACCACGGGCTATCGCTGGCATCCGTCCCTGATTGGCAAGAAAAAGCTCCAACAGGAGGCTGGTATTACGATAGTCTCTTCGGTGTATTACAAATGCCGGACTTAATTCATTCATTAGGGCTTGTTAAGTTTCGCCGTAGCCCAACCGGATCAATGCCGCCTCATCACTGGACCAGCTTTTTTTCACTTTAACCCAAAGCTCCAAGTGTACCTTGCAATCAAAGAACTGCTGCATGGCTTTTCTCGCCTGTGTAGCCACTTCCTTCAGGGCCTGTCCGTCCTTACCGATCAGGATCCCCTTCTGTCCCGCTTTCTCAACCCAAATGACTGCATGGATACGATAAAGCCCTGACAACTCCTCAAAACGTTCTATTTCAACAGATACTGCATAGGGCAACTCCTTGGCATACCTTCTGGTAATCTGTTCCCGAATCATCTCGGCGGCAAAGAATTTTTCAGGCCGGTCGGTCAACTGGTCGTCCGGATAGAAATTCTCAGCCTCCGGCAATGTCCGGAGCACCAGTTCCTGAAGCGTATCCAGATTCCTTCCGTTTTTTGCCGATACCGGTATGATCTCAATGAAGTGATGGCGAGAAGAGAGCTCGGAAAGATAGGGCAATAGCCTCTCTTTCTGTTTAATTCGATCGACCTTGTTGACAGCAAGTATAGTGGGTGTTTCGACTTGCTTGATCAGAGTCAACACCTTTTCATCCTCACTGTTCCAACTCAACGCATCAACCACGAATATCAGCAGATCCACATCTGCCAGTGCTGTTTTAGCGGTGCGGTTGAGATAGCGGTTCATGGCATTGTCGCTACGCTGATGAATTCCCGGTGTATCCACATAGATCACCTGGCCTCCGGCAAGCGTGTTGATACCAAGAATTGTATGGCGCGTAGTTTGCGCCTTGTGTGAAGTAATGGCCAACCTGAAACCCAGCAGGCGGTTCAGAAGTGTCGATTTACCAACATTCGGACGTCCGACGATCGCCGCATATCCGCAATGGTTATTTGACTTGGTCATCTTTTAAAAGCGTCAGCATTTTCGATGCAGCATCCTGTTCAGCCTTTCTTCTGCTTGAGCCTTCTCCTGTAGCCTTCTTTCCCAAACCTATAACAGCGCAGTTTACGGTGAAGCGCTGGTTGTGGGGATCACCTTTGATATCCACAATCTCATAACTGGGCAAATCGATCTTATTCGCCTGCAGATACTCCTGTAACCCTGTCTTGGGATCTTTCTGCTGATTCTCCAGGTTCATTCTACCCAGTCGAGGCAGAAAAATTGCCTGAATCACATGACGACACGCCTCATAACCCCCATCCAGATAGATCGATGCAAAGATCGCCTCCAATCCATCCGCCAGAATTGAGTCTCTGCTTTGACCGCCACTGCGTAACTCACCCTGTCCCAAGTGGAGGTAGTCACCGAGATTGAAGTCGCGGGCCACTTCGGCCAGGGTATCGCGCTTGACCAGGCTCGAACGTAAACGGCTCAACTGGCCTTCGGTCGCTTCTCGAAAATGCTTGAACAGTTCATCGGCGATGACAAATCCTAAAATGGCGTCACCGAGATATTCCAGGCGTTCATTGTTTTTACCACCAACGCTGCGATGTGTCAGCGCCTGTTCCATCAACTGCGGATCTGTAAAGCGGTAGCCGAGTTCTCGGCAAAGCTTATCGACATCAGTTTTCAATTGGCTGTTAGCTCTGCAGTTTCTTCAAAGGTCATTAGCAAAGAGATGTTATATACAATAGGTCGACGTTCCTCATAAGCAATACTGATTATTGTGTTCTTACCACTGCGTTTTATATTGATGTGATCCCGATTGACATGTCGGATATTATTTACATCCAACCTCTTGGCAATCATATTACGAATCTCCCTCTTCGACTTGCGAGCTGTTAACGGATCGTTCTCCACTGAACTGAGAGCAGCTTTGACTGCATAGTGATCGATATAGACAGGAGTGATCTTGATACCGACATAAACCAAAAAACCCGCTACGATCAGGATCACCAACCAGCTGATAAACGTGAGTCCTTTTTGCTTTTGTAGTGATTGCATATGAGATACCTCGATATTTCATGAAGAAACAGCACAAATAGCTGATAGCAGACTATTCAGCAAGTGAATTTTGTTTAAAACGACTATTCAATACCCTTTCCGATGCGTTCCCATGCTATTGGCGGGAATGAATCGATTTCGGAATCCCAATTCATCCAAATACCGAAGGCCTTACCGACAAGATTCTCATCGGGAACCAGCCCCCAACAACGGCTATCGTTACTGTTGTCCCGATTGTCGCCCATCACAAAATATTGTCCTTGTGGAATGGTGATCGGTCCCTGGCTCAAAACCCTGCATCCGGTGGGCAGATCAGGTGCAAGCGGATTGATCAGAACCGAATGTTCAGTCCCATCAAGATCTTCCATGGCCATTATGGCACCGGTCATGCGTACTCCACTGCCGGTACCTGTATACCGACCCACAGGAGTTTGCGGCATCGCCTCTCCATTCACATACAGGGTCTTGCTTCGGTAATAGACCGTGTCCCCCGGTATTGCGATGACACGCTTGATGTAATCCACCCAAGGCTGTTTTGGATAACGGAAGACGACGGGGTCACCCCGCTGTGGATCACCCAGTTCTATTATTTTCTTATTCAAGACGGGCAAGCGTATTCCGTAGCTGAACTTGTTCACCAGAATAAAATCCCCAACCAGCAGCGTTGGCATCATCGACCCGGAAGGAATACGAAATGGTTCCACCAGAAAGGAACGGAGTATCAATACGGCGAATATTACAGGAAAGAAAGAACGTGAGTACTCAACGATCAGAGGCTCTTTTCCTGCGGCCGAAACCTCATCCGTATCTACACTTTGATCAGTTGCCAGCTGACGTCGTTTCGGTGCCAGAAAGATGCTGTCCAACAACCAGATGCCGCCTGTCAGGGCACTGGCGACAACAAGAAATGTAGGAAAATCAAAATTCATTGTTTTTTGGTATCCTCTCCTGGAGAGCTAATTATCCTTACCCACTTGCAGCACGGCAAGAAAGGCATCCTGTGGGATCTCTACCTTACCAACCTGTTTCATACGCTTTTTCCCCGCTTTCTGCTTCTCAAGCAGCTTGCGCTTGCGTGTGATATCGCCCCCGTAACATTTGGCCGTTACATTCTTACGTAAAGCCTTAACCGTCGTTCGGGCAATGATTTTATTGCCGATCGCCGCTTGGATGGCAACTTCAAACATCTGTCGCGGAATGATCTCCTTCATTTTCGTTGTCAGTTCACGACCACGGCTTTGAGACTGATCTTTGTGAACGATCAAAGAGAGGGCATCCACCCGGTCACCGTTGATCAACACATCCAGCTTCACCAGTGGGGCCACTTGAAAATGGGTGAACTCATATTCAAACGATGCATACCCACGACTCACCGACTTGAGCCGATCGAAGAAATCGAGCACCACTTCGTTCATCGGCAGTTCGTAGCTCAACTGTACCTGCCCGGCCAGGTACTGCATGTTTTTCTGTACACCACGCTTTTCAATGCAAAGCGTGATCACGTTACCCAGGTAGTCCTGGGGCACAAGGATCGTTGCATTGATCACAGGTTCGCGGACTTCTTCGATCTTGCTTGGGTCGGGTAATGCAGCCGGATTCTCGATATGAATCAGTTCACCACTGTTTTTCAACACCTCATACACCACGGAGGGCGCGGTGGTGATCAGATCGAGATCGTACTCGCGTTCCAGGCGCTCCTGGACGATCTCCATGTGCAGCATGCCCAGGAAACCGCAACGAAAACCAAATCCCAGGGCTTGTGAGGTCTCCGGCTCATAGTGCAGCGCAGCATCATTGAGGCGCAGTTTCTGTAGTGCATCCCGCAGGGCCTCATAGTCATCTGAGTTGACCGGATAGAGGCCGGAGAAGACCCGTGGGCGCATCTCTTCGAATCCGGGCAGAGGTACAGATGCCTGGCGATTCTCAAGCGTGATGGTGTCACCCACGGGAGCACCGTCTATCTCCTTGATGCCTGCAATGACAAAACCCACCTCTCCGGTCCCCAGTTGTGATTTATCGAGTTGTTTAGGGGTGAAAACACCCACCTTCTCCACCTGGAAAACCCGCCCTGTGGACATTATCCGCATCTTGTCCTTTGGCCTGATTACTCCATTCATGACGCGTATCAGCGAAATCACTCCCACATAGGAATCAAACCAGGAATCGATGATAAGCGCCTGCAAAGGCGCATCTGCATCCCCGGAAGGGGGAGGAATGGTTGCCACCAGCTGCTCCAGCAGTTCATCGATACCAAGACCTGTTTTGGCACTGACCCGAATTGCATTCCCGGCATCAAGCCCGATAATCTCTTCGATCTCATTGATGACCCGTTCGGGATCCGCCGACGGCAGATCAATTTTATTCAGCACAGGCATCACTTCGAGTCCCTGCTCGATAGCGGTATAACAGTTGGCTACACTCTGTGCTTCGACACCCTGTGCAGCGTCGACTACCAGCAACGCACCTTCACAGGCCGAGAGAGAACGGGACACTTCATAGGAAAAATCCACATGGCCGGGGGTATCGATAAAGTTGAGTTGATATGTCTCGCCGTTTTCAGCCTGATAATCGAGCGTTACACTCTGTGCCTTGATCGTAATGCCCCGCTCGCGTTCCAGATCCATGGAGTCACACACCTGATCCGCCATTTCACGATCAGTCAATCCTCCACAATTCTGGATAAATCGATCCGCAATTGTCGATTTTCCATGATCGATGTGCGCAATGATTGAAAAATTACGGATATGTTGCAAATCTGCCATAGAGCCCTGAAGATCTCGTCGAAAAACAGAAACGCCCCGTCTCGGGGCGTTTCAATCGTTGTTTGATGCCGCAAACCTGCAATGATACCAAATCAAGCGCCCTGCAAATAGCGTAGAAGCGTCACCTGGTCGAGAAAATACTCACTCAGACACCTTCCCTGGTGATCTTCCAGTAGCGGTATCCGAGTCTGGTACTTCTCCCGGATGGCGGGATTGCGGTCTATATCGACCTCGATAAGCTCAAAGCCCCACTCCGCTTGCAGCCGTTCAAGCTCCATCAGCATGTCATCGCAAAGATGGCAACCCTCTCTGTAATAGAAATGCAGAGCGGTCACTCTTCAGGAACGCGCAATGCGAGAAAAATTGGTCCCGTATTGCGATGAACCAGTAGGGGCACTGTTTTGTCTGCCGCTAACTCCTTGACCAATCGATTAAAATGTTCTACTCCCTCAATCTCTTGCTGATTGATCATAATGATAATGTCACCTTGCTGGATACCGGCTTCCCGCGCGGCCTGCCCCGTTACCGAGTCCACCACTACACCGCGCTGACTGGGTAGGCGCAACTGTTTTTGCAATTGCGGACTGACCGATGAGACCATCAGACCGAGTCGGTTCTCCGAGACTTTCGGTGCCTGACTACCGGCCAGCGCCATTTCATCTTCCGCCGGCAGCTCTCCGATATTGACATTGATCTCTTTGATTTTGCCGTTGCGCAAAATTCTCAGCAGCGCAGGCTTATCCACATTACTGCTGCCCACCAGTGGCGGTAACTCAGAAGAGGTGGCAATCTTGGCGCCGTTAAACTCCAAAATGACATCTCCTACCTGCAATCCCGCCTCTTCGGAAGGGCTGTCCGGCAGTACGCGTGCGATCAGTGCACCACGAGGATGCTCCATGCCAAAGCTGTCGGCAAGATCATTGGTTACATCCTGAATCAATACACCAAGCCAGCCACGGGTGACGCGCCCCCGGGTCTTCAGCTGTTCGGCAACATCGATCGCCATTTCAATGGGTATGGCGAATGAGAGTCCCATAAAACCGCCCGAACGGCTGTAGATTTGAGAATTGATGCCAACGACCTTGCCATCAAGATTAAACAGCGGACCCCCGGAATTACCGGGATTGATAGCCACATCGGTCTGGATGAAAGGGACATAATTCTCGCTTGGTAGATTACGGCCTTTGGCACTCACGATACCCGCGGTAACTGAATGATCGAAACCAAACGGCGATCCGATCGCCAACACCCATTCGCCCACTCTAAGCCGTTTGGAGTCCCCTATTTCCACCACAGGAAGATCCTCGGCATCGATTTTTATCAGGGCGATATCGCTGCGCTCATCCTTTCCAACCACCTCGGCCACGAACTCTCTGCGGTCATTCATACGTACCAGAATCTGATCCGCCTCATCGACAACATGGTTGTTGGTCAGGATGTACCCATCCGCGGAAATAATGAATCCGGAGCCGAGCGAGCGCTTTTCAGGTCCCTCGTCCGGCATTGGGAATCCATGATTTCCAAAGAACTTTTTCATCAGTTCCCCAAGTGGACTGCCCTCAGGGAAGTCTTCCAACTCAGGAATATTGAAACGCTGCAGGTTTTGACTCAGAGACTTCTGTTTGGTGCTGATATTCACCACTGAAGGGGCGTTTTCTTCTGCTAAATCCGCAAAATTCGGCAGCTCCCTGGCATTTAGCGGAACAGTAAAGATTAATCCCAGTATGACTACTGTAAAAATGTATGCGGGGATTTTAATTAGTCTCATGTTACAGCTCCTGGAGGAAACTTGAAGATAGCGCAAGGAATATGTCATGGAAATAAGGTTTCGGTCAGCGGCGGGTAGGCATCTAGCCAATATACTCTTTTGAAAACTCAACGTTCACAGTGCCGGCCAGACGCAATATGACTGCTTGATAACCTGGTTCATTCTGCTTCTGCCCGGCAAGCTGCCTGAGTAGAATAAATCCGCCAATCAGGCCCAATAGACCACCGACCACTTGCGGGAGTTCCCCAATCTGCCATATAAAAAGCGTTGCCGCAGCCTGCATCAGGATCGCCATCAATATCATACATACGAGCGGTAGCAGATAGGCAAGAAAAGAGACTTTCAGAAGCGCATTCTCCTGCAATCCGATAATAACCCGTTGGCCCGGCCTGGCATGAATGGGATTGAAAACTCTGAGCCTGTTGTGTCGTCGTTTGAAGAGCCCGCTGAGTACGGAGGTACTGCATCCGCCGGCATTGGCACAAGCGCCACAGGCTGGGCGTTGTTCTGTCTCTACGACTGCGTGTTCATCATCAATGCTGATGACGGTTGCAGGCTCCTCAATCATGAGTTTGCTTGAGCTGCATGCCTTGCACAATACCCAGAATAGTAACCGCTGGCACCTCGCCCACTGCAGTCACCTGAAAACCTTCAACCTGGCCTCCCCAGGCATTGATGGCACCAAGTCGTGATACCCCACTGAATGCCTCTTCCCTGGTTTCCGGTTCGACAAAGACGGAAAGTGAACTCAAACCGTCACTGAATACATACTGATCTATGGGATCACTGCCCTGTGGGTCGATCAATTGATGTTGCATTCTTAGTCTGAATCCGCTGGGCAAGCCAATGAAATCCCATTTGTTGGGATTCAACAGGGGTATTTTGTTTGTTTCATCGGGATGACTTTTCAACCGGTAGGTAAACAGAGACTCCCTGTTGTGGAGTTCACTGATTTCCGCGACGCCTATCTGCAGGTCAGTGAACATCGTCTGCTCGACCAATTCGCCGTGTTCATTCAGCAAATCGGATTTCAGCGGCAGACCGCTTTCGATATCGAGTGCGAATCGGTAGCCATAACGCAGGCGATCATTCGGAACAATCACCACAACCTGGGCCTGACGATTGGCGATCCGGCTCTTGCCGACATTTTGAAAGCTGTAGTGGTTATCGAGTTGGTCCAGGTCGTGCGGTAGAATATTGAGGAACTTGGTGCTGGGAGTTCGCCTATCAATAGAAACCTCGTTTGAATCAGGCAATACGCAGGTCACCGACTCCTCGTCGCGAATCACCTCGCGTGGGGTTCCGTTAAGGGACATCAGGCTCTCTCTTACACGATCGCCCTGCACCGCATGTACGATTTTCATGCTCTCAAGCTGATTGTCGTGCAGATAGACGAAGGTACCCTGATAGTTCAGCTGTTGTACCGCCCGCATCATACGCTCAAGCCAATCCTTGGGCGAGGGATCATCCGCAGCGGATGTGGACTGGGAAATCACCAGGAACAGGCACAGGAGCATACAGGCCTGGCTGAGGCGATTACTGATATGAGGCACTGAACTCATTCCGTATGCATCTGGGCTGGCACCATTCACTGCTTGTTTTCATCGTAACTGACGAATGTGGCGTAGGGCATGATGCCCTTGATATTGCTCGATGGCGAAAGGTCCTGGTGATTCAGCAGATAGTCATTCAGACGCGATTCGACCTTGGGCTTTTTCAGCAGTTTCCAACGGGTACCGTTTTCAGCCACATAGACTGTATTACTCTCCGGTCTCTGATTCTGATTGCTAATCGGGAGTTGATCGCTCGATGCGAGCTGATTCGGTGTTTCTGAGCTGCCCGGATTGATCAGCTGGGGAGCCATAACGACTGCAGCCGCTGTCAGTGATGCCGCTACCGCAAGTCCCGTGATGGCCCGTTTCTTATTTGCCGAACGGGGCTTCAAAGCGACGGGAGCCAGTACAATCGGTTCATTTTCAATGTGCTGGCAGATGGAGCGGGCCATCTCCGGGTCATGGATTTGGCCAAGTTCGTTACGCATCGCATCCCCTATCAGATGGTAGCGTGACCAGATATCCTGACTCTCTTGAGTATTCTTCAGCTTATTGATTTCACCCGAAATTTCATGTTCTGAAATTTCATCGTCCACCAGTGCGGATAATCTTTCGAACTCTTGCTCAGTCATCTTTATATGCCTGATATTAAGGTTTTAACAAAGGTCTCAGTTTTTTGTCGATCGCTTCACGGGCCCTGAATATGCGTGAACGAACCGTCCCGACCGGGCAGGACATGGCGTTGGCGATCTCCTCGTAGCTCATACCCTCGAGCTCTCTCAGAACGATGGCTGTACGCAGATCCTCGGGCAGATCGTCGATCGCCTTCTGTACAGTCATGCTGATCTCTTCCGTCAATACATGATTCTCCGGTGTACCTGTCTCCTTTAGACGCGTACCGACGTCCATTTGTTCAGCCACTTCTGCCTCGACATCATCCGAAGGCGGGCGACGTCCCTGAGCCACAAGGTAGTTCTTGGCCGTGTTGATGGCGATCCGGTACAGCCACGTGTAAAAAGCACTGTCGCCACGAAATTTTGGCATGGCCCTGTATGCCTTGATAAAGGCCTCCTGGGTCACATCCAGCACCTCATGCGGATCCCGGATATAGCGTGAGATCAGATTGGTGATCTTCTGCTGGTATTTGAGCACCAACAGATCAAATGCTTTTTTATCACCCTGCTGAACCCGTGCGACGAGTTCCTGATCGATTAACCGCTCGCCCATCCGGGCCGATACCTCCTCGTGACGGGCACATCCTGTGCACAGTCCCATTGACAGTCTTGGTGTTGATTAGTTCTCGCAATCCCCCAGCTTGAATTGATCTGGTTCAATGAAATGTCAAATTAAGCTAGGATGCATTACATCTGGATGCGCATTATCACCGTAACGACTCAACCCCGCAAATATGACAACCGATAATCAGTATGACGTCCTCATCATCGGCAGCGGTGCTGCCGGCTTGAGCCTGGCCCTGCACCTGGACAGGCACCTGAAAATAGCCGTAATCTCCAAGCGTGAGCTTAAAGAGACCAATACCTATTATGCACAGGGCGGGATCTCCGTCGTTCTGGATGAGGAGGACAGCGTTGCGTCACATGTGAAAGACACCCTTAACGCCGGTGTAGGACTGTGCGATGAAAAAATAGTTCAGCTGGTAGTGGAACATGGACCGATGAACATCGACTGGCTGCTCAAGGGAGGCGTTAATTTCACCCGGGATGACACTTCATCGTCCAGCAGCGGCTATCACCTGACCCGGGAGGGGGGACACTCCCACCGCCGTGTGATCCATGCTGCCGATGCGACAGGCAAAGAGGTGGAAACCACGCTTCAGGCTCAAGTTTTGGCTCAATCCAATATAGACGTATTCGAACATCATATCGCTATTGACCTGATCACCAGCGAACGCAGTCAGATTAAGCAGCAAAAACGCTGTTATGGCGCCTATATCCTCGACCACAAAAACAACCAGGTCGAAACCTTCCGGGCTCGATTCGTCGTCCTGGCAACAGGCGGTGCGAGCAAAGTCTATCAATACACAAGCAATCCCGATGTCTCTACGGGTGATGGCATCGCCATGGCCTGGCGGGCCGGTTGTCGGGTCGCTAATATGGAGTTTATCCAGTTTCACCCCACCTGCCTCTACCATCCGGAGGCCAAAAGCTTTCTCATTTCAGAGGCAGTCCGGGGTGAAGGCGGTCAGTTGAAACTCCCCGATGGCAGCCGTTTCATGCATCGTTTCGACGAGCGTGAAGAGTTGGCGCCCCGTGATATCGTCGCCCGCGCCATCGACCATGAGATGAAACGCATCGGTGCTGACTGCCTCTATCTGGATATCAGCCATAAATCCGCCGATTTCATACAGGAGCACTTTCCCACCATCCATCAGCGCTGTCTCGACTTCGGCATCGATATCACCCGGCAACCGATACCGGTCGTTCCGGCCGCCCACTATACCTGCGGTGGCGTGGTGGCTGACGAGCAGGCACGGACTGATATCGCCGGACTCTACGTGATCGGCGAAAGCGCCTACTCCGGTCTGCATGGGGCAAATCGCATGGCCAGCAACTCCTTGTTGGAATGTCTGGTTTTCGCCAACCTCGCCGCCCAGGATATCCATTTCCTGGATGCCGAGACCCCTGAGCCTCCCAAACTGACGCCCTGGGATGAAAGCCGGGTTACCGAACCCGATGAAGAGGTCGTGGTCTCACATAACTGGGATGAACTGCGCCATTTCATGTGGGACTATGTCGGTATCGTACGCAGCAATAAGCGTATGATGAGGGCATGCCGGCGAATCGATCTGTTACGCCGGGAGATCGTCGAGTACTACAGCAATTTCCGGGTCACTATCGACCTGCTGGAACTGCGTAACCTGGTCGATGTCGCGGATATGATCATCCGCTCGGCCCAATCACGCCGGGAGAGCCGGGGCCTCCACTATACAATCGACTTTCCCTACCTGGATGACCGGGTTCAGAAGAAAGCCACGATACTGATACCCGATAACTACTTCCCCTATTGATGCGCGGTATAATCGTGCATTGATCGCCTGTTTGAAAGAGAACCTCTTCATAATGTGAGGATCAAGCTGAGAATAACAGGCCGCAAATTAACGCCCGAAAAATGACCTTGAAGATATTGGCGTTAAATTTGCGGTGATTGGCGTTCATTTGCGGCTAGTCAGTCATGATAAGACTTCCCAGCTCACAATATCGATAAGGGTCGTGCCCGCTGATTGCCAGCACCACCGGCAACCGGGGTTCGGTGATACTTTTTCTGCGCCAGAATCCGGGCAGTTGCATCGACTGATTCAGGACCTGTACACGGGTATCGCCCTGGTACTCTTTGGCCAGCCGTTGCTGATAGGAGGAGAAATGTCGTAACGGAAGGCCCTGCACCAGCCAATAGAAGTGGTGATGACCAGGTGATGTCTCTACCTGGATATGGGGCTTAAGAGGAAATCTTCCCGGATCGCCTCCCGTGTCATCATCCACAAACAAGGCCCTGACCTGATGAATATCGGTCAATCCCCTACCCACCCCATTGGTCCGATTGATGGTGACAGAGACTACCGCCCCTTGACGGTTTAGTGTCACAAGTCGATCCCAGCATGCGTCAAGGGTGCCGTGGACCGCTTTTTCCAAGGGATCATACCCGGGCGAACGGCTGTATTCGGTATCAGAAAAGGTCCGAAATGAGAAAAAGCCGGCCGCGGAATCCAATCGCTCGAGAAAACGCATCGCCTGGCCCTTATCGGGCGGATATCGACGCCCTTGGGATGCTATCCAGTGAGCAACGTGGGAGAGACAAGGGTCCCGCCTGTATCGACGCTTCACGCAGCCTCGGATCCGGTAAAGATATAGGCGCCGTAACCTACCACCTTGTCCTTACTGCCTGCGGTGTCACCGGAATTTCTTAAATCAACCAGCTTTCCATGCAGGCCCAGACGTTTTGCCTCCAACAACAGGCCTTGAACCGGTATGCGACCACAGGCGTCCTCATAATCGAGACGTTCCGGATGGAGGGTAACGATGGCGTCACTGGTCGCCTTGTCCATACGTTGCGCGGTCACATAGTCATGATAGTGGCTGAGATCGGAACTGATCACGATCAGAGTCTCCTCTCCCCCCCAGGCTCTTGCCAACACCTCTGCCACCTGATCACCCGAGGCATCGCCCACTACCAGTGGAACCAGGGAGAACTCGTGCAACACGACCTGCAGGAAAGGCAACTGCACTTCCAATGAGTGTTCCTGGGCATGGGCCGCCTCAAGACAAGTCACCTGCGGTAACGCCTCCAGGGTTTGGATTGCCTGCCGGTCGATTGGGATATCACCCAGTGGAGTCCGAAAATAGTCTGCCCCACTGGTTGCCAATCCGTAGAACGGTACCCGGTGAGAGGGACCGATAAGCACTACCCGGCTGATACGATTCGCCGCACTGGAGAGTCCGGCATAAGCGCTGGCGGCAATCGGCCCCGAATAGATATAACCGGCATGTGGGGCAATCAGCGCTTTTGGCGACTGCCCGTCTTGCATCGCCGAATCAAGGTAACCTGTTACCATCTGCTGCAAATTATCCG
The DNA here is from genome assembly GCF_964212655.1 of Candidatus Thiodiazotropha sp. LNASS1. Lineage (NCBI taxonomy): Bacteria > Pseudomonadati > Pseudomonadota > Gammaproteobacteria > Chromatiales > Sedimenticolaceae > Candidatus Thiodiazotropha > Candidatus Thiodiazotropha sp. LNASS1. The sequence continues at coordinate 557,349 of NZ_OZ156465.1, read as the reverse complement.
CATCGTCAGGATAGAAAAGATCGGATACCGCGGGCTTTCTGATCATACTCATATTGACCACCTTGAAGCTCAATTTCCCATTGAAATCACTGCATCGCCCACTTCTTTCACAACTGAACCGCAGGCAAGCCACATAAGTTGTCTGATGCTCAATAGTTCATCCTCACTGCCTGCCGCCGACTTCCCCACACACCTGGGGTCGAATCAAACAGCCCCGCCAATCGGCTGCCGCAATGAACACAACAGCCATGATCATCGAGATGCCATTCTCCCAGTTCATACCAATCCCTCTGAATCAACAGTTTCCCGCAATGGTGGCACCAGGTGCTCGACTCGCGGCTATCGTGAACGTTACCCACATAGGCATAGTGCGCCCCATTATCGATAGCGATCCTACGCGCCCTGCTGAGGGTGGCATGGGGGGTGGGAGGATAGTCTCTCATCCTCCAATCGGGATGGAAGGCTGTGAAATGGAGCGGTATCTCAGGCCCCAGGTTTTCCACCACCCATTGACTCAGATCGTTCAATTCCTGATCTGAATCATTCTCTCCAGGTATCAACAGGGTGGTTATTTCAACCCATACATCGGTCTCGTGCCTAAGATATTTCAAGGTCTCGAGAACCGGTTCCAGGTGAGCGCCCGTCAATTTATGGTAGAAGGTCTCGTTGAAAGACTTCAAATCCACGTTTGCGGCGTCCATATAACGATAGAACTCTGCTCTCGGTTCGGCGCATACATAGCCTGCCGTCACAGCCACCGACTTGATATCATATTCGGCGCAGGCCTTTGCCACATCGATGGCGTATTCGTGGAAAATAACCGGATCATTGTAGGTGTAGGCGACACTCCTGCATCCCAGCCGCCGGGCTGTTTGCGCTATCGCTTCGGGCGAGGCCTCATCCGCCAGGGTATCCATCTCCCGGGATTTGCTGATATCCCAGTTTTGACAAAATTTACAGGCCAGATTGCAACCGGCTGTGCCGAAAGAAAAAACGGGGGTGCCTGGTAAAAAGTGATTGAGGGGCTTTTTCTCAATGGGATCGATGCAGAATCCGCTCGAGCGACCATAGGTATTCAGCACCACGGCACCCCGTTGATTTTCTCTGACGTAGCAAAATCCCTGCTTCCCCTCTTTTATACGGCAATAGCGTGGGCAGAGATCACATTGAATCCGCTTATCATCAACACTGTGCCAATACTTGGTGGGGAAATGGGTCTTCATGGCGACCTCTGAAACAGTACTCTCCTCACATACCTCATTAGAGCTTCCCTAATAGTAAATTTAGTCTGATATCAAACTCCTTGCAGCTCCGATTGCTGCCTGTCCGAGTGCCAGACCACCGTCATTGGCGGGGACCTGCCGTTGTGACAACAGTCTGAGACCAGCCTGCTGAAGTCGATTTGAGACGAGTTCGAACAGGGTCTTGTTCTGAAAAACGCCCCCCGTGAGCACGACGGTATCCAGTTGATGGAGTCGCGCCATTTTAACTGCCGCTTGACACAGACTGTGTGCCAAACCCAGGTGAAAACGCCATGCGATCTCACCCCTGTCCCGCCCGGCATGCAGATCCTCAAGCATACTCGGCCAGAGTGTTGCACTATCGAGGCGAAAACTCCCCTGCTCCTCATGGATCTGCAGACTATAGGGTGCCAGATCGTCATTCCGATGGTGTGAAGCAGCGGCTTCGAGCTCGATCGCCGCCTGGCCTTCGTAGCTGATCGATTGCCGGCAGATACCCAACAGAGCCGCCACGGCATCGAACAGACGCCCGCAGGAGCTGCTCGTTGGCGAATTGACACCGGCTTCTATCATTCTGCCGAGCACCTTCACCGATTGACGGTTGAGCCAGTCGATCGGTTCCAAATCCCCCCACTGGGCCACCACCTGCCGCCACCCCAGATAGTGATTCAATTGACTGAAGGTGTTTCTCCAGGGCTGCAGGATCGCCTGAGTTCCACCCGGCAGTGGAATGGGAGTGAATTTACCCAGGCGTTGATACCCGCGATAATCGGCGATCATAAACTCCCCACCCCAGATGGTCCCATCATCACCATAACCCGATCCGTCCAGAGCAATCCCAAGCACCTTTCGTCCGTGGAGTGGCCAGTCGTTTTCGGCCAGGACACTGGCGATGTGTGCATGATGATGCTGTACCAGTATTAACGGCAGCCCCAGCTCCTCTGCGAGCTGCCCGGCATATTGGGTGGAACGATAGTTGGGGTGCAGATCGGCGACCAACCGTTGCGGACGATGGTCGAACAGTTTCCCGTAGAGTTCAAGATTCTTCAGATAATCCTGATAGGAGATCAGGTTTTCCAGATCCCCGATATGCTGGGAGAGAATCGCCTCCCCATCCCGTGTCAGACAGAAAGTGTTTTTCAGCTCTCCTCCCAGAGCAAGCAACGGCGGGGCCTGATCAAAACCATCAGGCAGACGCATGGGTTGAGGCGCATAGCCTCGAGCACGTCGCAATACTCTTGGGCTTCCATCCATAACTCGTACCACGGAATCGTCGACCCGGTTGGTGATCTCTCTGTCATGCAAGAGAAACAGATCGGCAAGGGGCTGAAGCCGCTCCGTCGCTTCACGATTGCCGATACACTGAGGTTCTTCGACCCGATTGCCGCTGGTCATCACCAATGGCGTCACCATTCCGGCCAGCAGCAGGTGATGCAGCGGTGAATAGGGCAACATAAATCCGAGTGTGGTCTGCCGGGGCGCAACGTTTTCAGCCAGCGCAGCAGGGATACGGGAAAGAAGTACAATGGGTGCGGCCGCACCCTGCAGAAGGTGCTCCTCCTCATCGCTGACACGGCAATACTCCCGCACAATGCGGCTGTTCTTCGCCATTAAGGCGAAGGGTTTGTGATAGCGACCCTTTCGCTCACGCAGACGCGCCACCACATCATCATTGGTTGCGTCACAGGCAAGATGAAAACCGCCTATTCCCTTGATCGCCACAATCTTACCTGCCGCCAGCTGGCGTTGCGCCTCCTGAATCGCATCCTCCCCTGTGGCGCTTGCTTCGATTATCCTGCCCGACAGGTCGCTGAGCCAGATCCTGGGCCCGCATACCGGACAGGCATTGGGTTGGGCATGAAAGCGCCGATCCCCTGGATTCCGGTACTCCGCCTCACAGGCATCACACATGGGAAAATGGCGCATGCTGGTGTTGATCCGGTCATAGGGTATCCCTTCAACAATGGTCAATCGCGGACCACAGTGAGTACAGTTGGTAAATGGGTAACGATAGCGCCGGTTTTCCTGATCGGCGATATCCTTGAGGCAGGCATCGCAGGTCGCGGCATCAGGTACAACGCCGGTCTGCGCCTCTCCCGACCGGCTTTCGGTGATAATAAATTCATCCTGATGCGGCAGCTGATCCGTGGGATGCCGATTCAGGGAATCGATTTTCGCCAAGGGCGGAGGCTGTGACAGCAGTTGTTCGCAAAAGCGATCGATCTGCGATTTTTCACCGCAGATATGCATCTCCACACCCTGGCTGTCATTCCATACTGCACCGCGCAGTCCATTTGCCCGCGCCAGGCGCCAAACAGTCGGACGGAAGCCCACGCCCTGTACCAGGCCGCGGACCCGGATCTGTTCGGCCACCTCGACATCAGACATAAAAATTACACCTTTACGCTGTTACTATTGGAAGCAATGCAGGCCGTTACCGTATAACAGCTATGCCGGATATGAGTTTAACTACCATTTAAACGGTTAACCCGCTGAAACAGTCAAGGTTATCTCCCTTCTCTACTTTGAAAGCGGAGGAATGTAAAGCTCATATATAATGTAAAATATTATAAAGATATAGTAAGTTTTTTATTATTAACACTAATTCATCATTTATAACCTTACTTCAACAGCTCCGCGCCAATGCAAGTCAGCGGCGTCACAGAGCTCTATTGGTAATCGCGGGGGATCCTGAATGGTGTAAAAACCGGGCAACGGCCGCCCTGCGGCAGTTGAAGCTTGCTGATTCCATTTGGATCGGCGATGCAAACACCGATGAGATCGCAACCCTGAACAATGAGCAGGCGCTTGCCCAGCTGGGGCAGGAGTTTGAAATTCTCATCTATAACGCCCATAGCGGATTCGATCCGGACGCTTTCGGTGCATTGAGCGGCACCCTGCGCGGTGGGGGTCTGTTGTTGCTGTTGACACCACCTCTCTCGGAGTGGCACACCCACCCGGATCCAGTCGCCGAACGAATCAGGGTCGCCGGTTACGATACGACTGATATGACAGGAAGATTCCTGCAAAGGATCGCCAATATCCTGGAAAGCGACCCGGACGCTTTAATCATTACACCGGAGGCCACACCCTCAACGCCGGTCAATCCGCAAGCGTCCGCACCTCAAATACCACTGTTTAATCATCCACAATGCCGCACCAGGGATCAGCTCCAGGCCGTGGATGCCATCATCCGAGTAGTGAAGGGTCATAGAAAACGACCCCTGGTGCTTACATCCGACCGGGGGCGAGGCAAGTCATCCGCACTGGGTATCGCCGCTGCCAGACTGATTGGGGAGGGATACCGGGATATCCTAGTGACGGCCCCCAGACAGGCTGCGGTCAGTTCGCTCTTCGAGCAGGCGATCAACGCATTACCAGAGGCTAAAAGTTCACCATTCTCTATCGATAGCGAGGGTTTATCCATCCGTTTCCATGCACCGGACCATCTCTTGTCCAATCCCCAGCGCGCAGATCTTCTGCTTGTGGATGAAGCGGCCGCTATCCCGACGAAACTCCTCGAGGGACTGCTGGCCCACTATCCCCGCATCGTCTTCGCAACTACGGTGCACGGTTATGAAGGCACAGGCCTGGGATTCAGCATCCGCTTCAAGGGCCACCTCGATCGTCATGCACCTCAGTGGCGGGAGGTCATCCTCACCGAGCCGATACGCTGGTCCCGGGACGACCCTCTCGAGGCGCTGGTCTTCAGGCTCCTCGCCCTGGATGCCTCGCCTGCGACAGACACCGAGGTTGCTGATGTGAACGTACAGGAAGTCAGAGTGGAGTTTCCAACACAGCAACAGTTGTTGGAAAATGAGAACGATCTCAATCAGCTGTTCGGTCTATTGGTCATCGCCCATTACCGAACCACGCCCCTGGATCTCAGGCATCTCCTGGACGGACCGAACTTGCACATCGCTCTGTTGCGACATCGAGGGCTGATTGTCGCTGTGGCATTACTGGCCGCCGAAGGCGGTTTCGATGAGGCGATGGCCGAACGGATCTGGTCCGGCCGACGCAGACCCCGTGGGCATCTGTTGGCTCAATCCCTCAGTGCTCATTTGGGGCTCCCTTTAGCGGCTACCCTGAACGGCATGCGTATCATGCGGATTACAGTCCATCCGGCCGTACAGAACAGGGGGCTTGGCCGACTGCTGGTAGACTCGGTTCGAGATGAGGCGGAAAAAACGGGATTCGACTACCTTGGCACCAGCTTCGGCGCCACGCCAGAATTGATCGGGTTCTGGCTGCGATGCGGTCTGCAAGCGGTGCGAATCGGTCTGCGGACCGGCGCCAGCAGCAGCAATCAATCGGTGATGTTTCTACAACCACTTGGTCCTCATGGCGTGGAGATGGCGACTGAGGCCAGACAGCGCTTCGCCAGACAGCTTCCTGCCTTGTTGGGTGACAGTCTGGCCCATCTCTCCAGCAGCCTGGCCGCACCGCTACTGGAGAACATAGAGCACCCGTCCACTACAACCCTCGATTTCCAGGATTGGCTCGACTTGCTCGCCTTCGCCTTCGCCCGGCGGGGATATGAACTCAGTCTGCATGCTATTCAAGTGATCACCCTTGCCGCCCTGGCCGATGGCATACTCACCGATGCAGACGCCAAGCTTTTGATTAAACGCGTGCTGCAAAAACAGTCCTGGCAGGTATGCGCCTCGGCATCGAACCTGAGCGGTCGTGGCGCGACAATGCAGCATATTCGTCAAGTGGTTGGCCGTTTGGTGTTTCACTACGCAGACAAGGATATCCGCGAACGCGCATCTCGTATGCAAACAGGCAATAACGGCGGTGCCCGCTAACACAGCATTTGATTTCCGCTGTTGTACAGAATAAACGCCGATTTCAGTACCGGAATGCCCTGGCTTTGCTCAGGCGTCAAGCGCTACAATCTCAACCGGCTTGCCTTTCTTATACTGTTTCGGCCAAACCGCATATCGCCCGGCGGTTAGCGTCTGTTTGTGATGCCGCTGAATCAGCTCGACACCCGACTCCGTCAAGGTGAGGACAGGCAGTCGCCTCGGTTTATCATCGATTATAAGTCGCACTCTCTCTCTTAACCGCGATGCGATCCAGACAGGCGTTTTACCGGTCACCAGGCTAAATTGGCAATAGTCCCACAACAATAACTCCTCCAACTCCGGATGTTGATCCAGGTAGGGTTGGATAAATGCCGTCATATGGTCAAACAACCTATCCGGCTGAAGGTTGTCACGCGCCAGACCCACACCACACACCCGTAACAGTTGGTCAAAACAGTGACTCACCGAACCACGAAAACAACCTGCCACCAACCCCGCCAGAACAGCGCGCAGATAACCACTGTTCCATAAACGCTCAAGCAACTCTGCATGGCGTTTGAATCGCGCGATCTCGCTGAATGAAAGCTGCGGGTGTGAAAGCACCTCATAGGGTGGATCCGGATCCCATCGATATCCAAGATGTTGGGCCTGATCCCTCAATGGTGTGCCGGGAAGGAGCTTCAGCGTGCCCAGCTGCAGATGATCCGGATAGAGGGAAAAAGTTCGGTCAAGTGATGTGGCGCACTGATCTGCCGTCTCTCCCGGCAATCCCACGATCAGATCGAGATGGACCGGATGGCGCCTCATCTCAACCAGCTGCCTGATATTCTCCAGCGCCTTGGCGATATCCATATGGCGCTCAATCGTATTCAGAACATCCTCGTCAAGGGTTTGCAAACCTATCTCGAACTGAAATTTTCCCGCTTCCGCTTGTTGAAAGATCTCCATTGCCTGCGGCGATATTCGATCGGGATTCAGCTCAAGATGGAATCGTAATCCCGATCCCGTCCCGGCAAAACGTTTTAACAGTTGGCAGCTTCTCTGCTGACCGAGATGAAAGCTGCGATCGAGGAGCTTAATGGTCTTGTTTTCAAGCCTCTCCAGTTGCTGCAGATCGGCCTCTATCCGTTCCAATGGAAACAGTCTCAAACGTTCTGTGGCGCTGCTGCAGAAGGTACATTTGTAGGGGCACCCTCTGGAGGTTTCCCAATAGACAAGCGGCCGACTTGTATCCACCATACCTTCGGCGATCGGCGCCGGCAGTTTATCAACGGGGATCAGCTCAACGGCATTACTTGTTATCCCGCCTTTATCCCGATAGATCAGTCCGGAAATACGCTGCAACTCTCCTTCATCGTACAGCACGTATTTAACCAGATCATTGAATGCCGCCTCTCCTTCACCTTGAATGATAAAATCTACGCTAGACGACTGGGCCAACAACGACTTGCCCCTTGGACCGGCCTCCGGGCCACCAAATACAACAACAATATCAGGCATGAGCTGCTTGAGCAGTCTTGACAGATGAATAGCCGCAGCGATATTCCACAGATAGGTGGAGAAGCCGACTATTCTGGGCTGCAAATCCACCAATGCCTCCAACAATGGCTGGTGATTGCTGTTAACCAATACTTCAAACAAACGCAACCTGTCGTAATAAGTCTCGGATTTGGCGTAGGCGGCGATAGATTGCAGTGCCAGGGAACTGTGGCTATAACCGGCGTGCAATGCAACCAGGGCAATCATTTCAGCTTTATTTCCATGGTTGATCGATCAGATAAAGCGAATGCAGATAGCCGCTCAACATCCAGTATTCTCATTCGTACCGGCCCGGAATATGACTGTTTGACATGGATAGATATTCACAGATCGCCAGGGCGGTATCAGGTCGATGCTAACGGCGTGTGCGATATAAATGATAGCGCTTATGTTCAATAGCCGGCCAGAAGTTCTTATGTCGCTAAAAACCCCTCGATTTCGCCGACATGCCAAGTTATCATCTGTCAGCGCTACAGGCTACTGATACTCATCATCTTTAGTCAGAATATACTCATTGGCCTGATCTCGACGGCTCAGGTTCATTTTAACAAGGATAACGTATGTTTGATCTTGGGAAAGTGCACATCGGTGTGCTCGGCCTTGGTTACGTGGGACTGCCATTGGCAGTGGAATTCGGTAAAAAGTACCCGACAATCGGGCTGGATATCAACGATGCGCGGGTTGCGGAGCTCAAATCGGGGCAAGACAGCTCTCTTGAGGTCGATCCTGAAGAGCTGCGGAAGGTACCCTACCTGAGCTATACCAGCAATCTCGACGATCTAAAACCCTGCAATATCTATATCGTCACAGTTCCCACACCGATCAACGAGCATAAACAACCGGATCTTTCTCCCTTGATCGGCGCCAGTCATGCCCTGGGAAAGGTACTTAAAAAGGGCGATATCGCTATATTCGAATCCACCGTCTATCCGGGTGCGACTGAGGAGGTTTGTGTTCCCATCATGGAGGCCGACTCCGGATTGAAGTTCAATCAGGATTTTTATGTCGGCTACAGTCCCGAACGTATCAATCCAGGCGATAAGGAACACCGCCTGCCGACAATTAAAAAGGTGACCTCAGGATCCACACCCGAGGTCACTGATTTCGTGGATGAACTCTACCGCTCGATCATCACTGCCGGCACGCATAAGGCGAGCAGTATCAAGATCGCGGAGGCTGCCAAGGTCATCGAAAACACCCAACGTGATGTCAACATCGCACTGATCAATGAATTGGCATTGATTTTCAACCGCCTCGGCATCGATACCCTGGAAGTACTGGAAGCTGCCGGCAGCAAATGGAATTTCCTTCCCTTCAGACCCGGATTGGTCGGCGGTCATTGTATCGGTGTCGATCCCTATTACCTCACCCACAAGGCACAATCGATCGGTTACCAACCGGAAATCATCCTTGCAGGAAGGCGGCTCAACGACGGTATGGGCGCCTATGTAGTGCACAGTGTGGTGAAAATGATGATGAAACGGGGGATCGCATCCAACAATAGCAGGGTGCTGGTATTGGGTTTGACCTTCAAGGAAAACTGTCCTGATCTCAGAAACACGCGGGTAGTGGACATCGTGTCCGAATTCGAGGATTACGGGGCCCAGGTGGATGTCTATGATCCCTGGGTTTCCCAGGTTGAAGCAGAAGAAGAGTATGGCCTTCGTCCTATCAGCGAAATCAAAGAGGGCGAGTACGATGCCGTAATACTGGCAGTCGCGCACCGTGAATTCCAGCAGATGGGGGTGGAAAAAATCCGTACTCTCTGTAAAGAAAACGGGGTTCTCTTCGACGTCAAGAATGTCCTCCCTGCCGACGCGGTCGATGCAAGACTATGACACCCTATGACGAACTGAAGAACAGGCTGCATATAGAGCAATCGACCTGGCTCATCACCGGCGTTGCTGGTTTTATCGGCTCAAACCTACTGGAAACTCTGTTATCCCTTGGACAAAAAGTCGTTGGTCTCGACAACTTTGCTACAGGTCATGCCTACAATTTCGATAAGGTCAAAAACAGCGTCAATGCCGAACAGTGGGACCAGTTCAGATTCATCGAGGGCGATATCAGGAGTCTGGATACCTGTCGTCAGGCATGTCAGGGTGTCGATTACGTATTGCACCAGGCTGCACTGGGATCCGTGCCACGCTCACTGGCCGATCCCATCACCACCAATGAAAGCAATATCACAGGCTATTTGAACATCTTGGTGGCAGCCCGAGATGCGCAAGTCAGACGTTTCGTCTACGCGGCATCGAGTTCAACCTATGGCGACCACCCCGGCCTGCCCAAGCTAGAAGACCGAATCGGTAATCCGCTTTCACCCTATGCGGTGACGAAATTGGTCAACGAACATTATGCCCAGGTTTTCGCCCGCTGCTATGACTTCAAGACCATTGGCTTAAGGTATTTCAACATCTTCGGCAGACGCCAGGATCCCAACGGCGCCTATGCCGCCGTCATACCGAAGTGGGTCGCCGCCATGATTGACAGGGACGAGGTCTTCATCAACGGCGATGGCGAGACCAGCCGTGACTTCTGTTATATCGACAACGCCGTGCAGGCAAATCTCCTGGCCGCGACCAGCGACAATCCGGATGCTGCCGATCAGGTTTACAATATTGCCGTGGGTGACCGTACCACGCTGAATCAGCTGTTTACTAAAATCAGGGACATCCTGGCGGATAGCTTTCCATACCTGAAAGGGATCTCCCCCACTTACAGGGATTTTCGACCGGGCGATGTACGACATTCATTGGCTGATATTGACAAAGCCAGGCACTTGCTCGGTTATGAACCGTCGCACAACATCGATCAGGGCCTGACGGAGGCCATGAGTTGGTATATCGATGACCTGACCGGCCGACAGAATGCATCTTCGAAAAAGGCGTAGGGATCAATCACAGGCGATCCCTTAATCGAGTAGCTTAGGCCGCTGGAAACGATCACGAATTAATAACTAGGACTCTTAACCATGCGAGTACTCATCACCGGTGGAGCCGGTTTCATTGGCTCAGCTTTAGCGATACGTCTGCTTGACCGTGGGGATGAGGTGATCAGTATTGACTGCCTTAATGATTATTACGATGTCAATTTAAAAAAAGCTCGCCTGGCGCGCACCCAAGATCATCCGCATTTCACCGATTTACGACTGGAACTCGAGGATCGCGGGGGCATTTCAGACGCCTTCTCCCACTACAAACCGGAGAGGGTGGTAAACCTTGCCGCTCAGGCCGGGGTTCGCTATTCAATCGAAAATCCGTTGGCTTATATCGATTCTAACCTGGTGGGATTTGGCCACATTCTGGAGGGATGCCGGAATCATGGCGTACAACACCTCGTCTACGCTTCGAGCAGTTCGGTGTATGGCGCCAATACCTCGATGCCCTTCTCTGTGCATGACAATGTGGATCATCCCGTCAGCCTATATGCAGCCACCAAGAAGGCCAACGAACTGATGGCGCATACCTACAGCCATCTCTATCGTATACCCACCACCGGATTGCGCTTCTTTACCGTCTATGGACCCTGGAGCAGGCCCGATATGGCGATGCTCAAGTTCGCCCACAAGATCATGCGTGGTGAAGCCATCGACGTCTACAACTATGGCAAGCATCGCCGCGACTTCACCTACATCGATGACATTGTTGAAGGTGTCATTCGGGTGCTGGACCGTATTCCCCGGCCTAATCCGGACTGGGACAGTGATCATCCCGACTCGGCAACCAGCACAGCACCCTACAGACTCTATAATATCGGCAACAACCAGCCTGTTGAGTTGATGCGCTACATAGAGCTACTGGAGGAGAGTCTTGGCAGGAAGGCTGAGATCAACATGCTGCCTCTGCAGGATGGCGATGTGGTTGCCACTTATGCGGACGTCTCCGATCTGATAGCCGACACAGGCTACAAACCCGATACCAGACTTGAGGATGGCGTGGCAAGTTTCGCGCGGTGGTTTCTGGATTATTACGACTACTGATCAGAAAAAAACAGGCGGGGAAGGACCCTGGAGGCAGATGGGTCTCAGTCCCCGCCAGACTAGCGCTTAACACGGAAACGACCAACCGTGAGCGTAGGGAGAGGTTAAAGACTCTTGTCGTGACAAACATTGACTTAAATCAATAAACCATGATTAAATCCTGGTTATTAATCGTGTATGCGCCACAGGTTTGATTCTCAGTCAGAACCTTCCATTGTGCGCTCAGTCTGAAGATCCCCGGACTTCAGGCACAACAGGGCCTAAGACTCCGCTATCCCCCCGAAGAGTTCGAATAAACGGGGTAAAAAGCGACGAAACTCCAGACTCATCAGCGTGAATTGGCCATCGAAGGCATCGGCCTCGCTCTCAACCTGGTAATCTGCGGCTTGCTCCTGGATGAGGTCGAGAAACTTAAGTCGTTTTATCGACATATCCTCATCAATAGTGCAGGAGAGACGTTCATCCCACTCTACAGCGAGTTTAACCACCTGCTTGCCGGCATCGATATGTGCCAATATCTCATCCGCAGTAAGATCCTGTCCCTTACACCGAAGGATACTCGCCTCATCGCTACGGTCCTGCAGTTCGCAGCTATCCAGAAGGGTAAAGTCCGCATATTGGCTGGGGCGCTTCAACCACTCTGTCATGACATAGGATGGGGACGTCGCAACCTCCAGTGGTTTTACCGGTAGACTGCCCAGGGTGTCGCGCAGCAGGGATATCAAAGCTTCCGCCTTGTTGGCGCTGGCAGCATCCACCACTATCCAGCCCTGCTGTTTGTCGATCATGGCGAATTGCCGGGTATGCCGGCTGAACGCCTTCGGTAATAATTGATGAAAGACCTCATCCTTCAATTCACTTCGCTCTCTGCGCGCTACCTTTCGCCCCTCCTCCTGCTGGATCTGATCGATCTTCTCTTCCACGATCTCATTGACAACCGCTGTAGGCAACAGCTTGTCTTCCTGACGGGCACAGATCATCTGACACCCACTGGCCTCATGTACCAGCGTCTCCGATTGACGGCCCAGCGGGCTATCCCATCCCATACCGATCAGGTCATGGCTGCCACAAGCCTGAAACCGCTTAGCCTCAAGCTTATCGGCCAGTGCTTCCTGACTGAGATTGAGGGGATGCTGTAGCAGATAGATACGAAGATTTTTAAACCACATCACATTTACCATTCTGTAAAACGAGGAGCGGATTATGGCGAACCGGAGGTGAGTAATCCAGGCCTTCATAAGTGAAACAGTGATTCAGCCACAGATAATTATGCCGGCCATCATCCTGTCAGCCTACAAGCCAGGTTACAGGTTGCTATTTATCCGATTTCGATACATGGTTATCAACATCCCTTTTCTAAAAAGCAGCGTCAATCCGGAAGCAGACTGGGATGAAACAGCTATTGGGAACTCGGTCAAAAACAGAATAAGCGGGAGCAGATGGCAGCGCTGCTCCAGATAGTGGAACGAACCAAAGTAATACATATGAGTATATCGGGTGAATAGCATGAACCATACCGCGCATTCACAATTTTCTGCAGAGGAAAGAACAACCTTGCTTGAGGTTGCTGTACATTCCATCAAGCATGGTCTCGAGCAGGGTGTGCCGCTGCCAGTTGCAGCCAATGACTATCCAGCAGGGCTAAGAGAAATTCGGGCATGCTTCGTTACCCTGCTGCTGGGTGGAGACCTGAGAGGATGTATCGGGCATCTTGAAGCTCATTTGTCGATCGTTGAGGATGTCGCTGAGAATGCCTATGCTGCCGCCTTCCGAGACCCAAGATTCCCACCGTTAACCTCCCATGATAGGAATAACCTTGAAATTCACATCTCAGTTTTGACCCCCGCTGAGGTCATCGACTTCGAATCCGAGCAGGAGCTCGTATCAAAAATCAGACCATCTGTAGACGGCTTGATTCTACTGGATGGACACCATCGGGGTACCTTTCTCCCTTCAGTGTGGGAATCTATTCCTGATACCCGCAATTTTCTCAGCCATCTCAAACAGAAGGCCGGCCTGCCCGCCAACTATTGGTCCAGTACGCTTGAGGTTTATCGTTATGAGACTGAGTCATTCAGTGGCGCACCATAGCCGTGGATCGCCGGATGTTGCGGGTCAGTCATCCAGGCTACTGTTTTTCGCATTTCCCGATGGAATTTTCCCCGCAATTTCTACCATCTAGCCAGAGTGCGTTATCAAGCCTCGCGTTTTCAAGGTTGGCATCATCAATCCGGCTATTGGAGAGATCGGCAAAGCGCAGGTCGGCATGACTCAAATCGGCACCCCTAAGATCGGCAAACTGGAGATTTATCCCCACCATAGCAGTACCGCGCATCTGCGCATGACGTAGATCCGCATGACTCAGGTTGGCATAGCGAAGATCGGCGTTACTCAAATCCGTGGCACTCAATTTTGCACGACGAAGTACGGCACTGTTCAGGTTCGCCCCTGCAAGGCTGGCCGCCCCCGCATCAAGATCTTTGATGAGACAGTTACGCCAATTCACACCTGGGGCTGGTGGCGCTTCACACACAGACTCTTCGATCTTTTCCGGCATTCCATACCTTAATGAATAGAAGACGACGGCACCGATGAGTAACAGGAAGATCGACAAAGAGAGTATGGGAAAACGGTTCTCCTGCTTAATATCTCTTGCGTCAGCAACTTCACGGGCAGCGACCTTGGCCTTCGCCTCACTATCCCCTTCCGCCGCCCTCAATTGGAGTGGAACCACACTGGGCATTTGACTGATGGCCTGCCATCTATTTTTATCGGGACTTATCTGATCCCGTAACTCAAGCTCTCCATCAAGTAACAGGTGACGAATTTTGGCGCTGGTGAGCGGCCCCATGACCAGATCATCATGCTTGACGAACCAACTTTGTGGTTTTTCATCGTCCTGCTTTTGCATCGCTTCGTTATCCGCCAATGTGACACCTACCCTATCGGCCAAATGGGAAAGAAATGAACACCATCGAGTCCGCTCGCATATAATGTTAGCAAGCCCCGGCCCAAAACAAGGTATGATCCGTCAATAGCTATTGGATCACCGCTGAGGGGCTGGGTCAGGCCTGTTGATGCTGACTCAGGCGATGAAAAAAGAGCCGCTGTTTTACCGCAAATAGGCGCTAATCACCGCAAATGAGCACAAATTATCTGAATTCCTACACAGACTGCCTACATCAGGAGCTGAATTGAGCGGTAACCATACACATAGTCAAACGTTAGCGATCGCTTGCGGTGATTGGCGTTCATTTGCGGCCGTTTCCTCAGCATCTGCAAACTCCCATCACCAAGGCAAAGAACATCAACTTATGCCTGGATGCCACCAGTTCTGCGCTATGAATGGATTTTAATATGGAGATATCCGGTAGCAAAATCGTACTGCCACTACCGACAATCGAGCCTGGCAAGTCCCTTTTTGAGCAACTTCAGCCTGGACAGATATTGCGGGGTACTGCGCTCAGTGAAAACATCAACGGTACGATTCGGCTTCAGATCGGGGTCACACGGCTGATCGCCCAAACCACCCTGAGAGTACCTACCGGCCAGGCCTTGACCCTTCAGGTAGAGAAAACAGGTAATCTCCCTGAGTTACGGGTGCTCACTCGCCCCACTCTGGAACAGATGAAGTCAGCCGCGCTGAAACAGGTGATGCCCCGACAACAGCCATTGCCCCAGTTGTTTAAGCACCTCACCCAGGTTACATCCGACTCAACCCGCGCCAGTCCGCTACCACCGGCAGTCAAACAGGCTGTGCAGAGCATTTTGGCCAGAGTCATACCGATAGAAGACCCTGGCTTCAAGACCCAGTTGGTGCAAGCAATGCAACTGAGCGGGACACAAACAGAGGCCCGCTTGATCAACCATCAGATAAACGGCAAAGATCTCAAACTAAACCTGCTGCGTCTTATCGGACTGATAAAACCATTGATCAGTAATCCTGGGAGCCAGATCAATCAGGCGCTGACATTTCAACAGCCAATATTAAACCCGGCGCAGTCACCCCCTGTGACTCCACCACCCGCAGCGCAGGAGACAAACCCAACCACCAGGCTGTTACTCGATCTGTTCAAGCATTTGGATGGCGCAATTGCGCGAATACAGACAAATCAACTTAGTTCCCTGCCAACCGAGGATACGACAAGACAGGTTTGGCAATTTGAACTCCCCATTCGCCAGGAAGGTGGTTTCGATCTGTTTCATTTCAGAATCAGTCGCGACGTTGTAAGGAAAGGCACTGAAACAGTGTTCATGTGGAGTCTCACGCTACATATGAATCTGCCATCCCTTGGTCCTATGAGGGTAAAGCTGTCACTTTTCGGAGAGAAACTATCGACCACCATCTGGTCTGAAAAGCCGAATACGGCGAGTTTGGTCAATCATCACCTCGGCAGACTTCGCGCCAGCCTGGAGTCAACCGGTCTGGAAGTCGATAAGCTGGAGGCCTTTCAAGGAATCGCCGGGATTGAAAACGAACTACCCAGCGAGCAGACGCTGTTGAGTGAAAAAGTATGACCGATTATCAAACCAGAGACCCGGACCTAGCCATCGCCTTGAAATATGACGGGGAGAATGCACCCCGCCTGACCGCCAAAGGACGTGGAGAGTTGGCGGATAGAATTCTTGCCTTGGCGGATGATCATGCCATTCCCCTGCATGAAGATGCAGAGTTGGCTGCTCTGCTGGCTCAAATTCCACTGGGTGATGAGATACCCGAATCACTCTACCGGGCAGTGGCAGAGGTAATTGCCTTTGCCTACCTGCTCTCAGGTAAACTGCCACCGGGTTATGAAGATGGCTTATGATCAACTAGGGCCTGTTAACACTTATATGGAATCCGTCATTTCCGAAAAACAGAGGAAGTCAAAAATGAGAAGTGTGATACTACGAATATCAGCTATGCTGCTACTGCTATCGTCCCTGCATCTGTATGCGGAAGATGGTACTGCACAACAACAAAAGCAGGCCACTACATCGTCCTCACAGATAAAGCAATACAGCAGTCATCCTGCAAATAACAATCAACGCAGCCGTAAATGCGCCATCTATTCCGGTGTCTGTCCTATGGGTCGTGCCGCCAATGTTGGTGACTACTGTGTCTGCCACACGCCATCCGGCCCGATCCACGGTGTAGTCATACCTTAAATTTTTATTCGAAATGTTTATCCTGATCGGCAGGACAGGGTAAGGCATGAAACATTATCAGCCGGTCATTCTGAGCTGTATATTTACATACGGAATGGTCAGCGCTCGCTATGCAAACTCCCCACGTATCATCTCGACACGTTCCAAAGCCTTTACGTACAAGCTATTCAAACGCTCAACCGACATGGATTGTGCCGCTTCAGTCAGCCAGTGGCACTCCTCCAGGTCAATGGCGCACTGTAGACTCATTGCATAGGGGCCGCTACGTTCCTTGAGTGCCTCGATCATCTGTTCAGGAAGTGGAAGTTCATTGACGAGTTCTTGCATGGACAGGGGAAGCATGGCATCCAATGTGGACAACAGACCGACCGTATATGCACTTTCAGGGTCTCCCAACTTCAATTCAGTGACATGTGATTTACATACCTCCGCCCGTACCAGACTGGTGGTTATCAGCTCCGGAGAGAAATTATCCATACCGGCCATAATAAACAGTGTCGACCATGCACGTAACCTGTGCATACCGACATAGATTACGGCCTGATGTATGGAGGTCACCTTTTTGGGGAAACTGATCGCGGCGGAGTTGATGAAGCGCAGTACCTTGAAACTCAGGTTTGCATCGAGTTCTATTAACGATGCTATCTCATCGATATCGGAATTCTGGTCATTGATTTTTGCAATCATCTGCAACACGATATTCTTGTTACTGGACAACCTCGAGGTTGTCACTATTTGCGGTTTGGCGAAAAAATAGCCTTGGAAAAGGTCGAATCCGAGTATCTTCACGCGATCGAAATCTTCCCGTGTTTCGACCTTTTCGGCTAGCAGCGTCAATCCCATCGACTTCAGTTCATTTATCTGTTGCTGATAGGCATCGATATCAAGATGGAGTATATCAACCTTGACGATGCTGCAATGGGGCAAAAGAGGATTCCAGCGTGGTTCAAATCTAAAGTCATCCAATGCGATGGTATATCCTTCAGCATGCAGTCTGCTCACTCCGTTTATAACTTCTGCTGTAGGTTCTATATCCTCAAGAACCTCAATGACAAGACGAGACTTGTCAATAGGCAGTGGCTGCAGTTCGGTAAAGAAGGCACGGGTCATATTGATAAAAACCTGATGTGGGCCCACCAGGCGATGCAAGCCAAATTCCAAAAAGCTGTCCAATACGGTACGCGCAGTCGCGAGATCGCCATCGAAGCCTGTTTCACTAAAGGCCTCATCAGAGCGATAGAGGAGCTCATAACCATAAATGTTAAGATTTCGATCCAGAATCGGTTGACGGCCAACCCGGCTTATCCCTACTGGTAATACTGGTTGTGATGTGCCGGTAATTTCGTTCATCGGACCTGTAATCCTAAGTAAGTGCCGGAAAACAGCACAGACACCGGTTGATCATATTTATAAATCCCGTTCCCTGCATGCTTTTACTTCATTTCCTGCCGATAAAAACAGATTTCTGAGAGTATGCCTCTATAGGATTCTAACAGACCTTCTGATGACCAAATGATTAGTATTGTCGGAACAGTGTCTCATTGAGGATCTGCAGGGGACAAATTAGAATTAACCATTGACTGAATCCATGCACGGCACCTGGATCGTACCTGCTGTTTTTCCTAAGCAGGTAAGGAACTACTTTTCCCTTTGTGAATGATCGTCATTCTCTTTTTGTTCCAGTCTGTCAGCAATCTTTCGTTCCTGTTTTCGAAATTTATCAACGGCTTTGTTTAAAGCCTGAGTGCGGCTATGCTTTTTCTTCCAGAAGTTCTTTGTACTGCTATGATTGATGACGCTCGCCGCCACCACCTCTTGCTGCTGGTTGATCGCCTCATCCAACTTGGTGAGAAAGGCTCGATACTCCTGTAATTGAGTCGCGTTCATGCCCTCACCGGCCATTTTCTTAAAGCGTTCCAGATACTCCTGATGGTATTGTTTGAGCTGTTCCAGCTTTGCTTCTTCCTGTTGCAGACTCTTCTTAGCCTGTCCCATCATACGCGCGGCTTTCTGCTCTTTTGAGTGAGCGAAGCGCTGAACCGGCTTGAGTCGTTTTGATGGTGACATGTTCTAAATATCCAATTATTGTTCGATGGTTTGAGGTAGATTGAGCCCTTCAGGTATCTCTATATCCTCGACATCTTCAGCGGGAAACAGGGATTCGAGATCCTGCATGCTCTGCTCAAGTGTAACCCTGGTATTCATATCCTGACGAAGAAACTGGCTTAATGCCGGCATTGCAGAAATAGCAATATCGATCTGCTCATCGCTACCAGCCTCATAGGCGCCAACACTGATCAAATCTCTGTTTTGTTGATATATAGAGTATAGATGCTTAAACGAACGCGCGGCATCCTGATGACTATAGCTAGTGACATCGTTCATTGCACGGCTGATTGAGGCCTCGATATCAATCGCGGGATAGTGGCCTGCATCGGCCAAACGACGGGATAATACGATATGTCCATCGAGTATCGCCCGGGCTGCATCCGCAATCGGATCGTTTTGGTCGTCACCTTCAGTGAGGACTGTATAAAAGGCAGTAATCGATCCGCCGCCTTTATCCCCGTTCCCGGCCCTTTCCACCAACTGAGGCATTTTGGCAAATACAGAGGGTGGATAACCCTTTGTCGCCGGAGGTTCATGGATTGCGAGCGCAATCTCCCGTTGTGCCTGAGCAAAGCGCGTCAAGGAGTCCATCAGCAACAAAACATGCTTGCCCTGCTCGCGAAAGCTTTCTGCAATACTGGTCGCCAACATTGCACCATGCATACGCCGCAGGGGTGGATTGTCGGCAGGCACTGCGACCACCACTGCCCGTTTCAGGCCCTCCTTGCCGAGAATATTCTCTACAAACTCCTTTACTTCACGGCCACGTTCACCGATCAATGCCACTACCGTGACATCCGCATTGGTATAGCGTGTCATCATACCCAGCAATACACTCTTACCGACACCGGATCCGGCGAACAGTCCCAAACGCTGGCCGCGTCCGACACTGAGAAGGGCATTGATGGCACGGACACCAACATCCAGGGGTTCGCGGATTGGGGTTCTCGCCAGGGGATTGAATGAAGTCCCGGTCAGCGGGCGACGTTCATCGTTGTGAATGGGACCGAGTCCGTCCAAGGGCTTGCCGGCGCCATCAATGACACGTCCGAGGAGTTGTTCTCCGACAACAGCTTCACATACCCGCCCTGTGGGGATAACTCTGGCTCCCTGCTCCAGGCCCTGGATGTCACCGGTCGGCATCAGATAGAGACTCTCCTCACCAAATCCGACAACCTCCGCTTCGATATGAGTTCCGTTGCTGCTCACCACGTCACACTGTCCGCCGATGGCTGCCCGGCAACCGATTGCTTCCAGTGTCAAACCGACCATGCGGGTCAGGCGGCCCTCTACCACCAAGCCGCGGTCGTCCCCCAAACGGTCCTGGTATTGACGCAGTCTTTCTGCCAGGTTCGCCTGACGCTGGGTTACGATGGAATCTGTTGTCATTGATGATTACTCATTTTGACTGTCTACGGCCCGGGTGCTCGCCAGCAATGGGGCAATGAGCGTGGTAAGACGGGATTCGAGGGTACCGTCGATCTGCGAAGTGTCGGTGACCACTTTGCACCCGCCACGATTGATGACCGGGTCCTCGATCAGACTCCAACCCACTTCGTTGTCCCCCAATGCGTAGACTTCACGAATCAGCTCTGCATCCTCCGGATGGAGCAGCAATCGCACATTATTGGAAGAGACAGGTAAAACCGAGAGCGCTTCACGGACCACGCCGACGATCAGATTCGGATCACTCTTCACCTCACGTCGCAGGAGCTGCTTGACGATTGCGATGACCAGACTCAGCAACTCCTTCTCGACTTGGTCATCCAAATCCCGTAATGGCTGTTCGAAATGGGAAAGCAGCTTGTTGAGGTGAGCGGTGTAATGTTGGATATCGCGTTTGGCTTGCGCCAGCCCCTCCTTGTGACCGAATTCAAATCCCTCTTGTTTACCCTTCTCGAAACCCTCCTCATAGGCCTGTTTTTGAAGTTGTTCCAGTTCACCTGCTGTGGGAGGTGCGCCAGGTGGCTGTAGGGTTCGTGGCGTCCCCACCTTGCCGTCACTCATCTCCGGCGGTAGCCACTGCATGACCTGATCAAGGTCGGAATCCTTGTCAGATCTAGACGAACTCTTCACCACCGCCTCCGAGCATTATCTCACCGGCATCCGCCAGGCGGCGTGCCACCACCAGTATCTCTTTCTGGGCGGATTCGACATCGCTCAGCTTAGCGGGCGCTGCTGCCTCGAGATCATCCTTCAACATTTCAGCCGCACGTTTGGACATATTCTTGAATATCTTCTCTTTCAGCGCTTCATCTGCGCCGCGCAGGGCCAATAGCAACTGTTCCGTACTGACTTCTCGCAATAGGCTCTGGATGCCGCGATCATCCACATCGATGAGATTCTCGAAGACGAACATATTGTCCTGAAGCTCTTGTCCCAGGTCGCTATCGACTTCAATGATCTCTTCCATCAATTTGCTTTCCACCGCACCATCCAGCATGTTGAGTATCTCCGCGGCTGTTTTAACACCGCCTAAACTGGAGGATTTGACATTGGTAGCGCCAGAAAACTGTTTTTCAAGAATCTCGTCGAGTTCCTGCAGTGCAGCAGGCTGAATGCCGTCCAAGGTCGCAATCCGCATGATCACGTCCGTACGCACCCGTTCAGGAAACTGGCTGACAACCTGGGCCGCCTGATCCGATTCCAGAAATGAGAGCACGATAGCGATGATTTGCGGATGCTCGAGACGGATAAGTTCTGCGATTCCCCTGGGATCCATCCACTTCAGCTGTTCGAGTCCCTTACTGTTACGTCCGAGCAGTATCCTGTCTATCACCCCACCCGCCTTGTCTTCACCCAATGCGCTGTTGAGCATGGTGCGGATATATTCGTCAGAGCCAAGCCCCAGTGCAGTCTGTTTCTCCAGGGTCGAGACAAAGTGGCGCATCACGCCTTCCATCTGATCGGTGGAGACATCGGTCAAAG
Source organism: Candidatus Thiodiazotropha sp. LNASS1 (assembly GCF_964212655.1). NCBI lineage: Bacteria > Pseudomonadati > Pseudomonadota > Gammaproteobacteria > Chromatiales > Sedimenticolaceae > Candidatus Thiodiazotropha > Candidatus Thiodiazotropha sp. LNASS1. The sequence goes on along the minus strand of NZ_OZ156465.1, from coordinate 535,591 downwards.
TCGCCATGGCGAGGCCGACATCCTGCACCTCTTTCGGACCCATATGCCGCAGTAGCTCAGCGGCATCCTTCTCCCCGAGCGCCAGTAACAAAATAGCGGCGCGTGAGACGCCGCCAATCTTAGCGACTTCGCTGTTTTCTTCGGTTGCTACCGCTTTCGAATCTGCTACCTGATTATCTGCCATCTTCTGCAATCCACTTTCGAACGACCTGCGCCACTCGTTTCGGATCTTCCTCGATCATGTTTCGGGCTTGATCCAGGGTCTTCTCATAACTGCGAGGCCCCGGAAGATGCAGGGAAGCATCATCCTCGGCCAGGGCGCCCATCATACCGCCAGGTTCGCCTACAGCACCTCCTTCAAGGCTTCCTGTGGCGCCACCTGCAGCCGCAGCCGCACCTTCAGGCATGGGGCTGATCGCGACCTGTTTGGTGAGACGGGTCATTGTCGGTTTCAACACTCCAAAGATTAGTAGCAGGAACAGCAGAACGCCACCAACCTGTCGTACGATATCCCAAAACCATGCCTCTTCCCACATCGGGGCTTCCGGTAGCGGTTCCGGCGGCGCCGGCACGTAGAAGGCTTCATCGACGACCTGTACACTATCACCGCGCTGGAGATCGTAACCGATCGCCTCCTTCACCAGGGTGGAGATCCGGGTAATCTCTTCAGCGGTACGTTCTATCACTTCGACCGTTCCATCCTCTGCGGTCCGGTAGCGATGATTGACAACCACCGCTACGGATAGCCGACGCAGGCGACTGGTGGGCAGTCGGGTATGACTGATCGTCTTATCCAGCTCATAATTTCGGGTTGCCCGTTTACTGGAGTTGATGGGTGTGCCGCCGGCTTCGGCATTAGCGCCACCAGCCGCGACTTGAGGCGAGGTCGCGGCAGCCGGTGGTTGATTGGATAAGGCGCCAGGTACTCCTTGCACCTCATTCAACACAGATGACTGCTCATTGAGCTGCTCGGAACGCAGCGCAGTGGCATCCGGATTGAAATACTCTTGGGTTTTTTCGATATAGGTGAAATCAACGTCCGCGGTGACTTCCGCACGCAGGTTTTCCCGACCCACCATGGGCGATAGGATATCCTCGATACGCTGTTTGTAGTGACTCTCCAGTTCCCGGGTATACTCAAACTGACTTGTGGTCAACCCCATTTCCCGTGAGTCGTCTTTGCTGCTCAAGAGACGACCCTTATGATCGACCACCGTAACCTTGGAGACATCCAGTTCCGGCACACTTGAGGCGACCAGGTGAGTGATGGCATCAACCTGTCCCTTCTCAAGGTTTCGTCCGGAATAGAGTTTCAGCACCACCGATGCACTGGGGAATTTACGCTTGCGGACAAACACCGACTGCTTCGGATTCGCTAAGTGGACCCTGGCGCTCTCGACACTGGTCAGGGTCATAATGGTGCGGGCCAGTTCACCTTCTATGGCGCGTTGATAGCGAGCCGATTCGACCAGACGACTGGTGGAAAACCCCGTATCCTCCTGCATCAACTCAAAGCCGGCGGAACCCGATTGCGGCAATCCCTGGCCGGCAAGTTTCATCCGCGCTTCCTGCAGGTCACTGCTGGGCACCATGATGATGCCGTTGCTCTGATCGATCTCATACTTGATGCCGGCCTGCTGTAAGGCCTGAGCTATCTCGACAGCATCCTTGTGGGCGAGGTTGCCGTAGAGCGGGCTGTAACTGGGCTTCTGGGTCCAAAGCACCACTGCCACTCCCAAGGCGACGCTTGCGGCAAATCCCACCATTACAGCAATCACACGTAAAGTGGGATTATTCTGAAGTCGATGCTTTACCTGAATCTCAGTATTTGTCTCGGTTGCTGTCGTTGCCATTTTTTGCCTTCTTAATTAGAAACTTAGATCGGCATATTCATTACGTCTTTGTACGCTTCGACGAGTTTGTTGCGTACCTGAACCATGGCCTCGAAAGAGAGGCTCGACTTCTGGGCCGCAATCATCACCTGGGCCAGATCCATATCACCCTCGCCACTCTCAAACGCGGTGCGCAATGCACTGGCCTCCTGTTGCGCGGAATTGACGTGGTCGATTGACTGTTTCAGGAGTTCACCGAAATCCGCCCCGCCACTCTCCGATGCCTGGGATGATTTATTGGTAGCCTGGGCCGCCATCACCCGCATCTGAGCCAGGACTTGATCAATGTTCATACTGTTACTCATCGTACCCTTCCCATTAAATCAGCTACTCAACTTTGCCACGCAGTTTTCATACCATTTCAACCCGGTATGGTGACGCCGGCATCCCGCATGCGCGCAATCTTGTAACGCAGTGTCCGTTCACTGATGCCAAGGCGGCTGGCAACCGCCTTGCGGCTGCCTCGCCCCTCTTCCAGCGCATCCAGAATCATCTGCTCCTCCACTGAGCGAAGATCTTCCGGCAGGCGGCCCGGATGAGAACGCTGTGAGGCCTGTACAGGCGTGGATTCCGCTGCCTCGCTCTCGAAGCAGAGTTCATCGGCATCTATCACACCATCGCTATCGAGGATAAGGGCCCTTTGCATCAGGTTGTCGAGTTCCCTCACATTACCCGGCCATGGGTGAACAAGCAGGCGTTGTTTTGCCTCATCGCTCAGGCTCGGCAGTGTCTGCCCGGTTCTGAGATTCTGCTGCAGAAGATGAAGCGCCAAAGGCAGAATATCCCGCTGACGCTCCCGCAACGGCGGCAGACTCAGGGGAAAAACATTCAAGCGATAGAAAAGGTCCTCCCTGAATCGGCCGGCTGAGACCTCTTCACGCAATTTGCGATTGGTGGTTGCCAGCACTCTGACATCCAACTCAATCAGCTTGCGACCACCCAGACGTTCAAGCTCCTTCTCCTGCAAGACGCGCAGCAGTTTTGCCTGCAGAGCCAGGCTCATTTCGGAAATTTCATCCAGCAGCAGTGTACCGCCCTGTGCCTGTTCGAATTTGCCGGCGGTTGCTTGATAGGCACCGGTAAAGGCGCCCTTCTCGTATCCGAAAAGGACCGCTTCAAGCATATTTTCCGGAATCGCAGCACAGTTGATGGCTACGAAAGGTCCCTCGGTACGGGTCGAGTGCTGGTGGATATAGCGGGCATATACTTCTTTACCGGTACCACTCTCACCATGCAGCAATACTGTGGCATCACTGCCAGCAACGCGAAGCGCCAGATCGAGCACTTCACGACTTCGCAAATCCTCCGTAACTGGGCCATCTAAGACAGGTCCGACAGCTGTTCGGATGTGACTGGCGACCTTACTGACCAACACTTCCGCCTCAAATGGCTTTGTCAGGTAATCAACGGCGCCATCATGCATTGCCATGACAGCCTTCTCGATAGTGCCGTAAGCCGTCATCAGCAACACCGGCAAATCAGGGTACCGCTCCCTGATCTTGCGCAGAAGAGTGTGCCCATCCATGGGATGCATCTGTACGTCGCTTACAACCATACCGACAGATCTCTGCTGCAGTAGATTGATTGCCGCACCGCCCTCTTCAGCAACACAGATCGGGTAACCTGCAAGCTCCAATGTGTCACTCAAGGCTTCCCTAAGTGCGGGATCATCCTCAACAATCAGCACCGTCGCTAAACTCATGACAGGCTCCTCATCGCATCATAATGTTCTGAAACAGACCTTCGTTCACCCGCCATCTCTGATTCCAGATCGCTCTTTCTCAAGGCCAGCGGGAAACGAAGATGAAACAGGGCACCTCCGCTATCCGAATGCCCGCTGGTGATCTCTCCTCCATGATTCAGCACCAGATTCTGGACGACTGCCAATCCCAGGCCCGTGCCGGCATTGCGCGTAGTGAAAAACGGATCGAAGATACGTTGATGCAGATCATCCGGTATACCATGACCATTATCGGCCACATCCAACTCGATTTCGGATCCTACACGCAGAATAAGCCGGACCTCACTGGCGCCCTGTTGAACAGCATTTTCGAGCAGATTGTTGAGCAATCCCTGAAGTGCATCCGGGCGACCGATCATAATGGCCCGTTCCTGACTCTGGTCGTCAATCAACAACTTCACCTTGGCATCGGCCAAATCCTGTTCGACAGAAGCAGCAAATGCCGTCAGTAATTTACCCAGGGAAAGACGGGATTCACCAGCGTCTCCCCCCCGTGCGAACAGCAGAATGTCATGTATTTGACGTTCCATGTGCTGCAGCCTGTTACGGAGCTTGGCGGTAAACTGATGGCGCTTCTGAGGAACCAGGTCATCACTGGCCAGATGGGAGACATAAAGTAGCGCAGTACTCAATGGAGTGCGCATCTGATGAGCCAGTTGAGCCGACATCTCACCCATCGCGGTCAACCGTTCATGTCGATTCAGCCGTTCTTGAAGACGACGGGTTTCAGTGATGTCGAGCAGGACAAGGATACGCCCTGGGGTCTGTTCCAACCGGCTGGAAGAGAGGGTAAGCAGGCGACCGTTACGCAGTTTTAATTCGCTACCTGAGATATCACCGGTCAAAACAGCGGCACGCATGACTTCCGGCCATGCATCATACTCATTGAGGGTACCGAGCAGCTTGAGAGCAGCCGGATTGAACTCACGAACACGCTCTTCGCCATCCAGCACAATGACTGCTGCAGGCAAGGTTTCAAGCAGTCTCTCAAGACGATCCGCCAATCTCTCCTTCTCTGCAAGCTGTACCATACGCTCACTGCGGGCGGCAGCAAGTTCCTGGTTCAACTCAAGAACTTGTTGCTGTAGTTGCTGGTAGGAACCGGTCAGCTCTTCAGAAAGCTGATTAAACAGCTTGAACGCAGATTCCAAGGCGTGCTGTCTATCGGCAAGAGATGGCTTGGGTGACACGTATATTGGCCTCTGTAGTCAATTGAGCTTACTCACTGACCAAGTTGCAATATGTGTGCCTAATTTACTTTTTGTTATATATCAATCAGTTATAAAGATAGATTTGGCAGTGCGTCAAATTCCTGGCGACTCAGTTTGACGTTGTAGGCCATATTTACGTAACTTTTCCACCAGTGTGGTACGCCGCATGTGTAGCCGCTTGGCAGCATGAGCGACAATTCCATCCGATTCATCCAAGGCCTGTTGGATCAGACTCTGTTCGAGTGAATTCAGATGCGCCTTTAGATCAAGACCATCATTGGGCAGACGCGGAGCATTCATGGTGGTGCCAGGTTCCTCTCCCTCGAGGGTAACCTGTGGGAGTTGGGTAATCTCATGCAGATCGCCCGTGGGGCGAAACTTCTCCGGCAGATCGACCACATCGACAACCCCATAGGGATGTAGTATTGCCAGACGTTCAATAAGATTGGCCAGTTCCCTGACATTACCGGGCCAGCGGTAGTGACTCAGGGCGGCAATCGCTGCAGGAGTCAATCTGACCGATCCCCTTTTTTCGTTTTCTATGCGGTGAATCAGATCGTTAACCAATACGGGAATATCTTCAACACGATCCCTCAAAGGTGGCATTTCAATTGGAAACACATTCAATCGATAGAACAGATCTTCGCGGAAGTCCCCATTCTTGATGGCCTCTTCGAGATTTCGATGGGTTGCGGCGATGATACGGACATTACAAGCCATGGTTTTGTTACTGCCAACCCGCTCAAAGGTTCTCTCCTGTAAAACCCGTAGCAACTTAACCTGCATCGGCATGCTCATGTCGCCGATTTCATCGAGAAACAGAGTACCGCCCTCGGCCATTTCGAAACGCCCCTGGCGGGCACTGATGGCACCGGTAAAGGCCCCTTTTTCATGACCAAATAATTCACTTTCCAGTAGATCGGCCGGGATCGCTCCGCAATTCACAGGGACAAAGGGCTTGCCGCGCCTCACCGAGTGAAAGTGGAGTTTGCGGGCCACCACCTCTTTGCCCGTACCGGATTCCCCCAGTATCAATACCGTTGCCTCGGAATCAGCAACCTGCTCAATCATTTTATTGACCCGTCTGGTAGCCCTGCTGCTGCCCGATAAGCTACGGAAGAGTTCAACCGGTCGGGCGGTCTGGACGTCTGAAGTCTTTAACTCTTGATAGACCTGGGCCTTATGGATCAAAGCCATCAGATCATCGTAGACACTAGGCAGCTTGATACTGCCGATCACATTGTCACAACCTTCGAGTTTATCCGGTAGGCCGCTGTGCTCATCATAGAGCTGAAAGGCCGGCATACCGGGAAACTCCTGCTGCAGCTTCTGTGCAATCTCCAGTTGCCGTTCCAATTCCAGATCAATGCCGAGAAAAACAGCCACACACGCGACTGCCTCATCTATTGAAGGCAACTCAATTTCAGACAGTTCCGAGACAATACGCAGATCGCCCTCGACAAACCTGATGACATTCTTCAGGTAACTCTGACGCTCAGAATTCTGATCGATTAAATAGACGCAAAGATTTGGAAACACTGGACCATCTGTAGCTATTGTTTGACCCATTAGTCAAATCCGTTTGACATGGCAGAAATACAACGTGATTTCAGCGAAGTTAAGCAGTAATCATGTGAAATGTCAAAATTACGTCGATCCAATATTTTCAATTAATAATTTTCAGTAACACATTGTAATTATTATAGGTTAGTTTAAACTTCTAACATAATCACAGGAGAGCACTGGTTAACCTTAGATTGTCTAACCAATATAACTTTACCTTTTGGTGAGCCGTATCATATAGACAACTTCACAGTGACGCTGACCCAGTAATCGGATCATTGCCATCAGATTTATCTATCTATTCCGATAAAATTCCTATTGGAAGAAGAGTGATCATGATATGGTTTTCCCAATAAATCTGGGTATATACTCTACTTTGTACAGGTTGAATCTAAGACTTTTCCATGGCTAAACTCACCCTCTCCTTCAAAGGTCGCGTTATAGATGTCTTTCACATTGAGCGTGACAAGACCGAAATCGGGCGCAACGATGACTGCACCATCCCGATCGACAGTCTCGCCATAGCCCCTGTACAGGCGGTTATCACGCGCAATGACGACCAAAGCTACCTGCTCCAGGCTCAGGAGGAAGCTTTTCCTGTCCTGGTCAACCATGAAAAGACAGAGCAGACCACCCTCAACCATGGTGATGTGATACAAGTAGGGAAACATACATTGTCTTTCGCGGAAGATGTTATGGACCTGAGTGCCGATCTAGGTCCAATCCCTGCCAACGATCAGTTGACCGACGAAAATGAGCCGATCGAAAGCGATGAGTCGAAATCCAAGTCAGGTGTACTTCAAATTATGAATGGTGATAACTTCGGAAGAATTATCCCACTTAACAGGAATATGACCCGGATAGGCCATGCAGGCGGTGATTGTGCGATGATCGCGCGGAGGGAGAACGGCTATTTCATCACCTTCCTCGAAGGCCCCAACCCTCCCCGCATCAACCGTAAACCGATCGGCAACCAGGCCCAGCTATTGACGGATGGAGATATTATCGATGTGGGCGGCACGCAAATGCAGTTTCATGATTAGGAAACGATATGAATGAACCAGATTCGAAAGAGCGTCGACGTTTCCACCGTGTACTCTTCGATGCCCCCGCGACAATCATCAGGAAAAAAAACGCCTATCCAACCACACTGATAGATATCTCACTCAAAGGTGCACTACTCAAAACACCTGCCGACTGGTCCGGGGAGTTGGGGGATGAGGTTACTATTGAGGTAATGCTCAACCACGTTGATGCCGTAATTTCCATGCATGCGGTCTGCGCACACGAAGAGAATCAACATCTCGGTGTATTGTGTGAAAAGATCGATATGGAGAGCATCATGCTGTTGCGCCGCCTGATCGAACTGAATATCGCTGATGAAGATCAGTTGCAGCGGGACCTGGAAGCGCTGGGTTAATCAGAAAAGAGACAAGATTCTTACCGTCCCGGACACCACCAGGTTCACAAACCGTAACACCTACTCGTCCTCTGAATCCTTCTTTTCCCTTTTACGCTGCAGAAACGCCGTCAACGCCACAGCGCCAAACAGCGCATAGTAAATAGCATCACTGCGCTCAACACCAAACAAGAGCGCGCCATAGCCGCCAATGGCCGCACCTATGCCGCCAAAAGCCAGGCCCCGCATGACCCGACATAAGGTACAGTTTCGGTTATCTGTGTATGCCATCAATTCAACAGTGTCCTGATACACTCCAGATAGGCTTGTTCATCCGGCATCCTGTTTGTGGACTGCGCCTCCCATAACATCCGGCCAAGACACTCCATCAGCTGATGCTCAGCCTCATGCGCCTCTCCCATGCGTTGACAAAGATGTTGGTAAAACTCGCTGATGCCTGCCGGTCGATCCGTTGAGATCTGCTCCAACAGGCTGATATGCATAGCCATGTGCAGAAACGGATTACTTTGCCCGTCGTCAGCGTGAAATTCCCGCAATAGGAATCGCTCACTGTCGCTCAACATCTCATGGTATTCAGGATGCTCAACAATCACACTGACGACCATCTTCTCCAGTGGTTCTGTCTCTTCACCTGTCAGATGCTTTCGCCATGCCTCAAAAAAGACCTGACGTAATTGGTTCCTGTCACCGCTGATCATACTGAGTAGTTACGGGTGGTGCCTAGGGTTGTGTGGCATGCCTTGCGAACTTATCCAGCGCTCCGGTGACCTTGCCCTTGACCTTGGGCCTGTCATCGATGGCGAATCTATTGAAAATGTGGTCAGGACTATTGTAGCTCAGCCAGACCTTACCTTCCGCATCCTGCCAGACCAAAGCCTTCAACGGCAGATCGATACCGACACGCTGATCGCTTGTCATCAGAGCCGTACCAACCTTGGGACTGCCGAAGATAATCAGTTGGGTGGGACGCAGAGACTTTCCCACCTTTGCCGCCCCGGCAGCATGATCGATTCGGTTGAAAACCTTCAAACCAGCCTCTGTCGCTGCCGCTGCAAATCGGTCGGCTGTCTTTTCGACACCAAACTGACTCTGTACATTGATCAGTCCCGTGTCAGCCTGTGCCATGGAAGCAATCAGCAACAACAGAAATACCATAAATAGAGGGGTTGATTTTTTCATCGTCATCTCCGTTGATAAGCCTGAATGATCTGGAAAGCTGCAATTCAGGCGGGTTTTTATATGCACTTATCCCGATATTCACACAAGTCTTCAATGACACAGCTCCCACATCGAGGCTTGCGTGCTATACAAGTATATCGCCCGTGTAATATCAGCCAATGATGCGCATCTTGCAAGAATGGCTGAGGTATATAACGTAAAAGCTTTCTTTCAACTTCCAATGGCGTCTTGCCCGGCGCCAGACGGGTTCGATTGGCAACCCGAAAAATATGGGTATCCACCGCCATGGTGGGTTGGCCGAAAGCAGTATTCAATACGACGTTGGCCGTCTTTCGACCCACACCCGGCAATCTCTCCAGCGCTTTACGCGTATCCGGCACTTCGCTCCCGTACTCTTCGATCAAAATACGGCATGTTTCGACGATATTCTTGGCTTTACTGTTGAACAGCCCTATGGTTCTGATATAACGCTTTAACCCTTCCACGCCGAGTGCGAGAATCTTCTCAGGTGTATTTGCCAGGGGAAAAAGCTGTTGTGTCGCCTTATTCACGCTCTTGTCTGTTGCCTGTGCCGACAAGATCACCGCCACCAGCAGTTCGAAAGGGGTATTGTAGCTGAGTTCGGTGGTGGGATCGGGATTATCCGCCTGCAAGCGCTCGAAGATTGCCTGGCGTTTCGGTTTATTCATATAAAAATTGTTGCAAACGTTACAGTCTAGTCTGAATTACGGGTGTCTGGCTTCAAGTGAGAGATATCGCATTATGCATAAGATTGCCGGGTCAATGTCATCCCATTATTAAAAAAAATGACAGGCTAACCAGCCTTTGGTGCTGCATCCTTGATATCCTGGCTCACCTGAAGGGAAAACTTCTTGAAGTTATCCCTGAACATACCCGCAAGCTTCATCGCCTGGGCATCGTAAGCCCCCTGGTCCTTCCATGTATCCCTTGGAAAAAGTACATCAATCGGAACATCCGGTACCTGAGTGGGTATTTCAACCCCGAAAATCGGGTCCTTACGCATGGGTATGTCATCTAACTTTCCATCCAGCACCGCATTTACCATGGCACGGGTATGAGGAATCGCCATCCGACTACCGACACCATAGGGCCCACCTGTCCAGCCGGTATTGATCAACCAGACCTTCGACTTGTGCTCATCGATCCGTTTACCGAGAAGTTCTGCATAGCGCTGGGGGTGGAGCGGCATGAAAGGTGCGCCATAACAGGCGCTGAAGACAGGTGAAGGTTCGGTAACCCCTTTCTCTGTTCCAGCCACCCTGGCTGTATAGCCCGAGATAAAGTGGTACATCGCCTGAGCTGAATTGAGCCTGGAAACAGGCGGCAATACACCAAAGGCATCTGCTGTGAGCATGATCACCGTATCCGGATGGCCACCCACACCGTCCAGGGTAGCGTTTGGAATCGCACTGATGTGATAGGCGCCACGAGTATTTTCCGTCAAGGTACTATCGTCGAGATCAAGACGACGGGAATCTGCCATCATGGTGACATTTTCCAATATCGTGCCGAAACGCATGGTTGTTGAGAAGATCTCAGGCTCATTCTCCGCCGACAGATTGATCAACTTTGCGTAGCAGCCACCCTCGAAGTTGAAAATGCCATTATCGCTCCAACCATGTTCGTCATCACCGATCAATGTACGACTTGCATCAGCAGACAGGGTGGTCTTACCGGTTCCGCTAAGACCGAAAAAGAGTGCGGTTTTACCGTTTGGGCCGATATTCGCCGAACAATGCATCGGTAGCACATCCCGCTGCGGCATCAGGTAGTTCATCACGCTGAATATCGATTTTTTAATCTCTCCCGCATAGCTGGTACCGCCGATCAAGACCAGTTTCTTGGAGAAATTAACAATAATGAATGTTTCGCTAACGGTGCCGTCCACTTCAGGAATGGCGTGAAACCGGGGTACGTCAATCACGGTAAAGCCCGGTACGTGATCCGCAAGCTCTTCACGTTCTGCCTGAATGAAGACATTTCTGGCAAAGATGTTATGCCATGCGTTCTCTGTAATAATCCTCACCGGCAAGCGGTAGTCGGAATCCGCCCCCGCATAGCAATCCTGCACATAGACATCCTTGTTTTGCAGATAGGACGCCAGGCGTTTGTGCAGATTGTCGAAAGCCTCCTCCGAAATGGGCTTATTGATATCACCCCACCAGATATCCTTGCTCACTGACGGTTCATCGACAATGAATTTGTCGTTCGCCGAACGTCCGGTGTGGTGCCCTGTCCTGACTACCAGGGGACCGAGATGTGATAACTGACCCTCGCGACGAAAAATCGCCTGTTCCATCAGACTCGGGGTTGGCAAGTTCCAGTAGATGTCATTCAGGTTGTACAGACCGTGGTTATCAAGACCGTATGAACTATGGTTCACTCCTGCTGATTCACGCATTATCCTTAACTCCCCTATTGCGTCTTAATAAAGGTTATCGACTATAGCAAGCGGGAACTCGCTTGTTCCAGTCTCCTGATGTAGTCTCCCCTCATGGTCAGTCAGAAAATCAGTGCATTCAGTATACGACGACTCAATCCGTTCAATGGCGTACTGCAGGTATTCAGCACTGAAAATGCCCGTGCATTAAGCAGCAATGGTGTTGTCTGGGAGATCCAGGTTCTGAGTGATACACCGCAGGGCCTTTGGGCCAATATGCCATTCAACGGGAAGGAGTTTTATACCTTCGGACGCTGGACAATCGACTCAGGTCTGCAGCAAGTGCCTGTTAATCCGTTATTTAATGTCCGTGATATGATCGCCTCTGCGGAACAACTGATCACTGCACTGTCTCAAGTCATCGACGATCTCCCCTTCCCCATGGCGGATATCTACGAGCAGTGGCTACTGGATGAACAAAGTCTCGCACCTGTTGCGCTTTTAACCTCCTGTCGCAAAGCGGTTGAGATGAGTCGATGCGATAGCGCCAAGTGGGTCGCCGCTGAACGGGGTGATTTCTCATTCATCTCTGCACGATTGGTGGAAAGAGAGCAGCCTAATGATGATGGTTATAATCCCCGGGTGCATGCCTCGATCCTGGAGGCATTGATCAGGCACCGCGGCGGACAGCACCACAGACGAGCCTGGTTCAAACACAGCCCGGACGGAACACTCAGCCCTTATCATGAGAGTGCCCCCGTGTTGGTTCCATGGACTTTTCCGGATCTGCCCGTCACGGAGGATTGGGAGGATGAGGAGGCTCGCCGTTTGGTCGCCGACTATATCGCCTGGAGGGCGCCGCAACTATTGCAGTTGCACGGGCTCGGCCCGGTGACCCGTGAACGACTTGAGCGTATTGCCGTAACGCAGGCTGAAGCAGTTGAGCGCCTGTGGCGACTCTATCCGGAAATACACAATAAAGACCTGTTGAATAGTGCGCGGGTTGAAGCAAAAATCCGATATTCAAACCGGAAATAAGTCTATGAAGTACATCAATCAGTCAGATCAGCTCAATCAACCAGACGGCGGTCTTGGGATACTACTGGTCAACCTCGGTACACCCGATGCCCCGACAACTGTGGCGGTACGTCGCTATCTGGCGGAATTCCTGAGTGATCCACGCGTAGTGGCGATCCCGAAACTGATCTGGCAGATAATACTCCACGGTATCGTATTGCGGGTCAGGCCGAAAAGAAAGGCCGAGGATTACAAGCGCATCTGGACAGAGGATGGCGCACCGTTGTTGGCCATTTCCAGAAGGCAACAGGCAGCCATGACGGAAATATTGAATTCACGTATGCAGGGAAATGTCCACATAACCTTGGCGATGCGCTATGGCAACCCTTCAATCGCCAGCGTGTTACAGGAGTTGCGTCGGAAGAATGTGCAGCGCCTGCTGGTGTTTCCCCTCTACCCGCAGTATTCAGCCACCACCACTGCATCCATATTCGATGCCGTGACAGGAGAACTCCAGGGCTGGCGATGGATACCTGAAGTGCGCTTCATACAACGTTACCATGACCATCCCGACTATATCCGGGTATTGAGTGAGAGCATACGCAAATACCGTCAGCAGGCTGGTGAGGCAAGAAAGCTGCTGTTCTCTTTTCACGGTATCCCCGAGGACTACTACCAGGCTGGCGATCCCTATCCTGATGAATGTCATGCCACAGCGAACCGGGTTGTGGAGCAGTTGGGGCTGGACAGGGAACAATGGCATCTGGCCTTTCAATCGCGCTTCGGCGCCCAGGAATGGGTCAAACCCTACACTATGGAGACCTTGAAGCAGTGGGGTGCCGAAGGTATAGAGAGTGTCCAGGTGGTATGCCCCGCCTTCTCCGCCGACTGTCTGGAGACTCTTGAAGAGATCGCCGAGGATAACCGGGATGCCTTCCTCCATGCCGGGGGTAAAAGCTATGCTTACATACCGGCGCTGAATGACACACCAGAGCATATGAAGATGCTTGCTGATCTGATCTGCAGACATGCCTCGGGATGGCCTGAAGCAGAACCGAATCCAGAGGATAGGCATTGATGGCGGATTATCCACACCCGGTTGATATCAAGGTACATCAGAAGAGTCGTTTCCTGGATATCGCCTTTGACGATGGCAGCCATTTCTCGCTCCCATGCGAATACCTGCGGGTCTATTCACCCTCCGCCGAGACGCGGGGCCATAGCCCTGCGACGGCAAAACTGGAGCGTGGCAAAGAGATGGTAAGCATCACCCAGATTGAACCTGTCGGCCAGTACGCAATCAAGATCCACTTTGATGACGGCCATAACTCAGGACTCTACGATTGGCGCTATCTCTTTAATCTGGGCAAACACCATGATGAGCTCTGGCAGGCCTATCTGGATAAGCTCAAGGCCGTTGGCTATCAGCGCAAGGATCCTGAGCTGGCGCCTCCGGATACCGATGTCTGATTCAGCCGGTCGGATTAGATGTTTGATTAATGATCTGGCTCAATCGACGAACAAATGAAGTCGTACAATCCACAGCTAAATTAGCTACACTATTCATGTACTGCAGGGTCGCAGATCGATGCCCTGCCATTGATCCTCAGATACAACAAACGGCCCAACATAATACTGGGGGGATTTGTATTAATGGAAGAATCACTTCAGCGCTTGCTCGATGCAGAAACCAAAGCGCAACAAATTCACAACAAAGCCGAGGAGATGCGAGAACGCATGATCCAGGAGGCTTTGCAAGAGGCAAAGACTAAAGAGGAACATTTCGAGGCGCGGATTCCCGAATTGCACCATAGTTTCATGGAAAAGGCGGAAAGCCGCGCTGAACAGACCATCGCGGAACTAAAAAAGCGCTTCAATGAACGCCATGCCCAACTGCGCGAATATGCCGAAGCACGTGAGGATGACGCATTGGAAGCAGCCTTCACCGTACTGATCGATCCCACGGCAGATGAAGATTGAACCGTTCCGATGAGTTCGAATAGGGATCAGGCCTACCTAAAAACCCGTGTCGGTGTACTCTCGGCGCGTCTGCTCGACGCCGATGAGATCGAACGCTTGAAGCAGATGTCACTCAGACAGCTTGGCGATGCCTTCGATCTTCAGCCGATTTTTGAAGAATCCATAGACAACCGGCAAAGGATCCGTTTGGTTGAACAGGCTCTGTTACAGCGACTGATGAGTGAACTGTCGGTTCTATTGCGCCCTCTCAGCGGTCGTTCCCGCGGACTGATGCTCTATTGGCCGAGAAAGTTCGAACTCTATAACCTGAAAACACTGATCCGGGGTAAATTGAACAGCCTTGGGATGGAGGAGATCCGGGATAACCTGTTTGAGATGCCGGAGAATATCCGCCTGCCTCACGAATCCCTGCTGCAGGCGGAAAATGTGCTCGAGATGTTGCGCCAGCTCGACCAGGGACCCTACGCCCTGATTGCCAGGCAGGCGCGTAATGTGTTTGAGGAGCAGCACGAAAACTTCTCCCTTGACGCGGCCATCGATCGTCTCTACTACACCGGTATGCTGCGCCACGCCAATATTACGGACAGTATCGATAAACGCGGTCTGAAAAAGGTGATCGGCATCATGGTCGATCGGCAAAACATACTATGGCTGCTGCGCTACCGGCTGGTCTATCGCTTCGCCCCCAGTGAAGCCTACTACCTGCTGATCCCCTACGGCGGGCGGCTCCAGCGTGAAAAACTGATGGAACTGGCCAACCTGGATGGGCTGGAAACCATCATCGAGCACCTGCCCGCCCCTTTTAAGGCAATCCTCTCGAATGCCAACAGCATCACCCAGGTACGCCAGCGTCTCGATCAAACCGTCTCTGACGAACTACGCAAATTGATGCACCACAGCCCCGACGCGGTGGTCTCTGCGCTCAGCTACTTGATTATTCGCGATATGGACCTGATGAAGCTCTACGCCATTATTCAGAGCAAGTTGCTGCAGATGGATGGGACAATTCTGAATGAGGCGGTACCCGGCAATCCCTTGCAGATGGATGCAACGGAGGCGAGTCATGTTTAGCCCGCTGCCGATGAAGCATATCAGCCTGCATGTGCTCACGGAAGATCTGCCAAATGCCTCGATGATCCTGGCCGGTCTCAACAGTTTCAGTCCGGACAATCGCCCCTATGCCGAGCAGGCACTACCCGATATTCCCGGTCAACGTTTTCGCGAGTGTTATGCGCAAGCCAGGGCGCGAATGGATAAGATCGCCTCTCAAGTCGGATTCATACCCAAGGCACTTACCGGTGAGGTCACCCCAATCTCCGAACAGGAGCTCGAAGCGGTGAACCAATGGCTGGGGAAGGCGTGGGAGAGCTGCTCCGACTTTGACGAGACCCGCCGCCGGCAGCTGGAAGAACGGCGCAGTATCGATCAACTGGAGACCACCCTGGCCAATTTCCGTAATCTGCATATCGATCTGGGCCAGCTTCAGGGCGACAATCAGTTTCTCAAAACCACCATCGGCATGGTCCCCCGTACCCAGGTGAATCAACTGAAAGACGCCCTTGGACTCGATAACTACCTACTCTTTCCCTTCCACGAAAGTGATAACGAGAGCCATGTAATTATCGCCGGCACGGGTGGCCGTGAAGGCTCTAAACTGAAATCGGTGCTTGATACCGCCGGTTTCAGACCACTCGATATTCCACCGGAGCTGCACGCTCAGCCTGAAACCGCCAAGACCCGTCTCATGCAACGCAGGGCATCAGTAGAAGAAGCAGCCGAATCGCTTGAACAAATTATTGCGGCCTGGGGAGAATCCTCCGGGCAGGAGCTACAGAAGGCAGCACGTGTTCTCCATTTGGCAGCACCCTATGTGGCCCTGGGGGAGGCCGCCCGCCATCGGGGCAATCTGTCCCGGCTACAGGGTTGGATTCCCGCCGAGGATATAAGCCTGGTGGAAATCGCTTTACGGGACAAGCTTCCCAATACCTTTGTGCTGGAGACCCGCGATCCCAAACCAGAGGAACGCGGACTGGTACCTTCGGTGATGCGGCATAACCGGTTGTTGAGGCCCTTTTCATCACTGGTGATGCAATACGGTGTACCCCGCTATGGCGAGGTCAACCCAACCCAGCTGTTCGCCCTCACCTATATCCTGATGTTCGGCATGATGTTCGGGGATGTAGGGCATGGCGCGGTGATCATCGCAGTCACCCTGCTGCTGCGGCGCAAACTCGGAAGCTTCACCCCATTTGGCATCGCCGCCGGTCTTGCATCTATCCTATTCGGTTTTCTCTACGGCAGTATCTTCGGCTATGAACATATCATGCATGCGCTATGGATCGCGCCACTCACCGATCCACTCTACATGCTCACCGTGGCGCTACTATGGGGCGTCGGTTTCATTATCCTGGTAACCCTGATCAATATCTTCAACCACATGATGATAGGCGACCGAATCGGCGCCCTGTTCGGCGATAATGGCCTGCTCTCGTTGCTACTCTATACCGGCCTGTTGGGAACCGGTTACAGCTTTTACAACACCGGCAGCATCTCTCCGTATTGGGGCACCCTTGCCATCCTTACCCTGATCGGCATCTTCGCCCACAAACTGGTCGAGCAGGAAGCTGCGATCGGAGAGCGCATACTGGTTGCCTTCATAGAGACCTTCGAGACGATTACCGGTTATGCATCAAATACCCTCTCCTTCCTGCGTGTTGCGGCCTTCAGCCTGAACCATGTGGCGTTGGCGATTGCAGTCTTCACCCTGGCCAACATGATGGGTGATATGGGTCATTGGATTACAGTAATCCTGGGTAATATCTTTATCCTGGTCCTGGAAGGGCTGATCGTCGCCATCCAGGTATTGCGACTCGAATTCTATGAAGGTTTCTCCCGCTTCTATTCGGGAGATGGGAAGGCGTTTAAGCCGCTCACACTTTAACTTAAGCGTTTTGAGTTATGAGTTTTTAGTTATAGGTTATCAACAGGCAGCAATGTCGCACGTTACTGCATGTGAGTTAATTCAAACAAGCGTGAGCGAAGCGAACACATCAACTCATAACTCATAACTAAAAACTCAACATAATAGGAGATCAATATGTACTGGCTTATTGCAGTAATGACCCTGGGTATCGCCGGCCTCATCATCACCGGCGTTATCATGGAGATGCAGCCTGCCAAGGTCAGCAGACCGTGGTTCAAACCGACTATCGGTATCAATCTGCTGGTCTTTGTCGTCGCTCAGGCGACACTGATCTTCATGGGAGCCAACGAGGTCATGGCAGCCACCGAGGTTGCCGAAGCGGGTGGCGAGATATCGATTGGCCTCGGTCTTGGCATCATCGGTGTCGGTATACCAACTGCCCTCAGCACCATCGGTGCAGGTATCGCGGTGGGACCCATCGGCGCCGCGTCACTGGCCGTGCTGGCGGAAAAACCGGAGATCTTCGGACGCACGCTGATCTATCTCGGCCTGGCTGAGGGTATTGCCATCTACGGTCTGGTGATGAGTATTCTGTTGCTGGATAAGATCTGAAAGTGCCGGAAACAGCAACACACAAAGTCAGAAAGATCTTCGTCGGCAGCCATGCCCTGACGGACGGCTTCCGGCTGATCGGATTTGAAACCCTCACAGAACCCGACAGCAGCAGGCTGGACGAATTATTGAACCAGCTATTACAGGAACGACAGCGGGCATTGCTGATCATCGAGCAGTCTGTCAATCATGTCGGTTCCAAGCTGCTGGATCAGATCCGCAATGAAGGCGGTCGCATCATCCTGTCCGAGGTCCCGTCGTTGCAGGATCCCGAGGAGTTTCATTCCGACCTGGACATTCAACTGAAAAAACTCACCGGTGGTTAACAGAGGAGAACGACATTGAATCAGGTTGAAGCGCTTGAAAAAGCGATCCTTGAAAGGGCCGAACTGATGGCCAATGAGTGTCACAGCCGGGCCGAAGCGGGACGCAAGAATATCCTGCGTGAAGCCAGCGAGCGTCTTCATCTACGCGAGGAGAAAGAGACTCTGCTGGCCAAATCACTGGCTGACAGGGCCTATTTACGCAAGGTTCAGGCGGATGAACTGAAGCTGCACAGTAAAATGGATCATATGCGCTGGAACCTGGTACAGGTGGTAGTCGACCGTTTGCAACAACGCATGCAGGCCTTGGCCCAGGACGAGGCAAAATATATCGAATTGTTGAAGGCCTTTCTGCAGCAGGCCGCAAAACAGATCGAGGAACAGCGGCTGCTGGTCTCGGTAAATACCGAAGATCTGCGACGCCTGAAACCCCAATGGGAGACCCTGACCTCCAGTCTGGCGGCAGGCAAGATATTCGAACTGAAGGAGCAGAGTATCGAAACCATAGGCGGCTGCCTGATCACCACAGCCGACAAACGCGTACAGATCGATCACACCTTCGAGGGCCGACTCACCCGACTGGAGCGCAAAGTGCACCAGGCGTTGGTCGAAAGGTTGTTACCCCCTATCGGTGATGGACAGGCACTTTAACGATGAAACACGAAAACAAGAAAGGCACCATTCAGGATATCAACGGTCCCATCGTCACCATCAGGCTACCGGGCGTGCAAAACGGTGAGCAGGTGCGCATCGGCAGTCTCGGCCTGTATGGTGAGGTGATCTCCCTGGAGGGTGACGAAGCCCTGGCCCAGATCTACGAATCCACTGAAATGGTACGACCCGGCGAACCGGTAGAGGGCCTGGGCCATCCTCTCTCGGTGGAACTCGGTCCTGGCCTCATCGGCGGTATATTCGATGGTGTGCAGCGCCCCCTGGAGGAGATGTTCATCAAGGCAGGTGACCAGATCCCCCGTGGCCTCAGCCCCCTACCCCTCGATCGGGAGAAACTGTGGCACTTCGTACCCAGCGACAATCTTGAACCCAATATGCCGATCATCGGTGGCGCCCGTCTTGGCTTAGTACAGGAGACTGAGACAGTCGAACACCGCATCGTCGTTCCCCCTAACATCGAAGGTGAATTGATCGAACTCGCGCCCGAGGGCGACTACAACCTGGAAGAGACCATCGCACAGGTGCGTGACCCTCGGGGTCAGGTGCATCATCTCAAGCTCTACCACAGGTGGCCGGTACGCAAGCCCCGCCCCTATCAGGGTCGTGACAACGGGGTCGAACCCCTGATCACCGGGCAACGTATTCTCGATACCTTCTTCCCCCTGCTCAAAGGGAGTAAATGCGCCGTACCCGGCCCTTTCGGCGCGGGCAAAACCGTGGTGCAACATCAGGTCGCACGCTGGGCCAATGCCGATATCGTCATCTATGTCGGATGCGGTGAGCGCGGCAATGAGTTGGTGGATGTACTCGACAGCTTTCCCAAATTGAAAGACCCCTACAGCGGCAGACCCTTGATGGATCGCACCCTGCTCATCGCAAACACCTCCAACA
This sequence comes from Candidatus Thiodiazotropha sp. LNASS1, assembly GCF_964212655.1. Taxonomy (NCBI): domain Bacteria; kingdom Pseudomonadati; phylum Pseudomonadota; class Gammaproteobacteria; order Chromatiales; family Sedimenticolaceae; genus Candidatus Thiodiazotropha; species Candidatus Thiodiazotropha sp. LNASS1. The sequence goes on along the minus strand of NZ_OZ156465.1, from coordinate 515,766 downwards.
TGCCGGTGGTGGCCCGTGAGGCCTCGATCTATGTCGGCATCACCATTGCCGAGTACTACCGGGATCAGGGCTACGACGTGGTGATGCTGGCCGACTCCACCAGTCGTTGGGCCGAGGCCCTGCGCGAGGTCTCCGGCCGCCTGGGTCAGATGCCCGTGGAAGAGGGATATCCCGCCTATCTTGCCTCCCGGCTGGCTGCCTTCTATGAACGGGCGGGACGGGTCGAGACCATGGATTGCGGCAAGGGCTCGGTCACCCTGATCGGCGCCGTCTCTCCACCAGGCGGCGATTTCTCCGAGCCGGTCACCAGCCATACCAAGGAGATCATCCAGACCTTCTGGGCCCTCTCCAAGGAACTGGCGGATGCCCGCCACTACCCGGCTATCGACTGGGTCGACAGCTTCTCCGCCGATGTCGGCACCGCCGCCGAATGGTGGCACGAAAACATCGACCGTGGTTGGGAGAAACGCCGTGCCCAGGCGCTGGCAATGCTGGCGAGGGATGCGGAACTGTCACGTATCGTCAATCTGGTAGGGCCCGAGGCCCTCTCCTCCGCCCAGCGCTGGATATTGGAGGGTGCCGCACTGATCAAGGAGGGTGTGCTGCAACAGAGCGCCCTCGATCCGGTGGATACCTTCTCCTCACCGCATAAGCAGTTCATGTTGCTCGACCTGATCCTCACGGTGTATGACGAAGGCGCCACCCTGATCGATCTCGGCGTGCCTGTCCAGGAACTTGCCGAGATGCCGATACTGGCACGCCTGCGCCGCTGCAAGGAACTTTACGATTCGTCCCAAACCGATCAGCTGAAGGCGTTTCGGGTTGAGGCATTGAATGACTTCAAGGCAATCCATTCCGAATATGCACAACGGGGGGAACAGACAGCATGAGCGCCAAGGAGTATCGTACCGCTTCCTCCGCCCGGGGCGGGTTGTTGACGGTAGCCGATGTCCCCGATATCGCCTTTGGCGACCGGGTCCATATCCGCGACCAGCAGGGTAATACACGCAACGGCCAAGTGATCCGCAGTTCCAACGAAGAAGTGCTGATTCAGGTGTTCGAGGGCACCGCCGAAATCGACCTGGAGAGCACCTGGGTGCGCTTCCTCGACGAACCGGTGGAAATCGCCCTCTCTCCGGAGATCCTCGGTCGCGTCTTCAGTGGCCTGGGCGAACCGCGGGATTATCGTCCCCCCATTGTCTCAAACCTGCGCCGCAGTATCAGCGCCGCAGCGTTCAACCCGGCAGCCCGCACCTATCCGAAAGAGTTCATACAGACAGGCATCTCCACCATAGATGGTCTCAACTCTCTGGTGCGCGGACAGAAGCTGCCGATCTTCTCCGCCTCGGGCCTGCCCCATAACCGGCTGGCGGCTCAAATCGTGCGTCAGGCCAAACTCCCCGACGACGACAGCCGCTTCTCGGTGGTCTTCGCTGCCATGGGTGTCTCCTACGCGGACGCCCGCTTCTTCCAGGAGGAGTTCGCCTCCTCCGGTGTGCTGGGCAATGTGGTGATGTTCGTCAACATGGCCGACGATCCACCGGTGGAACGCCTCACGCTCCCACGCATGGCCCTGACCGCGGCGGAGTACCTCGCCTTCGATCTCGACCGCCATGTCCTGGTGGTGATGACCGATATGACCCACTACGCCGAAGCGCTGCGCGAAGTCGCCACCGCCAAGGGCGATGTGCCGGCGCGTAAGGGTTACCCCGGCTATCTCTACTCCGATCTGGCGGAGATCTATGAACGCTCCGGACGCATCAAGGATCGACACGGCTCCATCACCCTGGTGCCGGTATTGAGTATGCCCAGCGACGACATCACCCACCCGATCCCGGACCTGACAGGTTATATCACCGAGGGGCAGATCGTCCTCAGTCGCGAACTGCACAACCAGGGCATCTATCCCCCGGTGCACATATCCCCTTCACTGTCGCGTCTTATGAAGGACGGTATCGGCAAGGATTTCACCCGAGAGGACCATCCCCACGTCTCCAACCAGCTCTATGCCCTCTACGCCCGAGCCCTGGAGACGCGCAATCTGGCCTCCATCATCGGCGCCGATGAGCTATCCGCCCGTGACCGCCGCTATCTGGAGTTTGCCGATGCGTTCGAACAGCGTTTTGTACAACAAGGGGAGGATGAAGACCGCAGTATCGAGGAGACCCTCAACCTGGCCTGGGATCTGCTTTCCACCTTCCCGCCACAGGCGCTGACCCGGGTCAATGAAACCGAGATCGCCAAGTACCATCGGCAGAGCACATGACCGGTAAACGCATCAAAGCGGCCCCGACCAAGAACACCCTGCTGAATCTGAAACGGCAGCTCAATTTTCTTGAGGAGGGCCACAGCCTGCTGGAACGCAAACGGGAGCTGCTTACGCGACTGGTCTATCAACGCATCGGTGAATACCGCAAGATCAGAGATCAAGCCCACGAAGCCACTAAACTGGCTTATCACTGGCTCAGCATGCTGCAATTGCGCATGGGCAGCCGTGCCGTCAATCAGGCGGCCCTCGGGGTGGAACCCGTGCTGGATCTGAAAATCCTGCCGCGGCGAAACCTCGGTGTGGAATACCCATCTGTCAGCGGACAACTGCTGCCACTCAACCCGGTCGGCCTGCTCGGCACCGATCCCAGCTTCGATGAAACCCGCCTCCACTTTGCCGAAGCCTCGCTTCAGCTTGCAAAGATGGGCGAAGTCTCGATGAGTCTCAACCGTCTGATTGCCGAACAACGCAAGGCGCAGAAGCGGGTGAATGCGTTGCGCTATAACATCATCCCCCAGTATCGCAATACGATTCGTTTCATTGAAAATGCGCTGGAGGAAGAAGAAAGGAATGCCTTGTTTCAGGTAAAAGTGCTGAGGGATCAGGAAAGAATATAACGAAAAATCATCGGTCAATACATTCAACCCGGATTTCCATACTGGGGAAGCGCTCTGCTTATTGATGTAAAACAATTGTTACAAATTGATTTTCCAATATTCTTAAGTTCCACCAGTTTGTGGTTTTATAGTACTTAATACAATAATGTTACCTGCCTGAATCCTAGGGCACATAGTCACTATTCATATCTGTTGGGGAATTTCATTATGACAGTCGGTTTCTTATTGGGTAGGCGATCAACAGTAACTCACCGGCTGTCCCGCTTCATAGGGCTTGTACTAATCATCTCTGTGAGCCATACAGCCCACGCAACCAATGGTTATTCCCCCACCGGGTTCGGCACCACCAACAAGGGCATGGCGGGTGCCGGTGTTGCATTTCCCCAGGACACCCTCGCCGCCGCGACCAATCCTGCCGGCATGGTTCTGCTCGGTCACAGAACGGATCTGGGCATGGCCCTTTTCTCACCTTCCGACCGCGGCTTTACCGCCAATAACGACGCCCTTTCACCGATGCAGATTCCAGCCGGCGAATACACCAGTGAAAACGATATATTTCTTGTGCCTCATGTCGGATGGAACAGGCCCCTGGACGAACATAGCAGTATCGGTATCTCCGTCGGTGGCAACGGCGGCATGAATACCGAATACGATAGCGCGGTGTTCGGTAATTTCGGGGCTGCCTTCGGCATTCCCACCAGCTCACCGACAGGCGTGGATTTCGCCCAACTGTTTCTCGGTGTCACCTATGCCCGTAAGGTCAGTGATGGCCACTGGCTGGGTATCATGCCCATAGTCGCTGTGCAACGGTTCAAGGCGGAAGGTCTGGAACCGTTCGACAATCCCATGGCGACAACCGCAACGGGCAAGGTAACCAACAACGGTTATGATCAGTCATGGGGCTACGGTGTACGGATAGGCTGGCTGGGCAGGGTCAATGACAGGCTGTCACTGGGCGCCTCATACCAAAGCCGCCTCTATATGTCGGAATTTGACGACTACGAGGGCCTGTTTGCGGAACAGGGGGATTTCGATACCCCCTCAACCTGGGTCATTGGACTCTCTTATGTTGCCAGCCCAACGGTTACATTGGCGCTTGACTATCAATACATCAATTACGGTGAAGTGAGGTCTCTCGCGAATGGCAATGATGTCAACTTCTTCGCCAATCCCAGTCAGCGCCTTGGTTCGGATCAGGGCTTGGGGTTTGGTTGGGACGACATGGGAATCTGGAAATTCGGGGTACAGTGGGAATATGATCCTCAATGGACCTTTCGAGCAGGATATAGCCGTGCCGATGAGCTGTTTGAAGGCGGACAGGCGCTGTTCAATGTACTTGCACCGGCAACGATCCGTAACCACCTGAGCTTCGGCACCACTTTTTCCTTTAATAAAATGAATCAAATCAATCTGTCATTGACACGTGCACTGAATGAGAAGATCGAGGGAAGCAATCCGGTCTTCACACCTGGCCAGACAGGCTCGGTGGAAATGGAACAGTGGGAACTGGAACTAAGTTGGGCACATCATTTCTGAGCTCAATCGTATTTATTATCAATTCCTATATTCTCGTCAAGACACAATATCCATGTATATGGAGCTTTGACTACTTGTAACAGACCATGCTCATGACAAACCTTGTTGCAACAAAGTGGTTTAAAAAATAGGTACTAACTGATAAAGCCGTTCCGCGTAATAATCAAGGCGGCCCTAGTTATCGCCATACACCCGATCGAAGCAAAAAGTTTACAAAATAAGACACATTTTATTAACCGCTTATATTTTTTCTATATTTATAACCTTATGATCAAAAGCGTGGCCTAATTGAGGTAAAATGGAGGGAATATAAAACTTCTCCCCATCTATAATATCTATGGTTGATAGTATGCCTATCAGCAGATCATTCCCACACCGCTGACTGGAGGGTAAACAATAATGAATATTAGAATCACATCCATTTATTCGATTACTGTCTTGTTTCTTCTCTCGGTGGTGAATGCCTGGGCCGATGAATATCAGGAGACAGTTGATGTCTTTAATGCCGCCAGTGAAAGTGGATGGTTCTTCGACAACCACCAGGGCTATGCTGTTTTTCCCACCGTTGGAAAGGCAGGGATCGGCATTGGCGGCGCCTTCGGCAAGGGGCGTGTTTACGAGAACGGCGTACACATCGGCGATACCAAGGTCACCCAGGTAACAATCGGCCTGCAACTCGGCGGACAGGCCTACAGCATGATTATTTTTTTCCAGGACAAGCGGGCACTGGATGAGTTTACCAGCGGCAACTTCGAATTCGGCGCGCAGGCTACCGCTGTCGCGATCACCGCGGGCGCCTCAGCCGCTGCGACGACCACAGGAAGCTCTGTCGGCGCAAGTGGCGGTCAGCATGATGCCATCACCTCAGGTAAATATCACAAAGGCATGGCCACCTTTACCGTCGCCAAGGGCGGCTTGATGTATGAGGCGAGCATCGGCGGCCAGAAATTCAGCTACACGGCGAAGTAGCTGACACGGAAAGTATCCAGGTTTTACTAAGGTAGCGCAAACCGATCACAGCACAGTCAATCCAGCGAAGGCAGGATTCCAGTCAGTCATTGAAAGATTGGCGCAGGATTTCTCGTCGGTGCCTCGCTGCGCCAGGAATGGTGAATCAATCAGAGCTTCACCCGATCAATTCCCTCCTCTCACATAGTGGATATTGTCTTCCTGTATGGCGGGATATGTTTGTCAGTTAAATCATAAATCCCCACTATCTCGGCTTGCGCGCGAATACCCTTGGTGTTGCATACCCCATGCTCAGATCATTTGAAATTTAGTGGGAACCTATCAATAACCAGATGCCTCTTTAAGGTTATGAAAGACGACAAACCAAAAATGAGGGAAAATCTTCGGTTATTTGAGGCACTCAGCGACAGTGAGGTCATTGCCCGTATTCTTGATGGCGATCATCCATTGTATGAGTTGATTATGAGGCGCTACAACCGCAGGTTGTTTCGCTTGGCATATGGCATTCTGACGGACGATTCACTGGCGCAAGATGCGGTCCAGGAGGCTTATGTCAGTGCATTTCAGCATTTGCATCAGTTTCATGGCCCCGATGGCTTCGCTACATGGCTGATGCGTATCGCATCCCGTATTGCGTTTCGAATTGCCCGCAAAGAGTCGGGGCTGCATGCCGTCTCTCTACCGATTGATGCTGTCAGTTTGACCGCCGATGAAACCATCGAGCCTGAAATGACAGCGATGAACGATGAAATGGTGCGAATGCTGGAAAAAGCGGTGGACAGCCTGCCCCGGGATTTTCGCCTGGTGCTGATGTTGCGTGAGTTTGAAGGCTTGAGTACCGATGAAACCGCCAAGGCACTGGACTTGAATCCAGCAACCGTAAAAACACGACTGCACAGGGCTAAATCGATTCTACGCAGCAAATATAAATATCGTTTGGAAGAGATCAGTGCTCTCGCCTATCCATTTGCAGGCGCCCGTTGCGATGCGATTGTCTATCGCGTGTTCCTGCTTCTTAAACAATCCATCAACCTGCCGTGATGGGAGAACAAATCATGAAATGTCGCAATCTACTGATTAGTATACAACTGCTTGCTCTGACATTAACGTTTGCATTACCCACCTCTGCGCAGGCTGCAAACCGACACTTCCATGATGCGGGTCTTTTTTTCGATGTTTTATCCTCTGTATCGAAGGGAAGACAGACATTCAGACACGATACATTCGGTGATGAATCGTTTTGGACAGAGCGGTTAAGATTGCATGAAGCCATTGCCGGTGAGTCATTGGGAGGGGTGGGTCCCGGTGTCGATCCGACGACTGCCCTGGCCGTGGGGTTGAAAGTCGACATCAAAGCCCTGCCAAAAAAACTGCAACGCGCATTGAAACAGGGCAAGGTGGATCTGACCGATCCCGCAACAACACTCGCCCTGCTCGAACTCGATGCAGTGGTGGGTTTAAAGGGGAAGCTAGATGAAGCCGGCAGGTTGGAATCAGTGGGCATCACCTGTGCGCTTTGCCACAGTACGGTAGATGATTCTTTCGCCGGTGGTATCGGTCGTCGATTGGATGGTTGGGCCAACCGTGATCTCGACCCAGGATTGATTATCGCCCTTGCGCCGGATCTCTCGCCGTTCACTGAACTGTTGAATGTCGATGAGCAAACGGTCAGAAGCGTACTCATGAGCTGGGGAGCGGGAAAATTTGATGCTTCCCTGCTGCTCGACGGCAAGGCTTTTCAGCCGGACGGCAGGTCAGGGGCTGTTCTGATTCCTCCTGCATTCGGCCTGGCAGGCATCAATCTGCATACCTGGACCGGTTGGGGGTCGATCACTCACTGGAATGCCCTTGTTGCGACTCTGGAGATGGGCGGCCAAGGTACACTCTATGATCCACGTCTCGATGACTTCGATAAATTCCCGGTAGCCGCGGCCAATGGATTTGGCGATACCAGACCTGAAGTTGATCGGGTAACACCGAAACTGGCTGTACTGCAACAGTATCAACTTGCGCTCAAAGCACCTAAGCCACCCCGCCGGAGTTATGATAACGAGGCGGCCAAACGGGGAAAGCTGGTATTCGAGAATCAGGCTGATTGCGCACGCTGCCATGTACCTCCACTGTTTAGCGAACCAGGCTGGAATCTACATTTCCCGGATGAAATCGGCATTGATGATTTCCAGGCCCGGCGTGGTCCCGAGGATGGTTACCGAACGGCACCTCTCAAGGGGTTGTGGACTCATAGCAAGGGAGGCTATTACCATGATGGCCGATTCGCCACACTGATGGATGTTGTCGATCACTATGATAGCCACTTTGGCCTATCTCTCAGTGCCAATGCCAAATCCGACCTGGTCGAATATCTGAAGTCTCTATAGGCGCCTGTATCAATACGGATAATCTATCTACAGCGGCAGGTATATGATATCTGCCGCATCGGCGGCCCTCCCTGTTCTGTTCCGATCCGCACCTTCATGAAACAGCCAACTCAGGCAGGTTACGATATTGTACTAAGACATCGGGATTAATCAGCGACTCCGTATTGGCAACCGCTCTTCCCTCGATGGTATCCCGAACGGCGATTTCAGACACTTTTCCATTGCGCGTCCTCGGAACATCGGTCACCTGGATCACCTTTGAAGGCACATGCCTAGGACTGGCGTTTATCCGTAGGGTGTCATTTATCTGTTGGCGTAGTTCATCATTCAAATCCAGTTCCTGTTGCAGGACCACGAACAGCACCACGCGCACGTCATCATCCCACTGTTGTCCCACGCAGACACACTCCTTCACCTGTGGCAGCCGTTCCACTTGACGGTAGATCTCGGCAGTGCCGATACGTACACCACCCGGATTGAGCACCGTATCGGACCGACCCTCTATGATCAGTCCGCCCTGCCCGGTTATGCGTGTCCAGTCTCCATGGTTCCAGACACCTGCAAAACGCTCGAAATAGGCAGCACGATAACGGCGCCCGTCACTGTCGTTCCAAAAGCCGACCGGCATGCTGGGAAAGGGCCTTTTACAGACCATCTCACCCGGCTGATCGTTGAGACTCGTTCCTTCAGCATCGTACACATCCACCGCCATCCCCAGACCACGACACTGCAGTTGGCCGCGATACACCGGCAGCATGGGATTTCCCAAAGCGAAACAGGAGATGATATCGGTACCTCCCGAGATGGAACTGATCTGTACTCCCGGTTTGATCGCCTGGTGAATATAGTCGAAGGCCTCGGGTGGCAGTGGCGAACCGGTGGAGAGCAGCGTGCGCAACTCAGACAAAGGCAGGTTGTGCTTCACCGTCACATCCGCTTTCTGCTGAGCCGAGATATATTTGGCGCTGGTACCGAATACGGTAATCCCTATATCATCCGCCACACGCCATAAACGATCGGGCATCGGGTACATGGGATTACCGTCGTAAAGTATCAGAGTGGCGCCGGAAGCAAGACCCGAGACCAACCAGTTCCACATCATCCAGCCACAGGTAGTGAAGTAGAACAGACGATCCTCGCGACGGATATCCGTATGCAGTCGATGCTCTTTCAGATGTTGCAACAACGTGCCGCCGGCTCCATGCACGATACATTTCGGTTTTCCGGTGGTGCCTGAAGAGAACAGGATTGCCAGCGGATGATCGAAAGGCAGCTGGGCGAAGGGTGGCAAAGGGAAATCGTTATCCAATGCACTGTCCCAGTGGATCGCATCTTCGATTTCACCTGTCCCCTGCCAGGACACGAACAGACAGTGCTCACAGCCAGGCAGCCCCGCCCTAACCCGATTGATCTTATCGCGAATATCGATGGATCGACCTTTGTAGCGATAACCATCTGCGACTATGAGCAGCTTGGGTTCGATCTGTCCAAATCGATCGACAATCCCTTCACTACCGAAGTCCGGTGAGCAGGATGACCACACGGCACCCAGCCAGGATGTGGCTAACATACCTATTACCGCATGTGGAATGTTCGGCAGGATGGCGGCAACCCGGTCACCCGGTTTTATACCCAGTTGACGAAGTGCCGCGGCAAGCCGGGCGCTGGCGTGATAGAGCTCAGTATATTGCAAGTTACCACCGTCACCGTCCTCTTCCTCGCCAATACAGATCAATGCAGGATGATCATCCCTGAAACGCAGCAGATTCTCCGCGAAATTGAGTCTTGCACCTGTAAACCAGCGAGCCCCCGGCATCTGGTTACCATCTTGCAGTAGCTCGTCCCACTCTCGACTGGCAACAATAGCGCAAAAGCGCCACAAGGCGCCCCAGAAAGTGGCGGGGTCAGTGACAGACCACTCCCAGAGTTGACCATACTCAGTAAATTCCCGCCCCTGCTGCTCCCCTGCCTGGCGCATGAAGAGTGCCATCTGGCTCTGTTCCATCAGCTTTTTGGAAGGTATCCATACCGGGTGAGGGGGCTGTTCTGTATCGATTTTGCACATGGCAATGCTCTCTTGCCGGTTTTATGAAACTAATAACACTCATCAAACGAGTGATCGGTTGTTTTCAGGATGACCGATTCATCAGACATCCTAAACACTATTACGATCGTATTAACAATATGGATGATCCGGATAGGCATCTGTGATCACCGCTATTATGTGTAGAGAACAACCAATACAAGGGTCAGTTTATGTCTGTCAATCAACCTCGTTCCCCTGAGGTCTATCTCAATTTAAATATCAGGGGTATGGGAGAATCCGCAACCCTGGCGATCAATGAGCGGTCGCGTCAACTCATGGCTTCAGGGCGTGATGTCTATCGACTGGGATTGGGACAGTCCCCTTTTCCCGTACCGGGACATGTGCGCGAGAGCCTCGCGAGAAACGCCCATCAGAAAGACTACTTGCCGGTCAAGGGACTCCCCGCGCTTCGTGAGGCAATAGTAGACTGGGTGAAACGCACCGAGGGTCTTGACTACGCTGTCGACAATATCGTGGTGGGTCCCGGTACCAAGGAACTGATGTTTCTGGTTCAATTGGTCTATTACGGTGACCTGGTAATCCCTTCGCCATCCTGGGTCTCCTATGCGCCACAGGCACGTATCATCGGCCGGCAGATCCATTGGCTTCGTACACGCCCGGAAACAGGATTAGGGGTGGAGCCCGAAATCCTGGAAGAATTGTGTCGACAAGATCCGGATCGTCCGCGTCTTTTGATTCTCAACTCGCCCAGTAATCCCACCGGTCTCTGTTACACTGAGGAACGACTCAAAGCCTTGGCGGATGTATTACGAAAGTACCGCGTGCTTGCCCTCTCCGATGAGATCTATAGCGGTACGCATTTCAAGGGTAGTCATCGCTCTCTGGCACGCTACTACCCGGAAGGCACCATCATCAGCAATGGTTTAAGCAAATGGTGCGGTGCCGGTGGTTGGCGACTGGGTTTCTTCGTCTTTCCCCACGGTCTCAACTGGCTGGCGGATGCAGTGGCCGCTGTTGCCAGTGAAACATTCACCTCCACCAGTGCACCCATACAGTATGCTGCGATTACCGCCATGGAGGATCATCCCGAGATGGCGGTCTATCTGAATCAATGCAGAGCGATTCTCTCCACGCTGTCTGATTATGCCTACAGGACGCTATCGGATACCGGTGCAGCGCTCCACCCATCCTCAGGTGGTTTTTACCTCTTTCCCCGCTTTGATGCCTATCGTCAGCAACTGGCCATCCGCGGCGTCATGGACAGCCTGAGTTTTTGCGACCGGTTGCTGCTTGAGCAGGGTGTGGCGCTGTTGCCAGGCGCCTGTTTTGGACGCCATACAAAGGAACTCTCCACGCGCATCGCTGTAGTGGATTTCAATGGGTCACATGCCCTGGAAATGGCCGAAACCGAAACGATAGATGATGAATTCATTCGCCGATATTGCGGCCGGGTTACAACCGCAGTGGAACACCTTGTAGACTGGTTGAAGGGATAAATCCAAACAGTCAGTCTGTGTGTTATTTCATACTGGTCTTTGGTTTCGGTATAACGCCATTCGCTTTTACATAATGCTATGCCAACAGTAGGCCGAAATTATTACCTGCTGTCCAGGATTTTCACAGGTCCTTGGATTTGAGTTACAAACTGTATAATTGTTTACCACTCATTCCACTCTTTATCGCTGGCGATTTCAGTACGTCCGTATATGCTTGGTTGGTAAACTTGAAGCCCCTATCAATATAAAATATATTCGGAACACCAAAGCAACTGAGAACCTCCACAAATCAACCCACTCAGAAGTTACTCTTTTTGCATGATGGTAGAGAGCCAGATTGACGGCAGGCTATGCAGCGGCTCACACCGACAGATGTTAAGTTTGAAATCTAACAACCGAAAAGTAATTTAAAATGACCAGTAATCACTCAATTGTTTTGATTGAAGACGATATGGAACTCAACCGGATGATGTCCGAATTCCTGCGCGACGAAGGCTATCTGGTCAAATCGGTCTTTAATGGCGATGAGGCGGTCAACGCCATCACCACCGAAGTCCCGGACCTGGTAATCCTCGACCTCATGTTGCCTGGTATTGATGGTATTGAAATCTGCAGGCGTATCCGCAAAGAGTTCTTTAATCCCATTATCATGCTGACGGCAAAAGATGATGATATGGTCGAGGTGGCATCCCTCCAACAGGGCGTCGATAACTATTTAAAAAAACCAATCAGGCCCCATGTATTGTTGGCGCATGTCCAGGCGGCATTACGCCGAAGCTCTGCTTCACCGGTGCATATGGACTCATCCAGCTTGGTTGTACAGGATATCAGAGTGGACCGTGATTCTCTTCGAGTGATGCAAGGTGAGGAACAGATGGATCTGACCACTGGTGAGTTCGAACTACTGGTGGTGTTGATGGAGAATGCCGGCACTCCTGTCAGTCGGGACAAGTTATTCAAGATGACTAGGGGTATCGAATACGATGGTCTGGATCGTTCTATCGATTTACGTATCTCAACCCTGCGCAGGAAGCTGAAAGACGAAAGTCCGCCCTATCGCTACATCAAGACAATACGCGGTAAGGGGTACCTGATGTCAAGAAAATAAACTCTGTTCGGTCTCTCTATGTAACAGGTAGTTTTAATTCCTCGATGCTTACGGTTTCATACAAAAGCGATAAACAACATGACTATCATATTTTACATGTGCTGTTCATACTTGTATGGGCAGTTTGACTCAGGATAGCTGAACGCCAATGCGCTTGTTTTTTCTCAAAACCTACCTTGCGGTCATTCTTTTCTCCATAGTGATGTTTTTTGTCATGATATTTGTGATATTCAGGCCGGTTTTACTGAAAAGCAACTGGATTGACTTCAAACAGGAAGTGATTGTGGACCACCAACTACTTATGCTCAAGTTGGAACAGACACCGCAAGGTCAATGGCATCGGGCAGTTTCCGACTATCAGCCTGTGTTCGATTTGGTCATGGAGTTGGTCGGCCGTGAATTGCTTAATAGCGCTGAGCGAAAGGCACTCTTAGGTGAAGGCCCAAGACAATACCTTTGTGATATCTCGACAGATATCTGGTACAGTCTATTCGCCCTGCCCAACAACGACAGTGTATTGAAGATCTCCGAGACAGACACACCACCATTCAGCGATATCAACACAGATGAGGCCATATGGTTGGTCCTACCGCTCTTACTCATATCATTGTCGCAGGCATTCGGTACAATTCTGATTATTCGTTCGGTATCGAAACCTGTCAATGAACTATCTGAGGCAGCGGGCTTTTTCGGGAAGGGAGAATTAGGCGCCAGAATAGACAAACCCCGCCCACCGGTAGAGCTACTGGCGAAAAGTTTTAATAGCATGGCCGACCAGCTGGAAGGCAAGATTCATGAACAGCAGCTCATGATCGGTGCTATTCCGCACGAATTGCGCACACCTCTGAGCCGTATCCGTTTTGCCCTTGATCTGTCACGCAATAAGCACACGATTGAAGCCCTGCAGCAACAAATCGAGCAGTTCGATGCCTATGTGGACGAGCTGGATTGCGCCGTTGAGGATGTGCTGGAGTATACCCGCCTGCAAGGCAAAAAGGCATCGATCGATGAAGCGATTGATCTGTGTGCGCTGGCAAATTCCGTTGCCGAGTGCTATCAGGACAAGGTTATCAAAATCGACGTTACTTGTCAGAGGGGGACACAGGGTTATGGAAATGAAGGCTTGATTAGACGAGCCCTGCATAACCTGATACAGAATGCTGTGCATTTTACCGAGACCGGGATCGCAGTTCGTGTCTTGGTGAAGCAGAATGATATCGTGATCCAGGTAGAGGATGACGGGTCGGGCATTCCGGCTGAAAAGCTGGAAGATATCTTCCTGGTTTTTTCCCGCATCGATAAGAGCCGGAGCCGCGAGACCGGCGGTATTGGATTGGGGCTTGCATTCGTGCAGCTGATAATGCGGCAGCACAATGGCGTAGCGGTTGCCAGGAACATCGAGTCAGGTGGTTTATGCGTTGAATTGCGTTGGCCTGGCGTCTCCGGAAAAGTCCGGTAACCCATACTTTTATATATTTTCCCGTTCTATAGGCACTGCCCAACCCGTCTCACCAAAGATACGCAGTCTCTACAAATCCTTACATAAGCAGACCCTCTTGCGACAGACATATATGCACAGGCGATGGATACTGTCAGCATCGATTAACACGATAAAAGAGGATTTGCCATGTTACTCAATCCCAAAATAATAGTTGCAGCTTCAATAACGCTCTTGTTGAGTGGATGCGGAACGACCAGTAGTCAATACCACCCAATCGTGGATGGCGACAAGAATTCTAATTATGAAGTCGATCTGGTTGCCTGCAGCAACCTCTCCCAGAAAAGGAGGTTCACCAACGATGACGTTAAATCGGAAGCCTTACTGGGTGCAGCAATAGGTGCTCTGGTTGGCGCTATTGATGAAGGTTCGGAAGGTGCAGTTGGCGGTGCAATAGTCGGTGGCATGCTGGGTGCCGGCGAACGGGCATGGGAAACCCGGGAGGAGCGCAAGTTGATCGTTGTCGAATGCATGAAGCAGCGCGGCCACCGGGTGGTCGGTTAGATTGTAATTTTGAGTGGAGATAGTCATGTTTACGATTAAAGCGGTTATGTTGGCATGTTTTACCGCATTGCCGCTGCTGACCGGCTGTAATGGCGACTCGAATGGGAGCAAGGTTGCGGAATTCGTGTCACTGAATCAACCGGCTAATTATGAATATGGCAGTGTGACTGTCGATGGGGCAAGCACGACACTAGCCTATAGCGGCCTGTTGTTGATCCAACTTGAACCACAGCAGGAGTACCAGGCCTTGGGGCTGGCAGCCTTTGGCGAAGATAACCAGTCACCTATCCTTACCATGTCGACGGAAGACGGTTTTCTACCTGATTTTGAGTGGGTTCTTGTGAACCTGCCGGATGCCGAAAATGGCTACTACTGCGATCAAATCAGCAGTGTGAAGACAGCTTCGACAGTCATTGAAGATGCAGTGGTCTTCTCCGCCACCGGGCGGAACTGTGTCGGTACAGGAGAAAACACAGGACGGCTAAAGGACATCCACATGAAACTCACCCAATCCATGATTTCTGGAGGAACCAGCCGTGTTGAGATCGATGGGGAGAGGGCCTATCTCGATACGGAGTTCCAACTCGGTGAAAATCTACGCCTGTCAGGGGGATTGGGCACCCGGGCCTACAATCAGATTTTCGATCTGGTATCTGACCACCCGGAGGTAACGACAATCGTAGAAGGGACAATCTCAGGTTCGATTCACGACGACATCAACATGCAGACAGGCAGACTCATCAGAAAGTCGGGGTTGTCCACCCACCTGGAAAGTACCAGCGATATCGCCTCAGGCGCTGTCGATCTGTTTTGCTCAGGCAATCAACGCACCATGGAAGAAGGCGCAACGTTCGGGGTACATTCCTGGTCTGACTTTGAAAACGGTATCGAAGCGGTAGATCTCCCGGCTGACAGCCCATTGCATAATGCCCAGATCACCTATTTCAATGAAATGCTGAGCGAACCTGTTGGGAAGGATTTTTACTTTTTCACGATTTATGCCGCTCCTGCCGACGATATCTACCTTATGAGCAGGGCTGAGATAGAGTCGTTCGGCATTTTAACAGAATAGTAGAACCGCCATCGATACCCGACCGGCGGGCAGAGAGGCCCGCCTATTCAAACCTCATGCTGAAAGATTGCTGACGGCACACTATTTACTGTAAATATTTATCGGAAGGAGAAGTAGAATAAAGATATTAAAATACAACAATAATAATCTCTTGAAGATATGTTCGAAAGATGAAAAACTCATAATCTGCTGTCTATTTAATACCAGCCGTGTAGTGCATACTGCATATCATTAATTTCGAAATTAAATTACAGGAAAGTTGATCTATCCCATGAAACTTCCCATTCCTTTGTCTTTGGTGCTTTTTGTATTTTCGATCACAATATACCCAGGTCCGGTTTTGTCGGATAAGACAAGCGATCAGTCTGGTTCGCAACAGATCGTAATGATAGGCGCATCCTATTTGCAAGGTTGGCCATTAAGTGAAGTGGCATGTCTCCCGGTTGTCAATAAAGGTATATCCGGTGAGACCTCAACTCAGGTTCGCGGGCGCTTTGAAGCCGATGCCATCTCCAACAATCCTGCAGCGGTCATTATCTGGGGCCATATCAATGATTTCTCGAATGCGCCAATGGAACTGGAAGCGCAGACACGCCAAACAGCAATTGAGAATCTGAAATACATGATAGACCGCACTAAAGAAGCGGGAATCATACCGATAATCGCAACTGAGGTAACTTTCGGTATGCCGTCAGACATAAAAACTTCTGTCATGCAGTTTATCGGAAAAATATTGGGAAAACGAAGTTTTCAGGATTACATCAGTTCGAATGTCTTAGCGGTCAATGAATGGATCAGAAACTATGCGAACGAGCATGGAGTCAGTGTCTTGGAGATTGAGCGGTTGATGACCAATTCAGAAGGAAACCGTAAGGAAGGCTATTACACCGAGGATTTGTCACACATCACTAAATTGGCATATCGGGACTTGCAAGTCTTTGCTCAACCGTTTTTACAGCAGGCGCTTATCGAAAAGCATGGCTTGTGCAATTAGACAGTATACTCTGATTCAAAACTCGATATCCCCTCCCACCCTGATGTTGCCGGGCAACCGCTTGATTCGCGTACCCGCCAGGTAGAGATCACCACCCACCTGAAGATCCTTGGGCAGTTTTTTGATATCAACGGCCCGAAGATCAAGCCATTCGCCCACGCTAAGCCCTTTGGGAAGGCGCTTTATTGAAGTCCCGACCAGGTTCAACCAGCCGCCGATCTTCAGGCCATTCGGCAACTCCTTGACGGGTGTCGCGGACAGATCCAATCCTCCACCCAGTTTGAGATTTGCGGGAAGTCCGGTCAGCTCAGAATTGCCCAGATACAGATCCCCACCCACGCTGAGATTATTAGGTAAGCTTTCTATCAGAGTACCGGAGAGCTCCAGATCTCCCGGTACCACCAAGCCCTTGGGCAGCTTCATGATTCTGCTTGCCCGCAGATCGAGTCCGGCGCCGAGTCTGATGCCTTTAGGCAGCGTATGAATCCTTGTGCTGAACAGACTGAGGTCACCATCGACACGAAGCCTGGGAGGCAACTCCTCGATCATCGTATCCGACATATCAAGGTTTCCGGCGACATGCAGACGCTTGGGCAAGCGGACATTATGACTCCCTGAAAGGTCCAGATTACCATGAACAAACAGCGTCTTAGGTAACTTGATATCCTGGGCTTTGTGAAGATCGAGATCACCTTCGAACCGCTTGCCTATTTGTGAATCGCTCACTGGTTTGTTTATACCTGCCATAATTCGACTGGATTGTTAAATTTTATCCATCGCACCGGCAACCGGAATATCAATTCTGATAGAATCTCAATTCCAAGTTGAAATATTGCTGATTGTTGGCCACAAGCTTAAAACGAGATTATCTCTGTCATGCAGTGACATTGTAACTGGACCCACCTAATTCTGGAATCGCAGATGGAGCACAAGGGGAAAGGAGATTGAAAATCACGATTTTTCTGATCATCGTCGCTGTTATTCTCGTTGCCGCCTGGTATTTCGAGAACCACCGCCGTGACGCACTTGCGAAAGCGGCCCAACGCATCGGTCTCACGCTTGATCCCGGTCAACAGAGACTGCCCCAATTCGTTGATGACGCTGATTTCTATCTTTTCAGCCAGGGACAGCCACTGATTCAGAACATGATGCGAGGCGGACGTATCGGAGACCGTCTTTTGGTTTTCAACTACACCTTCGAAGCCACTCAGGGGTTTGAAGGCAGGCGAGAAATCCCCAGTTTGACTGACGAGGGTGTAATACTGACACATATGCAAACAGTGGTTGCCTTCCACGAAATCACTCCCCTGCCACACTTCGATCTGAGTCCGAATGACAGGTCTAAACGCACGCTGAATACAGACTTCAGAACAGTGGCTTTTGATGAGGCCCCGAACTTTACTCAAAACTACCGTCTGGCCGCCCGTGAAGAGGCAAAAGTGCGATCGTTATTCAATAATGACCTGCTGACCCATTTCGCCAACAATCCCGGCTGGGTGGTTGAGAGTCGGGGCGATCGAGTGATCTTTTACCAGAAAGACAGGCGAGTTGACCCTGAACTGATAACAGAATTCATCGATCAGGCCCACTCCCTGCTAGACCGTTTGCGTAGTCAAAAGAGCCGGTAAGCAGATCCACCCTGTAAACTTCCGCATAATATCAGCCCGACAACTTAATAGATTGCCGGTTTAATCGCTCTGCAGGGTGCGGTGTTGTCATACAGAAGGATTTGTATGGCGTAAACTTTTACTAAATTACCCATAATTCAGGTAGTGCGCAGTTCACAAAGCACGGCAGAACAGCATTTTAACGGCTATCTCCCGGACCATCACCATAAGGATTGACAACTGTAAACTATGATGATCAGACGCTTCGCCATTCACAATTATGTAAAAAACATGGTCAATATCAACCCGGGTGAATATGGTGCGGTGATCTGGTCCTTTGTCTATTTTTTCTCGTTGCTCAGCAGTTACTACATACTGCGCCCGATCCGCGACGAGATGGGAGTGATAGCGGGGGTAGATAAATTGCAATGGCTGTTTACAGCCACCTTTATCGTCATGCTGCTGGCAGTGCCACTGTTTGGTTATGTGACATCACATCTGCAACGCAAATCATTTCTACCCTACATCTACTATTTTTTTATCGTCAATATTCTGCTCTTCTATCTGCTTTTCGAATCCGGATTTTCACAGATCCTTACTGCCCGGATCTTTTTCGTCTGGTTGAGTGTCTTTAATCTGTTTGTTGTCTCGGTCTTCTGGAGCTTTATGACCGATCTGTTCAATAATGAACAGGCAAGACGGCTGTTTGCCGTAATCGCCACAGGAGGAACTATCGGCGCGATTACGGGACCACTCTTGACAACCTTCCTGGTTCAATCTGTCGGCAATGCATCAATGCTGTTGATATCGGCCGGACTGCTTGGTCTATCTATCATCAGCATTTATCGGCTGATCGCCTGGCAACGTACCCGGCATGAGGTCAATGAACCTCATCGACTCGATGACAAGCCGCTGGGAGGAGCAATCCTGGACGGTATACGCCTTGCCCTCACCTCCCCCTACTTGCTGGGAATCTGCCTGTTGATGCTTTTGTTTACACTGCTCTCTACTTTCCTCTATTTTCAACAGGCACAGATCGTCAAAGATGCATTTTCCGACTCGGAAACGCGCACATCTGTTTTTGCTGCGATCGATCTCAGCGTGAATCTGCTTACTCTATTGTTGCAGACCTTTGTGACATCACGCCTGGTGAAGGGAGTTGGCCTGGGTATTACATTGGCTTTGATCCCTCTGCTACTTGCTTTCGGCTTTGTATTGTTGGGATTCTATCCGGCACTACCAGTATTGATCGCTGTTCAAGTAATGAGGCGGGCGGGAAATTACGCCATTATGCGACCGGCCCGCGAGATGCTATATGTAGTCCTTAGTCGGGAAGAGAAATATAAGGCAAAGAATTTTATCGATACCGTAGTCTATCGCGGCGGGGATGCCGTCAGCTCCTGGGTCTATGCAGGTCTTAAATCGGTCGGCTTCACGCTCTCCGGCATCGCCTGGATCGCCGTACCGATCTCCCTGTTTTGGGCATGGATTGCATACAGACTGGGACGGCGGCAAACTATCATGGCGAATGGACTGCATGCTACTTCTGCAGGAGGACGCTATGAACGGATCGGATAAGCCGATTGGACGCAGGGCACTGCTCAAAATGATGGCCGCTATGGCCGGCAGCTGTTGGCTCACTCCCAGCTTGATTCAGGCTGTAGAACGAACAGCAATCAAAAAAACGATACCCGCCAGCAATGAGAGATTACCCGTCATTGGAATGGGCACCTCACGCACCTTTGATTCTGCCGGAAACAGTGAAAAGATAGCCAAGCTCGGCAAGGTATTGGAGCAGTTTTTTAAAATGGGAGGATCACTGATCGATTCATCCCCTATGTACGGCTCCGCTGAACATGTACTCGGTACCTTGTTAAAACGTACTCAACCGGGATCACTGTTTGCCGCCACCAAGGTCTGGACAGACGGAAAAGAGCATGGTGTCACTCAGATGGAACTCTCGAGGAAGCTGTGGGGCGTCGAACGTTTCGATCTCATACAGATTCACAATCTGAGAGACTGGCGAGTACACCTTGAGACACTGAAGAGGATGAAAACGGAGGGTAAGATCCGATATGTCGGCATTACGACATCTCATGGCCGTGATCATGATGAGTTGTATCGGGCTCTCTCGAACAATCCTTTCGACTTTGTTCAACTGAGTTACAATATCAGAGACCGGGCAGTAGAAAACAGGCTGTTACCCTTGGCGATGGACAGGGGGATTGCTGTGATCGCAAATCGTCCCTTTGCGCGAGGCAGCCTGTTCAGACGGGTGAAAGAGGAACCGCTGCCGGAATGGGTGGATGAATTCGACTGCAACAGTTGGGCGCAGTTCTTCCTTAAATATATCGTCTCCCATCCAGCCATCACTTGTGCCATACCTGCAACCTCAAAGGTACACCATGTCCTTGACAATATGAGCGCAGGTTTTGGAAAGATGCCTGATAGCGCGATGCGCGGAGAGATGGAAAGAACCTTTGAGAAAATATCTCAAGCCTGACCTTTCAGGATGTTGTTAATTACGACCCTGAAAACAAACCATTCAGATGCCGGTTAGGGCCTGTTAACAGGCCCTAATACATATTGATTTGAATCCTTTGAAAGGGATTCAAATCAATCCGCCAGCGTCACCCGATTTCTGCCCAGCGATTTAGAGCGATAGAGCGCCTGATCACAGCGGTTGAGAAAATCTTCGCAGGACTCCCCCATACGGAATGCGGCCACACCGATCGATGCCGAAATGCCACCGACGACACTCCCGGTATTCGGTCGTTTGAGTACGATCTTCTCGATAACGGTACGGAAATGCTCGGCCAGGTTCCGCGCATTGTTGGAACCTATATCCGGCAGCAGGATGGCGAACTCATCACCGCCAAAACGCGCACAGGCGTCTTTTCCCTTGGTATGACGATTTAACAACTCCGCCACTGCGCGCAGCACCTTATCTCCCAGCAGATGGCCATGGTTATCGTTAACCTCCTTGAATTTATCAATGTCTATGAGCACCAGACAGAAATTGGCAGTATGTTGCTGGTCTATCTCACTGATCATCGAGGCGAGTGTCTGATCGAATCCACGTCGATTCATCACCCCCGTCAGCGGATCCAGCATCGCTTCCTGCCTGGCATAACTCAGCTCCTCCTTGAGTTTCTCAACCTCGTCAGTTGAATTGAGCAGTTGTGTCTCAAACTGATTCGTCTCGGTAACCAGTGAGCGGGTCTCAGATATGATCGAAGAAACCGCCTGCATGACGCTTTCAATCCTGTTACTTTCCGCCAAGGTATCGATATGCGTTTTAATCTTTTCATTGGTTATCGAAGTCTTACCGGTCAGATCGATCATGGTCCCCAAGGTATGGGCGACGATATCCATCAGTTCCTCTCTCAGATCCCTCAACACCGCTTCATCACAATTGCAGACATAGTGTCTGAACAGCTTCCCTACAGTTTCTTCCTGCCAACCCTTATCACTCTTCAGCAGCTCGTCCAAGCGTGCGTTCAGAGCGGGATCCTCACCGAGGACATAGTGGTATGCAATGCTGAAATTGACAGGATTGATAATTAGCTCATGTTTCGCCAGAAAGGCGACTGTCAGACGGAAGATCTCACCAGCTTTTTCTTGAGATTTTGGGTATGCGCCCATTGTTCTTCTCTCAGGCTTTTTTTCCATATCGACTTCAATCAATTATCTTTTTTAGTTACCTTTAAGAGGCTCTCAGCCAAAAAACCTTAATTTTACCGGGTTTAATTTTCACATCAGGTAAGGCCTGGACAATTAACTGGCAATTGGAAATCCTGTGGTCATTTAGTTGTTTTGATTTCACACATAATTATATACACAGCGTATCGTTAATTCTCGCAAATATTAGCTAATATGCATTGCAAAACCCGGATTAATCTCCAATAGTCGGATTAACGGGGGCGAAACCTCTCCGCAATGTGTTTTCGGTTACATTTTTGGCCTGCAGAAATTGCAGCAGATAGTCGGGACCACCCGCCTTGAAACCCATCCCACTCAACTTGAAACCACCGAAAGGCTGTCGGTGGACCATGGCGCGAGTAATTTTGCGATTGATATAGAGATTTCCCACAGCAAACTCCCGCTTTGCCTGTACCAAATGGGATGGCAGACGGGAATAGACCCCTCCGGTTAGCGCATAGGCGGTGCTGTTTGCAATGCGCAGGGCGTCCTGGAAATCTGTCGCGCGCATCACCGCCAACACCGGCCCGAATATCTCCTCTTGCGCCAACGGCGACTCCTCTTCCACATCGGTGAAGATAACCGGTGCCAGATAGTGGGCCTGATTCGATTTCGAGGCTCCGATGTAGTGTAGGTGCGCCGTGATCCTGGCCTCCTCGATACGTTGCTGAATGCGCTGTTTTGCCTCGGTACTGATTACCGGGCCGATCCTGTTGCGAGGCTCCGCTGGATCACCGACAGAGAGACTGCGTGTCGCCTCAGTCAGACGGGATACGAATCTGTCATGGATCGAGTCCAGGCATATCACCCTGGAACAGGCACTGCATTTCTGCCCCTGATATCCAAAGGCGGAGTCGATAACTCCTGCAACCGCATCGTCGAGATCGGCATCCGCATCGATAATGATCGCATTCTTGCCACCCATCTCGGCAATCAGGCGCTTGACATGACGCTGCCCCTCTATGGATTGTGACATCAGATGATGGAGATGCAGACCCACCTCCCTTGAGCCGGTAAAGGCGACAAAATGGGTGCGTGGGTCGCGTACCAGTGCTTCACCTATCTCAGCCCCACTCCCCGGGAGACAGGTCACAACGCCCTCGGGGAGTCCTATTTGCTGTAGCAGCCGACAAAAGTGCCAGGCAACCACAGGCGTCTGTGACGCGGGTTTGAGAATCACACAATTACCACAGGCTATGGCGGCCGATAACATGCCGACGGGGATCGCCAATGGAAAATTCCAGGGTGGAAGCACCACACCAATACCCATGGGTTGGTAGGTAAGCCAATTCTCCTCCCCCGGCAGGGATGAGTTTTGTCCCCTGTCGAGGGCTCGCGCACGTTCCGCATAGTAGTGAAGAAAGTCGATCGCCTCCGCCACATCCGCATCCGCCTCTGTCCACCCCTTACCCGCTTCTTTCACCTCCCATGCGGCAAACCGGTCACGCTGACCGGCCAATGCACCGGCAATACGATCCAGGTAGTCCGCCCGTTCGCTGAAACACCTCGCCCGCCAGTCGCTGCAGGCCGACTGGGCCTGCCTAATCGCCATTTCAGCATCATCCGCACCGGCACTGACAACCCTGCCGATCAGTTGCGTCGTATCGGCGGGATTGGTGGATTCGATGACATGCTCCTCCAAAGCAATGTGGCCCGATAACATCAGCGGGTAGGTTTTACCCAGCTCGCTCTCCACCGCCTCGAGTGCAGAAACAAAATCCTCGCGCTCTGAAAATTGAGTGAATCGATGCAACGGCTGATTGGTAAATCCTTGCAGGGTCGGCGATTCCTCCGCATCGCCTGTCTGGGGAGGCTGTAATATCCGGGTGATGTCCAGTTTCGGCATCAGGGGTAGAATCGATTGATCCGAAGAGTTCTCCAGCAGGCGCCTTACCAGATAGGCAATACCCTGCAGTAACTCGCCAAACGGTAGATAATGGCGCAAAGTCAACTCTCGATCGGTTATCAGGGGTTCCAATGCACCTGACATTCCATGCAGCATTTGAAACTCGTACTCGTCCCGACCTCTACCCGTCTTCTCTGCCAGTGCTATGGCACAGGCAATGCTACGCAGGTTATGAGTAGCCACTGCCGGCCTGATCAGCGGCGATTCAAAAAGCCGGACCAGGGAGCGTTCAAAGCAGGCATCGGTTTCACCTTTGGTGGGCCAAACAGGTACCGGCCATCCCTGCTGCCTTGCAACCACGGTTTCCATATCCCAGTAGGCGCCACGCACCAAACGCACCATAATGGGCGTGCCCCTGAGTTCGACCCATGATAAGAGCTCGTCCAGGTCACTATCTGCATCACGCAGATAGGCCTGGATGGCTATCCCCATCCCTTTCCATTGGCGCAACGACTCCTCCATGGCCAACCGTTTGAACAGTTGCAGGATGATCGCCTTAAAGTCGTACTGCTCCATATCGAGGGTGAGCGTGAGTCCCGCTGTCATGGCGGCATGGCAGATCGGTCTCAAACGCTCGGCCAATTGAATGATACTGCCTTCACTGTCAACGGCCGAGATCTGTGAATAGAGAGAAGAGACCTTTATCGAGAGGTTCAAGTCAGTGTCCCAACCAGAGGCTTTACTACCTTCGGAAGCCCTGGCAATCAAGTCGAGATAGGCCTGTTGATAGCCCAGGGCTTCCGCCTCACTCACAGTCGCTTCACCCAGCATATCCAGACTTGCGCGAATCCCTCTTCCATGCAGCTTTGCCACACAATCCAGTATGCCGTCAGCGTCTTCGGCGGCGATAAAACGCTGCGCTACCCGCCGTACGGCAGTGCGGATGACCGGTGCCAGCATTGTCGGTAGTGCCGGAGATGTGCTGCGCCTGATCCCCCAGGCCAGCAGCGGCGGCAGGCGACGACCTTCGAGTACTGAGAAATATTCCCTGAAATGGTTCACAAGCTGTGCGTCGTCAGTCAGCACCGGTACGGTGTCGACGAAGCGAAGACCTTGCAGGCGAAACTGATCGTCAGCCAACAATTGGGCAAGCAATCGATCGATCCATCCTCGAGGGTGGGTATCGGACCTCGACTGCATCTCGGCCCACATCTGGTGACCAATGGTTTGAATACGCTCTTCCAGCTCCCTCACCCGAACCCCCTGTTGAAAAATCATTCAACCGCCTGATAAATACAATAGAAGAAATAATCGGAGCGGGTAAGCTGTTGTGCCACGTATCAATAACTCGCCTATCGAGCCATTGTTAACCAATTAAAGCGATTGGCCCTGGCACCCTGATTGATTCACATCGCCGGTATCGAGGCTCGGGTCAATTTGGAGAATCTGACGCCTCGCATACCGCCTATCTTGGTGACCAACTGTTCTATTTCATCGGGTTTTCCCCGCACGATAATGGTTTCCAGACAGTGATGGTGATCAAGATGCACATGGGTTGTGCAGAGAACATTGATATAGCTGTGATGTTGGATATGGTTGATCTTCTCGGTCAAGCCACGTTGATGATGGTCGTAGCTGATGGTCAATACACCGAACACATCTTCATGCTCGCCGGCCCAGCGCTCCTCCACCAGTTTTTCTCTTATCATATCCCGCACCAGCTCTGAACGGGATGCATAACCCTGATCGGTGTAGCGTTTATCCAGTTCATTCAGTAAACCTTCCGGTAGTGAAACAGTGACGCGGGCAAGTTCGTTGGAATCTGTCATGGCTTCATCTACTCCCAATCGTGTACATGTGGGTGGGAATGGCTGATTGCACCGTGCCGATGCTGATGACGATGCACCAGGTTGGCTTGCTGCAATAATTCCATATCCGCCAAAGCCTGTTTGACCGGGCCGTCAAAACAGAGCGTGCCCCGCTCATCCATGATAAGGCAGCGCTCGCCCAATTCAGCAGCCATACTTAAATTGTGGGTCGTGATAATCACTGTCGCCTCAGTGGCAAGCAGATAATCGACCACCCAGCCACTGCTTCGAGGATCGAGATTGGCAATGGGTTCATCAAGCAGTAGGCACGCCGGTTCCAGCACCAGCAGCGCGGCCAATGCCACTTTCTTTTTCTCACCGCCGGACAAGCTATAGGGGGCCTTTTCCAGTAACGGTTGAAGCCCCAAACGCCCGGCCCATTCCTGAATCAGCTTGTCACTGTCGGGAATGCCCAATTGGCGGGGGCCATAGCCTATCTCATCGGCAACCGTGGGATTGAACAACATCGCCTCCGGATGTTGGAACAGCAATACCATTTCCCGCCGGAATCGATTGGCCCATGGACCGCTGCGTACAAGCTGCCTGGTGACCGGATCCCCCCTGTAGCGATAGTCTCCAGAGGTTGCAAACAGAAGACCGTTCAGTAGCTTGAGCAGGGTTGTCTTACCACATCCGTTGGCACCCAACACCACCAACTTCTCTCCCGTCTCCACCCGCAGGGACAGATCCTTGAATACAGCAGGACCCTCAGGCCAGCTGAATCCGATACGATCCAGTTCAATCATTGAATACGCCTCTTGAACGCATCGCCTGGCTGATCTCTGTTGCGGCATGATGGGATTGCTCCACTATCGCTTCCGTCTGCACCACTGCGAGCCGGGACCGTTCACGCCAGTTCGGTCTTTTCAGGCAGCGGCTCTCAAACGCCGCGCGATAATCGTTGATGATGCGGCTCATCAGACGAATCTGACCTGCAGCCAAGGTGGTTAAAAACGTTAGTGTGGGCGAGAACCTCAATGCGTTGGCGAAATTAATCCTGGCGCTCAGCCAAAATCCCAGCATCACCAGCAACAACACACGAGCGTTGATCAATATCAGGTACTCGATGTGGAACTCATCCCTCAGCAGGGCGATTACCAGATATCCAAGGGAGACAGCTGTGTTGAACAGCAACACGGAGAGGAGCGCCTTTCGTAGCAGACGCCAACGTAGCGAACCCGAAAACAGAATCACCACAACCAGGCCGATCAATAGATACAACGGTTGATGTATCAATGTCACCCCAACCACGGTAAGCAGATAGAGCACTATCCAACGCAAATCCCTCATACCAACCACCCCCTTGTCTTGGCATAACGCCAGACAGCCAGGGTAAGCAGCGCCTCCACCCCGCCAATTATCAGATGAGGCAGAAGGATCGCGGGCACCGCCACCTCGGGGCCGAATGGAAAAAACAGGGGGGTACCGTCATCCCGATGGGCGATGGACGGCTGAATCCCCAATACCAACGCTATCAGCAAAGCGGGTATCACCACCGCCAGAAATGTCCCTGCCGCTAGAAATGGCAGCGGATTTCGCTCACCTCGCAAACCCATGCATAGGGTCATCACTGCAGCACCGACAAGTCCGACCGCGAATGCATTCACCGGCAAGGCTGTAATCCCCCCCGCGCCGAACAGCAGCGCCTGTAGCAAGAGCACCAGGCTGTATGCCAAAAAAGCCAGCCTTACACCAAACAGCATCGCCAGCATGGCGATTCCCACCAGATGTCCCGTGCTTCCCCCAGGCAGAGGCAACATGACCATTCCAATGACATAGGCCAATGCGGTGATCACCGCCAAACGGGGTATGGTCTCTTCATTGAGCCGCTGTTTAAGACCCCGCGCCGCCCATAACCAGGCTCCGCCTGTCACCACATAGGCCGGCAGATAGAACTGTGGTGCAATGAAACCGTCGGGTATATGCATATTCAGCAGATGCAATGTGTTGAATGCATCACCGTCTCTTACGCTTCGTAAACAACATCATCACTCCAAATCCACTCAACAGGATACCAATACCCAAAATCAGTTTGGTGAAGTCGGAATAGGTATGGCCAGTATGGGAGTGTGATGCCACACCTGGAGCCAATTCGAAGACGGTATCGATACCGTGCCCGTCCTCGCTGAAGACCCTTAACCGCCACCCCCGGACATCCCCGGGAATGAACACAACCCTACCCGATGCATCGCTCTTTCCGGATTGATAGGGTGCGTTCCCACCGTCTGCAGTGAGTTCGTATTCAACATCGGCCAGGGGAGTGTCGTCGGTATGGTGAAGCCAGATAACAGCCGCCTCCTGCCGTTCTATCTTCAAACCCACCCCATGGGAGAGGCAGGAAGGCGCATAACCCAGCAGGACAAGCAGCAAGAAAGAGCGGAATTGAGTCGTGACGGCCATCGTATGAAGAATATAATAAATTTCACACACATTATGGCATATCGACTGATTTAATGCAGTTTATACGGCATAACAATCAAACCTGGCCATTCAGATAGGCTTTGCGCTGTTTTTGCGGAAACTTCTCGATCGCGTAGCGAAGCATGGTACGGGGCATACTCTGGTAGTGCTCGTGAAGAAATCTCTGCTCAACGGATAGATCACGATTTCCCACCTCCCGCAACATCCAGCCAACCGCCTTGTGTATCAAGTCATGAGTATCATCCAACAGTTGACGCGATATCCTTAAGGTATCCTCATACTGTTGTTTTTTAATGAAATGCAGGGTTGAGATAATGGCGATACGGCGCTCCCAAAGGCTTTCCGACCTGGCCAGGTTGTGCAATATGCGCCTGTCTCTATTTTCGAGGTGTACACCAACGATATGGTAGGCACTGCTGTCTACCAGATCCCAATTATTGATATATCGCGTATTGTTCAAGTAGTGTTGAAAGATTGTTTCCCTCTCTTCATCAGTACCGCTTTGATATTTCAATACCATGATTAACAGCGCACAGAGACGCTCTTCATGATATCCGGAGCGCAACAATTGAAGGAGTTGCTTGATGGGTATGTTGCGGTGCTGTCGGGCATGTTGCCGGAGTACGGGTACTCGGATACCCAGAAAGCGATCCCCCTCACCATATTCACCCTTACCGGTTTTGAAGAAGCGTTGAGAGTGTTCCGCTATTACAGGATCCGCTGAGCTGCGTAACGATTCACGCAAGTGTTTGGCGTTCATGGCTCACCCATGCATTGGTTCATTGGCAATCAGCGACATTGTAAGGAACATATCAAGCGTATGATTCATGATCGAACGGCCGATTTTATGAAAACAATTGTTAATCAGCTATAGGGTACAATCAATACACATAGAGGTTATGGTAGGCTTTTTTATAATCATTATTATCGGGAGCAACACATATGGATTTACTGAAAAAAAATGTCGGTATAATCGACCGTGTCGTCCGCATCATTATTGGTATCTTGCTGATCGGAAATATCTTCTATGGATTGCAAAGCCCAGTCGGCTGGATTGGGCTTATTCTGCTGCTGACCGGTCTATTCGCCACCTGCCCGCTCTATTCCGCACTCAGCCTCGATACACGTTCCACCAGCGAAAAGGTCGGTTTGAAATAGTCTTGGAGGCCACCAGACCGCCTGCTCAACAAGTCAGCAAGCGGTCAAGCTGATTGGCAAATGCCTGCCTGTCAGCCTGGCTGAGTGCTGCCGGTCCACCTGTTTGAATGCCACTGCCACGCAATGTATCCATGAAGTCACGCATATTCAGACGCTGGCGGATATTCTCCTCGGTATAGAGATCCCCGCGCGGACTTAATGCCAGACACCCTTTCGGTATCACTTCGGCCGCCAAGGGGATATCTGCCGTTACCACCAGATGGCCGGGCTGCGCCCGTTGTACAATGTAGTTATCGGCAATATCGAAACCGGCCCCCACCTGGACCGTGCGGATATAGCGGGAACCCGGCACCTGCAATGGCTGATTGGCAACCAGAATCAACGCTATCCTTACCCGCTCAGCAGCACGGTAAAGAATCTCCTTGATCACCTTCGGGCAGGCATCGGCATCGACCCAAATCTGTTCAATCTTCATTTTTTACGCCATTTAACCCGGTTAATTTAAAT
Organism: Candidatus Thiodiazotropha sp. LNASS1; assembly: GCF_964212655.1. Classification (NCBI taxonomy): domain Bacteria; kingdom Pseudomonadati; phylum Pseudomonadota; class Gammaproteobacteria; order Chromatiales; family Sedimenticolaceae; genus Candidatus Thiodiazotropha; species Candidatus Thiodiazotropha sp. LNASS1. The sequence goes on along the minus strand of NZ_OZ156465.1, from coordinate 486,169 downwards.
AAGCTATTGTAATCACTAGGTGAAACATTATACTGCTCCGCCCGGCCTTGCCTATGGCCATATCGCTTCGCCCCACCAGGAATCCCCCAATGTCAGACACCGACGCCCTCCACTCCAGTTTCCGTGATTTAAAGCTGCCCAAGCCTTTATTGAAGGCACTTGACGAGGTCGGCTACGAAACACCGTCGCCAATTCAGGCTCAGACCATCCCCTATATGCTGGAAGGCCGGGATCTGTTGGGACACGCACCGACGGGAACCGGCAAGACAGCTGCTTTCGCCCTGCCCCTGCTATCCAGACTCGACACCAAACAACACATCGTCCAGGTATTGGTCCTTACACCTACCCGGGAGTTGGCGATTCAGGTAGCCGAGGCCTTTCAACGTTATGCGGCCCATATCAAGGGATTTCATGTACTGCCGGTGTACGGCGGCCAGGACTATTCTGGTCAAATCAGGCAGTTGAAAAGAGGGGTGCACGTGGTTGTCGGCACTCCGGGACGGGTGATGGATCACATGCGCAGAGGGACGCTTAAACTGGACTCATTGCAAGCTCTGGTGCTGGATGAAGCGGATGAGATGTTGCGCATGGGCTTTATCGATGACGTGGAGTGGATTCTGCAACAGATCCCGGAAGTGCATCAGACAGCCCTTTTCTCGGCAACCATGCCGAAAGAGATCCAACACATTGCCCGTCACCACCTCAACAATCCCTGCGAGATCGCGATCAAGACGCGAACCGCGACTGCAGATACCATTCGACAACGCTATTGGCAGGTCAGCGGCCTGCACAAACTCGATGCGCTAACACGCATCCTGGAGGTGGAGACCTTCGACGCCATCATCATATTTGTACGCACCAAGACCGCCACCAGTGAACTGGCTGAGCGCCTGGAAGCCAGGGGTTATGCCGCCGCAGCATTGAATGGAGACATGGTGCAGAAGCAGCGGGAACAGATGGTCGAGCGCCTGAAGCGTGGCTCTCTCGATATCCTGGTCGCTACAGACGTGGCCGCTCGCGGCCTCGATGTTGAGCGGATCAGCCATGTCATAAATTACGACATTCCCCATGACACCGAGGCCTATATCCATCGCATCGGGCGAACCGGGCGCGCCGGACGTATCGGTGACGCCATTCTTTTTGTTGCCCCGCGCGAACGTCGCATGCTCAAAGCCATAGAGAGGGCAACCAGACAAAAAATCGCATCCCTCGAGCTGCCGACCACCGAAATGGTGAACAACAAGCGTATCGCCAATTTTAAACAGCGCATCAGCGATACCATTGCAGCAGGAGAACTGGAATTCATGCAAAGCCTGCTGGAGCAGTTTCAGCAGGAGCACGATGTACCTGCACTGGAGATTGCCGCCGCACTGGCCAAGCTGTCGATGGGTGATCAGTCTTTATTGCTGAAACCGGAAAGGGAGAGGCCAGCCCGGCGAGATACAGAGTCGAAGTCACAACGTGGGAAAAATGAGAAACGTCAGCGCAAACCACAGACCCGTCCCGCAAATGGGATGGAGCGATTTCGCATCGATGTAGGGCATCAACACCAGGTCAAACCCAGCAATATCGTTGGCGCAATCGCAAATGAAGCGGGGCTTGATGCTCAGTATATCGGGCATATCGATATCCATGATGATTTCAGCCTCGTCGATCTGCCGGTCGGGATACCGAAAGATATTTATCAGGATCTGAAAAGGGCTTGGGTCTGTGGCCAACGCTTGAACATCAGCAGATTGGAGCAGCCGAAAATGGGTAAAAAAGGCCTCCGCAAGGCGAAAAAACGAAACAAATCTGATCGGTGACGATTTTTCTGGTATAGTGCACCGCTTCGGGGGCGTTTGACCGGTTAGCGCCCACTAGGATAATCCGCTCGTCGAAATACCTTGAGCCGTTCGCCTCTCCCTCATCAGGGACAGCGCTTCCCGCTTATTGACAGCTATCTTTTCCAGCCCGGACCGGCTCCCGCCAGCATTGCTGTCGCAGGGAGGGCAAGACTGGAGTAACAAATAGATTCAGATTCACAACCCGACACAGGACTTCCGGTGCGGGGCCATAGGGTTGAGCAAGCAACTCCCCTTTTGGAAATCCAACAAATTAATCAAGTAACCGCTTCATGCTCCCTGTTGAAATGGAGCTACAGCAGGTTACGGAGTACTATCCCATGTCATTTGAAAATCTCGGCCTGTCGGCCGAACTTCTGCGCGCCATTCACGATCAGGGTTACACCCAACCCACACCGATTCAGCGCAAGGCAATCCCCGTCATTCTCACAGGCAGGGATGTCATGGCCGGCGCCCAGACCGGTACAGGCAAGACTGCAGGCTTCACCTTACCCCTGCTGCAGCGGCTGGCAAAAAAACCTTCACATAACGGTCAACGACCTGTTCGGGCCTTGGTATTGACGCCAACCCGGGAACTGGCAGCCCAGGTTGGCGACAGCGTCCAGACCTATGGCCGCCACACATCCTTACGTTCTGCGGTTATCTTCGGCGGCGTCAAGATCAACCCTCAGATCGATGAACTGCGCCGTGGTGTTGATATCCTGATCGCCACGCCGGGCAGGCTATTGGACCATGCCGGTCAGCAGACAGTGGATCTTTCCCAAATTGAAATATTGGTGCTGGATGAAGCCGATCGCATGTTGGACATGGGGTTCATCCATGACATCCGCAAAGTATTGGCATTGCTGCCCGACAACAACAAACGTCAGAATCTCCTCTTTTCCGCCACATTTTCCAGTGATATCAAAAAACTCGCTGACCGCTTGCTGGATCATCCCGAATTGATAGAGGTCGCGCGTAGAAACACCACCGCCGAAAGGATCAAACAGGTGGTCCATCCGGTGGATAAACGGCGCAAGCGAGAGATGTTGAGCCATATGATCGGATCGCAAAACTGGCGACAAGTGTTGGTATTCACACGCACCAAACATGGCGCTAACCGTCTGGCACAACAACTGGAGAAGGACGGTCTTAGCGCATCGGCGATTCACGGCAATAAAAGTCAGGGTGCGCGCACCCGGGCACTGGCCGGTTTCAAAAACGGTGAGATACGTGTGCTGGTAGCCACCGATATCGCCGCACGTGGCTTGGATATCGACCAGCTGCCTCATGTTGTAAACTACGAGTTACCCAATGTCCCCGAGGACTATGTCCACCGTATCGGGCGTACCGGGAGGGCCGGAAATGAAGGGGAAGCCATATCTCTCGTATGCCTGGATGAACACAAGCTGTTAAAGGATATTGAGCGACTTTTGAAACAAAAGATTCCGGAAATAGTTGTTGAAGGCTACGAACCGGATCCCAACATCAAAGCCGAGCCCATTCAGAAGCGAGGAAATGGTAATGATCGTATACAAAACAGAAAACCGAACGGCAACAAAAACCGTGTAAATACAACCAAGAAGCGATCTGTCAATAAAACCCGACAATCAGATACCCGAATTGACGCAGAAAAACAGTCCCCGACAAAAGCCACACACAAACACAAGCGCAGCAAGCAGAATGAAAGCCAATCATCGACACATCGACATTCACGGGTAAAACGAAGCAAGGAGGTAGCCGCATTACTGGGTGGTTGATATGCCAGGGTCGGTTAGATACGTTTTTTCAAATTGCTCCAGGGGTATGGGTCTACTGAAATAATAGCCCTGAAAAACAGTACATCCATACTCTAAAAGCATGTTGCGTATCTCCTGTGTTTCAACGCCTTCCGCAACAACCTCCAGATGTAACTGTTTGGCCAGATTGAGAATAGTCTCCACCAATGCGGCATCATTCGGATCGGTGAGTATATCCCGGACGAAGGAGCGGTCAATCTTAATCTCACTGATCGGCAGGCTTTTCAAATAAGCCAATGATGAATAGCCGGTTCCGAAATCGTCAATGGAGAATCTGACACCGAAATCCTTTAATTCCTTCATTTTTTCGACGGTCTCGTCGATGTTGCCGATAAGCATACTTTCCGTCAGTTCAAGTGTCAGGTTGTCCGGGTCATTGCCGCTATCCTTCACGGCCGTTCTGATCGCATCGACAAAATTCTTTTTTCGAAACTGCATGGCGCTGACATTAATCGATATGCGTGGAACCCTGTGTTCAGGGTACTGCCGCATCCATTTCAGCTGTGCCAAAAGTGATTCACGCAATACAAATTCACTGATCGGTTCTATCAGGCCACTCTCTTCAGCCAATGGAATGAATTCGTCCGGTAACACTAAAGTATTGTCACGCATGCACCAACGCACCAGACTTTCGGCGCCAACCATTTGTCCGTCTAGGTCAATCTGCGGTTGGAAGTGGACCAGAAATTCCCTCTTATCGACTGCCTGATGCAACTGCTCCAATAACCTTAATCGAGCTTCAACTTTCTGTTGCATTTCAGGTGAGAAAAACTTGATCGTATTGCGGCCGGCCTCTTTTGCCTGATACATGGCTGTATCCGCTTTTCTCAGTACATCGTCAGCCGACTCATTGTCTGTGGGGAAGATTGTGATACCAATACTGGCACTGGTTCTTATATCATGCTTTTCTATATCATAGGGAATGGCAATCGCCTGCAATAGTTTACCGGCGATAACCTGTGCGTTGTTGATGGCAGTCTCTAAATCCTCATTGGTTTCAGATAACAGGACAACAAATTCGTCACCCCCCAAACGTGCCACGGTATCTTCGCTTCGCACCGATTCCTGCATACGAACAGCCAGCTGCTGCAGCAAGCTATCGCCGACCGTATGTCCGAGCGTATCGTTAATATGTTTGAAGTGGTCCAGATCGATAAAGATCACAATGCCCAGTTTATTATGCCGCAAACAGCGTGAAACGGTTTGAGATAAACGATCCACAAGTGTTCGTCGATTGGGCAGACTGGTGAGAATATCATTGGTAGCCTGAAATTTTATCAACTCCTCATCAGCGTGTTGTTTGGTTACATCCTCAGCCATCAGCATGTAGCCATTCAAAATCTTGGATTCATCCCAGATAGGCGAGATTCTGGCATCAATATATTGTTTACTGCCATCAATTATACGTTGCAAAGAGAAACGAAACTCACCCTCTTCCCTGGCTGATTGCAACGCTTTGAACATCTGCTGATCGGCCACACTGCCCACTCCGCCGTGAAAGAAGTGAATGTCTTTACCTTCCAGCTCGTCAGGTTTCATACCGAATATCTGAGCGGCAGTTTGATTGAAATAGGTAATATTCAGATCATTGTCAGTCGCAATAAAGCCAATTTTAATCGATGCACTTAATATGCTATTGAGATAAGTGGTTTTTTCGCGCAATCCCCGTTCAGCACGTCGCCACTCGGTTATATCATGCCATACACAAAACAGTGCACTTTTGCCTTCGAAAGGTATTCGTGTCAATGAGACCTCTAAGAGGAGCGGTTTACTGTCTTTTTTTAGATGCTGCCATTCGAATCGATGATACCCATTCAAATAGGCCTGCTCCATCATGTCGTCGGCTTTACTCACAGATAGCTGCCCGTCCGGCTGCTTTTCGGGGGACAAACTGGATGGATGTACCTGTTGTATTTCATCTGCACTGCCATATCCCAACGTCCGAATTGCCGCATCATTGGCCAGAACGAACTTGTCGCTTTGAATCACTAGCATTGGGTCTTCGGAAAGCTCAAACAATAAACGGTATTTCTCTTCGCTTTCTCGAAGCATTCGCCCTTGATGAAGAAGCTGGGTAGACTGTAATCGCAGTTTTCGATTCTTACGCGAGGTTACCAGGCTATAAAAAATCAGTGTTGCAACTAATGCAATTGCAAGAAAGATAAGAATCGACAATATCGCATTACGATTATCCTGATAAAAACTGATGCTGGGGTGGAGGATCTTGGCCTTGCTGTGAATGTAGTCTGGTAAATCCAGCTTTAAGGACTCCAGAACCCTGTGATCAATTACATATTCATTCGGACTGTCGGTAACAGGCAATATTGAACTGATGGGTTGGCCGTCAAGATAATCGCGCATCAGAGCGGCGGCAGTCGATCCTTGTGCATGGCCACTGGTGACATAGCCACCCAGCACACCATCTAAGAGATAAGCATCTTCCATGCTGATAACGACATCCGCGTTGGATGATGTTATACGTGAAATTGTCTGGTGGAGATTGAGTATCTCGCCTTGACTATTCTGTAATGCACCTAAAGTAGTGAGTAGGACTACCGGCCTTTCAATCTGAGTCAAGCGACTCAAAATAATGTCCAGTCGATTATCCGCCAGATAGGTAATCTTCATCCGCGGTCGCGTCGCCATCTCCTGATGTATTTCACGTTCGATGGCCTGGTAGGTATTTGAATCGTCGCCAAGCACCACGATATGGCTTACATCGCCAAATAGAGCATCTAGTAAATCCAGATTGGGCCCAATCTCTTTTTTTTCAAAAACGCCGGTGACTCTGCTTTTGTCAAGCTTGGATTGGATCGAATAATCGTTGACTCCGGAGAAGAATAACGGTGTGTCAGGAAACAGTGCGGAGAGCTCATCTATACCAAAACTCAAACCGTTGTCATCTGTGACATACAGTACATCTGGATTGAAATCATGGTATTTCCGCTTCAGGTAATCGGCAAATCGATCTGCATAATCCTCATCATAGAGAATGCGTTTTGTGTCCAGATATTCTGTTTTTATCGTGGGTTGTAGGGTTAATCCCTGTTTTAGCCTTTCGACAAAACCTTCATGTTGCCCCTTGGTCCAGGGATATTCTTGGCTGTAGGCGTGTACAATCAGTACTCTTACGGTATCTGAGGCAGGGGCCTGTGAGACAGGCATCAACAGTGCCGCAATAATAAATACGAAAATACTTAACTTATTGATATATATAGAAAACACACAGATTCTTGCACGGTCCGCAAAATTATCGATTTAGCCAATCAATCTTCCCACATCTATATTCAATTAACTATTCTTATCGTTCCCGTCTTGGCTCAATCATCGACTTTCTATCAAAGCAGCTTCCTTAGTTACAAGCGAGTAACCCTAAAATAACCTTTTATTACAATATGTTACATATCATCACCACCCATTCGCCACAAATACATCCAGGGACCTTTCAATCGGTGGCAGCTACTCGGCGAATAAATTTTGTTGTTTGCATTTCTTTACCGGGAGAAGTATCGTGGGTGGTCTGCATGATCTTTGACCTGCCTATAACGCCTCAAATTCGCTGTCTCACTACAGATGCAACCGAATCGAGCAACATAGCGCCTGCCAAGATCCGTGGGGATGGTCCGTTTATTGTGGCGGGCATATTTGCAATTCATTGAGGTAATTTACTGATGTCAGAAAGACAGATCGGAACCGTTAAATGGTTCGACAGCGGAAAGGGTTATGGTTTTATCGAACGTGAAAACGGCAAGGATCTTTTCGTCCATTTTCGCGCTATTGCCGGTGAAGGACACCGTTCTCTGGAGGATGGTCAAAAAGTGGAATTTACCGAGGTCGAGGGTAAGAAGGGTCCGCAGGCTGATAACGTAGTTCCCCTGTAACTCTTAATTCTTCCCCGTTGCCACTCACCTTGGCATCCTGTCATATCTGCGAACCAACGGGCGATATCCGTACAGGGATGCACGGATTGGTCTTTCATCACACTTACTCAGGAATAGGTCAATGATTACCCTATCGGTTCGTGGTCTTCCCAGATCGACCACAGAAGAGAGTTTGACAGCACTCTTTACAGAATATGGCGTAGTGCGTTCTCTTAAAATAGCCAAGGACCTCTTCAGCGGTGACTGTAGAGGTTTCGCCACCATCGATATGGAGGGTCACGAAGCCCGGGCCGCAATCGCTGCACTTGATGGTAGCGATCTAGGCGGCAGTACAATTCGCGTGGGCCCGGACAGACCTAAAAAAGGAAAGAACAAAAAACGCCGCTGAGCACATCGGCTTGCGAGTCAATGCTGCATGTAACGCTGATTTGATTGCCGGGATAAAGGTGGCAGCAGACCCTAAAAGTAACCGTCGGTCAGGGTTTTCATAAAATTGACCAGATCAGCACGATCCTGATCGGACAATCCAAGACCGACAAAAGTGCCGGCATTCATTTCAGCCGCGATGTTGTCGTCATTAACTTCCGGCGTGATAAACAGGTTTGCAACCTGAATATCATAGTGCAGCACCGTCTCTTCCAGCGTGGCGTAGACACCATTGTGCATATAGGGTGCCGTCAACTCCACATTGCGCAAGGTGGGAACCTTGAATTTACCCCGTTCTCCTGCCCTGTCTGACTCAGCAATCGCACTGCTGGCTCCGAGGCCGATATCGATAAAAGAGCTGTCAGCCAGATAGGCGGGGTTATTCAGGTTAATCGGTGTTCCGATATTGTAGTAGCGAAAGTTTGTAAACAGGGATGTTTCAGGTGTGTCACCGACTGTATGACAGTTTGCGCATTTAGTCACCTCGGCATCCATGAACAGATCAAACCCACGCTGTTCCGACGCAGTCATGGTGTAGTTGCCCATCAGGTAAGCGTCAAACTTCGAACTGAATCTGTTGACCTCTGAAGAAGCTTCAAATGCTGCGATCGCGGTTGCAATGTTGTGATAGGCCATCGTTGTATCATTAAACGCATCCGCACCGAATACAGCGATGAAGTCCGAAGAGTAGTCAGAGTTTTGTACCTTTGCGACAACCTCGGCCTCGGACGTGTTATTCATTTCGACCGGGTTGAGGAAGGGCCCCTTGGCCTGTTCAACCAGGTCAACGGCACGCCCATCGAGAAACTGCCCACCCTGGTAATTGGAGTTTGTCTCCGGTGTCTGATCCTGATCCGCAACTTCCCCAAAGGATGGAGCGAAAGAGGCGTAGGCAGCGGTGGGCGCATTTCGATCACCAAATTCTCCGCCTACGGATCCCTCAGAAACCGGAGCTGTAACGCTGACACGAGGATCGGCGAAGCCGTTGTCCGGGTCGTGACAAGAGCCACATGCCTGGTTGCTGCCACTGGATAGATTGGTATCAAAAAACAGCTTCTTTCCCAACTCAGCCATGGATATAGTCGATGTATTGGTGTTATCACTGTTCCCGCCACCGCCACCACCGCCGCCACATGAAACGGTTAAGCATCCAATCAATACAGCAATGCCGACTCTATAAAATCCCATGGCTCTTCTACTCCAATAATTGCATAAATACCAAATAGCTTGGCAAAGAATCGGATATTCCAGGGAGGTTTGAACTTGACGTCGATCAAAAAACAGGGAACTAGGCCTGAGCGACGGACTAGAATGGGGAGTGCATCACATCAAATTATGAGTATAGGAATTTAAGGATGCCTCATCCATTCAGGACTCAGCCTGTATGAGACTTGAATAAGCATCTAACGGCTATTTCAAGAACTCCACGCGCAGATTGACACGGCGATTCTCGGCACGACCATTGGGATTTGAATTATCTGCAACAGGATGAGCATCCGCATAGCTGACCGAACGCAGATGTTTCGGCGCAAAACCCTGGTCCAACAGAAAACGGGTAACTGCATTGGCGCGAGCAGCTGCCAGTTCCCAATTCGACTGAAACCTGCCACCCAAAATCGGCCTGTCATCGGTATGCCCTTCCACGGCAATATCCGCCTCGCCAATCTCCTGCAGTGTCACAGCGAGCTTTTTCAATACGGGCAGGGCCTCGGCAAGCAGTTCCGCCTTGCCTGAATCGAAAAGAATCACATCGGCGATCTCCAGGGAGATCCCCTTGTCCCGTTGTACAACCTTAACCTCATCCTGGAAACGATCCTCTATCGCCGCAACCAGACGGGTTTCGGCATCAATGGTCTGTGCGGAATCAGCGTCAGTTTGAATCGATGGTTGCGGTTGTTGTACTTCAATAGTCGGCTCGTCGCTGGGAACGGCCTCATAGCTCGCCGCCATCCGGCTGTCTTCATTGGTTGTCTGGAGATGCTGTACTGCCATCTGTCCCAATAACACTACCAACATGGCCAGGATGACGCTCAGCACATCCACATAGGTCAGTAGCCATCCGCCATCGTTCTCTTCAATCTCCCAGGCATACCAGGTAGTGCCATCCAGTATTTCTTCCCTGGCTGCTTTATCGAGCATCTGGTTCTTTCCACTGTTGATGGTCATCGGTAGTCATGCCCTCAGGCCGCATGCTGGTTGGGATTTGCGATCAACTGCAACTCATGAGCCGCCTGCCGCATGTCCTGCCTGGCATTTACCTCATCCATCATTTCCCTGATCAGTTCAGCATGTTGCCGGTCGCACAACATCATGACTGCCTGGAGATGTGCGACGCGACGTGTAATCAACTGTCTGCCGCGTTGCTCGAGTTTGCTGGCTAAGGGTTTGAACACCAGATTGGCCAAAACCAGGCCATACACTGTGGTCAGCATGGCGAAACCCATGGCCGCACCGATAGAGGCCAGATTTCCGGACCCCAACCCGAATAACATCTGCACCAAACCAAGCAATGTTCCAAGCATGCCAAATGCCGGTGCATAGCCTCCCATGGCTCGCAACATCTCGGCAGGGCGGCGCAAGTGGTCCCGGTCTTCTGCAATCTGGCGCTGCAGCGTAAGCGTTACCTGGTCACGGGGAAAACCGTCCAAGATCAGTTGTGTCCCCCGGCGCAGCAGCGGTTCTGAGATCTGTTGAGTGACCGCTTCAGCCGGCCGAATTTCGCCGCGGCGGAAGTAATTTGCCGCTTGCAGAAAACGTCTGAACCCCTCTTCTTCGTCTTCCGTGTTGGCTGAGGGACGACGAAAATCGGCAATCAGCTCCCAAAGCGTCAATACGGAATTGAAGGAGTGGCTCATGATGGCTGTCAGTAGAGTACCGCCTACAACCAGGAAAAGACCTGAAATAATCGCGATCAGCCCGGAACCCGGGGCTAACAGCTGTATACTCACAGAACCCAGTACGGAGAGTGATAGCAACCCAATCCAAAGCTGAATAACCAATGCTGTTCTCCTGTTGAATATGCCCTTACCCAGTCCAACAGCAAATTGCAGGCCAAGTTTAACTTCGGAGCATTGTTGCCTTGTGAATCAGATCTCGTCATCGGCGTTCGAAACGCGATAGATTATCTGCCAGCTATTCCTGCTGACAGTTTCCAGTCTCATTGGATCTACCGATGAATTTCAGAACTATTGCTATCTCGCTCTCTTTTTTCCTGTTTCTCTCAAAGGTCAGCGACGCATCTGAGATCAATATGAATCCGGGAAAGTGGCAGTGGACAGCGGTACTGAATATGCCCGGCATGCCGATACAGCTGCCACCCACTTCCTATACAACCTGCATCACCAGGGCCGATTTCGTACCTAAGGAGAGTCAATTGGGAAAGGCTTGTGAAAATATCGAGCTCACCACAGAGGGGGATAAGGTGTCGTGGAATATTAGCTGCACCAAAGCGGCAGGTGTAACCAGAAGCCATGGAAGTATCACCTACCATGGTGATAGCGCCGAAGGTGTAATCAATATAGATGTGGAAGGTGTGCAAGTGAGTTCAAAGACCATTGGAAAGCGCTTAGGACCCTGTGATTAGAGTCATAAAGGTGAACTACACCAGACTCTGAAGCTTATATCTAAAAAAACCACTTTAATTATGGTAAATTCCTCCCACTCACCTGCCGCCTGCCAGGCTGCAGGTCACTTGGACACAGGTTCTAACATACCATGCATCTGTTATTTAGAATGTTTATAACACATTGAATAGCAAAAACATTATTTTACCGCGACTGGTTCGTCAGGTATTTGAATCCGGCCGATTTCTACACCCATTTATACTTATGTTTGGGCTGCTCGCTATCGAGCCTTTAGCAGCAGGCACCCCCGTCCCGATCGAAGAGTTACTCAAGCGGAGTTACCTGGACGATTACCATAGCAATGTTGTTTTCGGCTATCGCATCATCACTGAAACCGAACGCTTTGGCGCCCGTTATTCCGGCAACCAATTACGTTGCAGTAACTGCCACCTCAACGCCGGACGGAAACCGGATGCCATTCCCCTCAATGTTGCCGGTATGTACCCGAAATGGCGCAGTAAGAACGGGCGTCGGAATGGTATAGGACTGCGTATCCGTGAGTGTTTCGTCTATAGCCTGGATGGCATCATGCCTCCGGAGGACTCGCCGGAGATATTGGCTGTGGCGGCCTACATCTCCCATATCTCCTATGGTGAAATGATAGGCGAGGCACCACCGGGACGCGGGGTACCCACCCTGCCCGACACAGGCTATGACCCGAATCCAGCCAATGGCAAGGCCATCTATGACAGTAAGTGCGCCCTATGCCACGGCAGTGACGGCCATGGCATTCCAGGTATACCGCCGTTGTGGGGAATGGATGCATACAATAAAGGTGCCGGCATGGCCAATACCAAAAAGGCGGCCGGATTCATCTGGGCGAACATGCCCCTCGGACAGGAGCGTTCCCTGACCCATCAGGATGCCCTGGATGTATCGGCCTACATCAATATGCAGATCCGGCCGGGCGATCCCCGGCGAAGTAAAATGTTGAAACTCTTTGAATCCATCTCCGGACTGGTGGAGTAGATTGAGCTGCCGGAATAGACACGAGGTTAAACCATGGAATTTTGGGCCTGCTGACACTCGGCCAATGATAGTGATATGAGATATCTGCGACTGTTGTCGGAGTTAATTCCATGGAGGCCATCTCAAGCAGGAGAGCTGAAGCTAACGACAGAGGCGTTTGCCGCTGTTGTCGCAGCCATATTGGTGATACCCCAGGGCATCACCTTCGCCTATCTGGCAGGACTACCGCCTGAATATGGCATCTATACGTCGATTTTCGTAACCCTCTTCGCCAGTCTTTTCGGCACCAGTTCGATGTTGGGTGGACCAAACACCGCGGTTGCCGTATTGATCGGCATAACGGTAGCGCCTTTCGCAGGGCGTGGCAGCCCGCTCTATATCGACTATGTGATACTGCTCAGCCTGATGGTTGGACTGATTCAACTATCAATCTGGTTACTCAGGGGCGGCAAATATTTTCAATACCTAAGCCCGGCAGCCATAACCGGCATCACGGTCGGTGTAGGTATCATCCTCATCCTCTCATCTCTCGACGGTATGCTGGGGCTTACCCCATCGGGGACCCTTTTCTTCTTCGAAAAACTCTTTGTCATGGCTGATGATTGGCAGTCTTTGATCAATCCCTACAGCTTTACCATCGGTATCACAACTGTGATTACAGGAATCATCGCAAAAATCAGGTTCCCCCGGTATGCAATCCTGATCGCCATGGTTGTCGGCTATGCCGCAGGCCTGCTTGTGATGGGTATATTCACTCAAGTCGATACGGAAATAGAATTGCTTGGACATATACCCTTTCAGGCCCTGCCTCTCTCAAGCCCGAAGATGGATCTCGAGTATCTGCTGGTGGGATTGGCCATGTTACCCAATGCCATTACCATAGCGCTCATTGGACTGGCCCAGTCAATGGTGATCATCAAACACCTGCGCAGTGACACCGACCAGTCAATCAACCTGGATAAGGAGGTATTCGCTCAGGGTATCGCCAATACCCTCGCTGCCTTCTTTTCGAGCTTCGCAGGTTCCGGCAGTTTTAACCGAACAGCCTTGAACATGTCGTTGGGGGCAGCTACGCCCCTGGCCGGTATACTCTCAGCATTTATCGTTTTCATCCTGATTGATACCCTTGGCACCCTGCTCACCTATCTGCCGATGCCGGTTATCGCCGGCACATTGATGCTGGTGGGTATAGGTATGATCAAACCCGGAGAGATCGCCCGCCTGTTTTCCTGGACCGGCGAACTGTTGGTCTTTGTCACAACATTGTTCGGAATAGTATTTCTCGGCCTGCAAACCGGTTTGATCATTGCATTTATACTGTCGCTGATCCTGTTTGTTCTATCCGCTTCAAAACTTGATATTAATATTAAGAAGGAAGACGAATCGGTTCAGATCCGCGTCGAAGGCCATCTGTTTTATGCCTCAATCGATCAATTGAGCAGTCTGCTCAAGCGCCATCGATACGATAGCGTGCTTCTTGACTTGAGCGTGGTCTCCTATATGGATCTTTCCGCCACTGAAGCCCTGGCGAAGGACCTGCAAAATCGGGATACCGCGGAAACAACCTTTGTTATCGTCCTGACATCGCGGAAACTGCTTGATCATTTCCAGCAGCGTTTAGAGGGTATGCCGGTAGAGTTTGTCTTTCAGCCATCAACTTAGGCCCCGTGGACGACACCAGGCTCGTGGATTCAACCGCCGGTGACGGGCAGTAACCAGACATATCCCAGTCGATCCATCTGTTGCTCAATCCACACTGCCCGTTCACTGACATAGGGTGTTGGCGGTTCTGCACGGTAGCGCCAGGGATTGGGAAGAAGCGCCGCCAATCTGGCCATTTGATTATGCGATATCTGATCCAGTGGAAGCTGGTACCAATATTCGCTGGCGGCGGCAACACCGTAGACACCAGGACCAAACTCTACAATGTTCAGGTAGACCTCGAGAATTCTACGCTTACCCCAGAGTACTTCAAGCACAAGGGCAAGACCTCCTTCAAGCAGTTTACGGCTCCAATCCCGACGCTGCCAAAGAAAGAGATTTTTTACCGTCTGCTGAGTCAGGGTGCTGGCGCCGCGTAGCGCCCTACCTCTTTCAGCCTCTTTCAGGACCTGTTGAACCGCGTTGAAGTCAATTCCCATGTGACGGGGATAATTCTGATCTTCCGCTGCCACCACTGCCAGTTGCATGGCGGGCGGTATGTACTGCAGGTCCCACCACTCATGTTTCGATACAATTGATTGGTTGACAGGGGGATTGAGTTCTCGTTGAAGTTTCCACGACCATGTCGGCGGATCAACGAAACGGAATATCAGTATCAATGCGAAAAGCAACATCGATGATGCGAAGAAGAGTAGAAAGACCCACCTCAACAATCCCTTGTAAAAACGCTGGAATTGTCCTCTTTTGCCTCTTTTACGGGCCATTTTGCACTTTACTGATTGTGAACGCAGATAAATTAAAGCAGATGCTTGCCATCAAACAGATCGTACTCCATTGAAAAGGGATCGATCCCCTCAATACAGCCCAGATTGGCGCGGAAGTGCCCCGGAAACCTGGCGGTTTCATGAAATGTGTAGATGCCGCAACGGTTACAAAAATAGTGCTTCGCTGTCTTGGCGCCAAACTGATAGAGGCCTAATGCACCCTCTTCCGCCTGGATTTTGAATTGTTCCGGTGGGATCGCTTGGGAACTCATCATCGCACCCTTACGGGTACAAATTGAGCAGTTACAACGCAATCCCTTTTCAATGATATCGCCCTCAAAAGAGAAGCGGACAGCACCACAATGACAGCAGCCTTGGTAGTTATCAGCCATATTGATCTCCGGCTCAACCTAAAAGGATCTTAAGACCGCATATTGAACTTCTTCTATATCACGGCCAGATAAATGACCATAGCCTAACGTAAGAATCAGTCACAAACCCATCGTGGACCACTTTGGCCGGTAAAGTCATTATTACAGTGAACCAGAATACCGACTCCAGTGGCAACCACAAAGGGCTGAAGATGAGAAAGCCATTCAATATCAACCGCGACACTATGCCTGCCAGTAGCGCGGTCACACCATTCACACACCCAGCGAAAGTCAGTCACCCACCCTTGTGTCTGATTGTAAAAAAATAGACGCTGGAAATACCACAACTATTGCGCTGATTAAAAAGGAACCGGAATCACATCCCCTCTACGCATCGTTTGTATTTCAATAGAGCTCAGCCTGCGAATGGATCCTCGGGTAAGATTCAACCAGGGCTTGTTGCATGAATTATGGTGTATGACCGCCATTTCCCTACATCCACTCTGTTAAAACTGAAACGGTGGCCTGCTATAAAACCAGCAGATGCTACAAAAGGCGCAGACAACAGATAGGGTGCGAGCAAGATGATCCCATTACCCAGTGGACAGTTGGCCGGAATAAGTAATATCCGCGCACGCTACCACGCATTGCGACTCAACCGCGTGGTAGGTGCGGACACATCTCATCGTGATTTGTATGGTTTTGTCGACATCATCGTCAAACCGGATCGGTTGAAAAACCCACCCTATCATCCCTCTTTTGTTTTCTCCGGTTATACGCTTGCAGATCTGCCACGACTCCACTGGTCATCATCAGACTACCAGGCCTTCGATGATTGGATACAGCAGGAACAGCAGATCAGGGAGATCGAGCATGTTCGAAAACGCGTGACCGGGGATAAACTTGTATTGACGGAAAAACAGTATAGCTATCCCAAACAGCTCTACAGCAGTTTACGTAAAAAGATAGAACAGATGTCTATGCATCGTGCTTCGCCGGTACAATGGCGGCAAACATTGTTGAATCTGTCACGTTCGGGTGTCCGTGAAGAAGAGATAACCTGGTCCGGCCTGATGCCCTTTCTGGATAAGATGGAAGAAGACAGCAGGACCGCTATCACCCGGGATCAACTTTTGTCGCATATTGATTTCTCAATTACCCGTCTCAGTCTGACCAATGAGATCGTCAGAGATCAAGCCTGTCAGCTTGAGTTCACAGAAATACCCACCTCAAAATCGATCAACCTTTCAATTACGCCCAGAGCCATTACCGAACCCAGTGATTGTTGCGTCCTTCGTTACGTGGATCCTGTCCACTACTACAAGGTGGGATATCTGAAAAAGCAGAAAGGCTGGAATACCCTCGCCTCATCGCAACAGTGGTTTGCACTCGATTCAGTGGGCAATCCGATAGGTGACAACGAAACCAATCAGCATCACTTTGCAACCAAGGAACAGGCCTTCACTACCGCCAGTCGACATGCTCTGCAACATCTGGGCATTCCTGTCGCCTATACACACTACGGCCGTTATGAGCATAAAAGTCTGTACGGCGGAAGCGACTATCGCGAGTGGTTGCTGACACTGCCCGACTATCCGCTTTCACATTTCACCGGCCACTACCATGCCCGAAACCTGCTTGTACACTTCCGCACCAAACAGCGTATTGACTGCCGGGGCAGGCGATTGCTGTTCATTGAGGAGATACAGAGTGATTGGCACCAGAGCGGCGCCATGTATGGATACAAAGATCGCTGGCCTGGCAGGATAACACCCGCACCTTTCCGCAGGGAGTGGCTGAGTTTAGCCTTGAAACTTCTGCTTATGCACGCTGCTGAAGATGACTATGACGCCATCGCCTGGACACGAGGTGAAGTCCAGGAATCACACTATTTCAAAAAACTGTCAACCGTCAAACGCCTGTATGACAATGAGATACCAAAAATAATCGGGCGGCTCTGTGAAGGCCTCGACCTGACGATCGGTAATACCCGGATAACCACCAAAGAGCCGCGCCTGCAAATTGCCCGGCATCTGGACAAGTGGTTCTTAACAGATCGGACCGGTAGTTTTTACACCCGTCCCCGCTATACCCAACAGGAGGCCATGAAGGTATTCTCCAGACACTGCAAGCAGATCGATTTGGAAGTGCCCGTTATGATCCTGAGCCGGTCAGCCAAAGAGTGGATTAAAAACAGCGGTTTTCCCTTGTTTGGTGAAATCGCAGTGGATTGAATCAAGAGACACCTAACCTTACAGTCTATTGATCGTTCCTTTGTCCGGCATTTTTCTTATCCATGGTTGCTGGGATTTCAAGGATTCTGGAAGGGTCTCCAGTGCGTTTGCAGCTTCTGTATAGGTATCATACGTACCGTGCAGCAGGATGTACCATGCACTCCCTTCTCGCTCGGTACCGATATAGGCTAATTCTCTCTTCAGGCCGTGCTTGTCGGCAAAAGCTGCAATTGACTCTTGGTTGGAAACACCGATCAGCTGAATGGTATAGCCGCCACGGCTTCTTAACGCCTGCCAGCCATCTTGTGACACCGGTTGTTGCTCCAACTGTTGATACTCGCTCTTTAGCCCCTGCAGAGTGGTAGCCATCTGGTTTATTATCGCGGCCATCTCATCCTGGCTGCTGAGATAAACACGGTTCTGCGCATCAAGTTGTTCAATACGGGAGCCAAACTCTTTTCTCAGACTCTCCAGCATCACTTCCATTCGCTGCAGCCGTTGTTCCGTCCTCACATCTAAGGTCGATGGCTCCAACGCTTCTGTCTGTCCGACCGGGCTTCGATCCCTATCCACGGCCCCGCCCGCCACTGACCCTATCGATGCGGCGATTTGCTGTTCAAACTCATCCAATCGCTGCTCGAAGGTCTCCTGTTGGTTCATCAGCTCTTCGACCGCCAATGAATCATAGGCGCTTCCCTCCTGAGCAACGCCACCGCTCATCAGCTTTTCAATCTCGTCCCGAGTCATATAGTTTTCACTGGCTTCCATCAGCTTCAGTGAGATGTCACGCTCGAAACCGCCAAACTTGTCGGTAAAATATTGGTAACCCAACAGGATGGAAAGCAGGAGTAATACAAAAAGCCCGCCAATCGCAATGCTATGATATGTCCCGCTCGACCTGGCTGACTCCACCTGCGCACCGAGCAGGCCCAGACGTTCAACCATCTGCTCCGATTCCTCCTGGCGTTTGCCGTATTCGGAGGTCATCGCCTCGAGAAAGGTTTTCTGTTTTTCAGTCTGTTCCAACAGTAGATGATGATCTGTTTTAATATCCGTGATCACATCGGAGAGAGTGTGGCTGTTTTGTTCCTGGAGTTGCAACCGATCCCGGGTTTCTGACTCTGTTTCCAGTAATTGATGGTGCCTGGAGTCAATGTCTTTAAACTGTGCTTGCAGGGATGATTCCAGATCATCCAGGCGTTGCGACAACCCTTCATTCAGCCCTGATTGTTCGGCCAGTTGCGCCAATGCGGTCTTCACGCGCTCCTGCAGAGAATCGATCCCTAAGTCGCTAAATTCACGGAGTTCCTTTTGATCTTGCTCAACAACGGACAATTGTTGTGAAATTTGTGTCTGCTTCTGTTCCCCTTGGTGCAGTGTCTGCTCCAATGTGTCGAGGCGTTCGCTGAGTTTGCCGGCACTCTCTTTCAGGCCGCTGGCGTCTTCCTGCAAAGCAGCGGTGGTCAACTTGAGATCCACGCCATGCCTACTCTGCTCGGTCATCTCATCAGCAACGCTGTTCAACCTGTGCAACTGATCCTGTGCAGCCTCTTCTCGTTCCTTGAACAGGCGCTCTGTATTGACCAATCGCGCCTCGATTTCATCCACTCTCCGGTTGATTTCACTCCTGGCGGCAGTAACCGATTCCTGCAATTGCTCTCGATTACCGGCCTGCTGGTCGAGATCGGTGGCAAGTGAGTTCAATCTCTCTGCGGCCTCATGCTCATCCATATCGAGCACCTGCAATTTCGATTGCAGACCGCTTATCTCCCCTTTCAATTGGTTGACCGTCTCCTCAAAACGCTCTCTCTGTTCCTCGATTACAGTAGAGATTGAGGTCAATGGATCCGGCAGATCCGCTTGCTGGTCTATGTAACTTGATAGCCGGAGATCAGTGGATGCAAGCTGCTCTTGCAAACTGCGGCTACTGTCAGCCAGATCATTGTTAAGATGATTGACCCTGTCCTGGAAAGATTGGTGCTTGACCGCTTGTTCATTCAATGCCCCATCGATGGAATCGAGGCGCGCTGCCAACTCGCGATTCTTATCCGCCAACAGGGATGTCATATCCTCTTCGGCCTGGTTGAGTTTCCGCTCCAACTCCAGCAGTTGGGACGCATCGGCATTGGAAACCGGTTCAAAATCCTTGACCAGGTTCTCCAACTTCGACAGACGTTGCTCCAATACCTCGTTCTTGCGCGCCTTATCCTGCTGTTGACTCTCCAGTCTGGCCCCGGTTTCACCTATGCGATTGGCAAGCTCCAACAGGCGACGTTCCAACTCCTTCTGCTGACCACCCTTCTCAGTGAGCTGATGTCTCAGATGCTCAATCTCATGACGCAGGGGTTGAGCACTCTCCTGCAACAGCCGGGAGACCTCCTGTTGCGGTTCTCCCTGCTCAGTCTGACTCAGCACCTGTTTGTGGCTGAGTTCAGCGATATCGTTCTGCAGGCTCTGAATTTGCGATTCATGATTCGAGTCGCTGATCAGGAGTTCACTGCCACTCTCCTCAAGGCGCCTGATATGGGACAGCAAATCGGCGATTTCCCGTCGCAGATCGTCTGTGTCATTGGCAGCGCTATCTGCCGACCGACTGTCACGCTCCAAAGCCTGTTTGAACGCCTGTTGCTGCTCATGCAGTGATGCCAGCTGTTCGTTCAAATAGTCGATGTTTCGCTGAATCTCTTGTTGTTCCGGGCGGGATTCCTCGGTGGTACTCCGATCCGAGGCTTGCAGCCGCAGGGAGTCCAGCAGACTACTCAGCTCTTCCTCTTGAGAGATCAATTGCCCAATCTGATTCTGCATCTCCTGCAGACGCAGTTGCATGCCAGTATTGGCCTCACTCAACTGATCCAGTTTCAATCCTTGATTGAGCTTGTCGTGGGAAACTCGATTGAGCCGGTTGTTCAGATCGGAGAATTGGTCAACCAATCGCTTCATTCTGACCGCGAGTTCTTTTTTCTTGAGATTCTTCTTTTTCACCGGCTTTGCTGAGAGATAATCTTAAACAATGAATCTATCTCAATAAAAAATCAGGAATTATCATACTACTTTTTAGCATAGATTTGTTCAGGTTGATACTACAAATATCGAAAATACAAATAAGATTCCGCCCGCATGGCCGGCCGAGTTCATACGCAAATATGCGGCGCGATTGTTTTATCCTTTAGACTCATGAGGAAGGTTCGCTGCTTTCCTGTAAACCTTCAGGTTAGGATTTAAAATCCCCACAAACAATATCAATCAAAGGGAGCACGATCATGGATAAGATTAAGTATTTGTTTTTCTTTATGTTATCAGGTTTTTTCGGTACCACTGACGCGCTACCAATCTTCAGTCACACCACAAATGGCCCGGGGTTCTACACGATAAGCGCCGACGGCACAAACGAACCGACCGGTCTGGCCGGGCTTAATGTGGACAACATTATCGGTACAGCTGTCGGTAACGATTATGGGATCAATTATTCGGATTATTTTTCGATCATTGACACTGATTCAGACAACCTGCTGCAATTCACATTTACCGATAACAATAATTTAATCGAACTCACCGGCACTGCCTTCTATGACAATGAAGCGATTGAGGCCTTTACCTACAGTCTTGCGGGTGAAACAGCGAATCCGCCGGTTCCCCCATCCAGCCCGACTCCAACACCGAATGTTCCGGAACCCTCTACCTTCCTTCTGCTGGGCGCGGGCCTGATCGGTATCGGGATAACCCGCTTGCGTCAACGCAATTCGTAGCCGTTAATCCATTCACATTGAAAAAAAGGGAGACATCACTCTCCCTTTTTTTCTTGATTGAAGTTAGGCGCATGCTGACGAATGGCATACCCTCACAGACTCGATCACGGGCACCGGATCGGATAATCAGGATTCATACCTGTCTTCAATGGCAATGCCCTTTTCATACTCTTCGATATGCAGGACCTCGGCTATCTGCTTGTGATAGGCAATGTCCGAGGGCCAGTAAAACACATCACCGGTCTCTTTCTCTTCAATCCACCTGGCGGCACCCTCGCTCGATAAGGTAATCAGCTCTTTGATCTTAGCGTTAGAGGGATTTCGATAAATAATCATTTCCTTCTCCTTACGCTTGTTGTTATCCCGAGACTATTATCCCAACCGCAAGCAGCGCAAAACAGTGAATATTACCCATCATGATTGTCAGATAGTGCACTTACAGTGCTGAGTTGAATGGGTGAAAACCGCTCGATGCCGCATGCCTGATCGATCTGAGTGCTGAGCAGTGTCACTATTATGTTGGAGAAAATATATATATATCGTCCTCCAGAGCAATTATCATGATTATTACAGCTCAAATCTGTTAGGAAAGCTGGATTTGATGGCATTGCTGAGAGGCGATCCGCTATGTGATTAGTAATCCGATATTCATCAAATGGCTTTGCTTTGATAGTTAACGGGGCGGCAGTATTATCATTTCAGGAAATCTTCACAAGCAGCGACAACCTATAAAAATACTGGAACTTCATAGCCTTAAATATCATATTTAGTACTTCATAATACACTTACCATCTGATTTTATTCATTTTTTTGCTTTTTAAATTCTTTTGTCTAACCTTATATTTTATGTTGTTTTGTATCACCAACCACATGACAACTAATCAGTACCTTATATTAAAAAAAAAATTTTTTATACCACTCAATGAGGGTAGGAGTAGACAAATGACTACGTTGATCAATCGATTTGGTAATATCTGTATCTGGTGTATCGGCGCCGCACTGGCGGTGCTTGCTGTCGTAACCGCACTAGTAATGATCTGGTTATCCTTTATTTAACTGACTGCACAAATATTGAGGAAGTTCTGATTGATTCATTATTCCGGAGCAGCCGTAATCGAGCAGGCTATTTAAGGCAATCGTCACAATTCAGCACCTGCACTTCATTCTATTCGGGATAATGAATAACCTTAATAATGTGTTGATGTAATATAGACAATGGCATGGAAGCCATAAACACTCTCACTCCCCGGCAATATCGTTACTCTCTTTCTTTTTCATAATAGATTGCATCGGTAACAATCACTGAAACCCACCCCCAATTGCTGACTGAACCACAAAATCATCATCGCACCACGCACAACCTGATCGGCCCCTATTCGTAAGCTTGATCTTCTCTTTAATACTCGTAATTGCGCTATGACATAAGCTGCATTATGGGTCCCTTATACTTTCAAGGGAGATTGCATTGATGAGTCTTCTGCATACTTTAAGTGCAAGTAAATTTGCGCAAGCCGGATAATTGCAGACCTCTAACCCGACCTTCATTACAGGCCTTGTTTTTAGATCAAAAAATATGCCCTCGCAGGGACCAATCTCTACTTACCAAGAGTGTAAGTATAGGGTGAGGGATAATCGCCTTTAATACACCATGATACGGGGCCTTGCTTGGCGTACTTTTCTCAATCCATTACGTTGATTGACGATTTTTCAACCTGCTGAATCCAATTCCCGCAAGTCCAGTCACCATGAGTAACAAAACAGTAAGTATCCCCCGGCAAAGCCGGGGGCTTTAGTTGTGAACCGCTCGAAGCGGTCTGTAAAACGGAGCCTATTGGCTCCTTGAGCCCCTCAAAGGGGCTGTTACATCAACTGTAATTGATCAATCCTGCGGTCTTCCGCTTCCTGGTGCCGTATATACTCCCGAATCACCTGCTCATCCCTGCCTACCGTCGAAGTAAAATATCCCCTGGCCCAGAAATGATGGCCAACATAGTTCCTTTTACGACCCAGGTAGGTACGGGCTATGTGGATCGCACTTTTCCCTTTGATAAACCCAACTACCTGCGATACCGCATATTTTGGTGGTATCGATATCATCATATGTACATGATCAGCCATGACATGCCCTTCCTCTATCAAACTCTCTTTCTGCCTTGCCAACCGATGGAATACCTCTCCAAGCTCCTGCCTGATCTGCCCAAAAAGCGTCTTCCTCCGGTACTTCGGGATAAACACAATATGGTACTTACACTCCCATCTCGTGTGGCTTAAACTTTCTACTTGTCTCATGGTTTCTCCTTAGCGTGTTGCTTGGCGGCTCACGCTTTGGGGTTACTATGAGACTCCTGTTTCTGTCAAACTGTTGATGCCTCCCCAGCAGAGCTGGGGGGTCTCCATTTTTGTCTAGGTTCAGGTACGTTGACATTTTCATGATTGAATAAATGAAGTCCATTCTCAGGAGTAGTATCATACCATTCAGTTATATTAACCGCGGTCTCGATCCAGTTACCATCCAGTAGGTAGCCAGTTAGGAGATCATCTTCTAGTTTCAAATCCCAACCATGAACATGAACAGTACCACTACGTCCGATATTTATTCCTTCACCTACAACATTATGGCCGATTAACCCGCCATATATAGACATAAGAGACCCACTTGCGTATTCCAGACCAGATTGCACATTGTTCCAAAAAAGGCTGCCTCTTGATCCAGAAAAGTCTGCACATGAGTCCAGAACCTTTACTATCGTTACGATTCCGGCGACAAACCTAATTATCTAAATGTACGATGCAGGCGCTGCACCGAATTGCCCGCTATTCTGCAAAGCCCTGACCACTGAAACCGAAATGGCCTGACCAGCCTGCTGCTATTGACCGGCTAAAAGCTGAAAATCTCTTGTAGTTTTTACTCTGACCCCAAACTCCTTAGGTAATATTGGTAATCTGTCTCAGAAGCGAATACAACATTCCAGTCGTGACCCCGTTGAACTACGTGGTGTGGGTAATTGGGGATAACAACTCTGCCTCTCCTTGGCATAGCAATCATTCCTTTTATATTTCAAAGAAACCTAAACTCCGTTTAGATAAAGTCAAATAAATAAATCTGTCACCTTTTACCGAGGCTAGATGGAGTTAAAAATAAAATAAATCTGTCACCTTTTTCATAGCATCTAACAAGCATCATTGCCGCTTCGCCTGGCCCGCTATCAGGACTCATGCCTTGGCCAATCGAGGTGATTTCTTTTCCGATAATAGTCTCAAGCTGAGACTGCGACATGCCCAGTGCTTCGCCTGCATTCAAAAATGCCTCTAACAAAGCAATTTCTCGATTCTGAGTCATTCAATTAAGCCATTGTGAATTATGAGTAACACTCCCTAGCAATAGCCAGAATCACAATACTGAATCTCTTTTTACCTCTAATGAGACTAAGGAATCAACAAGTGCATTCGCAACTTCACGATGCCAGAATCATCTGACTGTATGCCCTGTTTCCGATTTCCCCACCAAATCGGATACATCTAACCACTGAAACCAGAAAACACTGACCAGATTCTGCCATTAAACAGCTAAAAGACTCTCACTACAAAAAAGTATCTTCCATCTGATAGTAAACTTCTCAAAGATCTTCAATCACACCTTAGATTTCCAATTGATTTTCGATGTTACCAGTGCAATTTTGTCTGATACATCATTAATATTATCTATAGCAACAGAAAACCCTTCTGGCAGGATTTTCCAATAAGTTGGTTTCCACGGTCGTATCACTAAAATGTTTGTTATGCTTGATTTTTTAAGATGTGTAAGAGTCTCAGAAATAATAAACTCTATAATCTCTTTTGATCCTGCTTCAATAGTAACTATCTCAGCAGTACCATCTTCAGATACATCACAATCTATCGAAACATATTTTTCCCAATTTGGGTTGCTATATGACTCCCATAATCTTCCGCCTTCCTTGGTCATAGCGACAAACCAGCCATCCTCTATGTTCTCTGTTTTTTTTGGCTGATGCTGTATTCCTTCTCTATCCACGAAAAAGATATAATCAGACTTATACAAAGCAAATAAGCTTCCCTTGAGAGTTAATTTATCAATATCATGATGTGGACGGTTAAAAATTCCTTCAAAGTCTTCATCAACCATATCACCGATCTTTGACTGTAGATCATAGATACAATCAAAAATAATAGCTTCGATTTTATCCATTTTTAGTGTACTCGGTACTTTGTCAACAATTTAGGTCCAGCAGGACTGTCTTGGCAACATGTACATGATGTTATTGATCCAGCCCTCATACCTGCCACACGAATATTCCAATGAGTTCCTTCTCCAGCAGTACCTTTACATGGACCACCTCTAATAGGGCTTGGGTTGTGCAGCTTTGCATTTGTAATCCTTAAGGAGTTTAACGCATCTCTTTTGCTGCTGTAGTTATATCCAGTTAGTTTTGAACACTGAATATAGTTTGGATACTTCGTCTGACAATTTTGACATTCACTAGATGAGCTAGAACTAGTTTGTGAGTCACTAGAGCTGCTGCTTATTGCACTTGCAATTATTCCAATAACTATGATTTCATCAATTGGTCCTGTAAATATATCATCTATACCAAACCATAGCCCTAATGGGTCTGTCCGTATAATAGGATTAGCGCCTACATAGGCATATGTGTTCAATCCACCAGCTAAACCTATTGGATCAGACTCTAAGTATCTGCCAGTAGACGGATCATACGTCCTAAAGTAGTTGTAATCTGAACAACCTTAGAGCCTCTTCCTCCAGCGTCAGAATAAAGTTGATATATCAACCGATTATCAGCTTCTTCCAAGCATCAGCGAAACGCTGAATAATTTTCCCAGGTGCATAAATTCAGCAGTGTTTAGAACTTATTTCTTTTTCTTTGCCTTCTGTGCTAGAGCACTACCTGCCGCGGATTTGGATGCTTTGCTCGTTCTCCCATCGCGTAACGTCTTTGATGCAGCCGATGCTGCTGAAGTGGATGTCTGTTTCTTTGGGGCTTTTCTCTGAGAAAGCGTACTTCCAGCCGCTCTTTTCGATTTTGTTCCAGTTGAATTAGATCTGAGAGTTTTGGAAGCATTGCTAGCGGCTCTCTTGCCAGTAACCTTTTTATTCATAAGCCTAATCTCCTAAAATCGCACAGAGTTAATAAATGTTAATCGTTCAGGAATTTTGCATATTCCCTAATATCTATCATTGGAACTGTTCCACTAAATTGAAGTCGAGCTATAAGCTCAAAAATAAAGGCTGTTGCGGCCTTCTCGCTACTCATATACATATATTTTGCACTGTCGGACTCATACAGAAATATGCCATGTTCAGCTATACATCCCATGTTCAGCAAACTATCTCCAAGGCCTTTACACAAAGCTCTATCAAGTGAATCACCTAGAGGGGGATTCCACTCGCTCTCTAGAGTCAGTATACCTCCAATAATTGGTATCAATGGCTTTGGGGGGTATACCCCACCAGCATGAGGTATTGGGAGGCTTGTTCTATGGAGGCGCCGAACACTTGTGATTTTTTCTTGGGCGTACTCGATATAGCCAGCATTTACTGCCTGTTTTGCCTCAAATACAGCATATACGCTCTCTGCTGGAATGTATGTTTGTCCGTGAAATTTGAATAAAAACGGTGAATATTGTTGATCAAAAATCACTACATCTATCTGATCACTAAACTTACCCTTACTATCTACAACAAATGCTTTTTCAGCCTGATATCTTGCTGGCAGATACTCTTTGAATAATTCCAACCATACTTCCTCACTAGCGTCACCTTTCGCTCCGGGGTGTCCAATGGACCTTCTTGCAGCTATAAGCTGATTACGAATATCATTGTGGAGCTCCGAAAAAATAGTATGCAGTGTCCCATTTTCCATACCTAACTCTCCCGAAATGGCGGCGTAGGTTGTGTCCTATTTGCAACTTCTAGAGCACGCATGGCACTTACTGCTCTTTGTGGATAAGCATCAAGCACTATTGATGGCACTAGCCTCTGCATTAAATCCGAGAAGGTGAATCCATAGTCACGACCACTTGTCGGGCCTGTTACCGAGACCAACTGCTCAAGCTCCGAAGCACTCATTCCAAAACCACTAAATGCCATATCTAGAACAGCCCTACGCTGATCATCATTTGGTCGAGTAAAGGTGAGAATATCTGCTGCTCTGCGCTTTACAGCAGGATCGAGTGCTCCAAGACGGTTTGTGCACATGATTACAGCAGCCGGCACGTGAGCGTTAGCCAAACGGTCGATTCCACGAATGAAGGCGTTTACCCCTGCCCGATCCTCATGGTGCATCTGCGCGTTCTCGCGAGATTGAGCTAGCGCATCAGCCTCATCGACTAGCAAAATTAGTCCACCTCGTGATGATCCATTAACGCCCTTTAGTTTATTTGCTTCTTTCAGGGTGTGTTCGAAGGCTGAAGAGAGCAACTGAGTCATTTCACCCACTCTTCCTTGTCCACGGCTAGAAAGACTCAAAGGCAGTAGCGTAACATCAATATTTTCTTGTCGTGCTACAGCGTCGCCTATCGTCTCAGCAAGTTCCGTTTTACCCGATCCAACATCTCCAGCAAGAACAACCAGAGGGGGTCTTCGCAGAACTCTCTTAATCAAGTTGTCTGCGCTAGGATGATGTCTCTTAGCCCAGCGCTCAAGCCCACTCGGGTTCACCAATAATCCGAGAATTTTAGCTAAACGAGACTTCTGTTCGTCAATGCCCACCAAAGTAGACAACCGCTCTCGAGCGGAGAAGTCTGGAAAGTTAACTGGGCTTTCAAATAGAGAGTTAGTATTTCCTTGTTGCATTACCAACTCCTAACGCTCGAACGATTCAAGGCTCGGCCACCAGCAGAATAAACTTTATCATTACTAAAATACCCGTCGACCGATGGCTCATCTGCACCACTACGCTTAATTGGAAGCTTTTCTTTGAATTCGACTTTTTCTTTCTGTGTAGTGGTCAAGTATTTTTGGCCACGGTTTTCTGTGCATTCCAGTACTGTTGCTCAACTACCCTGGGTGCCAATCCATCATTGTGAGTATGTGGCCTAAACTGGCTATAGTATCCAATAATATACTCCGTGATATGGTGCTTCGCTTCCTCAAAAGTGCGATAGCCGATCTCAGGCATCCATTCGGTTTTCAAGCTTCTGATAAATCGTTCCACGGGACTGTTGTCCCAGCAGTTACCACGTCGACTCATGCTCTGTACCATTTGATAACGCCATAGCTGCTGACGAAACGGTAGACTAGTGTATTGGCAACCTTGATCAGAATGAAACATCACGCCTTTTGGTTCACCACGAGACTCATAGGCCATTGTCAGAGCTTTTTTAGTCAACGCGCTATCTGGGTTCAACGATAATGCCCATCCCACCGGCTGTCGCGCAAATAAATCCAACACAATGGCCAGATATGCCCAACGTCGCCCAGTCCAAATATAGGTAATATCGCCCGCCCAGACTTTATTGGGTGCAACCACATCAAACTGTCGATCCAGCCGGTTTGGTATATTGGTATGCGGCTGCTCGGCTCTCTTGTAGCGGTGTTTGGGTTGCTGGCTACTCACCAGGCCCAGCGCCTGCATACGGCGTGTCGCACGATAACGGCTTAACGGGCAACCCTGTGCTGTCACCATGCTCGCAATCGTCCTGGCGCCGGCTGAGCCATTGCTTAATTCATAGGCAGACTTCACATGCTCGCGTAGCCGCCACTCTGTTTCTGACAACCGCTTCGGGCGATCCCGCCATGCCCGATAGCTGCTACGGTGTACACCGAACACGCAACATAGCTGCTTCACTGGATAGCTCTCTCGATGTAAACGCTGAATTAGCGTGAATTGTTCAACGAGTCCGACATCAAGAGAGCGGTAGCCTTTTTTAGGATTTCTTTCTCCGTCTCCACCTGTCGTAGCCGTTTTTCGAGCTCTTGTATGCGGCGTTGATCGGGTGTCATTGCTGATGCTTTGGGTGTTTTGCCTAGTCGCTCCTGCCGCAGCTGACGTACCCAATTTTCCAATGAAGATTTACTGACCCCCATCGCTTCGCAGGCCGCTCTGATTGAGTACTGCTGGTCGACAACCAGTTGGGCCGCTTCAAGTTTGAATTCCGGGCTGAATCTCCTGCGTGTTTTTGTCATTTGATCACCTATTTATCATCTGGGGTGATAATATCACCCATAATCAGGTGGCCAAAATAACTATACCACTACACTGTGGCAGTTTGTTCCAAGCTATTGAATATCTCAGATAACTATAGAACTTAGCACCTGACACATCACACCTCGGACGTATCCGCCCTGGGTCATCGTCATTCCAGCCCAATAGTAGCTCTTCTACCGTGTACCGTATCGTTGGCTCAATCCAATTATCTCCACGTTTAAATCCATACGTAACTTCTGCTAGGTAACCCGCCTTCAGCAGATAGATAATTTCTTCTTCATATTCATCAATCTCTTGGTCTGTTAACCCACCATACAGCCGTTTAATACGCATCAGGTCAGCTGCTACCTTCGCCGCAATGTAACGCGCATGCGTAACAGTAAAAGTCTTCGTTTCAGTTACCGTAAATGACGTACTCATAGAACAACTCACACACTAAATGACGGCCCGAAGACCTTCTGCCAGTAATAAAGGGTTTTTTCCTTCGTTGTAGCTCTCAATGCAGCGTCAATAGCATCTCCGGCATCTAGTGCTGCATCAACAATCGCTCCTGCCTGATGATCGGTATAGAGACGGCTCACATTGTTTTCAGAATTCACAGGATCAATGATCTGCACTGGCTCACTAAAAGAGCCAACTGTTGAGGGAGAGTAGTAATCGCTGAAAGCGAGCTTCTCTCTTAAATCAGAATTTATTATGTAAGTGAAGAAATGTTGGAGTGCATCCGGGTAATCCGAAAAATCTAAACCATCATCGACCAGCTTGGACAGGATCATTTCCACCATAAATGATTTGAAACGAAAGCCATCGCGTTCCCTCTTCATATTCCGGACCCAATACTTCACGAGGCGAACTACCTGCGCGTAATGAGTCTCTTGGGCCTGTTTCCGTTTACGAGCGAACTCTAGGTGAAAAGGAATATTGGTGCGAAGAAACGAGCCATCTTCCTGGCTAACTAGATCACCATACCAGTCAGGGTCACCGTCGTAGATTATGGGAACAACATCAACATCTAATCCCGTACCTCTAAAGGAAACGGTGACACAGTAAGTCTGCGGCTTCACCTGATCAGGCTGAAAATTGGGAAAGGGGTAATCCCCCCATTAATAATGGGACTCAAAAGTAGTCACTGTTAAGCGGTCTGAGCCAGCTTCTGTACCGGGGTGATTCCACCTAGTGCCATGTTTGGTCGATCATTATTGTAGCGCCATAACCACCGGGTGGCAGTATCCTGTGCATGGGTAATCGATTCAAATAAATGTTGATCCAGCCACTCATGTCGAACTGTCCGATTGAATCGTTCCACATAAGCGTTCTGCTGTGGCTTACCCGGCTGAATATACTGCAACTGAATCCGATGCCTGTTGGCCCATTCAACGAGCTGGCTACTCAAGTATTCCGGTCCATTATCACAGCGAATAACCTTGGGTTTGCCGCGCCACTCAATGATGCGACCCAGGGTACGGATGACTCTGAGTGCCGGCAATGAAAGATCAACTTCAATCCCCAAGCCTTCCCGGTTGTAATCATCGATCACGTTAAAGGTCCGAAAGCTTCGACCATCTATCAGCCGATCATGCATAAAATCCATCGACCAGACTTCGTTGATCTGCCGGGGCACTGATAACTCATCAGGCTTGTCTCGCTTCAATCGTCGCTTCGGCTTGATCCTCAGATTCAACTCCAGCTCACGGTAGATGCGATAAACGCGCTTGTGATTGTAGCCGTAGCCCTTCACATTGCGCAGATACAGAAAACACAGGCCAAAGCCCCAGGTGCGATTGGCTGTTGTGAGGCGAAGTAGCCAGTCCGTGATATGGGCATTGTCACCCGATAGCTTCGGCTGGTAACGGTAGCAGGTCTCGCTGATACCAAAAATCTCGCAGGTCAGGCGGATACTCAGCCTGTGCTTCGACAAAGCGTGCTTGGCCATCTCTCGTCGTTGAGATGGCCTTAGTACTTTCCCTCAAGGGCCTCCTTGCGGATCTCGGCCTTGAGCCGTTCTTCTGCATACATCTTCTTCAGGCGCCGGTTCTCCGCCTCCAGTTCCTTCATCCGCTTCATCATCGATACGTCCATGCCGCCATACTTGGCGCGCCAATTGTAAAAAGTGGCATCACTCATACCGTGCTTGCGGCACAGCTCAGCGACCGGAATACCGGCCTCGGCCTCTTTCAGGATCGATATGATCTGGGATTCGCTGTAGCGAGACTTCTTCATTGTAGATTCTCCTTTTCGTAATCATAATTGGAAAATTCTACTTTTGAACCCCGTTATTTTTCGGGGGGATTACCAAGGCTTTCCTCAGTCGCTCAGACAGATACTCCAGTAGCTCGCTAACACTTTCCGGAGCATCCGCTCCGCTGATGTAGCAAGCCACGTCAATATCATTAAGAGACCGAAGTGCAGTTCCTTTAGCCAAACTGCCAGAGAGGAGTATCTTTTTTAGAGAAAAGTCTGGGTGTTCGGATAGGTAAGACTCAAGCCGTTCACGCAGTCGTCTAACTTGTGCACGATACTCACTTGCCTTGTCACTCGGCAGATTGACCTTTTCCTGCGCAAAACGCGCAATATCCGCATGGTCTATATGTTTTCTGCTCAATATTCTGCTCCTTGCGCGGCGCTCAATAACGACTTGTGCTTTTCTTACCTAGATCATTTTCGAAACCATTCACATCAACATGTTGTGGATTTATACACTCACGATATCAACATATTGATTTAAGACTTATGAGCATATAAAAGCAGCTTTTTAGCACTCAGTCAAGTAGAGTGCTAACAACAGACTAAATTATGCATTAAATTCTTTTTATTAAAATTTGGCTATTGCTCTCAACTGCAGTATTTCAATGTTAGAGATTGACATATATTCCATATCGGTTATATTCCTAATATGGAATGGGAAGTCGAATACACAGACGAATTCGGCGACTGGTGGGACGCACTCAGCGAGGCTGAACAGGAGGACGTCGCAGCTGTAGTCGCACTGTTAGAGGCAAAAGGTCCTCACCTTCCATTCCCTTACAGTTCTGCGATCAAAGGATCGAAGTATTCTGATATGCGAGAACTACGCATCCAGCATGCAGGGAGACCCTACCGAACCTTGTATGCCTTTGATCCACGTCGTATGGCGATCCTATTGATTGGCGGTGACAAGACCGGTAACGACCGCTGGTATGAGGAAAACGTCCCTACAGCGGACAAACTCTATGACGATCATCTCAAGTCACTGAGTGATCAAGGGAAAACGAGGTAATCGAAGCGTATCGAAGTATCAAAGTCACGAAGTTTCATAGTAACGAAGTAAGAGAGAGGCTGGCAGGCAATGGCAAAGAAATTCAGAGATTTACGTATGGGCATGAGTCCTGAGGCCCAAGCGCGCTCGCATGCAAAGGCCATGGCGATGATGGCAGACCTACCTCTGGCAGAGCTACGCCAGGCACGCAATCTCTCCCAGGAGGAATTGGCCGCCATTCTTGAGGTCAGGCAGCCTGCTGTGGCCAAGATGGAAAAGAAGGTGGATATGTACATCTCCACCTTACGGCGCTTCGTTGAAGCAATGGGTGGTCAGCTCGAGATTCGCGCCCATTTTCCCGAGGGTGACGTACGGATCAATCAGTTTGAGGACCTGGAGGACAAGCAGCAACCTGCTGCTTGAGCCTCCAAGCCCGTTTTCTTAAACACCCGTGAACAAGGGTGGATTGCGTGGCTTGGAGCTCTCCACCCTCTCCAACTTAGCTGGGTGGGTAATTGCATGTACCTGTTTCAGCTTCTTGATGGATACCTGGGTATAAATCTGGGTGGATGTGAGATTCACATGCCCCAAAATCATCTGGATATAGCGAATATCCGCCCCGTTCTCCAACATATGGGTCGCCATACTCCGCCGAAATAGCTGGCAGGCCCCAGGCTTGTCCACGCCGGCGGCATTCAGGTACTTTTTGATCAGGTCGGTGATGCGGTTGCGGATGAAGGGCTCACCATAGTCGGTCAGAAAGAGGTGCCCACAATCTTCCGCCTGGACCAGCTTGGGCCTGACCTCGGCCAGGTACTTGCGGACCCAGGCACAGGCTCGATCCCCGATAGGAACCACCCGGTCCTTCTTCCACTTGCCTTCGAAGATCACCAAGGTACCCCGTTCCAGGTCCAGATCCTGCAGCTTGAGGTTCACCAGTTCCATCCGTCGGATACCGGAGGAGTAGAAGGTCTCGATGATGGCCCGGTCTCGGATACCGAGTTCGCCATAGATAGCGGTATGGGCGAGCATGGTTTCGATCTCCTCAATGGAGAGGAAGTCCTTGGGCAGGTGTTTGGCCACCTTCGGCAGCTGGAAATCGGAGGCTGGATTGTAGAGGATGTGGTTCTGTTTGCTCAGCCACTTGAAGAACGCTCGGAGCGGCGCCAACTGGCTGTGCTGGGTGCTGAAGCTCAGGGGCTTGCCGTTGGGCTTGCGGTAGTGGAACAGATGGCGCCGATAGCGCTCCAGGATCGCCACAGTGACATCCTGGGGCTGGCTGAGGCCTCGCTCATCGCACCAGACGATAAACCGACGGATACAGGTATCTCGGGTCTTGTTGGTCTGCTCGCTGTAGTTCATAGCCGCTGACCACTCCAGAAACCGCAAAAGGTAGGGCGTGATCCCGTTGTGACTGACATCGATGGTTTGTTTGCCCATGGCGTTCACCCTCCCTGCCGTATTTCAGTAGGGGTATGACTTGCGGGTGTGGGTGGCATCCCACGTCCTGAACTACTTTCTTCGCCTGAAACCTTGGTCGCGCCTAACTCACTGTCTTTCCTGCTTTTTTCGTCAGATCGACTTGATCGACCGGCTGCCGACTTAGGCCCGACCTGATCCCGGCCAGACACCAACACGACCTCCGTTTGGTCCGACTTCTTGAGCTGATCCGTGTCCACCAGCCCCATCAGGAAGCTGGAACCGTCCTTACCCTCGCTGTTGTAGAGCAGCTCATAGACCCGCTGACGACCGCGGCCACCCTGGCGAATCAGCAGATACTCCAAGGCCTCGAGACGCTGCAGGTGCACCTTGAGCTGGGTCAGCCCCCAACCGGTGTATTCACGGATGTCCCGCCGGCTGAACCGGTAGTCTCTCCGTCTACCCGGGGATCCGGAGCAGCGCTCTGTGACCATCTCATCGATCAGGGTCAGCAGTCGCCGGGTCTGGGGCGGCAGCTCATCCAGCGAGCGGCCCAGGATCTCATGGGCGAGCCGGTTGGCCAGGGCGATGTCGTCCAGGGTAACCTCCACATAGGCGATCTCCCGGTCCCGGTAGTAGGTGTGCCGAACCTCCCGCTGGTACTGATGCAGCAAGGCGATCGTCCGGATCAGGGTGAGGTATTTGCGGTGGTCCCGCCGAGTGCGGGTCTTGTCGCTCAGGAAGGTCAGCTGGGTGGCGTAGGGATTGACCACGTGCAGGGGCTTTAGCAACCGCTGGGCGTTGCGGTGGACCCTCAAGATGTCATCCCGCGCCTGGTTGGCCAAAAGGCCGTCCAGGGTCTCCTGGTAGCGCTGCCATTGATGAATGGCCTCGGTCTGGGCCTGCCCCTCGTTGACGGTGAGCACCAGACAGCGATTGAGAAGCTCTTCGTCCACATCGATAGCCGTGGTGGTACTGAATATCATCACCGGACCATCGACCCGGTACTCATGGGTCGTGTGTCGGCCGCTGATGGGGTCCTTGCCGGTGGAGGCGATGGTCAGATGCCCCTCGCTCTGGAGCAGTTTCAGGGCATAGGCGGCGTTGCTTGCGCCTTCCTCTTCCGAAATCGCCAGTATTTTGTGTCTCAGGTTGAAGTTACCCATGTAGAAGAGAGATTGGCCAGTGATGGCCGAGTACTGCACCCGCTCCTCATCGGGCACCAGGTTCAATACCGCGTCCATCAGGGCGCTCTTGCCGGCAGCGCTGGTGCTCTGGACCATAACCGCCAGAGGCTTGTCGAGCTTACGGGAGAGCACGGCCAGGTAGGCCACCAGTTTGTTAGTTTCTTCCCCCACCAAACCACAGGCCTGAAAGTCTGCCAGGAGTCGGTCGATCAGATCGGGCGCCTCCAGCAGCGACAAGGCCTCCTTGCGCTCTTTGTCGCTGAGTTCCTGAGCGACCGGCTGGAGGGTAAGGGTCTCCCGGATATTCTGTTCCTGCATGAGCTCCAGCTTGAGTAGGAGACGGCCCAGGTCCTTTTTGATCAGTTCTTCTTTCACCCCCAGCTCGACAGCTGACTGCCGGATGAAGTTGGTCCGGGGCTTGGTGGCATAGAGGTCGAAGGTGTCGACATGCAGCCCCTCACCCTGGGTAACCAGCAGATTCAGCTTGAGTTGGTCATAGCTGAGGTTCTTTTCGAACCCTCGGATGCGGTATCGACGTTGATCGATCTCGGTGATGAGCTCTTTGTCTTTGATCTCGACCTCCAGGTCGGTTGGCGATCGAGGTACAGCGGTGGCCGGGAGCGTTGATGTGGTGGGCTCCTCAGGGGTTTCCTCCTGCGGACTCGCCTTAGAGGTCGCCTCAACCACTACTGCTGGGCTAACGTCCTGATTCTCTACACAGGTCGCGATTTCCTCTGTCGCTGACTCTGTGGCGGTTGCCACATCATGCTCCTGGCCTTTTCCGAGCCATTGAGCCTGCCGGATGACTTCACCCAGGGGTTCATGTGGCGATTTTTCCTTCACAGCATAGTCATTGGCATCCATGCCACTAGGGAATTGAATCCGATAGGTGTCGATGCCGAGGACATTCAATCGCTCGGCCAGTGTTTCAGCCTGGGCATCCCCCTCAGGCGTGGCGGCAAAAGCAATCAAAAGACGTTTCACGCCGTGCTGCTTGATAACATGCAGCAGCTCATCCGGGTAACCTTCAACCCCGATCACACAAGTGACATTGCGATAGCCCGCACACCAGAACGTCAGAGCATCGATCATAGAGTGGCATAGGATAACTTCATCAGATACACGGACAGCATCCATATTGAAAAAACCACCCGGTGCCCCAGGGAGCATCACGTGCTGTGGCGTACCCGCCCGGAGGTTGGATGTCACTTTTCTGCCGTAGATCTGAGCGATCTGCTGGTCCGTGATGATCGGGATGGTGATCGAGCCCCTAAACAGCTCATGCCCCGTGCTTCGAAGCAGCCCCAGGTGTTGCAACCTGGCACGTATGGCACCACCTTCCTTACGGTTCTTGAGTGGGAGTTTGGTGCCGAGCGTGCGATCACAAAACCCCAGCCTGAAGCGCTCAATCGCTTCAGGATGATTGATACAGCGCTTCTGAAGGTATGTGAGCGCCCCGGGTGATTGCTTGAGGGTCTGGTGGTAGTAGTCGACGACTTGAGCGAGTATTCGCTGGTCGTCGCCTTTTGAGGAAAGCTCAATTGTGGGAGAAATAGTATCGGAGGCAACAGGGTCACTGTCTACGGATGCCACTTGCTTCTCACATCCGAGTCCCAGTGATTCCTGAGCCTCATCGCGATTGACGCCTTGTTTTCTCACGACCCAGGCGACCACATCGCCACCTGTTTGGCAGGCGCCATCACACTGCCAGTGTCCTGTCGCGGAATCGACCATCAGCGCCGCATTGCGATCATCATGAAAGGGGCAGTCACCGGTCCACACTGCCCCCTCACGAGAAAGCTCGACACCAGAAGCCCTAATAACTTCCAGCAGGTCGGGTTTCTCGGGTGCGATATTACCGTTGTGATTGTCAGTCATTGTCACCCTCCTTCTCCGCTTGCTGCGAAGCCTTGATGGGTGACATCTTTTTACGCATCGACTCGCCACTGAGTTTCAGGATATGGGCAGAATGCACAATCCGATCGAGGATAGCGTCCGCAATGGTGGCTTCGCCAAGATAGACGTGCCACTGTTCGACCGGGAGCTGGCTGGTAATTATGATGGAGCTCTTACCCAACCGATCATCGATGATCTCTAGCAACTCCTGACGTCCGGTTGATGTCAGTGGGGAGAGGGCCCAATCGTCAAGGATTAGGAGATTCCTTTTCGAGAGGCGATTTCTGACAGTTGGTAGGCTGCCATCAGCGTGGGCAACCTCCAGATCCTCAAGAAAGCGTGAGAGCCGTGTGTAGAGGACGGAGAAGCCTTTTCGGGTCGCCTGTTGCCCCAAAGCACAGGCTAGATGGGTTTTTCCCGAACCGGTGGGCCCTGTAAACACCACATTGAGGTGCTTCTCGAGATAATCGCAGCTGAGCAGGTTCGCCATCACCTGGCGATCCAGGCCGCGTTTGACCCGGTAGTTGATGTCCTCCGGGCACGCATCGATCTTAAACTTGGCCTGCTTCACCAGGCGATTGAGCTTCTTCGTCTCCCGTGCCTGGATCTCGATGTCGACCGCCATACCCAGTCGATCATCGCATGAGAGGTCCTGCAGGGAGGGATTACTACGCATATCCTCGATGGCCTGAGCCATTTCATTGAGACGAAGTGCCCTCAGGTTGGACAAGGTCTGTTCAATCAATGTGGTCATGGCTTAGCCCTCCTGAGAGTAGTAGTGAGGGCCACGCACGTTGTAATGCAGTGGTAGTTGCCCCTGTACAGGGGTGCGAGGATCATTGTCGCTATCGAGATTGCGGCGCAGGATTGACTTCACGGATTTGAGTGTTTTCGAGCCGATCTGGTTGGCGCGCTGACAGGCTGCCTCGACCCGCTTGGGCCCATACTCTTTAGCCAGCTTCATCAAGCTGCTGCAGGTACGGATGCCCGGGAGGAAGTGCGGGGTGCGATTGAGCTGATAGTCGACGAAATCTGCTGTGAATTCACCAATCCGCGCCGCCCACTCCTGAAATAGCTCTGGTGTCTGCTCAGCGTACTTTCGATGGGCTAGCGGCTGGTGCTCTGGCAGTGTAGTGTGACCACCCACGACATGACTTTTCACATGGGTCGCGACTCGCTTACCGAGACAGAACACCTCAACAGCATGCTGGGTAATCCTCGATTCAATTCTGGATCCTACCAACTGGTGTGGAACGGAGTAATAGTGTTTATCGACATAAACATGATAATCAGACCGTACCTTCTGCTCAGAAGTCCAAACTGAGGTGGGTTCGAAGACCGAATCCGGTAACGGCTTGAGTTGCGGGCGCTCTATCTCCTCAAAGAGCTGTTTACGACAACCCGGTAGTTTCTTGAAAGGCCGCACGTTTAGTAGATCCAAACGCTTCGCTATTTCTTCGTTGATTTCCTGCAGACTGAAGAACTTCCTATGCCGTAGCGCTGCAATAATCCATCGCGTAACGATCTGAACGCCTATTTCTGCTGGGCTTTTATCCTGTGGCCTTCGAACACGTGCTGGAACGATGACCGTTGTGAAATGCACCGCCATTTCGCGATAGGTCCGATTGAGGGTGGGTTCGGAACCCGGTGTCGTGACTGCAGACTTGAGATTATCCGGTACAATCGTTTCCGGAACACCACCAAAAAACAGCATCATCCGATTGTGGGCATCAATCCAATCATGTAGCTTTTGAGAGTCGCACGCGTATGCAAAGGTGTATTTCGATGAACCCAGCACTCCGACAAATACTTCTGCAAGCTTTTTCTGCCCGCCAGGCGGATAGTAAGGGATCTTGCGACCGGAAAAGTCAACAAAGGCGACTTTTCCAGCCTGGTAGGTCTGACGCATGCTGATGTCCAGCTTGGATACATACTCACGGTACAGCTCGGTGAACGAGCTATAGCCGTATGCGTCATCTGGGCCATCGAGACAATAATCTTCCCATAACAATTGCATAGTCACATCGGCCATCATCTTTTGGCTGTGTATGTATGCCCAATCAGGTTGACGCTTTTTGGATGAATAGCCACAGCACTTGGTTAATAATGCCATCACACTCCGATCATCCATCTCTTTGATCTCGTCCCAGTTGAGATGCTTTTCTTCAGCAATCGCCCGATAGCGCTTGATTGTATTGGGTGATCGAGAGACAAGATCTCCGATTTGGCCATTGCTCAGTGGCGTTGTGAGGATAAGCCTCAATGATTCTCGATATATATTCATATCTCTTCTCCTGATTTAGGGACAAATAAGCCCCCTGGTCCGAGGTCGAACCTTTCTCAAGTCGGAATATTCAGGGTGAGCGCAGCCAAGGAGTGAGCGCTATGGCTCTCTCTCGACTTGACAAACCAGGAAATTGAGACGAACATTGATGTGTCGGGCGCTTACTCGACACCACCAAGAACAAGCCTAGGAGCCGCTAACTCCTGGGCTTTTTCGTTTCTACCACCCTGAAATACTTTTTTTTGGCCCATAACCATGGGCTTACTCTGTCATATCAGGTCATTGTTCACCCCCCTCTCTATCATCAGTATTCGGTTCAGTCTGAGATTGATCGCGGCACTCAATGATGGCGTTCTTCACATCATGGGATTCCGTACCTGCCCTCTCGATATCCATGGAAGCTAGCCATATGGCGATATCGTGAGTTCTGGCAAATCGCATTCGATAACCTGGACGCTTAAATGTCTGAACTGGCAAGGTTTTCCTACAGACGGCATGTCGAAAAGCATCCCCGGAGGAGTAACCCAAAATATGATGAAGATCCCGCCCCTGAATTACTGCACCATACAGCTTCAGGAGGCATAGCTCATAGGCGGCGACCTTGTCACAGATATCGGCAATCTGGGTCTTCATATCGCCGAGCATAGCTCTCCTGTGAAGAGAATATAATTTCTCGTTACACTGCATAACATGACAGGGAGTGACAGCAATGCCATATCCAAAAGGCTCCCCCTTAAAAGACAAGGTCATCCGGAACATGGTGACCGCTGCGTGTTATGTGGAGATTGCCTTAGCTGCAGGCGGAGAATGGAGCTCAGAGAAGTTGGAAATGATAATACTTGGGGAAGACTATAAAGGTTACACAGGCCGCTACCAGCGACTCTTCAGAGGTGTTGTACCTAACAACCAGAGTGTTTCATATGCCAAACTCAGACTCCAGAATAAGTGTGATCTACAGGAATGGCGTGACCACCCATTCTGGAAACTACTCAGTAACCGATCGCTGACACACTCAGACATTGAGACAGCACTCATGACGGTAACCAGCAATGTAAAACACTATGTTTGGATGCCATGCCGGAAAAGTGAGAATGAAACCAGCATTCATAGGATTCGCCCACTACCAGACAGGGAGTCCATCAAGAAAATTGCCAAGTACAGAAACTTCGATGCACTGCTCACCCTCATTGCATATGCTCGGGAAGGACGCGATTCAGGCTTTTTGCAGGAATATGGGATGACAGCTGGAGAGTCATTGAAGATATTTCCCTATGCCATCGCGAGGACCCCACATCTCTATGTTTGTTGGGTAATCCCCCCATTAATAATGGGACTCAAAAGTAGTCACTGTTAAGCGGTCTGAGCCAACTTCTGTATCGGGGTGATTCCACCTAATGCCATGTTTGGTCGATCATTATTGTAGCGCCATAACCACCGGGTGGCAGTATCCTGTGCATGGGTAATCGATTCAAATAAATGTTGATCCAGCCACTCATGCCGAACAGTCCGATTGAACCGTTCCACATAAGCGTTCTGCTGTGGCTTACCCGGCTGAATATATTGTAACTGAATCCGATGCCTGTTGGCCCATTCAACAAGCTGACTACTCAAGTATTCCGGCCCATTATCGCAGCGAATGAACTTGGGTTTGCCACGCCACTCAATGATGCGACCCAGGGTACGGATGACTCTGAGTGCCGGCAATGAAAGATCAACTTCAATCCCCAAGCCTTCCCGGTTGTAATCATCGATCACGTTAAAGGTCCGAAAGCTTCGACCATCTATCAGCCGATCATGCATAAAATCCATCGACCAGACTTCGTTGATCTGCCGGGGCACTGATAATTCATCAGGCTTGTCTCGCTTCAATCGTCGCTTCGGCTTGATCCTCAGATTCAACTCCAGCTCACGGTAGATGCGGTAAACGCGCTTGTGATTGTAGCCGTAGCCCCTCACATTGCGCAGATACAGAAAACACAGGCCAAAGCCCCAGGTGCGATTGGCTGTTGTGAGGCGAAGTAGCCAGTCCGCGATATGGGCATTGTCACCCGATAGCTTCGGCTGGTAACGGTAACAGGTCTCGCTGATACCAAAAATCTCGCAGGTCAGGCGGATACTCAGCCCGTGCTTCGACAAGGCGTGCTTGGCCATCTCTCGTCGTTGAGATGGCCTTAGTACTTTCCCTCAAGGGCCTCCTTGCGGATCTCGGCCTTGAGCCGTTCTTCTGCATACATCTTCTTCAGGCGCCGGTTCTCCGCCTCCAGTTCCTTCATCCGCTTCATCATCGATACGTCCATGCCGCCATACTTGGCGCGCCAATTGTAAAAAGTGGCATCACTCATACCGTGCTTGCGGCACAGCTCAGCGACCGGAATACCGGCCTCGGCCTCTTTCAGGATCGATATGATCTGGGATTCGCTGTAGCGGGACTTCTTCATTGTAGATTCTCCTTTTCGTAATCATAATTGGAAAATTCTACTT
The DNA here is from genome assembly GCF_964212655.1 of Candidatus Thiodiazotropha sp. LNASS1. Classification (NCBI taxonomy): domain Bacteria; kingdom Pseudomonadati; phylum Pseudomonadota; class Gammaproteobacteria; order Chromatiales; family Sedimenticolaceae; genus Candidatus Thiodiazotropha; species Candidatus Thiodiazotropha sp. LNASS1. Next base: position 444,183 of record NZ_OZ156465.1, on the reverse strand, counting down.
TTGAACCCCGTTATTTTTCGGGGGGATTACCGTTGGAAGCCACTTGCGAAACGACTGAATGCTCTCATTTGGAACCCAAAACGAAACTTCGACATGGAACTTAAACGAGAATTCAGCCTCCCTCTACTTGATAAAAAAATCGAAGCACTTGTAGATCAAGCCAGAGACAGAGGGACTTGCCTCCCCCCTAAAGAGCTTATGAAGCGAATTGGTTGAGTTGTACACTTACATTACATCTACGATTTGATATGTTTCTATGATGCAAAGTATCAATAATATGCAGAATCACCAGCACAAGGTGCAGTGAATTTTGGAATTAGATGTCGGACTCTATTGGAATGAATGATCAAATCGTCTGGAATACGCAGCTGCGTATTCCAGACCGAATTGCACCCTGCGCTGAAACCAACTGACTCCCGAAACCAGAATTCGCTGCAGGTGATGCTGGAACCTTTTCTGATAGTACATTTAACTAAAATTAAAAAATACTAGTACGAATGTAGAATTATGTGTATTGAATTGAAGCTGTGTGCAGAGGCGAGACTGCTACAAATAATATCAAATATTTTTTAGTTTCTATAGCAATTGCAGATGGCGCAGTCGTTTGACCACCCTGCAGGTATGAACTGACCAGTCAAATCGAAATGAGCAAACCAGGCTACTGCTGCCTAGCACAACTGAACCTTTTGTTCGATATAAATAAATCCCCGTAACATACTTCGTTGTTATGTACTGGAAGAGTAAACTATAAGTTTATCCGGCAGTGGTAATTCCAATAGATGACAAAAAGACTCTTGCATCGTCAACGCCGTTAGATGCAGATGACAATAGAAGCTTTATACCTTCTTCTTTATTCGGTTTTAAAGTATCAGTACCGTAATATAGCATTATTCCATATACATGTTTAGCAAGGTCGCTACCCGCTTTAGCTGCTCTACAATAGTAATCTTGGGCTTTACTTTTACTTTCCTCCAAAATAGTTCCTTGATCATAGTATACAGCGATCGAGTACAGAGCTAGCGAGTTCTTTTGTTCAGCAGCTTTAGTCAAATCAAGAATATGCCTCTTCTCAAATTCTATTTCATTTTCATGATCTTTAGAAAATAAAGAAGAAACAACAATTGCCAAGCTGCTTTTGATCCCCAATTTATCACATATCTCGTGTCCTATCTCAGGATAACCCTCATCAAATTTATGGAGCGCCTCATTCAAGCTATCACTATACTTATCATTTGCTATAGCTTGGTGTAAATATTTTTCATTGAATGGGCACATATAATGCATATTCTATTTACCACCTCTAGTATAAGTTTCACCTTTTGGACCAGTACATTTAACAGTTACATGTTTTGCTTGGCAACCAAGCCTTGCTTTTGCTATATGTAGTGGTCAAGTATTTTTGGCCACGGTTTTCTGTGCATTCCAGTACTGTTGCTCAACTACCCTGGGTGCCAATCCATCATTGTGAGTATGTGGCCTAAACTGGCTATAGTATCCAATAATATACTCCGTGATATGGTGCTTCGCTTCCTCAAAAGTGCGATAGCCGATCTCAGGCATCCATTCGGTTTTCAAGCTTCTGATAAATCGTTCCACGGGACTGTTGTCCCAGCAGTTACCACGTCGACTCATGCTCTGTACCATTTGATAACGCCATAGCTGCTGACGAAACGGTAGACTAGTGTATTGGCAACCTTGATCAGAATGAAACATCACGCCTTTTGGTTCACCACGAGACTCATAGGCCATTGTCAGAGCTTTTTTAGTCAACGCGCTATCTGGGTTCAACGATAATGCCCATCCCACCGGCTGTCGCGCAAATAAATCCAACACAATGGCCAGATATGCCCAACGTCGCCCAGTCCAAATATAGGTAATATCGCCCGCCCAGACTTTATTGGGTGCAACCACATCAAACTGTCGATCCAGCCGGTTTGGTATATTGGTATGCGGCTGCTCGGCTCTCTTGTAGCGGTGTTTGGGTTGCTGGCTACTCACCAGGCCCAGCGCCTGCATACGGCGTGTCGCACGATAACGGCTTAACGGGCAACCCTGTGCTGTCACCATGCTCGCAATCGTCCTGGCGCCGGCTGAGCCATTGCTTAATTCATAGGCAGACTTCACATGCTCGCGTAGCCGCCACTCTGTTTCTGACAACCGCTTCGGGCGATCCCGCCATGCCCGATAGCTGCTACGGTGTACACCGAACACGCAACATAGCTGCTTCACTGGATAGCTCTCTCGATGTAAACGCTGAATTAGCGTGAATTGTTCAACGAGTCCGACATCAAGAGAGCGGTAGCCTTTTTTAGGATTTCTTTCTCCGTCTCCACCTGTCGTAGCCGTTTTTCGAGCTCTTGTATGCGGCGTTGATCGGGTGTCATTGCTGATGCTTTGGGTGTTTTGCCTAGTCGCTCCTGCCGCAGCTGACGTACCCAATTTTCCAATGAAGATTTACTGACCCCCATCGCTTCGCAGGCCGCTCTGATTGAGTACTGCTGGTCGACAACCAGTTGGGCCGCTTCAAGTTTGAATTCCGGGCTGAATCTCCTGCGTGTTTTTGTCATTTGATCACCTATTTATCATCTGGGGTGATAATATCACCCATAATCAGGTGGCCAAAATAACTATACCACTACAGACAGTTTTTTATTTAGTAACAAAGAATAGGGGTTAATACAGGCATTCGAATTGAGAGTATTGAATATGCCCGACAATGACAGAATACCACCAGGACCCACATGTCTAAGCCGAGGTTCGCTACTCATCAACCAACCAGACTCTTGACTTAAGTATTGTCTCTCAACTTCTAATACGCCATTTGGTGACTGATAGTCAGTCTCAATTTCTGTTTTCTTACCTGTAAAAACATCAACAGGATTCCCTATCGGACAGGATTTTTCTTCGGTTTTTAAACACTCGTAAATCTGATTATCGGCAGGTCCTGTTATGCGATATTGAAAACCTTTTGGACATGACCATTTCGTGGCCATCATTAAACCATCCCATTCTTCATCGGTTACAAAATGGCCACCATAATTGTGTACATCACTGTGAGATGTCCCAGTTAATGCCCAATAATGTGGCTCGCCATTTCTCGTGAAGTCATTTAGGCCATGTACAGATGCGTCTTCGATAATGTATTTGATACAGGTCCAATGATACTCATTTGCTGCCGCCTCCATACAGTTATTGAATTGTTGCGCCTCATAATCGTTATAGTATCCAACAAAATCATCTACCCTTTCGTAGTGATATGGATAGAATACATACACCTTAATGGGGTCTGCATAGATTGTGTCACCTAATGCCTGATGAGCATTAATAACAATAAGAAAAAAGGTAAGGAGGGACTTTAAAGCAATTTTTTTGAACATTTTACCTTCCGAGTTAATTGCCAATTATCCTATTTATTTCAGTCAGCTTGCATAAATAACAATCAAACAAACGGACACCCATCAAGTTATCAAGTGTTGATAGAAGATAGAAAGGAAAAATAGGATGGCTGCATCCTTGCTGTTTATACATGGTTATTCCCTTACATAGCGGTATACCGTAGGTTGCCGTATAGCCTACGCTATCTGTTTTTATCTGATCAATGTTCAGCGGGTACAAATCTACAATTCATTGACATAGATCAGTACAAGAAAAGTTACGCATTTATTAACTGGATGCATATCATGAAGTTACCGGAATTGTTTAGTGAATTATTTAAATATCCAACTCCAGTCGATAAGCTGATCAAAAAAAACATACAGGCCTGGACTAGAAGTAGCTAATCCCTTTCCTTGTACATCAGATAATCAATCGGTACCACACACATATAATTTGTACGTCTTTCACCAGGGAGTCGAAGGCTCTATTAGTCGTACTCGCAAGATATTTGAACGCAATACCACCAACTTTGTTTATTGATCCAATTCTGTATCTAAGGATATTTGCGTCATGCACACCATCGACCTTGAAACAACTGAAAAATGCCAGCGCTTACCTAAGACACACCGATCTGTGGTACGTCAACACTATCGAAGGCGACCGGCGAAGATTTCTAACCTTAGTTGATATAATCGGTTATTTAACCAATTTATAGATCGTTGCTACTGATTAAAGAAAGTAGCAATAAAATAAACTGGGGCGGTAATAATGAATTACATTATTATCTATTTTAATAGCAGCTTTGGCATAGTCACCACACCTGTATCACATGAAAGTCATTTTCTATGTTGAAGCTTGTAGATCAAGATTGTAGATCGGTATAACCATACTGACGGGCGCAAGCAATATACAGCCCGATGAATTAGTAACTATAAAGAAGATAATCTTGGGATTTTGTCTCAATATCGACAACACTGTTGACAATATTTCGGGTGGATCAGAGGGGTCACAGAACGCAACCCCTTGATTTATATGGTGGGTCGTATAGGAATCGAACCTATGACCACCTGATTAAAAGTCAGATGCTCTACCGACTGAGCTAACGACCCGAAATTTGGAACGCGCAATACTACCCTAGAATCCCCCCCGAGTGAACCCCAAATCGCTCCCTGCTACGGATCAATAACTGCAGAGGCTATTTCATCAGGTCGACCACTTCGCCCCGGGTGCGCATCTCGTCCGCCCTGGCCTGTACGAAGCGCTGGAAATTGGGCTGATCCCTGTAGCTGCCTGAGCCTACGTAATCTATTACGGCATGGGTGTGAAAGGTTCGCAGGTAGGCCTCCGAGCGAAATATCTCCCTACCCGACCCATCGAAGAACAGCATGCTGGGGGCATACTGGATCCCAAGGCTTTCAGCCCATTTCGTCGCTTTCATCCGCTTGCCGTCCGGAGTGATCAGTTCCTCTCCGGACCAGATATCCACCAACGCCACATCGAATCCTCGCAGGCTCTCCTGCAGTGCGGACTGCGGCAGGATCTCCTGGTGCAGTTCATCACAAGGCGGACACTGTTTCATCTCCATCAATACCAATAGCGGCCTGTCGGCTCCGGTGGGGCGGCGCAGATCCATTGGCGGCTGCAGATAGTCAGTCTCTCTGTGCAATTTACCTGTTGAGGCGACCGGCTGGATGCGGGCCAGGTAATTCCTGAAGGAGAGATTGCGCTCCTCTCTGCCGGCGACATAGTCCAATGCCGTCATGAAGCGGTGAGGCGCGTAATAGCCATTGATACGCAATACCCTTCTCCCCTGCTCATCCAGAAACAGCATGGTGGGTGTATACATGACCTTCATCGACGCCGCGAACGCCTTTTCGGTAGTAGCCTCGCCCGACAATCCGGTTACCTCCCTGTCGCCCCAGATATTGATCGCAACCAGTTGAAACGCCTCTTGAGTCTTATCGACGATCGCCTTGATGGAGAAATTTTCGTTCAGCAGTTTGGCGCAATAGGGACAACCGTCCTGATGAAAATAGAGAATCACTCTTTTATCTTCTTCCGTTGCCTCCTGCAGATCCTCCTGAAGATCGAGAAAGGAGTTTTTAAACCAGGCCGGCTTGTCATGAAATCCCGGGTTCACCAATCCTTGACCCAATCCCTCCTGATCCCCCGCAGCTTGCAATTGAGGTACGGCAAACAGCAGCAGAATCGATAGTGTGGTGAGTTTCAGCATCTCTTTTTCTCTCTTATTTACCCGCTATGTAGAGATAGAGGTTTTTTAGCGCCAAGAGTGCCGATCACCTCATTTCAGTCTGGGTAATCGACAGGACGGCATAACTCCCCCTGCTTTAGATAGATGACAATATATTGTCGAATTATAGCTTCTGCCCTGTTCCATCATCCCTTGATTCGGTGTCGTTTTTTTGGCGCCACTCGTAATTATTGTCTCTTTGTTATTGATTATATTATGTTTTTTAAATTTGGCACGCCTTTAGCATAGCCAATTACAGGAATTAGCTTTGAGTGAGCTTTAACATGAGCGGTATCCACAGCACACCTCAGAAACCATCTGCACCCACTCCCTTGCAGATGTCTCGGCAATCAACCGTCAGGGAGAATACCCTCGGTTTGGTTTTGGAACTGAGCGGTAAGCTGCAGACCACCCTTGAGGTGGATGCCGTGATCGAGCTGTTCGCGAATGCCCTGCAGACGCAATTTCAATACGACACATTCAATTATCGCAGCAAAGATGGCGATGTCGATATTCTTTTAGGTGAAAAAGCGGGCAGAAACAGACTCGAGTATGATCTGAACGTGTTGGATACCGCACTTGGCCATATCACCATCAGCCGAAACAGACGATATAAAAAGCTTGAAGTGCAGCAGATCGAGAATCTGCTTGCCGCCCTGCTCTACCCACTGCGTAATGCGCTGCTCTACAGAGCAGCCATTCAGAGCGCCTTTCTCGACTCCCTGACCGGGGTAAAAAACCGCAGCGCCTTCGATGAAAATTTCAGTCGCGACATCGAATTCAATCGCCGCAAACTGAGCGATCTATCACTGCTGGTGCTGGATATCGACTTTTTCAAAAAGATAAATGACCACTACGGTCACGCCGTGGGTGATATGGTATTGAAAGAGATCGCCACCACAGTGGAGCATACCATTCGCAGCAGTGATGCCCTCTACCGCTACGGTGGCGAGGAGTTCGTTGTGGTGTTGAACGATACAAACATTGCGGGCGCCCAGCTTTTGGCAAAGCGCATCCGCCGCAACGTGGAAAACCTGCGCATCAAATCTTTGAAAGATGTCCGCATCACCCTCAGTGTGGGCGTCAGCGCCATGCTCGACCAGGACACCCCGGAGAGCCTTTTTGAACGGGCGGACAGCGCGCTCTACCAGGCCAAGCAGAACGGACGCAATCAGGTCTATACGGCTGGGATGCCGTTGGCCAGTTGATCCACCCTATAGCGACACAGTTCAGACAAAGGACAACTGACACACACGGGTTTTGTTCTGCAGTGTGCCTTCGCGTGAACAACGATCAATGCATGGTATTCACTGAAGAGCGTTGAATCGCTCCGCAAAGCCGCTTCGAAACCCGCCCGCAAAGACTCGTAGCCACAATCATGCGCTATCAATCCCAAGCGACCGAATAGACGCCGGGTATAGGCATCGATCACGAAGACCGGCCGATCAAAGGCGTAGAGCAGAATGTCATCCACCGTCTCCGGCCCGATGCCATGAATCGACAATAACCGTGCTCGCAACTCATCGGTATCCAACTGTTCCAGGCCGGGATTCCGCTGCAGAAAGCGGCATAGGTTCAGCAACCGTTTAGTCTTGACATTGAAGTAACCGGCTGGACGAATCTGCGCTGCCAAACTATCCGGCGGCATGGTGAGCAGCGACTCAAGGTTGAGTGCATCCAATCGTTTGAGATTATCGATCGCCTTTTCAACATTCGACCAGGCGGTATTTTGGGTCAGAACCGCCCCCACCATGACTTCGAAAGGGGTTTCACCCGGCCACCAGCGCTGTGCTTCGTAACGATCCGACAGCTGCTGATAGATCGTCATCAGATCGGCAGTCGAAAACTTTACCGCGATCGTCTGCCGCCCTGTTTGCCTTTCCATATCGTGTCAGTCTTGCCGCCGGATGGCTTGCGAGTCTCTTTGTTGCGTCCGGCTCCCGCTTTTTTCTGACCCCTTGCCTGATGCGGTTTCGACGACTTGGCGCTTTTACGGCCTTTTTGATCACCCTGCGGGGATTTGGCTTGATGCGATTTTCTCTGTTTGGCGACACTATGCCCCATGGTAGTGAGCAGATCATTGACCTCTTGCTCATTGAGATAACGCCAGCGTCCCACCTTCAGCGCACTCTCCAGAATCACGCTGCCGTAGCGCACGCGCTTGAGTCGGCTGACCCGGGCGCCTACCGCTTCCCACATCCGCCTGACCTCCCGTTGGCGACCCTCCATGATCACGACGTGAAACCAGCGATTGATACCCTCGCCGCCCGATTCGACGATCTCCTCGAAACGGGCCGGTCCGTCCTCCAGCTCGACCCCGTGAGTGAGGGCCTTCAACTGCTCTTCGGTGACCTCGCCCATCACCCTGACCGCGTACTCCCGTTCGACCTGCCGGCTCGGGTGCATCAGTTGATTGGCCAGCTCCCCATCTGTCGTCAGCAGCAGCAGGCCGGAGGAGTTGATATCCAGGCGTCCCACGGGAATCCAGCGCCCATGCTTGAGCTTCGGCATGCGCTCGAAGACGGTGTGACGGCCCTCGGGATCCTTGCGTGTCACCAACTCGCCCTCCGGCTTGTTGTAGACAATGACCTCCCGTACCGGCGCTTCGAGCAGTCGCTTTGCAATCCGCTTTCCATCCACGTATATGACATCGCTCGGATTGACCCGCTGCCCCAACTCGGCAGCCACGCCATTGACCTCGACCCGTCCTTCGACGATCCACCCCTCTATCTGACGGCGTGATCCCATACCAGCATTGGCAAGGACCTTTTGCAGGCGTTCGCCGGCTCTGTCTCTACTCTGATTCATGGGTGGCGGGTTTGGATAAGTGCTGATCCTCATCCATGATGGGTACGGTATCTTCACCCTCGTGGGATTCAATCGCTTCGGGTTGTTGATCCGGGTCAAGCGGGATCGACTCATCCGCCTCCTGATCTGTCTGGATCTCCCCCTGCTGTTGCTGCTTTTCGGGATCGACCAGTTCAAGTTCCCGATTGATGGAATCGAGATCGCGGATCTCAGCCAGGGTCGGCAGCTCGTTCAGACTCTTTAGATTGAAGTAGTCGAGAAACTCCCTGGTGGTGGCGTAAAGGGCCGGTTTACCGGGAACATCCCGATGGCCGACGACTCTGACCCACTCCCGCTCGGTGAGGGTCTTGATAATGTTGGTGCTGACCGAGACGCCACGGACATCCTCGATCTCACCACGGGTTATCGGTTGCCGATAGGCGATCAGGGCCAGAGTCTCCAACAGCGCACGGGAGTATTTGGGCGGCCTTTCCACCCACAGTTTCGATACCCAGGGGGAGAACTCAGCCCGCACCTGGATGCGAAAGCCGCTACCAACCTCGGTGATTTCAATGCCCCTGCCCTGATAATCATCGCTCAGCCCCGCCAATACCTCCCGCAGCTGTTTCTTGTCGGGCGCCTCCTGCTCGGGAAACAGCGACTGCAGCTGATCCAGGTTGAGCGGACGTCCCGCGGCCAACAGGGCGGCTTCGACGATCTGTTTTAATTTCTCTTCATCTGTCATATCAGGCTGTCTTCGCTTTCACGTGAATGGGGGCAAAGTCATCTGTCTGAACCAGCTCGAGCAACGAGACCTTCATCAGTTCCAGGATCGCAAGAAAGGTCACCACTACGCCAAGGCGGCCCTCGGTGATATCAAACAGTTCTGTAAACGGCAGAAAATCCTTGCCGTTCACCACCTGTAACACATGGGACATCCGTTCTCTGACCGAGAGCGGCTCTTTCTCTACGCGATGGCTGCTGAACATATCCGCACGGGACATCACATCCTGTAAAGCCAGCAGGATCTCCCGCAGGTCAACATCGGGCTCTCGCTTCTCCACATGCCGTTCTACCAGTTCCGCATGCCCCTGGAAGGTGTCCCGGGTCATATGTTCCAGACCATCCAGGTCTTCCGCGGCCTGTTTATAGCGTTCGTACTCCTGCAGTCGTCTGATCAGCTCCGCCCGCGGGTCTTCCCCCTCCTCTTCCTCGCTCGTCGGCCTGGGCAGCAGCATGCGGGACTTGATCTCCGCCAACATCGCCGCCATCACCAGGTATTCCGCCGCCAACTCGAGCCGCAGGTCCTTCATCATCTCGATATATTGCACATACTGGTCGGTGATATCCGATATGGGGATATCGAGGATATCGAGATTCTGACGCCTGATGAGATAGAGCAGCAGATCCAACGGGCCCTCAAAGGCATCGAGAAAGACCTCGAGCGCATCGGGGGGGATGTAGAGATCGGTGGGGGGCGTCGCCAACGGCTCCCCCATGACCATGGCGAAGGGCATCTCCTCCTGCTCGGGATGGTAGTGCGGATGGTGTTCAGTTTCTTCCATGTCAGTCCCTAAGGCGGGTGGATACAAGATAGGCGTAACAATCGTCTCGCAACATCATACTAAATCCGCGTCGTTCATGATTCGAATCCCCTCAAAGACATCGCATCGCGCACTTCCCGCATAGTCTCCTGAGCCACCACACGGGCTCTTTCGGATCCCTCCGTGATAATGCGTCGCACCCGATCGGGCTGGGCCTCGAACTCAGCGGCCCGCTGCTGCATCGGTTTCAGTTCGTTCAGCACCGACTCGATCACCGGGCCCTTGCAGTCGAGACAACCGATCGCGGCGGAACGGCACCCCTCCTCGACCCACTGTTTTGTGCCTTCGTCGGAGTAGACCAGATGAAACTGCCAGACCGGGCACTTCTGCGGATCGCCCGGATCGGTGCGTCTGACCCGGTTGGTATCGGTCGGCATGCGTTTGAGCATCTGTTCGACATGTTCCGGTTTTTCCCGCAGGGAGATAGTGTTCTCATAGGACTTGGACATCTTCTGTCCATCCAGTCCCGGCATCTTCGAGGCCTTGGTCAACAACGGTTGCGGCTCGACCAGAATCAAACGCCCGCTCCCCTCCAGATATCCGAGCAGGCGTTCACGCTCTTCGGTGTTGATGTTCTGTTGCGCCTGCAGCAGTGCTCGACCGTCCTCGAGGGCCTGCGGATCGCCCTGCTCCTGATAGGCCCTTTGCAGTTGAGTGAACTGCTTGGCCGCTTTTTTACCCATTTTCTTGCGCGCCTGTTCCGCCTTCTCCTCGAAATCGGGCTCGCGTCCGTAGATATGGTTGAAGCGACGGGCCACTTCCCGGGTCAGCTCCACATGGGCCACCTGATCCTCGCCCACCGGCACCTGGGAGGCACGGTAAATCAGGATGTCCGCCGACTGCAGCAGCGGATAGCCCAGGAAGCCGTAAGTGGCAAGGTCTTTCTCCTTCAGTTTCTCCTGCTGGTCCTTGTAGCTGGGCACCCGTTCCAGCCAGCCCAGCGGGGTGATCATCGACAGCAGCAGATGCAGTTCGGCATGCTCAGGCACCAGGGACTGTATGAACAGGGTCGCCGCCTCGCTGTCGACACCGGCCGCCAGCCAGTCGACGACCATATCCCAGATGCTCTCCGGAATGACACTGGGATCATCATAATGGGTGGTCAGGGCATGCCAATCCGCGATAAAGAAGAAACACTCATGCTGATGTTGCAGCTCCACCCAGTTCTTCAGTACACCGTGATAGTGGCCAAGATGCAGACGGCCGGTGGGACGCATGCCGGAAAGCACGCGGGATGAGCTTGGCGACTGATTCAAAACTAACTCCTCGCTGGACTGAGAATCACAGGAATAAGATTGGCAACTATATCACTGGCCGGCAGGATCATGATGGTAAATGCAACGACAGGCTCGAGGATGAAACCCAAGAGCCCTGTCATGAGTAATGCAAGCACGATAAGGAGGCCGTAGGTTTCAAGTTTGGAATAGGCGTGCGCCTGTTTTGGCGGTAACAGGGAATAGACCACCCTGCCGCCGTCCAACGGCGGCACCGGCAGCATGTTGAGTGCCATCAAAATAGTATTGATCAGCACACCCGTAACCCCCATCAGCACCAGGGGCACCCCCAACCAGGCGAAGCTTTCCAGCAACAGCGCACCGGCGTAGACCAGGATCGACCAGATCAGCGCCATGATGAGATTAGCACCTGGGCCGGCCAGCGCGACCAGGCCCATATCCCTTTTAGGCTTATGCAGATTATTCCAGTTGACCGGCACCGGCTTGGCCCAGCCGAACATAAATCCGGTCAGTAGATAGAGACCCAATGGCACCAGGATGGTACCCACCGGATCGATGTGCTTTAAGGGGTTCAGGGTAACCCGTCCCAACATCTGTGCGGTCTTGTCCCCCAGGCGTTTGGCCATCCAGCCATGGGCCGCCTCATGCACGGTAATGGCGAAGATCAAGGGCAGGACGAAGATCGCCAGCTTTTGAATCAGACTAAGCCCTTGCATTGAATATAGGTCCTGAATGTATAGATTTCACTGTTTTTCAATAAGTTGAGAGAGCATTTGGCTTAAGGCGCGAGATAAACGATCGATTATACATCGAACATGGATGTATCGCCCTTCCCGGCCCGCACCACCTCGGGCAGCTCCTCGGTCATCACCACCACGGTTGTGGGTTCGAAGCCGCAATAGCCGCCATCGATGATTAGATCCACTTGATGATCCAATAGATCCCGTATCTCGTAGGGATCGGTCAGGGGCATCTCCTCCCCCGGCATGATCAGGGTGGTGCTCATGATCGGTTCTGCCAGCTCCTCCAGCAGGGCGCTGACGATGGCGTTGTCGGGCACCCGGATACCGATGGTCTTTCGCCGGGGATGCATCAGCCGCCTGGGAACCTGCTTGGTGGCCTTATGGATGAAGGTATAGGGGCCGGGGGTCAACGCCTTCAACAGGCGGTAATCGCGGTTGTCGATCTTGGCGTAGTTGGAGATCTCTGTCAGATCCCGGCATACCAGGGTGAAGTTGTGGGATTGCTCCACCTTACGGATGCGCCGAATACGCTCCATCGCCCCCTTGTCGCCGATATGGCATCCCAAGGCATAGCTGGAATCGGTGGGGTAGATCACCAGGCCACCCTCGCGAATGATCTCAACCGCCTGATTGATCAGCCGTGGCTGGGGATTGTCCGGATGTATCTGGAGGAACAGGGCCATCGTATTTGCCTTGGCAACTAGACGGCCCTTCGGATGTCAGACGTTGCCGTTTCGATCACCCAATCCGACCATACGGGACGGCAATTGTCGGGCAACAACGGCAGCTGTCCGAACTCGATCCAGGGGTTGTCCGGGGAATGGAAATCCGAACCGGCCGAGGCCTGCAAACCGAAATCGCCGGCATGTTTGGCCATTGTAAAGTAATCGTCACGACTATGGCTGCCGGAGACCACCTCGATGGCCTCACCCCCCAGCTCGACAAATTCACTGAACAATCGCCTTAATTTCGAGCGGGTCATTTTGTAGCGTGCGGGATGCGCCACCACGGCCACGCCCCCGGCGTCGTGTATCCACTCAACAGCCTGAGCCAGTTCAGCCCATTGACCGGGAACGAAGCCGGGTTTTCCTTTCACCAGGTAGTGCTTGAAGACCCTACGCTCATCGCTTGCCAGACCCTGCTCGACCAGATAGCGGGCAAAATGGGTACGGCTCACCAGGGTACCGTTGGAGTAGGCAAGCACACCCTCATAGGCGCCTTCTATACCGGCCTTCCCGAGTCTCTCGGCAATCTCTTTCGCACGCCAATCGCGAAACCGCCTCAACTCGCGCAGCCCCAGTTGCAGAGCCCGGTTATCATGATCCACATTCAGTCCGACGATGTGGACAGTATGCTTATTCCAGGTAACCGATATCTCCACACCGGGTATCAACACCAGGCCACAGCTTGAGGCAGCCGACAAAGCCTCCTCGATACCGGCGGTGGTGTCGTGATCGGTGAGCGCCAATACCTGTACGCCCGCATTGGCCGCACGGTTGACCAGGTCTCCAGGCGAGAGGGTCCCGTCTGAGGCTGTGGAGTGGCTATGGAGATCGTATTCGCAAAACATGGGGGCGGATTGTACCCATAGTAAGGTGAAACCGATAGGTTTGCCGAAAAATAGAGGTCAGCCCCGGACGCCATCAATACAGGCTGATACAATGATGCGATGTTATTTCCAGTACTCGACCTGAATTACATAGGACAACGATTTGACGCTATCGCTCCAGCGGTGGTGTCGGCCGGCAAGCAGGCCGGCGTCGAAGATCCGGACCACTCCCCCTCGGCACTGCAGCAGGCGATGCATCGGTTGATGGAACTGTTGGAGATTCTGTCCGGGCAGGTGGATAGTACACGCGAGATCCCACACCCCTCACTGAATGAGCTGAGTGAACTCGGCAATTACGGCATCCAACTGCTGGTCGATTTCTCGACCGTCGCCGCCGGCCTGAAGATGCCGCAGGAGAGTGAGGAGATGGAAGACCTGACCCTGCCCATGGCGCTTTGGCTGGTACGCCACAAAGGGGAGCTGCGCACCCTGGAGCCGGTGATCAACTCCCTCGCCCGCCTGGCGAACAGATTCCGGGAACCTTCTCAACTGCGGCAACTCTATGAGCTGTCGATGGAATTGATCAAGGCCCTCGAACCAACCATGCAACAGGAGCGCATACGGCTGGAAAAAGCGCAGCCCTGGGGTATTTTGTTAATGAATCAAGCAATAATCGCCACCCGCAGTTATCAGCCCGAGCTGATTGAGGAGGCTTATCAGACCCTGTGCCGCCTGCTGCCCGATCAGGCGCCCAACTTTTTTCGTGAAGGAATGGAACAGATGGATGCCCTCAACTATCCCCAGCAAGTCAGGGAAGTTGTTGAAAAATATTATAATCTCTGGGGCCAGCCCAGAACGCTTCACTGATTGGCCAAGTTTTATAAGCGGTCACTAAACAAAGTAAAAACATGGTGTACTATTCAGCCAGCCATCGATACTATGCTTTTTTTGTAACACACTGATCTCGTAATGAAATTTCTTGCTGATTTTTTTCCGGTCATTCTCTTTTTCGTGGCCTACAAACTGTACGGCATCTATGTCGCCACCGCTGTCGCCATCGCATCGTCCGTGGTTCAGGTTGCCTACGGCTGGCTGCGCAAGCGGCATGTGGAGAAGATGCACCTGATTACATTCGGCATCCTGCTGGTTTTCGGCGGCCTGACCATCCTGCTGCAGGACCGCACCTTTATCATGTGGAAGCCCTCCGTGATCAACTGGCTGTTCGGCGCCACTTTTCTTGCCAGCCAATACATTGGCAAAAAACCGCTGGTACAACGAATGATGGAGAGCAGCATCTCCGTGCCGGATCCGGTATGGAAAAGGCTCAATCTGACCTGGAGCCTGTTCTTTATCCTGTTGGGCTTTCTCAACCTCTACGTGGCCAACGATTTCTTCGTCGTTGAACACCAATTGATGGAACTCACAGGACTGCAGCAAATCGATTACGACAACTGCAGCCAGCATTTTCAGGGAAATGAACTGGAGATGTGCAATACTGCGCACACCCTTGAGGAGACTTGGGTCAACTTCAAATTATTTGGCATCATGGGACTGACCCTGGGATTTATCGTCCTGCAGGCCTTCTACCTGGCGCGCCATATCAATGACGATGAACCAGAGTCGATTAATACATAAGGGGAGTTAAGTGTACTACGCAATCATTGCCGAGGATCGGGATGACAGCCTGGAGCAACGCCTCAAGGCACGGGGGGATCACCTGGCGAGACTGAAACAGCTCCAGGACGAGGGGCGCCTTTTGCTGGCCGGCCCCCACCCGATGATCGATAGCGAGGAGCCCGGTTCTGCCGGTTTTTCCGGCAGTCTGATCGTCGCCGAGTTCGACAGCCTCGAGAACGCCAAGGCCTGGGCCGATGCGGACCCCTATATCGAGGCGGGTGTCTATGCACGGGTCCAGGTAAAACCGTTCAAGAAAGTACTGCCAGCCTGACGGCGACAGTGCCAAACCCAAATTAAACAGATCAATCACAACTAGGTAAGTTCAACGATGAAAACTAAGATCTTATTAGCTGCAGTTTGCAGCGCAGGACTGCTGACAGCCTGCAATCAGTCTACGGACCAGGCTTCAACCGCAGCCAAGACGGATAGCGACCGTCCCGCCACCGTACCCGAAATGAACGAACCCACAACCGGCGACATGGATGTTGAAACCCTGCTCACCGTCAATGGCGAAGCGATTACCCGCACCATGTACAGCCTCTACTTTCAGGACCGCATGCGCAACGTGCCCGATGCGCAAAACTCCCCTGAGATGCAGATGAGCGTGCTCAATGAGCTGTCCAATATCATCATCGTGGCACAGGATGCGGAGAAACAGGGTATCCTAAAGCGTCCGGAAGTCGCGGCATCGGTTGACCTGTTGAAAGCCAAGCTGCTGACCCAGATCGCCATCCAGGACTTCGCCAGCAGCCACGAGCCCAGCGAAGAGGATATCCAGAAGGCTTATCAGGAGGATTATGCAGGACAGTCCGGTAATGAATACAAGGCCAGGCATATCCTCGTGAAAGAACAGGATGAAGCAACCGCGCTGATCGAAAAACTCGATGGCGGCGCCGATTTCGCTGAACTCGCCGTCGAACATTCAACCGGACCCACCGGTAAGAATGGCGGCGACCTCGGCTGGTTCGATGTGGCACAGATGGTAAAACCCTTTGGCGACGCCTTGAAAACCCTGGAAAAAGGCAAATACAGCGCAGCCCCGGTAGAGACCCAGTTCGGCTGGCATGTCATTCTGCTGGAGGACACCCGTGTGTCAGAGGCGCCGTCGCTGGACAGCGTCAAGGGCAAGATCGTCAACAAGCTGAAACAGGTCGCCCTCTCCGATTACATGCAGGGCCTGCGCGATTCCAGCAAACTGGTCTTCAATGAAAAGAACGCCCAGCCCGCCCCTGCTGCCGACCCGAGCGCCGCAGCACCCGGGTCCGCTCCTGCCGGGGAAGCCCCAGCGACTGACAGCGCAACCCCAAGCATGGAAGCAAACGCCGAGATGGATAAACCGGCTGAAGCAGCCAAGTAATCCAAAGCGTCATCAAAACAGGGTGCCCGTCGTTCCTGACGGGCACCGGCTCAACAAACCACCATTCCCATTCAAGATGGTTTGCAATATCTGACTATCCCCGGCAGCCTGCTCTCCAGAACAAACTCCACCAAACAAACAGTTCGTCACCAAAGGGCGAAGTAAAAGCCTGAAATCAATAGCGCCTCGCCGTCTGAAGTCCCATATTCTTGCGTTTCACCACCGAAAACCTTAATAATGATATGACTTATGAGGTGAAACAAACGGATATCCGTCGCCATGGAAACAATGGAATCAATCCGTCAAGCCAAGCCGGTTTTGCATTGCCGGCCGCCCCCTGCTCAAACGTCCCGGCTTAGAACTTATTTTCATCTGGTATCACAGAGAACCTGTCGTCGTCGGCATCAATTGAAACCCCATTGGATAAATGAGAACTTTTTGAATACATTTGGCGGTATAACACAATATTTAGAGCCGGCGGCATAACGCGATAATAGGTGCCGGCAATATAATCAACTTATGCCCAATAGTTAAGGATCAAGTGATGCAGACCTGTTTCGTAATTCAACCTTTTGACCACGGTAAGTTTGACAAGCGTTTCGAAGATACCTTTAAACCGGCAATTGAAGAAGTAGGGCTCAAAGCTTATAGAGTAGACCTAGATCCAAAAGTAGAGATACCAATCGAAGCAATTGAAGAGGGGATTCGTGATGCTGTGATTTGCTTGGCTGATATCACAACAGACAACCCAAACGTTTGGTACGAACTTGGCTATGCATTTGCGGCCGGTAAAGCGGTAATAATGGTGTGTTCCGATGAACGACAAGAAGCACGCTACCCTTTCGATATTCAGCACCGAACTGTCCTTGACTACAAGTCGGAATCCTCTAGCGATTTTGAACAGCTAAAAAACAAAATTGGAGAGCGGATTAAGGCGCTAATGAAAAAAGGCGAGAGATTGCGGGAACTTGCAGAAAATGATCCTGTTGCACCGCGTGAAGGATTGAGCGCGCCTGAGTTGGCGGTATTGGTAACTCTTGCTGGAGACTCAGTATTCCCAGATAGTTCAACAAGTATGTATTCTCTTAAGAACGATGTAGAGCGGGCTGGCTTTACATCTCTCGGGTTCGGGCTTGGATTCCGTCGTTTACTCCATAAACGTTATATTGAGTCTACGGAGGCTATTGATGAGCATAATGGAGAGCCATATCCGGCCGCACGACTTACTCCTACTGGATGGGATTGGATCGAGGCAAATGAAGGTATGTTTTCGCTAAAGAAAGGTATACCAGCGGCGGATGATTTTGATGATGACATACCGTTCTAGCCTTTTCACTAAAAGCATAATCGGGTAAGGGCGGGTCTCTAACCCGCCCTCCCCACACCACCTAGCATGCGGGTCCGCACTAGGCGGTTCATCAAGCATAGTGAAACTTAATCCATAGCTCCCTGACAGAGACGAGCCCCTGTTGCGCCAACCACTTGTTGGTCATTCCCGATTGCGTGGCAAGGGTTCTTGCCAGGCGATACGGCCCCTTAGAACTCAGCCCAAGACTCACAGCTGTTCGAGTCCTGGTACCAAGCTTGATCAGATTGCGGATACGGGTTCTCGGCTTGTGCCATTGTTTCAAATAGCACATCCGTAATCGTCGTCGTATCCATTCATCCAATCTCGGCAAGGGCCGGTAGTATTCGGAAAGTCCGTAGTAGTTAATCCACCCCTGGATGTATAAACGAAGCTCCCGGTAACGACGTTGCATCGAAATACCCCAAGAGCGTTTCGTCAGACGACGAATATTGTACTTGAAGTCGTTCAATGCTTTGTCACTCCAGCGGATTTTCTTCCCTTTGAAGGTGAAACCGAGGAAGTGCAGTTCATTGGTTTTCACCACTTTGCTCTTTCCCTCGTTGACCACCAATTTGAGTTTGGTGCTCAGAAATCGCTTCACCCACTGCATTACGCGATGGCCCGCCGATGTGGATCTTACGCAGATGGTAAAATCATCGGCATAACGGGCAAAGCGCAGTGCACGGGATTCCAGAAGTTTATCCAGATCGTCCAACACCACATTCGCCAAGAGTGGTGATAGAGGGCCGCCTTGCGGCACCCCTTCGGGTGTTGGATGGCACACCCCATCAATCGCCACTCCGGCGCGCAGATAACGACCGATCAGTTTGAGCAGTCGCTTGTCTGTGATATGCCGAGAGAGCCGTGACATGAGGATGTCATGATTGACCCGATCGAAGAACTTCGACAGGTCTACATCCACTGCCACTTTGTACCCTGCTTCGATGAATCCTTTGACCTGACGCACCGCGCCATGGGCGTTACGCCCCGGGCGGAAGCCATGACTCGATTCTGAGAAGCTGGGGTCGATGATGGGATTCAACACTTGGGCGATGGCTTGCTGGATCACGCGGTCGTTGACGGTTGGGATGCCCAGTGAGCGGCTGCCGCCGTTCGGTTTTGGGATCTCCACCCGCGCCACCGGCTGCGGGATGTAGTAGCCACCTTCCAGGGCTCGGCGGGTCGCGGCCCAGTGCTTTCTGGCCCACAGAGGATAGTCCTCAATAGATACGCCATCGACACCGGGCGCCCCTTTGTTCCCCTTCACCTGCTTCCATGCGGCGTGGAGGTTCTCAGGCGACAGGATCCGCTCCATGAGATTATCGTTCAAGGCTGGTTGCTGCGATTCACCGCCGGTAGCAGACTTTTCGTTTGTCACAAACTGCGCCTCCACCGAGATGAACAAGACTCCTCCTTGGCTGATGTTCGGCCCTTCCCGTTCCTAGCCTCCTGGCCCGGACTGGTACTACGACCTCTGCTGACTTCTGACAGATCACCCGGACCATTGCTGGCCAGAGCGCTGTGGCATGCCACCGCATGTCTGTCAGATCTCCCCAGATAAGAACATGAACTTTCACAGCACAACCGCGCCATTTACCTTATCCCCCGAACCACAGGGCTTTGATGTCTTGTGCCACCTTGCCCCAGGGAAGTAGGCCTTATATGACGTTCCTGTCCGTCGGCTCGCTGTTTTGCGCTTAGGTTTCCTTCAGACATCCCCTTGCGGGTTTGCCCTTGCCCTCGGCTAGTAGTTGAGGTCAAATATGTGAATTGATAGGGAATCGGCCTCAGAGAGGGATGCCTATGCAGTTCATCGATCATCGACTGTGGTTCTCCTACAGGGGACTTCCACCCCATCAGTTCATGCCCATGCTGGGCGTACACAATCGACTCCACGCGACGCGAAAATCGCGCTCATGAGCTGGAGCGTTAGGGCAATAAAATGGGTCTTTGGAGAACTAGACATCATTCTATGGAGTTGCTTGCAAAGGAGTATAAAAAGCATGCAATAGCGATTGAAGAAACATTCATGATTATCGATGAATGTATTGATCTATTTGATCATAAAGCACGAAGCGATGATTACCACAGGATATGTGGCTTAGTATTGGCGAAGGCGCGAAATTATGCATTGGGTGCGTATGGCCTAATACTTGATGGGCTCGGACAAGAAGCAGGAGCGCTATTACGTCCATTTATTGAATATCATGAACTACTCACATATTTCCGCTTGAAACCTAATCGGGTTCAGGAGGCAATAGATGACAAGCTACCTTCAGCGGGAAAAAGGGCGCAGTTAATTGCTGGTAAATTTCACGAATTCAGAAAGTACCTGAATGATAATGCTTCACATAGTTCATTTAGTTACCACGCGCTAAATCACTTGCTTGAAAAACCGGATATGACAATTAGAAAAGAGCAACCCATGCTACCCAAAGTACTTGTTAAGAATATGGGTGATTTTTTTGTTCAATTGTTGCTAATGGCAAATGAGGCAATAAATTGTTTGCAAACTGCAGATATGGGTTGTGCCGGAAAGCAAGCTGAAAATATTGAGAAGTTACGCATTGAAGGGATTGAAATATTTAAATTAAATGAGAGGGTTTCAGCAAGTGCATAATGTCCAAACAAGCGGCGCAACACGGACTCCAGCGCTGACGCGCCTCCGCCGGTTTGCTTAGCGTTAAACAAAGCGTTGGGCAGAAAAACCCGAGGGAGCAGTGAAGCGTTTTAGAAAATGAAAAAGATCGAGTACACAAAGACAATCTATACGTATGAAATCGATGCGGGCCAGCACGCCAGCAACATCGCTTACATTCAATGGATGGAGGTCGCTCGTCTTAGGTTGTTGGAGAAAGTAGGCCTTCCGATCCACGAGATCAAGTCAAAAGGGTTTGTTCCAGCTCTAGTGCGAACGAATATTAGCTACAAGAAGCCCCTATTCATTGGCGATGAGGTCAGGGTCGTACTGTGGTTATCTGAACTCCGAAGCATGTCCGCAAACATGTCCTTCGAATTTTACAATCAGCATAACCAGTTGGTAGCAACTGGAGAGCAAGCTGGCCTATTCATCAGCTTAGAAAAGCAGCGCCCGCACAAACTGTCACAGCAAGATAGAAAGCGTTTCGAACCGTATGTGTCTGAATCGTCGAAATGAGTGGCAGTTTTGGGAATTGCGAGTTGATACGGTTCAATCATCGCGGCAAGAGTTGTGCGAACACCCGCTCTACCGCCTTTGACGCACCGCTGCCACTACATCAGGTGAGGTCAAACCACAAAGAGCCACTAGTATTTAATACCCAACAAGAAAGCCATGTTGTACTCTTCGTTTGCTTGGACGCACCTGTCGATGCGCCACATGCTTAGACGTTAACTAAACAGATTCTATTTCCGGCTACTATTACCTCATACCAAATAACGTCAATCGGCCGTAAAACATGACCATCGACAACCTCCAACCCCGTTTCAAAGGCGATAATGAAGCACTCCGGATACTGCTTGCCGCACTACAGGGAGGCGATCGAAGCGCCTGGGGGCAGCTGGTTCGGGAAAGCCGTAGAGGCGATCCGCTCGACCTGACCGGAATCAATCTCGACGGGCTCGATCTGACCGGTGTCTCCTTCTGGAAGGTGCGCCTGCGTGACTCCACGCTTCGTGGGGCCTGTGTCGAGAACGTGGACTTTCGCGATGCCGATCTTGCTAATAGCGACATGCGCGAGATGCGGGCTGCCGGGGCCGATTTTGGCTGGTCCAGCCTCGATGGCGCGAATCTCTCCGGTTCCGACTGTTCAGGGTCGAATTTTGAGGAGGTACATGCCGAGCGGACAAACTTCAGTCACTGCCTGCTGAACGGCTGTAACTTCAGAAAGACCCGGCTGGCCTACTCCCTCTTCAACAGCTGTGATCTCGCCGGGGCGAATCTCTACAATGCGGATCTCGGCTCGACGGAGATCCGGGGAGCTGATCTATCCGGTGCTGATCTGCGTTTCGCCATTCTCACCTATGCAACCCTCGCCCATGTGAATCTTTCGGGAGCAGACCTGGAACGCTCCTGGGTTTTCGGCGTGAGCGCCTGGGACGTCGAGGTCGATGAGGATACCAGGGAGTCGGAACTGGGCATCGACCGGAGTCGGCATCCCTGGCTCGCCTGGAACCATAGCCTTCCCCAGTGCACCGCGCCGGGCCTGGAGTTTGCCCAACTGCTCGGTCTGGTTTACGGCAATCAGAAGCTGGGACGCCTGATCGATGCCGTCTCCCGCAGAATGGTGCTCATCCTCGGCCGCTTCTCCCCGCAACGACTGGCGGTATTGACCGCTCTCCACGAGGCTCTGCGCGGCAGGGACCTGGCACCGGTGATCTTCAACTTTGACGGGCCCGAGGAGAAGAACGTGACCGAGACGGTGCGCGTCCTGGGCGGCCTGGCCGGCTGGGTGGTGGCGGATCTCAGCGATCCCAAGAGCGTACCCCAGGAGATCGGCGCGCTTGTGCCCTCCTATCCCAACGTGCCGCTTATCCCGATTATTCAGGGAGACCAGGACCCCTACGCCATGTTTCCCGACTGGCAGGACGAACACAATGTGCTCGAGACCATCCGTTACAAGGACGCCGATGATCTGACCGGCCGGGTGGAAAACGAAATGTTGAATCGGGTCGCGGCTTTCCGGGAAGGCCAGGAGAGTCACCGCCAGATCCGCGAAGAGAATGAACGCCTGCGCGAGGAGGTCGAACGGTTGAAACGCGAACTTGCGGAAAGGCACAGTTGAGCCGTGAATACGCCATGAACAAAACCGGTGCCGATATCACAAACCGGATATATGGAATTGCGAGTAAATTGTTTTAACGAATGGATACTAAAACCCTCCTCCTTGCCGTCAAACTGATTGCACTGCTGTCTATAGCCTATCTGGTCTTCCTGTTCGTGCCTCTACAGGCTCACCACCTGTTGCTGGTAATCTCCGTTGCGTTGATTCTGATTGGCGGAGGATCACTCCTCAAATACAAACAACATGGCGACTGGATAGAGGACAAAGCGAAAATAGTCGATATCGGGGAAGCGTCGGAAATTGTTGCCATCGGTCAATACTCGAAGCTGAAGTATTTCTACCCAGTGATCGATTATGAATATGCGGTCGATGGAAAAAACTACTCCGGCAACACCGTTTCTAACGAAACAGAGAATGTCTGGGTACCGGAGGTGAATGGTTGGGGCGATCCCAACCCGGATACGGTTCGATGGTGGCTTTCTCTAAAACCGGGAGATGACATTCCCGTCTTTATCAACCCGGAAAATCACAGTGATACGGTACTTGTAAAAGAGGCCTCAAAAGCCAGGCGTTCGCACCATCATGCACTTTTGTTGGGAGGGGTGCTCCTCGGGCTGATTTGGCTGACACTCGTCGGTATGATCGCACCATAAAGATGATGCACAACCAACTACGCTGCCTTAAAGGCCCTAACCTAAAACTCCATACAGGACAGTTAAAACGCAAATAATTGCGTTCATTTGCGGCTTATAAACATTTGCGTCCATTTGCGGCTTGCTTTCACATCACCCACAGTGAGGAAGAGAGAGGGTGATAGCGGATAGAAGAGAATGGTGGGTAACCAGAAAGATTCCGCTCACTCATCCTCATTCTTTTTGGCCTTGCCGATATTGCTGATCGGCACGACCTTGGTCGCGGGTGGCTCATCGACGTAGTAGGGCCGCTCCTGAGCGGTTCGTCCATCGGCATCGGCCAGTTCCTTTTCGCGGGCGGTGATCAGGCCGAGACAGGCTCGGATATCCTGGATGGTCTGATCCGAAAGAGGGTGCTTGAGACTTTTATGCTCAGGGGTCACCTCGCGCACAATGGTGGTCAGCAGCTTGCGCATCACCATCATGATTTCCCGTTCTTTTATGGTTTCGTCGCTCATGTTATGCCTGCAATCCTGTAACGATATGGATAGAAACTATCACGAATGGGGATGTGAATAAACGCAAGCCCGGAGGCGTTATCGGTTTTGCGCCAGCAGATCCCGCAGTGCCGCCTCGTCGAGGATAGCGACGCCCAGCTTCTCTGCTTTGTCCAGTTTCGACCCTGCCTCCTCCCCCGCCAACAGGTAATCGGTCTTTTTCGAAACACTGCCAGTCACCTTGGCGCCGAGGCTCTGCAGCATCTGCTTGACCTCATCCCGCGGTTTGCTCAGGGTGCCTGTGATGACCACTGTCTTACCCGCCAATGGCTGCTGCTCAACAGGTTGTATTTCCACCGCCGGCCAATGAATGCCCGCCTCTATCAATTGCTCGATGACCTCCCTGTTGTGTGCCTGTCGAAAGAATGAATGAGTATGTGCCGCAACTATAGGCCCCACATCCGGGGTCTCTTGCAGTGCATTTTCATCTGCCTGCTCCAGGGCCTCCAGGGTGGCGAATTGATTTGCCAGAGACTGGGCGGTCGCTTCCCCAACCTCTCTGATACCCAGTGCATAGAGAAAACGGTCAAGGGTGGTTGACTTGCTCTTCTCCAGGGCCTCCAACAGGTTCTTAGCCGACTTCTCGGCCATGCGTTCCAGGGCGCCCAGCTGCTCCAGAGTCAGGCGAAACAGATCCGCGGGGGTATCGACCAGTTCCTGCTGCACCAGTTGATCCACCAGCTTGTCGCCCAATCCCTCGATATCCATCGCCTTGCGCGAGGCGAAATGTTTCAGCGCCTCCTTGCGTTGCGCCGGACAGTAGAGACCGCCGCTGCAGCGGGCCACCGCCTCCCCTTCCGGCTTGATGATGTCCGAATCGCACACCGGGCAGGCCGTCGGCAGATCGACGGGGCGGGCGTCTGGCCGGCGCTGCTCCATGACCACGCTGACCACCTCCGGGATCACATCCCCCGCCCGCCTGACGATCACCGTATCGCCGGGCCGCACATCCTTGCGCAGCACTTCATCCATATTGTGCAGCGTGGCATTGCTCACCGTGACCCCGCCGACAAACACCGGGGTCAAGCGGGCCACCGGTGTTATCGCCCCGGTTCTGCCGACCTGAAACTCGATCGTCTCGACCTGGGTCATCTCCTCCTGAGCGGGGAATTTATAGGCGATCGCCCAACGAGGAGCCCGGGAAACGAAACCGAGCTGCTGCTGCAGATCGAGATCATCCACTTTGAATACCACACCATCGATGTCATAGGGCAAGCCATCCCGCTGCTTTTCGACGCGCTGAAAATAGTCTATACATCCGGCCACCCCGGTGACCACCTCGTGCAGTGGTGATATGGGCAGACCCCATTGGCGTAGTCGGCGGATACTTTCGCTTTGCTGATCGGCGATGGGCGCCGGTACGACTTCGCCAAGACCATAGGCATAGAATGAGAGGGGGCGCTGGGCGGTCAGTCTTGGATCGAGCTGACGCAGCGAACCGGCGGCGGCATTGCGGGGATTGACGAAACCCTTTTCACCCTGCTCCCGGGCGCGCTGGTTCAATGCCTCGAACCCCTCATGGGGCATAAAGATCTCACCTCTTACTTCGAGGATCTCGGGCCAGTCATCGCCCTGCAGTGACAGGGGAATCGCCTTGATGGTACGGACATTGCCGGTGACATCCTCGCCCCGGCTGCCATCGCCCCGGGTGGCGCCCTGCGCCAGGCTGCCCTTTTCATAGCGCAGGCTGACCGCCAGGCCGTCGAGTTTCGGTTCGGCCAGGTAGCGGATGGCCTGGTCGCCCTCCAGCTTCAGCCGGTCGCGGATACGCCGCTCGAACTCTCCCATCTCCTCTTTGCCAAAGGCGTTGTCGAGGGAGAGCATGGGCAGACGATGGACCACCTCCTCGAAACCTTCCAGGGGTTTGTCCCCCACCCGTTGGGTGGGCGAGTCGGGGGTAACCAATTGCGGGTATTCAGACTCCAGTCGCTGCAGCTCGCGCAGCAGGCGGTCGTAGGCGACATCCGGTATCTTGGGCGCGTCGAAGACGTAGTATTGCCGGTTGTGGTAGTTGATTTCGCCGCGCAGGGCCTCGATGCGCTGCGCCGCATCGCGCTTTTTGTTCAACCCTTGCTCCGGGCCAATTGGACCTGACGCCGGTGCTCTATGATCTCACCACGCATATGTTCGATGGTCTGTTTGGTCAGAGCGCTGTGGGTCTCGTCCTGCAGTTCCCCATCCAGGATGGCGGCCAGGCGTTCCGCAGTGAAAAGCATATCCGCAAAGATCGCCATACTGTCACCCGGCCCCGGCAGCTGGGTGAAGAGGGTCAAGCCGGGTGTGGAAAACGCCTCCACATCCTGTTTGGGAAACACACCGGGCTCCACCATGCTGGCCAGGTTGAACTGCGGTTTGTTACTGCCGTCGCTGGCGATGCGTTGATAGATCGACAGTTCGCCCATGACAAGGCCGGTCTCCTGCATCGCCTTCTGAATGGCCGGACCGGTAAAAGGCTTGGAACGGGTGCGCAGATTGATCTGAATGATCAGCACCGGCACGTCGACCGGCGACTCCTCCTGAGCGCTGAAACCGAACAGCTCCTGCTGCTCCGGATCCGAGGATGCGGATTCGCTGTCGGCGGCCAGCTCAAGCTCGGGACCGTCATCCTCCTCCGCCTGCATGGTTCCGATCTCATCGACCTTCTGGTTCAGCAGTTCGGTATCCTCTTCATCCCAGTCTATCCAGGTATCATCACCCTCCGGGGATGCAATTGCCGACTGTTCATCGGGATGTTCAACCTGTTCGACAGCCATCTCCGCCGGCGCTGCCTCGTGAGCCGAATTCACCATCTCAACCCTGCGCTTGCGTGCCTGGGCCGAATCCCGCTTGCGGCGGTTGGTCTCATACAGGTAGATGCCGGCCAGGAAGACACAGCCGAGTACCAACAGAACGATGCGCAATGTCATGGCATCCATGATTAAATTGCGGCGAGTTGTGCCGCCTCCTCCACGTCGACAGTGACCAGGCGCGACACGCCCGGCTCATGCATGGTGACCCCCGATAGCTGGTTGGCGATCTCCATGGTGATCTTGTTATGGGTGATGAAAATGAATTGTACCTGATCGGACATGTCCCTCACCATATCGCAGAAACGCCCCACGTTGGCATCGTCCAGCGGCGCATCCACCTCGTCCAGCATGCAGAACGGCGCCGGGTTGAGCTGGAAGATCGCGAATACCATGGCCACGGCGGTCAACGCCTTCTCCCCACCCGACAGGAGATGGATATTGGTATTGCGCTTACCCGGGGGACGCGCCATCACCGTCACGCCGGTATCCAGCAGATCCTCGCCGGTCAACTCCAGATAGGCGTGACCACCGCCGAACAGTCGGGGAAACAGCTCTTTGATGCCTGAATTGACCTGATCGAAGGTCTCCTTGAAGCGGGTCCGGGTCTCCCGGTCGATTTTGCGAATCGCGTTTTCCAGTGTCTCCAGGGATCGGGAGATGTCCTCGTGCTGCTCGTCCAGATAGTTCAGTCGCTCAGACTGCTCTTGAAACTCATCGATCGCCGCCAGGTTGATGGGTCCCAGGCGCTGGATGCGATTCGCCAACCGTTCCGCCTGATCCTGCCATGCATCCTCCGTGGCATCCTCGTCCATGGTCTTGAACAACTCCTCGGCATCCAGCCCTCCCTCGTGCAGCTGTTCCTGCAAGGTCATGCAGCGTACATTCACCTCCTGGCTTTGCAGACGGGCCTGGTTGAGCTTGTCGCGCCGTTCCTGCACCAGCTGCTCCGCGACATGACGCTCCTGTTCCTTCTTGCGCAGGTGTCCATCCACATCCTCAAGGCTGCGACGGACCTCGTTCAATGCCTTGTCGACGGTCGTCCGTTCCGATAGCTTCTGATTCAACATCACCAGCTGCTGCTGCAGTGGCGCTTCGCTGTTTTCCAGGGTGGCTTTCAACTCCTCCCGCCGGTGGGTGAGTTGAGTCAACTGGCTGCCTGCCCGCTCCAGGTTTTGCGTCAACGAAGTGTGAGCGGTACGCATCGATTCCACCCGCAACGCCACCTTATGGGTCGAGGAGCGCTGTTGGTTGAGATGCTCTCTCGCCTCGGCAACCTGCTCACGCAGCGCATCCCGCTGCTTCACAAGTGATTCACGACGACTGCCCAGGTTCTCGATTGCCTCCAGTGCTTCATGCAGGCGCAACCGGGTCTCCTCCATCAACTCCTTGTCGTTATTGATCTGGTCGGCAATCTCCTGCTGTTCGTGTTGCAGCTGTTCGCGGCGTTGCCGGAGATGGTCGGCGCGGGTGCGCTTACCGCTCAGGCTGGCGCGTATTTCGGACAGTGCCCGGTTGAGTCGGTTGTAACCGGCCTGGGCCTGTTCACGGCTGTGTTCCGATTGCCTCAGCGCCTCCCTGCCCTGTTCAAGATCGGCAGCGAGTTCGGAGACATTGCGCTCCTGCTCCGCAAGTGTCTGTTTCAGGTTGCGAAGTTCCTCTTCCCTGGCCAGTACGCCTGCGTTCTCATCCGATTCACGGCTGACTCTCAACCAGTCCGGACCTAGCCAGAAACCATCCGGGGTAACCAGTGTCTCCCCCACCTTCAGCCCTTGTCGCCTTGCGAAGGCATCATGAACCGTGTCTGCCAGCTTCACACCGCCAAGCAGCGACTGCAGATTCCAGGGCGATGTGACCTTGGAAAGCAGGCTGTCCTCACCGGCGGGATATTCATCTCCGGTCCGGGCGCGGGTATCCCAGAAGGCCAGCGCTCCCTTCTCCAGTTGCGCCAGTTGCTCATTGAATCGGCCGATGTCGTCCACGCAGACGGCCTGCAGATGAAATCCCAACACCAGCTCCACCGCCTGCTGCCATCGGGGCTCCACCTTGATCTCCTGGGCCAGGCGCTTGGCGTCGCTGAGCTGACGCTTCTCGAGCCACTCCACCCCTTCATCCTGTTGACCCAGGGACGCCTGTTGTAGCGCCTCCAATGAGGCCAATCGCCCTTTGTTGGATTGAAAATCGGCGCGGGCCTGATCCAGACTGTTGGCGGTCTGACTGTTTTTTTCCCGCTGTTGGTTGATCAGCTCCACCGCCTGATCGAGTTGTCCGTGCAGGGTATCGGCTTCGCTTTTCTGCCGGTTTTCATCGGATTCGAGCACGGTGATTTCACTCAACAGCTGGCTGTCGTCGAGGCGTCCCAGCTCCTCGTCCAGGCGCTGCAGCCGCTGTTCCAGGTTACCCCCCTGCTGTTCGAGATGGTTGATACGGGTGCGTTCGACCTGAGCGGTCTGGGCCGGTTCCGCCGCTTTTTGATTAAACTGTTCCCACTCATGCTGCCAGGCCTGCATCGCCTGTTCGGCCTCGTGCAGGGCCTTGGAATGCCTGGCCTCCTCGCCTCGCGCCTGATCCAGCTTCGGCTGCTCCTGTTGCAGACTGGCGTTGAGCTCCGACAGGCGCTCTTCATCCTGTGCTTTATGGGCTTCCGACTCTTGCAGGGCCTGTTCCACTTGCTCCAGATCCTGCTGTTGCTGACGTTGCGAATCGCGGGCAAACTGGATTGCCTGCTCCAAGCCGCTGATCTCCGCTCCCAGGCTGTAGAAATTGCCCTGGACCTCGTTGAACCGGTCGTTGACTTCCGTATGTTTGTCCCGGTCCGATTCGATCACCGCTTCCAGCTTGCGCTGCTCGGCGATGGCTTCCTCGAGTCGGTTCTGCAGCTCCGCAATCTGTCGCTGTCGCTGCTCAAGATCCTGATGCAGGCTGCGCCAACGCAGGGCCAGCAACTCCGCCTTGACCTGACGCTCCTGCTGTTTCAGCTCCTGGTACTTTTCCGCGGTGGCGGCCTGACGTTTGAGATGCTGCAGCTGTTTGGCCACCTCTTCGCGCAGATCGGTCAGGCGTTCGAGGTTCTCCCGGGTATGGCGGATACGGTTCTCCGTCTCACGGCGGCGCTCCTTGTATTTGGAGATGCCTGCCGCCTCCTCCAGGAAGCTGCGCAGGTCCTCAGGTCGCGCCTCGATCAGGCGCGAAATCATGCCCTGTTCGATGATGGAATAGCTGCGGGGTCCGAGGCCGGTACCGAGAAACAAATCGGTGATATCCCTGCGCCGGCAGCGTACGCTGTTGAGATAGTAGAGGGACTGGCCATCACGGGAGACCTGACGCTTGACCGAGATCTGGTTGTACTGGGCATACTGGCCGCCCGCTCTGCCTTCCGAATTGTCGAACAGCAGTTCAATGGTCGCGGCGCCTACCGGCTTGCGCACACTCGAACCGTTGAAGATGACATCCGCCATCGATTCACCACGCAGCATCTTGGCCGAGCTTTCGCCCATGACCCAGCGCACGGCATCGATGACATTGGATTTTCCACATCCATTTGGCCCAACGATACCGACCAGGTTGCTTGGGATCGGCACTGTGGTTGGATCGACGAATGATTTAAATCCGGCGAGCTTGATTTTCTCCAGACGCATGGGCGGCTAAGATACACCAAAGAGGGGGATTGTTACAGGGTGCAGTTCAATTTTTTACACTTTAACTATCTAATATAAGTTATTGTTTTTACTGATTTATAGAGGCAAAGCTTTTGACCGGGTTCAGGCTCGAGTATAATTCTTCGCCATTTTAACGACGAGACTAGAAGACCATGCCCAGTCAACCGAGCAAAGATCTTGAAACCTTTGATAATCCCCAGCCGGACAGAGACTATACAATACGTATCAATATCCCGGAGTTCACCTGTCTCTGTCCCAAGACCGGTCAGCCGGATTTTGCCGAGATGACCCTGGAGTATGTACCCGACCAGCTGTGTGTCGAGTTGAAGGCGTTGAAGATGTATATCTGGTCATTCCGCGATCAGGGAGCCTTCCACGAAGCGGTCACCAATGAGATTCTCAGCGATCTTGTCCGCGCCACCCAGCCCCGCTTCATGCGCCTGACCGCTGAATTCAATGTGCGAGGGGGCATCTACACCACCGTTGTCGCAGAGCACCGCGCGGATAACTGGATTTCTCCAGCCGCGGTAACATTGCCTTGATAGCCGCGAACACATCCTGTTCATTTAAAAACCGACGGGGGAACCTGCGTCAGGCCGTTCATAGATGAAGCGCTATATCGGCATCGACCTGGGTACTTCCGGCTGTCGGGCCATCGCAATCGATGACTCAGGGACCATCCGGGCCTCCGCAAGCAGGCCCCTGCCAAGCCCGGAGAAACCGCAACCCCATCAGCGTCGGCAGGACCCGGAGATCTGGTGGCGAACCCTGATCGAGGTTCTCACCGAGATCGGTCGCGCCTGTGGCGACAACACTATCGCGGCAATCGCCGTGGACGGTACATCCTCCACCCTGCTGCTGTCGGATCACCAGGGTAAACCGTTGACACCGGCCTTGATGTACAACGACAGCAGCGGCAAAGCGCAACTGGCGCTATTGAATACAATCGCTCCCACAGGCAATCCTGTTCTAAGCGCCTCATCGAGTCTCGCCAAACTGCTCCACCTGCGTCAAGGCCTCTCCACTGATCGTTATCTTGTCCGTCATCAGGCGGACTGGATCCTCGGCAGACTGTGTGGCGACTATCGCTACAGCGACGAGCATAATGTCCTGAAACTGGGCTATGATCCGATCCAGCGCCGGTGGCCCTCCTGGCTCGCGGAGTTGCAGGTTGACGGAGAGGTGCTGCCAAGCGTCGTACCCTGCGCCACCATGATCGGTGAACTGTGCCGCCAGGCCGCCGAAGCCACCGCTCTTCCACAGGGCATACCTATCGTCGCCGGCACCACGGATGGCAACGCTGCCTTTCTGGCCACCGGCGCCAACGAGATCGGTGAGGCGGTAAGCTCCCTCGGCAGCACCCTGGTGCTCAAGATTCTCGCCGACAAACCGGTATTCGCTGCTGAATTCGGCGTCTACAGTCATCGCCTGGGAGAGCGCTGGCTGGTGAGCGGCGCCTCCAACAGCGGCGGTGCGGTGCTGGCCAGTTATTTCAGCAACGAGGAGATGGCACGCATGACCCCTGAGCTGCAACCGGAGCAGCCCACCGGCCTCGATTACTACCCCCTGCTCTCGCCCGGTGAGCGTTTCCCCCACAATGATGCAGGCTATCAACCCCGTCTGCAGCCACGCCCAGCGGATGACCGGCGCTTCTTCCAGGGGATGCTGGAAGGCATCGCAGCCATCGAGGCGACTGGCTATCGTCAACTGCGGCAATTGGGGGCGCCAAAGCCCCGATGTGTCTATTCCATCGGTGGCGGCGCACTGAATGAACCATGGCGTCGGATTCGACAACAAAGGCTTTCCGTACCTGTAATCCCGGCGCCTCAGCAAGAGGCTGCCTTCGGCACCGCCCTGCTGGCCATGAGGGGAGTAGATGGTTGACGGCATACTTGTAAATGCATGAATGGCAGCCGACTACCGTACTACCAAGTGAAGCCTGGTCAAGTGTAATAGTTACCCCCTGGGTGGCGTGACAACAGACTGGCCCTGGTCTATATAGAGTGGAATATTGAATAATAAAACCTAAACCGACCATGGAGCTGGTACGATGCGAAGAATCATCATTTGTCTCGATGGAACCTGGGCAAGCCCCGGCAATCAAGTGGAACGGGGTGACGGCACCGAGGTCCACAAACCTTCCAATGTACTCAAAACCTATCGTGCCGTTCTGCCTCTGTCGGAGGATGGAATCGATCAGATCTCCTACTACGACGAAGGTGTCGGCGCCCTTTCGGCACAGCGAGGATTACGTAACAAGGCGCTGGCCAAACTCGATTCCGTGCTGGGCGGTGCCTGGGGTGCGGGATTTGAACAGAATATCGAAGCCGCCTACACCTTCATCGCGGGCAACAAACTAGCGGACGATGAGATCTTCGTCTTCGGCTTCAGCCGTGGTGCGGGTCAGGCGCGCAGTCTGTGCCGTTTCATCGACTGGATGGGCGGTATGCTGCACAAACGCGATGCCTATTTCATTCCAGATTTCTTCAAACACTATATCGAAACTGAGGCGGCTGAAGGCGCAGCCCGGGAACTCAGGCAGAAACTGATCGCCAGCGGCAAGAAAATTGAGCCACCCGTTGCTACCAAGATACGATTTCTCGGGGTCTACGATACCGTACTGGCCCTGGGCTCCCGCTTACGCGCCGACTTCGATAGAGAGGAGCGGACCACGGCGCCCGGTCTCAGTTTCCATGTGGGCGATAGACCGCCAGGCATCGTCAGCGTGGCCAGGCAGGCGTTGGCCATCGATGAACGCCGCACCGATTTCCGCCCCGAAATCTGGCAAGACACCCACCCCGATCAGTCGGTGGAACAGCGTTGGTTTCCTGGCGTGCACACCAGTATCGGTGGCGGTTACGCCAATGATGGTCTCGCCAACGGGGCTCTGCAGTGGATGATCGATGACGCCAAGCAGGAAGGGCTTGCCGTGGACGACGAATACCTCCGCTTCTATAGACCCTGGTTCGGCGATACGCGGAACGACTCATTCACCGGTTTCATGAAACTCAGGGGTTGGATCAAGGGGCTCATCGGTGAGAGTGGTGATCGCGACCTGGTCGCTATGCGTGACCATGCCGGTATCGATGTCCACGATTCGGCGATCAAGCTGCTCATACACGACAACACATACAGGCCCGACAACCTGCTGGCATTCATTCACCAGCGACCGGATCTATTGGCCAAACTGCCTGCAGGCATCATTTAACGACAGTACAATGCCGTGGGATAGACAAAACAACAAAATAGAAGGGACGACACAAGATGTTCAGACTCGAAGTTCTCCCGGCGCGTTACGGCGATTGTCTCTGGCTCGAGTATGGGTCGAATCCGGTGCGGCGCATGCTGATCGACGGCGGCGCACCCGGTGTCTACAAAAGAGCGCTCAAACCCAGACTGAAACGGCTATCGGATGAAGAGCGTGAATTTGAGCTGTTAGTCGTCACCCATGTCGATTATGACCACATCCGCGGTATCATCGAACTGGCTCAGGATGACAAGCTCCCTTTCAAGGCCAGGGATATCTGGTTCAACGGCTATCGACATCTTCCCGAACCGCCCGGCCCGAAAGTCCTTGCAGGCAAACATGGAGAACTGCTCACCGACCTTATCTTGAAAAACGGCCACAGTTGGAACTGCCATGGCTTCGATGGCAATGCCATTGTCATTCCTGAATCCGGAGAACTTCCCCGTATCGAATTCGATGACGGGCTGACGATCACACTGATGAGCCCCACGATCCCGATGCTGGCGGACCTGCGCAATGACTGGGAGAAATCGTGCCTGGATATCGACATCACCCCGGGAGAACTGGAGGAAGCCAGAGCAGAGGGACGCTTCGCCCTGTTAGGGGAAGAGGAGCCACCGCCGGAAAAAAAGCGCCCGGACATCGAGCAGCTTCTCAGGGAAGAGTACACGGAGGACCACTCATCCGCCAATGGGAGCAGTATCGCATTCCTCATTCAATATGGAGATTACAGGGTACTGCTAGCGGGCGATGCACATCCCAGTACGCTGGTGGAATCTATAAAACGTCTTGGAGATCAGAAGCTCAAACTCGACCTCTGCAAACTGCCCCATCACGGCAGCAGGGGCAGCGTAAGCAGTGAGTTGATTCAACATCTCGATTGCGAAAACTATATATTTTCCACCAACGGCGACCAATTTCAACATCCTCACCCTGAGGCGGTTGCACGGGTTATCGAGTATGGAGGTGACAAGCCCGAGCTGTGGTTCAACTACAACAGTGACGAGACCCTTATCTGGGATGATGAAAAACTCCGCGATGCCTATGGTTATGAGACCCATTATCCGCAAGATGAAAAGACCGGACTGTTGTTTGTCCGAGGGACTGATGAATGAAATCGATATTGGTCGAATTCGCTCGATTCAAGAATCTGGGAACAGGGATTCTACGGGAAGGAGACGACTATTTGCGAAGCATCACGAGTCATCGTGTACATCAGGTTCGTATACCCATCAACCAGCTGCCTTTCAGTCAGTTGATGAACAGCCTGCGCTATGTCTACAAGGATAAGCATGAGTACGATGACGCATTTAAAAGTCTCTCCGCTCTGGTAACCGATCTTCTGCGGCGCCAGGATTACATGGATGTGGGTGAGCTGCTTGATAAACTCAAATCCAGCTGCGAGGAAGGAAATGAAGCCTTGTTACAGCACGTGGCACAACTGCTGCAACAACACGATAAAGCGAGTTTCCTGGAAGAGGGCCCACTACTGGAAGAGGTCAATAAGAATAGCGACAAGCTACAACAGATCGACCTGGTAACCAATGCCGCCGAACTCTCAGCGCTTCCCTTCGAGGCTGCATTGGCCAATGACGACAAACCACTGTTTCTTAGCGGCAAAGGTGTTGTACTTACCCGTCGTGTGCGTGGTGTGTTCAGAGATTTCACACCGCACTGGCCCATCACACCCAAGGTTTTATTCATCTGGTCCGCCGCTGGTGGCAGTGTTCCCCATCAAGAACACAAGGATGCGCTACTCAATGCCCTTAAACCATGGCTTCCGCCGCAAAATATAGATAAGGTATTCGTTGAGATCGGCAATGCGAAATACAGAGATATAGAAAAAATCACCTGTGAGGATGGATTCACACACTGCCACCTGTTGGCGCACGGACAGCAGATAGACAGGAAGAATGACAAACGATTCGGTATTGCTTTGGACCATCGTATCGAAGGTGCCGATGTCATTACCCCGGATGCCCTTTGCAAGGCCTTGGAAGGCATCCGTTCCAGCGCCGTGGTTGTGACGCTGGCCGCATGCGATGCAGGTAACCAAACCGATGTAATCAATCCCGATAAAAGCGTGGCTCATCTACTGCATACGAGCGGTTTTCCCGTGGTGATTGCATCCCAGTTGCCTTTGACAAAGTTTGGTTCAGAGATATTGACCAGGCGTTTTTATGGAGATTTGTTAAATGGTCTCGACGTTCGTGAAGCTCTCCACCATACCCGGGAAGAGCTCTACGACAACCAGTCAAACGCGGGTCATGACTGGGTCAGCCTGGTGGGCTATGTACAGCTGCCCGAGGGCTATAACGACATACTGGAAGAAGTTCGACTGAAATCCCATCTCAATTCACTGAAGAATCTAAGGGATCGTGCCGAGGCATTGGCACGGGTTGGTGCCAGTCGTGAGGAATTTGAGGCCATCGGAGGTGACCTGATAAAAGAGATCGAGGCACTGAATAAACTGCTTGCTAAAACTAAAGAAATGCGGGCTCTGGATGAGAATCGCGGCTTGCTGGGAAGTGCGGAAAAGAGGCTGGCGGAACTGCTCTTCAGGCACATCGGGGACGATGCCGCCAAAGCAGCCTCTCGCGAGGCGCTCAATCGTGCCTGCAAATGGTATAAGGAAGCATTCGATGCCAATCCCTCCCATCATTGGAGCGGCGTCCAGTATCTGGCGTTACAAGCCGTCATCACCGGAAAGGTGGATGCAAATATGTGGAAAACCGCCTACCGTGCCGCCGAAGTCGATCGTGTACGACCCAGTGAATATTGGGCCCAGGGTTCGTTGGCGGAACTCGCGCTACTGGGAACGCTCATCGGAGAGCCAACCGACGAAACAGCCGCATTCTATCTGCAAGAGATGAGGGCCCGGTTTAAGGTCGTGCAGGCCAGAAAACCTGACGCGGATAATCCGCTCCAATCCACAGGACTTCAATTACGCCGATACGAAGCATGGTGGTTGACGGCCAATGGGTTCTTTCCCGATAGCATAGACCTTGCCGATGAGGCCAGGGAGCTGATCCCTCTATGCCGACAGGAATAGACTGAATCTTAATAAGCGATATGAATGATCGATCCAAAAAGGATAACTATTCCTTTATAAGCTATTCGCGACACGATCAGGATTTCGCCAGACGATTGGCGGGTGATCTGTCAGAACGCGCTCATCATGTTTTTTTTGACCAGACCAGTATCCCTGCCGGTGAAGATTGGACCCGTTCGATCCAAACCGCTCTGGAGTCGTGTTCACGGTTGATCCTGATACTCTCACCCCATGCCGTTGAATCAAAAAACGTGCTCGATGAAACTCGCTATGCTCTGGACCATGGTAAATCGATATTTCTCGTGCTCTACCACGATTGCAGTCTACCATTCTGGTTGTGGCGAATCGAATATGTCGATTTCCAGAGTAGTTACGATAAGGCATTCACCAAGCTGTATGCCGAACTAAGCAATCAACCCCGCACTGCCGTACTACCGACTAAAATGGAAAGCGCTGCCATGGAGACTCCACGGCAGGCTTCCAGCCGCAACCTGGTGGTCTGCTTTGACTTTCAGCAGTTCCCCACCTTTGAGTTAAACAGCAACGCTTATTACCTGACACGCATGGCTTACTCAGCGTCGGAGCGCCAGATTGTCTACTACGATCCAGGCGTTCAGATGCGTGGAGGGACAGATTTTCTTTCCGCCTTGCGGCAGAACTTAAGGGCTGGTCTAAGGGTATGGACAAGACATGACATTGCGGAACATGTTGAGTACGCATATAAATTTCTGATGGATAACTATCGAGAGGGTGACCGTCTGTTCCTCTTCGGTAGCAGCGCAGGTGGTCCGATGGCGATCGCACTTGCGGAGATACTCGAAACATTCGGCCTTCTGGATAAGGCCGGGACCATAGTTGTACCTTACGCGATCCATGGCATGGGCCGGGTCACTGACTCTGAGGCACAGGAATTTAAATCGAGCCTATCACGTGAGTGCCCGCCATACTTTATTGGTATGTGGGACTGTGTAAGGGTTATTGGCGCCTTCAGCCGGCGTCGGAACAATCCACAGCTGTCGGAGAAGACTGTGTTTGGCTATCATGCACTGGCCATCGATGAAACCCGCAAGTTCTTCCAGCCGGTGCTGTGGGACAACACTACCGCTCAGGGCCAGACTCTGGAGCAGACTTGGTTCGCTGGCGTACATGCTGACATAAGCGGCGGCTATCGTGAAAGAGGTCTGTCGGATATCCCGCTGCAATGGATGCTGGACAAGGCCAATGCCGCCGGCATGCTCATAGATCAAGAGCAGTATCAACGGCTTCAGCCCGACCCTTTATCAAAAATGCATAATTCCAGAGTCGGACCATTGCGTTTTTTCCCAAGCCACCCTCGCAAGATTACAAAAGGTGCAATGCTGCATCCCAGTGTGGAGAAAAGAATACAGCAGTCCGACTATTCACCCGGTAACCTCAAAAAGATATGAATTGATGAGTTGAACCCGACACTGCTCGAATTATATTTAATCCGGTTTTACGGCGTCAGCTATTTTCATTTCTCCTTCAACCCACTAAATACCGGTCCAACCCCTTCACCTCACTATTCCGCAACAGATAACTACTTCGATTGCTGCGCCGCGCCCGCTGACCATCCAAGGTAACCGAGACCGGTTGCCGTTCGAGGATGCATAAACGGCGACTCAGGCAGTCGGCGCGCCAACGGGGGCTGGCCTTCTTGGCACGCTCCTCCACGGCAATCCGGGTCAGGGTGAATTCATCCTCGGGCTGCTCCGCGGCGACACGTCGTTTGATGGCGGCATGGGCCTTTTTGAGACTACCCTGTTGCACACCCATGTCGTAAAGCGCTGCGAGACAGCGCAGATTGCTGATTTCGACCGGTGAGACTCCATGCAGAAAGGCGAGTGCGGACATCAGCAGTTTACCGTATTTATCATAGGCGTAGCGCAGCATCACCTGGCGGAAAAGCGGCTCTCTGCCAACCGCCTGCAGATAACCCCTCCAGGGTTGGGCAAATCCATGTTTAGCTGAACCCAAGCTCAGGTCATCCGCCCAGGCTACCGCCTTTATTCTGGAGCCATCGAGCACCTTCCAGAACGCCAGATAGTCTTCCTGGTCATCAAAACAGCGCCGCAACCGGGATTCATCCTCGCCACGGAAGTACCTGAACAGCTCCTGCAGGGTACCTGTTTTGAGATTGCATTGAATCGGTCCAAAGGAGAGGCCGGCTTTATCGAAATTGCCTGTCACCTGCTGGTAAGGATCGCCGCTGGTCTCGAAGGCCGCGGTCACTTTCACCCCGCAGTCGAAGGCAAGCCTGGGCGAGATCCGTGGAAGCATTGAAGGCTTGTGCATCTCAACATAGAGCTTATCGTTAACAGCCACACAACGACTGAAGTAACCCTGCCGGATAAGTTTGATCGCTTCCTTTTGCAGTAGGTCAGGATCCTCTGCCGCTATCATCAGGTACAATCCATCGTCGGACGGCCTCTCCACCGCGGCAGGCCGTCGAGGGTCGATTTCGATGGGGGCCGCGAGGTTGTCTCGCAAAATCTGCAGGCCGGCTACAAGTTCCCTGTGTACCCGGACCTTCCCGTTCGTTCTATACAACTCTTTCAGACGGAAGTTGGGTGTCACACGGGCATCGGGATGACCTCCGATGATGAACTCACTCGCAATTTGGACGTTACCGACCATGGTTTCTCCTTTTATAGCAATACCCAACCGCTGCCGATGTTCACACAATGGCAGCTATGCTGACACACTCAAGCGGAGTGCCGAACTTGATCTAGCGTTTAATGATTCGATCACTCTGCCTTATCTCACCAAATCTTAGCAAAACACGCAGCTGCCGCATCTGTTCTTCGCTAACGGTATCAGACGCCAAAACCAGCGAACGGGGCGGCCATCCCTTGTCCAGGTCGAAACGCAACACGACCAACCAGGGTATAACGAGACTGTCCCGGCGAATCCTTGCCCGCAGATTTCTGCCATCCTCCATGACGATTCTCGCCCTGCCATAAGGCGTGATGGTCACCTTGCCAATCTGTCCGTCATTTCCCTTCCCGCCCTGCCGGAAAGAGAAATAGCCATACAGTGCCAATGCCGTCAACAGAGATAATTTAGGCCACAGCATCATGGGTGCAAAGAGGGTTGTCAATAATGCCAACAGATGGATGGCTACACGCCAGGCATGGAGTAGCCGGGATGGCATTGGTTGCAGTGTGATGGATTGAATCGTCCCTGACACAATCTACGCCTCCTTGCGTTACTAGACTGGATGCCAAGTCTATCATGAAAACGTAATTATCCCTTTCATCATATCGAGTGGGTAGATTGTTTAAAAAAAGCCAGTCAACGAACAAAGAAACGTTAGTCAGGTCGCTAATGAACGCCAAATACCTCAAATAGCCCGCTGTTTATAACTCACAATCACAATGCCACGCTCAACGCCCATCAATTTGCGAAGATTTGCGGTGACTGGCGTGCATTTGCGGCTTGGCTTTATATCAGCTTGATACCCACTCCCGCAAATGACCTGACCCACCTACCCATTAGGGCGGGTGGGCCGGAGGTGACTGTATATCCGTGTTGATTCAGCGAATGCGTTGCTGTCGATGGACGATCTGTGCGGCTCGAAACTCATCCGGGGTTACTTCGCCATTGCTATCCCTATCGATAGAAGCAAATGTGGGCGCATTCGCCAGGTTCCTCATCAGATAGCCCTGGCTGGCCCTCTCACTAATCCGTTTCGCCCTGGCCTGTTCGAATTCATCCCGTTTTAGAATACCGTCTCCATTCATATCGAAATCGCCGAACTTCGGCATGTCACGGCCTCTCATGCCCTTCCCGTCCATTCCACTGCTTCCTTTCATTAATCGGTTCGCGTGTTGGCCGGCAAGCAGTTCCTTTTCATTAATTCTGCCGTCATCATTGCTGTCGAAATTTCGGAACACCGGATTCGCTGTCCTGCCCATGGGATAACCTCGTTGTGCCCTTAAGGCTCTCCTCTCGGCATGGATGGTTGCAAACTCCTGTTGACTGATGAAACCGTTACCATCCCTATCGAAGACCGAAAATGGGATCGGGCCTGTTGCCGTCAGCTGAGTTTGCGCAAGCAGAAATCCAGGCACAGTCAGTAATACACTCATTACGATCGATCTGTTCAACTTCATCATGGCTGCTGTCCTACTCGATTCCGCGCAATGGCATCGATCCTGACACCTTGCACAAAATACTGGAGGGGGCTCCTTGCCTCCCTGCTACTTTCAGTGTAGGTGGGCAAGATTAATTCAGGCTGAAAATTGAACTGTGTTTTTATTATAAAAAGCAAGTGCGGCAACAAGCCCATTCCATCTATTGCAAGGCCAAAATGAGCGGCTGTGCCGTCCTCTCAGCCTTTTTCCTGGAAGACCTGCTACTACCACCCCCGAGTGCAAATGGTTCCAAGGAAAGTTGAAAAAGGGCGCT
Organism: Candidatus Thiodiazotropha sp. LNASS1; assembly: GCF_964212655.1. Classification (NCBI taxonomy): domain Bacteria; kingdom Pseudomonadati; phylum Pseudomonadota; class Gammaproteobacteria; order Chromatiales; family Sedimenticolaceae; genus Candidatus Thiodiazotropha; species Candidatus Thiodiazotropha sp. LNASS1. The sequence goes on along the minus strand of NZ_OZ156465.1, from coordinate 403,133 downwards.
TCGCATCACGTTCATTGTTCGAACTCCTGACGCAATCGAAGCTGTAGCAGCTTCCCCTGCTTAAACGCCTCTTTCAGCATCAGACGCTGGCTTGAACTTAGATCAGAGGGATTGACCCGGTTGATTGCATCATAATCCCCGCCAGCCAGTTGTCGCTGCATGCGTATCCGTTGAATCAGATCAAATGCTTCGATGGTGGCTGCCGTGTCGGCAGGCGATCGCTTCATGTCGCTTGTGGCCGCCCGCAGACGTTCCGCGGTATTGGTTGACCAGACACCATGTTTTAACGCCCAGATACGGGCCGCGTCGATAAAAGGTCGGGCACCCCGTTTCTTTAAATCGATGGTATGTGGATAACGATGGCCGCCATCATAGGAGAATCGGCCAAACCAACCCAATGCGGGTGCACAGGTCAGCGCCTCTGTCGCCATTGCGCGTAGGAACCGAGGATGTTCCGCTGGTCTTGGCAATAACCAGTTGTGCAGATCGTCGACCAGCTCGTCCTGACCATACAGCGGTCGGAAATCAAAAAAGATGGTTGCATTCAACAACGATTTTGGATCCGGCGTTGAGAGCCAATGCTGAAACCTGTCACGCCACTCACTGACAGAGAGGCATAGCTTTGGATTGCCGGCCATAATATCGCCACGACAGAGGGTAAAACCGCAACGGTCGAGGGCCTTGTTTACCGCTTTCGCGAACGGAACAAGGGCATTGCGAATCTGTGGCGTATCCTCTTCATTATCGGGTTGAAAGATCAGGCCATTGTCCTGATCCGCGGCAAAGGTCTGCTCGAGCCTGCCCTCCGAGCCGAATACCATCCAACACCAGGAGACAGGGGGCAGGTCGAATTCGTTGGCGATCAATTCAATGACACGCATACAGAGCAGGTCGTTCAAACCCGACATCCATTGGCAGAGAGCCTCCACACCCATGCCGTTGACGAACAGCTCTTGCCCCCTCTGTCGAATCGCCTTGGCGGCATTGGCCATACTGTCCACGTTACCGGCATGTTGAACGGTGTTAATCAGGCCCTCTGCGCCGCCTTCCCGAAATCCCGGCAGATCGGAATGCGACAACAGATTGTATAGCCGGCCGTTGGACTCCAACAGCACCAGATGACTCAATCGACTGCGTGTCAGGGCGACCCTGGCCCGGTGTGCCGGCGCATCCACCGGCAGGGAGATCGGCGCAGCCGTCATATAGGCGATCACCGGCTCACTCAAATCCGCGCGTTTCAGGGTAATCGCTTCGATAAGCTCCCGCAGTGTCACGATGCCGAGCGGTGCGTCAATCTGCTGAGCAACCACCCCTGCTTGAATGTCATCACGATTGAGTGTGAACAGAGCATCGCGTATGCTCGTTTCGGGTTGGATAATCAGGGGTTCATTCTGGGCCAACTCCCGTAAGGGTATATCGCCGATCCCTGCCGACATATGCGCCGATTTAAACTCCGCGAGCGGTTTAGGCGGCCTTGGTGGAGGTTGCTTAGCCGGCATCATAAAACGCTCTCCTTTCACTCCTGTGACTGTAGAAGCTGGTTAACCTTATCGACCAGATCATGGGTCGAAAAAGGCTTGGTAATATAGGCGTCCGCACCGAGGGATATCCCCTTTTTGATCTCCGCTTCCCGTCCTTTGGCGCTCAACATCAATATGGGCAATCCTGAAAGTGCAGGATCTGCACGTATCTCACGACACACCTCAAAGCCGTTCTTGCGTGGCATCATGACATCCAGGATCAACAGATCTGGGCGTGTATCTGCAATCATCTCAATTGCCACCTGGCCATCACTCGCCGTCATGACCTGATAGCCCTCCCGCTTCATCAGATACTCGACAGAGAGTACGATATTCGGTTCATCATCCACAATCAGAATTGTCTTTGTCATTGGCCTCTCCGGATATCACGCCGCTTTCTTTTTTTTGGGGAGCGCAAAGGTAAAGATAGCACCATTCTCATTTGTGCTTTCAGCCCAGATAGTTCCTCCCAAGTGTTCGACAATCTTCTTGCTGATCGGCAACCCCAGTCCAGTGCCTATCGGTTTGTTGCTCGCGCTTCCCGCCTGACGGAATTTCTCGAAGATATTTGGCAGCTCCTCTGCGGCGATTCCGGGCCCATTGTCGGCTACACTCAGTTCATATCGATCCTGCTTTGATTGGAGACGAATGGTCACCTCCCCTGTCCGTTCGGGTACGAACTTGTGCGCATTCGACAAAAGATTGAGCAGTACCTGCATCAGACGATCGCGGTCCCCGGTCACGACACAGGCGTGGTCAGGAAGCGCTCTGATCACACGGGTTCCGTGATCGGCAAACAACTGTTCTGTTGAGGAAATCGCCTCTTCGACAATTTCAAGCAAATCCACATCTTCCGCATTCCAGTCGGCACGTCCCGATTCGATTTTGGCCAGATCCAACACCTGATTGACAAGGCGCGACAGACGTTTGGTCTCATTCACGATGATGCCAAGAAAGCGCCGTCTTTCAGTAAGCGCGATATCCGGTTCGTCGTTAAGGATCTCGGAAAAGGCACGAATCGAAGCGAGGGGAGTACGCAACTCATGGGTCACGGAGGACATAAAATCATCCTTTAAGCGATCGAGCTCCTGCAGACGTTCATTGGCCTCCTTAAGCTCACGCGTTGCCTTCTCCAATTGATGGGATTTCCGCTCCAGCTCTTTGCTGTAGGCGCGTATCTGCGAAGCCTCGTCAAGAATATTCAGCACTTCATCCATACCCAGTGTCTCTTCCGTGGTCACTGAAGAGACCATCACCCGCGCGGATGCACTGCCGATCGCACCAGCCAGCAGGGTCTCTGCAAAGTAAACCGTCTCGGCATCTGCAGGCAGCTGTTTGATGTCTGTCAGCTTTCTTCGCTTGGCGAAGGCCTGAAACAGATGCCTGGCCCGCTCGTTTCCCAGGAAGCGTTCCGCAAGATGCAACAGCTCCTTTACTTCTGCGGTTCCACGCCATAAGCCAACACCCAGGAACTGCTGATTTTTCAGGGCATCGACAAACAGTGATGCCTGAGTGGCCTCATCAACCCTGGGGGTTCGCCAAAGTGAAAACATGATATAGGCGCCAATATTGAAGGACATACTCCAGAACAGGCAGTGAGTGATCTCATTCAGACCGGTCAGGCCGAACAGCGCTTGTGGCTTGAGCAGTTCGATGGCAAAAGGTCCATGCTCCAGCAGGCCTGCCGGTAGCCAGCCCGACTTGGCGAATGACGGTAACAGTAGCGTATAGACCCAGATAGCGAATCCGGACAATAGTCCGGCCAGGGCGCCACTGCGTGTACCGCCACGCCAGTAGAGGCCGATAATCATGGCCGGTGCGAACTGGGCCACCGCTGAAAAGCTGATCAACCCGATGCTCACCAATGCATAGGCTTCACCGGCAAGTCGAAAGTAAAGAAATCCCAACAGCAGAATCAGAATGATCGCCCCGCGTCGTATGCGCAGCAACAGTTTGCTCAGATCCGCATTCGGAGGTATCTGTTTCCAGCGTTTCAACAGGAGAGGCATCACCAAATCGTTGCAGACCATGGTTGACAGGGCGATGGTCTCGACTATCACCATCCCGGTCGCGGCGGACATGCCGCCAAGGAAGGCAAGCAGGGTCAATGAGCCTTGGTTGTGCGCCATGGGCAGTGTCAACACAAACGTATCCGCATCCACATTCTCCCCGGCAAAGGTCAGTTGTCCCGCAAGTGCAATGGGTATCACAAATATATTGATTAAAAACAGATAGAGAGGAAACAACCAGACCGCACGTCTTAAATGTTGTTCACCGCTGTTTTCAACCACGGCAACCTGGAACTGACGCGGCAGCATCATCACAGCCAACGCAGACAGTAGCGTTAAGGCGAACCAATTCTCGTAACCGTTCATACCGTCGATAATCAGCGGATTGAGAATACCGGCATTTTCCGCCTTATCGAAAAGGTCGGTAAATCCATCATGCAGTTGATAGGTCACAAAGATGCCGACCGAGAGAAACGCCACCAGCTTGACAATCGATTCAAACGCGATAGCGGCCACCATCCCCTCATGCCGCTCGCTGGCATCTAGATGTCGTGTACCGAATAATATGGTAAAGGCCGCCAGTAGAAGCGCGACATAGAGCGTTGTGTCCTGTAACAGGGGAAGCGAGTCTGCGGGATTCGGCATGCTGACATCAGGATAGGTCAGCAGAATGGTGAAACTGCGTGAAATTGCTTTCAGCTGCAGGGCGATATAGGGAACGATACCCAGTACGGCAATGACCGTCACCAAGCCGCCCAACAGGTGACTTTTTCCGTAACGTGAGGCGATGAAATCCGCGATGGAGGTGATGCGCTGACTCTTGCTTACACGCACCATCTTCAACAGTAAGGTGCCCCAGAGTGCGGCGATCAATGTGGGCCCGATGTAGATCGGTAAAAAACCGATACCCGTGGCCGCGGCCCTGCCGACACTGCCGTAAAAGGTCCATGCCGTACAATAGACAGCCAGGGAGAGTGCATAGATCGTGGCATTGGAGATCACCGAGCGCTTTTGATCCGCTCGCCTATCGGCCCAATAGGCAATCGCGAATAACAGGCCCAGGTAACCCAAAGAAGCGATAACGACGATAGTGGTAGTCAGCATGCTGCCTACCGTTAGTGTTTTCTACCCTCGACTGTCCACGCAGCCAACAAAATCAAGGCCAACCAGATGCCAAAGAGGTAGAGGTAGCTGATGGGAATGCCGGCCCACTCGGAGGTCTTGTCAAACAAGGTGAGTACAGGCGAAAAGAAGAGCAAAAATCCGAGCAGTGTCACACCGGCAAGTCTTTGTCGTGTTTGGGTTGATCGGTTCATACTCACCGTCCTTAACGTACAAACATTACCCTCAGTATATGCCAGTTTCAAGAATACAGCTGATTGACGCACACTACCCTGTTATAAACGGTTTAAAACCACGCTGACTCTGAGCCCACGCAGTTCCGGTGACCGGTCGAAGATCAACTCACCGTCATACAGACTGACCACGTCGGACACTATCGCCAGACCCAGCCCCTGTCCCTCTCTGTTTTCATCCAGGCGGCTACCGCGCGCTGTCAGTCTGCTGACATCCTCATCCGCCAATCCCTCACCATCGTCTTCAACAACAATCTGCAAATGCTCTTTTCCGGAAATGGTGCAGCGAACCCTGCTTTTTGCCCATTTACAGGCGTTATCAAGCAGGTTGCCCAATAATTCAAGGATATCCTCCCGGTCTCCGAATGGTGGTTGAACTCTTGCTGTGACGGCCTCTATTGTTAGTTGTTTATCCCGATAGATCTGCTTTAAGACAGTCACCAAATCCAGTAGATCGACTTGTGGATCGAATCTTTGGCTCGTAGTACCGCTGCCCGCAATGCGGGCGCGTTTGAGCTCTCTATCGATCAATAGCCTTACCCGCTCAACCTGCTGACCGGCCAGAGCGCTATCAATACGGTTTTCACTATCTGTTGATTTGTCAAAGTAATGTGTCAGCAGGTTCATGGGGCCTTTCAATGCATGGGCGAGATTACCCAGGGCATTTCGGGATCGTTGATTGCGTCTAGAGAGCAACTGCAACAGATGATTGATCTCCTTGACCAATGGATAGATCTCATCCGGAACCTCTTCACTGAGTGATTTCTCATCCCCTGTGGCCAGACTTTTAACCTCCTCCCGCAAGGGTTCTATACGACGGAAGGCCTGCCTGACAACCATACCCTGAACCAGCAAAAGCGTGATCAAACCCACCATTGCCAATATGGCAAAGTTGCGCAGGAAAAGATCCCTTTGCTGTTTTATCGGCATGAGGTCCTCCGCTACCGCCACAGTCAAATCCAGTCCCTGCTTTCTGAAGCCGGCAACATATACCAACAACTGTTGTTTATCCGGCCCAAGTATGTGGATACGTCTCTTTTCTCCTAGCTTCAATGTCGGCAGCTGAAGTTTGAAGTCCCACAGTGAACGCGAAGTAAGTTCAATGCCATCCTGCTGACGAACGAGATAGTAGTGGCCTGAATAGGGACGATGATAGATTTGATTGATACGCGAAGGCCGGACCTTGAGATGTTGCTGCTTAATGATCATCGCACTCAGCAAAGCCTCACTGTCGTGTTCAAGTCTGGAGGCGATGAAATCCTCTGTGAGGGTTTCTATGCTCCTGGCGCCAAACAGCCATAACATCCCCATCAGCACGATGAGAGTGAGTGCCAATCCAAGGTGGAGGCGGTGTTCGAGGGAGTTACTGCTCAATACCGACATAAATATAACCCTGTCCACGACGGGTTTCGATCACCTGTTTACCCAGCTTGTCTCGCAAACGGCGAATATAGACTTCAATCAGATTGCTGTCTCGATCAAAGTCCTGTTCATAGACATGCTCCGTCAGCCGTGTTTTAGAGAGTATCTTGCCCTTGTTGAGGATAAAGCAGCGAAGCAGTCGAAATTCAGTGCCGGTAAGCTCAAGCCGTCGTTGATCGGGCAGTATGACCTGTTGTCTCTCCTCGTCCAGTTCCAGGCCACCTGACTTCAGGCTGGCGCCGACCAGCTCGTGACTGCGGCGAATCAGCGCCTGTAAACGCACCACAAGCTCTTCGACATGAAACGGCTTGCCGAGATAGTCATCCGCACCTGCCTTGAATCCCTCCACCCGCTCATGCCAGGCATCCCGCCCGGTGAGAATGATCACCGGTGTACGGTTATCCCGTGCCCGCCAGTTCTTCAACACTTCCAGACCGGAGCGGTTGGGCAGTCCAAGGTCCAGGACAATGAGATCATACGCCATGTTATCGCCCATGAACTCCGCTTCGATGCCTTCATGGGCATGATCGACGGCAAATCCCTGCTGCTCCAGGTCGTGCTTCAAGGAAGTCACAAGGAGATCATCATCTTCAACCAGCAACAAACGCAAGATCAATCCTCCAGTTCACGTTCCAGAATCTCACCCGTAGCAGCATCCACCTTGAATTCCCATACCGCGCCTTGTTCATCGAGAATCTCTATCTCGTAAATATAATCCCCCTCTTCACGTTCCAACTCCAGTTCAAGAATCCTGCCAGGCTGCAGTGCCTGTATAGTCGGAAGCAGATCCTCGAAGGGCAATATAGCGCCAGACTCGGTAAGTCGTTTTACCTCCTCATAACCCTCGTCGGCCAGTGATAGAGTGGAGATCACGAGGACCATCATGATCAGCGTTTTAACAGTTGATTTATGCAGCATGCTTACCATCTTGATATATCAGAACAGGCTTGAGTGCCCGCAGTATAGCTTCACCAGCGGTCGAAACACACACTAATCGTCCCATCGACCGATTCCCGGGATATTGATTTCGTGTTCGTTATAGGATCCTTGCAACGCCTTTTTATGACAGCTGTCGCAGTTACTGAAAGAGAGCTTTTCGCCACTATTCTTATTCCTTACAGAATAAGGTATTTCATTGTGCTCATGCTTGAAAAAACCGGTTTCTGTAATTCTTTCCGGCACAGGCGAAGATCGCAATGACCACATTACCTTTTTGGGTATCTCTCTGTTGATCCTGTCTGCAGCGTTCGAAATCAGGTAGCTCGATAGAGTTGCTTGATCCTCCTCCGATAGCTCCGCATTTTCGCCAAAGTGATCATCCAGTTTTCCCATCATTGTCCGCCACGATGCTGCCGGAAGAAATACAGGCTGATAGGGAAAATGACAACTGCCGCACTCCTCTTGGTAGAGCTGGCTATACTGGTTGTGGTTCGGCTTGTTTGCGGATTTAAACCAACCACGAAACAACTGTTCACCCCAGTCGTCGTCATCCTCTCGCGACCCGTCACGATCAGCCAAAACCAGTCCATTTCCCAGCAAGGTCAATGCAAACAGTAAAGCAAGCAGCAACCAGAATATTTTAGTCTTCATAATTTACCTCACTAATGTTTTTGAAGATACAGCAGGAGATCACCCTTCTCCTGGGGTGTGCATACCCTTCCCCATGTCCACTTACAGTTGCGTTTGAACCATTTGTTGATTTTTTTCGGATCACTCAAGCGCTTCGCATTAGCAGATGGCGCCATCGGTTCAATTCGTTTACCCGTCTTAATGTGCTTGCCTGCCTTGCTTAGATCTTCACCATGGCAGTCACTGCATGACCTGGGTTTCCCGCTTTTTTTATCGATAACCGCGCGCACCCAGGCATCACGTCCCTGTTCAGCGGAAAAAGGTCCGGCCCCACTGGCCTGAAACGACTCAAACATGTTATCCAGGTTGTTCGCCTGCAGAACAGCAGTACTTAAGAACAGTAATGAGAATAGGATCGACTTCATTAGTCATGTCTCCAACACATAAGCATCTTTCGAAAGTGGTTTTCCAAAACCGGTCATACACGTTTACTGCCGGTAATCATTGCACGCACCAGATTTTCCCGATGGGACATTGAACCGAATCCCACACCGATCAGATGTACCACTACGAGAAAAAGTGTGAAGTTGGCAAAGAACTCATGCACCTCTTCCAGAAATTCACTGCCATAAGCGGTGCTGGAAAAGAACACATCGGCCAACGGACCTGCCCCGGTGGCGCCGTATGCAAGTAAACCGGTCAAACTGGTTATCAGGAGTGTTGTCAGCAATGCGACGATCATCGCACCGCCGGCAGGATTGTGGCCAAGGGTACGTTCGGCACGTAACTGAACGAGATCCCGCAGATAGGCAACCACAGTGGACGGGGATTTGACAAAGTCGGTGAAGCGCGCGTAACGGGTACCTAAAATACCCCATACCAGGCGAAACAGCAACAGCACGGCGATCAGATAACCTGCATTGACATGCAGCCCCATCCACTCGTCCTCTGTCAGCCATGCAACTGCGAATGCACCCACCAGGCTCCAATGAAACAACCTGACCAGCGGGTCCCAGACTTTGATTTCATCTTGACTATTCATCGTATCTCTCTCAAATCCATCGTGTTGAGAGAGAGCATGGCAGAGGTAGATGAAATCAAGCTGAAAATCAGTTTTTCGGTTTGAGCGAACTGAACGGTGCGGTGCGGCAAGCCGCACCCTACACCTGAAAACCTGATAGTGAATATGGCCTGTTTGAAATAGAAAGCCGCGAATGAACGCGAATCACCACAAATGATCGCCAATTTTTTATGAACCTCTAATAAATTCAGAGGCACCTTTTATATATGTTTATGTTGTTCCCGCGGAGGAGCATAGGGACTGGGGATGGTACAAAAAAACTAACAACATATTTGCGTTTCTTCGCGGTGATTTGCGTTCATTTGCGGATATTCATTCAATAGGGTTTCAAACGACTAAAAAAGCCCCTGCCTATACAACAGACAGAGGCATAAACTTACAAGGGAAAAGTTGTATCTTTATTTCACCTTCACCTGCAACATCTCCTCACCGTCTTCATCCGACAGGTGGACCGCACAGGCAATGCAGGGGTCGAAGCTGTGTATGGTCCTCAGAATCTCCACCGGTTGTTTTACATCAGCGAGCTGGTGGTTATCCTGCAACGCTGCCTCGTATGCACCGGCCTGACCAGTACTGTCCCGTGGCCCGGCGTTCCAGGTGCTCGGCACCACTGCTTGATAGTTGGCGATCTTGCCATTCTCAATAACGATCCAGTGTCCCAGTGCGCCACGGGGCGCTTCCATGAATCCCACTCCCTTGCATTGATTCGGCCAGGTGGCGGGCTCCCACAGGGATTCGTTGAAGGTCTTGGTATCCCCCGCCTTGATATTGGCGATCAGCTGGTCATACCAACCCTGCATCGCATCCGCCAGGATCTTGGTTTCGAGGGTTCTTGCAGCGGTTCTGCCAAGAGTTGAGAAGAGCGCGCGGGTCGGCAGTTCCAGCTTGCCCAGGGTCATGTTGACCAATTCCCGGGTCTGCTCATGTCCCTTGGCGTACAACATCAGGACACGTGCCAACGGTCCCACTTCAACGGACTTGCCCTTCCATCGCGGCGCCTTCAACCAGGAGTAGGACTCCTCCACGTTCAGATGATCATAGGGGGGTTCGGGGCCGGTATAGTTGAGTGATGTTTCGCCCTCATAAGGATGCAGACCCTGATCCTTACCCTTACTGTAGTCGTACCATGAGTGTGCAATATGCTCCTGAATCTCTTCAGCATTGTTCAGATCCAACGGATGCACGGTTGAGATATCCCTGTCCAGGATGACGCCGCTTGGGAAGAAGAAACTGTCTGGCTCATCCATCGAAGTGGCGGGCAGGTCACCGTAGCAGAGGAAGTTGCCCAGTCCCTCTCCCCGCTCGCCCCAATCCTTGTAGAAGCTCGCAACCGCCAGCGTATCGGGCACATAGACCTGGTCGGTAAATTCACGCATCTTGTTGATGACGTTTTGTACCTGAGAGAGTTTCTTGCTGTTGATGGCCGAGTCGGAGTTGAGATCGATGGCGGATGCCACACCGCCCACCAGAAAGTTGGGATGGGGATTCTTGCCGCCGAATATGGCATGCAGCTTGACAACGTCACGCTGCCACTCAAGGGCCTCCAGATAGTGGGCAACCGCCATCAGATTCGCGGCCGGTGGTAACTTGTAGACCTCGTGCCCCCAATAGGCCTTGGCGAAAATACCCAACTGCCCGGCATCGACAAATCCCTTCAGTTTCTTTTTTACATCCGAGAAATAGCCCGGAGATGCCTTCGGCCAATTGCTGATCGACTGGGCCAAGGCGGCAGTCTCGCCGGGGTCGGCGGAGAGTGCCGACACCACGTCCACCCAATCCAGGGCATGCAGGTGATAGAAATGCATCACATGATCATGGATATACTGGGCACCGATCATGAGATTGCGTATCAGCTGTGCATTTGGCGGAATCGGATAGTTGAGGGCATCTTCTACCGCGCGTACCGAAGCGATTCCATGCACCAGGGTGCAGACACCGCATATACGCTGCGTAAAGGCCCAGGCATCCCGGGGATCCCGGCCCTTGAGTATGATTTCGATGCCGCGAACCATGGTCCCCGATGAATAAGCACTGGCTATCTGATCACCATCCATCTGGGCCTCGATACGCAGATGACCTTCTATTCTGGTGATGGGGTCAACGACGATTCTGTTACTCATTTCTCTCGTCTCCTGTCGATACGATTAGCCATGCTGCCAGGACTGTTTACAGGCCCTAGTGATACTCACTCTTCTTTTACCAGATGCTCAGCAAGCATCTCTGTCAAACCCACAACCGGAATCTCCATGCGGTACTCTTCGAGACCCTCCTCTATAATCAGCCTGCAATTCGCACAGGCCGTAACCAGGGTCTCCACATTCAGCTCATCGAGTTGCGTCTTCTTGCGTTTGAATACCTTAAGACGCAATTCTTCCGCCCTCTCATTGGCACTCACGCCTCCACCTCCGCCACAACACCAGTTCATCTCTCTGGCATCCTGCATTTCGACAAATTCACTGGCGACCATCTTGAGAAGGTTACGCGGTGGTTCCAATACACCGCCCTTGCGGACGATCTGACACGGATCATGGAAGGTCAGCCGAGTCTCATCCATGCCCTCTGTCTTCAACCGACCGCTTTCACGCAGCTCGTCCAGCAGCTCCAGGATGTGCACGACCTTGAACTTGTAAGGTCTGCCGATGAGGTTTGGACCCTCCCAGCGAATTGCGGTATAGGCATGCCCGCACTCAGGGCTGATGACATATTTGACCTTCAGTTTCTCGGCCGCGACCACGACCCGATCGACAAGCACTCGGGCGATATCCGAGGAGCCGATCTGAATACCCGAGTTAGTCGCCTCGAAGGCTTCGGAACTGATCGTCCAGGTCACACCCGCCTGTTTGAAGATGCGGGATAAGGCCTCCAGATATTCCGGGAAGTTCATGATCTCCATGGAGGAAAGCAACGCCATATAGTCGACGCCCTCCACATCCACCGGAATCTTCAATCCGGTATCGGCCTCCACATGTTTGATCTGCGCCGCCAATGCGGGGAACTTAACTCCCATCGGGCTGCCGATTGTCACCGCTCTGCGACTGGCGCCTTTCATACCTTTCGGCGAGTAACCCGCAGCAACGAATCCCTCTCTGGCATGCCGGATCATGTAACTGATATCGTTGCCTACCGGGCAGACCATGGAGCAGCGTCCGCACAGGGTGCAGGCATCGTAGATCAGAGGCTCCCACTCCTCCAGGAGTTCGTCGGAAACCGGTTCGCTCAAACCGAGCATCGATTTCAATTTACCCCAAAGGGTAAACTCCTGCTCCCATACACGACGCAGTGGTTCCAGTTTGTTGATAGGTGTGTATTTTGGGTCGCCTGTCTCGGTATAGAAGAGGCAGGCCTCGGCACACATACCGCAATTCACGCAACTGGAGAAAAAGGAAGCAATCGGTGCGTTCATCTGTTCACGAAAGACATTCATGCCTCGTTCAAGGGTTGCTTCGCTCATGACTGAACTCCTCTGCGACCTGCCATGGCCCCGTTATACCAACGGGCGATAAAGAATGTGAAAGCATGCATCAGTTTGGTAAAGGGAAATACCACCATCAGGATTTCCACACTGAGAATGTGCAGACCCAGCACCAGCGGATAGGGATCGACCATCCGATGGTAGGCCAGATAACCCGTGATCATGGGCAGAATCGTTACCAACCAGGTCAGGTAATCTTCCGGACCACTGAGGTAACGCTTCACTGGATGGCTCAGACGGCTGAACAACATCGCCACCAGGGTGACAATGGTTACTGCAGCGACGGCATCAACCAGATTGCTGGCAATACCCGGCCAGCTGAGACCGATGGTGGCATGGATCAGCTCGATATGTGGAATGAACAGAAAAAGGCTGATGAAGAAACCGATATGCCAGATATAACCACCAACCACCGTGAACGGTGAACGCCTGAAGGAACCCTTTTCCGGCAAGGTTCGTGTAACCACAGTTCGCAGGCCGGACCCCAGTTCCGCCCCTCTGGGCTCTGAGTAGTCGGGCTTGCGACCTAATATCAATACCTCGAGTAGCCGGATCAGAATACCGATCAACAGCACCACCAGTGCGATATCAAAACCCGGCCCTCTAACCCATAGAAGAAAGTCAACTGGTGTGTTCATGATCTCTTATCCAAGTCATCGATAGTTACTGTTTCATGCTCGGAAGCAGCCTTGGCCTGCTTGCTGCGATTGAGCGCTCCGGCTGCCGCGCCAATGGCAACACCCGCACCCACTACATAGGCAGCCTGCCGGATCACATCACTGTCTGGAATCGACAACGCATTGTAGAAGCCACCGGCATCCCAGAAATTGGGTTCAGAACAACCCAGACAGCCATGTCCCGATTCCACCGGCCAGCTTGCACCCTGATTCCACTTGGCGGTTGCGCATGCGTTATAGGTCATCGGACCCTTGCACCCGAGGCGATAGAGACACCACCCCTTGCGCGCCCCCTCGTCATCGAAGGTTTCGGCAAACAGTCCTTTGTCATAGAAAGGCCGCCGATAACAGCGGTCGTGGATGCTCTTACCGAAAAAGACCTTTGGTCTGCCCAGGCTGTCGAGCTCCGGTAGAGATCCGAACGTGAGGAAATGTGCCAATACGCCTGTAATCACGGTCGGAATGGGTGGGCAACCCGATACATTGACAACCGGCTTATCCTTCACGATATCGGAGACCGAGACCGCTCCTGTGGGATTGGGTTTAGCCTGTGGCAAACCACCGAATGCCGCGCAGGTACCCACAGCAACCACGGCAGCGGCATTAGCAACCGTCTCTTCTAGTATCTGCAGATTGCTAATCCCTGCGATAGTGGAAAAGCCTGGATTCGCCAGTGGTATGGAGCCATCCACAACAACGATATATTTACCTTCGTTTTCGTGCATCGCCGCTTCACGCGCAGCCTCTGCGGCATCACCGGATGCCACTTGCAGGGTATGGTGATAATCGAGAGAGATATGATCGAAAATCAGATTCTCAACGGTGGGTGAATGACTGCGTGTCAGGGATTCAGTACAGCCGGTACATTCCTGAAATGAGAGCCATATGACCGAGGGCCTCTTCGCTTTCTCGAGAGAAGCGGCAATCGCAGGCACCATTGCCGGCGGCAACGCCATCATCGATGCCGTGACACTGCAGAATTTCAGAAAACCCCGTCTGGAGACGCCGCTTTCCCGCAAGCTCTCCCCAAGTGTTTTAGCGATGGGTTTGAGTTCTTCAGCCATTACTACTCCTCCCGCAAACGACAATCATGCGGAACTATCTGGGTTTAGCTGTTGTTCGAGTCTGATAATCGCATCCGAGATGTCCTCGGGTTGAGACCTGACGATCTCCGGTACACGATTAATCTCAAGTGAGAGGGCAACGCGCTCACCTGCGGCGTTGTAATGATCGATTAGCCAGACACCGGGATAGAGGGTCTCGCAAATACGGCTTTTACCCAAGGATTGAAGCTCGATAGAAACCTCACCGCACCCGAGATGGTGCAGCAGTGCTTCCTCATCGCCTGGGCCGAAAGGTATGGACTTAAGATCGATTGTAGCCGCCACGCCTCGCTCCTTGAGTTGTTTCAACGAATGCAATACTTCATGCATGACAGGGATAGCATTTGAGTGATTGACGGGTGGGTTAGCTCTGTCCGTTCCCTCAACCCGCACAGCGATGTCTTGCAGTTTCTGCATGAGTCACATCAGCCCGATGTCACAGAGAATATCTGATTTATATAAAGAATATCACTAAATACTGATACTTGAGCTGATCTGGATCATAATTGCAGACTGAAAACCTGATCTCGGACAACTCAATGCAAAAAACAGAGTTACCCCTATCCGGCAGGTAAGAGGCCCCATGACTTCAGTATCGAGACAGTCTCGGCAATCCCCTGCTCAACTGCCGGTTCTACGGTCTTGCTCAATGCTTCCCCCCAATCCAGATGCTCGGGTTCGATGCCAATCAGACAGCGTCGAGCCGGCAGGGTATCTGAAAGTCGGGCTATATCGAGCAGGTCGCCCAGACTTACCTCATGCACACTCGCACGATTGCCTTGAAGGTAGCTGTCCATCTCCTGATCGTGGAAGACTCTGAGCGTGCCGGGGGGCTCTCCCATGCGGGCTGCATCCGCCACGATCAATCCATCCGCCCTGGCGATCGGCTCCGCCAGCGTAAAACTGAGGGTACCTCCATCCAGATACTCAATACCTGGAACCGCCCCGATCTGCCGTTGCATACGATTCACCAATTGCACGCCTATACCCTCGTCGCTTAACAGGGTATTACCTATACCAAGTATCAAGACATATTTGATTGACAAAAATAATCCCCTTGCGAGAATGAAACAGGCATGCTACTGGATCATAACTGTAAACGAAGGTTATATCATGTGCCTGGGCATACCCATGCAGATCAAAAGTATCGACGGCTTTACCGCACAGTGTGAAGCAAAAGGCATTCAGCGGGAAGTGAGCCTCTTCATGCTGCAGCATGAAGCATTGCAGCCGGACGACTTTGTTGTCGTACATGTCGGATATGCAATCCAAAAAGTCACGCCGCAGGAAGCTCGCTCGGCCTGGGAGATCTATGACGAGATGCTGGCGAAGATGGAATCCCCACCTGATGCATGAACTATCTGTCTGCCAGGCAATGCTGGCGCAGGTCGAGGCGATTGCAAAGCGGGAAAACGCCAGCCAGGTTATCAGAATCGTCATCCACATCGGCCCCCTCTCCGGCGTGGTGCCGGAACTGCTGCAACAGGCCTTCACGATCGCCCGTGCGGGCAGTATTGCCGCCGAGGCTGAACTGGAGACAGCATTGCAACTGGTACGGGTACGCTGCCAACAATGTGGCGCCGAGTGCGATGTATCGGCGAATAGATTGATCTGCTGTGAATGTGGTGATTTCCGTACACAACTCATCAGTGGGGATGAACTCCTGCTCGCCAGTGTTGAACTGACACGGGAGGATAACGATTGAATCATGCGGGCTTGACCAGCTGTGAGACCAAATTGAGGAGCTTATTCTGATGTGCGACACATGCGGCTGTAACATCACAGAGGGCAATCGGCATCTCATTGAAGAGGGAGGCAGACATGCCCATGCAGAGGACGGCAGCGTTGCAGTGGAGGTGTTACAGAATCTGCTCAGCGAAAACGACCATCAGGCCGCCCATAACCGTGAGCATTTTGACCGTCATCATCTACTGGTGATCAATCTCATGTCATCACCCGGCAGTGGTAAAACCCGCCTGCTGGAAACCACCATCGACAAGCTTGGCCATAAATACCGGATCAGTGTTGTCGAAGGCGACCTTGAGACAGAGAACGATGCCGAACGCATCCGGAAAAAAGGTGTGGAGGCTATCCAGATCACTACCGGTACCGCCTGTCACCTTGATGCCCATATGATCCACCACGCCCTGCATAAGATGAATCTGGACGAAGTGGACATCCTGTTTATCGAAAATGTCGGCAACCTGGTCTGCCCGGCCAGCTTCGACCTGGGTCAGCATATCAATATCACCCTGCTCTCAGTTACCGAAGGGGATGACAAGCCCAGTAAATACCCGGTCATCTTCCGCGCAGCCGATCATGTATTGTTCACGAAATCAGACCTGCTGGCGGTATTGGATGATTTCAGCCCCGAACGGGCTGAGCTGGCGGTTCGCCGGCTGGCCGTTGAAGCGCCCGTCACACTGACTTCAGCCAAATCAGGCGAAGGCATGGATGCATGGCTGGACTGGCTGCAGGAGCAAGTTGAACTGCAGAACGAAAAACGTTCGAGGGGAGAGACCCTGCATCCGAAACTGCAACCTGATGGTGTGAAGTTACATACTGATAAATTCTAGGAGAGAAATGAGCCGCGAATAGACGCTAATCACCGCAAATCAAACGCAAATGGAATGATGCTACTCATTAAACTATCTCAGTTTCATATGTTGCTGATCACACGGTCGCTTATGAGGACTCTTTCATCTCGTATACAATTATCACTTTCAACTTCAAACAACAGAATAGATTGTTTGCGTAGATTAGCGGTGATTGGTGTCCATTTGCGGCTAGAGACCCCATGTCGATAAACGCGAAATCCTGGCTGCAACAAATAAATACCCTGCCATTGCAGGAGCCGGTCAAGATCATGAATGTCTGCGGTGGTCATGAGCGCGCCATTACCCAGGCCGGATTGCGTGGCGCACTACCCAGCCATATAGAGCTGATACCTGGCCCTGGCTGCCCTGTTTGCGTATGTCCCGAAGAGGATGTCTATCAAGCGATGCAGCTGGCGCTACAGGAGCCGATCACTCTGGTGGCATTTGGCGACATGCTACGGGTACCGGTCAATGTCAGCAAGGGAGAACCACGCTCCCTTGATCAGGCCCATGCCGCCGGTGCGGATATCCGTCCCATCGCCTCACCCATCGAGGCCCTGCATATCGCTCAGGCCTCTCCCGACCGGGAGGTGGTCTTTTTTGCCGCCGGCTTCGAGACCACAACGGCACCGGTCGCCGCGCTGTTGGTCGAGGGTATGCCTGACAACCTCACCATCCTGCTATCGGGTCGACTGACCTGGCCTGCCGTATCTATGTTGCTCAGTGGTGAAAAGCCGGGATTCAATGCCCTGGTCGCGCCCGGTCATGTGGCGACTGTGATGGGGCCGGAGGAGTGGTCATTTGTCGTGCAACAGCACCACATACCTGCCGCTGTGGCCGGCTTTACCCCGGAGAGCCTGCTGGCGGCCACCTACTCCGTGATCAGGCAGTATCTGGACGACAGGATATTTCTCGACAACTGCTACCCTGAATTGGTCAAACCCGGCGGTAATCCCAGCGCGAAAGCTCATCTGAAAAAGGCGCTGGTTGTTGTCGATGCCAACTGGCGTGGGATCGGTATCATTCCCAATTCCGGTTTTAACCTGAATGATGAGTACTCAAACTGGGATGCCCGGAAGCGTTTTCCCGACTATGATTCTGCCGATCGAAAACGGAGTGGCGAGATGCCTCCCGGTTGTGACTGCGCGGCGGTGGTACTGGGTCGAAAATACCCGAATCAGTGCACACTCTACGGCAAGACTTGTACCCCAAGGACACCGATCGGACCCTGCATGGTATCCGATGAAGGTGCCTGCCGAATCTGGTGGAGTGGTGGGATTCGGCAACACAGGCAATCACAGATTACTTCATAAATAACATATAACTATTTATTTTATATATTATATTTACAAATTTTCAATTTAAAAGACGAGTGCCATTCAATCTGCTTTCAGGTACTCAGCGAGGATTAAGTTTATCCATCTTCAATTCCTATGCACGCTCCTATAAATCCCGCCTGAGCAAGTATTACTCCACTTCCTGTTGAAACTCACCTACTAAAATTACGGTCTATACTTATTGTATTACTTACTGTTTTCCTGGGTTTTAAATGAGGAAAGTTGGGCAGAAAATCATGCAGTGGATAGCGGAGTGGCTGACTAAGGAGAGTCCGCCCTCCACCTCGCCGCTATGTGATTTCAATCGCCTCAGTTATGAACTCAGACCCGCTGATGTTCTGTTGGTAGAGGGACGCAGCCGGGTAAGCAACGTAATCAAGACCATCACCCAAAGCACATGGACCCACTCCGCGCTCTATATCGGGCGCATCTATGATATCCGCGATCCACAACTACAACAGCGGGTACGCATGGCCTATCAAGGCGACCTCAGTGAACAGTTGATGGTCGAGGCCCTGCTGGGTGAAGGCACGATCATTACCCCACTCTCCAAGTATCGTAAGGACCATTTGCGCATCTGCCGACCCACAGGGCTCGAACCTGAAGATGCGCATAAGGTGGTGGCCCATGCCATCCACCATATCGGCTTTGACTATGATGTGCGCCATCTGCTCGACCTGGCCCGCTTCTTCTTTCCCTGGAACGTCTTACCCAGGCGCTGGCGCTCCAGTCTGTTTGAGCACAATGCCGGTTCGCCCACGCGAACCGTCTGTTCCTCGCTGTTGGCATCCGCCTTCAATAAGGTCAATTTTCCTATCCTGCCTTTTATCGATCGTGATGAAGACGGCAGCCTGCGTTTCTTTAAACGGAACCCGCGACTCTTTACGCCAAAGGACTTCGACTACTCACCCTATTTCGACATCATTAAATATCCATTCCTCGGACTGGATGATTTGGGTGTCTATCGTCGATTACCATGGGGTGATGACAGCATTCTTTATAATGATAACGAGCGAACCTTCGCTGCTGCGACAAAGATGGACGAGGTGGATTTTCCCGATAATGAACCTGAAATAAGCAAGAAACGTAAGAAACATGAAGAGGAACAAGCTTATCCTCAGGACGATGAGGCGGCTCAGCAAATAATCAACACAATGCGCGAGGCTGACCGATGACACTGCTCGGATTTCTACTCTTATTGCTGATGTTGTGGGGACTGGCCTATGGTTCGGCAGGTGCGATTGTATGGATACTGTTGCCGCCCATACTCCTGATCAGCCTGCAGCTTGCAGAGCTCATGACACTCCTTGTCGCACTGCCTGTATGGCTGATCTATGCCACAACCCTGTTCTTCTACCTTAAGCCACGACTGCGTCTCCGCTGGATCAGTAAACCGCTGTTGTCCGCATTCCGGAAGGTGATGCCTTCCATGTCGACCACCGAAAAAGAGGCGTTGAACGCCGGGAGTGTCTGGTGGGACGGTGAACTATTCTCAGGACAACCCGACTGGAGCAAACTGCTGCGCCAGCCACAATGCCATCTGACGGCGCAGGAACAGGAATTCCTTGACGGGCCGGTGCAAACCCTCTGCGATATGCTCGATGACTGGGACATCACCAACGAACGCAAAGACCTGCCTCCCGAAGTGTGGCAGTTCATCAAACAATCAGGCCTTTTCGGCATGATCATCCCCAAAACCTACGGTGGTCTCGGCTTTTCCGCCTATGCCCACTCCCAGGTGGTGATGAAGATCGCCAGCCGCAGCATCACCACAGCCGTTACAGTGATGGTACCCAACTCCCTGGGCCCGGCAAAGCTGCTGCTTCAATACGGTACGGATGAACAGAAAGCAAACTATCTCAACAAGCTGGCCACCGGAGAGGAGATACCCTGTTTTGCCCTGACCAATCCCCACGCAGGCAGTGATGCCGGCGCCATTCCGGATAATGGTCAGGTCACTTACGGCGACTTTGAAGGGAACCAGATCCTGGGTATCAGGCTCAACTGGGAAAAGCGCTATATAACCCTGGCACCGGTCGCAACCCTTATCGGCCTGGCATTTAAATTGGAGGATCCACAAGGCCTGCTCTCAGACGATCCCCATCCAGGCATCACACTGGCCCTTATCCCCCGTGACACATCCGGTGTGGCGATAGGATCAAGACACATGCCCCTCGATATACCCTTCCAAAACGGTCCCATTGAGGGGCGGGATGTATTTATCCCCATGACTTGGGTAGTCGGCGGAAATGATGGTGTGGGCAAGGGTTGGCAGATGCTGGTCGAATGCCTCTCCGAGGGGCGCGGCATCTCACTCCCTGCACTCTCGACTGCGGCGGGTAAAAGTGCCAGCCGATATACCGGCGCCTATGCCGCTGTCCGCACCCAATTCGGCCAGCCCATAGGCCACTTCGAAGGGGTGGAAGAGGCGCTGGCAAGGATAGGCGGGCTGACCTATCAAATGGATGCGGCGCGTAAACTCACACTCAGCGCACTGGATAGCGGTGAATCACCTTCTGTGATCTCAGCGATTATCAAGTACCATCTTACCGAGCGTTACCGCCAGGCGGTCAACGATGCCATGGATATCCAGGGAGGCAGTGGCATCTGTCTCGGTCCCGACAATCTGACAGGCAGAGGTTACCAGGCAATTCCCATCGCAATTACCGTAGAGGGTGCCAATATCCTTACCCGTAGCATGATCATCTTCGGTCAGGGTGCGATACGCGCCCACCCTTACATTCTCAGCGAATTCGAGGCGGCTGAGAATCCCGATCAGGAAATCGCACTCACACAGTTCGATGATGCTCTCTTCAGCCACATCGGTTTCGTACTGACAAATTTTGCCCGTACCCTCTGGTTCGGCGTCACCCATGGACGGCTCTCCGAAAGCCCGAAAAGCGGACCTGCCAAGCGCTACTTTCAACGCCTGAACTGGATGGCCTCCACCTTTGCCCTGACCACCGATGCGGCGCTGATGACACTGGGTGGTTCGCTCAAGCGTAAGGAACGCCTCTCAGCCAGACTTGGTGACATGCTCAGCAACCTTTATATTGCCAGTGCATGCCTTAAGCGCTATGTCGAAGAGGGAGAGCGTCAAGACGACCTGCCCCTGATGAGATGGGCCTTGGAGGACTCCCTCTATCGTTTCCAGCATGCCTTGCGGGGCCTGTTACGCAATATCCCGTTCAGACCCCTGGCCTGGCTGTTGCGGCTAGTGATATTTCCAACCGGACTGCCGTTTCATAAACCCACCGACAACCTCGACCATCAGGTTGCGCGTATTCTGCTTAGCCCTAACGAGGCCAGGGAACGGCTCACTCAGGGGATCTACACTACAGAGGATCAACAACAGCGGGCCGGTCAATTGGAACAGGCGCTGTTTGCCGTGAATGCCGCGGCGCCCCATGAAAAGACCTTACACAGAGCAAAACGGGCCGGTCAGCTGAAATCCAGGGACAACCGAAATCTGATCGCAGAAGCCGTCTCCCTTGGGATCTTGAGCGAGAGCGAAAAAGTGGCGCTGGATGAGGCGGACCGCCTGCGCAGCCAGATCATTCAGGTGAATTCATTCAGCCACCTCGGCACGGTGGCATCCGAGCGTAAACAGAGGGGTTCAAAGGTATCCAAACTCAACAAACGGGGTGCCGCATGATGCGTAAATATTTCCATACCGGTTCAGGATAGGATAAGTTAAGGAGTGTTGGAGCTGATTTGCTTATCAGTGCCAGCAGTCCCAGGGTGCGAAATGCTACTCTACCCACACCAAAGTGAACCCGACAACAAAAACCGGGGTTCTTTAAGCGATAAAAAATGGTGCCAGCATGGATAATCCAAACATTGATTATATACAGTTGAAAGATGCCGACACGATAGGCGCCGTCTTCCAGGAACGTGTAAAACGCTCACCGGATGCCACTGCCTATATACAATACGACGAAGAACGCGAGGTTTGGCAAGAGACCAGCTGGAGTGAGATGGCGCAGCTGGTTGCACGCTGGCAGGCAGCCTTTCGCAATGAAAATCTCAGACCGGGTGACAGGGTGGCCATCATGTTGCGCAACTGCCGCGAATGGGCCATCTTCGATCTGGCGGCTCAGTGCCTGGGTTTGATCACCGTCCCCCTCTACACCAATGATCGCCCTGAGAATATCGGTTACATCCTACAAGATGCCGGCATCCGTCTGCTGCTCCTGGAAAACAACGAACAGTGGCAGGAACTCCAGCAGATCCGCAATCAGTTGGCCGGCCTGAACCGTATCGTCTCGCTGCACAAGGTCGACCCGATGGGTCTTCAACCCCACCTGGTCTCACTGGAAGAATGGCTGCCCGATCAAACCAACGATAGACTGCAGGTCATCGATGTAGCCAGCAAGGATCTGGCCACCATTGTCTACACCTCAGGTACCACCGGCCGATCCAAAGGTGTGATGTTGAGTCATCACAATATCCTGTGGGATATCGAGAGCGGTGTAAAGGTTATCGATATCTATACAACCGACACCTTTCTCTCTTTTCTCCCGCTCTCGCACACCCTTGAGCGAACCGTTGGTTACTATCTGGCACTCGTATCTGGCGCAGCCACGGCCTACGCGAGATCGATTCCTCAGCTGGCTGAAGATCTCGAGACCATCAAACCAACCATATTGATTTCGGTACCACGCATATTTGAGAGGGTGTACGCCAAGATACAGGACAAACTCGAAAGCGACTCTGCAATAGCCCGTGGCATATTCAGTCTGGCTGTAGAAACCGGTTGGACCCATTTTGAGTTTCAGCAAGGACGTAGCTCATGGTCACCTAAATTATGGCTCTGGCCACTACTGGAAAAGATAGTGGCGCGTAAGATTCAGGACAAGTTGGGTGGACGCCTGCGAATTGCGGTTTCAGGCGGCGCCCCGCTTTCGCCAGACATCGCCAAAGTTTTCATTGGACTCGGTGTGCCCATACTGCAGGGTTACGGCCTAACGGAGACCAGCCCCATCATCTCAGCCAATACCCATGAAAACAATTTTCCGGCCAGTGTCGGCAGGCCCTTTCCCAGGATAGAAGTCAAGATCAATGAGTATGAGGAACTGCTCTGTAGAGCGCCTAATGTGATGATGGGATACTGGAACAACCGGAATGCAACCTCTGAGGTGATTGATGCAGATGGTTGGTTCCATACAGGTGACAAGGCGAAAATCGAAGATGGTTATATCTTTATCACCGGCCGACTGAAAGAGATCATTGTTATGGCCAATGGGGAAAAGGTTCCTCCTGCCGATATGGAGATGTGCATCGCCATGGATTCCCTGTTCGACCAGGTGCTGGTACTCGGCGAAGGCAAACCCTACCTGTCCGCCATCGTGGTGCTCAATCCCGAACACGCCCAAATACTTGGTTTGAGCCCCGGCAATATCAGCGAGCAGCAGATGCAGGAATTATTGGCCCGCATCAACAATCACCTGGACAACTTTCCCGGTTATGCGAAGATCATCCGTGTGACCGTGCTCGGTGAACCCTGGAGCGTGGAGAACGGTTTGATCACTCCCACTCTGAAGCTGAAGCGGAAAAACATCCTTGAGCGATATGCCAAAGAGTATGATGAAATGTATATCGGGCATTGAGTGAGGCTACCGTCTCATATAGCATCAATTATCAAGCAAAAAATACGATTTTCCGCTGTCGGCTTTTTCATTCACTTGCGACAATGAAAAACGGCGGTACATTACTGTACTGCCTGAAATTCTGAATCAATTAGAGGTTTCCTGGTCAGTCAGAATAACAGGTTCGCTAAAGTAGTAGCCCTGGCACTGTTGTACATTCTCTTGACTTAACCACTCTAACTGCCGTGAATTTTCCACTCCTTCAGCAACCACGTTCAGATCCATGATTTCCGCCATTTTTATCAGTGCCGTGCAGATACCGGTGGCATAATTGTCTGCGGGTAATCCCTTGGTGAAACTGGAATCAAGTTTCAGAGTATCCAGCGCAAAGTCCCTGAGATAAGAGAAGGAAGAATAACCTGTGCCAAAATCATCGACTGCGATACGAACACCAAGCTTTTTCAGACTGCGTACGACGTACCTGCTCAGTTCGATATCTTCTATCAGACTGCTTTCTGTGATTTCCAACTCAAGTCGCTTTGGATCGAAGCCTGTCCTGGTCAGAATCGACTCAACACGATGGGAAAAATCACCTTGATTAAATTGATGTATGGAGACATTGACATTCAATTGTAATGGCCGATCGCCGTTATCGTCACAGGCAAGTATTTCTATACAGGCCCGTTCCAAAATCCAATCACCCAATTCGATGATTAAACCTGAATTTTCGAGAAATGGAAGAAACTCTGTGGGATCCACTAAACCGCGTCTTGGATTATCCCACCGCAACAAGGCCTCCATTCCGACCATTGATCCTGTATTGACATCGATAATTGGCTGGTAGAGCAGATGAAAACTTTTTGTCTTCAACGCCTCCATCAACTCACTCTCCTGTTGTATCAGGCCGTCCTCATTGGCACCCAGCAAATGATTGTAGACGCAATACTGCCCGCGCCCACTCCTTTTTGCTTGATACATGGCCATATCGGCCTTCTGAATCAAACTACCGATGTCATCCTTGGAGAATGGATAGAAGACGATACCGATGCTGCATCCGATATGCACCTTCCTTGATTCGATCTCGAACGGTTCCCTGATGGTTTCAAGGATGGTTTTTGCAATGTTTACACCATCGCTTATCGATTTGATCTGCTCTGCAATAATGGTGAACTCATCGCCCCCCAAACGCGCCACAGTATCACCCACACGCAGCATCTTCTTCAATCGCACAGCTGCCTTTTTCAACAGTAGATCACCAGCATGGTGGCCAAGGCTGTCATTGACCTTCTTAAAGCGGTCCAGATCGATAAACATCAAGGCGACAAGATACTCTCCCCGATCAGCCTGCTCCATGGCATGTTTTAACCGATCACTGAATAGTTGTCGATTGGGCAGATTGGTCAAGCCATCATATTGGGCCAGATAGCGTATATGTTCCTCGTTCTTTCTATGCTCGCTGACATCCTGCGCAACCGTGATGATCTGCCCAGGACCTCCTGAAAATTCGAGATAGGCGCCTGACAGGGAGACCAGCACGCAGGAACCCTCAGCAGTAATATATCTGGCGTCAATACTATCCGCCTCATCCTTCATATGATAGGTGAGCCATTGCTTGACGCGCACACCATCTCGACTGTCGATAATGTCGTAATATGACATACCCACCAACCGCTCTTTATCGTAACCGATCATATCAACAGCAGCATTATTGACCATGATAATATTCTTATCGACAGAGACAACGATCAATGCATCACGCAAATTATTGAGTACATCATTCAAATACTGTCTAGATACCGATGTATTGGAAAGATCCCTGCTCATACGGTTGAATGAGTGGATCAGTTGACCGATCTCGTCACTTCGGTTTTTTTCCAACTCAATGCCATAGGCGCCTTCACCGACACGTTTCACATATTCTGTCAGCGTTCGAATCGGTGACACTAATCTATTTGAGATCAATGCAGCCAAAGCCAAGCCTAGCAACAGTAAAATACCGGTAACGAAAAACAGCAGATATCGTTCGCGTTGATGCGATTTCGAGGTTAATTCGGATAACTGCCGAGTCAGTTTCTCTGTGTTTTCCAGTTGCCCCTTTTTAGATAGCGCAATTCTGACCCAACCCAGTCTTTCATCGGCAATATGGACTGGAGAGACTATCTCCATCACATCTTTTGAGTTTTTTAGCAGTGGCACCGATTCCTTTTTAATCCAGTCCAGAATTTTTCCGTCTTCTATTTGCTTGCCGTAGTTGTCTAACAGTTCGGTTCCATCGTGAACGATCACACCCTGTGGATCGATCACCATGACATAGACGATGTCATCCAGATTGGCAACGCTCTGCAGCAGATGCAGGATAGCGAGCATATCAAAATTATAGAGGGGGTTTGCCACATCCTCGCTCAGAATTGCACTTAGATTCATAAGGCGTTTTTTTGCCTCATTATGTAGGGCAACACTCATTGTGGAGGAGGTGGTGGTTTTGATATTGGATAGCAGGTCCTTAGACTGGAAGAAAAACAGTGTAGCTAGGATAATCGTAACAATGACGATTCCGGCACCAATAGCAACGGTATATCTGAACTGTAGATTTCTTGCCATTGAATCAGTAGCCCATCAGGATTCAACAGGGCTGCATCAAGCTACACATACATTCAATCCTTGTGATTGTATGTAAATGTTCTTCATGCTTTGCATCGTAATTTTACCTTTGCGCATGACTTGATCCTTTTAGGGTGTGAGTGCTCGATCGACTTTATCGACTATAGAGTACATGTCGTATATCGACTGTTTCTGCTCATCACTCAGTACATCGAATTTTTTTGTTCGCTGGTAGGCATGCAGGACAGGCTGAGCCTTCGGATCATCACCGGCCTGCAACAAAATCCCTTCGAGGCGTCTTTTTAAAGCCGGGTTTAAATCACGGCGCACCAATTCCACTGCGCGAACGACAGGTGGAAGCTTTTTAAAAATGGAAAACTGAGCACGATACTGGGAAGGCAGATGATCTTCCTTATCCCAATCCAGATTGCTGAACGCACCGGCATGGGCCAGACCTTTATTCACCAGTGTGGCTATATTGATCTCTTCCCTGACAAACACAAAGCCAACCTTATCAGCCGGTGGTGTTTCCCGAAAATTTCTCAATTTAACAGGCGTCAATCCACTCTGTAACATTGCATGGACAGGCAAATAGTAGGCTGTTGTAGATGCTGGATCCTCCAGGGCAATGATCTTTCCCTTCAAGTCCTCAAGTTTCTTTACTGCCCCATCCTTAAGTGAAAAAAATACCGTGTAGTATTCAGATGTATTTTTTTTCCACTTTCTAAGTAATAGCTCCGCACCGCTTTTCTCATGCAGATATGATGCGGCAATAGGTGTTTCCGTCACCCAGTCCACATCACCTCTGGCCAACAACTCCGCCATATGCTCTTTGCTTTTTGCCATGCGGATCTTGCCTTTTGTGATTCCGAGGTCACGCATTCTTTCCACCACATACATCAGCATGGGTTTCAAGTAACGATAGTGTTTTTTTGGATTGTGGCTGATCTTACCTATTACCAATGTATTCGGATCACTGCCACTTGCTGCAACATAGGACGGTATCGACCAGGAGAGAAGGAACAGCAGCAGAAGCGCTCCTGTGCCTAAGTTACGTATCATTTTGAGGGCCTGTTATAGACAAATTCGACTATCATTGTCACAACCTAGAAATCAACTTGAGCGCGAAGTTGAAGAATAGAGGGCGTATCCTCCCCCTCCACATCACCATCCGCATCGGCATAGCTGTCATTATCGACAATGATTGCGTTGGCCATCAGGCGAATCTGCCGATTGATATACCAATTGATTCCCAGTGTGATGTTGTCGCTAGATCCACCCTCGATCTCACCATCGTTGAGATCCAGGGAGCTGAAACGTGCGGCCACCTCTACAGCGCCATGGTCGGAAAGCGGCCTAATCCGCCCAAATTTTGCCGAACGCTGCTTATAGCGGCGGCTTTCACCTGTCAGGAACCAACTAACCTGTAGATACCAGCCTTCAAAGGTCGGCTCCGTACCTTCGTCACGCTCAATTTTTGCTTGCATCCACTCACCCTGCAATGAAAACGGACCTGACACCCATGCACCTTCCAGGCCCAGTAGCGCGGTAGATCGACTCTGCTTGAGTTTGCCCGTGTCGAGATATCGAATATCGGTCAGGTGAGACTCCGGCCTGGTATCGATTCGAACCTCCTCTTCATCATCCAATTTTCTGTAGCTGGCGGCTATGCCGATGTGAAATGCGGATCTATCTTCCGCCAGCGGCGCATAAGTCCAGCGACTGGTGACACCCCAGCCTTCATCACCCTCATCGTCAGCGTCATCGTTGTAATCATCACCGAACAGGCCGGCGGCAAAGGTCATCTGTTCACCCGACCACCGGGCAGCAATACCCATGCTTCTTCCTGGAGCGAACGCATTGGGCAAGGCGCGCTCCATAAAGGTCAGATATCGCTTGCTGGTCATCTCCTCCAGGCTGAAAGGCTCTTTGAAATGTCCAACGGAAAAGCGCCAGGGGTAAATGGCATCATAGGCAAACCAGGCATCCTTGACGTCCGCTTCCCCATCGGAGAAGTCGACACTGAACTCGTAGATGAAATCGGCATACAGCCGTCCTTCCAGATCGAGTCTTAAATCACGCAGTTCGCTCCCATTACCCAGGGCATTCTTATCCTCATCATATACTGCGGCATCAGCCAGGATCCTGCCCCCCAACTGCATGGAGAACTCACCATCGGTCGTGGTCACCTCAAGACCACCTTTGGTGTTGATGACTAAATCCTCATGACCCTCTGTGCTCCTATCTTGTGCCGCCAAGGCTGCAGAAAAGAAACTACAGAGTAACAATAGAGCTACTGATTTATTCATAATCTAACCCGCTAGAACTGGATTGTGCGCCCTGCGCCAGAGGGAAACAGCGATAGAAATTGGCGGTTGTCCGGTCTGCAATTGCCTCGAGTGTCAGCCCTTTCAGCTCTGCCACACATTCAGCAACATGCCGCACATGGATCGGCTGATTGGGTTTGCCGCGATGGGGTACCGGCGCCAGGTAGGGGGAGTCTGTCTCGATCAGCAGATGATCCATCGGCACCAGTTTTACGACCTCACGCAACTCGACCGCATTCTTGAAGGTGATGATGCCGGAAAATGAGATATAAAAACCCATCTCCAGTGCCTGTTTCGCCATGGACCAGTTCTCTGTGAAGCAGTGCATCACCCCACCCACATCGTCCGCCCCCTCATCCTGCATGATCTGGATTGTATCGATCCGCGCGTCCCGGGTGTGGATGATGAGAGGGAGTTTCGCCGCCTTGGCTGCTCGAATATGCTGCCGAAACCGTTCACGCTGCCAATCCAGATCCCCTTCTCCATGAAAATAATCCAGTCCGGTCTCCCCGATGGCGACGACCTTTTCACTGCGTGAGAGTCTCAGCAACTCCTCAACCGTGGGTTCATGACGCTCCTTATCATTTGGATGCACGCCCACCGATATGGAAATCTGTGGGTAATCCGCTACCAGTGCCACCATGGCAGGCCAGGATTCAAGATCGATTGAGACGCACAACAGATGATCGATACCTTGTGCAAGGGTACTGCTCATGAAGCTGGCAAAATCCCCGTTATAGGGAGCAAGAGAGACACGATCGAGATGGCAGTGGGAATCGACTAACATGGAGCTTTATTCGGGCCGTTCCTGATTTTGACAGGGGATTGTAGCTGCATCTTCAACTCCAGACTCGACAATTTCGTTCTGTGAACGATACTTATCAGCAGCTCCACCGGCAGGGGGCTGATAAAGATCTCCATTTCGGTTGTGTCACAAAAAGAAAAATAACTAACCATTGGTCAGATAGAGAACCCGCATGTTAGTCGGCCTATGACTATAGCGTGTGTGTAGGACGGTCTGATTTCAGGGCGCCGGCAAGATAGGTCTCGATCTTGTTGCGTGCTGCACCGCCATCCTGATCACTGAACTGGACACCGATGCCGGCTGCTCTGTTACCCTCCGCGCCGACGGGTGTGATCCAGATGATCTTACCGGCCACCGGCAGACGCTCCGTCTCGTCCATCAGCGTCAGCAGCATGAAAACCTCGTCACCCAATCGGTACTGCTTGGTCGTGGGAATAAAAAGTCCACCAAATTCAACAAATTGCATGTAGGCCGCATACAAGGCATTCTTATCCTTGATAGTCAGCGAGAGTATTCCTTGTTTGGGTCCACCAGCCATACGATTCTCAGTTTCTGTCTAACACGCCTGGGTTCTGCAATCACACCAGGAAATCAGCAGCTTTTCCAAGGTCAATTGCGGGTTTAAATTGCTCTCTACGGTACTCCTGGCCGCATAAACCTGGAGCAGATAGCCATGCAGAGTCCTCGAGTTTATCTTGTCGGCCGTTTTCTGCAAAGCTTGAGTGAGATCCCGATTAAAGATCCCCCCCTCATCACCCCCTTCCTGCAGACGAATCAGATCGATCACCCAGCCCGTCAGCCACTCCAACAACAAGACGCTGTCAAAGGCTCCCCATCCACGCGCCAGGCTGACCGGATCACGTTTCCCACCCAGAAGCTGTAGAAATCCTTTTGCCATTTCTTTGCGGGCATTCAGGAGCTCACTGTTGTCAAGCTGAAGCGCCTTAAGTGGCGCACCGTTGGCCAGTGTCAACAACAGTTGCGGATCTTCCTGGGTCACCTTGTCAGAGAGCCACTCGATGGCCTGTGTCCTGTGCGGAGGTTTGAAATCTACTTTCTGACAGCGGCTGCGGATAGTGGCAAGTAATCTGCCCGGTTGATCGGTCAACAGCAATATCACGCTGCCCGGCGTAGGCTCTTCCAGGGTTTTGAGGAGACTGTTGGCCGCGGCTTTGTTCATTCGATGGGCCGGTTTTATGGCGATCACCTTGTTACCGCCGGCATGGCTGGTTAATGAAGCATTGGCGGTAAGGCTCCGAATAGCTTCTATCGTTATCTCACCGCTTTTACTCTCTTCATCCGGTTTCAACCATTTAAAATCGGGATGGTTACCGCTGTACAGCAACTGACACTGACGACAGGCGCCGCAGGCGACACCGTCAAGGTCTCTATCCACACACAACACGGATTGGGCAAAACTGAGCACGAACTGCTCTTTTCCCAATCCGGGAGGTCCCGAAAGCAATAAGGCATGGGGCAGTCGGTGCTGTTCTACGGCCTGTTGTAAAAAATACCACTGCTCGTCGTGCCATGGCAGGCGATGATAACGCAACTCACTCACCCTGGCTCGCCAGATAGTGTTGAACGACCGTTTTGATTTGATCCTGCACCATTTCCAAGGCTGGAGATGCATCGATTACCTGGACACGATCAGGCTCCTGCGTGGCGATCCGCAGATATCCCGCTCTCACTTTCTCAAAGAAGTCGCGGTTCTCGCTTTCAAATCGATCAGGCTCTGAACGCTTCCCGGCACGCTGCAAACCGGTATCCACCGGCACGTCGAGCAACAATGTCAGATCGGGACGCAACTTACCCTGAACGAACTGCTGTAACTTGGCAATCTTCTCCAGCGATAGACCTCTTCCCGCCCCTTGATAGGCAAAGCTTGCATCAGTGAAACGATCGCACAACACCCAGATTCCCCGCTCAAGGGCCGGTAGGATTTTTTGTTGCAGATGCTCCGCACGCGCGGCGAACATCAACAGCAGTTCCGTATCGTCCGCCATACCTGTGTGTTTGTGCCCCAACAGCAATTCACGAATGGCTTCGCCAAGCGGTGTTCCACCCGGTTCCCGGGTAAAAAGCACCTGTTTGCCGGCGGTTTCAATCAAGGATTGGATGAATGCCAGATTACTGCTTTTTCCAGCCCCTTCACCGCCTTCAACGGTGATGAATCGTCCTTTTGCCGTCTTTTTCATTGCAGTCATCTCTTCAACTGATACTTTCGTACCGCTTTGTTGTGCTCCTCAAGGGTTGAAGAGAAATAGTGTCCGCCATCACCGGTTGCGACGAAATAGAGCGAATTGCCCTCTTCCGGATTCAAAGCCGCACGTATTGCAGCGCCGCTCGGCATGGCAATTGGTGTCGGTGTCAATCCTTTGTGCAGATAGGTGTTGTAAGGGGTGTCGCGAGTGAGGTCCCGCTTACGGATATTACCGTTATAGCTCTCTCCCATACCGTAGATAACCGTGGGATCGGTCTGCAACAACATGCCGCGCTTCAGGCGCCTTATGAATACACCGGCTATCTTGCCCCGCTCCTCTGGTATGCCGGTCTCCCGCTCGATAATCGAGGCCAGTATGAGAGCCTCATATGGGCTTTTCAGCGGCAGCTGCTTTTTCCGCTGTTGCCAGGCCTGTTCCAATACAGATTCCATTCGTTTAAAGGCCCGCTTTAGAAAGGCCGCATCGGTGGTACCGCGGGGAAAGTGATAGGTATCAGGGTAGAATCGCCCCTCCGGATGCAGATCGTCCAGGCCAAGATGTTGCATCACCTGATCGTTCGTTACCTCCTTCAGGCTATGTTCCAATACCGGATCACGTCTGATCGCAGCCATCAACTGGTCGAATGTCCACCCCTCGATGATCGTGAGGGCATATTGAACAACCTGTGAGGAGCTGAGGATTTCAAGCAGCTTCGGTGGCGTGGTTTCAGCAGGCAGATAGTATTCGCCGGCCTTCAGTCTACTGGCTTGACCCTGCCAACGGGCAATGAATCTCAACAACATGGGCTTCTCGAGCATACCTCGTTGCTGCAGATCCTCCGCCAAACTTCTGACCGTCATACCCGGATGCAGAATATAGTTCACGCCCTCCTCGGGTAAATTCAGGGATTTGTTGACAAATCCGTCATATTCCATCCAACCCCAAGCCAGAAGGATGCTGGCGACAAAGATCAGAATACCGAGCAGACGATTAACCCGCATTTCTCACCAGTCGGACTCTACTAATTGGAAATAATCGTTGGCGTTGAGCATAACGCCATTCTACTGGAAAAATCCGCGGGGTGAAGTTGATTACCACGACTTTTGGATAACCAAAAGAGTAAATACTAAGCCGTGCTACAGGCTTCCTCCACCCTGTAACGCAACTCACGGGGAATATTCTCCTGGTCAAATTGCCGCTTATTCAGCACCGCGACCGGACAGAATCCCATCACAGAATTGGTTACAAACATGGCATCGGCACTCATCAGCCTATCCCTATCCAAATCGGTGATGTGCATTGGGATTGAGAGCTGACCTGCAATTTCAATCACCAATTCTCTGACCACACCCGCAATGCCTGAATGGGTAAGATCAGGCGTATAGATCGTATTGCCCTGCAGCATGAACAGGTTGGACTGTGTGCCGCAGATCACCTTCTCCCTTTCATCCATCATCAGGCACTCGGATAAGGAGTCATCCTGACATTCCCTACGCGCCAGTACTTGTTCAAGACGGTTTAAGTGTTTGTAACCTGCCAGTTGTCTGTTTCGGCCAATCCTGGTGCGGCAAATCCCAAGATGAATACCTTCTGTATACCAGCTCTGAGGATAGTCGGGCCAGGGATGGAGACTGATAAGGCGTCGCGGTGAAGCGGGGCTGGGAGGGGTATATCCCCTGCCCCCACTGCCCCGGGTAAGTATTATCTTCACAACCGCCAGATCATGCTCGGCACAGAGTGCGAGAACCTCTTTTTCAAGCAGCTGCTTATCGCTGGGAGGGAAGCCGATTGCTGTTTCCCCACGGGAAAGTCGGGCCATGTGTCGCCGCCATAAACAGGGACGCCCCTGTCTGACGGCCAAAGTCTCGAACAAACCATCGCCGTATTGCAGACCACGATCAGAGAACGGTATCAGATCGCCTGATTTGCCGTTAACTAGCAATTAGCCTTCGTCCTCAGTTTACACGGCGGAATGCCAGGGTACCGTTAGTGCCGCCAAATCCAAATGAGTTGGAAATCACCACGTCCAGCTTCATCGCTCTTGCGCTATTGGGAACATAATCCAGGTCGCATTCGGGATCCTGGTTTTCCAAGTTGATGGTGGGTGGCACAACCTGATTGTAGAGTGTCAGAATCGTATAAACGGCCTCTGCGCCACCTGCCGCACCCAGCATATGACCGGTCATCGATTTCGTGGAACTGACACATAGCTTGTATGCATGATCACCAAAGGCACGTTTGACCGCCATAGTCTCCGCCACATCGCCGGCCGGGGTGGAGGTTCCGTGTGCGTTGATATAATCAACCTCATCCACGTTGATTCCACCATCCTGAAGTGCCAGCTCCATGCATTTGGCAGCACCTGATCCGTCTACTGAGGGTGCTGTCATGTGGTAGGCATCGGAGTTCATTCCGATACCGGCCAATTCGGCATAGATCTTCGCGCCACGCGCCTTGGCCTGCTCATACTCCTCCAGCACAACTACACCGGCGCCATCGCTGAGTACGAAACCATCCCGGTCTTTATCCCAAGGGCGACTGGCTCCCTGTGGATCGTC
Source organism: Candidatus Thiodiazotropha sp. LNASS1 (assembly GCF_964212655.1). Classification (NCBI taxonomy): domain Bacteria; kingdom Pseudomonadati; phylum Pseudomonadota; class Gammaproteobacteria; order Chromatiales; family Sedimenticolaceae; genus Candidatus Thiodiazotropha; species Candidatus Thiodiazotropha sp. LNASS1. The sequence continues at coordinate 368,908 of NZ_OZ156465.1, read as the reverse complement.
GTTGCGACGAGAAAGCGCCCGTGCCGCTGCGAACCCACCCAAGCCAACCGGTGATGTGGCCATTTCGGCACCACCGGCGATCATCACGTCCGTCCGGCCATGCCGGATCATCATAGCAGCCTCGGCGATGCTGTGGGCGCCACTGCTGCATGCGGAAACGATCGAGTAGTTGGGTCCCTTCAATCCATACATGATGGAGAGGTTACCGGACACCATGTTGATAATGCTTGAAGGCACGAAAAACGGTGAGATTTTACGAGGACCGCCATCCAGGTAGGCCTGGTAACTGTTTTCGATACCGGTAATGCCGCCGATACCTGAACCAATCAGAACACCGATGCGTTCTGCATTCTCCTCCGTCACCTCAAGCCCTGCATCTTTGATCGCCTGTATACCGGCAGCGATGCCATAATGGATAAACTTATCCATTTTCTTGGCTTCTTTCTTCGCTATGTAATCGGTGATTTCGAAACCGTAGATGGGACCACCGAACTGGGTAGAAAATGATCCAACATCAAAATGGGTAATGGGTTGGATACCACTTTTGCCGGCCTGAATATTCTCCCACGATGTAGGAATATCCAGCCCGACAGGCGCTACCATACCTAAACCCGTAACGACGACCCTTCTTGCAGTCATGTATGACTACCCCCAAAGTTCAGTGGTGTTGCTGAAAAGCAAAAGGCCGCGCCCCTTTCTATTGTTAGAGCTTGACGGCCTATAAAAAATAGAAAATCTTTGCGCAAAGATTAACTGTGTGCGTTGATGTAATCGACAGCAAGTTGCACAGTCGTGATCTTTTCAGCCTCTTCATCAGGAATCTCGGTTTCAAATTCCTCTTCAAGAGCCATAACCAATTCCACTGTGTCGAGAGAGTCAGCGCCAAGATCATCGACAAAAGAGGCTTCTAACGTTACCTCCTCTTCCTTCACGCCTAGTTGTTCTACGACAATTTTACGAACTCGTTCTACGACATCGCTCATGTTATTAATTTCCTCTGGATTATCCGCCGGCCTCGAAAAGGACCGATGCGGTATTGTAGTAACAAAAAACACTTGAGAAAAGCGCAATCCTCAGATAACTTTCGCATCTCAAATTCACCATAAATAAATTTATTTAACAGTATGTTATGATAATTTATTTATGTTAATTATGAGAATTGATCTCGAGTTTTCGCATATCAACTCATGTACATTCCACCGTTAACATGGAGTGTTTCACCGGTAATATAACGTCCGGATTGCCCTGCCAGGAACAAAACCGCATTGGCAATATCCTCCGGTGACCCCAGTCTCTGCAAAGGGATGTTCACTTCAAGACTCTTGCGTTGTTCCTCGGGCAGCTCGTTCGTCATATCTGTCTCGATAAAGCCCGGCGCCACAGAATTGACGGTAATCCCTCTCGAACCCACCTCCCTGGCCAAAGAGCGTGTAAAACCGTGGATTCCCGCCTTGGCGGCAGCGTAGTTGGTCTGACCGGCATTCCCCATTGCCCCGACTACGGATGAGATGTTGACAATACGCCCCTTTCGCGCCTTCATCATGCCGCGCAATACCGCCTTGCTAAGGCGAAAAACAGAGGTCAGGTTGGTGTTGATGATGCTTTCCCACTCCTCATCCTTCATGCGCATGAGGAGGTTATCGCGGGTAATACCGGCATTGTTCACCAATACAGTAGGATTACCGAACTCCTTACCGACCGCCTCAATGAGCGCATCGATAGATTCAACATCAGCGACATTCAACACCATGCCGCACCCGGCATGCCCCGCAGACTTAAAACGTTCTGTAATCCCTTGCGCACCAACCTCGGAGGTCGCTGTGCCGATCACCGTTGCACCCGCATCCGCCAGGGTGTCTGCAATGGCTGCGCCGATACCTCGACTGGCGCCGGTAACCACTGCTATCTCATTCTCCAGACTCATTTCAATGTCTCCAGCGCTTGCATCAAGCTTTTTGCATCAAACACAGGCAATCCGACAAGACCACGATCGATTCTTTTGGTCAATCCTGCCAGGACCTTTCCGGGCCCTGCTTCAAGCAGGCTCGAAATACCCGAGGTCGCCATCATCTGTACCGTTTCCACCCATCGCACAGGACTGTATAACTGAGCGGCAAGCTGCTTGCTTATCGACTCGGCATCCTTTGCCACTGCGACACTTGCGTTGTGTATCACCGAGATTGAGGGTTGTGAAATGCTGACCCCATTAAGCAATTGAGCCAATCGCTCCGCAGCCGGTTTCATCAATGCACAATGCGATGGCACACTGACCGGGAGTGGCAATGCACGTTTAGCACCTGCCTCCTTAGCCAATACGCATGCCCGGTCCACTGCCTCTTTATGACCGGCAATGACGACCTGGCCGGGTGAATTGAAGTTTACAGCTTCAATTACATCACCGGATGCGGCTTCGGCACAGACCGTTTTCACCTGAACATCGTCAAGTCCCAGGATTGCCGCCATGCCGCCGCTTCCCTCAGGTACGGCCTCCTGCATAAATCGGCCTCGCTCGGCCACCAGCCTGACGGCATCGATAAATTCGATCGCATCCGCACAAACCAATGCCGTGTATTCTCCCAGACTGTGTCCCGCCATGATTTGGGGCTTGGCACCGCCCTGTTCCAGCCAGACCCGCCATACAGACACCCCGGCAGCAAGCATCGCGGGTTGTGTCTTTGTTGTCTGGTTGAGTGCGTCATTCGGGCCATTTTGAACCAGCTCCCACAGATCATAGCCCAAGGCGTCCGTAGCTTCTGCGAATGTCTGACTGACGATTGGATGGGCTGCTGCCAATTCACTCAACATCCCAACGGACTGAGACCCCTGTCCTGGAAAAACGATACCGAATGATGAATTACTCATAGCTTACACTGTCAAATCACTAAAATTTCGCTAAAACCGAACCCCAGGTAAAACCGCCGCCAAATGCCTCCATGAGGATAGTCTCACCACGCTTAATCCGACCATCCCTGACCGCCACATCCAAAGCGAGAGGTACCGACGCAGCAGAAGTGTTGCCATGTTCATCCACTGTGACTACCACATGATCCATCGGGGTCTGCAGCTTTTTCGCGGTTGCATTGATGATCCTTATATTGGCCTGATGGGGAATTAACCAATCCACATCTGATTTTTCCATGTTATTGGCGGCCAAGGTCTCATCTACGATTCTACCCAAGGTGGTCACCGCAACCTTGAAGACTTCATTTCCCTTCATCTCGACGTATGCAGAACCCTGTAGTATCTCTTTATAACCGCGTGAGATACCGGTTGGGACCCGGAGCAGGCTCTCATAGGCACCGTCCGCATGCAGGTGAGTGGAGATAATGCCCGGTTCATCACTCGCTTCGATGACAACCGCGCCGGCACCGTCGCCAAACAACACACAGGTATTTCGATCACTCCAGTCAATAATGCGTGAAAAGGTTTCGGCACCTACCACAAGTGCTCTTTTCGCCGCCCCGGACCGGATAAAGTTATCAGCGACGCCAAGCGCATAAACAAAACCGGTGCAGACAGCCTGAACATCAAATGCAGCAGGCCCCCTGATCCCAAGGCGTGCTTGCAGAAGACACGCAGTGCTGGGAAAAACCTGATCAGCGGTTGTTGTGGCAACGACAATCAGGTCTATGTCACTGGCTTCGATACCAGCCATCTCAATCGCCTTAAGCGCGGCCTTCTCCGCCAGATCACATGTAAACTCGTCATCGGCTGCAATATGCCGCTTACGGATACCTGTACGATCGAAGATCCACTGATCGGTGGTATCCACAATCTTCTCAAGATCCTGGTTGGTGAGCACCTTTTCGGGCAGATATCCACCAGTGCCTGTGATACGCGAATAGATCACGCGATCTCCCTTTTTTCCAGATGAGTTTTAACCTGCTCGGATATGCGATGCGGGACATCACATGAAACTTCTTTGCGCGCAATGCTGATTGCATTCATGAAGGCCAGTTTGTCAGCACTGCCATGGCTCTTGATCACTATTCCACGCAGTCCCAACAGGCTGGCGCCGTTATAACGTCTGTGGTCTATACGCGTGCGAAATGCTCTCAGCACAGGCATTGCAATCAAACCTGCCAGTTTAGTCAGCGGGTTCTTTTTGAATTCAAGGGTCATAAAATGACGAATCATCTTCGCCACGCCCTCGCTGCTCTTCAGCGCTATGTTGCCAACAAAACCGTCGGAAACAATCACATCAGTACCGCCCTGGTAGATATCGTCACCTTCGACATAACCCACGTAGTTCAGAGAACTCTGCAATAAGAGCTCGTGTGCCTCTTTAACCTGTTCGTTACCTTTGATCTCTTCCTGTCCGATATTCAGCAGACCGATTTTCGGATTGGCGATATCAGTCACTGCCGCCACAGTCTCACTGCCCATGACAGCAAATTGAACCAGGTGCTCAGCGCTGCAATCGACATTCGCGCCAAGATCCAGCATAAAGGTCTGGCCGGTGATGGATGGCAAGGCGGTGATAATCGCAGGTCTATCTATATTAGGCAGCATCTTTAACACGAAGCGAGATGTAGCCATCAGCGCCCCTGTGTTGCCGGCGCTGACACAGGCATTTGCTTCCCCGCTCTTGACCAGATCGATCGCCACACGCATTGACGAATCTTTCTTGTTTCGCAAGGCTTTGGATGGCAGTTCATCCATCGCAACAGTTTGGGAAGCATGTTTGATTTGCAGTCGCTCGCCAAACGGATGAGGCCCCAACTTCTTTGTCAGGATATTATCGTCACCAACCAGAATTAGCGCGGTCTCATGATCACGTCGGAGATACTCCCTGGCAGCAGGTATCACGACATCTGCGCCAATATCCCCCCCCATGGCATCCAATGCGATTGTTACTGGTTTACTCATGTGCTAACGATTCACCCATCCACTGAAACCCGTTGGACCGTTTGTCATTTTTCAAGTTGTATACAGAATCGAATTGTGCCAACAGATATAATCGGAATACTCCAATTACGAGAGACATGCCAATCGAAGATTCTGCCTATCAATTAAAGAACCCAACAAGGGATCACCCTTGATGGGTTTCTAAATCATGAATAGTGGGAATCGGGGGATCACTCGCCCTTTGAGTTGACTACCTTACGGCCTTTATAAAAGCCATCCGCTGTTACATGATGACGAAGATGGGTTTCACCCGAAGTGGAATCGATTGAGAGCGTTTCACCTTTCAGCGAATCATGAGCGCGGCGCATGCCACGCTTTGAAGGAGTCTTTCTATTTTGCTGAACAGCCATGGCTGATCTCCCGAATATTCTTTCTGTTAACCAATTTACTCTTTGTCCCGCTTCAGCTCTGCCAGAGCCGCAAACGGGTTTTCTCGTTCTTGCCCACTGCTCTCTATCGGCTTTTCTCCAGCCACTCCCAACACGGGTGCGGCACAAGCCCCAGGATCATGCATGGCCACTTGCGGCAATGCCAGAAGCAATTCGTCTTCGATCAAGTCTCTGAACACCACCTGATCATCCTCGACCAAACAAGGATCCAGGTCTTCAGCCAGCATCTCGGCCTCATCCAACCCTTGGACGAATACTACGGACAGCTGGGTATCGATCGGAAGATTCACCTCTTCCAGACACCGCTGGCACTGCAGCGACAATTCCGCCTTGAGCCATCCTCTGAGTATCGCCCGCCGCTCCTGGTCACGACCAAACGACAGCTTGAAACTGACGTTTCCCGCTGGTTTCAGCAAGCAAGCGCCCAACCTTGAAAAGGTATCCAAAGGAAGCTCTCCGCCGATCTCTTTGCCAAGATCGGCGAAACGCCACGGATCTAACCGATCAGGAAAGCGCTTCGACATAAGCGGACAATAATATTATGAGTATGGCGCCCATGTCAAAATGACATGGGCGGTGTAGGACTTGGTTAGTGGCCGACCAGGGCCAGCAGGATACCGGCGGCCACGGCCGATCCGATGACACCCGCCACATTCGGCCCCATGGCATGCATCAGAAGGAAATTATGGTGATTGGATTCCAGACCGACCTTATTGACGACACGGGCCGCCATCGGTACCGCAGAGACACCCGCAGCTCCAATCAGTGGGTTCACCTTTCCGCCCGTTACCCGATACATGATCTTACCCATGATGACACCGGTCGCCGTACCGATGCAGAAGGCGAAGGCCCCAAGTGCCAAAATACCCAAAGTCTCGACGGTAAGGAACTTATCTGCCGAAAGTTTCGAGCCCACAGCCAGCCCCAAGAAAATAGTCACAACGTTGATGATCTCGTTCTGCGAAGCGTGGCTCAATCGCTCTACCACACCACACTCTCTGAGCAGATTACCGAATGTCAGCATACCGATCAGGGGAGCCGCGGAAGGGAGGAAGATTGCGCACAGGAACAACACCGCAAACGGGAAAAGAACCTTTTCCAGCTTGGTGACGTGGCGTAACTGCTGCATCTCCACATTGCGCTCTTTACTGGTGGTCAGAAGACGCATGATCGGAGGTTGAATGATCGGCACCAGCGCCATGTATGAATATGCCGCGACGGCTATTGCTCCCAGCAGGTCGGGGGATAGCCTCGAGGCGAGAAAGATTGCTGTCGGTCCATCCGCGCCCCCAATGATCGCTATGGCGGATGCATCGGCCAGACTGAATTCGAAACCGGGTATGAAATTCAACGCCAAGGCACCCAGCAGGGTGACGAAAATACCAAACTGGGCTGCAGCTCCCAGTAACAGTGTCCAGGGCATCGCAATCAGTGCGCCGAAATCAGTCAGTGCGCCGACCCCCATAAAAATCAGCAGGGGGAAAACACCTGTCTCAATACCAACATGGTAGATGTAGCCCAATATACCATCGGGGCCGCTGATGCCGGCAAGCGGGATGTTGCTCAGGATGGCGCCAAATCCGATCGGCACCAACAACAGTGGTTCGAACTTTTTGACCACTGCCAAGTAAATTAACAGGCAGCCGACGCCCATCATGAGCAGTTGCCCCCACCCCATGTTGGCCAGCCCGGTTGATTGCCAAAGTGGCTGAATACCTATTTCGATCATATCAGGAGAGACTCAATAGAGGTGATCCAACCTGAACGGTTTCACCCTCTTTCACTAAAATCTGGGCAACGGTTCCTGCTGAAGTGGCACGTACCTCCGTCTCCATCTTCATGGCCTCGAGAACCATCACGACATCGCCGGCAGCGATGGCATCTCCCGCGGCGACCTTGATGGCATGGATGTTACCGGACAACGGTGCGTTGATTACATCCCCACCAGGGTTGACCGCAGCAACCGGCGCTGCACTCTGAGCCGCCGCCAGTGTGGATGTCTGGGTTACCTCGCTCACGGTACCTGATGGAGTGACCTTCACATTGTAGGTAACACCGTTGACCTCGACCTGATAGGACTCTGGTCCGCCTGCTGTACCAGTCGCTTTAACGGGAGTCGGGGCCTGGGCTTGGGCAGGCGCTGTGGATTCGGCACCGGGTGGTGGCTCGAAGGCATCCGGATTGTCGCGATTCCTGAGGAATTTCAGGCCAACCTGAGGGAAGAGCGCGTAGATGAGTACATCATCCACCTCATCATCAGCAACCCTGATACCATGCTCTTCGGCCAATCCGTGAAATTCAGCGGAAAGCCTATCCATCTCATCATCCAGCAGATCTGCGGGACGACAGGTGACAGGCTCAGCCCCGTCAAGGACCTTCAGCTGAAGTTCACTGTTAACAGGTGCCGGAGTGGCGCCATACTCACCCTTGAGCACACCCTCCGTCTCTTTGGCGATGCTCTTGTAGCGCTCGCCCATCAGGACGTTGATCACTGCCTGGGTACCGACAATCTGTGATGTTGGGGTCACCAGGGGAATATAACCCAGGTCCTTGCGCACACGGGGAATCTCTTCGAGTACCTGATCCAGTTTATCGCTGGCCCCCTGCTCCCTGAGCTGATTCTCCATGTTGGTCAACATGCCGCCAGGCACCTGTGCCACCAGGATGCGTGAATCGACACCCTTGAGCGAACCTTCGAACTTGGCGTACTTCTTGCGCACTTCACGAAAGTAGGCAGCGATCTCCTGCAGCAGATTCAGATCCAATCCAGTGTCGCGATCGCTTTCCTGCAGGATCGCCACCACAGATTCCGTTGCCGAATGCCCATAGGTCATACTCATCGAGGAGATGGAGGTATCGAGCATGTCGATACCGGCTTCAGCACACTTGATATTGGTGGCCGTACTCATACCGGTGGTGGCATGGCTTTGCATGGCAATTGGTATGGATATTGCCTCCTTGAGACGGGTCACCAGTTCATAGCCGAGATAGGGATTCAACAGGCCTGCCATATCCTTGATGCAGATCGAATCGCAACCCATCTCTTCCAGGCGTTTACCCATGTCAACCCAATAATTCATGTTGTGTACGGGACTGACCGTATAAGACATGGTGCCCTGGGCATGCTTGTCGACCTTGAGTGTTGCCTTGATTGCGGTCTCAAGATTACGCAGGTCATTCATGGCGTCGAATATACGGAAGACATCGACGCCGTTGACTGCCGCCCTCTCGACAAATTTATCGACCACATCATCAGCGTAGTGCCTATAACCGAGGATATTCTGTCCGCGGAAAAGCATCTGCATGGGAGTTTTCGGCATCGCGGCCTTAAGTGTTCGGATACGCTCCCAGGGATCTTCACCCAGAAATCGAATACAGGCATCGAATGTTGCACCACCCCAGGTCTCCAAAGACCAAAAGCCTACGTTGTCAAGCTTCTCTGCTATGGGCAGCATATCTTCGATACGCATTCTGGTTGCAAACAGGGACTGATGTGCATCGCGTAGCACGACATCAGTGATTCCAAGTGGTTTCATTTCACTCATAAACTAGCCGCCGTTGATTGGTAAACAGCCAAAAAGTTGCTTATTAATAAAACTTAGGAACTTTAACAGATCTATCTGTGTGTAGCGCGATAACTGTTGATGGCAGCCGCAATGACTGCAACCAGATCACCCCGCATACCTTCCTGCCCCTTAATCACGGGCTGAGATGATACCCTCTCAGGAGCCCCGTGTCGCTCAGTAACAAACATCGCAAACTTAGACATCCCCTTCATGGCGAAAACCAGGATCAAAAGGAACGTGAAAACGATCCCCATTCCGGTGACCATGAGATTGATGCCGGACATTAGCAAATCTGTTATTGGCATAGTGGATCTGAACTCTGTAACGAATGATTCCGCCTTTCTACGTTGGCTCTACTCCTTTTGTCAAGCGAGCAAGAAACATCAAGAAATAGCTATCGTACTGTTTTTCATGCAAAAAATAATTTTTTATTTAGAATTTATATGATATGTATTTAACATGTTAATAATTAACTCTTCAACCCTTGCTAATAACCAATATAGCTGGTCGGATATTTTCCGCCACAGCCCGACTGTCAGGATGATGCTAAGGGACCCGATTTTTTTGATACTATGAATTTACATTGTCAATTACAGTTGTATCTCAATGCCCTACTCCGAAAACCCACATCAACCTCTGATCCTTGCCTCCAGTTCCCCATTTCGCCGAGAGCTATTGAGTCGACTGGGGGTCGAGTTCAGCAGTATGTCACCGGATATCGACGAAGGCGCACTGCTGGATGAACCACCGGAGAGGCTGGTAACCCGCCTTGCAGAAAGCAAGGCAAGGGAGGTTGCGAAAGATCACAAAGGAGCGCTTGTCATCGGCTCAGATCAGGTGGCGGTCGTAGATGGGACGATCATGGGAAAACCGGGAGGTCATCAACAGGCAGTGGAACAATTGCTCAGTGTCTCCGGTAAGCGTGTCAGTTTTTTAACCGGCCTGTGCCTGTTGAACAGCGAATCCGGGCATATCCAGCTATGCTGCGAACCCTTTCATGTCATATTCCGGGTCTTGCAGAAAAGTGAGATTGAAAACTATCTGCTCAAAGAGAAGCCCTATAATTGCGCCGGCTCGTTCAAATCGGAAGGACTGGGAATCTCACTTTTCGAACGATTGGAGGGGGAGGATCCAAATGCCCTGATCGGCCTGCCGCTGATACGCCTTATTGCAATGTTACGCAATGAGGGGCTCGATGTGCTGGCAGAGTAGCCCGCATTACAAATTTCGTCAGAAGAATACATCCTCGACTTTTTTTGTCTCTTCATCCAGTGATTCATCATTACCAGACTTCTCTAAACGGGAGAAGGCCTTGATGGTGGAACGGTCCACGTTTGCCAGGGGATGATCTGTACCTTCGTAGGCCAGTATATTCGCAGCCTGAACCAGATCCACATAATCTATGGGTGCGTCACCCGGATCACGTTTGAGATCTTCATGCTCTGCAGCGGCGTCGATGACATGTTGATCGAACTTCCATAATTTCAATATGCTGCCACCCAGTTGTGTATGTAATTTCAATAACACCTTATTCAGAAATTCAGGATTTGCAATCATATCCGGATAATTACACGCCTTGATCAATAAGGGGATTTGGCCGATATCATGGACCAGCCCTGCGACAAGGGCGATATCCGGATCGAGACCGGGTTGCTCCTTGGCAAGCATCGCCGCCTGCGCGCCAACTTTCACCGAATGTGCCCATAATTGATTCATGCGTCTCTCGATCTCTTTCTCCGAGGTGCGAAAAACCTCCTTCATCGATACGGCATAGACAGCATTTTTTACTCTTTGAAAGCCTATTCGAGTGATTGCCGGTTTTATGGAGGCTATGGTATTCAAGCCCCGATAGAGTGGGCTGTTTGCATATCGAATCAGTCTTGCGGTGAGCGCCGCGTCCCGGGAAATCACCTTTTCCAGGTCATGTGCCGAACTGTCGGCATCATTGATAACCACCAAGGCCTCGAGTGCTAATGCGGGCAGCGTAGGAAGGTAAATCTTATTTGCAACCAGGTCTTCCTTAACCGAGTCCATAAAAGGTTTTATGATGCTGTTCTCACGCTCCTTGTCCCGAGCCTCTTTTACATCCTCGGCTTCTACCGGCGCACCATCCGAAAGATAAAAGACTGACTTTGTCATCTATACCTGCATTGACTTTATGGTTGTGGTGATCAATTTGAGTATCGGCAGGATAAAGAATATCTCCAGGTCGACCTGCTGTTCAAACTAGTTGAGGGATAGGAGTGCGTCAAGGTTCACAATTTTCAGTGCTTTAACCATGCATTCCGGTTTGTGCAGTCTGAGTTTAGATTACATTAACAGACTCTAATAACCCCATAATAGGTAATACTTTTATAATATTTGACCCCGTTCCGAAATCTTTTCATCGCTTGCGAGTATGCTGCTGTTTAAACCCTCAGGAAGAGACCTCACACAGTACGCCGGGATCGGCTGGCGCCACATCATGCTCACGGACTCTGTCAGTTTCGATTTCAGAAAACTGGAACCTTGGCCGGATCCTTGAATACATGGGTGACACATCTCTCATTTTTCACATTTTGTGACATGGGATTAATATTCTTATTTATATTTAACAGTATCTTATAGTATATATCTAATGCATTGCACGAATTAATGGCACCTAAAGTTTTTAGCCGATTAGTCGAAGCTAAAGGTAGACATAATTTACCCATGCTTAAGCAAGAAGAATCAAACGGAATGGCTGAACATGCCCTGACAAGCTTTTCTCATCATGCCAGCGATAAGCCGATGGTGCTTATTGCTGACGACTCTCGAGTTGTAAGGGTTTCACTGAAGAATATTTTAAAAGACGATTGCCAGGTCATCGAAGCAGAGAACGGTCAGGAGGCGTGGGATATACTCTGCAATACCCCGTCGATCACTCTTGTCTTCAGTGATCTCTCTATGCCGAAACTCGATGGCAGGGGCCTATTGACCAAAATCAGGGCTTCAGACTCCTCACAGATAGCGACAATGCCTTTCATCGTTGTCACCGGAAACGAGGAGAGCCCGGAAATACGCCAGGAATTGACTCAATTAGGCGCAGATGAGGTCATCAACAAACCTTTCGATCCCTCAAATATCAGGAATTTTCTTACACTACTGGGCGACAGGAATCAGCAACCTGATCTCGCTCACCTCGAAACTGATATCTCCCAACATGATGAGATCGAACCACAATCTGATTTTCTTGGTGGTGTTGTCGATAGAGAACATTTCATGGAGTCCACCAGTCGTGAACTCGCCTTCGCCATTCGCAATAAGAACGAGCTAGCCATAGCGCTTGTCAAAATAGACCAAATCGATGAGATTACGACTCAATACAGTGACCCGGCAATTGAACACATATTGCTCACGCTTGTCGAGATAATCAAACAACACATTCACCCTGACGACACCCTGGCCTACTTCGGCACGGGTCTGTTTGCCATCCTACGCCCAGCCTCAAACGCCATCGGAACACGCTATCTCGGTAGAAGAATCCTCGAGGACCTCTCATCGAAACAATTTTATCTGGGTGAATCTGAGCAGATCGTCAGTACCAGCATCGGTATCTCCGCCCCTGATATCAAACCCGGCACACGTCTGATCGAGTTAATATCACTGGCTGAAGGTCGTCTAAAAACAGCCTCTGAGAATGGTGGCAACAAGGTAGTCGATAAAGGCGGTGAGACACTGACACGGGTCAATCTGGCTGGCGACACCTCTGAATTAACCAGTCAATCCCGGCAATCCAGCAGTAGTACAACGCATTCGCAATCCGCATCTACACGAAGTGCCTCTGAGATTCATCGCCTTGCAGCTGAACAGGTTGCTGAAATCAAGGCCAAATACGGTAGTGACTTTGACGAAGAGGATGATGAAGCCAGTGAACTGATTGAACACAAACAGACGATTGAACGTTTGACGAACGAAAATCGTCAATTGATCAATGAGATTACACACTGGAAAAATCAGTCCGCTGAGGCTGACAATCTGCGTAGACAGTTGTTTGAGGTCGAAAGCCAACAGCAACAACTACAGCTCAAATTTATAGAACTGCAAAATGAGAATACAAATCTTCTTCAACAGGCTGAAACCGTAGAGTCTGAAAACAAAAATCTTCTGCAACGGTCTGAAGCCGTAGAGAGTGAAAACAATAACCTCCTGCAACGGACTGAAGCAGTAGAGAGTGAAAACCGAAACCTTCTACAACGGGTAGAATCAGTAGCGAATGAAAACAGAGAGCTTCTGAAACGTGTTCAATCAATGGAGGTTGAAAATGCGACCCTGATTGAAGAGTCACTCTCCAATTCCAGCAATGAGCATCAGCAATTCTTCGAGGAAGAGAACAGGCACCTCGCGAATCAGCTCACCGAGCTGACCAGCCGTGCAGAGAAGGCCGAGATTGAGAATCTTAAATCCAATCAATTGGTGAACAGCCTTAAAGACAACATCAAATTATTAAATATGCAGCTTGATCAGTTGCAGCAGCAATTAACTGAAGAACAACAGAAAAATCAGAGAACGGCCAAAACCGATACGGAGAGTATTGTTAGAAATAGCACTGCTGTTGAAACGAAAACTCAACTACAGTCCAACTCCGATATCGCCGGCGGCATGCAAAACTCGGATCTGTCACTCAAAGCCACGCCGGACAGCAACCTCTATTCTGAAACAAGCGAACCTTCCAGTGTACATCTATTCCCGGATCAAGATCAGATACAATCCAAACAACAGGTTAAAAACAAGCCGGCCATTCCTCCATTTCGGGTGGAGCCGGAACCCCTGCTGTTTAAAAATGGCTTCCATCTCTCCTCCTTCGCCATAGCCGGTATAATATTCACAATCATGCTGATAATCGGCGGCGTTTATCTGTATACGGTTTTTAATGACAATCCGGCTATTGGCGGGACACCCATGGATATTCAGTCAGGACTAAACCAGGTAGAGCCACATACTACGCCAGCTGATTCAAAAGCTGCCGTGTCCTCACAACAACCGGCACGGAATCCTACAGCAATAAAAACGCCATCAGTGACTGAAAAAAATGATAACAGGAAAATTTCCGATGAGATGAGGCTGGAAAAGGAGCTGACACTGCGCAAAATGGCAGAAGAGGAATTCAATCTCAAGGCACAATAGGCATAGAGATTTTTATTGGCCAACAAGTAACTCCGCCTTGGGTTATCCCCCTTCCATTCGTTAAAAAAACCAAGATGGTTCAATGGTGGACTGAATCCTCCCAGTCTGATGTGGTGAACTCCATATCGCTCTGGTCTGCTATTTTGCAATCTCTCCATGCTCAAAAATTGATGCGTGCAAGGGCCAACCCGACTCGTCTACCACAAACACAGTCCATTTTCCCGATTCACCAGGATTCAAACTTTTTGCTGAATAGACTCGCCAGCGGGGTCCACCTACTTCAAAATCCACTCCGCTCACGATCTGCCCATCAAACTCCCAACGATGGGTCACAGTTCGACCTTGCAGGTTTCTCAAATCAGTGAAGAAAAAGATCCTGGTTGCCTGTGCATCGAGTTTTACAACCTGATCAACCGGTTCTCTATTGACAACTGCTGTCGTGAACTGTGCTCTGGCCACATAGGCGTCAGGAACAGGTGACGCTTGCAACTCTTCAGCAGATAGACTAATTGAAAATAGCTGCAAGAACAGGAACGCACCGATCGACCGTACTGGACAAATCCATCTAAAATAACCAGGCATCCTCTCCTCCGCTCCTATTTCGTTTCTGTAGATGATCTCTCATTTATTTAGGCATTCTATATTTGATGTTATTCTTCTATGTCAATATTCTCGTTCTATCCCTGAGCAATCATCATTGGCTACAGAAGATATTACTGAAATACGTTTTTTACCCCTATCTTTTTAATACGCGTATCCATTGCCAGAAATTGAGTAAGCCGGCCAACGAGGCAGATAGGTAGGTGAATGCGGCAGCCCTTAATATTTTTTTTGCCCCACGATACTGCTCCGGCTCCAAGTATCCGCTCTTGAGCAGCGGCAAAGCCTTTTTAAAACTGGCATCAAGCTCAACAGGCAAAGTCGCCAATTGCAGGATCACATTTGAGCCCATCACAAGAAATGCTGCCGTTGCACTCAACAGGCCTGCCGAGGGTGCACGCGTGACAATGGAGAGAATCGGTGACACGAAGAGTAAGAATGAACCAAGCCGCTGTGCCCCTATAGCAATCGATCCGAGTCGGCTGCGCCACTGAAAGAGCGATTCCCCCGCCGCATCCTGCAATGCATGCCCGACCTCATGGGCTGCTATTGTAATGGCCGTAAGGGTTCTCCCCTCCAGTTTGTCTTTTGACAATCGAACCGCTTTATCCCTGGGATCATAATGATCACCGGATTCGGCTTTTTCTACCTGGACCTTGTTCAGGCCATAGCGGTCCAGGAGATGCCTGGCCAGTTCTGCGCCATTGCCAGGGAAGTTCTCTTCTTGGTGACGATTGTATTTCGTCATTACATGCTGCACCCACAACTGTGGTCCCAGTATCAACAGCAGCAGTATCCCCAGCAGTAGAAAATAGACCATCTCCCTTGATTAGGGCCTGCTCATATTATTCGTTAAATCCACAACTGCCGCCTGGACAACAACCGCCAGTTTGGCATGCCGGTTCACTGTCAACAAGGCTTGTGCTACTGATAACAGCTGCACTGCTGATTAACCTCCGCACTGGTACGTTGCCTGCGGTATCCCCTAGAGGCCTATTAACTTTGCTGCATAATTCACCCCAATTACTGATCAACTCATTCATGGGATGAAAGACCTCAACCTTCTCGCCGTTGGCATCACAATAGTAATCATAGGTCGGCATATTTCAGACTCCGATTTGTTCCTACCTAAACTCTGCCTATTCTACCCAATAAACTCTCATCCAGAAACGTACTACAACAAGGGTATCTATCAGTCCCGCAATCATTCAGTGCATGTAGAAAAGGCCACTATCAGACGACAGTGGCCTTTTCGTAAGATGCCCTGCTTTCCCTACCTGGAAAGCCATTTTGCGGCACACCCGGTATCAATAGGTGACCACACGGGGTAGTTGTTTGGCTTCCGCCACCCACTTTTCAACCGATGAGAGGCTCGGCGTGGCACGTACAAGGTTTTTGGCTTCATTGACCTCAACCATCTTCTTCTGCAGATTTTCCGCTTTACGCTGCGCCAGTTCCGGCACAGTATCCACACCGGCAGCCTCTAACAGGTCCGAGTATTGCTCACCGATACCTTTTATTCTGAATAGATCAGCCATGTTGATCCATCTTAAAATCAGCTTTCCGCTAATCGAAGTCGCATCTTCGATCTCCTTGCGGCCTTTTTTGGTACTTCCCTTTTCCAACAGATTTTCCAGACTGGTGATCCCCGCTGACGTCAACTTTGCAGCATACTTATCACCGATACCTTCAATGTCGACTAACTTTGTCATTGTTATCTCTCTATAGTTGGTTTTGGGTACTATCACTCTAGGGCCAGTAAAACCCTATCGAAAGCTGTGATTTTAAAAAAAATGTTAACTTCCACGTCTCCTTAATAGATTATCGATAAATGGGCTCCGCACTTCAGCCAGTCAGTCCATGGGATCGCTGACCTGACTCACCAGGTTTCCACGCCGGCGGTCTCTACGCCTACGGTCCCCCGGAAATTGTTCTGTTCCCTCGACCAGCTGCTGACGTCGATCCCTACTCTTACGCCGCCTGATATAGGGATGAGCTTGCAATCTCATTCCATTGATTTTTATGGTGTTCAACCTGCCTATTACCGCATGAACTTGTCGTGAGGGCTTGATACAGACAAGTCCATAGTATTCCCAAACTCTGGACCTGGTGTGCATGATTTTAAGGATTTTACTCTCTTCCACCTTCACCCCTCTGATTGGCATGATAGACCAGAGAGGACTGAGTTGGCGAGTTATCAACTTATGCAGTTGCTTGACCGAAATCTCTTCAGAAATCCCTTTGATAAATACCCACATCATGTTACCCAAATAGCCCGATCCATCATCAGCACTGCCGTTCCGAATATAAGACAAAAGCCCATAACTCTTTAATATTTCAAGCAATTGTAACTTGATCGCTGAGATAGACGTCCTGAATCGCATGAAGCAGATCAACACCCTCCGCCATAGGTCGTTGAAATGCTTTGCGCCCGGAGATCATACCCATGCCGCCTGCTCGTTTGTTGATGACAGCGGTTCGCACCGCTTGTGCCAAATCGCCCTCCCCTGAAGAGGCACCACCAGAGTTGATAAGCCCGGCCCTACCCATATAACAGTTGGCCACCTGGTAGCGCACCAGATCAATTGGGTGCTCGGTGGTGAGTTCTGTATAGACTTTTTTGTCTGTTTTGCCAAATTTGATGGCTTTATAGCCTCCATTTCCCACCGCTTGTTTCTGTTTAACGATATCTGCCTCAATCGTCGCTGCCAGATGATTGGCCTGACCTGTCAGATCTGCAGCTGTATGGTAGTCGACACCATCCACTTTAAAAGAACTGTTTCTGAGGTAGGCCCATAGCACAGTAACCATGCCCAACTCATGGGCATGTTGGAAAGCTTCCGAAATCTCCTGAATCTGCCGCCTTGACTCCTCAGACCCATAATAGACAGTCGCACCTATGGCAACCGCCCCCATATCAAAGGCCTGCTCCACCGATGCAAACAGAGTTTGATCATAAAAATTGGGATAACTGAGTATTTCATTGTGGTTGATTTTGACCAAAAAGGGGATCTTGTGGGCATACCGACGGGCCACCGAACCCAGTACACCCAGGGTGGAAGCGACCGCATTGCACCCGCCCTCGATGGCGAGTTCAACTATATTGGCGGGGTCGAAATAGATTGGATTGGCGGCAAAAGACGCTCCTCCCGAGTGCTCCACACCCTGGTCTACAGGTAAAATGGAGAGATAACCGCTACCGCTCAGACGTCCTGTACCGATCAATGTCTGCATTGCGCGCAGCACACCCGGCTTGAGATCTTTTTGGCTCAACACCCTATCGACGTAATCATGACCAGGTAGTTGCAACATCTTTTTATCAATAGTCTCGCAGCTGTGGGCCAGCAAGCTTTCAGCCTCATTACCGAGCAGGGATTCGATATAACTCATCTGTCTCTCCTTGTATTTACCCAAAAGGAATTACCTGGACATACCACTCTACTGATCAACCTTAGAATCCGTGCCTGGTCTTCACGGTCCGGTTGTCACCAGATGGATATATGGATATTGATACTATCTGACTAAAGTATAGGGACAGCTTCTCCTATTTGAATTATAGAATCATGACACGGTTATGTAAGTGAATTGATATCAGTCTCTGATCAATCCTGATCCTGATGTCTGTCAGCACTAGTCCAACAGGCCCTGTTGCACCAAAAGGGCTGGGGCTATTATTCTGTCCAGTAGTGTTATCATTCTCTCTTGTAGCTCAATATAAATTATCCAATACTGCCTTGCTGGGCAGATGAATAGGCATATCAGAGCCGATTGGATTAGTAATATCAGGCCCTAACGATCGGGGAAAGATACGGAATAATTCAGATTGACGGCAACTCTTACTGGCTATAGGAGTTCATTCATGCAAAATCCATTTATCCCCGACTATCCGCAGTTACCGTCGATGCTCCCTATCTTTCCACTTAGCGGGGCAGTTGTCATGCCTGGGGCACAACTACCACTCAACATCTTCGAACCCCGATACCTGAACATGGTGCAGGATGCACTGGGCAGCCATCATTTGATCGGTATGATACAGCCCGATGACAGTGAACACTCGACAATACACCAACTACAAACCACAGGATGTGCAGCTCGAATCTCTTTCTATAATGAGACCCTCGATGGACGCATCGAAATCATAATCACAGGTGTCTGTCGATTCGATATACAGACTGAGTTGCCGTCGGATCGGGGTTATCGACTGATTAAACCCAATTGGGAGCGATTCGAATCCGATTATGATTTCAATCTGAGGACCACGGAAGAGAAACGAAACAGCATCTATTCCAGTCTGGATCGATACCTGGCCTTCAATGCCCTTGAGACAGACACCGATCAGCTCAAGAAACTGACGACACCACAGCTTGTCAATGTCTTGACCACGGCTCTGCCTTTATCTCATGAAGACAAACAGTCCATCCTTGATGCAGTCTCATTTGATGAACGTTTTCTGCTGCTGATGGCGAAATTGGAGATGGCGAGCAGCAATAACACCGGTCATTTGACCCATTGAACCCGGTCCATTTGCCAGCTTTCAAGTGTAGTATTCACTCTCGGCTAACAACAAAAAAAT
The DNA here is from genome assembly GCF_964212655.1 of Candidatus Thiodiazotropha sp. LNASS1. Lineage (NCBI taxonomy): Bacteria > Pseudomonadati > Pseudomonadota > Gammaproteobacteria > Chromatiales > Sedimenticolaceae > Candidatus Thiodiazotropha > Candidatus Thiodiazotropha sp. LNASS1. Next base: position 349,727 of record NZ_OZ156465.1, on the reverse strand, counting down.
AGATGAAACAACTGATCAGAAGTGAATTCAAACCGGCCTGGTGGCTACCTTCTCCTCATCTGCAGACTATTTGGCCCAGCCTGTTCAGACACCGTCCACTCCTCAATCTCCACTGGGAGCGGGTCGAACTGCGTGATGGGGATTTTATCGACCTGACCTGGCATGAATCTGAAGGTCCCTTGGTTTTGTTGATACACGGACTTGAAGGCTCTCTCGACTCCCATTATGCGACCACACTCATCTCTGCCTTAAGTAAAGCCGGTTTCAGATGCCTGTTCATGCATTTGAGAGGTTGCAGCGGCGTACCTAACCGACTGCAACGCAGTTACCACTCCGGGGCCACGGAAGATCTGGTTGAAATAATCGAGTATCTGCGCATCAAAGGAGATGTACCACTGGCTATCATCGGCATATCGCTTGGCGGCAATCTGTTACTCAAATATCTCGGTGAATCAGCTCATGATTCAGCTTTAAAGGCGGCTGTTGCTGTGTCAGTTCCCTTTAATCTGGAAAGTGCTGTAAAACGTCTCGAGCAAGGCTTTTCACAAGTATACAACCGCCATCTTTTAGGGAAGCTGTTGAAGTCCTATATACAAAAGTGTCGTTCCAGATCATATTCCGTTGTGGAGGGTTTCGATTCTATACGCACAATTTATGATTTTGATGATCGAATAACTGCCATACAGAATGGATTTGTCGATGCCGCTGATTACTACCACCGTTGCAGTTGCGCACAATTCCTGAAACACATCAGAACACCTACTCTCATTTTACACGCACGGGATGACCCATTCATGCAACCGGAGGATGTACCAGGCTTGCAAGATCTCGGCCCGGGTGTTTCACTAGAACTTTCAGATAGAGGTGGTCATGTGGGATTTGTTCAGGGCACCCTTCCCGGGCGGCCTGTCTACTGGCTGGATCATCGTATTCCAGCATTCCTGAAACAGGTGCTCTCCCAAGATTGACACAATCTACAAAGTGCTGTTGAGGCATTTCGCCTAATGCATGCAGCCTTTCTCTCTTCTATCCCTGAGTTGAAGGTACCAACCAGATGCAGAATAATGAAAATAAAGATGGCGGCCAGATATCAGTAAATATTGCCTGTCTCGACCTAAAACGCCTGCGACCGACTCTGGTATCGACGATTGGCAGCCACTGTGAAGTATGGCGCAGCAATAAGCGGCAGGGTATAGAATCCAATGATGAAGATGGTGTGATCTATACGGAATTTGTCATCAAACGACCATTTTCCGACCACTCAATCAGTGAGGCGGGGCTGCTAGCTCGTCACTACCGCCAATTGAAAGAAACACTCGACGAAATCATCCCAGATGCCCTGTTTGTGGTCAGTAAAATCAACGGCACACCGAGTGTTTTAGTCCTGGCGAAAGCAGTCAACATCTGGTTCAACATCGCGAATCAACAGAATGAAGAAGAGGCAATGAAGCTGTTGTGCAGATACCCTAAAGCTCGCATACAACTGGCCCGCTTCGTCAAAGCGGCTCAAGCTTGGCGCAACTCGGATAACCCAAAAATGATCGATCTTTTCGGCATTGATAATCTGATTATGGACACCAACCGGGAGATTCGTTTTCTTGACAGTTTCTTTGTCTTTTTCTTTGAGGACACCTTTCATATCATTGATGGTGGTGAAGAGGACTCTGAGCTGAAAGACAAGGTTGAGCTGTCAGAAAAGCGTCTTCGATATTTGGAGCATCTGTTGGTAATGGCAAAGGAAATCTGTGATCAGCACCAGCAACCAGATTGAATTTTGGCGCCAGTCATTGTTAACCGGTGACAAAATATTTTACTTTCTTATGCAAGAGCCCTGGGAAAAGAAACTGTAACTGTAAGTCCGCTGCGGTCACTTCGATTAGCCATTTCTATCGTTGCATGATGCAGATCAACAATACGTTTGACGATAGATAACCCAAGTCCGCTTCCTTGGCTATTGGCATCCTCCCCTCGCCTGAATCTCTGATACAACCCCTGTTGTTTCTCCTCTGGAATGCCGGGACCGGTATCAGTGACAACCAATTTAATATCTGATTCATGCTCATTCAATATTACACTGACTTCCCCTTTTTCTGGTGTATAGCGAATTGCATTATCGATAAGATTCCTTAACAGAATCTGTATGCCTGGTGTATAGCCAGGCACCATTACCGGATGCTCCGCACCTTCATAGGCGAGTTCGATATCTTTCGCCAAGGCTGTCGCACCCAGTGATGCCAATATGTTGATCGATTCACCATGCAGGTCCACTTCATCTACATGTGAATGCTCAAGGGACCGACTATCCATGCGTGCGAGGGTCAGTAGCTGCTCCAGCAGGTGAGTTGCACGATCGACTCCCCGTATCACTTGATTCAGAAAATTGCCATGCCCATTCTTTTCGTCAGCAAGTGATTTAGCCTGGGCCAGCGTCTTCAATGCAGCAATCGGTGTTCTCAATTCATGAGCAGCGTCCGCTGTAAACCTCCGCTCATTGTCTAAAACTCTTTGCACCCGACGGAATAGGCTATTTAGGGAGGTTACCATCGGTACGACCTCTCTGGGTACACCATGAGTGGAGATCGATTCAAGTGATTTTGGATCCCTATTCTTAACTTTATCAGCGATGGATTGTAACGGCTTCAGCCCCCCGCCCACGACGATCCAGATAAACAATCCAATGAAGGGCAATGAAACGATTATCGGCCACAAACTGTTGAAAACGATCTCCGACACAGTCTCTTGACGGACTGACATCAATTCCCCGATCTGCACATGGAACTGACCACTGGGTTCCTTTAAACCGTACATCCGCCACAGTTTGCCATCCACGATTTCATTGTTATAACCCTCGGTGAATGTATTAAATGAGGTCGGGAGGTTTGATCGTAAATAGGTTCTGCCATTGACCCCTTTTATGAGAAACGCGAGTTTCGCTTCATAACGATGACCGGTTGCAAGCTCACGAGGCACCAGTGTCAGATAGTCTTTTTCGCTCTCATCAGCCATGAATTCATCAATAAACAGTTTGAACGAGGCGGAACTATTGATGAAATCATCACCTAACTCCTTAACAAGTTTTTTTAAATCCTCCCTTGCCTCATTGTCCTCTTCCACCTCATGAACCATTAATGTGGCAAGAATGCGGGACTCCTGAGCCAAAGTCGCATCATAGATCTCTTCTACTTCATGGTGAGCGGCAAGAAAGACAAAATAGGCTGAAATCAGCCATAGGATGAAAATGGTGGTTATCAGGCTGATTAAAAGCCTTCTACGTATAGATAGATTAGTATTCTGCTGCACGCTTACATCTCATTGATGAACCAACTTCTGGATTGTGTAACCGACACCGCGAACGGTCCTGATAAGATCCTTACCCAACTTCTTGCGTAAATGATGTATATAGACCTCTACAGCATTACTTTCCACACCCTCATCCCAACCATACAACGCCTCTTCCAATACCTGTCGGGATAGTATGCGCCCCTGATGAGTCAGCAATGACTCCAAAACGGCAAATTCGCTCGCGCCCAGCATTATCTCTTCACCGGCCTTGGTGAGACTGCGTGCTGCAGGGTTCAGTACCAGGTCACCATAAGTGATGACCGAAGCCGAACGCCCTTCGCGGCGCCTTGTAATCGCACGCAATCGCGCATTGACTTCCAGCAGATCAAAGGGTTTGACAACATAGTCATCAGCCCCTGAATCAAGACCCTCGATGCGTTGTTCAACCGCATCACGGGCTGTCAGGACCAGCACTGGAAGATCCTTGCCCTGTTTACGCAACTTTTGCAATACATGCAGCCCATCCTGCCTCGGCAGGCCCAGATCAAGAATCACTGCATCCAGGTTTTCGGTTGACAAGGCCTGTTCCGCAGCCATACCGTCCTTGACCCAGTCTACGGTGTGCCCGAGCTGTTTCAATCCCAGCGCCAACCCTTCGCCCAGATATCGATCATCTTCCGCCAGCAGGATACGCATTTTTTAAACTCTCAATTTAAGTCAGTTACTTAAATACTATGGTAGCTTTGAATTTATCAAGGATTCCTTTTGTATATTTTTATTAATCTGTTGCTTTTGCGTGCCTTGAACCCAGACCTCTCAAATTAGCCCTGTTTTCTTAATGAAATCTTAAATCCCAGAAATCTCACAAGATAATAGAGTCCACAGTAAGATCTGTTTTCGACTCTGCCACTGGTCATACCCACCTCAAATACTTCCGAAAGATCCGATATAGTCTCTGAATAATTTCTGCAGCAGTCTCCATTCAAGCTTATTTGGGACAAAATGAACATACATTACCCATGACGATTTTTTATAAAAAAATCATTAGCATATTGTTTTATTCAGGGGTATGATCTGAATACGCTACGAAACAGACCCATAACCGCTTCCCCATTTGATTTTCTTCAGGTCGAGAATCGGCATCCTTCGGTTTCCAGGCTCAGGCAAGGTGGATGAAAAGCCGTGCCATTTAGCGTTCACGGTCTGTCTGGCAGGTTTGCATGGGACCTTCAGACCCTGGACATATGAATATTTTTTGTTAGGAATGTAGATAGATGACTAAATTGTATGTTGGCAACCTTCCCTGGTCTGCCACAGAAGATGATGTCCGGGAACTTTTCTCAGGCATTGGCGAGGTGCAGTCGGCAAACCTTATACTGGATCGAGAAACCCGTCGTTCAAGGGGATTTGCCTTTGTAGAAATGAGCCAAGGTGATGCTGAAAAGGCGATCTCTCAGCTCAATGGCAAGGACTTTCAGGGCCGTGACTTGAGAATCAATGAAGCGATGGATAAGCCAAAACGAAGCTCTGGTGGTGGTGGTGGCGGTCGCTGGTAACAGTCTGGCCATCACGCTTGTGATGGTGGCCTGAGCACCACACTGAATTACCATCAACGACAGGCTGGGTATTCCTGGCCTGTCGTTGCAATAAATATAATCACGATAACCTGCACGATATATTTGTGATCACAGGTAGGTTTAGTGTTTGCTCTCTCTCAGTTATATTCTCCCAAAATCAAGCACTTCAGGCAGCTGGTTAGCTACTCGGACTGGAGTGCCTCGATCCGTGATTCCAGCGGTGGATGGCTCGCAAACAACTTTTGCACTTTACCGGCACTGATTGCGAATGCTGCTATCTCGTCAGGCAGTGACTCCGGCTCATGAGCCTGCTGTAAACGCCTCAGGGCGGCAATCATCTTCTCCCTACCCGCCAGCTCGGCCCCTCCTCTATCGGCGCGAAACTCCCGCCAGCGGGAAAACCACATGACTATCGTCATCGCCAGGATCCCAAGAACGAACTCGGCAATCATGGAAACGATGAAGAAGGCGGGACCATAGCCGCGTTCGGTCTTGAATACGATGCGGTCAACCGTATGCCCTATGACCCGGGAGAGGAAAACGACAAATGTGTTGACCACCCCCTGTATCAATGACAGTGTAACCATATCGCCGTTCGCTACATGGCTGACCTCATGCCCCAGCACGGCCTCGACCTCATCCCTGTTCATCTGCTGCAGCAAACCGGTGCTGACCGCAACCAAGGCACTGTTTTTGTTCCACCCTGTGGCAAAAGCATTGGGTGAGGCATGATCGAAAATCCCCACTTCCGGCATACCGATATTGGCCTGTTGCGCCTGCCTTTCAATGGTATTGAACAACCATCTCTCGACTTCGTTTCCCGGTGCCTCGATCACCTCGACACCCATGCTGCGTTTCGCCATCCATTTGGAGATAAAGAGCGATATCAGCGAACCCGAAAAACCGATAACGGCTGAATAGACCAGCAATGCATTGAGGTTGAGATCGACCCCATTCTCCAACAGCAGACCCTCTATACCGAGCAATCTGAAAGTGATGCTGATCAGCATCAAGATTGCCAGATTAGTACCTAAAAACAGCGCAATTCTCATCATCTTCGATTCACCAGGTCAGGTATTCAATTTTTTATGTGAATATTGATGCATTGATGATTGATTTCAAGAGAAGTTCCCAATTAATTGGGGCGCTACGCGCCTTGTCGAACGAAGAGTATGAATCAAATCCTGCCACGCCGCCATATAAGAGGGGGCCATGAGGCTACACGAAATTTGCGGTGCCAACGGATGGGCAGGGATTGATTCGCCTGCTAAAGCAGGCTCACCCCTTCGGGGCGCCTTCGCTATGCTCGGCGTCCTGCGGCGCTACGCGCCTTGTCGAACGAAGGATTCGAATCAAATCCTACCGCACCGCCAAATAGAAAGGGGGCCGTGGTTACGCGAAATTTGCGGTGCCAACGGATGGGCAGGGATTGATTCGCCTGCTAAAGCTGGCTCACCCCTTCGGGGCGCCTTCGCTATGCTCGGCGTCCTGCGGCGCTGCGCGCCTTGTCGAACGAAGGGTTCGAATCAAATCCTACCGCACCGCCAAATAGAAAGGGGGCCATGAGGCCCCCTTTCTATTTGGCGGAGAGGCAGGGATTCGAACCCTGGGAGGGCTACTAACCCTCAACGGTTTTCAAGACCGCCGCATTCAACCGCTCTGCCACCTCTCCGAAGCGGCGCTAGCATACACTAACTAACCTTGAAATATCCACTAATTACCACCATTTTATATGTATTGATCTTTTCGCCAGGAACAGTATCCTGTGCTGAACGAATCACAACCATAACTGTCTCACCAATCAGATTGATTTTAGGGAAGTAATCAGGAGATTAAGCCAATATGAATCGTCTAGATATAAGCGCCGCCCGTCCTGCGGAGGCCGTAATATCAACTAATAAGTTGATAAAAAACACTTATATACTGCTCTCCATGACGCTGCTGTTCAGCGCGATCACGGCGACTGCATCTGTCTTTCTTGCCGTACCGGGTTGGACCTACATGGCCTCTTTGATCGGCGCCATCGTGCTGATCTGGTTCGTACTGCCGCGTACAGCCAACTCCTCTACCGGCCTGGCAGTCATTTTCGGCATTACCGGCCTGATGGGATTCGGGCTCGGTCCGATCCTGAATATCTACCTGAGTATGGCTAACGGCCCCCAGATTGTGGGAACCGCCATGGCCGGCACCGGTATCATCTTCCTTGGCCTTTCAGGTTATGCCCTCACCAGCAAGCGTGATTTCAGCTTCATGGGCGGTTTTCTGATGGCGGGATTACTGGTCGTCTTTATAGCCATACTCGCAGGTCTGTTCATCAATATGCCTGCATTGCATCTGGCCATCTCTGCGGTCGTGATCATGCTGATGAGCGGTTTCATTCTCTATGACACAAGCCGCATGGTGCATGGCGGAGAGACCAATTACATCATGGCAACCATTGGCCTCTACCTGAATATCTACAACCTGTTCGTGCATCTGCTTTCGCTACTCGGAGCACTTTCCGGGGAAGATTGATTGTCCTAAATGGATGCAGAGAAGCCCCGGCATTGCCGGGGCTTTTTTATGTCGAGGTTTGAAGGAGTACAAGTAGGATGGATTGGACAAAGATCATCTGGGCGTTATTGTTGGGCGCGATGATTCTGTTTCTCTGGCCCCGCGCCAAGCATATGCTCAAGAATAGCCCCAAGGCGCAAACGGGAGATTGGCAGGCGGTCTTATTGCCGATTGCATTTGTCATCGGATTTGTGATCCTGCTTATCATGATGGTCTAGCCAACATCTAGATCCCTGTGCCATCACTTAAAGCCTTCGTGTCAGACTATCTTTTCTAACCCACCCATATAGCCACGCAGTACCTCGGGAACTGCGATGGATCCATCAGCCTGCTGGTAGTTCTCCATTATGGCGACCAGCGTGCGTCCCACGGCCAATCCCGATCCATTCAGGGTATGCACCAGTTCAGGTTTGCCTGTCTCCGGATTGCGCCAACGCGCCTGCATCCGTCTGGCCTGGAAATCGACGAAATTCGAGCAGGACGATATCTCCCGATATCTGTTTTGCCCGGGTAGCCAGACCTCCAGATCGTAGGTCTTAGTGGAGGAAAAACCGATATCCCCGGTACACAGGGTCACAACCCGATAGGGCAGTTCAAGCTTCTTAAGGATTGCCTCGGCATGACCCGTAAGTTCTTCCAGGGCCTGAAAAGATTGACTGGCCGGCACCGCCTGGACCAATTCGACCTTCTCGAACTGATGCTGGCGAATCATGCCCCGGGTATCCTTGCCGTAGGATCCGGCCTCGGAGCGAAAACAGGGAGTATGCGCCACCCATTTGCGCGGCATGTAATCGGTATCGATGATCTGATCCCGAATCAAATTGGTTACAGGCACTTCCGCGGTGGGTATCAGGTAGTATTCAGACTCACCGCAGAGCTTGAACAGATCCTCCTCAAACTTCGGCAGCTGTCCGGTACCGCGAAGGCTGTCCGCATTCACCATATAGGGGACATAGGCCTCGGTATAGCCGTGTTCCGTGGTATGGGTATCCAGCATCAACTGGATCAGCGCCCGATGCATTCTCGCCAGCGGTCCCGCCATGACGGCAAAACGGGAGCCGGTCAATCTGGCTGCCGCTTCGAAATCGAGTAATCCGCTGGCATCGCCCAGGTCCACATGGTCCTTGGGTTCGAAATCAAACTCGCGCGGCTCCCCCCAGCGTCTCTCTTCCCGGTTGTCTTCCTCATCCTTGCCGTCCGGTATCGATTCATGGGGCAGATTGGGGATGCCGAGGGTGATATCCGAAAGGGTCTCCTGAACCTTGCCGAGTGCCTCTTGAGAGGCCTTCAGCTGATCACCGAGTTGCGCCACTTCAGCCAGCAGCGGCTCGATGTCCTCCCCTGCCGCTTTCGCCTTCCCGATCGACTTGGAACGACTGTTACGCTGATTCTGCAACTCCTGCGACTCTACCTGCAACTGCTTGCGTTGCGTTTCCAGGGTACTGATTTGATTAACATCCAGTTGATAACCCCGGCGCGCCAACTGCTGTGCCACCTGTTCCAGGTTGTTTCTTAACAATCGCGGATCCAACATTGATTATTCACCCATATTCATTCGTGCGGGCCAGCTTACAACGTGGCCCGGTTCAACCCATTGATTCAGATCTTGCAGCACCCCATCCACCTTCTCTGGCAGATCGAAGAACTCGACAACCAGCGGCAGATCCATGGAGATATCCAACAAGGTTGACTCGTGCGCCTTGCCCGAACGTCCGAAACCGGCAATACCGCGAAACGCGGTAACCCCGCTGACCTGTTCATCCCGATGTAAAAAGTCGAGCAATTTCCGCAACTGATGATCACCTTCGGTCAAATAGACCCGCACCATGGTCACTTCGGTCAGTTTCATAGCTGTCTCCCAACCACCAGGCCGAACCAACAGGCCAAAACACACGCGATGACACTCACCAGAATGTTCAATCCGGCCTTCAGCAATTCCGCTTGCTCAAGCAGGTTGAGTGTCTCGATAGAGAAGGTGGAAAAGGTGGTAAAGGCACCGAGAAAGCCGATCAGCAAGGCGCCCCGCATTTCCGGTGATACAGTCGTGCGCTCCAGCAGCAGGACATACAGAAAACCCATTACCAGCGATCCCAACACGTTTACCACCAGCGTGCCATAGGGAAACCCGCGACCGAGCAGGCTGTATATGCCACTGGATACCCAAAAGCGGAACAACGCTCCGACTGCGCCCCCGGATGCGATGGCAATCAGCTGGTTCAATCTCAAGACCTTTCATCAACATAAAGGCGGGATTATAACCGCAGTTACCTAGTGCCTGTTAATACTAATTTTATTGCTGCTGTGTTGCCGAATTGGCGTAATCAGGGGTATTGCAGTGACAACTAAAATGAGTGTTTAATCAGTCCTGAATTATGGTTGGAAATCCTGGCTGTTCGTTAAAAATCCCAACGATAACCACCATAGAAGAAATAATCGGTAAAATCGGTCACTTCCGTACCATCGTCTTCTTCGAACCAGTTAAGCCCCCCTTCCAGTTCGAATGTCATGTTCTTGCGGTAGCGGTAATCCATGCGGATAAAGGGGCTGATCGTTTTTCGTGAACCATCGTTGTCGTCATTCGTGCGATAGGAGAAATTGATACGGGGATTGATCCGCCAGTTATTGGTTATCGGGTATCGACTGCTGATACCCACCCGGAATGTATCCGAGGTGTTGGCATCCGAATAGCGCAGGCTGAGAATACCGATATCCCCCTGTTTCAACAGGTCGTTTTTAATCACCTGAAAGGTGTAGAAGAACTCATTATCAGTCTCCTCTGTCGCCTGTACCCCGCCGGAAGCGGGTGTTTCGCCGGTCTTGCTGACCGTCACATCGCCACTCAGCTGCAGGGTTTTCGACAACGGATGATTGATGCCGAGGGATAGCGAGGTAGTCTCGGCGGTTCTATCCCGCGCCAACTCATAGATCTCATCATCGCTGAAGAAGTTCTGCAGCTCTTCGATCGACTCTATCGGTAACGACGTATCGGGATCGAGCTGACCACTCAATGCATTGGAAGTACTCAAAATCGGTGTATTCCGATAATCGAGATTCATATACATGCGGGTCTCATTCTCAAACCGCCAGTTGCCCTGCAACATGAAGATACTCACCTCTTCATGAAAGATATCGTAATCGAGCAGGCTGAACAGCGATTTGTTGGGATCGAAGTAGCGTACTTCACCCCCTATCGCCCTTCTGTCTACCAGATCATCGACACGCTGTTCCACTAAGAAGAGGCTGAGATCCCAATTTTTGAAGATGCTTGAGATGTCGGCACTGAGTCCGGCGAACTGCTTATGATCGTTCAGAAAGGTGTCGCGCGACCGTTCAACCGGTAAACCAGCCGTCGCCCGAAGGGTAATATCAGGGGTCAACTGGTAGCCCAGCACGAGACCGTCGAAACGGTTCAGGATGCCGCTGGAACGCAAGCGCTGGCGACCGAAACGGGCACTGGTGCGACTGTCGAGATGCTCGACGTCGATGTAGGCGTCACTGAGGGTGGTGTCATTTCCGTCACCGTCATCCAACAGGTCTAGGATATAACTGCCGGTGACCTTGAAACGCATATCGAAATCTTCACTCTTGCGCCTCGAATTCAGATCGATGAAGGTCTCGATCTCCGACCGGGTGACGCTGTCCTCATCCTCGACGAACGGGCTGTCGATGCTGTCCCTGCGGTAATTCTGGGAGAGGCTGCCATAGGTATCCCATACCGCCTTCGGTCCATCCTCGCCCTCTTCCTCCTGTTTTTTACGCAGTGACTCCTTTGGCCGCATGGGTGCGGTTTCCAGACCCAGCAGGCGCTGCCAGACACGCTCGGCATCCTCACCTTCCGGATACTTTTCCAGATAGCGACGGTACTCCCCCTTGGCATGAGCGATCTGGTCGTTTCTCTCGCGTGAGAGTCCCAGGAGCTCAAGCGCTTCTTTGGAGTAGATATTCTCCGGCTCCTCCAGCAGCGCCTCGAGTAACCTGACCGCCTTCGCATACTCCCCCGCGGTTATAGTGCGGCGGATTATCTCCATCATCTCGGTAAGCCGGGGATCCACGTCCACCAGCTGCGGTTCTTCCATCAGTCCGTCACTGAAGATATGCTCTATCCCCCGATCAAAAAAGGCTTGCCGCCGCTCCTGGATATCCGCGGTATCGATCCAGGCATCGGGATAGAAATTCTTTACTGCCTTCAGTTGCTCCTGGGCCTCAAACTTGGTGCGAAAGAAACCTAAGCGCAATCGGTACAGGGTGCGTTCCTCCACCTTGGTCTTGGTGGTGTAGAGCAACTGATTTTCACCCACCGCCACAGGTGCAATCTCGGTAAAATCCACAGGTTCCGACTGGGTGCCGAGATTGATCACATAGATGACCAGGGGCAGCGATTTAACACTGAGCGGTGCACGGGTTTCCGGTACCGGGACATCGATGGCCTTGGCAAGGCTACCCGCCATACCCGAAACCCGCGGTGATTCCGGCAGGATAAACTGCATGACATAGAAATCACGTCCCTGCCGTATTTTCACATCGCTCACTGAAGCGGCAAACGATACCAGCAGGGTGGATGTACCGATGATATTGCCCTGAAATTCCACCTTCTCCAATGGGACCGCAGCGCTCGGACTCCAGGTCAGCTGATCGCTCTCAACCAGATCGGTCAGCTCGATATCGGCGGTCTGACCAAGCTTCAGCTGCACTCCGACTTCATTGCCGGATTCGTTGATCAGATGGGAAACGTATCGAACGGGGATATTGAAATAGACAGAGATGATGTTGTCCTCACCTTCAGTCTGTAATTCGATACGATCAAGGACTCGGGTCGCTGCACCTGCCTGACATGAACAAAGCAATACAAGCAACAACAGCCCGTGTTGGATCCATGATTGATAGTTCTGCCGCACTCGCTTATTACCCGATTGATATGGATGAAGACCGCATAGATTTTTTCAGGCTGCACCGTAGGTTGCAACAGGTCAATAACCAACAGCAATCCCAAGACATGTTTAGAAACAGTGAAAAATTGTGGCCATTTACCTGATAATCTCCAGAGCAAGGAAGATTATCAGGTAAGGAAATCCCTATCACCACTCGCGATCACTAACCCTGTGGCAACCGCTCTGGCCACAGTTTCGATCATTACTGAGACCATTGTGGTCATCTTCGCCACGGTCATAGTCACCTGCATGACAGCCAGCGCATGACCCTGCATAGGTCGGGTATGGCCAGGGCACTGACTCGTTATTACTGGTATGGCAGACATTACAGCCAAAGTTACCCCGATGATCCCCTGGATACCGACTGGATATATGACTGTAATTGGTCACCGGCAGCCACCCGTTTGTGGTATGGCAGTTATCACACTGAACAGTGGTCACGAAATGCCCGGTGGGCTTGCCCGTGGCTATCGTACCGTTATGGCAGGCGTCACAGTTCCCGGTAACACCGGTGTGATCGAAGGTTACGGCGGTCCATGTGGTGGTGGAGGTATGACAGTTGTCGCACTGGGCCGTGGTCGGTACATGTCCGGGTGGCATGCCTGTGGCGAAATTGCCGTTGTGGCAGTTGGAGCAGGTGCCGGCCACACCGCTATGGCTGAATCTTACATTCAGCCAGTTGCTGGTGGACAAGTGGCAGACGTTGCACTCTTCCGTCGTCGGTATGTGGTTGACCGGCTTGCCGGTGGCCAATGTGCCATTGTGGCAATTCGAACAGCCTGTGGTTATTCCACTGTGACTGAAGTTCACACTCCTCCAGTCGGACGTTGAGGTGTGGCATACGTCGCACTGAGCCGAGGTTGATATATGCGAGGCATGTTTACCGGTTGCGGTGACACCGTTGTGGCAGGTGGAACAGGTACCGGCCACGTTGCCATGGACGAAACGGACATTCAGCCAGTTGGATGTGGAGAGATGGCAATCATCACACTGTGCCGTGGTCGGCACATGCCCGGGATCCTTACCGGTGGCGGTGATACCGTCGTGGCAATTCGAACAGTTGCCTGCTGCATTGGTGTGATCGAACTGTACCGCCAGCCAGTTGGTCTGGGAGATATGGCAGGCATCGCATTCCGAAGTCGTCTGGATGTGGTTAACCGGCTTCCCGGTCGCGGTGGTGCCGTTGTGACAGCTGGAGCAGACACCGATCGCCACTGAATGATCAAAATTCACAGCAGCCCAGTTGTTCTGCGAGATGTGGCAGATATCACATTCCGCGTTAGTAGCCACATGACTGGCCGACTTGCCGGTGGCAATGGTGCCGTTGTGACAGCTCGAGCAGGGACCGGTAGCCGTACTGTGATCGAAATTCACCGACAGCCAGGTCACGGTGGAGGTATGACAGCTGTCGCACTGCCCGTTTGTATTCACATGGGCCGCGTGTTTACCGGTAGCGGTGTTGCCGTTGTGACAACTCGAGCAGGTGCCGACAACACCCACGTGATCGAAAGTACCCGTGGCCCAGGTCACGGTGGTATGGCAATCCTCACACGGCCTGGTGGTCGGGATATGGGTCGCCGGTTTGCCGATGGCGTCCACATTGTTGTGGCAGCTTTCGCATCCCGCAACGATGCCGGTATGGTCGAACCGCACGTTCAACCAAGTGGTATTGGAGATATGGCAGTTATCACAGGCGGCGTCGGTCGGGACATGATCGACCGGCTTGCCGGTGGCGGTATTGCCATCGTGACAGCTGGCACAGGTACCCGTTACCACGGAGTGATCGAAATTGATCTGCAGCCAGTTGTTGGTGGAGGTATGACAGGCCTCGCAGGAGGCTGTCGTGGCCACATGGGAGGCATGCTTGCCGGTCGCTTGTACCCCGTCATGGCATGATGAGCAACTACCGGTTACCCCTTCATGGTTGAAGCTGCTGATCTGCCAGCTGTTTGTGTTGTGGCAGGTGTCGCACGGCGCATTGGTCAGCACATGGGATGGGCTCTTGCCGGTTGCGATATCACCGTTGTGGCATACCTCGCAGGGATCGACCACCGCCGCGTGACTGAAGCCGGCCATAGTCCAGTCATTGGTGGTATGGCAGACATCACAGGCCGAGGTGGTGGGGATGTGGGCCGCATGTTTGCCGGTGGCGGTATTGCCGTCATGGCAAGACTCACAGGGATCGGTAACCCCGCTATGATCGAAAGTCGTGACTGTCCAGCCATTCGTGGTATGACACACATCGCACTGGGAATTGGTATCGATATGGGTCGCATGCTTGCCGGTGGCCTGGATACCGTTGTGACAGCTGGAGCATACACCCGCGGTGGGTACCGAACTGTGGTCAAATGTCACCCGCAACCATGAGGTGGTCGAAGTATGGCAGACATCGCACTCTTCCGTGGTCGTGAGATGGCTGGGATGTTTGCCGGTAGCGGTTGTCCCGTCATGGCAGGTGGAACAGGCACCCGCAGTGTTGACACCGCTGTGATCGAAACTGGTATCGGTCCAGACCAGGGTGGAGAGATGACAGGTGTCGCATTGAGCCGTGGTCTCGATATGCTGGGCATGTTTACCCGTGGCCAGTGTGCCGTCATGGCAGTCCGAACATCTTCCGCTCACCTGGAAATTGTCGTGATTGAAACTGATCTGTGTCCAGTTGATGGTCGAGGTATGACAGCTGTCGCACTGGGCATCGGTGAGGATATGCTGCGCCGGTTTGCCGGTGGCGGTGGTACCGTCATGACAGCTTGAGCAGGCGCCGGCCACATTGGCATGATCGAATCTGCCGGTGCTCCAGGTCACCGTATTATGGCAGTTTTCGCAAGGCTCAGTGGTCGGAATATGGGTATCGGGTTTACCGATCGCATCCACATTGTTGTGGCAGCTTTCGCATCCGCTGGTGATGCCGCTGTGGTCGAATCTGACACTGGTCCAGGTCTCATTCGAAATATGGCAGTTATCACATGCAGCCGTGGTCTCGACATGATCCGCCGATTTTCCTGTGGCGATGACGCCGTCATGACAGCTTTCGCAGGCGCCGGTGACGATCGAGTGGTCGAAATTGACCTCCGCCCAACTGGTGGTCGAGGTATGACAGCCCTCGCAGGCCGCGGTGGTGGCCACATGGGCATCGTGCTTACCGGTGGCGAGCACGCCGTCGTGACAGGACTGGCAGCTGCCGGTCACACCTTCATGGTCGAAGTTGCTGATCGCCCAGCCACTGGTGTTGTGGCAATTGTCGCAGGATGCGTTGGTGGGGATGTGGTTGTCATGTTTGCCGGTGGCGATATTGCCATCATGGCAGGATTCACATGTACCCGAGACACCCTCGTGGGAAAAGTTGGCGAGGGTCCAGTCATTGGTGGAATGACAGGCTTCACAGGAGGAAGTGGTGGGGATATGACTGCCATGCTTGCCGGTTGCAATCACGCCGTCATGGCAAGACTCGCAGCCGCTGGTAATACCGCTATGATCAAAGTTGGATACATTCCATGCGGTAATGACATGGCAGGTATCGCACTCCCCATTGGTCTGCAGATGGTTGGCATGTTTACCGGTGGCCTGAATACCATTATGGCAGGTTGAACAGCGACCAGCCACATCCGCCGGGTGATTGAAAGTCACGATATTCCAGGCATTGGTCGAGCCGTGACAGGTATCGCACTGCTCAGTGGTCTGAATATGGGCGGCGTGCTTGCCGGTGGCGGTTGTCCCATCGTGACAGGTCGAACAGAGACCCGCAGTCTCCACACCGGAGTGATCGAAACTGGTATTGGCCCAGTCGTTTGTGGAGTTATGGCAGGTATCGCACTGCTCGATTGTCTGGATGTGGGTGGCGTGCTTGCCGGTGGCCCGAACACCGTCGTGACAGGTCGAACAGAGACCGGCCGTGTCGAAACTACTGTGGTCAAAACGGATGACATTCCAGTTTGCCGTCGTCGCATGACAGACATCGCACGACTCATTGGTCACGATATGGGTGGCGTGCTTGCCGGGTGCCTGCACACCATCATGACAGGAGGCACAGGTTCCCGGCACTACTTCACTATGATCGAAGCCGACCTGATCCCAGGATTCAGTCGAGGTATGGCAGCGGTCGCATTCAGCGGTGGTCTGGATATGTTGCGCATGCTTGCCCGGCTGTGTGACACCGTCATGACAGGTCGAGCACTGTCCAAATGCCTCCTCCCCATGGATAAAGTTGACGACCAACCATGAGTTGGTTGAGGTGTGACAAAGCTCACAGGGTGCGGTTGTGTTCAGGTGGCCGACATTCTTACCGGTGGCACTGACTCCGTTGTGGCAGCTTTCACAGTTGTCGCTGATGCCGGCGTGGGAGAAATTGGCAACCTGCCAACCATTCGTGGTGTGGCAAAGGTCGCAGGACTCAAAGGTGACGATATGGGATGCGGATTTTCCGGTAGCACTGACTCCGTTGTGGCAGGTCTCACAGGTGCCGCTGACCACATTGGAGTGGTCGAAAAAGACCAGCAGCCAGCTTTGGGTGATATGACAGGTATCGCATGGATCATTGGTGGCGATATGGCTGGCATGCTTGCCCGCCGCGATATCACCGTTGTGGCAGCTTTCGCAGGTGCCGGTCACCTGAGTATGGTCCACATGACTGACCCTCGCCCAACTGAAGGTTGAGTGGCAGAATTCACAGGTATTGCCCGACAGGATATGATCACTGCCCTTGCCCTGAGCGGCACTGCCGTTGTGACAGGCAAAACAGTCACCGGAAATACTACCGTGATCAAAGCGGGCCACATGCCAGCCGACCGTGGTATGGCAGTCGTCGCACTGGTCATCACTGCGGATGTGATCCATCGACTTGCCTGCGGCATCGGTATCGTTATGACACCCGTTACACAATACGGGCGTGCCTGCAAACTGTCCTGTGTCGTGGCACTGGTCACACTCCACATTGCGATGCTCGCCGGTGAGCGGAAATCCTGTGGAGAAATGGTCGTAATCAGTGGATACCGCTGATGCAGGACTGCTGAATAACCCGCTGTAAATCACAGCCAGCATGAGCATCAACCAAGTAAGTTGAGTCAATCCGTTATCGGACGCTGTTTTGCCGTTCTGAGTCATATTCATCATTTGTCCATTCCGATGACAGTCAACGTATGACTGGATCCTCGAAGGTCTCTGTGCTATGGCAACGATCGCAGTGACGCCCGAAGCCGCCGCGATGTATATCATCTCCCCGGTGACAGCCGTAGCAGTGGTTAGCGGATTGTTTATGTTCTGTCAGATCCGTCCGATGGCATTTGTCACAGTAGATTTCTCCGTGCTTGCCCTCCAGCGGAAAGTCGGTCTGGGTGTCATGATCGAAGGTCCACAATAACCAGGCATTGGGATTGTGGCAGTCACCGCACTTCTCTCCCATGCGGCCCTCGTGGGGCTCTTCGGCTTCATGGCAGGCAAGGCAGGCACTATCGGTTTGTTGGAATTCGGCATTCAGATGGCAAGATTCACAAGTGGTGACACTGTGGATGCCGATCAGAGGAAAACGGGTGATATCGTGCTCGAAAAAGAGCTTAACGTTCCATCCCTGTTCATTATGGCAATAACCGCAATCTTCACCCAGCTCATTCTTATGCACATCGATAGGCCGATGACAAGTGATGCAATCGGCCTCTTGAAGGTCGTCCATCGCCACTGTGCGATGGCAGGCGGTACAGACCAGATCCTGATGTTTGCCCATGAGTGGAAACTGGGTGTCATTCCCATGCTCGAACTTCACCTTGGTCCAGCTCTCAGCGCTGTGGCAATCCTCGCACTTCTCGCCATTTCGGCCTTTGTGCACATCATCTTTTTCATGGCATGAAAAACAGTGCTTGGCGGGCTTTTTCTCATACGGACCATGCTTATGGCAAGTGTCGCAAGGGACATCCTTGTGCCGGCCCTCCAGTGAAAATTCGGTATCTGCAGTGTGATTGAAGACCAGTTCTTTCCACCCTTCCGTACCGTGGCACTTGGCGCACACCTTGCCATAACGCCCATTGTGCGCATCATTGATCAGATGGCAGCCGACACACTCCTTTGGGGTGTTCTTGTAGTGATCATCGGCGTGACACAGTCTGCAGTCCAGCTCTCTGTGCTTACCACTGAGTGGGTATTCCGTATCAAGGTCGTGGTCGAAGGTCTGCTTGCTCCAGCTCTTTTCGTCATGGCAGGTTTCACACTCCTTACCAAGCTTCCCTTTGTGGGCATCATCGGATTCATGACAATCGAAACACAGAGAAGGCGCCTGGCTGTATTTCTTGTATTCCTGGGTATGACAGAGTTGGCATGTCAGGGTTGTGTGAGCTCCCTTGAGACTGAAATCGGTTTGACTGTGATCGAACGATTCGCTGTCTAGATTGACGATGTCCCGCTCCCGGCCTTTGTGTTCCGTATGACAGCGCTTACAGTTTTTTGCCTGTTCCGGATCAAGCCTGCCGTGATACCCCATGCCCTGTTCGATGTCCTTTGCGACATCACTATGGTCATGACATGAAAGGCAACGCTCCACCTGCTCAGCCTTTTTCAGTGTCTCGTGGCAGCTTTCGCACTTTTCCTCAAACTCGGCATGACCTGAAATCACCGGACCAGGCATCAAAATAAGATCTAGCTTCCCAGCCATCACAGGAGAAATAGAGCAAAGCATGAGTAGACACAGACAAAAGGCATAACAGCCATTTCGTATCATCACGAATCTAAAAAACAGTTACTCGTTAATTAATAAGCATGAACAGCATAGACATGCACAAAACCGGTTATCACCATCATGATGAACAGCGGCATATGAAGCAGATGCCAAATAGCGAAGAGCCTCTCGTAGAAATGTAGCTCGAGAATCTGTCGAAGTATACTGCGATGTGTCAGCAGCATTTTCCGGATACGAAGTTGTTTACGCCGTACTTTGGCCCTGTTCCAGTTTTTTCGATGACCGGCTGCCAGGAGTTTTTTATTCAGTGCACGCATCACCGTCGGGTAGATCCTGACGGACATGAGCCGCATCTTGAACCAGTGCTTGGCGCTGGCAATCGGACCTTTAGGGGCTTCCATGACCATTTTCTCATACTGCTTCATCATCTCTCGCGCCCTGGGCTGGAGCTCGAACAGGGGACCGAGTTTTTTATTCAGCTCTGCCGAGTCCGCATGCAGAGAGGCAAATGTGGCCTTTTTACCATACAAACCATAGTGAATTCGGGTATAGAAATAACGGCCGAACAGGCCACTGATGGCCACGAACAACATGCTGTAAAGGGCCACCTGGCCATTCAACGAGCCAATGTGGAAACTTGAATGCATCATGATCAATACCGGCCCCAGGACACCAAATACCATGTGCAGGCGAAACCAGAACTTGACCGTCAGCCACTTGTTCATGAAGTGAAGCCGCTTGCGCATGGGATAGAGCAACAACATCAGCATCAGGCTGCCACCGACAATCCCGAACCAATATCCCCACCCAGATTCTGCCGTCCATACCGCTTCTGTATGGTTTAGCCATCCCATATAGAGCAAAAGCATGGAAAACAGTGTAAATCCTAGGGTTGTGATTAGGCCTGCTCGTTGCTGCCATGCGGAGAGAATCCTATCAAGAACTGTCTCATTAACGCTGGCCGGAATTGCGGCTGTATTCATCTATATCACCTGTAACCTGGTATAAATTCAATTACTTATTAACATTTTTTATTGAGTTGTATCTTATGATCAGCCTCAATTTAGTACATGCAGCTATCTTATGTTGGGACATTTTTCCCATCCATGAAGGGCTTCACAAAAACAGACTCTGACATCATTTATGTTTTCGGCAGAGAGACCGAAATGATGAATAAGGGTGTAAAATCCAGGCGCTCTGAGCTAATGAAATGTGAACTACAACACTCTCTGAAATATTGAGTACAGACAGCAAGATGCAGTACTCCCTAGACCTGTACATGATATACGCAATACCCATACTTTCAGTATGGTTAATCTATGTCATCTATACAAAACGCAAAAGCAAACGGAACCTCGCACTGAAGACCGAGGAGTTCGAGGCAGGTTTGACAGAACCCGCCTCACTCCATCCGTTAATCGACCCGGGGAAGTGCATGGGCTGCGGCACCTGCGTCAAGGCCTGTCCGGAGCAGGCAAATCACCCTGTGCTTGGCCTGATTGACAACAAGGCGGAACTGATCGCACCTACCAACTGCATCGGCCACGGCGCCTGCAAGACTGCCTGCCCGTTCGATGCCATTACCCTGGTATTCGGTACCGAAAAGCGCGGCGTGGATATCCCGCTCCTGAAACCCAACTTCGAGACAAGTATGCCTGGTATCTATATTGCTGGTGAATTAGGTGGCATGGGATTGATCAGGAACGCCATAGAACAGGGTTATAAAGCGCTGGATTACATTGTCGACGATCTCAATGACGGCGCCTCCGCCTCCGTACCGCTGGATGTCTTAATAGTCGGGGCCGGACCGGCTGGGTTTTGCGCCTCCCTGAGATCCATGGAGAAAAAACTAAAATACAAGACCGTTGAACAGGAATCCTTGGGGGGAACCGTATTTCAATTCCCCCGGGGGAAATTGGTGATGACCGCGCCCGTCAAAATGCCGCTGGTCGGTGAGGTGAAATTCACCGAAACAACCAAGGAGAAACTGCTGGAATTCTGGCAGAAAGTAGAGAAAAAAACCGGTGTAAAAATCAGTTACCATGAGCGGGTGGAGAAGATCCTATCTAATGACAAGGGAGGATATGAGGTCAAAACCAATAAAGACGTCTATCATACCCGTACGGTGCTGCTCACCATCGGCAGGCGCGGCACACCCAGAAAACTCGGCGTACCGGGAGAGGATTTGAGTAAAGTCACCTACCGGCTGATCGATCCGGAACAATACAGGAATCAGCATGTTCTGATCGTCGGCGGCGGTGACAGTGCCTTGGAAGCCGCCCACAGCATTGCCGACGAACCGGGAACCACGGTAACGCTCTCCTACCGGAGCGGCGCCTTCAGCCGGGCCAAAAAGAAAAACCGGTCGAAGGTGGATGCCGCTGTGGATACAGGAAGAATCAATCTACTGCTTAGCTCCAATGTCGTTGAATTCACACCTGAGGAAGTTACCATCGACAAAGGGGGAGAGAAGATTGTAATACCTAATGACGCAGCCATCATATGTGCCGGCGGCATCCTACCAACAGGCTTTCTTAAAGAGACAGGAATCAATGTGGAAACCAAACACGGCACCGCTTAAAAGAGATGGAAACGTAACCTCACTCCGCGCTATGGCTGCATCTCTGCTAATCCTCCTACTCCTCTTTCCACTGCTACTCCACGCCTCCACCCATGATGAGGCGGAAGCGGCAATACGCGTGCGCAATTTCATAAAAGCGGCGGAAATCTATCAAAACCTGGCCCAACAAGGTGATCAGGACGCTCAATTCGCTCTTGGCGGGCTCTATCGTGCAGGGCGTGGTGTCAAAAAGGACCCGGCTAGGGCCTATCACTGGTTTCTACAGGCAGCCAAACAGGAACATATCGAAGCGCAATACACAACCGGGACCATGTACGAACATGGCTGGGGAGTTAAAGCCGATCTCGTAACAGCCACTGACTGGTACCAAAGGGCTGCCTTCCAGGGGCACAAACTAGCGCAAAAGAAACTCGATCTTCTGGGCTCCACATCTCCCACGGATGGCTTGGATGACAAACAGATATCGGAACTCTTCAACCGTGCAGCTGCCGCAGGTAAGACACAGACCATCAAACGTATGCTCGCCAACGACGTCTCACCTGACACCCGGGACGAGTTCAGCCGTAGCGCACTTCACGAGGCGGCAATCAACAATCGCCAGGAAATAGTTGAAATGTTGCTTGCCGCCGGCGCCAACCCGAATACCAGTGACAGCCTGGGCGATTCCCCGCTCCATTCCGCTGCCGGTCTGGGGCACGCCTCCATCGTGCGCAGCCTGATCAAGGCCGGAGCCAAACTTGAAACCCATGATGCCAACAACAACACACCGTTACTGGTCGCAACCAACAGGAAACAGGCAGATACGGTCGGGGCTCTGATCAACGGTGGCGCTAAGGTGAATGCGAAAAACCGCAACAAGCAGACCCCACTGGATCTGGCCGAGCTGCGTAAATATCACGTGATTGCCAAAAAGTTGAGGACAGCAGGCGGCATAGCCACCCAGACCAAGAACCGAAGGAGCGAATTCCCCGATCTGGCCAAGGTCAGCCAATCCGTCATGCCGTCCAGAAACAAGGCCAACGAAGAGAGAAATCCCTTTGCCGGTTGGAGTACCCTGCATCTGGCCGCATGGCGGGGACAGATGCCGCTGATCGAGGCCTTGTTGAAAGAGGGATCGGACATTAACGGTTTCGATCCGGAGGGGCTCACACCTTTGAGCCGCAGTGTCTGGCAGGGGCACAAAGAAGTTGTAACCCTGTTGCTGGGGAAAGGTGCCGATCCCAACCTGGCATCCGCAGCAAGCCCTACTCCGCTGCTGCTCGCCAGCAGGGAGAACAATCTGGAGTTGGCACGGCAACTGATCGAATACAACGCCGACGTCAATGTTGTCGGTGATAATGGCGTAACGCCACTGCATATGGCGGTGGAACATAAAAATCCAACGCTCGTAAAACTCTTACTGGTGCAACGTGCGGATGCCAGCAAAGCCACCGGCGAGGGCATCACACCTTTGATTCTGGCGGTTGCCAAACAACAGCCTGAAATCGTCAAGATGTTGCTGAAAAAGGGGGTAGCCGTCGACCAGGCTGATGAGAAAGGCCGCACACCGCTCTATCATGCCATCGATGCGGGCAATAAAGATATCTTCTATCTGCTGATGCGATCAGGCGCTAAGATCGATCTCCATGCCAAAGACGGGCTTACGCCGATGATGCGTGCCGCATCCCACGGTCATGCTGAACTAGTCAATGAACTGATACAGAATGAACAGCACATAGACCGTGAAAGCGACAACGGCAATACCGCCTTGATGCTGGCAGCCAGAAACGGATCCGTCTACACCGTTGACATCCTGCTGCGATATGGCCCTGATCTTAACCATTACAACCATGCAGGTAATTCAGCCCTGATGCTGGCGGCGGAACAAGGCAACATGGAAGTCGTAAAGCGGCTGCTGGAAGTCAAGGCCGATGCCCATCATCTCAACCTGCGCCGTGAAAACGCATACGATATTGCACGCAGCAATGGCCACGACAAGGTGGCCGACTATATCGACAAAAACAAAGGCAGTGGCGGCCTGCTTGATTTTATGCGCTAGTGTCCTCTGTAGCTAAAGTTAAAAAACTCCACTATCTAATTAATGTGCGCGACCATATGGATGGTATCGATAATAATCATTCAATATAGAATAATCCTAAGGACCAACCGAATTCCGCTCAAACACATATATTCGATTTAATGCGTGTGACGCAATCTGATCACACTGACGTGCGATCTGAGCTATCATTCAAAGGATTGATCTAAACTTTCCGACCGTTCGCGACTCATGGATGTGTCATCAGAAGCAATCCTGTTGAGGGCAGGCTTTGCAAGAGAAAGGCGGTTTGTCTATAACACCGATATAAACACTTCAATCAAAAATGGTACGCATGCAGATCCCAAACAGTAAAAAAATCGTTTGTATTACCGGTAGTGTATGGACCGGTAGTCGTAGCGCGCCACGTCGTTTATTGGTGAAAGAGGGATTTGTTCGACCGACCTGGTTCACCACGAGCCGGCGCATTACGGACGCCAACTATCGTCGCACATCAGTTTCTATGTTTCATCTGGCCAACGCCAGTAAAAAGGTACTCTCTCACACAAAATTCGGCGGCAGCATCGTTGGCATCATGCAGGAGGACTTCAACGCAGCCATGGAAGCTTCCAAACAGGGTGTACTTATCGTTGGTCCTCCGGAGATTGCCGCCCAGGTTGCGGAAAAGATCCGTGAAGCCGTGATTTTCTCGCTTAAAGACAAACAAATGGATGTATCTACATGCCTCGATCAGGCTAATCAGTCGGGTCAATTACACCGAATCAATGTCAACGTACTGGAGCCAGGGGCCTGGACTAAAGTCTATCGCTCGATAATGGAGACCATAGGTCTTAAACTACCACAATGGATAGATTAAAGGATACATCGAATGATGTGATAGCCGCTTCAGATGGTCATTGACGCAACTTACCTCAGTTAGCGTGTTGCTTTCTTATTGCCTTCTTCTTTATGAAGTATTTCAGACTGCCGTGACGGTTGTCCTTCCTGGCCTTCCGGATAAGCATATCCAATGTAATGTCATGTTCCGTCACATTTGACAGCTCCCTAAATAAGGGATCACTACACTCCTTTTGATTATATCGCTCCATCATTCAAGACTCCTTGATAGCGCATTGCGTTTTGCGCTGTTGGTAAAAAGGTGGCAGGCCTGAGGTTTATATTATTAGGGGTAACCAATTTCAATGCATGCATCAAATTGGCGCAAGCCTGAATAAAATATCGATTTACATACGATTACTTATGGACTGTATACTAATATCATCCATGATGATGCGATACCTATCACGTAATAACTACTGTTACCTGAATATCTGTATCAGGCATGAACCCACCCTTCTCGATAAGCCTGTGCCGACAGGGCCGGCCTGAATCACCGGGTGCTTATTTACAGCAGAGCTTGGCCCATGACAGATTCTCGAGGTGATGGGTCAAAACACATGAATCATCCATGAAGAGAGGTTTATGTGTATATCCTAGATAATAGACTTAAGTATATTAAATTATACTGAAACATACAGAGCAGTTAATTGGGGGCATGTGATGGCACGCGTAAAAATCGTTAAACCGGATAGGGTCGATGATCCAATCATCCAGGAGATCTTCAGTTGGGTTACCGATATGGAAGGCGCAGTACCCAATCATTTTTACGTTGAGATGAATTTTCCGGAGTATTTGAAGGCCAAGCTTGGTTCAACCAAAGTACTATGGCAATTGGGTGAATTGACTTTGCCGGAAATCCAGCATATCGGGATTTTGGTTTCCAAGGCCAATGGCTGCCCCTATTGTACAGCGGCTTTCTGTACCATCTTAAATTACGGTTTGAAAACAGAAGAAGACTATGTCAAAGCCTTGGCTGAAGAGGGTCTTGATATGGTGGAGGATAGCCGCCTGAGAATCATACTTAACGTCGCACTCAAGGCCAACAACGACCCGAAGTCTGTATCCGACGATGACCTGGATAGTCTACGTGATACCGGATTAAGTGACAAAGGCATCGTGCAGTTGATTCATTTGGTGAGTGATTTCTCCTCCTACAACCGGTTGAATCTGGCGCTTCAGACAGATTATGACTATCGGGATATGTGGCGAACGATCGCATTCGGTTGGGACCCGGAATCTGGCGAGCCGGCTGGCGACAATACCAGAGGAACGTAAAAGGGTACATGATCGTGATAGAGATTTAACCGTCGATCGTCTACGTCCAGCCTGCTGGTCTGACGGTCATCTCACGCCCGATGGAAGATTATTGTCACATCACACATTGTCTCTCTATCACTCAGGAATCATATGTCTATTGTTATGGAAATCGGATCGATATCCGTGACTAATGAATTGCATAAGCTTCTTATAAAGTGCAATCTCCCTGCTACTGACAAGCAATAAACGATTCACTGCATTTTTTCGGTTGTCATCAAAAAAATTACAGGGACCCAATCCATGCTCATATATCAATAAAAACCTTCTTTTCCAGAGATTGGTCGACTGAAATTAATCACAATTTGCCAAACCGGCAATCCACTCGCGAATGACGGACAGTGCCTGAGCATCTACCTCGGAGGAAGCTAGAGGCGGCATCCTGACATCACCCAGGTTCTCCATACGCAGTACAAGGATCGAATTATCGGGATCACCCGGTTTCAGCAGGACCGGAGCGGTCAGGCCGAGATTGTCTCCCTGGGGAGCCCGGTTGCACAGAGCGGTGGCGGAAAAAGCGGCACTCATGCGCAGATCGAGATCGCCGCCGCCAGGCCCTCCGGGCTGATGGCAACCGGCACAGTTTGAATGCAGGTAGCTGCGCGCTCTCCGTTCAGTGGAATAAACGCTATCGTCAATGGCATAAAATGCCGTCGACTTTTGCTCATCAGTCAGTGAATCAGCCAATAAGCCGATCGACTCCAAAGTGATTAACTGATTGGCTGTTGTGTCGGGATAGACGAAATCTCGATTGATCTGTCCTATCTCCGGCCCGAGGGTGATGCCCGCAACGTCGGTATGACAGAGTAGGCATTCCGCAGGACTTGGGTAGTGCCAGGATTGCCCATCGACGACCTTATCCCTAGTGTCGGTGAGCAGTTCTGCATCATCGAGCTCCGAGTTCCACTCGTAGCTGTAACCAACCCAACCGTCATGCTCATGATTGAGCAGCAGGCGTGTCTCGATCAGTCGGCCATTGATTCGAAAGTGCTTACCGAGAACGCTGCCCGGTGGATAAACAAAGCGCCCCTGGGTATCGATCGAAACAGTGCTGCCAGATGGGATCGCCATGAAACGTTCCTTACCGGCAAAATCGCTCCAAAGCAGTGAATTGATCTCATAGGGGATCACGCTGTCTGAGAAAGTCGCCACATCATCCGGTTGAAAACAGCCCCAACCCGACAGGGTCGCTGGTACCGTACCTGCCGAACCGCCCTCATCCCCTGTAATCTTATGGATGGTTCCAGCCAGGTTCAGAATGTAGAGCTCACCGTTTTGGTCCTCAGCGAATGAAGCGATATTCAGGCTGGTATCGAGTAATGTCTCAGTAAGATATCCCCCGGTGCCATTCGGTTGCAATGACCAGACTCTTCCGGAGGCATAGTCGCCATACAGGTAACTTCCCTGAAGAAACGGCAATTCACTACCCCGATAGACATAACCTCCGGTGATGGCCAGACCCTGGGTATGATCATACTCCGTCACCGGCAACAGCAACCCCGTCCGATCACAGGTAGAAGATGCTGGAAAGCAGTGTTCGCCCTCCATGGTGTTCCAACCGAAATTTCCACCCCGGGTAATGAGATCCACCTCCTCATACTCGTTCTGACCTACATCGCCCAACCAGAGAGCGCCGGTCAATCGATCGAAGCTCCAGCGCCAGGGATTTCGCAGACCATAGGCAAAGACCTCAGGAGCCCCTCCTCCTGTCACGAATGGGTTGTCCGACGGTATGGTGTAGCTACCACTCCCATCACCCACATCGATACGCAACAGGGCACCCAACAGGGTATAGCTATTCTGACCATTGCCGTCGGGATCGCCACCTGAACCCCCATCCCCAAAACCAATATAGAGCATGCCGTCCGGTCCGAAGTCTATCTGTCCCCCGTTGTGATTGGCATAGGGTTGCCTGATCGCCAGAATAATCCGTTCCGATGCGGGATCGAGTGTCTGAGTCGCATTGTTGTAGCTGAAACGTGAAATACGCGACTCCAAACCGGAGAGCGACGAGGCAGTATAGGATAGATAAGCATAGCCATTGTCGGCAAAGTCTGGGTGAAAGGTCATCCCCAGCAGTCCCTTTTCTCCACCATAATCCACCCTGTCACGAATATCGAGAAAGCTTGTCAGACTGTTGACTGAAGGCTCATCGATGAATCTCATGACCTCGCCCGTCTGCCTGAGTGCATACCAGTGAGTCGTATCGCCTGGTGCCTTAATCAGCCCCACCAGGGGACTCAGGGAAGGCAACTCGGGATAAGGTGTCATCAGACGAACTCCGGAAGTGGGTATCGCCGCATCGGCCGGTGCAATACACTGGCTGGTGTTGAATGGTGCTGTCTCGAGTCCTGAATTGCCGGATGCCCGGGAGTTGACCGTGACCTGAACTTCGTCACTAAGGGTTTGGTTCTCAGTAGTCACATCCAAAGCGATACGATAGCTGCCATTGGCGGAAAAAGTGACTTCCGGTGTCGCACTGGATGCGCCGGAAATTACCGCAGAACCAGGCCCTGAGAGTTGTCGCCACTGATAGGTGACCCGATTCCCGGCATCAATGCCATCCAGGGTGACAAGGGGGTCCAGGAATAATGTATCAGAACTTACAACTGTGCGATCGACTCCCGCATCCACCGATAATCCTGTAGCGTCATCCGCACGATCCGCGCTGCCGCCTCCACCACCGCAACCGATGAGTGCACAGCACATGAGCAACACTGAGCCGATTATTTTAAGCCTGTTTCCCGGTTTCATGGAAAGTTTCCTTTCTCGAGAATGAACCCGGTCAATTATCACTTCGAAAGCACCTCAAATAGTCATGAAGAATCACATTTTCAAACATTTTTCGAGCAGGAGGTCGTTTTTTTGTTTGCTGATCCTGATTTTTCAGAAACGCTCAATAACCCGGTCCGCCGAATAGTATGGTAATGTCCCAGCAGAGATTCGGAATGCGTGTTCGCAAGAAGGGCTTTTTAGAGTGGATGTCCACGTAATTCAATTCATTAGAGTGGATGTCCACGTAATTCACGTAGCGGGAGACACAGTGGTAATAGGGAGTTTCTTCAAGTAAAACAAAGGCTTTCCTTGTCTTGGGCATCGTATCATTCCTTGATAGCTGATGTGGTTAGAGATTGCCAGTTTTCATGGATTTTGGCAAATTTTGGATGGATGTCCGTTTTAGTTTGTTTTAGTTTTAGTTACGTTTTAGTTTTATGGATGTCCGTTTTAGTTTTTTTAGTTTCTATCCATATATGTCTAAATTACTGTTCTGGATAACTTGTATAACTGTCACACGCTACAACTATTCTTGCAGCTCCCATATTAAGTCAGGATCCATTTCTCCATATATGGTAAAGTACCTGCATGCTTTTATAATTGTAAGTATGTCTAGACACTGATTTACGGGATAAGAACCACTTTGCCCACCAGCAACAATATCACAATATTTCTCAGCTTTCTCTTCACCACTAGTTAGATTATATAATTTATCATCTACGTCCACGGCCAAATAAGCAATATATTTACCATCATTGCCACCCGCAATTGATAATGCTTTATTATTCACGGAAGAGCTAATTACAACCATCGTCTTATTTTTTCCATTTAACCTCCTTATCGCAGATTCAACTTGATTAAAATCAGCGCATGTGTATTCAGCATCCAAACTCTTCACACCAGACCAGTCGTCTTCATAAATTTTATCTACGAACATTGCAACATCCACTATTAATTAGTAGGCGTATATATTTGTGTGCCACTAGGTCCGTGAACAATTAGTTCATCTACACCAAGGTTTCTCGCTAGTGAACGTAAACCATTGCCCGGAGCTCCACAAGCTCTACATGGATCACGATCAACCCACATTTCTGCTATTCCAGCAGTTCCAGCGTTGCCATCGTTAATGGCTTTCTGAACAACTTCTGCTTCAGCATGCGTCCTTGTTTGTGCATTAACGCGGGTAAGTGTTATTTCAGTTCTTGGTGACTGAAGACTTGAATTAATACCATAATAAGTATTACCGTTTATTACTAGCTTTGCTAATGTAGCGTTGTCACCATCCGAACCTGCTGTAGGCAACCCTAGTTCATCCCTTCTATCAGCTAAATCATTAAATCCCGCATCAGAAGGACCACTACCTAGTCTCCCCTCCGACAACCAATCCTGAAATGATAGAGTACCACCATTGGCAAGATAATCATCATACTCCTGTCTTGCAATACGATAGTTTTCTTCATTAAATCAGAAACATTAACACATTAAATCAGACACCCACTCCTAAATATATAACCATTTGCACATCCAACACATCTGATTGAAATGGTTGCTACATCTAGTCTCCCACACTTAAGTCTTACGGCCTTTTTTTGTGAATAAACGGTTTGATGATTTGTAGTAATAGTTAATTAGAAACAGTAAACACACGGAGTCGTACACAGTTGCACCTCAGCGTGCACTGATGCAGCTAGTTATGACTCAGCGAGTGTTTTTAAGTGAGCAGCAGACGAACAGCCCCGAGATTCGGTGTTCGCCGATACTCCAATCTACGGCATGCAGCGGTGAGCCTGTGACTCATGCCGACCAGCCCCTTGAAGCGGCTCTCGAAATGTTGGGTCATATAGAGCCAGTGATTGGGGTCGATCTGTAAACGCTCAAGTATAGGGGGTTGGTCGTCAGGTATGTAGCTCCGTTTGTTTTCCAAGATGGCACGCCCCGTCCAATCGACAAGTGCAAGATAGTCACTGAGCCGAAACGGCAGTCCCTTGGGCATGTCTTGGCGAGGGTGGCCGATAAAAGGCGCTAAACCCTGAGGTGTTTCTTTTTTATCCGAGCATGCTTGATCACGAACTAGTTGATCTGTCCGCTCCGCAATGGAGGTGTACTCGGATTGCTCCGGTATCTGCGCCAGTCCTGCCCTGATTGGATTGAGATCCACATAGGCCATACAGGCCATCAACGCCTTTTCATCCAGCAGGGCCTGGGATTTGTATCGGCCCTCCCAGTAGCGACCGCTACAACCGTCCTCTTTGTTGGCCTGACGGGCAATCGGTTCGTTGAGACAGCGCATGAACCAGCTAATATCGTGCAGTCGCTTGCGCCATTTTGTCAGCAATTCTGAAACCGTTTCGCGCTCAGCACGGGTAATAGTATCCTGAGAAAGATAGCGTTGAACGATAACAGGCAGCGAGAAGAGACGCTCCCACCGTGCGATCACCTCCTGCTCGCTCCATTCATCTGCACATTGGGTGTCGACATGGAGTATGACGTGGTAGTGATTTGACATCACGGCATAGGCGCAGATGTCGATGGCGAATACATCTGTCAGCTGTTTCATGCGATCGACGATCCATTGGCGCCGATGCTCATAGCTTTTGCCGGTATGTGAGTCTACACCACAGAGGTAGGCCCGGCGCACGCAGCGGGAGACGCAATGGTAATAGGGGGTTTCTTCAAGTAAAACAAGGGCTTTCCTTGGCTTGGGCATCGTATCACTCCTTGATAGCTGATGTGGTTAGAAATTGCCAGATTTCATGAATTTTGGCAAATTTTGGATGGATGTCCGTTTTATTTGTTATTTGTGGTTTTATTTGCGTTTTATTTGGTTTTATTTTTTTTCTTTTATTTTTGATATTTTACTATAGGTTCAGACTTTACCCCTTTACCAATCAATTACTATAGACTTGTCTTTTTTACCTACTTCGTTTCAGTAGATCGTGTTACGAGTAAGTTATCTTCAGTTAAAACATATTCGCCACCCGCCTTCCATAGATTAAAATAATTAACTAAACTAATATCTTCGCAATTTATCAATGGCATACCTACATACCACACTAAGTCATAGTCTGTGGTTAATCCGTAAAATGCCTCAAAGAGGGCAATCACTTTTTTATCTGTTGGTACATTACTTTCAATATAATCACCAACTATTTCATTCAGCCAAATATTTGGTCCATCAGCCTGTAGTAGCTCATGTACTTTATTAACATCATCAATATAGATTGGCTTTGCTCTATCGATAATAGCACATAGCTCAGCATTACCTTGCTTATCGCAAATAACTCTTTTTTGCATAAGATCGTCTACTGCCAATGAGATCAGTTTGTCGTTAGTCTCGACATCAGGTGATCTTGAACCACTTCCCCCTTTTGTTAAAAACTTCACTTCCAATATATTTGCCATTCGGCTAAGTAATTCTTCAGAATTCGGGAAATAAAAAAATATCTCTTTTAATTGGTCTTTAGACAATACTGACGGGTCCGCATGAAACAAGGTATAAAAGTGGCTTACATCAAAGTCTTCTCGGCCCTCACAAAAATCCCGCCATTCTTCTAGCAAACTACTCATCATTAATTCTCACTAACTCCCAATCAGTGGTGGCAATAGATTTGGGTCTATCTGCCACCGATCACGTAACCTGATAATACCACTATTAAATTCATCTAAAGTTGAACTATTATCAATAATCTCTTTCAATTCAAGATGAAAAAGACCAGATCCATCTCCTCCATGTCCACCACTTACACCAGTTTCAGGATGCGTCCATGTTAGCTCAGTAGTACGTGTTCTAAAACGCTTTATTTCATCCATAGATACACCCCACCTACGGAATGTTGGCGCTCTGCATGCCATACACCATTCATGAAGCCCCCTAGGCTCCCTAATACGTCTTTCAATAACACGCCTAATACTGGCATCACTCCACAATTCATCTAATTGCCGCGGTGTTAGATCATCAAACCAACGATTAAATTCCTCGTTTCGTACTCCTGGTACATTTCCGTCTACTAAGAGCTGTTCGCGCCTATCTGCGCGCATACCTCTGACTCTATCAACCGCATCATCCGTGATATTCCTAACCCGATCAAGTGCTGCCCGTCCAGCACCCCTGACCAATCTCAGCATATCCTCGAGTGCTTCTCCCACCCGGCGAATACGCCCAAGACCGGCTGTCATTGCATCAATCGCCGCATCTTGAAGCGTCAGCGGTACAAATATCCCCACTGCCGCCACAGTCGTAGCCGCAAACATTTCACGGGCTTGCGACTGGTTGCTCATCTGCTCATCCATCAACGGCATCAAGCCGTTGTCGATCATCTCATTATTGACCGTTTGTAGAGCCTCGATGTAACGTTCCATTGCCTCTTCGGCTTCACGTTCGAGTATATCCCGACGTTGACATACTGCTGCATCTGTTGTCTGGACTCGGCCACTGCAATCAAGAGTCTCACCATGCTCCTGTATATGTGCGTTGAGCGCCTCTTGATTACGGTTGGCATCGATTTCTGCGTGCCATACCCGCTCGTCACTGTGCAGCCGGGTCTGATAGCGTGCCAGAATCTCCTGGTAGAGCTCATAGATGTCCACCAACAGTGGCTCGTTACGCTCCTGCGGTAGGTTGGCGAGGAAGGCGACCACATCTTCGTGCGTAACCAGGCTGCCCAGAGACATCATGAGCTCTTCCGCAATCTGCTCATCGCTGGCGCCCGCCGGAATGGCGATATGCATACGCTCGCCGCCATAAGCGGGGAGATGTCCGATCGCTATACCTACCACATCGACCTGGGTGTCACTCAGGCCCGGATAGTGGAGTTGCAGTTGATTGCCATTTCTTACCCAACCATGAATGCTGCCCATGTTGAAAGGCTGATCGGTGTATTGAGCAAGAACTCCGTCAATGGTGTCGCCATAGATGATGCCAGGAAGTCCTGTGCCACCTCTGAGATTACCGAGTCCAAACTGGAACTCTTCCGGTACGTTAACGTCCCTGATACAGATATCAGGCGCACCGGTGGAGGCAAAATCATCGATTAACCTATCCCCATACTCCTCTCTTTCGAGGGTTGATAGATAGTCAGTCAGTTCGCCGGCATCGATCTCCGAGGTTCCGGGTATGGGATAGAGATCAAATATGTTGACTGGTTCCATTGAGCCGTCTGGACCATCCGGTACCCATTGCGGAATACCGTTGACTATCTCCCAGTAGAGTCCTAGTGGGTCAATGGTGTTGAGAGGGTTACCCCCTACATAGGCATAGGTATTCAACCCACCCTTTAACCCTATTGGGTCACTGGTCAGGTAACGCCCTGTATTGGGGTCGTAGTCTCGCTGGTAGTTGTAATAGGTTCCACTCTCCTGATCTTCATACTGCCCCGGCAGTCTAAGATTGAGTGTAATCGCTTGTTGTTCGATCCGGATCAATCCAAATGGACTGTAGTCTGCCAACCAGACGATCTGCTGATCTTCGTCGGTAACCGCCCTTGGCGCACCCAGGTGATCGGTATGGATGGCATAGGCGGTCTTACCTTCCAGCTTCAGGATC
Organism: Candidatus Thiodiazotropha sp. LNASS1; assembly: GCF_964212655.1. Lineage (NCBI taxonomy): Bacteria > Pseudomonadati > Pseudomonadota > Gammaproteobacteria > Chromatiales > Sedimenticolaceae > Candidatus Thiodiazotropha > Candidatus Thiodiazotropha sp. LNASS1. The sequence continues at coordinate 315,600 of NZ_OZ156465.1, read as the reverse complement.
GGCCGTTGCTGCTGATAGAGATATTGCGTGGTGACCTTGCCGCTTTCATCGGCCTCGGCAGTCAGCTGATGAGAATCGTATAGGTAGTAGGTAACTTTGGGTCGCTTCGAGTTTGTATAAACGACTTTCTTGATCCGCTCTCCGAAGCGGTTGTAGGCGTATTCGGCGACTAGGGTCTTGTTTTCCGGATCATCGGGATCGACCCGATAGAGTCGGATTGGCCGCTGATGGACGTCGTATTCATAGTGGCGCTCACCGATCTGTTTGGGGCTGCCTGAGGCGTTGTAGCGGTAGGCTTGGCTTTCTCCGTTTTCCTGGCTCAGCAGCCGGTTGCCCTCACCTGGGTTGGGATAACGGTTTTCCTGGGTGGTGATGTTGCCGTCTTGGTCGGTGTGTTCCTTGTAGGTGCGGTTACCCAGGCTGTCGTAGTCATATCGGTAGCTGCCCAAATTTGTCTTGGCCTGGGTGAGTCGACCGAATAGATCGTAGTCGTAGCTTTGCAGCATACCGTCATAGTCGATACCGGTGATTCGGCCCTGCCCGTCATATTGGTACTGCAGCTTGAGCTGACGGCTGTGGTCGATGGCGGTGACCCGGCCCAGCTTGTCGTGGTGTCGGGTTACTCGCAGGCCGTTACCGAAGGTCATGCCCGTTTCGTCATCGCTTGCATCCTGGTCGATCTCGCCGACCAGCGGATCTTGCTTTATCCCAAGCAGACTGTCCCGGGTGATGGCGCGGAGTTGGCCCTTTTGTAGCCCTTCCGTGTAGTAGTGGTAGGTCAGGATCTGTCCGTCGGGCAGTTGTTTTCTACTGAGCCTGCCTTGAGTGTTGTAGGCATAACCGGTGATGAAGCGATGACCATCGATGTGACGGCTGTGCTGGATGAGTCTTCCCTGGTCGTCGTAGGCAAATCCCTCGTGGCTGATTGCATCGGTGAGCTGGGCCAGGCGGCCGCTGTTGGGATCGTAATCCAGGCTGGTGGTGCCACTCGGCGTGATCTCCTCGATCAGGCGATTGGCGGCATCGTAGCGATAGCCTGTGGTGAGGCCTTGGGCATCGATCTTTTGGATGCGGTTGCCTGCGTTGTCGTAGACATAGCGGACCTCACCGGTGTCGGGGTGACTTTGCTGAATAAGGTTGCCGAAGTCATCCTTGATGGTCTGGGTTGTATTTTGGCGGGGATCGGTCAGGCCGATGGCCTTGCCATTCTCGTCATAGTGGAGCTGGGTAACCCGGTTACCCGGCTGGGTGACGGCCAGCAGTTGGCCGAGGCCGTTGTAGTCCAGTTCGGTGGCATAACCCTGGGGATCCTCGACTTCGGTGAGACGGCCTGTTTCATTGTAGCGGTAGTGGGTCTTTCCATGGGGTGACTCACTGACACTGAGCCGGCCTTGGGCATCATAGAGATAACTCACGGTGGCCAGGAGCTGACCTTGGGCATCCTTGAGGCTACGTTGGGTAAGGCGCCCCTCGTTGTCGAGTTCCTGTTCGATGCGATTGCCGGTACTGTCTTCCATACCGGTGGCCCGGCCGGCCTCATCGTAGTTGAGTCTTATCTGTTTACCATCGGGATCAGTGATGGCGGTGAGGTTGCCAATGGCGTCGTAGCCATATTTAACCGTCTGTTGGCCCTGGGTCACCTGGGTGACCTTGCCCCGGCTGTTGTATTCAAGGGTCAGTTTGGCCTGGCCGCTGCTTTGAACCTGTTGGGGACGGCCATAGGCATCGTACTGGGTGACCCGCAGGGTGCGTCCGTCGGGGGTCTTGAGTTGACTCAGGCGTTGCTGGTTGTCGTAGCTGAGGTTTATGTGGTCTTCCACATCCTCGCGTGGGCCGTCGATGACAGTAAGGTTTCCGCTTTCGTTGTAGTCGAGGCGGGTGGTGCGTTGGATGGGAGTAAAACGGCCATCCGTTTCTGGACGGTATCCACTCTCGGTAATCTCGATGGGCAGGCCTTGGGGGTTGTAGCGATTCGTCAGACGGTGTTCGCCCTGGGGATTGATGCTGGGACGGATCACCGCGCTGGGTTTTAAGTCTATTACATTGGCATATTCGTAACGGGCCAGGGTTTGTGGGGGCTGCCCGCCCGCTTTACGGGTGACGAGGGTGGTTCTTCCCTGTTCGTCGTATTCATAATGCTTGGTGATGCCATCCTTGGTGGCGAGCTCGATCAGCTGCAGCTGCTCGTTGTAGCGGTAGCTGACATCCCCCCGGCCGCAGCTGGCGCAGCCGGGACCCTGGATCGCGGTGACCAGGGCCACGCCGTTTCTGATCTCGGTGGTGTAGGTGCTGACCTTGCCCTGGCTGTCGGTGACTTGGGTCTCGCCGGGGGTGCTGAAGTCGAGGCTGACCTGGCCTACCTGGTCGACATGGGTGGAGAGGACTGCCCGGTCCTTGTCGTCATATGCCCAGCTGGCATAACGGATGCCCCGCTCGTCGGTGATGCCGGTGAGGTTGTGGCGGTCGTGGGGATCGGTGTAGTGGTAGATCCGGGTGGTGCCATCGTGGCGGGTGACCTGTTGTAGATTGCCGACGTCGTCGTAGCGGTAGCGGGTTTCTTTTCCGCTGGGGTCGTAGAGGGCCTTGAGGCGCCCGTTGGGGTAGTGATCGAGACTCAGCTCCCGCCCTTGGGGATCGCGCACCAGGAACAGTTTTCCCTGGGGGTCGTAGAAAAGGTTCAGGGTCTGGCCGGTGGCCAGGACGATGCGCTGGAGTTGGCCTTGGGGGCTGAACTGGAGTTGCCGCCCGTCGCGCCAGTGCCAGGTGAGCTGGGCTTGGTTGATCCGCAGCCAGCCGTCGCTGATGCGGGGGGCGACAAATTGGTCGAGGATGTCGCTGGGTTGAAAGTGGATCACCCGGCCGTCGCTCTGGCGCAGGCGGTAGCCGTCGCCGTCTGGTTTGAGACTCAGGTCGTAGCTGTGGCTCCAGCCGTGGCCCAGGGGACCGCTATAGTCGCTGTGGCTGTTGTAGTGACGCTTGAACAGCAGGCCCAGGGTGCCGGGCAGCGGTGATATGTCGACTTCCTGCTGGTATTTGTTGCCGGTGACCACATGGATCGGGTTGCCGGTGTGGCTGCTGGCAATGCCGGCATTCTGAGCGGTGGGGCTGTCTGTTAATCCAGGAGCATCGTTCGGATCGCATGGCGGGAGGCCTTGGTCATCACCATCGCTGATGGATGGCAGGTCGTCGCCATCGCTGTTGTTACCATTGCCGCTATCGCCCGTGCCGCTATCACCCCCTCCGGTAGCTTGATCGTCTCCATCGGTCGGCGTATCCGTATCGTTGTCATCACCGCCCTGCCCCTCGTCATCATCCGGGGTGGCGCCGCCGTTCTGCGGATCGTCCTCGGTCGATGGCGGCGTACCGCCACCCCCCGGCGGTATCATGTGGACATTGTTGTCGTCCCGCCAGGCGTCCGACTGCATGCGGACCGTCGCCACCGAGGTGATCGGTAGACGGCGGGCGTTGTAGTAGTGGATGTGCTCAGGATCGACCAGGCGCATCACCGCCGGGATCACCCGATCCATCAGCGGCACCTTGAGTTGATAGCCGTAGGTGACCTTGACCTTCAGCAGGTTGGCGTCCTGGATATTGACGCCGCTGCGCCCCACATCACGCTCGCGCCAGCGCAGGTGGCTGTTGGGGATACCGAAGTGGACGTCGCCTGTGCGCGGATCGACGATCTCGCGGCCGTACTCGTCGAAGGCCTCGATGGTGGGGTTGATGATCTCGATCTCGGTGAAGCGGCTGTCCTGCACATCCAGGCTGGCGCGGGTGATCGCCGACAGCGCTTTCTCGGCGCTGCCGTCGCCACCGAACAGGGGCGCCAGGCGCAGGCCCAGTTCCCGGCGCATGGCGTCGCTCTGGGCATGGTTGACCGCACCCTTGCGCGCCGCTTCGAATGTGGCGTAGTTAATAGTGGTCTTGGCGTCGAAGAGCAGTGCGCTTTGCAGTCCACCCAGTCCCATCAGCAGCAGTGCCGGCAGCGACACCAGCAACTCCGTCATGGCGGCGCCACGTTGTCCTTTGAACAAACGGCTTAACATCCCTTTGATCTGCATCCTGCTCTCCTAAATGAACTACTACAACTTTGTGTTGTTTTGTTATTAGTAACGGATCAACCCTTTTGCCGGCGAAGGAATATCACTGATCGGTTTGTAGATGATTTCCCGCAGTTTTTTGAGCTTGGACTCTATCGCCAGCCGTTCATAACTTGATTCCTCAGCCAAGCTCTGTGCCCTCTGTAACGACTGATGCGCTTTCATCAAATAGGCTTCCGCCAGATTGTGATGTGGTTTCGGTTGCCTCGGGTCACGCTGTAGTGATGATTCATAGGCATGAATCGCGGCCTCGATATTGGCCTGATGGAGCCGTGAGTTTCCAAGTCTGAACCAGGCATAGAAATCATTGGGGGCAATCTCAGTAATTGCATGATAGTGTTGCTCCGCTTCAACCCACCTGCCCTGCTCATAGGCACTGTCGGCAATCTCAAGATTTGTAAATGCCTTCCGCTTGGGAGCAGTTCCGTTGCATGCTGCAAGTGTAATAAACACTAATGCACATAGAATTTGAATCACTGCTTTGTTTAACACAATGGCCCTCTTAAACAGTCGCTGATTACCAATAAAAATGATCACTCTCGGAAATACCCTGTTTACTGATCACTCCCTGGTTCAGTTCCAGTGTGTAGTAGGCTCCACGTGCCGATGCAGTACGAAAGGGCTTGACACCCTCCTGACACTTCACCACCTTACCCTTCTTGTCCATAAAGACCAGATCCAGTGGATAACGCATCCAAAATGTATGTACTGATGCGCAGCGCTCAAGCAATAAACCATCAGAATCGTCAAGCCGCTTTTTTCCTAATAGACCTCGCAGGCGAGTCAAATAGCTATCCGCCACCCATGCTTCGAGTGCAGGAGACCCTTTGGCAGGATCGTCTTCAGTAGCATGTTTTTTGAGCCTGATACGTTTCATGTTTCCTACTCTTGCTCAGTCACCTGTTAGTCTTCACCATCATCTTCGGTTTGAGTATTGATCTCCATAGCGCCATAGCCATCTCCGGCATAAGCATGAAGTGTTGCACGGTAACCGCCACAGGATGTATTCGTTCTTACGATGATTGCCTTGGTTCCATGATATTTCTCGGTTTCCGTTTCATAGAGTATTGGATCGCCGGAACCGCTCACCAACTCTTCCGGGTGATCCACAACACCATTGCCATTGAGGTCATCATAGAGATAAAACACATGTTGGTTACTGAGTATTGGATTGGATGTGGAGTTGGAAGGTGAGAGATATAGCTCCAACTTCATCTCACCAATCGGTCTATCATTTGGATCACTGACAGTAACCACCATGACATTGTCTTGATAATCGTCAGGATAGAAGATGCATTGACCTTGATTATCGAGCAATTCGGTTACTGTCCAGGTAAAGGATGTAGGCGCGATTGAGACATTTGTACCTGGTGAGAATTGATCATTACTGTTGTTACATGCTGAGAATAAAAGACTCAACAAAAAAACCGATAGCCCACTGACCAATCGTTTAGTGTATGTAGTATCAATAATTTTTAATATATACTTCATTTAAGCTTCCTAACCTGGCCAGTTAAAGGCCCATACCAATGGCTTGAATACAGGCCATGTCAACACACCCTTTTGAATCGCACTGCTAAGGATGACAAAGATGATGATCAAAAAGGTGTTGGGAAAAATAAACATAACCAGCGGGCCGAGTAACTTGACCGGCGCCTCCATGGCCAGTTTTTCCGCTTTCTGGAATCGGGTCGACCTCAATTGATCGGCCTGCGCTTTGAGTACAGGCCCGAGACTCGAACCTGTCTTTTCAGCCTGGATAATACTACTGACGACGTTTCTTATGCTTTCAGTGTCTACACGATCGCCCAAGTCGCGCAGTGAATCCGCCCTGGGTTTTCCTGCTCGAATATCCCTGAGAACGCGACTGAATTCTTGCCTGAGAGGACCGTCCGATGCCTTATTGATGGCCTGTTGCAGTCCACCGGTAAAATTGGTTCCCGATTCTACGGCCAGAATGATGATATCGAGATAGAACGGCAACTCTCTAAATATACTTTTATTACGTTCCTCTGTTGCTTCACGTAACCATAATTCCGGATAGAAGAAACCACCGACCAGGCCGAGCGCCATCATATACCATGCATTGGACCCGATCAGACTCAGCAACACATAGACGAAAAGTGAAAACACTACAGCCGCAATAACTTTACCCGCAAAGAACTGGTCAGGACTCAACATATAGTCGATCCCTGCTTTCCTTAGCCTTAACAATGTGACAATGCGATAATTTTGGGTAATCAGCGGCCCGAAATAGTGTACGAATGCACTGACAAGCGGCCATGTCAGTCGAAATCCCAATGGTGGTCGGTCCAGATAGGATCTATCCTGATCCGGAACCACGGCGAACACCCGATATGTGTTCCAGATTATCAGGCTAACCACCCCACCGAACATTACGCTGACGATTATAAATTCCACTTTTAAATATCTATATTGACTATTTTTCGAATCATTAACCCACCAATGATCTCAAGGATTATGATGACGGCTAAAAAGATCCAACCAAGCAGATTGGTGAATATTGGTGCGATATTTTCACGATCGACAAAATAGAGTGCGCCGATAATGAAAAATGGCAATAAACCGACCACCCAGCCCTGCAAGATTCCCTGAGATGTGAGCGCCTTGATCTTGCCCTCCATCTCCATCTTCCGCCTCAGGCTATCCGACAATCGGCGGAATATTTCCGATAGGTTACCACCCACATCGTTTGCAATTTGTGTTGCTGTGACAACCAAATCAAATTCTTCGGTCTGTACTCGCTCAGCAAGATTATCCATCGCTTCGGATAGGCTCATACCAAGCCTCTGCTCCCTTAGAACCAGTGAAAATTCCTGGCTTATAGGTCCCTTGGTCTCATTCACCATGGTTTCCACAGCTGAAAGGAAAGTCTGGCCGGCACTCATACCACTAGCAATCTGTGTCAATGCATCAGGTAGTGCATGAATAAGTTTCTCCTTGCGCTTGGCCTCCATACGCATGAGCAATAATTTCGGCATTACCAGCAATACAAGGACCGCCAGTGCGATATAGAAAAAAGATCCGGTAAAAAAGTAGATGACAACCGGTAGCGCCAGCAATGATGCCACGTTCAGCAAAAACATTTTTTTTGCATCTACAAACAGAAACAGGTTCTCAAGTTTGCTCTCAGTTTGCTCTGTAAATACCGATTGATAGCGCTCATAGCCATGCACACTGAATCCCAACAGTACCCAGATTACGGCACTGATAGCTATAAATACGAGCGCAAGAATAAAATTGATATCCATCAATGGAATTCGTCTTTTTCGTTTCCGAAGATTGATAAATCAACCGGAACGCCAATTGATTTTATTGACTCATAGAAGGAGGGCACGAAACCAGAGGCAACAAACTCTCCCCACACTTTTCCATGTTCGTTGAATCCACGCTGCCTGAATTCGAAGATATCCTGTAGCTGTATCGTATTACCCTCAATACCGGTAACCTCTGTAATTTTGGAAATTTTCCTGGAACCACAGGCATATCGTGTCTGCTGAACAATAATGTTGACCGCAGAGGCTATCTGTTCACGAATCGCCGTGACCGGCAGATCCATACCTGCCATCAACACCATTACCTCAAGCCTTGAAAGTGCATCCCTTGGACTGTTGGCATGTGCCGTAGTGAGTGAACCATCATGACCGGTATTCATTGCCTGCAGCATGTCAAGGGCCTCGCCTCCCCGGCATTCACCAACGATAATACGATCAGGACGCATACGTAGCGTGTTCTTCACCAATTCACGAATGGTGACAGCACCACGCCCCTCTATATTTGCCGGTTTTGCCTCCAGTGATACCAGATTAGGTTGGTAAAGTTTAAGCTCGGCAGCGTCTTCCACGGTGACTATGCGCTCACCATCCGGGATGAAGCTTGACAACACATTCAGCAAGGTGGTCTTACCCGAACCGGTACCGCCGGATACAATGATATTCTTGCGCTGCTCTACACAAACCCTGAGAAAATCAACCATTTCCTGATTGATCGATCCATAATCTATGATGTCGTTGAATGTCAATCGATGTTTAGCGAATTTTCTGATTGTCAGGCTAGGTCCCTTAATGGCCAATGGTGGGATGATGGCGTTTACGCGAGAGCCATCCTTTAAACGGGCATCGACCATTGGACTTCCTTCATCAATACGTCTGCCCAACGGAGTAATAATGCGTTCAATGACCGACATGACGGCTTGGTCACTACTGAAGTTTTCACCGCTATTGATCAATTTGCCGGCACGTTCTACAAAAACTTCCTGGTGATTGTTGACCATGATCTCCGTAATTGAATCGTCTTCAAGAAAACGCTCAAGCGGCCCAAGACCAACAGCCTCGTTAATCACACTACTACGAAGCTTTGTTATGTCGATATCAGCGGGGAGATCTGATGTGATGCGACCAATGATTTGATCTATCAGTGTTTCTGCCTCGACCCTTAACTGTTCATCAGACATGCTGTGCACGTCTTTGCGACGGAGATCCATCTCAGATATCAGCTGTTCGTGGATTATTCTTGTCCAGTAGAGAATAACCTTTCCTTGTTCATCGATCAGGCTATTGACAGGATTAGTTTCCTGTACCGGCTCTTTTGTTTCCCGACTTGCGTCTGGACTCTCTTCAACAGGGTGTTGCGATATTGCAGAACTTGCCTTGCTTGGATCAAACTCTACTCTCAGTATGACATCACCGATTGTAATCTCGTCATTGTCTGTCAAAGGACCATAGTTGATAACACGCTCTCTATTGACCCAGGTTCCCGTGATACTTCCCAGGTCCTCAATATGTATCTGGTTGTTTTGCGAAAATAGTGTTGCATGTCTTTTCGCAATATGTCGATGCTTGAATACCAGATCGCTATGACGTGCGCTGCCGATTACACACCTGTCTCCCTTTACAGTGTAGCGAGTTCGGCGCTTGCGGCCTTGTTGGTAATGAATATCAAACATTTCGACTAATCCAGGATGCTGAATTCAAGCTCTTTCTTTAGTTGATTAACAGCATTGTTTCTAACCCCCAACAGGTTTCTTGCCCTTTGATCATAGGTATCGTCAATTTCAACAACCTCGGGTGTGAGAAAGACCACCATTTCTGACATTTCATGCTGAATATCATTACTCTTGAAAAGGCCGCCAAGTACAGGTAAATCACCCAGTCCTGGAACCTTACTGGTGCCTCTGCCCTGTTTAGCTTTTAACAATCCCGATATAACGATTGTCTGACCGGAATGAACATTAACTATTGTCTCCGTTTCATTCTTTAAAATACCCGGCACATCCAACACAGTTGTAGACGTGTCGATCTCACTGACTTCTGCTTTTATGGTTGTATATATCTGCTTTTCATTATTTACCCGCGGTGAAATATCCAGCTTTATTCCATACTGCTTGAATTCCACGCTGGTTCCACCATTTGTACCGGTCACGGGGATAGGATACTCACCACCGGATATAAATTTGGCAGTACCACCATTGACGCAGCTGAGAACCGGCTCTGACAACACGACAGCATCACCGTCTGATGCCAGTAGATTTATGCGTGATGTCAACGCTGTCGCTATACCAAAGTAAGACGCGAAGGGCTTCACATTGAGAGGTAGTGGTGTGCCATCAATTGCTGAGGTTGGCGACCTGAATAGGGAGTTCGTTACAAAATCGCCGACTGTCGCAAAGGTTGGTCCGTCTAAATCCGTCGACCAGTCTATACCAAGCTTGGAGAGCGCACTTTTTCTGAACTCAACCATCTTGACACTGATCCTTATCATACTATCCATCCGAACACGCTTTTCAGGATCTTGCTCTGTTACCCGAATATTGTACTGACTATAACTTCCATCCTTATTCCACAGACGCAAGGAGGTACTTCCTGCCTTTTCGCCAATGACCAGTAACTCATCCGTACTAAGAATCTCTAGTTTGATTATACCCGCCTGTCCAATCGCAACACGGTCAACAGCTACTTTACCGAGTATCCTGACCTCACCAATAAACAGATCGACATTCTTTGCATAAACACTGGTTGCCATCATCACCATATATAAGGTGATGACTGTTTGTAAGACTTTACTAATCACTTGTTGATTGTCCTCAAAAAGGCCTTATTCTGTTTAAGAATCAAGCTCATATACCACCAATAATGTACTCAATTCCTTTTTCTTTTCGGACAATCCGTTTCCTGATTTTAGGTTTTGGAATTGGCTTGTTTAACAAGCGCGCAACTGTCATTGGATCATCGCTAATCAATTTATCGTCTTGCGGTGAACGCAACAGTGCTGTGATCTTTCCAATACTTTTAGCAAGCGTAATTTTTTCTGCCACTTCCGGCGTCACTTCAACTGTAATGATTCGAAATGAGTCATCTGACTGCCTTCCGGTTTTATCTATATGGGTATAGGGACCAGTAGCAATCACATGCAGATTTTGAATTATCGGAATGATCCTGTCCTTGTAGTCGAGTAACAGATCAATTTTGTCATTCGGCTGGAGAAAACCTGATATCGAATTGATTTTATCGACTGTGAAGGCAAGCGCCCTCTTGCCGGGCTTTAGTTTGCCTGAAAAGGTTGGTATCAATCCGCCTTCAAGATGAGCCCACAGAAGCGGCCGCCCCTTTGTGATATCAAAACTGACTCTTTGTCCAGTTGCTGTACTGAATGTTGACTCAGTAACTGCATTTTTATGCGCATACTTTGCGGGAATTTTACGTACAGAAAAGTCACGCAATGTAACGACTGTTCCTCTTTGTATATTTCTGTTCGGCACTACAAGAGCAACCATCTCCTCGGTCTTTTCCAGCTGGCTTTTGTAGTAGTTGACCTTTTTTTCTATAAAATCCTTTGTCAGATATACCCCGCCCACACCAAGCGCCAATGATATTATCAACATAATTACATTCTTGTTGATAATACTGACTTTCTTTCGTTGGCCTGTGGAATCTTTCGCATGCATCATATCCATAGTTGTCTACTCGATCATTTAGGGTAATGAATAGAGCAGAGACCTATTTCGGTCATAGTCTCTGATCGAATCCATAAACAGCCCCATCACTGACTGATTATCATCAGTGACTGGTGCAAATAAGAACATAACCAGTATGAATGTCACTAAGGCATACTCCAGGGCGATGTGACCTGATTGTCTGCTTAGTATGTTTTTTTGATCAGCTACTCTCATTCATCTCTACCAGGTTGGCGATGATTATGGTCTTGCCATCATCTGCTTCAGTTACTGCAATATCACAATGCCATTGATCTCTCCTGAAGTAGAGTATCGTTGTTTTTGTCTTTTCACTTCCTCTAGCGTATTGCCAACCATCTGTATGCATGTTTTCACGATAATAGTCTCTATTTACATGCACGGAATAGTCATTGAAAAGCACCAGCGTATATGCAACCCTTCCCTTGTCAATCGATTCTGTATTTGATAAAAGCTGGGTACCTTGGATGCGAGGAAATTCACTTGACCACCGGTTCGGCTTTGTTGCACGAGAAATATCACTGACTGATATATAACCCTCAGTAGATCCCCGGTTTGATTTTCGCGCCTGCACGACAACGCTTTTATCTGTTTCCATCTTACTTAATACACGCCATTCTCCGACATTTTTTTCCAAATAGGCAGGCACGTTGTTCTGGTGTCTTGATATGTCTGACCAGCGCTGCTTGTAGAATGCCAACACTTCCGTTACCGAAGACTCTGTAGAAAACTGCTTCATCTGCAATGGCATTCCGTTTTGAACAACCTCGCCCACGTATATCACTGATGCAACTGGCGGGTCTGCAACATCGTGAATGTCATAAGCAAAGCAAGTACTGCTAAACGCTATAGAACACATTGCATAACGCCAGATATCGATGAATTGTTTTACATTAAATGCCACTTTAGTCTTCCGCATAGCGATCCATCGGTAACACATGAGGGTTAATATAACCAAACCCCCCATTGCTATCAGAATGAAGACCTTGAATATCCGCAAAGAAGGGTACAATGGTTGCCACACCAGCCAGCGCATCACCTACCGATTCCAGAGCTCCGGCCGGGACGAATGACCGTGAACGTCTTGCAGCTTGTGCAGGATCTCTGGCGTCCCAACTATCAGCATAGATTGTGTTTGAACGGGTAACACATGCTGCTATAGTTTCAGATTCCTGTCCATTACAGTCAACACCTGATGTCAAAATTGTATTACCAGCGACTTCAATCGATACCCGGCCAGTATATAAACCATTCTCCTCTATATCCCACTGACCACCTGTAATACTGGCAAGTGTATCGCCAATTTCATTGATCCCTGCTGAAAGCGTGCCCGCTATACTCTCGGGACGTTGGTTGCTGACTGCTGCATCAAAACCTCTGCCAAGTACCACAAGACGATTTTCCTCATCATCTTCATCATAGCCAAAGCCGCTCCAAAACGGGTTCTCAAACCCCTCATCGGTAAGTGCCTCACGGTCTGTTCGTATCTGTAGATCAGGACGAACAAAAAATCGATTATTGACTTCTGTCTCCAATTGCTCGATATCTTTGTAATGCGGCCCTGCAATCGTTTGTTCCCAAGCCAGATAGCGACTTGACTGAGCAGTCGTATGATTAATATCTGCGATCTTGCCCATCAGTGGAATACCTGTCAGCAGAGGCACCGTAACTGTTGCGATTAAGATCGTTTCAACAGTGGCATTTCCCTTCTGTTTCAATAATCGGCACTGTTTGATGGCTATCATTAGTGTTTCCTTTTGTTGATCAACTCGCATATACCAAAGCCGAATTGGTAATCACAAGAATGATGTGATTGCACTTTCCGCTGCCTCTTCAACAGCGTCCTCCAGTGCTTGCTGCAGTTGATCAGTCACCTGGTCGACAATCTCATCTTCAAACTGATCAACATATGCCTCTCCCTGTTGCTGAGCATACTGTTCAAGCATCTGTTCATACTGTCCGAGCTGTGTTTGTGCCGCCGTACTGACACCTTGTGAAATACCTTGCTGCAGGTCGTTTGCCACCAAATCTGTACTGTAATGCATATTTTGCAGTTGTGTGAGCTGTGAATCCACATTAACCAGCTGGTTCTCTAGTTCTGCGCGTCTTTCCTCATCCGTTGTGCTGCTTAATTGCGTTTGCAGTGACTCTTCAAGGTCAAGCAACCGCTGCAATCCTTCTTCTCTTTCTCCTATGTAATGCTGTACGCCCGCAGCAACACCGGATGCACCATCCGATAAGAGTGAAGGATCTCTCAATGCCCATGCCATGAATCGATTTGACGAAGGTGTTTCGGTCAATCTCACTTCCCAATATGGGCTGAACAAACTGGCAATTTCATATCTACCCCTTCTTCTTGACGGTATGTAGTCATCAGGTGGATGAAAAAAAAGTTCGCCGCTGGAAATTGCAGCCAAACCTTCACCGGCCATCTGGTCTTGCGTTCCGAACATTCCCTCACCTATGCCATTTCTCAGTTCTTCATTTGGCACAGAATCCGACCCTAGGCCGTCTATTTTCGATGCTGTTCGCACATGATTTTGCGGCAGTTCAACTTCGATACGCAAAGTCAATCGGGGATCGCGGTTTTCACGACTTAAGTCCTGCAAGTCATAGTAAGCCCTGATACCTTCATACTCTGCATCAAGTTCTTCCTTTTCCATATTGGCAAGCCTTTCTGCCCATCTGTTTTCTTGCATATAGCGGGGACAACCATCGTTAAAGAAATACCATCCCCACCAACTGCTGCTCTGGTATTGGCTATCGTCACATTCAAAATCACCATTGACATAACGAGAGCCCCACCCCAATGGAATTTCATCATGATCCCAGCCACATCCACGATGGTCACAGTCCCATACCTCTATGTGAAAGGAGAGTGTATCCTTACCTTTCCATTCCCATTCTAAATCACTTGCTGAACTGTTATTCTGAAATATATAACTGCTTGACGTTGACTCCTCGGATATAAAATTTGTCCTCCCCTCTTTTTTAACCCAAACGCGTACAATACCAAGATCCAGTCTATTTGGTGCGCCAGGCAACATGTCACCAGTTCGAAGATTCCTAGAACTGGTAAATTCATCCTTTGAGCGATTTACTACGTTTGCCTTGCGTAAAAGTCCATCGTTATCTTCATATCTCTCAGTAAAACTGTTCCAATTCACTCCATTTTGTCCCATACCGATAACCGCATAAGCTGTATCGACGTTGTAACGATCATCATTTCTCTCGACAACCTCTCTCACAATACCGGGTGTTGCAGCGAAACTTGCCAAAAATATTGCATGTTGTGACTGACTCAAAATACCATTGACAGTGTCAACAACAGGTATGAAGGCCTCAGCAATATTTACCATTACACCGTCAATCATCTCTGTTATCGATTCTGCCGCCTGGGTATAGGGTCTGATGATAGGAAACCAGGTACCGATGTAATCTATATTGCGGGCAACGATATATGCGTATTGAGTCCATGAGGTGAGACTCACCATCTGTCCGATTGAGACCTGGTTGGCAACCATCGCCCTATTTGTATAAGCCTGATAGTTGAGTGCGCGCGCCTGCCAAATAAGACCACTGTAAGCGGCGGCATCAGCTGTATTTACAAGGCGGGATTTTTCCGATGCGGTTTGGCCTGTGTTGAATAAAACCAAACCAAGCAGAATAGTGGACATAAGAAAAGCAATTCCCAGCGGCAGTGCTTGACCGGTTTCCTTGGATCGAAATATGTGAGTCATTGAACTACACCTAATTTCGTCCGATTTTTTCCATCAGAAATAGAAAAAACCGGACGACTACTACGATATTATGATCATTTTGCTGCAGCAATAGACCGATTAACCTCCCCCAGGCGCAGCTTCAGAATCATTATCATGGTAGTTGGTCATACTGTTGTTGGCCTCTGCCGCCATATCTTGCGATGCTTGACCCAGATCACCTGCAGCAGTTCGCGCATCCGCACCACTATTGCCACCAAGCTCCTGGCCAACACCGGCAATCTGTGTCTCAACGATCTGCCCGAAATAACCGAATGCGCCGATAGCGGCAATCGCTATGACGGCAACTATGATTATGTACTCGGTCATACCTTGACCAAAGTGTGATTTCCTTGCTGACTTATTAAGTTTTATAGACATATCAGTAGCTCCTTTAACAGCTCCTTGAATGAATGGTTCGATTGATAAAATATGTTTTCCTTCAAGATCTATTTATATATCCCAAGCAAATAGAGACACTTGATAAATGGACACCCTCCTTCAATAGTTAATCCTCACCAGTTATCTGCCAATCCATATTCCAACCTCATTCGACAAAATCCGGTAATGTCACCCTTCCGGTAATCAATTCTCCAATTGAAATCTGCTGCATGTCACTGGAAGGTTGGAAATATTTTCCTGAATCATCGATAAATGCAATATCTTGCAGCTCGCTTATTCGCCCATCCTGAAATTCCTGACGAATGACTACACCAAGCAGCGTACTGAAGTGTTGCAGATGTTGCTTGCCATCACCATCCAAGCAATGCCAGATACTCAGTTCCGAATCTCCGACCGCTCGAACGGATTGCTTCTCAGCCCTCATTCCATAGCAAGGCTCGTTTGCCAGAACACCTAACAGCGGCCTTTTCTCTCCTTCTATCACCCGCTCCGTTTCTTTAGTTTTATCGATTGGTAATTCAGTGAAGTAGTGTTGGACCGGGTTAATCAGCCACACCTGTTCAGTATGGTGGTTCTTGATCACTATAAGATCAGGTTCACCGTTCTGAACAGAAAGGCGTTCAGTGCGCATCCCCATAGGACTTAGATAGATTCTGGATTTACTGTATACGTCCGCACTATCTCTTCTGTATTCGACCAATACCGCACTGAATGGCTTGTTCGCGAATGCTTTCCAGCCCTTGGATGTCGATTCGATGAGATCAGCAGCATCGCATGCGAATACACAGGCAGATAAGACACATCCTGCTATCAACTGCATGCGTTCACCTGCATACATCCTGTTATGGTCCTTAGTCCTTGTTTACCAGGTGTAACTATTCGCTGTTCCATTACTGGTTGCGACTACATACTCGGTACAACTGACAAACTCTATGTAGCCGAAGGTCTGGTCAGCACCGGTAAAATTCAAACGTCCCGAACCAGGTCGTCCGTTTTCGCAACCCGTCGTGAACGGGATTTCCGTGGTTACATCAATATACCCATGAATAGGATCATAGATCCTGCCTGCTGCCGTATAAACCGAGTTACCATCATCTGTAACATTAATCTCAGTGACACGGTAACTACGGCCGTCGAAACCTTGGAAATCGGAAGACATGTTGCATCTGAAATTTGCGTCGCAAGCCACACGCCAGTTGATATCCGTTGATTGGCTGCTGGCTGATGACACCGTACCTGTCATGACATAGTCAAAGGCATTCGATTGTTTGGAATAGGTGTGCCGCACTCTCCCAGTGAAGGTGTAGATGTGCAATCCCTCGCCGTAACTGCAATTGTTCAAGGAAAATACGTTTACCCAGTGGTCAGTTTCTTCGGTAATTTCCTCGACTATCGCCTCTCCACCTTGAGTGCATACCTCTGCCGTGGTTTGCTGATGCATCTCTTCCGTTGGTTCATAGGATCTGGCTGCTGTGCCAGGAACAGAAAAGGGGGCACTGACACTCTCTTCCTCTACAACTTGCGCGATACCTGATGCAGCGGCAATAGCCAGATCCTTGGCGTTGGATTCATCGACAGTCGCTTGGGAATCCAATCCTGTGTAACCACTGTTCGAATTGTCAGCCGTTGAGTCGTTGTTGTTTGATTCACCCGTATTGACTGGATCGTCTGAGGAGCCTCCGCCCCCGCCGCATCCTTGCATTGCCAGCATCAGGGAGATCGATACCAGCACTATAACCTTTGAACTTCCTTTCATGTCCTTATATACCTCTGATACAACTTAGTCATTCCATTAATGACCATCCAATGATCGGGGAAAAAGATTAACGTTTAATACCCAGTTATGGGAACGCCTGATCGACTGTTAGAGGTACATTTCAGAAAATGACCACAAGATTATGTGAGCCAATTCACATAATTTGGCGATATATAGGATCTCTGTTGTGTAAATTTATTAAAAGCGGACGCTAATATCGGAATTTTTTTTGGATGCTCTAGTGGTGGGATGTCTTTCCAGACTGTGCGTTTCTGTCTTCAACATAGAGGCCGCTGAGTTGTTCAATCGTCTGCAGCCTCTTCATCCAATCTACGCAGAAATTCCAGCTTTTCGGCTATCCTGATCTCCATGCCCCGATCAACCGGATAGTAGTATCGATGGCCCGCTAAATGTTCCGGCATATAGTTTTCACCAGCAGTGTAGGCATTGGGTTCATCGTGGGCATAGCGGTAGGTCTTACCGTATTCGAGCTCTTTCATCAGTTTGGTGGGTGCATTGCGTAGATGCAGAGGAACCTCTAGGGAGCCGGATGTCTTGGCTTCGGTTAGGGCGGCATTCCATGCTGTATAAACAGCATTGCTCTTGGGGGCGCACGCCATGTAGACCACGGCTTGCGCGATAGCCAGTTCCCCTTCCGGGCTGCCGAGCCGTTGCTGGGTATCCCAGGCATTCAGGGCCAGCTGCAGGGCACGCGGATCCGCATTACCGATATCCTCCGAGGCCATGCGTACGACCCTGCGGGCGATGTAGAGGGGATCGCAACCGCCGTCGACCATCCTTGCCAGCCAGTAGAGGGCCGCATCCGGGGCAGAGCCCCTGACCGATTTGTGCAGGGCCGATATCTGATCGTAGAAGGCTTCACCGCCTTTATCGAAACGGCGCAGCGTACCGCCGGCCACCTCCGCCACGACCGTTTCATCGATCTCTCCCGACTCGGTCAGGTCGGCAGCTATCTCCAACAGGTTCAGTGCCCTTCTGGCATCGCCATCCGCCGCTTCCGCTAGCAGGGTGCGGGCCTTGTCACTGATATGAAACTCTCTTGCGCCAAGTCCATTGCCGGCATCTTTCAGCGCCAGGTCGATGATCTGTTTCAGTTCTTCATGTGTCAGCGCTTTCAGCACATAGGTGCGGGCACGGGAAAGCAGCGCATTGTTGAGCTCAAATGATGGATTTTCGGTGGTGGCGCCGATGAAGACCACGGTGCCATCCTCCACATGGGGCAGAAAGGCATCCTGTTGGGATTTATTGAACCGGTGTACCTCATCGATGAAAAGAACGGTCTGTCGTTGCGTCTGTTGTTTATAGAGCTTCGCCTGCTCGACTGAGGCACGGATCTCCTTGACACCGGACAACACTGCCGAGAGGCTGAGAAACTGTGCACCTGAGTGTTGTGCGATCATCCGTGCCAAGGTGGTCTTCCCCGTACCCGGGGGACCCCAGAAGATCATTGAATGGAGGCGGTCCTCCTGGATGGCCCGCCGCAGAGGTTTGCCCTCTGAGACAATGTGGGACTGGCCGATGAACTGTTCCAGGGTACGCGGCCGCATCCGGTCTGCGAGTGGGCGGTTCTCTCCGCCCCCGTTCCGGGCAAAGAGATCCTGATCGTTCATAGGTCACCGATCAGATCGATCATGGGCGGTGGCTTGAACCTGAACAAGGTGGCATCCAATGTGAGGTTGCGTTGGAGATTGTCGAACACGAAGCGGGTGGTCTGCCCGAAGTTGTCGATCATCTCCATACGCTGCAGATTATTCTCATTGAGGGCCAATCTTAAACTGGAGAATTGGGACTCTTTCTCTCTCGGCAGCAGTTCGACCCAACTCAATCCATCGGCTTCGCCCAGGTCATTGACCTGGAAATGCTCACTGATAGGGGCTTGGTCACTCAGCAATTGAGCCGGTGTACCTACCAATGCCGCCCGTTGACTGCGATGGGAGACCTGTTCCAACTCGATATCATAAAGCCAAATGCGATCGCCATCCGCCACGATCAACTGCTCACTCGGTGTCGTGTATTCCCAACGCAACAGGCCGGGGCGTTTCAGATAGAAGACACCATTGCTGGTATAGGCCTGGTCATCCTGTTGCAGTGTTTGCTCGAAGTCCGCCTGCAGGGTTGTGAGATCCTTGAGGAAGGCCTCCAGCTGTTGCGGACCGTTCAATGCCCACAAGGGTTGCACAACCCCCAAAAGAATCAGGGTACAAATGAGTTTCAGGCTTGTCTGCATACAACTATATTCTCAATCAGTCTTTTGGCGGTGGTGGCGCCAGTACGGTTCGGCTGCCATTGCTCTCCGCCGCTCCCACGATACCGGTACGCTCCATCTCCTCTATCATCCGCGCGGCCCGGTTGTAGCCGATCTTGAGCCTGCGCTGGACACCCGAGATCGAGGCCCGTCGCGTCTCCGTGACGATGCGTACCGCTTCGTCATACAGCGGATCGCTATCTTCCACATCGCCGTTCTCTGCCGGAAAACCGGGTACCGACTCAGTCGCTTCCTGGAGGATCTCTTCCAGATAGTCCGGCTCTCCCGCCTGTTTCAGGTGTTTCACCACCCGGTGCACTTCGTTGTCATCCACAAAGGCGCCGTGCATGCGCTGCGGGATATTGCTGCCGGTACCCATATAGAGCATGTCGCCATGACCCAGCAGGTGTTCCGCACCCATCTGATCAAGGATGGTACGGGAGTCGACCCTGGAGGAGACCTGGAAGGCGATACGGGTGGGTATGTTCGCCTTGATCAGACCGGTGATCACATCCACCGATGGCCGCTGTGTGGCCAGAATCAGATGGATACCGGAGGCACGCGCCTTCTGTGCCAGCCTGGCGATCAACTCCTCGACCTTCTTTCTCGCCATCATCATCATATCGGCAAGCTCGTCGATAATGACCACGATATAGGGGAGAGGTTCCAGGGTGGGATGCTCCATCGCCTCGATGATCTCGGTTGGCTCGGGCTGAAACAACGGGTCCTTGATCGGTTCACCCTTCTTGATCGCATCCTTGACCTTGCGGTTGTAACCGACGATGTTTCTCACACCCAGGCTGGCCATCAGTTTATAGCGCCGTTCCATCTCGCCGACACACCAGCGCAGGGCATTGGCCGCCTCCTGCATGTCGGTCACCACCGGGGTCAACAGATGGGGTATGCCTTCATAGACCGATAACTCCAACATCTTGGGATCGACCATGATCATCCGTACCTGATCCGGCTTGGCCTTGTAGAGCAGACTGAGGATCATGGCATTGATCGCCACCGATTTACCGGAACCGGTGGTACCGGCGATCAGCGCATGGGGCATTTTGGCCAGATCGGCGCACATCGGATTGCCGGCGATGTCCTTGCCCAGGGCGAGGGTCAACGGGGATTTCGCCGATTCGTAGGTCTCAGACTGGAGCACTTCGCTGAGAAAGACCATTTCACGATACTCATTGGGGATTTCGAGACCGATCACCGATTTACCGGGGATCACCTCCACCACGCGTACCGCAATGGTCGATAGCGCTCGCGCAAGGTCTTTAGACAAACTACTGATTTTGCTGACCTTGGTGCCCGCAGCGAGTTGCAGCTCAAACAGGGTGACCACCGGACCGGGGTGGACTGCAACCACTTGAACCTCGATATCGAAGTCGGAGAACTTCAACTCCACCTGACGCGACATTGCCTGCAGCGCTTCCGGTGAATAGGACTGCACCGTCTGCTTGGCCGGGTCCAACAACGCCAGCGGGGGCAGTTCACTGTTGGGATCGGCCTCGAACAGGGGCACCTGGCGCTCCTTCTCAACCCGCTCACTGGCTTTTGGCGCATTGATCACCGGCTCGATGCGTGGCTGCTTGCGTTTGACCGACTTCTTCTGCTCCTTCTTGATCAGCTCAACCCTTTCCTGGCGTGCCCGCTTCGCCGCCAGGTTTTCTCGCCAGTGAGTGTAGAAGCGTTGGGTCTTACGCATCACACCCAGCACCATCCCACCCAAAAAGTCCATCACGGTAAACCAGGAGACACCGGTGAACAGGGTAAAACCACTGAGAAACAGCGCCAGCATCAGCAAAGAACTGCCGGAGCGGCTAAAAGAGGCCTCAAAGTGGCCGCCAAGAAAATTACCCAGGGCGCCGCCCGTACCTGTAGGCAGAGTAGCCGCCAAATGGTTGGTGTGGAGTGCGGCCAGGGCACAGCCGGATGCCAGGGTGATAAAGAATCCCAGCCAACGCACCAGCACCAGATTCAGGTTGACGGAATCATCGGGATTGCGACGACGGAATACGAGTACTGCACTCCAGCTCAACATGATGGGAAACAGGTAGGCAAAAATCCCGAACAGGTAGAGAAAGACATCGGCAAACCAGGCACCGGCAGGACCACCGGAATTCCGTACTGAGATGGTAGGCCCGGTATAGGACCAACCGGGATCCAGCGGCGAATAACTGAACAGGGAGAGCAATAGATAACCACTGAGGCAGAACAGGCTCCACATGATGCCTTCACGCATAGCATGGCTGACGTGGCTGTGAAATGCACTCTGGTCTGATGCTTGTTGGCTTTTGGCCTGTGCTGGCATATCAATAATCTTTTTAAATTAAAATGTTACAGTTATTTATTATTGTAGTTTCATAAATACTGGTCACGCAAGGCCGGATAGATCAGCTCCCCCTTGGAGAGGTTGACCGCAGCCTTCAGGCACAGATCGTCCTGCCACCCCTCAAGCAGGCGTTTCAGATAGGGCATCATCGCCGCGGAGAGGGCTTGGCTGGCGCTCCTGGGCACCGCACCCGGCATATTCGTCACACAAAAGTGGGTCACCCCATCCACCTGATAGGTCGGCTCCTCATAGGTCGTCGGGCGGGTAGTCTCGATGCACCCGCCCTGATCGACTGATATATCCACAACCACACTGCCCGCCTGCATCGTCGAAATCTGTTGGCGTGAGATCAGATGCGGCGCTTTCGCACCGGGAATCAGCACCGCACCGATCAGCAGGTCGGCACTGGCAACCGCTTCGCTGATCGCATCCTGATAGGGATAGAGTGCAGTGACACTGTTGCCAAGTACCCGCATCGCGCCCATTTTCTCCCTTAATCGATCAAACACCGTGACCCGGGCACCCACGGCAGCGGCAAGTTGGGCGGCATTGCCACCCGCCTGACCGGCGCCCAATATCACCACATGACCCCGTTCCGCGGCTGGCAGGCCACCCAGCAACAGCCCCCTGCCCCCATGCTGATGGTGTAACAGGGTAACGCCATTCTGTACTGCAATTCGACCGGCTATATCACTCATCGGGGCCAGAATCGGCAACCTTCCTCGGTCCGCCACCGTTTCAAAGGCGATGCCGGTGACGCCTGAATGTAAGAGACGCCGGGTCAATCCCTCATCCGCTGCCAGGTGGAGAAAGCAGAACAGCAATTGCCCTTCCCGCAGCATTTCCGGCTCATTGTCATATGGCTCCTTGACCTTCACTACCAGTTCGGCCTGCTGATAGATCGTCTCTGCATCGGACACGATCTCCACCCCGGCCTTCTCATATTTCTGATCCGTGTAACCACTGGCGCTGCCCGCGCCCTGCTCCAGCATCACCAGATGCCCTGCCTTGACCAACTCGCCGCAGGCCTCAGGGACCAAACCTACCCGTCCCTCCAGGGGCTTGATCTCTTTCGGTATGCCGATTTTCATTACCATATTCTCTCGATTCTTTACCCCGGAGGGATGATTACGTAGTATTCCCGCAATCCTGATTTATGTCTTGGATGCGGGTCACCGATTAAGGACGCGCAAGGCCAAGTCTTATTTAATATCGCCTGCCACACAACAAGCCGGGGCAGGCCTGAGCTGGAGTAAGTATACATGAGCGAAACCAAGCATTGTCGCCTGCTGATTCTGGGATCCGGTCCCGCCGGTTATACCGCAGCGGTCTACGCCGCACGTGCCAACCTGAATCCTGTTCTCGTGACCGGTATGGAACAGGGCGGTCAATTGATGACCACCACCGAAGTGGACAACTGGCCAGGCGACAACGCCGGTGTGCAGGGACCGGACCTGATGGAGCGGATGCGTCTGCATGCGGAACGCTTCGACACCGAGATCATCTTCGACCATATCAACAAGGCGGAATTGGCTGAACGCCCCTTTCGCCTCACCGGAGACCAGGCGGTCTACACCTGCGATGCCCTGATCATCTGCACCGGGGCCTCCGCCAAGTACCTGGGAATGGAATCCGAGCAGGCATTTCGCGGTCGCGGTGTCTCGGCCTGTGCCACCTGTGACGGATTCTTTTATAAAAACCAGCGGGTCGCCGTCATCGGCGGTGGCAATACCGCCGTGGAAGAGGCGCTCTACCTGTCGCACATCGCCTCCGAAGTGGTTGTGGTGCACCGGCGCGATCAGTTCCGCTCCGAGAAGATACTGGCTGATAAACTGAAGAGCAAGGCAGCGGATGGCAATGTCACCATTGAATGGGATCATGTGCTCGATGAAGTACTCGGGGACCAGAGCGGGGTCACCGGCATGCGCATCAAGAATGTCAAAGACGGCGAGACCAAGGAGATCGATCTGCAGGGCGTTTTTATCGCCATCGGACACAGCCCCAACACATCGCTGTTCGAGGGGCAGCTTGATATGACCAACGGCTATTTACACGTTGCCGGGGGCCTGGAGGGTAACGCCACGCAAACCTCCATCCCAGGCATCTATGCCGCCGGCGATGTGATGGATCACGTCTACCGACAGGCGATCACCTCCGCCGGCACCGGTTGCCAGGCGGCACTGGATGCGGAACGCTTCCTTGATGCCTTGGAAGAACAGTCCTCTTAATATTAATGTCCGTAAATGAACGCTGATCAACGCAAACGGTTTTGTGTTGCGGTATCAGATATCTCAAGGCGTATTGTTTATCTGTTGGCTGTAAGTCTCGTACTGGCAAGCTGTACTCAGCTACCTCGAGGCATCCAGCCCATCAGCGGATTTGAAATCGACCGATATCTCGGCACATGGTATGAAATCGCACGCCTGGACCATCGCTTTGAAAAAGGCCTGAATAATGTCACCGCCAACTACGCATTACGAAAAGACGGCGGCATCGATGTCATCAACCGAGGATACTCCACCAAGAATAAACGATGGAAAGAGGCGCAAGGCAAGGCATACTTTGTCGATGACAAACAAAAAGGCCATTTACAGGTCTCGTTTTTCGGTCCTTTCTATAGCTCATATGTAATCTTCGAACTGGACAAGGGTGACTACCAATACGCCTTTGTCAGTGGATACAACCGTGATTATCTTTGGCTACTGGCAAGGAAACCCCGGGTGGATGAAGAGACTATTGAACGTTTTCTCGATCGTTCAAAATCATTAGGCTTTGATACTGATGAAATCATTTTTGTCACTCAGGATCGAGCCGACATCTTCCAGACTGGTCAAAAGCAATGTATACCTGACACTGTATGTGTATGTGCCCTATAACTGCGGATAAACAGATGATTTTGCAACGCTTCTATAACACCTAAGTCTATTGCTACACGGATGTCACTAACCAGGACTCCCAAGCTGACATGAATATCATTCATCCTCAGGTATAACTGATAATCAGCATCCTAATTGTGTCAACATCTGTTACTCATAATTCCGATAAGATTGTACAGACAACCTTACGGTCACTCCTGGGACCGTCGAACTCGCAGAAGAAGATATTCTGCCAGCGTGAAAGACCCAGTTTGCCATCGATAATCGGGATGGTCTCGGATGGCCCAACCAGGCCCGCTTTGAGGTGACTGTCCCCATTGCCGTCCTGGGCGTCGTGCAGCCAGACACCCTGCGGGATCATCTTGCGCAGCAGGTTGACCACATCGGTCTGCACACTCTGGTCCCAGTTCTCCTGGATCATGATCGCCGCCGTTGCCCCTTGCGCGTAGACATTCACCAATCCCTGTTCAATACCGCTGTGTGCCAGCACTCGTTCAACCTGGTCTGTGATATCGACCAAAGTCTCGCGTTTGTCGGTCTGCAAATGAATCGTCTCACCCATAGCCGTTTCTCACCCGCTGTTCGCTGAGATTAAATATCCCATCCAATGTTCCTGCTACCAATTTTGTCAGATAAAAGCCCGATGCCCGATTTCTACCGCGCAATCAGCTCTCCGTGAATAGAGGCTGTTTACAAGCTGCTCAGGTGGTTTAAGCATACAAGGCTTGGCGTCGATCTGTATTCTTGCAGCAACAGTCACCCGCTCATCACATTTTTCGGTACGCCAAATTGGCATATTTTTTTTCTTTTGATAACAAACGGTTATCAACAAGCGCATCAATCAACCAGACATTTTGTCAGGTTCAGCCATTAGCCGGCACGTATTGAGAATAACTATCGATAATATTTTTATCAAAATAAACAATAGGATATCGAATCAACTCGCATAATGGCACAGGGATTGCTGCTTCTGTTGAGATCGGCTTGCACGTCCGGCATAAAACCGCTGTAAAAAAATTAACGCGACTGCAGTATTCCGCTTTTTTTTTAACGACAAAACTTTACCGCTAATCGGTATAGCGGAATGTATTGACAGTCTTGAAACAGGCCAAGAGGTAATTCAGATGCTTAAAAGATGGATCATGCCGCTGCAAAAATGGCTGTTCGGAGTAACTGATAATCAACAGCACACCCGGTTGGACAGTTCAGATGAGCCGGATACTACCCGCAGACGTTTTTTCAAGCAGGCAGCCATCAGCACGGTGAGTGTCGCCGGCACCGCTGGACTGGCCAAGACTGTCGTTGATTCCATGCCTCAGCCCGACTTGCGACAGCAATATAACCAAGACGCCGTTAAGGGTGAAAATGAACTCCTGCAACGGGAATATGTGGTTATGACCGACGAGGAAAAGGACACAATGGTGCAGTCACTCGTCGATACCTATAACAAAGAATCCTGATCATCAAGAGATTGTTCCAGTCTATACGATAGCCACTCGATCTGAGGACAACCATGCCCAAACAAGAAGAGAGCAAAGAAAACGATAGCAAACCCACCACCCGCCGTGATTTTCTGCGCAGTGCGGGCAACTACACGGTGGCATCACTATCCGGCGCGGCGATGCTGCTGTCCGATCCCAAACCGGCGAAAGCGAATGTCACATGGGCGGAACATTTCCAGAAAAACTATCGGCTGATGACAGATGAGGAAAAAAAGGAGGCTATCGATCGCCTCGAAACCCGTTATTCAGAGGAATACGGTAAAAAAGTCATCGTCGACGATGCACCCTCAATGGAGGGTGTTTTGTTTGGATATGCGCTCAATATACAGAAATGCATCGGTTGCCGTCGATGTGTCAAGGCCTGCGTGGCGGAGAACAACCAATCCCGTGGCGACGAACAGCAGATCGAGTGGATTCGCGTGTTACGCATGGAAAAGGGAAATTTTACCGAGGCAGGCAGGGATCAACACGGTTACCCGGATGCATACGGCGTTCAGGTCGGCGGCAACGCCTACAAACCCGCGGGAGTGGTGCTGGAAGGCCAGCACTATTATGAACCGGAACAGGTGCCGGAAAAGGACGCCTTCTACTTTCCCATGCAATGCATGCAGTGTGAGAAACCTCCCTGTGTCAAGGTCTGTCCGGTACGTACCACCTATCGTGATCCCGACGGCATCGTGGTTATCGATTACAACTGGTGTATCGGCTGTCGCATGTGCATCGGCGCCTGTCCCTATTGGGCCCGGCGCTTCAATTGGGGCGAACCCAATCTGCCGAAGGAAGAGATGAATCCCAATACCCACTATCTTGGCAATCGCCCGCGTATGAAAGGTGTTGTCGAGAAATGCAGCTTCTGTATCCAGCGTACCCGCAAAGGCCGCTGGACCGCTTGTGTCGAGGTATGTCCTGTCGGCGCCCGCAAGTTCGGCAATCTTTTGGATCCGAACAGTGAAATCCGCAAAGTCCTGGCAAACAAGAAAGTGTTCCGCCTGCGGGCCGACCTCAATACCTATCCCAAGTTTTTCTATTTCATGGATTAAGGGGAGATCTCATGATGCGCTTTTTTCAATTCGTGGTCGATTTCCTGCGGGCAGGCTTCACCGGGGGCATCCTGTTCTGGTCCTGGATGCTTTTCCTGGCCTTTTTCATCATGCTCTGGGGATACGGGGAGTATGTCCAGATCGCCAATGGCATGATCGTCACCAACCTCAACGATCAGGTCAGCTGGGGTTTCTACCTGGCCAATTTCGTGTTCATGGTCGGTGTGGCGGCAGCTGCGGTAACCGTAGTATTTCCGGCCTATGTCTATAAACACAAAGAGTTGCACCGCATTGTGATACTTGGCGAAATGCTCGCCATTGCTGCGGTGGTGATGTGTCTGCTTTTCGTCGTTGCGCATATGGGTAGACCGGACCGCCTGTGGCATATCTTCCCGGTGATTGGCATTTTCAACTGGCCCCATGCCATGCTGACATGGGATGTTATCGTGCTCAGCGGTTACCTGCTGCTCAATATCATCGGCGGTTTCTACTACCTGTACAAAAAATATGCCGGCACTGAGGTCAACAAGGCCTTCTATCTGCCGATCGTCTATATCGCCATTGTCTGGGCATTGAGTATCCATACGGTTACCGCATTCCTGATCAACACCATGCCGGCGCGTCCGATGTGGTTCCACTCGATGATGCCGATCAAGTTCATCACCACGGCGTTTGCCGCGGGCCCTTCGCTGATCATCATCGTATTCCTTCTGGTGCGCCGTTTCACACCCATGAAGATTGCCGATGAGGCCTTCCACCTCCTTTCCCAGATTGTCGTCTGGTGTCTCGGCATAGCACTGTTTCTGACAATGTCGGAGATAGTCACTGAACTCTATCCCGCCACCGAGCACTCCCTGGGTCTGCAATATCTGATGTTTGGGCACAATGGCCTGAACAGCCTGGTGCCCTATTTCTGGACTGCACTATCCCTGATGGTGGGCTCATTCGTGCTGTTGCTGATACCCAGGATCAGAAAAAACCTGACTCTCCTGCCCATCATCTGTTTCGCTGCCTTTATCGGCATCTGGATCGAAAAAGGTATGGGCTTGATGCTGCCAGGCGTGATCCCGACACCCATTGGCGAGTTCGCAGAATATACACCGAGCCATATTGAACTCATGGTTGTCGGCGGTGTGTGGGCAATCGGTTTTTTCATGCTTACCTTCATGCTTAAAGGTGCGGTCGCGGTAATGCTGGGAGAAGTCCGATACCAAACACCGGTAAGCGAGCAACCTATTACAGGCGAACAGACCGAAGCAACAACTTGACCTTGTGACTCATGGATTGTGCGGACCATATCGATTTGGAGAAAAAACGATGACGAGCTATCGAAACCATCTGTTTATTTTGGGTCTCTGCTTGCTGGCGGTTATGTCGATCAAGTCCGCAATCGGCACTGAGGCTCAGGATGGCAACGAGTGCTTCGAAAGCCGGGACGGCATGTCACAGGTCATTTCACATGAAACAGCACCTGGGATGATGAATGTGAAATGCTCCCCCGCTACAGGTGGCGTGTTGTGGTGGGGAGACCCTTTCGAAGGCACTATCCCTATGGGTCACATGGATATAGAAGCGGATTACTTTCATGAAGAGGCTGTGGTGAAACCCCGTGAACCGCAAATTGACAGGAACAAACTGCTGACGATATGCAGTATGGCCTGCCACAACGGTGAATATGTTCCGATCCCGTACAACAAGGATCCCCGCCCGTTGAAGATGCATCTGGACATTATTCCTGACGCCATGAACCTCAAGCATGGCAAAGGAGGCGTCTGGTGTCTTGATTGTCACCACTTGGTCGACCGCACCAAGCTGATCGACAATTTTGGCTATTCGATCAGCTTCAATCAGCCGCAAAAACTCTGCGGCAAGTGTCACGGTCAGGTCTATCGTGCCTGGCGCGACGGAATCCACGGTAAGCGAATCGGCATGTGGGACAAGGGCGGCAAAAAACGCTGGTGGGTCTGTACTGAATGTCACAACCCGCATGATGTTGAACAGGCAGGGAGAAATTCCGGCTTTGCTCAATTGCGGCCGGAACCGGCGCCAAACCTGCCAAAGGGGATGACGAATGCGGATCACGAAAGGATGCACCATGGCCCAATCCAAAGTGAAGAACCTCATTAAAAATGACTGCATCACCAATATCCATATACAGCACAGGGCGTGATAAGGGATGTAAGAACTTATGCTCGTTCATTCACAGCGAGAGTAATGCTGATCAACGGAGAAGAGAACAGTGACAACCAGTTTCCAGAACAGAGAAAATGTCCGGCGACAGGCATTCGAATCGATCTGGGAAAGCCAGATCGATGCGGTGTTTTCAGATGTCGCAGCGGTCTATGACAAAGCCAACGACTTTGCCAGTCTCGGAACCCTGAATGGTCTGCGTCGCAGATTCATCGCCACAATTGACGTTTCACCTGGCCAACGGGTGCTCGATGTGTGCGCCGGAACCAATGTGATCGGTATCGACCTGCTGAAAAAAGAGCCGAACCTTGATATCTACGCAGTCGATCGCAGTGATGCCATGCAGAAAGTCGGCAGCGATCGTGCCGCACAACAGGGTTTCGATATTAAAGGACATATCTGCGATGTGCATCGGTTGCCATTTCCCGACAACCATTTCGACGTGGTGACTTTACAATATGCAACACGTCATTTGCGTGTCATCGATGTTTTCTCAGAGATCAATCGGGTGCTTAAACCCGGGGGACACTTCTATCATTTCGACATGCTGAGGCCAGCCAACAAAATAATTGAAGAGGCTTATTGCCTCTATTTGCGGGGATGTCTAAAAACGATTTCCTGGGCCATCAGAGTCGGACCGGAAGCGAGAAACTGCTGTGACTATTTTATTGATGCCATCCGTCTTTTCTACTCCACGGACGAGCTCTCTCGCCTGCTCTCTGAATTAGGTTTTTCAGACGTTATCGGCAAACCCCTGCTGGGCGGTACTGTTGCGATACACAAAGCGTGCAAGCTTTAGCGGAGGGGTCTCATCCACAATCGGTCACTGACACATGCGCAGTTTCTTCTTGGGTAATGACATTATGACAATTCATAACAGATTGATCACTTACATCGGCATCCTCGCCATCGCCCTGACGCCTTTTGCGGCACAGGCATTGGATGCGCCTGCTCTCTACCATGAACGTACTTGTATCGCATGCCACGGCGTAAACGGCAAAGAGCCGGTGATGGATGAATATCCTAAATTAGCCGGGCAACCACAACAGTATCTTTTGACACAGATGAAAGATATAAAAAACGGATCGCGATCGAATGCCCACTCAATGGCCATGAAAAATGTAATGCACCTGATCAGTGATGAGGAGATGTCTGTACTGGCAGAATGGCTCGCGAAGCTTCCCGAATAACCTTGTTTGCTGAATTCAAAGGGGGCAGATCGATGTGGTCAGCAACCCCAGGCCGCATCAACCAGAGAGGCGATCTGTTTGTAATAGGCATCGCGATCCATACCAAGCACGGTGGCACCGAATATTTCTGCATCGTTTGCAGTGGCAAGATCGCCATAGTTAACCAGCACCAATTGATAGAGAATGAGCGCGGGTATATCGTCGTGTCGATTTTTGTAATAACTGTGCAACAAGATGGTGTAGCCATCCTCAGGATTATCAGAAACAGGCTCTGTTTTTGCGAACATGCCGGGTTCGATACCTTCCGATACAAACCTGATCTTCACAGGATAGCGAACCGATTTTCTATCTTCGAGCATGTTGAGCACCGTCCGATAATCGATTTCGTCACCGTAACGGGTTCGTATCTCTTTCGCCTTTTCAAGGGCATGCTGCGAAACCGCACTGTGAATAACCTTTCCCGCTCTTTTTTTAACCTTGGGTGTTTGTTGCGCCATGACAATAATATATTTGCTGTGATAACCAAGGATAGCCTATGTCCGAATACTCACTGAAGTTTAGCGAAGATCCTATAGAGGAATCCAGACAACGCACCATCGATGAGATCCATCAATTTATCAGGTCAATGGATGGACGACCACTCGCAGTGGTGACCCTGGACAATGAGCAAAGCGATCTTTGGGACTCGGAAGGAACGATCGACTACCAGGATATCTATGGAAGACAAATCATCAGTCAAATATCGGACGGCTCCACCGAAACCCTGCTGATCCGTAATAATGAAGGGTTACCACTGGCGTTGGCGGCATTGAACAGTGTTGACGGCTGGCAGGGGATCGGCATCGAGAAGCGTTTGCGCTTTGAAGTGGCAAGGATGTTTCAGAATGATGAAACTGAATTCGAATGAACGAATACCTTCATACAATATTCCAGGCCGGGAGGTCATAAAGATGAATAAATCGAGTTATACTGCGTTATATCTTTGCGGTCTCATTGCAACTATTCCGATATCCAGCGCATATGCCGAAACCAATGACATAGACAGTGCCAACCTCTACCTCGCCAAGGCATGTGCGGGATGCCACGGTGTTGATGGCCGCTCACCTGTGGACCCATACTATCCGAAGATCGCTGGACAGAATGAAGGTTACCTCTACAATCAATTGCGTGACATGAAGAACGGCAGCCGCAGCAACAGCCAATCGAATATTATGAAGGGCATCATGACAGCCGTCAGCGAAAAGGAGATGCGCGCAATCGCAGCATGGCTTGCGAAACAGTAGTCATGAGGGGTACTGCACCCCGCATACCAGAGCCGGCAGCGGGAAGAGTGTTGATAGGCCTTAAGCGATTTCGCCGAAAAGATGTCGAATCGCTTTCCGATTGGTCCATGATGACGCCAAGCGAAGGGCTTGTGCATAGGAGACCCAGCGATATTCAGCATGTTCCTGCTGGTGAAGCCTGGGTTGCCGCCTGAAAGGCAACATCACCGCAAACCAGTGCTCGGTATTGGTGTGGGTGTTTGCCGCATAGCGTGAGCGCC
Source organism: Candidatus Thiodiazotropha sp. LNASS1 (assembly GCF_964212655.1). NCBI lineage: Bacteria > Pseudomonadati > Pseudomonadota > Gammaproteobacteria > Chromatiales > Sedimenticolaceae > Candidatus Thiodiazotropha > Candidatus Thiodiazotropha sp. LNASS1. Next base: position 283,654 of record NZ_OZ156465.1, on the reverse strand, counting down.
AGGCGGGAAGGATGGGAAAGATCTCCTGACAGGCAAGATCGAACAAGGCCCCGCCGGCCATAATCCCGGTCTCCTCATAGAGTTCCCGACGCGCAGCCTGGGCGGCGGATTCTCCCCACTCCAGGCTACCGGTCACTGACTGCCAGAAATCCCCGGGGCGGGTTCGACGCAGCATCAATATGTCACCCGCTGTGGTATAGACCACAACCAGGACCGATTCGGGGCGTTTATTTGCTTTCTTCACTAACCGGTTTTCTAACCCGGATCGAGAGTTCCCGCAACTGATCGGCGCCCACTTCCGAAGGTGCGGCAGTGAGCAGGCATGCCGCTGTCTGGGTCTTCGGGAAGGCCATCACTTCCCTGATCGAGGCGGAGTCGGTCAGCAACATGACCAGACGATCGAGACCGAAGGCCAGACCACCGTGGGGTGGACAGCCGTATTGCAGGGCGGTCAACAGAAAGCCGAACTTCTCTTCGGCCTCATCTTCGCTGATCTCCAACAGCTCAAAGATCTTCTGCTGTACTTCCTGCTGGTGGATACGAATGGAACCACCACCCAGCTCAACACCGTTCATGACCATGTCGTAGGCCCGAGATTTACAGGCCCCGGGATTGCTCTCGAGCACATCGAGCTGATCCAGCTTGGGTGAGGTAAACGGGTGGTGCAAGGGTGTCCAGCGGTCGTGCTGCTCGTCCCATTCGAACATCGGGAAATCGACCACCCAGAGTGGCTGCCACTCACCCTGTAACAGTTCCAGGTCATGCCCCAACTTGACCCGCAGGGCTCCCAAGGATTCGTTCACCACATGACGCTTGTCGGCACCAAAGAATATCAGGTCACCGTCTTCGGCAGCGGTACGTTGCAGTATCGCTTGGGCGACTTCATCCGGGAGGAACTTGAGAATTGGCGACTGCAACCCCTCGACACCCTTGGCGATCTCATTGACCTTGATATAGGCCAGCCCCTTGGCGCCGTAGATCGCCACGAACTTGGTGTATTCATCGATCTTTTTACGGCTAAGGGAACTGCCCCCGGGCACCTTCAAGGCCGCCACACGGCCCTTGGGATCCTTCGCAGGACCGGAAAAGACCTTGAATTCGACCTCTTTCATCAGATCCCGCAGATCCACCAACTCAAGGGGCACACGAAGGTCGGGACGATCCGATCCATAGCGCTCCATCGACTCGTCATAACTCATGCGCGGAAAGGGATTCGGCAGATCCACATCCAGTATCTCTTTATAGAGTTGACGAATCATCTCTTCATTGAGCTGGATGATTTCATCCTCATCTAGAAAAGAGGTCTCTATATCGAGCTGGGTAAACTCCGGCTGCCGGTCGGCACGCAAATCCTCATCGCGAAAACAGCGCACGATCTGATAGTAGCGATCCATTCCCGACATCATCAGCAGCTGCTTGAAGAGTTGCGGTGACTGAGGCAATGCAAAAAAGGAACCGGGGTGGGTACGGCTGGGGACCAGATAATCACGTGCGCCTTCGGGTGTCGCTTTGGTAAGCATCGGTGTTTCGATGTCCAGAAATCCGCTATCATCCAGGAAGCGACGCAACACCTGGGTAACCCGAGCCCTGGTGCGGATCTTCTCCAGCATCTCGGGACGACGCAGATCGATGTAACGGTAGCGCAGACGTATCTCTTCCGAGGCGTTTTCATGTTCATCGAGCTGGAACGGCGGCGTTTCGGCACCATTCAGCACTTCCAGCTCCAACCCCAGGATCTCGATTTCGCCGGTGGGCAGATCGGGATTGACCGTACCTTCAGGCCTGGCCCTGACACGTCCTTTGATGCGCAGCACATATTCATTGCGCACATGCTCGGCGACACTGAAAACATCCGGCAGGTCGGGATCGTAGACCACCTGAACAAGACCTTCCCGATCCCGCAGATCGATAAATATGACCCCACCGTGATCCCGTCTTCGGTGTACCCAACCACAAAGTTCTACTTCCTGGTCGATATGAGAGCTGTTGATCTGTCCACAATAGTGACTGCGCATGGAATATTCCTGTGAGAATCCGCGATATTAATCCGGCAACCGGCTAAAAGGCGGGAATGTTACGGCTTGACCTCAGACTCTGCAAGCCCATCACCCGGATTGACTGCACCCATGGAGAGGAGCATCTTCAATCCCTCATCGACACTCATATCCAATTCCCGTATATCTTCTTTCGGTACCAGCACAAAATAGCCGCCTGTCGGGTTTGGCGTGGTGGGTACATAGACGTTGACCACATCCCGGCCGGTCGCCTGCTGCACCGCCCCACCCTCTTCGCTGGTCAAAAAAGCCAGAGTCCAGAGCCCACGCCGGGGAAACTCGACCAAAACCACTTTACGAAACGATTTGCCTTTGTCGGCAAACATGGTCTCGACCATCTGTTTGACAGCGGAGTAGACCGATCTGACCAATGGAATCCGGGCCAGCAGCCCCTCCCACATGCTTACCACTTTTCGCCCGAATAGATTGGCGGCCACCAATCCGGTAAGGAGCAGAATCAGCAGGGAGAGCAGAACCCCCAGTCCCGGAATATGGAAACCTAACAGATTATCGGGGCGATAGGCCTCAGGCAGCAGTAATAGACTGGTGTCCATCCAGCTGACCAGTAAATTGATGACAAGAAAGGTGGCCCCAAGGGGCAACCACACCAACAGTCCGGCCACCAGATAGCGGCGAAGGAAGCTCATTTAACTATCCACCGGGTGCTTAATGGCACCCGCAGGAACCGCCACTGCAACTGGCCGCCGGCTTGGTTTCACTCTTGGCAGCTTTCTTCTCACTGCCTTCGCCATCATGGACGTTTTTCTTACTCCCGTTCTTGAAATCGGTTTCATACCAACCGCTTCCCTTGAGATGGAAAGCGGCTGCAGAGATAACCTTCTTGAGGCTATCACACTTACATTCCGGACATTCGGAAAGCGCTTGGTCACTCATTTTCTGGATGACTTCCAGCTGATGATCACAAGCCTCACAACGATATTCATAGATGGGCATCACAGGTTCCTCAATCGTTCGGTTGCGGCGGTATCGATGGTATCAGCGCCGCTGAATCGGGGAATCCTACCATATTGGGGGTGATAAACGACATTTCAAGACCAAATTCCACCTGACAATACCGTCGGACCGGTCTCTGCTCGAGCTCACACACGAGTGATTGTTTTGCGGTTTTACGCCGGAGAGTGGATACGGGCGGCAGAAAAGCGCCCAAAGTCATGCTCAATACACAGCCAGCAACGGCGAATCAGTCGTTCTGCTGATCCAACTGTTCTCTACGTTGACGCAGCATCTCACCCTGGCGCCTTGTGATGTGGCGGATCAAGGCATCCTGATCACTATTGCGGATGAGCGTGAAATTTATCCTGGTGTGGAAGGGATAGGCCGCATCTCCACCGATTGCCTCTTCGATGCCAACCACCTCGCCGTAGGCCACCACACCGGTAAATGAGGGCAACAGCAGCAGCTTTATCTCAACCAGGTCACCCACTTCCAACTTCTCGGTGATATCCATGGCAATGCCACCGGCACTCAGGTTAACCGAATGGGAGGGTCGATTCAGCAACTCATTTTCCTGTGCGAGGAAACTTTGTCCCAGTAAATTGATCTTGTCATCCAACGCCTTGAGATAGTCGGCTATATCAGGATCCCGCTGCTCGATACGGTGCAGGGGTGCGGACAGGTGCTGGCTGATGGTCTGTAGCCGGGTCATTACGGTGAATCTGTCTGTCCCCTGCATTTTGTCATCGATGCTTTCAGGTAACTCATTCAGGGTGATCACACGATAGCTGACCTGTATCGAATCATCGATGCGGAAGAACTCTCTGCGTTCATCCTGTGTCATTGCCTTCTCATTCTTCGTCATCTATCAGCACTCCTCTCCAGCTTACACTATTGTTCACTGGCCTTGATCACCTCACCGCTATCCTCATCCTCACCACGCTGAATCACAAGCTCGACACGTCTGTTTGTCGCCCTGTTTTCACTCGTATCATTGACAACCAGTGGTTGTGAATCGGCATACCCCTGGATCAGAAAGCGACCTTCATCAATGGCCGCATTACTCAGCATGGCGTGCACCACAGTCACCGCCCGGGCAGACGAGAGCTCCCAATTCGAGCGAAAGCGCCGGGTGGAAATCGGGATGTTGTCAGTATGACCGGCAACAATGATCTTACCAGGCGTGTTGGCTATAACATCGGTTATTTTTGAGATCACTTCGAAGAAATCGGGGTTGAGAGTCGCCCGACCCGATGGAAATGAACCCTTTTCCTGGATGCGAATGATAATTTTTGTATCCTCCGTCTCCACATCCAGCAATCCTTCCGAAATTTCGCCGTCCAGCATCTCCTGCAGCTCTTCTGCCTGCTCCTTGACCTCTTCCTCAATCTGAGCCTGCATCGCGGCCTTTGCCATGTCGATATCGAGATCCTGTTGGTCCTCAGCCTCGCTACGTTGATCCTCACTCTGCAGAAAATCCTGTTCCACATCCGTAGTCTGCTGGCGGAGCTCTTCTATCGGCGTCGGTTCCGGCTTTCCCGGGCTGAATTCCTGCATGACCACGCTGGTACCCTTGACGACGTCCATTACCGGGATTTCACGCTGGACACCAAAGGCATCCTTCATCGATTCGGCCATTTTCTTGAAACGTGCGGCATCGATCTCCGCGAAGGAGAGCAGCAAAACGAAGAAACACATCAGCAATGACATCAGATCGGCGAAGGTCGCCAACCACGGAGGAAGTCCGTCAGGGCATTTCGGGCATTCGTCCGCCATTTGGTCAGGTTTCCTGAACCGGACGCTTACCGGTTGGGAGATAGGTGCTCAAAAGCTGTTCCAGCACCCGTGGATTCATGCCTTCCTGGATGCCAGAGATTGTCTCCATGATCAGCGACTTGTTGGTCTTCTCCATCGCACTGGCCCGGGCAAGTTTGTCAGAAATGGGTTGTGCGAAGGCATTCGCGATAACGGCACCATAGAGTGTTGTCAGCAAGGCGACTGCCATGGCGGGCCCGATACTGGCCGGATCCGACATGTTCGCCAGCATCTGCACCAAACCGACCAGGGTACCGATCATTCCCATGGCCGGCGCCATGGTTGCCATATTCTTGAACATAGTCTGGCCGACCTCGTGGCGCTGAATCGTCAGATCGATATCCTTGGTCAACAACTTATTGACCAAAGCCGGATCATGTCCATCCACACAGAGACCGATACCTTGCTGGAGGAAAGGATTGCCGATCTCCTGCCCCTCCAAGGCCAGTAATCCGTTTTTCCGTGCAATGTCAGCCAGCTCAACCGCCTCTTCGATGAGTTTCTTAGGGTCGTCGGTCTTGTAGAAAAATGCCTTCATACCGATACTGAAGGAGCCGAGAAAGTCACCCAGGGAGACCTGCATCAATGTCACCATGAACGTTCCCCCTCCAACAATCAATAGTGAGGGAATATTCACAAACAGCATCACATCGCCACCTGAAGCAATAGCCCCGATAATGATGCCGAAACCACCCAATAGGCCGACCAGAGTAGCAATATCCACTTATTAGTTCTCCGAATCCCCGTTGCTTATTTATGCATCTTTGAAAAGCTGGCTGAGAGCAACCCGTCCCGGGTCGATCACAGGCGTTGCGCTAAGATTCCAATCTGTTTGTTTTAGCGGTAGGAAATTGGCAAACTTTAATTCCTCAAGGCCCTTAGGCGTTCACTCCGTAAGTCGTTTGAATCAGCATTGGATTGCTGCAAACCACGCTATCATGAGCAGAATTGTTACAAAAAATTTTACATTACCGCCCATATGTCAAATGAAAAAAGTGTACTCATAACAGGCTGTTCCAGTGGTATCGGACATTGCGTCGCAGCTGGACTGAAAAACCGCGGTTTTCGTGTCTTTGCCAGTGCCCGCAAAGAGCAGGATGTGGCGGATTTGCAGCGACAGGGATTCGAATCACTCCAGCTCGATCTCGATGACAGCAGTTCCATCGATCAGGCCGTGGATCAGGTGTTAAAAAGAACCGACGGACGTCTCTATGGCCTCTTCAACAATGGCGCATACGGTCAGCCCGGAGCGGTTGAGGATCTGAGCCGCGAGGCGTTGCGGCGACAATTTGAAACCAATCTGTTCGGCTGGCATGAGCTGACCTGCCGGATCATACCCACAATGCGCAGACAGGGAGCGGGGCGAATCATTCAGAACAGTTCCATTCTGGGTTTTATCACTCTGCCCTATCGTGGGGCCTACGTGTCCAGTAAATATGCCCTGGAGGGATTGAGCGACACGCTGCGCTTGGAGCTTGTGGGAAGCGGTATTCACGTCTCACTGATCGAACCGGGACCGATCGAAAGCAAATTTCGGGAAAATGCCCACAGGATGTTTCAAAAACATATCGACAGCCTCCATTCAGTCCATCGGCAGTACTACCAGTCCTTGATAAATCGTCTCGAAAAACAAGGACCTGCCGCTCCCTTTACCCTACCGGCGGAAGCGGTGCTGAAAAAGGTCATCCATGCCCTGGAAAGCAGCAGGCCCAAACCGCGCTATCACGTCACCTTTCCTACCCATCTGTTCGCACTACTACGGCGACTGCTCAGCAGTCGCGCCATGGATCGCACCCTTCTCAGGGTCGGGGGGAGCGGCAGACGCTGATAAGCCATCAAAGATTCCAGGTTGAAGCGGGAAGCCTTTGTGTGACATCATCCTTGCCCCTTATCTAACCTTGTTGGCCTGCATGAATTATGTCGAGTGAGAGCCCAACCCCCATTGAGATCAATTTGCACCAAAAATCCCGCCTCCTGGTCCTGCGCTTTTCCGATGGAATGAGTTTTGAGCTGCCCTGCGAGTATCTGCGTGTCTTCTCCACAGCGGCGGAGGTCAAAGCAAGTGACGCACCCGTCATAGGAAAGGAGTCGGTCAACATTACAAAAATCGAGCCTCAGGGTCAGTATGCGATTCGCCTAATTTTCGATGACGGACACGATACCGGGATCTACTCTTGGGAAACGCTCTATCAGTTGGGTGTCAAGCAAGAGAAAAACTGGAACAACTATCTCAAAACGTTAGAAACCATAGGCTACACACGCCAGGAAAACGGTCAGGGAGAACGCAAGATCAAGCTCTACTATTTCTCTTGGTTGGCTAATAAAACGGGTAGAGAGAGTGAAGAACTGGTATTGCCGCCTTCAGTGACAACCATTTCTGAGCTACTGAAATTACTCAGAAACCGTCGGCATCAGGTCGCTCAAGTCTTCGATGAATCGCTTTTGAGACCTACGATCAACAAGCAGTTTGCCGAGTTTTTCAGCCGCCTTGAAGATGGCGACGAGGTTGCATTGATACCCAATCGTCCGACACCACCCGCAACACCCGATCTGTAGGGCCTGTCAACACCAACCCGATCGGTGCTGTGGTAACTAAACAGACGCCGATCAAGCTGCGAGAAGAGCGGTTTGGTGATTCAAAATGAGCGACGAGCAACACCGAGTGGCGCTTTTCAGGCGTACCCCAAGGGCACTTCCTTCGGGGCGCACCCCAAGGGCACTTCCTTCGGGGCGTATTCCGTGGGGGGCTAGTGAAGCAATGGATTCCTGGCGCAATCCAGCCGGTGAAATACAGGTTTAAAGTGGATTCAGTTTAGATCGAAATTGAGTGTTTGCGGCTTTCCGTTGCGCACGATTTCCACCTGAATGTTCTTCACACCCTTCAGTTTTTCAATCAGTTTCATCGCCTCCTTGTCATTGGACAAGGTAATGCCGTTCACCGAGGTCACCAGATCCGAGGGTCGCACTCCCAGCTGGTTATAGAGTTCACGATTCTTTTGCGGCAAAATTCGATATCCCTTCATGCCTTCCCTGGATTTCACAGGCACGAAACGAACAAACTCAAAAATCTTCAACGGCTCATTGCGCAACAGATCACTATACTTCTTCAGATTTTTACTTGTGCTGTTGGTTGCCGCTCCCGGCCCGAATCCCGTTTGTGATGAGCGGCTTTTGGCCCTAGTGCTACCCCGGGTACTTGTTGTGGTTCTTGGCTTCGATACCTTGGGAAATCGTAACACTTCCGACTGCCCATTCCTCAACAACACCACCCGATCTTCGAAGACTGCCTGTAATGTAACTCCCGACATGACTGCATTGCCGACTTTATAGTATTTTTGCACGTTGCCCGATGTTCCGATGATGGCCTCACCCTTTTCAGCTTCATCAGCCACAAATACCCCATGCAGTGTCAAATTGAGTCGGGTTTCCGGTGCCTTGGTATCGATTTTCTTTACTGTTTTGGCAGCTCCTGCAACACCAAACAAGTGTAGTTCAGCCACACTGTCGAGCTGATTGGAGGTCGTCTTCCGCTGGGTGTTCGACGTGGATTTAACGCCTTGTGGTTGCATCTTCTGTTGAATCTCGGGTGCAGGTATCAGGCTCCATGTGAGATCCGCGGCTCGCCAACTGATCAGTAAAACCAGTATCAGCGCCACAGCCACCGGCAGTTGCTTGGTGAGCAGCTTCTCCAGCCATTTGGGGGCTGTCTTTTCCGACATCCAGTCGTTGAAATAGCTTTGAGCCTGTGTTGCGATGTTCATCGATCTCCCCGTATACCCGTTTATTCCTTACTTTTCGGATATCGCATCAGCTTTGGGTTAAGTTTGAATGCTGTTTTTATCTTAGCAAGCATTTTTTCAGCCAGTCTGTGATCCACCTCCGGCCCGACGCGAATACGGTAGTGGAGCTTACCGTTCAACCTGACCTTTTCCATCTGCGCCGGCAGATCTGCCTTACGTAGGCGTTTGACCAGATTTTCAGCATTTTTCTCATTCGTAAGACTGGCAACCTGGATCATCCATGCAGTCGGTGATGGTCTATTTGATGTATCCCCGGTTGCTTTGACCGGCTTCGATACAGGCGGCTTAGCTTCCTTGGTGACAGTCGGCTCCGGTTTGGAAATCTTCTGTGGTTCGGGCTTCGTTATTGCAGGCACCGGCTGTGGTTCAGCCGCCTTTGGCTGCTGAATCCTCTTTTCCGGTTTGGATTTATTGAGCGCCGGTTTGACCGGAATGGTGTAATCTGAGTCGGTACGCCTTTCAACAGGCTCTTCAATAAGCATCGGCACGAATATCACGACCAATGCAACTAGCACCGCGCCTCCCAGTAATCGCTGTTTGAGTCTCTCCTCCAATCCCATATTCACTATTCCAGCTTACGATTCAGTGACAAGTCGAACATGCTCCAATAATTCAGTCCTTGCCTGTTCAGGCAAGTATATCAGCTCAACTCCGGATAACCCTCATGACAAATTCAAATTGTGCATAGCCTCTCCCACAATCAGGAAGGACCCGAAGATCAGAATCAAATCCTGCGGTTCCGCCCGATTCCCACAGGCCTGGTAAGCCTCGGAAAAGGTATGATGACAGCTGATCGATTGTTTCACCCCCTCCTGCCTCAGGTTGTCGGCAAGCTGATCTGCCGTGCGACCGCGCCAGCCATTCAAGTCAAGCAGGTGCCAACTCACCAGATGCGGCCCTATCAATTGGACCGCATCGGCCGCATTCTTGTCCTGCAACATCCCGAACAACGCATGGATACGCCCCTGCCAATTCAACTTATCCAAGGCATCGCGCAAGGCTTCCAATGATTGCCTGTTATGGGCGACATCCAATAGTAATGCGGGTGTAGCCGGTATGAAATGCAATCGCCCCGCCAGCCTGACATCACGCAATCCCTCGGCTATGAAATTCCCATGCAGAGGAAAACGGTCCTGCAGCAGATGACACACCATCACAACCGCACTGGCATTCAGAAGCTGCTTGCTACCTGTCAAACCCGGTTCCGGGAGTTCCAACTCCACACCGTTCGGACCCGACCAAAGCCACCCGCTATCGCATGTCTGATGCTTGAAATCCTTACCAAACTGGTAGATATCCGCTTCTAATTGATCTGCGTGATCGAGTACCGACCGCGGCATGACCGGATCTGCCAAAACCACAGGCTTATGACCGCGTATTATACCCGCCTTCTCCCTGCCGATTGATTCAACATCATTACCGAGCCAATCGGTATGGTCCAGATCGATGGTAGTGATCAGGGCAACATCGGCGTCGATGATATTCACCGCATCGAGACGACCGCCAAGCCCAACCTCCAGGATCACCAGGTCCGGCTTCTCCGAAGCGAAACAGATCAGTGCCGCCAACGTAGCAAATTCGAAATAGCTCAGACTTATCTGCTCCCTTGCCTGATCAATCATCTCGAAGGCACGGCATAGCTGCTGATCGGAAACCGGCTTACCATTCAGGCGAATGCGTTCGTTGTAGCGGATGAGATGCGGCGAGGTGAAGCTGCCGATATGGATACCTGCCCGGAGGTAAATCGATTCAAGCATGGCTACACAAGAGCCTTTGCCATTGGTGCCGGCTACCGTTACCACCTGGGCCTGGAATGCAACCGGTTGCAGTCGCTGCCAAACGGTCTTAACCCGCTGCAAACCCAGGTCGATCTCTCTCGGATGCAGCTTCGCCTGCCAGTCAAGCCATTGATCCAAGGTTTCAAAACGCACCGTTGAGACTCCAACGACCCATATCGCAAACCTTCGACCAGGCTACAATAAATCTATATTTATGATTTACAATCAATAACTTAATTCAGGAAAAATCATAATTGGGGGAAATCCCCTGACGCTCTGTTGCAATAACCCTCAGGCCAACAACCATCAGGCCCTGGGCTTACTCAGCAAGATACTGAGCAAGTCGGCAATACGGTCTCGCATATCCCGGCGGTCAATGATCATATCGATGGCGCCATGATCGAGTAGAAATTCACTGCGCTGAAAACCTTCAGGGAGCTTTTCGCGCACTGTCTGTTCAATAACCCGGGGGCCTGCGAAACCGATCAAGGCATTCGGTTCCGCCACATTGATATCACCCAGCATCGCCAGGCTGGCCGATACACCACCCATGGTGGGATCGGTCATCACCGAGATAAAGGGCAGACCGCGCTTTTGCAGCCGCTCGAGTGCGGCGCTTGTCTTGGCCATCTGCATCAAAGAGAAGAGTGATTCCTGCATCCGCGCACCGCCACTGGCTGAAAAACAGACCAGAGGTGTGTGCCTCTCCAACGCCATGTTGACAGCACGCACGAAGCGTTCACCCACGACCGAACCCATCGAGCCCCCCATAAAGCTGAACTCGAAAGCGGCAACAACCAAGTCTATACCCTTCAATTGGCCACGCATGGCCACCAAGGCCTCTTTCTCACCCGAACCCTTTTGTGCCTGGCTGAGACGTTCTTTGTACTTTTTGCTGTCCTTGAATTTCAAGGGATCCACCGACTCCAGATTCGCGCCTATCTCCTCCTGGGGTTCCGGATCGAGAAAGGTCTCAAGACGACGCCTGGCGCCAATCCTGTTGTGATGGTTGCATTTAGGACAGACGTCGAGATTCCGTTCCATCTCAGCCCGGTAAAGAATAGCGCTGCACCCCGGACATTTGGCCCATAGTCCCTCCGGTACCGCACGTTTGTGTCCGGCATCCGTACGGATGCGGCTAGGCATCAGTTTTTCAAACCAACTCATAAAATGTACGACCCTTGTTATCTCGTCATTGCCACTGGATCCATAGATCCAGTTGGTATATATCTCAGCGTAATCAGTTTGCCTGGTCCATTGCCAATCTCATGGATGAGAGGACTTCCCGCAAAGATGCACCGATCTTCTCCGGTTCGTCCGCCAGGGCTTCCACACGTGAAACCAGTGCACTGCCGACCACTACGGCATCAGCGAGCGCAGAAACGGCTGCAGCGGTTTGCGCATCCTTGATGCCGAATCCGACCCCCACCGGCAGATCGCTTGCGGCACGAATCTCAGCCAGTTTCTCATCCAGGGACTGCAGATCCAAATGACTGGCGCCTGTTACCCCTTTCACGGAGACATAGTAGACGAAGCCTCCAGCCAAGTCACAGATCCGTTGAATACGTTCAGGCGTACTGGTAGGCGCCACGAGATAGATCTGATCGATCGATTTTGCCTGCAATAGCTGCTGCAGATCCCCACCCTCCTCAGGCGGAATATCGACCACCAGTATACCATCCACACCGGCCCCTGCCGCCTGTGTGGCGAATTGCTCATATCCCATTTTTTCAATGGGATTGAGATAGCCCATCAATATCACCGGTGTTTCAGCATCGAGCTGCCTGAACTGGGCAACCATCTCCAATACATCACGCAGACTGACATGGTATTCCAATGCGCGTTCACTGGCCCTCTGGATCACCGGACCATCAGCCATCGGGTCGGAAAATGGTACCCCCAACTCGATCAGGTCCGCACCAGCGGATACCAGATCGTGCATCAGGTCAACAGTTATCTCCGGGATCGGATCCCCGGCGGTGATGAAAGGAATCAGCGCTTTCCTGCCCTCCGCCTTGAGCTGCGCAAACTTCTTACCGATCTGGCTCATAACTGGATACCCTCTCGCGCCGCTACAGTATGCATATCCTTGTCACCCCTGCCCGAGAGGTTGACCAGGATAATCTGGTCCGGACTCATGGTAGTGGCAAGCTTTGCCGCATAGGCAAGGGCGTGGCTCGACTCGAGTGCAGGAATGATGCCTTCGATCCTGGTCAGATCATGAAATGCCGCAAGGGCCTGGTCGTCGGTCACAGCGACATAGTTGGCGCGGCCGCTATCCTTCAGCCACGCATGCTCCGGACCAACTCCCGGATAATCAAGACCGGCGGATATGGAATGGGTTTCTATAATCTGTCCATCATTGTCCTCCATCAGGTAGGTGCGATTGCCATGCAACACACCAGGTTGTCCGGCACAGAGCGGTGCAGCGTGCTGACCTGTTTCCAAACCGTTTCCGGCGGCCTCGACGCCATAGATGGCGATCTCCTTGTCATCCAGATAGGGGTAGAAAAGCCCGATCGCATTTGATCCTCCACCGACACAAGCGACCAGCGCATCCGGCTGCCGACCTGCCTGGCGTTCCATCTGGGTGCGTGCCTCTCTGCCGATAACCGCCTGGAAATCGCGTACCATCGTCGGATAGGGGTGTGGCCCGGCAACCGTACCGATGATATAAAAGGTGTTATCCACATTGGTCACCCAATCTCGCATGGCCTCATTGAGCGCGTCCTTGAGGGTTCTGGAACCCGATTCAACCGCCCTCACCTCTGCACCCAGCAGGCGCATGCGATAGACGTTCGCCTCCTGTCGAGCAATATCTACAGCCCCCATATAGACAACGCACTCCAAACCAAGCCTGGCCGCCACTGTGGCACTGGCCACACCATGTTGACCCGCACCCGTCTCCGCGATGATCCGGGCCTTACCCATATGCCTGGCAAGCAACGCCTGTCCCACCGTGTTATTGACCTTGTGGGCACCGGTATGGTTAAGGTCTTCTCGCTTCAGGTAGATCTGAGCGCCACCCAACTTTTCACTCCAGCGCTTGGCATGATAGATGGGGGACGGACGGCCGACATAGTGAGCAAGATCCTGATCCAGCTCCTCGAGAAACTCCGGGTCATTCATAAAACGATGGTAGGCTTGACGTAACTCTTCAAGCGGCGCCATCAGGGTTTCCGAGACAAAGAGCCCACCATATGGACCAAAATGCCCCTTTTGATCAGGTAGGGACCCAATGATTTTCTCAGTTGTCTCCACGCTTAACTCCCGCAATAAATGCCTCAATTTTCGCCGCGTCTTTAATACCCTTTGAGCGTTCGACACCACCGCTCACATCCACCGCATAGGGATGCACCTGCTTAATGGCCTGAGCCACATTTTGCGGATCGAGACCACCTGCAAGGATTATCCTCGAAGCCAGGGCTGCAGGTATTTGACCCCAATCGAAACACTCGCCGGTTCCTCCGGGAACACCCGCCTTGTAGCTGTCCAGCAACAGCCCTGCCGCTCTGCCGTAAGTCCGCGCAATCTCGGCTAGATCAATCCCCTCGCGCATACGGATCGCTTTGATCCACGGCCTGGCATATCGACTGCACTCATGCGCCGACTCGTCACCATGAAATTGCAACAAATCGATTTGAACTTCATGTATATATCTTTCAATCGTATCCCGATCCTGATCGACAAACAGACCAACTACCGTGACGAAGGGTGGCAGGCTTTCCACAATGGTCTTGGCCTGCTGTAGTGAAACGGCACGCGGGCTGGCAGGGTAGAATACCAATCCTATGGCATCAGCGCCCAACCGAACAGCATCGGCAGCGTCTTCAACCCTGGTAATGCCGCAAATTTTGATACGTGTTCTCATAAACTGCTGAAAGATACATGATGCATCACCCTGAGGCTAGTGTAGTGTTAACAGGCCCTAATACAGGCAAAAACCAGATCCGGGCGGTTCAGGGATCGCAAATGCCTGCGGATAGTCGACCTTCGTCAGATAGAGCCCTTGTGGCGGTGCTGTGACCCCACCCAGCGTACGATCACGCAACTCCAATACATCCTGAGTCCACGACTCATCCTGCTCGCCTTTTCCGATAGCAATCAAAACACCGGCGATATTGCGCACCATATGATGTAAAAAGGCATTGGCATAAACCTCGATTGAGATAAACTCGCCAAGCCGTTCGACCTGCAGTCGGTGAACTGTCCTGACCGGATGTTTGGCTTGACACCCCATCGCCCGGTATGAAGAGAAGTCGTGGGTACCGACCAGTGCCTGTGCCGCCCGCTGCATGCGCGACTCATCCAGGGGACGGTGAATCCAAACCGCCCGATCACGCCACTGGGCAGAACGAAAGCGCCGATTCAGGATCAGGTAACGGTAACGCCTGGCAACAGCGGAAAAGCGTGCGTGAAACGCTGCCGGGACCTGTTTGGCCCAACCGATGCTGATATCCAACGGCAGATTGGCATTGCTTCCCAACACCCAGGAGCGATCGGATCTTTCGGCATCTGTCTCAAAATGGACCACTTGCCCCGTGGCATGCACACCACTGTCTGTCCGGCCGGCACAGTGAACTGTCACCTCATGATCAGCCACCCTGGAGAGTGCCTGTTGTAACAACTCCTGTACACTCCGAACATCTCCCTGGTACTGCCAGCCGTGAAATGCACTGCCATCGTATTCCACACCCAGCGCTATCTTCATCACATACCCTGATTTAAATAAGGCTCTTCGCCACATAAAGTTGCTTTAATGAGTAAACAACCAATCAAATTATTTTAAATAAAAAACCTTGATCATGCCGCGAATGAACGCCAATCACCGCAAACTATCGCAAATAACAGGACATTGTTAGTGGTGATCGCATAAATAATTCCATCTAATTTCCGATGTAAGAAACCTTCATAGGATTTCAAAGTTCATAGCATTTGGATTACAAATCACTGACTGATTTTAAACAATTCGCGTTTATTGGCGGTGACTGGCGTGCATTAGCGGCTAGTTCTTTCTCTTTAACTTAGCTTTTTGATCTAGGGTAAGAGCAATAAAAAAGGGCGCACCGGAAGTGCGCCCCTTATGAGATTTGAAAATCTCTGACTTAAGCGCCGAGACCGTTGAGTAACTCCTGGGCCTCTTTCTGTTGTGATTCACTGCCTTCGCTGGAGACCTCGTCAAGGATGCTCTTGGCGCCTTCAATATCACCCATGTCGATATACGCCCGGGCCAAATCCAACTTGGTCGTAATCTCATCCGTGGAGTCGAGATCCAGGTTTTCACTATGACTTTGCAACAGACTCAACTCATCCACAGCTTCTGAGTCTTCGCTATCGAGATCAGACGAGAGCCCTTCCAGTTCCTTTTCGATACTCTCCAGATCCAGGTTATCCAATGATTCGGAATCTTCGAGTTCTATGGCATCGGATGCATCCGATGCACCCAAATCAGCAACAATCTCCGAATCTCCTTCAACGTCGGAAAGATCGAAGGGCTGAGGCTCTTCAGCGGCACTGCTCTGTTCAGAGTCCATATCCAGATCACTGAGATCGATATCCAGCGCCTCTTCCTCTTCCACCGGGCTCTCGCCAGACTCCATCTTGTTTAGAAATTCCGAGTCCAGCGACAGATTGCCTTCGAGACTTTCGGAATCCATTTCATCAAGATTTTCAAGACCACTCAGATCCATTGAATCGATTTCTATGTCAGAAGAATCCTGAGCTTCAGGGGTCTCGGCCATCTCTTCGGCTTCGATTGCCGGCTCGGAGCCGAGATCCAAGCCAAGGTCATCCAATGCCTCATCAGCCGCAGCGACACCGCCCGCGGCCATGCCGGCAGCCCCTGCGAAAAGCGCGTATGACGGATCCAGTTCTTTACCCATTGCAGCGATTTTTGACCAGGTTTCCGGCTCTTTATCCTCCAATCCCGCATCGTGGAGTTCTTGGGCAAGGGAGTTGAAATCCTGATGCTTTTTCGCAGAAAAGTAGATTTCAGCAAGTTTGTGCTTGAGCTCCTCACGTTCCGGATTCTTCTCTATCGCCTGCTTGATCAGCTCTTCAGCCTGTTGATAACGGCCATAGGCGATATAGACATCTGCCTCGGAGAGAGGATCGACTTCACCAGTCTCATCCTGCAGCGCATCGATATCACTGGGAGAGAAATCACTCATGAATGAGGTTTCATCAGTCGGCGCGGTAAGTGAACTGGAATCTTCCTTGCCCGTGGTCACGACACCACTGTCAGGCGACACCAGAATGCTCTCGGCGAATTCTGCTTCAGCCTCTTTCCGACGACGCATGATCATCCACAACAGGCCAATCAGCAATACCGCAACACCACCGACTATCCCCAACAGGGTGCTGTTTTCCTTGATACCATCGAAATAGCTCACTTTCTTCGGCGGTGACACGGAAACAGGCGGTTTCGCCGGTTCCGGTTGAGCCGTAGGCGCTGGAGTTGGGGCCGGCTCCGGCTCTACAGCGGGCGGGGTAGTTTCCGCTACAGGTGCTTCCTGCTGGAGGGCTTCATCAATCCGCGCCTCGATATCGACCTCTTCGATCACGGTACCTGGAGGAACAGGTACAACAGGCTTCTCAGCCTCAACGGTTGTCGGTTCCATTTCGGGTTCGGTTGCGGCAACATCCTCCGCCACCTCTGGCTCCATCTCTGGCTCGGGCACTTCTGCCGGAGCAGCCTCGACCGCCTCCATCTCCTCCATTTTCTCAGCAGCGATATCTTGTGCAGACTGTATCTCCGCCAACTGATCACTCTTCAGTGTGAGTAACCGCTGGATATCATTAATCTGCTTCTCCAGCTCCTGCACCCTGTCGCGCAGTGCATTGTTCTCTTGCACGACACCTTCATTGGATTCTCGAACAAGCATGATCTCGTCTTGCAAGCGATTGATCTCACTTTCGGATTCAGCCATGCCTTCCCGTTCGGCAGCTTCGCCCTCACCAGGTTTGGCTGAAATCAGACGCAGACGATCCTCTTCCTTGTCCTCGGTTTTGACGGGCTTTTTGGAAACCGCGGGTCTGCGTGCGTCACCAGTACGCCCTGCCTGCCAGGTCCTGGTCTGTGCAAGGAACTCGTCACGCGCCTCCTGCTTGGATATTGAGGTCACGCCCGAATCCTCGGGCAATCGCAGTATTTTACCGACCTTGAGGTTATTGACGTTGTTATTGATGAATGCAGATGGATTATGGCGCTGCAGTGCCATCATCACCTGTTCCACGGACTCATCGGACCGCTGCATGCCCTTGGCAATATTCCAGAGATTGTCATTGGGCTGTACAGGACCGTATTCCCTGGCACCAACCTCGCTGCTCGTCGAGGAGGTTACCATTGCCGGCCGAGACCTACTGACCTGGGTTGTAGGTGCCATTGTGGTTGTGGGAGATGTAACGGGCTGTGGAGCACGTTTCAGGGTAACCGGCGGATCAAGCAGTACCGTATACTCACGTACCAGTCTGCCTTTCGGCCAATTCACCTCAATCAAGAAATTCAGGAAGGGCTCTCGAATGGCATCAGAGCTCGAGATGGAGATCACCGGTTTGCCGGCGGGGGTCAGCATCGGAGCGAACTTCAGGCCAGTCAACAGATAGGGCCTCTCCATGCCTGCTTTCTCGAAGGCCTCGCGGGAGGCAAGCGAAACACGAACATCCTGCAACTCTTCCTGGGATACTGAAAGCAGATCGATATCGGCTTTGAAGGCTTGGTTGAGAGCAGACTGGGGATGAATTTCACCCAATCCGAGAGCCAAAGCACCAACGGGTGATAGGGCTGTTGCGACAGCCACTGCCAGAGACAGCTTACGAATCATGCTTCCTCCTTGCCAGAAAACATAACCCACCGGTCAAACTCATTCCGAAATATAGTGTTCAAAATGGTCCCCTGAACAGTCCCGATAGGTTTAGAATAAACTTAATAATTAGTCGCTAACTATAGCTGATAAATGATCTTTTTACCAAAACTTCGATGATCTTCACACTATTTTTTGCGATACTTTGCCAGTGCTAGCCGGCGACTACCCAAAGTGAGAAACAGGTCGAGTTTTTCACGCTGAATAAATACCCCTCTACTCCTGATAACCCTCTGTCATTTCCATCTGCTGTAAAACGACGCTGAATCGATCCCTCCACTCCTTGGCCTGAAATAGAAAACCCCGTCGTCAGCCGGCTGACTCTACGACGGGGTTACACACCATCAGCGCAGTCATTCTGTCGGTGCTTCAAGCCTCCAGCAGAATTTTCAACATACGCCGCAACGGTTCAGCTGCACCCCAAAGCAGTTGGTCACCCACCGTAAAGGCATTCAGATACTGTTCACCCAGATTCATCTTTCTCAGCCGTCCCACCGGGACGGACAAGGTTCCTGTAACCTGGGCAGGATTCAATTCCTGTATCGTAATATCCCGCGCATTCGGGATAACCTTTACCCAATCATTGGCGCTGGCCAATATCGACTCCACTTCGTCTATCGGCACGTCACTACGTAACTTTATGGTCAATGCCTGACTATGACAGCGCATAGAGCCGATTCTTACGCAGGTACCGTCGATGGGAACCGGTTTGTCGCCACGACCGAGTATCTTGTTGGTTTCAACGAATCCCTTCCACTCCTCCTTGCTCTGACCGTTTTCCAGGGCCACATCGATCCACGGAATGAGACTTCCCGCCAAGGCTGCTCCAAAATTCTCTGTCGGGAAACTCTCGCTACGGAGCGTCTCAGCCACCTGCCGATCGATATCGAGGATAGCAGAAGCGGGATCAGCCAGATAATCCCTTACCGACGCCTCGACTGCACCCATCTGACCGATCAATTCACGCATGTTGCGCGCACCCGCGCCCGAGGCAGCCTGATAGGTCATGGATGTCACCCACTCCACGAGATCCCGCTGAAACAGACCGCCCAGCGCCATCAACATCAAACTCACGGTACAGTTGCCGCCGATAAAATCTTTTGTACCGTTAGCCAGGCCGTCGCGAATAACCCCGTCATTCACCGGATCCAGGACGATCAGCGAATGGTCCTTCATGCGCAGGCTGGATGCTGCATCGATCCAATACCCTTGCCAACCCGCCGAGCGCAAGCTGTCATAGACCTTGTTTGTGTAGCTTCCGCCCTGACAGGTGAGAATGGCATCCATCTCCATCAAGGCATCGATATCAGTGGCATCTCTCAGCGGTGCCCGTTCTCTACCGATATCCGGGCCCAGCTGGCCGACTTGCGATGTCGTGAAGAATACCGGCTCTTCAATGGCGGCGAAGTCATTCTCTTCCCGCATGCGCCCCATTAATACGGAACCTACCATCCCGCGCCAACCAACAAATCCGACTCGTTTCATCTCTAATATAACCAAAAAAAAGTAATTCAGTAGCCCGCTGCGGCAAGCCGCAGAGCCTCTAGTTTAACTCAATGCCGATACCACGGCGTCGCCCATCGATTCACAGCTCACTTCAGTCATCCCATCCGACATGATATCCGCTGTGCGCAGTCCGTCATCCAGAACCCTGTCCACTGCATGTTCAATCCGATCGGCCATCACCGGCTCATCAAGACTGTAGCGCAACATCATAGCCACGGAGAGAATCGTTGCCAGGGGATTGGCCGTACCCTGACCCGCAATATCCGGCGCCGAACCGTGAATCGGTTCATACATCCCTTTACCCCGCTCATCCAGAGAAGCCGACGGCAGCATGCCAATGGAGCCGGTCAGCATTGCTGCACAATCCGATAGAATATCCCCAAACATATTGGTCGTCACCATCACATCGAACTGTTTTGGCCATTTCACCAGTTGCATCGCAGCGTTATCGACATACATGTGACTCAGTTCCACATCCGCATACGCCTCGCCAACTCGCGTCACGACCTCCCGCCAGAGCTCAGTGGATTCGAGTACGTTGGCCTTATCGACTGAACAGAGCCTGCTGCCGCGCTTTCTGGCAATATCAAAGGCGACTCCAGCGATACGCTCAATCTCCGATTCGCTGTAGACAAGTGTGTTAAAGCCCTGGCGTTCACCACTGTCAAGTTCACGAACCCCTCTTGGCTGACCGAAGTAGATGCCACCGGTGAGCTCGCGCACTATCATGATGTTGAGACCGGCAACGATATCCGCCTTGAGGCTAGAAGCCGCGGCCAGCTGAGGATAGAGGATAGCGGGACGTAAATTGGCAAACAGATTCAGCTCCGATCGCAACCCCAATAACCCCTTTTCCGGACGAATTGAGATATCCAATGCCTCCCATTTAGGTCCACCAACCGCGCCCAGCAGAATGGCATCCACCTCTCGAGCCAAATCAAGCGTGGCATCAGGCAACGGCCCGCCTGTTGCGTCGATCGCAGCGCCACCAACCAATGCCTCATCGAGATCGACGTCCAAACCGAAATCATCCCGCAGTACCGCCAATACCTTGACAGCCTCTGAAACTATTTCAGGTCCAATGCCGTCACCCGGCAAAACCAATATATTTTTACTCATCACTTTGTACCTTGCGACCGAGCAGAGTTCGGCAGCGATATTAATATAAATTCAATAAGTTATCTGTTATTTGTGATTCCAATACGATCAGCGTACCAATTACACGCGGGCGCTTAATCAGTAAACAACCAAGGGGCCTCTACCCGTCTACGCTTCTCATAGGCCTTGATATCGTCAACATGCTGCAGCGTCAGACCAATATCATCCAAGCCATTCAGCAGACAGTGCTTGCGAAAAGCATCCACTTCGAATGGGATTTGCCCATGGTCTGTCGTGAGCAGTTGATCCAACAGGTTCACTGTCATCTCCAGGGCCTCTTCATCGCTTGATTGCCGAAACAGGTCATCAATTATTTTTGCTTTTAATACAATAGGAAGCAATCCATTCTTAAAGCTATTATTGAAGAAAATATCGGCAAAGCTCGGGGCCAATATCACCTTGAATCCGTAGTCCTCCAGGGCCCAGGGCGCATGTTCACGGGATGAGCCACAACCGAAATTTTCCCGTGCCAGAAGGATCTGTGCAGCTTGATAGCGAGGATCGTTTAATACGAAATCGGGATTGACAGTTCGTTTACTGTTATCCATGCCCGGCTCGCCATGATCCAGATAACGCCACTCATCGAACAGATTGGGGCCAAAGCCGGAACGCTTGATCGACTTGAGAAACTGCTTCGGAATAATGACGTCTGTATCCACATTGGATCTATCCAGAGGGCAGACGATACCTGTAAATGTATTGAATTTATCCATTACTGTCTCCGCTTAATCCAAACCCGTTTTATCTGATGTTAAGATCGTCAAGGTCAACGAAACGACCCACTACCGCGGCGGCGGCGGCCATTGCGGGACTCACCAGATGGGTACGCCCCCCCTGCCCCTGCCTACCCTCGAAATTTCGATTCGAAGTGGAGGCGCAACGCTCTCCGGACAACAGACGGTCTGCATTCATGGCAAGACACATGGAACAGCCGGGTTCACGCCACTCAAAACCGGCATCGATAAAGATCTGATCAAGCCCCTCTTGCTCGGCCTGGGCCTTCACCAGGCCGGATCCAGGCACCACCAGCGCAAGCTTGACGTTGTCCGCCACCTTACGACCCTTTGCAATTGCCGCCGCTGCACGCAGATCCTCTATCCTTGAATTGGTGCATGAGCCGATAAAGACCTTGTCCAAAGCGATCTTGGTGATCGGCGTACCCGCTTCCAGGCCCATGTAGTCAAGGGCGCGTTGCATTCCTTCCGCCTTGACACTGTCGGACTCATTGGCCGGGTCCGGTACCACCTGATCCACCGCCACCACCATCTCAGGAGATGTGCCCCAGGTAACCTGGGGTTTGATGACAGCCGCATCCAGGGTCACCACACGATGGAATTCCGCACCCTCGTCACTGTGCAAGGTCCGCCAATAGGCAACTGCTTTTTCCCATGTCTCGCCGCTGGGGGCGTAGGGACGCCCTTTGACATAGTCGATGGTTTTATCGTCAACGGCCACAAAGCCGGCTCGCGCACCCGCCTCGATAGCCATGTTACAGAGAGTGAGACGGCCCTCGATGGAGAGATCTTCAATCGCCGAGCCGGCAAATTCGACTGCATAACCTGTACCCCCTGCGGTACCGATCCGGCCAATGATGGCAAGCACAATATCCTTTGCTGTCACGCCAGGTGCCGTTTTACCCTCAACCAGGATCCGCATGGCCTTCGATTTCTTCTGGATCAGGCATTGTGTGGCCAGTACATGCTCTACCTCGGAGGTCCCTATGCCATGCGCCAATGCGCCTATTGCGCCATGGGTGGAGGTATGGGAGTCGCCACACACTACAGTCATACCCGGCAGGGTTGCTCCCTGCTCAGGGCCGACTACATGAACAATACCCTGCCGTGTATCGAGCATCTTGAATTCAGTAATACCGAAATCTTCACAATTCGTGTCCAGGGTCTCGACCTGAGTCCGCGATATCGGATCCTGAATGGATTCAACGCCACCTTGTCGAGGCGTGGTTGGTACATTATGGTCAGGCGTCGCGAGATTGGCCTCGACCCGCCATGGCTTGCGTCCGGCCAGACGCAGACCTTCGAATGCCTGAGGTGATGTTACTTCATGCACCAGATGCCTATCGATATAGATCAGTGATGTACCGTCCTCTTCCGTACGCACCACATGAGAATCCCACAATTTGTCGTATAGGGTCTTGGCGCTCATCTCTCGTAACCTCATAAGGATCGTTCAAAAATGCTAGTGAAAAACATAGGGGAGTATGCTACATAATACAAATTCATAATTTTCATTTTTTCCATTCTTTAGAGGAATAGATATGGAATTAAATACCCTTCGCGCCTTTGTTCAGGTGGCTCATGACGGTTCATTCTCCCTGGCGGCGGAACATCTTTTTCTCACCCAACCCGCTATCAGTAAGCGCATAGCCACACTGGAGAGTGAACTCGATACCCGGTTGTTCGATCGCATGGGACGCCAGATCTTTCTTACCGAAGCCGGGCGGCATCTACTCCCGAGAGCGGAGCATATCATTGACCAGTTGAGCGATATGCGCCGGGAACTTGCCAATCTCACCGGCCGGGTTGCCGGAAGCCTGGCAATGGCCACGAGCCACCACATCGGCCTGCATCGACTGCCAGCCGTACTGCGCAGCTACAGTGACACTAACCCACAAGTCGATCTGGATATCCGCTTCATGGAATCAGAAAAGGCGTGTCAATCGGTGGAACAGGGGGAGTTGGAGCTCGCTGTCGTTACCCTCCCGTTGAATCCTGTTGACGCCCTGCAGAGCAGGATAATTTGGCATGACCCAATGGCTGTTGTGGTCGGACTGGACCATCCCCTGGCAAAACAGCGTGCAGTGAGTCTGCGCGAATTATTGGATTACCCTGCGGTTCTGCCATCCCGCGGCACTTATACCCGAAGCCTGATTGAGCAACGCATCGGCCAGCACCACCTGCATGTCAATTGCACGCTTTCCACGGATTACCTCGAAACCCTGAAAATGATGGCCACCATAGGTCTGGGCTGGAGTCTCCTGCCTGAGATCCTGGTGGATGATCACCTGGTTCAGTTACAGGTACCCAAGCTGAAGTTAAGCCGTTCGCTTGGTATCGTCACGCATCATAAACGTACCCTATCCAATGCTGCACGTGCGATGCGGGAGCTGTTACTGTTTTCCGGCAGTAAATAGCCCCGGCAACCCCCGATTTCTTCAGAGGTTGCCGGTAAGCATGTGTATACGATGTATCAATGCTGAAAGGTAACTGGCGAACACCGCCCGGGTTTGTCGATTGGCGGCAGCCAAGCCACAAACAGGATCAACGGGTTCTTGCACAGACGCCTTCGGGAAAAAAGAAGCTGATCTCAACCCTGGCCGTATCCGGGCCGTCGGATCCATGCACTGCGTTCTCATCCACCGTTTCTGCAAAATCGGCACGGATAGTACCTGCAGCCGCCTCTTGCGGATTGGTGGCGCCCATGATCTCACGGTTGCGGGAGATGGCGTTATCGCCTTCCAGCACCTGTACCATCACAGGGCCTGACGTCATGAAATCGATCAGATCTTTGTAGAAGGGACGCCCTTTGTGTACCGCATAGAATTCCCCCGCCTGTTCCCGGCTCAACTGGAACATCCGTGAGGCCACGATCCTCAAACCGGCGGATTCGAATCGGCTATAGATCTTCCCGATCACGTTTTTTGCTACTGCATCCGGCTTGATAATGGATAGGGTCTGTTCGATGGCCATGATGGAGCTCCCGAGTCAGTCGTTAGTGAATGGATTCAAAGGTTAGATTTCAATGCTGCGGTGCAGCATGCGCGCAACTTACTGCCCATCACAATTGCTGTCAAGTCATTTTGAGGACAGGGTACGATTTGTTGAATGCCAGGCCTGTCGCAGGCGCGCCTCAGCAGCGCACGCCTACTTGTCCCTATCGACCCAGCGCCAGGCTATGACAACCGCCAATAGTGCATAAGCTGCTGCAATCCAAAAGGTAGCGGCGGGTCCAATGCCACTCCAAAGATAACCGCTGAGGAGACTGCCGAAGGCCCCGCCCGCACCAAAACTGATACTGCTGTAGAGCGCCTGGCCCCTACCCTGATGGCGACCGATGAAATAGTGATGTACCAAATGAATGGCTGCGGCATGAAAGGTTCCAAAAGTGGCCGCATGCATGACCTGGGCCAGCAGCACCAGGAAAAGATTATCAGGTGCTGATCCAACCAGGATCCAACGCACCACCGCAATCACAAGGCTGATGATCAGCACCTTGCGCGCACCCCATTGATGCAACAGCCGGTGCATCACCAGAAACAGTCCCACCTCGGCGATCACACCAAGCGCCCACAGCTGCCCGATGACACTGCTGGAATAGCCTGCCTCTTCCATATAGATGGAGTAGAAGGCGTAGTAGGCGCTATGGCTGGCCTGCATAAGAAAACAGACCACAAGAAACGCGATCACATCACTCCGCCGCAACACATGTAAGATCGATCCCTGATCATGTTCCGGCATTACCGCCTCTTTCTCCGGAACCAGCAGGCTATCGATTAAGATGCCGAAAAAGAGAAGCAATACAAAATAGGGAATCACCTCAACGCCCCACTGGTCGAGCATGATCCCCAATGCGACAACGGTCAGGATAAAGCCGATCGAACCCCATAAGCGGATCAGACTGTAGCGTTGAATACGCTCCCGCAGGTAACTCATGGTGACTGCCTCGAATTGCGGCAGCGACGCATTCCAGAAAAAACTGAACAGCATCATCACCAAGGCGAACGGCCAGAAACCGTCTGCGATGAAGACCCCCAGAAAACAGCATAACGAGAGCAGCGATGCCAGGCGTACAATGGGCATACGGTGGCCGGTATGGTCACCGATCCAGCCCCAGATATTGGGTGCGATCAGTTTAGTGACCATGATCACCGCCATCAGCTCGCCGATCTCTACCGGGGTGAAACTCCGTGCTTGCAGGTAGAGTCCCCAGAAAGGGATCAGGGCACCGAGGGATGCGAAGTAAAAAAAATAGAAGCTGGAAAGACGCCAGTAGGGCATCCGCATCGGGTTAGGCCCTAGTCGTTTGAACCAAGATCCGTCAGACCGGAATCTACGTCCATATTCTGTCCACGATGGCGCAGCACATGATCCATTACCACTATTGCCACCATTGCCTCGGCGATCGGTGTGGCCCGAATCCCGACACAGGGATCATGACGTCCTTCGGTGACAACCTCGACAGGATCACCGTCACGATTGACCGTCTTACCAGGCAAACGCAGACTCGATGTCGGCTTCAAGGCTATCGAGGCCAAGAGATCCTGACCGCTGGATATGCCTCCCAATACACCCCCGGCATGATTGGTAAGGAAACCGTCGGGGGTCATCTCATCCCGATGCTCGGTGCCCTTCTGCTCGACGCAGTGGAAGCCGGCCCCCAGTTCGACGCCTTTTACCGCATTGATACTCATCAGTGCGTGGGCAAGCTCGGCATCCAGACGGTCGAAGATGGGCTCACCCAAGCCGGCGGGCATGCCGCTGGCTGCCACGTTGATGCGGGCACCGATGGAGTTTCCCTCTTTACGCAGGGCATCCATGAATGACTCCAGCTCCGCCACCTTGTCTGCATCGGGACAGAAAAAGGGGTTTTTCTCCACCTGATCCCAATCGAGTTTTTCAGCCCTGATCGGACCCAGCTGAGCCAGGTAGCCGCGAATCTGAATGCCGTAGCGCTCGCGCAGATACTTTTTTGCGATCCCGCCTGCGGCGACGCGCATCGCGGTTTCACGTGCCGAGGAGCGACCCCCGCCCCGGTAATCCCGAAATCCGTATTTCTGATTGTAGGTGTAGTCGGCATGTCCCGGCCGAAAGCGGTCCATGATTTCGGAGTAGTCCTTTGAACGTTGATCGGTGTTGCGGATAATCAGGCCGATGGGGGTACCGGTGGTTTTACCCTCAAAGACGCCGGAAAGAATCTCCACTTCGTCCGCCTCCCGCCGCTGGGTGGTATGGCGCGAGGTGCCGGGTTTGCGGCGATCCAGATCGTGCTGCAGATCCCCGGCGGCGAGTTCCAGCCCCGGAGGACAGCCATCTACGATACAACCGATGGCTGGACCGTGGGACTCGCCAAAGGAGGTCACACTGAAGAGTTTGCCGATGGTATTGCCTGACATGTTATCCCCTGGGGGCCTGTTAACAGGCCCTAGCGCTCCAACCAACCATTGACCCGCTCCAGGTCCGATTCGCTCAAGTTGCCGGCAGCGGATTTCAGGTTGAGCCCGTTGATGATGTAGCTGTAACGGGAATTGAGATAGTCGCGTTGCGAAGAGAAGAGGTTACGCTGCACATTGAGCACATCGACGATGGTCCGGGTTCCCACCTCGTAACCCGCCTGGGTCGACTCCAGCGCGCTTTGGGCAGATACGGTCGCCGCTTTCAAGGCCTCGACCTGACTGATGGTGGAGAGTACGCCACGATAGGCATCCCTCACCTGTCGGTTTACCGCGCGGCGGGTTTGATCCAGACCCTGCTGACTGGCGCGAAAGTTCGCCTGGGCCTGGCGGGTTTGCGCACTGACCGCTCCACCCGTGTAGATCGGCACCTCCAGGGAGAGTCCGATGGTACCCGTATCGGATTCGGTGGCGGTATCTGAATCGCTGCGGTTCATCGCATAGCCACCTACCAGATCCAGGGTCGGATAGTGGCCTGACCGGCTGACGTCGATCTCCTGTTTGAGACTCTCGAGACCGGCGCGGGCTGCGATGATGCTGTAATTCTGCTGCTGGGCGGTATCCGACCACTCCTGAAGATCATTGGGTACAGGTGGATTGAGCGCCAGCCCCTGCCCCAGTTTTGCCAGGTCATGCTTCGGTTGCGAACCGATGATTTCGAACAGCGCTTCCCAGGCATTGTCGAGGCTGTTCTCGGCGGCAATCTCCGATGCCCTGGCCGCATCGAATGCCGCCTGGGCCTCATGCACGTCGGTGATCGCGATCAGGCCGACGTCGAAACGCTGCTGTGCCTGTTCGAGCTGACGGCCAGTGGCCTCGCGTTCCGCCTTGGCGACCCGAAGATCGTCCTCGGCAGAGAGAATATTGAAATAGGTGGTGGTACTGCGCACCATCAGATCGATCTCCGCCGCCGCATACTCGGCCTCGGCCTGGGCGATGGTACTGTCCGCCTGCTCCAGCTGCAGTAACCGGTCCCGGCGATAGATCGGCTGGGTCAGGTTCAAGCCAAGTGCCTTGTCATGACTGGTGCTTTGATCATCGAAGGGAGTTCCCTGCAGGGTTTTGAGATCTCTGCGCACCACATCGTAGGTAGCGCCCAATCCAATGGTTGGCAACAGCTGGGAACGGGCGAGACTCTTGGATTCACGAGCTGCGCTCAACTGTTCCTTGGCAACCTGTAATTGAGGATCATTTTGCAACGCCTGTTGATAGACCGTCATCAAATCCTCTGCCTGAACTGATAACGTGGGAATAAGTGTCACTAGAAGCAGGATCAATCGTTTTATCGATTTCATTGTTATTCCATCGCCTGAACGGCAGTCAAACTATAAAAATACCGGGTGACTTTACCATAGATCGCCTGCCTGGCCTGTAACAATAATCAACCGGCCCCACGGCTATTCATCCGTCGGCATGGGGGGGACCAGGAGCTGCGGATCGATGCGGGCCTGGCGAAGATTCATACGCCAGTCGAGATGCGCACCGGTTACCCGGCCGGTGGCGCCGATCTCGGCGATCGGATCACCCTGTTTTACCCGATCACCCTCCTTGACCAGGATCTTGTGCAGATGCAGAAAGGAGGACGATAGTTGATGACCATGATCGACGATCAAGGTTCCTCCGGAATAGAACATATCAGGATAGGCCAGGGTCACCACACCATCCGCCGGCGCCACCACCAGCGTTCCCACTGGCGCAGCTATGTCGATGCCGAAGTGTGGCCGTTTGGGAGTACCATTGAGGATCCGTTGACTGCCGTAGACACCGGAGATAATCCCTTTCGCCGGCCAGATGAATCCATTAGTGAAGTCACTGCGGTCATCGTCGCGCTTGCGAGCCTGTTTCACCAGTGCCGCCTCCTTCTTGATACGCGCCCAATCTCTTTTCGGGGGTGTGACCTTACTCGGGGGGAGACCGTCTATTTTCTGAATCCGATAGGCTCTTTCGGCAATTTCAATCTGCCTTTTTTCAACGCTCTTACCCGCCCTGTTCACTTCCAGGGTATGCCGCAGGCTGTCATCCCTGCCAAAACCAATTAAAAAAAACCCTTCAGGGGAGACACGAATCGGTTTATCGTTGAATCTGATCTGATTACCCGGCTCTGTTTTACCGATCAGCATCCCCCCCTGGACCCTCTCACCTTCCAGGGTCACCGAGAGGACTGTGGACGGCAATAGGAATATGGCCAGTAGAAAAAGAAGGTGTCTCTTGTTTAAAGCATCTAATAGCATAAAAATCATGGTAACCATGCACTAGGGTCCGATATGAATGGCAGTTACTTGAGGACAAATTTCACTACTTTCGTCATTCCGGCGCAGGCCGGAATCCAGCAATACCGTCACCATCAAGCATTCTGGATCCCGGCCTGTGCCGGGATGACGGCGGCTCTTGGCTTAAGTAAGCGCCATTCGGATCCGATATCACTTATCCGATGGCGCGCATCACAGCAAACTACCACAGTTGAGATTGGCCAGCCAACCAGATCTACCAAGAGGATTGACAGAAAAAGAAACTGGTTGTAGAGTGCGCGGTCTCTACGCCGGCCACCGGCAAACCACATCCTAGCCGAGGTGGTGAAATTGGTAGACACGCTAGCTTCAGGTGCTAGTGGGGGCAACCCCGTGGAGGTTCAAGTCCTCTCCTCGGCACCAAATTCAAAGAACAATCAGAAACTACCATAGACAACGAAAGACACTGTTTTTACAGTGCTTTTTTTGTATTTGAGATTCCATCTTGTTGTCTCTCGTTGTCCCTGATTGTCGTAAGAGTGGAACGTGGGTGGAACGCAAAATAGGGACTTTTATTTCCCGCCTCACCCCCTAGTAGAAGCCTTGGGATGCATCTGAGATACAAATGGGAGTAATCTGAACTCCTTTAACGTAACCTCCCCAACGGCTAAGACAAAGACACTACTTTTTGCTGAAATACGCCAGGATTGTAAGTATTTCCCGGCTAATTGAATTCACGAGTTATTGATTGCCTAAATATGGGTGACCAACGCCCGCTAGCTGATTAATTCCATCAAAAAGTGATAAATTTCGACCATGGCAAAGGTATCCCGCTCGCAATAACGCAACAGCGATTGAGCAATACCATCCACCTCTTCAGGCGCTGCATCGAGCATCCGTTTCCAGGACTCCATCGCCGACGCGCCATCCTGAACATCCAGGTCGCTGTAGTCGAGATGGGGGCACACCACCTGCAACACCTTCTTGATGGATGTGGAACCATCAAATCTGGCGTCTACATAGGCCGTCTTAAACAGATCTTCCAGATCCACCATTCGATCATTCAGGTCGTTAAGGAAATCCGCCTCGTCCGGAAATAACGCAGCCATTTGCCTACTTTGGGTTTTCTCAAATGATGCGTGCCAAGAAACCAAGCTACCCTCAGGCCCGATATCCTCCTTCATCCTGTCGAGCAAACGATCTGGCAAACGGGCCTCACGCTCAAGATACTCCTTGTGGTGGAGCAAACCGTCGGCATCCAAAATGTGCAGCGAATACTGAACAGGAAAATGCTTATGCGGGCTGGTGCGGTCAAGCAGCGGCACGGCGGAAGAAAAAGTTTCGTAGTCGAAGAAGTAGAGCGGAAAAATCAGCTCGGAAAGAAATTGTCTGATAGGCTGTACCGAAACCTTAGGCTCACCCTCCTGAAAAGAGTCAACGACAATGCGCTGGTTTTCGGACAAAGGGAAATCGTCAGGAACATCGTCCAGCCCAAGCACATTCATCGAACGAAGATCGTCGATCTTGTTTGCGCGCAACCTCGGCAGACTATAGATCGATGGCGTCGGAACTTCAGGGTTGAAAATCGCAAAGGCATCGCAATGATTGGCGCGTGTTTTCTCAACACAGGAACAGCCGCTCATATTCTGTTCGCTCGCCAGAAACGCCAACGCGGCGTCGATCTCTTTACTCGTTGAAGGCACAACCTCTTCGACTGCCTCCGTTATATCGGCGAAGACAAGCATCGCGCCGGGCTCGATTGCACCGTTTCGAACATAGTCACCATTTAAATGAACCAAAAACACGCGGTCGATATGCTGCCCGGCACGTTCCGCGCAGATCTTCTGGAAACAGGCGTCTTTTATGTGGTTATGCTTGGCGTCAGTTTTGACGCTGGTAGAAGACTTGATCTCATAGAGTGCAGTCGCCCCATTACCCATGCTTTCCAGTGCGTCTACACGCGCATATAGACCGTCATCTGTCCTAAACTCCGCCTGAAAACTGACATTCCGATCACCAGCGCTATCAAAGAACTGTTTGACGTATCGTTCAACCTCATAGCCCTCACGCAAGAGCTTCTGCATGAAAGTAGAGAATTCACCCTGGGGATAGTTCCCTGGGTCATGCTTTAATAGCCAAAGTGACCTAGGACAATGTAAATATAGTATGAAATTTGTTTTTGTGAGCTGTATGGTATCCATGCTGCTTGCAAACTTTAAGCGAAAAAGTGTAAAAATGCTCCTTATTTGTGCGTATATAATATGCATTGAACCAATTAGCGAGCAATCTCTAGCGATGTATTGCGAATAAACTGCCTCAGCAAATGGCCGGTGATTCACTGTGGAATTCGAGCAATATAAAAATCATATCAAAAATATAGATATAGGAAAGCATCTTCCCGATTCTGTTTATATCCATCAAAGCGCAAGTACCGCGTTGCCTGAAGAGCTATCGAACGTTCTGGGAAAAATTGCTTCTGCCCTAAAAATCCCATCTACCGACTGGAATATTCTAAAACTCTACAAACGTGATTTTAAAGTTGCATTCCTAAGTTATCCCGATTTTGAGAGCTATAGTTACCCCGCGTTGAAACATAGTTACACGGTAGATTTATCGAAGCTATCTATGCGTAAAGCCTCCTACGATAAATCCGATAACCCGCCCATCCTGCACCGAAAGGAAACATTCGTAAAAGAAGACTTTCCACTCTCACCAGTTTTCAAGGAGATAACCGCAGAGGGAGAAAAGATTGGCCTGTATGAAAATACGCGCAATATCGGATTCAGGAAAAACTGGGAAAGACTTATTTCCAACAAGGGATATTACCTTGATGAAGAAGGTAGACTACACCCAAAGGCAGATAGAGATACTACCGATGTTGTACCAATATCCAAAGGAATTGAAGTAGAGCGCCATAGGACTGCGATTGATCGAAATCAGCTCTCAGCACCTATGCAGGTTCTTGCTCGACACAATTACCTTAATGGTGAGTTTACCGTGCTCGATTACGGCTGTGGAAAAGGCGATGACCTACGGGAACTCGAAGCACATGGAATAGATATTTCAGGATGGGACCCGGTGCATTTCCCGGATGGGGAGCTGATAAATAGTGACATTGTCAATCTTGGCTTTGTACTCAATGTCATTGAGGAAAGAGAGGAAAGAAACGAAACTCTGAGAAGGGCCTGGGAGTACACCGATAAGCTTCTCATCGTATCAGTAATGATTGCCGGGGAAAGCGTTATCCGGCAATTTACACCCTATAAGGATGGGGTAATCACCAGCAGAAAAACCTTTCAGAAATACTATTCTCAGTCAGAAATCCGATCCTATGTAGAAACCACATTGGAAGAGAATGCTGTGGCTGTCGGCCAGGGAATATTTGTCGTTTTCAAAGACAAGATGGAAGAACAGCTGTTCCTGTTAGAGAGGCAGCATGTAAGGCGTGACTGGCAACAAAAGACACAGAGGCGAATCAGATCGAGAGAGCCAGCTTTACGGAAGGATATTATCGATAAACACCTGGAGCTGTTTACTGATTTTTGGGAAACCTCCCTGGAGCTTGGCAGAATTCCTGCGAATAATGAATTTGAATTTTCTGAGCAAATTCGTAGAGTCGCTGGATCTCACAACAAAGCACACCAGGCGCTTATTACTCATTTTGGTAGTGAGCTATTTGAAGAGGCACAACAAAAGCGCAAGGATGATCTTCTGGTATATTTTGCACTAGGTTTGTTTGGTAAACGAAAACCTCAGACAAAGATGCCTGATAGCCTGAAACGGGATATCAAGTATTTCTACAGTAGTTACAGCGATGCGATAGAACAGTCGAGGGAAGCGCTATTTGCAGTAGGGAATCCTGAACTGATAGAAGAGGCGTGCAACAAAGCGTATAAGCAAATAAATTCTGGTGAATTATCGGAGGGCCATAGCTATACCTTCCGCAAGGAATTTCTTGGAGAATTACCACCAGAACTCAGAATTTACATTGGCTGCGCTACTCAACTCTATGGGGACTTAGAGAAATTCCACCTTGTAAAAGCACATATGACTTCCGGTAAGGTCAGCATCATGCGGTATGATGATTGGAGCAAAGATGTTCCTTTACTCGTAGAGCGCATAAAAATTAAAATGCGTGATCAGGACGTGGATTTCTTTGATTATGGAGGTAGGTTTGAGCCACCGCCATTACCAAATAAGAATCAATTTGCGTAGAGGGTTATTTCCCTTTTACAATTTCCCAATCGGATAAGAAGTTACTTGTCAGGCGGATTTTTTTTCCGTGCTCTTCAATAATCCCACCGGATTTCAACATGCTGATTGCGGCATTGACTGACCCCTTGTTTGATTTATTCCCTACTATTCCGTAGGCCTTCAGGGTATTTCTTTTTACTACTTCACGGGAGCGGGGTTGCATATCGCCGAGCATGGTTGTTAACACTTTGCTCATATATCCCTTTTTAATTTCCCAGCGATTAATAATCTTCTGAGGAATGTCTACGTTAACCTGCCTAGTAAGCTTGAACCATGCGAGATAATCGTCAATGGTGCTCCAATTTACCTCATGACGCAAAGTTTGTTCAAACTTTACTCTCAAGGCATCTGGGAGGCCATTAATCCTTCCAGAAAGCCCTGGGTTTGCTTCGAGGCAGGGTATTTCGTCATTATCAACAAAAGGATGAACACCAGCAATCATTTCAGAGAAAGTTAGTACCAAAGAATATAGATCAGCGCTTGAGTGCCAACCATTGATTTTCACCAGCGGGTCTTTAAATCGCGTAGTTCCTAAGAGTTTGCAATCTGCCAAAGAAATATTGAAATCGATAAGGTAGGCTTTTTCCGCCACGACCATTATATTTTCTGGTTTAACATCCTTGTGCATCCTACCCATCCGGTGCAGATATTGGAGCGCGGAAAGAATTTGCTCAAAATATGTTAGTAACGCTTCCGTGGTCGGGTTTTCCAACTGATCAAGTGTCGAGCCATCAAGGTATTCACAAGTGAGGAAATAATTATCGTTCCCTGGAACAATATCGAGATCGAATATTCGCACGATATTGGGATGGTAGAGGACACGGAGTATTTCAAATTCCTTCTTTGCTAATTCGTCCGCGCCATCAAAAGAGTCAAGAATCTTTAAGCAGCAATCATAGTCACCAATTAAATGCCTTGCCCGCCATATAGACGATGTACCACCACGCCCAATACATTCTTCCAGCCTGTACTTGTTAGCAATAGTTGAGCCTGCCTTAATTTCCGAGGTTTCAACGAGCGGCAGGCTGTCCTCATCGAAACAGGACAGTAACTCTTCTAATTCCGGTCTGCTGTCCATGTCATGGTTGGACGCTGCATTTACCCAATCGGACAATCCTTGTATCCCCGCAAACTCCTTTTTGAGCTTTGGTGTGAATGACTCTGTTTGAAAGTCCAAGGTTGAAGCAGAAGATGGTGGGTTCTCAGCTATAAGCGGCATGAAGGTTAGTGCAAATTGATAGCTTAGTGATTTCCCCGTATAGATACCTTTCTCCAGGTACTCCAGAGGTAGCCACGGCACTTCTAGCTGGGAGGCATTCGCTAGAGTGTTTATATCGGGGCTGTAAGCATATCCTACATTTGCTAATTGAACTCTGCCGTCATTAACGTAAATGGACTCCAGCGAAAGAGCTCTGTGCAAGACTCCTTTAGATTTCATGTTTACTAGCGCTTCCAATACCGACATAAACACTTCTACCCTGTTCCGGTCGGGGCTAGTTGACAATGGTTGCCCAAGTATTTCCTGGTGTACCAATGCTATGGACTCACCGTCATCATGGTAGGTAAGAACCGCTGGCACTAAAGGAATATCAGATAGCTCACTCAGAAGGTAGTATTCTTTTTTTAACTGAGCGCGAAGTTTCTCCGCATAGTCACTTTGGACAGAAGTGATATCAACAAATTTCATCCAATACTGGTAATCAAACGTATGGCCTTCAGGCTTAACCAGCCATACCTCAAAATCCTTCTTGGTAAATAATTTTCTGATTTTGATATAGTTTGATACACGCTGGTCTTTTTCTTTGAGCAGCTTAAAGTCACAAATTGCATTAACCGCCAGCTCTCGTTGGTATCGTTCAAGTTTATGCTTGTATCGGGCGGTAATGAATTCAGAATTGGTGAGTGCATCTATTATGTGCTCTTTGCTGTAAACGGCAAGGTCATAGTCGCCATTAGATATTTCTATGTCCTGGCCTAAACCACCAGTGACAAATATTAATCCTTGACACCAGGGCGCGTGTTGATTCTGTCTGATTCTTGATTTACATCGAGAAGCCAGAACTCTTGCATTCTGGTTCAATTTGGGAAGGGGGTTATCAACAATGCGGCTATTATGTTTCCAAATGTCTTTGCTGGCGAATAGCTCACCCTGATAACCTTTGACATCCAGTACATAAACACCCCAATCGCCTACTACAATAGCGTCTACTTCAAAAGGTTGATTTGAGTCCGTATACACATCAATATTGGTGATCAGGATATAGTGATCAGGCAAGTATTTTTGGAGGTAATCGAACGCCCAAACTTCCGCGTCATTGGCTGGCTTTCCAACTGAGACATGCTGTGCCATTACTTATCCCTATATCTTTAGCCGAACGGATGAGGTTTTCCGGTGTTGTGTTACCTCGAATTCATCAGATAATAATTCGAGCCAGGCGAATAAAGTAGCGATAAATTCCTTTACCTCTTTTCTATAGGGTGTGGGGTCATCCAATAGCGCATTGTGAAGTGCCTGTGAAAATGCGCCAAAATTCATTTCTTGATTTTGACGTAACTGAGAAATTACCCAAAGGTAAAGTCTGGTGCGCTTGAACCCGCTTCTCAAAGATCCCGCTGTAAGTGCATCAATATCTAGGCTCAAAAGATCAAAGTCGTGAAGCTGGGACGTTTCATCTAGGTTCAAGCAAAGTAGAACTTGTGGGGCGTTGAATACCAGGTCATGCACCCAAAGATAGGATACACTTCTCAACAACTTATTCTGGATATTGTCGGGCCAGTGTAATTCCGATATGGGATTGCTATATCTTTCTGTGGAATCTATATCTTCTTTAAGTAACTTGAATTGATATTCATCCAGCCAAACAACTTCAGTTTCGAGAAACTGCTCTATTTTATCTAAATCTGCTCGGCTAGCTGAAATCGTAGTTCCAAACTCGATATTTGAAAGACTTCCAATATTAAGCCCTTTTTGAGTTAGGTTTGCTGAGCCGAGAAATATACTACTTTGATCTACGAGATAGACTTTTCCATGAAAATTTTGAGAAATGCCAAATTTCCAACCTCGTTCCTTGCATAGTTGATAGGCTTCAAGATCAGAAGCTCCTGAGATTAAATCTTGCTTTTGCCAGCGTGCGACAATGATAATTTCAATGTCCTGAATCCCTGCTAACAATGTATCTAACGCCTTTGATTTAATAAAGGCGCTACATGCAACAAATGATTTATTGCATTTGGAGATTGAATTCAGAAGGTCTTGTGAAAAGCTTTCTCCCTCTAACAGCATGCATTATCCTTTATATCAGTTCGTTCTACACAACTAATGCATTCTGATTCAAATCTCTTCAAAGTCACCAGCATTCTCATCTAAGAACTCATTAATAACTATTCCCCACTCCCTGCGAACACTATTAAGGAATCGTTGCCTACTAGGGTCGGTAGTTTCGTTCATAACTCTTGCGAAACCGGCTATCGCAGTTTGCATGACATCTAACTCCTCTTCAGGGAGCTTGCTTATGAATTTATCGTAGAAAATATGATTAGTGTTAAAAAGCACTAAGGTAAGCCCTTTCCGAGTAGAAACGTCAAAAAATGCGTCTGTATCTCTTGCTACTGATTCGATTAGAAATCGATTACCAGACAAAATAATTTTATTCGCTTTTTTCTGAGCTTCCTCTTCGGAAATGTCAAGTTGAGTCTTTAAATGATCAGTAACTTCATCTTTATTAAGTTCAGTATTGTAGTCGCCCGTTTTATGTCCATGTTGCTCACGGTTTTTCGACCCTTCAGTAGCTTTTTTTTCCGCATTGTTCTCTTCCGTAGCAGTCACCTCAATATTGTCCTTTATTGGCTCCACGCTTAGTTCGCTAAGCTTGCTACCCAAAGCAGTAATATTTGACCCAATTTTCCCTACAACCTTTAACACCTGTAAAAAAGAGTCTTCATTTAGCTCTAGATCTCTTTTAAATTCCTGCTCAGTATCAAACCCATGCTGCTTTGCCACATCTGACAAATCATCATACGGAATTAGTTTAACGGCATCTTGCTTGTTATTGGTTACACCAAAAACGTGATCTAATGCAGGTGGAAACTCTATTTCAATGCCGATAAACCTCCCTTTAAATTTTTTAATATCCTTGGGCATAAAAGAGTCTCTAAGAACAAGTTCTCTTTTTGCACGAACAATTGACACGCCGATATTTTTCCCGCAGTGCTGCCCCCAATCAGTAAATCCCAGCCTCTTCGTGGATTTTTTGAGTATTTCTCTTGCAATATTGTTTTTCGCGATAGAACTTCGAATTGTAACGTCTGCAGTCTTCCTTTCACCACTTTGATCGATAAATTCAACAGGTACAGTTTCTTCGTTAAATTTTTCGAAAAAGGCCTCCCCTTTGTATGATCCTGGTAACTCCGGAAGCGAGCTATTCTTCATTAAATACATTGGGTCATTAAGCTTAAAAGGATCTCGTTTAATTGCGCTCAATACATCTTCATCCTCTTCACGATAGGTAATGCTTTGTATTTTTACATCGTTATTGCAAATAAAGTTACGATATAGCCTACCGATTAAGAGCTCGCAGTGCTTGTATATGGATTTTCCGGTTTTCCAACTTAGCCTATCTATATCTGACCAGACTACAAGAGTTCCTGATTCAGGCATCTTGGGGAAAAAAGCATTTTTGTATTTCTCAGGTATTTCAGACTCTTCGGGATTTGGTACATGTTCAAGATCACCGCTCCTCATTTCTTCTACATCTAAGTAGGTATAGTGAGGGGGCGAGCTTTTAGTCCAACTCCATACATCCACTCTCTTACACTGGGAAATAGATGAATTGGGCAATCCCATACCGAACTTTCCCATTCCTTCTTCGTCGAACCTATTTTCGCTTCCCCCAAACTGCATCGCTTTGAGCAATGTTTCAGGGTTCATTCCCGCTCCGTTATCCCAAACGGTAATTTCTTTCACATGATGCCAGTTACGCTCATTACCTTCCGACTTTTTCTCTATAAAACCTACTTCAACGCGTGTTGCCTTAGCTTGCAGGCTGTTATCAATTAATTCAGACAAAGCATAAGCTGTATTGCTATATCCGTTGTCTCTTAACGAGTCGATAACCGTCTCTGCACTTAAGAATCTAGTATTCATGCGTTTATCCTTCACTCCACATTTCATTCCAATATTCAAATGCCATAGATATACTGTTAAATTCGGGTATATGGTCTACGACGGTATATACTCTACATTCCTCGTTTCCGTGGCTTTTTGCGCCTCTCATCGCTCTTCCTGCCATCTGTAAATACTCAACGAGCGATGTCGTCGGTTTAGCAATAATTGCAACATTTGTTTTAGGGGCATCAAAGCCAGCAGTTAATACCCCGTAGTTTGTAAGAACCTGGAGGTCTCCAGACTTATATCGTTTTATCTTCGATCTTCTGCTTTCAACACTATCTAATTTGCTGTCAATCGATGCGGCCTTGATCCCTAAATAATTTAGAACTACCGCCATTTTCTGCGCATGTTCAACATTGCATGCAAATAAAATTATTCTGCTTCCTTGAGCACATTCTTTTTTAATAATTTCAACAATCGTCTTATTTCGATCATTATTCTTCGAAAGTGCCTTGTTGGTTTCTTTGGCACTACACCCCTTTAATTCGTAGCCATAAACCTTGGAATGCTCATAGTTTATGGACATGAAGGTAGCCTTAGCAAGAAACTTGTTCTCTACCAAATAATCAATTGGTGAGAGATAACCAGGCACATCCATAGACACTTTATTCTCATCAAAAAATAACGACAGTGCTTTGTCTTCATCGGAGGGGCCTGCCTCGGAATAGCGTCTACCTGGCGTAGCAGAAAGGCCTATTAATTTTGATTCGAAACCTGAAAAGTTAACAAATTCTTCTGTGATTTGGCCGTACTTGTCAGCTATGGCCTTATGAGCCTCATCAAACACAACCATGGAAACTTTGCTTCGCAGTTCGCCATATAATAGCTTCAGTTGGTTGGAGTCTTTCTTTTTGATGCTAAGAAGCTTGTGGAGGCCCGCAACAACACAGCCAGAATCGATCCCACTTAAACTCTCGTCACTATCTGCATAGAAACCGTAAACTGTACAAGGTCTATCTCCACAGCTCCCCCAAGCTTTTTTAAATTCGTCGAATGCCTGCTGACACAACTCCTCCTTATCAGCCAACCATAGAACTAAATTAGTTGGACTTTCTCTCAGGTGCTCGGCAACGATATTCATTGCTGTTCTTGTTTTTCCAGCACCAGTTGGAAGATGGATTAGTAAGCGTTTAGTTTTACCGCTAAATCTATCGATTACCGTATCGGATATTTTCTTTTGATAAGGAAATAAACCATATGATGGCTCTACTCTGAAAATGGTTTCTATATCCGTAGTTTCGAATTGGGATTCAACATAGTCGCTATACAGGCCAATCCTTTTGGCAAATTCGCCTACGTTGTTTTCCGACCAACTTATTACTGCATCGTAATGTCTTGGCTCGACTGATTTTCCTTCTAGTTTGAATTCAGGGAATAGTTCAATCAGGGCTTCGGGCAGCATTCTTTCGATAAGAAGTTTCCTGCTTCTTTTATCGACAATAAAGTCAATTCCGCATGTATTTGATACGACCTTTACAACACCGGATTTGTCCAGCTCGTCATCTTCATTCGTAACTTTCAGCGTAAAATCGACGGCTCCCCTTGGAAGAAAACTGATTAGTTCATCCATCGAGAAATTGCTTAAAATGGCCTCTAACATACGAAATCCTATGGTCTATAAGCTACATATCAAGCAGGCTTGATCTTCAGGGTCATCGTCGATCATATTTTTCAGAGTTTCTTGCCAACGCTCTGACCCCTTATTTGTTGTGGTAATGACACCTGATTTTCGCTCTCGTTCTTCCGCTTTTGTGACCATTTCATCTATCGTTCCTTGCGATGACCATGTGTAACCGTATCCGTTAATAGGAACTTCACCGTCTTTCCAATCATATCTAGTACGTGCTTGCTGTTCATAGGCTTTGGCTCTTTCAAAAAGTTCGGGGTGGTTTCTCTTTAGCCCCAGCCACTCATCCTGCCTCTGAAAGAAACAGAAGTAACAACCAGAGCGTGATCGCCATTTGTAGTACTCTGGAATGCCGACAGAATCTTCGAGGATTCGGAATATATCGTCGCGCGCCAACCCATCTTCGATAAATGGAAAGACGGCTTTGATTGTTTCCTTATGGCTGATATAACCCTCACGATGTTCATCAGCCCTAATGCCGATATAACTAACTACCAGATCATCACCTACAAACTCTTCAAAAGGTTTTATCTTCATCGTTTGAGTACACCAGCGCTGTTGAGGTGAAGGTAAGTATCCGTAACGTAATTTGAGCCAGTGATCAAAATCTTTCCCGCTGCTCAGGCGAATAATTTCCTTTCCCAAGTAGGCTTCCAGCTTGTCTAAAAAGTCATAGACTTCTTGAAGTTCTGCCCCTGTGTCGCTAAAGAAATACTCGACTTTTTCATGAATCGATGGGTAACGATCTTTGATATAAATCGCTAGTGCAGCGCTGTCCTTGCCACCGGATAGTCCGAGCACATGACGAGCGCCATCTAGCTCGACCATTTCTTTCATGGTGATCTTATTATTAGCCATTCTTGACCTCCTTGATGCGATTACGGGAATTTCGAGCCGTTGTTTTCTCGGATGGTCTATTCCGCTTAGTTAGAAAATCATCAACCAGCTCCGCCAGTGCTGCCAGTTGCAATTCTCCATCCGAATGCTTTCCGAGCGCTCTTTCCAGTTCTGACTTGCAGCCCTGAATTGCTTCTTTCCTCTTTTTATCGATGGCTATGACTTCATCGATGGGTTCGCTTCCTTTCTTTAATGACTTAAGAAGGATGACATCAAATTCTCCATCCATGTCCTTTTTAGATCTGTCGTAGTGGACTCTCAATGCTTCCAAATCCAGGATGCGTTTAGCGAAGTCACTTAACTTAACATCCGCCTCTGCTCGATCTGTATCTGTCCATTTGTTTGAGGGCTTTTGCCCAAGGAACATCAGTATATTTTCCAGCCACTCTTCGTCACCGCCTTCCTTTTTAGTAATCCGCTTAATAAAAGCTTTTAAGCCATCTACATCAACTGTGTGTTGCTCTAAACCCTCATAGCGTCCCGCGGATTTCCTGCGCAGATCAGAAAGGCTTGAGTTTTTATTCATATGAAACGCTTCGAGCAGCATTTTCTTCTGCTGCTGAACCATATTTGGATAAGCATCTTTCATCTCTTTAAGACATCCCTGTAACGATAGGGCAAGCCCTTCCAGGTTTGGCTTTTTCTTTGAAAGCTCCTTTTCGTATCCGAGCGCTCTGGGAATATCCTCAAATATCAAATGTTCTGGTGATTTTGCTAATTGAAAAGCATCCCGGACTGATCGTGCCTTTTTAGATAGCTCCGCAGAGCGAGTTTTCTGTGTGTATGTGGGTAGTTCGTCAATAAATTTAGCTAGCGGACTTACCAGTTGCACTACGGTTTGTTTAGATCCGGTATCAATAATCTTACTGTATTCCTTGTATATGGAAGATCGAAGACCAGTTA
Source organism: Candidatus Thiodiazotropha sp. LNASS1 (assembly GCF_964212655.1). Lineage (NCBI taxonomy): Bacteria > Pseudomonadati > Pseudomonadota > Gammaproteobacteria > Chromatiales > Sedimenticolaceae > Candidatus Thiodiazotropha > Candidatus Thiodiazotropha sp. LNASS1. The sequence continues at coordinate 241,464 of NZ_OZ156465.1, read as the reverse complement.
TGCGAAAGCGCTGGAAGGTAAATTCGTCAGGCCGTTTCACAAACCTGTCGAGCATCTCATCGGTCATGATTGGCCTGTACCGACGTTCCTCGTACAGCGCTAGTTCGTGCTGGTAAACCAGATACGCAGCGATATAGAGAATGGGTAATACACCGGCTTTAACGCCATAAGGAGGTGACAAGAGGACTTTATTCAGCTCAGCGAATGATCGGGGCTGCTTTTCAGTGTTATCTAAAAATGCATCAATCTGCTGCCAGACATCGTACAGAGATGACTGCTTGCCAGGAGCTTGAAACTCTCCTTTCTCCAGGTTATGTATTCCGGTTTTGAGAATAATGGAACGATAGATGGCCTTCTCTGGGGGGAACTTCTCTATTCCCAGATCTTCCTTGTCAGGACACTCCATCATTGCTTCAAGCAACCTATTACGTGCCGCATTAGCCTGCGAAGATGGCCTGTCACGATTAATCAGTTCGTTATGGAGAATGGGCGATTTCGAGTAAACGCGCTCTAATACACCCGATAATGCTTCTTGGAAGTTTCTCTTGTTAAATACTTCCAGTTCTTCTTTATCGTTAAACCAAATACATTCTTGTGGCTGTTCTTGTAGACGCTGAAGCAACATATTTTGGGAATGTTCGGAAGCGGTGATGCGATCTTCAAATTCCCGTTTCGCTACTGGGTCACTATTAAGCTCTTGCCTGGTGTTTTGTACTTGCCGTAACGCTAATACTTCAGCAGTAGCTTCCCTAAGCTGGATACCGTTAAGGCACAAGGCAACAATATCTACTTCAGAGAAATGGTTGACTATAGATTCATTGAAAATTTTCTCATCGTCCTGTGCAGACGCGAGGAAGAATACAATACGTGGGTCATCAGCTACTTTTGCCGTATGTGTATAAGTTTGAGCATCGACAAACACAGGCTGGAAGTAACGCAACGCACCGCTCTTGACGGTATATCGGCGGGCCACTACAGGCATGATGCTGTCCAAACCATTCAGCTCAGAAGCCAGCGAAAACTCCCCAAGATTATTCAGTTCCTGCTCTACAGCTTCTTCGAGGTCAAAATCACTCCCTTGCCAGACACGGTATTCACCACTGAATCGTCGATACGTGATAATCGACTTATCACTTAGAGCTTTGAGTGATTTAATGACAGAGGACTTGTTCCTTCCACAAGATTCAAGCAATGCTTTGGAGGCTTTGAAACCGCCTTTCATCCCAATAATATTGAGCAAACCTATGGTCTTAAGCAGGTTGACCTGATCTTCGGGTGCATCTCCTAACCGCTCAATGGCAGTTACTACTTCTGCCCAACGTCTATGGGTGCGATAGTCGCCCAGTGCTGCTGGCTGATTGGAGATAAAGTAATCGTACACATGGTGCGGGTAGATATAGTCGTCAACTGATTCAAGTCGATCCAGCATATCCTGCAAGCCAAATTCTTCATGGCTACCCAGATAGCTAAATAGCGTGCGCTCATTTTGTGCAACTTTCTGGCACAGAACGGGTAACAGAATGGCACTGACCGGATGCAATGGGTGGCAATGTGCCATCAAATCCAACGCGGATGTTTTATTCATGACGCCAGGCAATGCCTCGCCTTCATGCAGGACAGCTACGATTTCCTTGGTGGACGATTTAATCCTTCGCGATTCAGCCTGTGAAAATTCGTAATCAAATGCAGCACTGACGACACGAAGCACCTGCTCAGAGGATTCTAGAAATGGAATGTCCTCGAAACGACCCTGCACCTTTGACCATTCATTTTTGAGGCTTTCACCAAGCCCTTTGGCATATTGTTCAAAGGACTGGTGTAGGAGAACGAATAGAAACAGATTGCACTCACTACCTTTGCAGGCATGTTCGGCCAGCGCTTGCAGCATATAAATATCGTTAGCACCGTAATGACGAGCCTCAAACTCTAGGAATTTTCCTAGCTCATCGATGACCAGGTAAATTCCTTTGCACTGTTTGTTTAACAAAGCTGTTTGCAGTGCCTTTAAATGCCTCAACAACTCACTGGTCGATACAGATTCCTGGGTCGAAAGTTCTTTTAGCTGGTTGACGATTTTAGGGTTTTTCCCTGGATACTGACCAAAGAAACATTTCGCTGACTCCGACAGGCCTTCAACTATCTTTTGCCCCATTGCTTCAGGAGAGCCAGTGATAAGTACCTTCAAATAGCCATTGCTTTTGGATATTTCCTTCTGAAACGGCTTAGCTATGCCTGCCTCAGACGACTTGAGATTTTTAAATGCAGCCTTCGTGGTAGCTAGTTCGGGTGATGACAGCAAATGCGATAGAAAGACCGAGCTGGAAGATTTGCCCGATCCGTAAGGGCCGATCAAAGACCATGCTCTAGGAGCTTGTGTATCACCGAATCCTTCTGTTACGCGGGAAAACAGCCGTAATGCCCTGGAGGTAGGAATATAGGCATTAACTACTTCGAGTGAATCAGCGTCACGTTCCAGATTGATGGAGCGGGTGTAATGAGTATTAACATGAATTTTGTTTTTTATACTCATGCAGCGATTCCTTGTCGTGAGTTTTCGTAATGTTTAGTGACAAATGCAATAGCGTCTATCGTACCGGACAAGTAAATCTGGTGCTGACCTGCTGTGTCGCGTATGTCAAAAACACCTGGAATAAACTCGACCAGCCTTTCAAGCTTAGTGACTAAATCATTCTCGGTTAATCGGAAGACTGAACCGATAGCAGGGTAGTTGTCCTTGCTATACATCAGATCCTCAACCGGAATGACGGAGGTCTGTTTCATTTCAAACATCTCACACACCGCGAAACCAAGCACACCGAGCGGCACGTCAGGGCGGGAGCTTGGGCGTGTTTGATAACTTCTACCCCCTGAAGACTGAGACATCAGCTTTAAAAGGGCGAAGGGAGAATCCAGTGCTTCCTCGAAAGGGGTACGTGTATTACCTCTAGACTGAGTGTACATCCTTGGAAGCAAAGTTGCGTCATTCTTCAGGGTGCTGACCGAAGGTTTCTTCTTGTTTGTCACCTGATCATTCACAAAATCGATCAGGGCAGTGGACAGTTCCTGTCCGGTAAATTCAGGCTTGTGAAACCGATTGAAAAACCAGTACCAGGAAGTGGCAAGTTCCGCGTTGGTGGCAAGCAGCCAGTGCAAAAGCCATATTGTTGCTTCGTCCTCCAGATACGGATCAAATCCCTCTTCTGAAAGGATAGCTGTACCCAAATCGGTAGGTATGTTCTCAACGGGATCGATCATCCGGCAGGCACGCAGCCAATACTTTATGGCGCTCACCATGTTTTTCCCGACACCCAATCTAACTGTGGCCTCATCGGACTCGAAAACCTTACTGTTTTCATCCATTGCCTGAAAGCCTTTGGACAGCCAACCATATCGGACGGCAAAGGTTTCATGGCGGCCAAACGCCATTCGCTCTGGGTTGAATTTCATCGATTCACCTCTTTGGCGGTTTCGTTGTCTGTGAAAGGAAGAGTTTGTTGCTGGCCGTGCTGTTCCAGCAATTCTTCCACGTTCTCTAGAAACCAGGATTTGAGGTTTTTACCCTCTAGTCGTAAAACCGCGTGGAGCTGCCTTTTCAACTCAGGCTCCATCTCGATTACAACGCGCCCGCTATTACCAATACTCATAACTTGCACCCGTAAGTGACCATACAATAGATACAGATATGCCAGATAAAGTAACTAATGTCACATACCTTATGTTACATAACATCATAGCACAGTATTAGGGATCGGGCACAGTATCTTTTACATAAATACTGTATAATTATATAGTTAGGCGCAAAAGCTGGCCTAATAAAAAATCAACCCGTAGGCCCATAGTGGACACTTGGACTTACTAGATCCCTTTATTGTTGGCTACGGACACACTATGAGGATATGGTTAAGCACTTATGGTTAAAAAAGATCTCATCAAGAACTTTTGGAACTTCCTCTTGTTTGTGGCCGCTTCTTTGTGGGTGCTATTTGTAGAAATGATCTCACTACTTGGTAAAAGCACCGAAGCCCCCGATCCTGACAAATCCTTGAGTAATTCCGATCGGACGGGAGCTTTGAACTACAGAACCGGCCAGCTTGACGACGGTACAGACCCATATGGTTGGTACGAGAACGATTGAAGCTAAGGCCTTATTTTTTCTTGATTCCCTTACTTATCGCGGCCTTCCCTAAAGCGCCACCTTTCTGACCTGCGTCGTTCGCTGGCCTAATCAACGGGTTAGAAGAATGATCTAGTGAACGCCCCACTTGCACCCCCGCCCACGCCATCATCCCGCTCCATAGCAGTGGCAGTCCAAGATAGAGGCTGGTCGTGATCATATTGAGCAACATGCGCTTGCTGTCGTGCTCGCCAGGGTTTGCGAAAATCTGCAGGAAGACATTTACATCCGGGTACATGGACAGGATGAGGTTCTGATCCACCCACAGCGCCAGGTACCAGAGCACGCTCCAGAACTTGACGGTGAAGATAGCCATGGCGCCGATGACCATCATGGAGATGGAATAGCGTGACAGCACCACGATCATTGGCAGCAAGGCGTAGATGCCAAGCAGGAGCACGGCCTGCACCATTGGGAGGGCCTGCAGGACCGCGGTCATGGTGACCGAGAACAGCGCCGATGCAGCTACCACGCCACCTGAGGCCAGGCCCCCTTTGGCGACATTTTCTACCGTACTGAGTAACCCGGTACTGCCGGAGTTGTGGGCCACGAGGTCGTTGTTCGACCACGATGGCGGGGAATTCGCCAGAACGGTCTTGGCCACTGCATCATTTTGCTGTTCGCTGGCCAGGGCCGGTGCAATAGCAACCACCAAACCTGAAAATCCGGCCGAGGTAGCATCGGCCTCGTTAATCAACTTTTCACGTAGGCCAGCCGAGGCGTCTTCCCACCACTGCTTGCAGTAAGGCCTGCCCCAGGTGGGTGGAGCCGCAGGATCGTATTCGGTATCACGGGCAGCATTGTAGGCCCAGCCGCTGACCTGCGTGGTGGCGCGCAGGGTGTCATAGTAGCCCGGCGTATTACGATAGACTTGCGATCCCATCCAGTCCGGATCATCAGCGCCATAGGTTGTCAGCAGGGCATTCACCGCGGCGGTGGCGGGTCGTTCTGACTGGTACATCGACCGGGCCGGAATGTAGCACTGGCTAAAGAAGTCGCTCACTTCCTGGCGGAGGCGCGGGTCAGCAATGGTCGCCAGACGCGCCTGTTGCTCATAGGTTCGCATGTCCGCAGCGCTTGGAAGGCCTTCGACCACCGCGTGATTGAAGCCCGAGGTCATCGAGAGCACCGCATACCACCACACCGGAATATTCACGGTCGCCGGCGATCCAGTGAAGCCGGTAGAACCGTAGGTGCTCTGGGGTGCGGCCACGGTCGCTGTGGGCGGTGTCGGATCGATCAGAGTTGGTGGCGGCGTGTAGTTGAGTGAAGCTGCGTTCAGTGGCGTCAACGCGGCCGGTTGGCCGGCCAATACAACCACCAGTAGCGCAATGAAGAGTTCCAGCTCCATGCGCCGCAGTGACAAGCCGGTGACGGTACCGAACTCCCCGCCTTGCGCCGGTTCTCGCCAATTGTCGATCAGGATTCCAAGGAACGGCAGGAATACGATACCGGTGCCGACCAGTACATCCCACAAAATGCCATAGAAGGTCCAGCCGAACAGTGTCGTAAAGAGTTCGAGATAGCTATCGACAGTCATGCCCCACTCCCCTGCAGTACGGCCAGCACCTGACCAAGCAGGTTCTGACCCAACACCAGTTCGATCACGACGAGCCAGGTCACGATACGCCAGCGTACAGCGAGCAAGTTCGGGGCCCGTGTCTCATCCAGACGTCCCCAACGTTCAAGGGTGTTCACGATCCATGGCCAGCCCATCGCCAGCAAGGCAATCAGCGAGACCCGGATGCCAGTCAGGAGTGGCTTCAAGGCATCAATCCTTGTCTGCACCGCGACTACAGAGGATGTCTCAACCGAATGCCAGAGAATGGCACCCGCCCCCAATGCCAGACCGAACGCCAGCAGGGTCAGCAAAACAAACCAGCGCCAACGCAGGGCAAATCCGTTATTGGACACGGCCATTGCTCAGCGGACGCGGATCGATGGTCGGTACTTCTGGTGTTTTCAGGGACGACTGCCGACGGGCCGCGGCGCGTTGCAGCAAGGTCGCAATCGTGTCGGAAACTACCTCCTTGCGCACCCGGGTCTCGAACAACAGGTTCTCGATCTCCTTGTCCAGCTCGGCGATGGACTTGTCCGCGTGCTCGCGGGCCACCTCGGTGGCATAGACCTCAGGCACCTGGCGGCCGGAAAGCAGCAGTCGACTGGCGTACAGCGCCTTTTCTACCGTACGGGCCGTGCTGATCTCTGACACCAGCCGGCCCATGATGAGGCTCTGCTCGGATGCCGGCATCTCCCGGATCGCTTCGATGACCTGGCGGGTGATGGCCACACCCGGGGCAGTAATATTGTCCAGGTTGGTCAGAGTCGGGGGCGTTACGCCACTGACCAGGTTCTGGATTTCCGTCGTTACGGTAGTCGCCTCCTGATTGAGCTTTGGCAGTAGCCCGGTGCCGGGAATACTGTCCTTGCGGCAGGTATCACAGGTCGTGACGATGTTTTCGCCGACCACATCGACGACCCAGTTGCGCGCCTCGGTAGGTGTTGTCCAGATCTCCGTCAGGCGGGTGGCCGATGCAGGAGGCACCGGTCCTGCCGTCGTGATCGGACGATTCATATTGATGTTGTACCCGGCCTTGACGATGTCGCCGGTAAATTCCAGCACCGGCTGTCCGGAGCCCCCGGCCTGCCCGCCGATCCAGGGCACGCCATTGTCCCCGTTAGCGGTCTCGACGGCGTCCTTGGCGGTTACCGCATCATTACCACCAACGCCCATCTGAAACTTCCAGTCATTGCCTTTGGACAGCGTAATGAGGTCGGCATAGGGATTCTTGCCTTTGGCGATCTCCGCTTCCATCTGTTCGCAGGACTTGGTGGCGAGTTGCATGGTCTCTTCTGCTTTCAGCAGGGCATTTTGGAACAGATCATAAAGTCCTGGATTGGCTCGCTGCAGGATGAGCGCTGGAAGTGATGCTATGGCCGCACTCGCTGCAGCCGTCATGGCATTCATCATGTTATCGATGCCGGAACCGATATCGTTCAGGGTATTAGTGACGGCCGCCACCGGGTCAAACCGGCCACAGCTATATCCCAGACCCAATTGGGCCGAACCGCCAAGGGTGACTGAGGTCACGGCTGGATTGGCGGGTAGGGAGACGGGTTCCGCCCCGCCGATCTTGTAGTACCAGAGACTGTCCTCGGTGGGCGCCTGGGTGGCTTGCACCAGTGTGTATGGACCAAACATCAGGTAAAGTCCGATGAACAACAATGAGCAACGGGGTTGGATTTTTATGACCGAGCATTTCTTATACAACATGTCTCTCTGGCTCATGGTGGATAGGGAAACCAATCGAGTGAATACAAAAACATCTGCCCTCGTCGGCTACAACACTTGTAGGGACGCCAAAGGTTCCAGGCATAGTCCCCGGCCCCATCCACACGCCCACCACCCCAACCGCTGAGACTGGCGAGGTCATTGCTGCCAAATACACCGCAGGTCAATTCCGGCAAGGGCACGAGCATCTGCCAGGTGCCAGTGGAGCGGTCTTTTTCCCGCAACGGACCCGGCGGCCAGACCCGCTGACCCGAAAAGTTAGGTATCCAATGATTGACCAGACCGCCAAGTCCGTCGGGGATCCAATTGTCGATGATGCTGATGAGGTCGTTGTGCATATAAGGCGCACCGGAGAGCGGTACATAGACATGGGGCTGACCGGCACGGGTGACGATATCACCTGCCCGTTGCGCATTGATGGCGGCGGCTTTAGGCTCTTCAGCCTGGGTGGTCCAGCCGGTACGAGGGTAGACCCCACCCCATGTCTGCAGTGGCCAGGTGCCGATTTCGCGCAATCCGGGTAGCAGACTGGCAAGATAGAAGATCTCCGGCACCTCCTGTCGCCAGGACAAGGCATCCAGACCCGATTGGAAGTAAGGGAAGAAAGGGGTTGTCTGGGATTGGCAGAGCAACCCCACCCCGGTGGACACACTGGCCAACGAGGCGACCGGATGGCCGATGGCATCGGTCTCACGAAATACCAGATTCCGGTGTTCCCTGGGCTCGGTGCTTCCCTCGGTGCGATTACCAGCACTGTCGATGGGAATAGGTAATAGGCTTCCCAGCAGAGTCGTTGCTGCAGTCTTCTGGGCAAGTCCCAAGGTTGCACGGATCTCCACCCAGGGATTGCCTCCCAGTTCATTGTAGCTGCTGACCACCAGATCCGGATTGTAGTGCCCAACCTTGATCGAGGTCCGCACACTGCAACCGGACCAGGAACAGTGCAACCAGAAACAGGTGCCGATCGGCATCCACCGCATACAGGACAATGCCGCCGTCGTCGTCTGGGCAACGATCTGTGGTGTGGTCGTTGTACCGGAGAATCCGGTGACCGGAATCCATAGTGCAATGGCAAGACAGAACGATAGACATCTCAGGCGGATCATCGCTTACCTTCCCGCCGCCATGCCTGGTAATACGCAAGTGCAGTCAGCACGTCGGTTACGCCATAGACGACTGCCTGGCCATCGAAGACGATGGCTGGATAACGATCTACACCATACTGCGTCGCCTTAGTTAAACCGATGGCTGCCTGCTGCATTGCCGCCATGAGTTTTGCATCCAAATGCTGAAGTCGTTGCAGAGCAATCTGTTTAGCTTGCTTTAAATCGGTAGGTAGCTTCTTAGACAACGCAGACTCAAACTGCTGTATTCCATCTAATAGATAGACCTGTAGATCAATGCCTTGGTCTGGATTTATGGACTCAGCATGAGCATCCGATCGGATTTTCTGTTCCTTGGTGGTGAAGACTTCCACAATAGGGACTGAGTTGCCGGAAGTTACCGCGTGCACAGGACAGATGGCAATGACGGAGAGAAGGGACGCTAGAAAGTAACATAGATTCATAGCCTCGGATCTTGCACCAGGCTTTGCGGTGGCTAAAGGAGAAATCCAATCGGCAATTGTCTTAGTTTATGCCGAACTACCTGGATCGATTTACTACCTTAACTTCATCTATGATTTTATGAGGTCAGCATAAAAATTCAGAGAATCGTTGTGCGTCTCCATATATATTGAATGCACGTGTAATCGGAAGAAAAGCGCTTTTATGCGGCCTATACTCCTTCTGATCTGCCTCCCTCATCGCCAACCCTATCTAGGGACCTGTCTCTCGTTCGACAGCGTACTCATACTCGATTTCGCAGTAGCTTGGGAAGCCGACAGAATCAATGCGCACATTTACGGGCCCTGACCTGACGCTCGCCCGATCAGGTTTCATGCCTTCGTCACCGGGAAGATAGAGCCTAGTGTAAGCGCCGCCGAAATTGTCATCGTCGTTTAGCGCTCCGTCCTTGTCCCAAAGGGCAAACTCGACATAAAGGAACGGCATCACGACAGGCGGATTCTCGTAGATACCGATCATGTCGTTGGCAAAGCTGAGAAAGTACCGGCGTCCGCCGTCGTTGATCTCCCATTCGCTGTTGTGTACAACAACGTCGATATTGGCTTGATCGCTCAACCCTCCTAACAGTTCATAAAAGATATTTGCAATCTCATCGGGGATATTACGAGCGTTAAGTTGGCTCAGTAAGCGCGCGCGGTCTTGATTGGGGACGTCAACTGTTTCCCGTAACTTCCTATCAAACGATTCGTCCAAAATTATCTGCTCATTGGATGAGAGCACGACCCATTCATGAGACTGTACAGTTTTTGGTTTCGTTCTGACGCCACTGGATGTTCCGGTGTTGAGTTTGCCGCCACGAAAACCAATGCCTGCCCGTGCCAAAAGATAGATATCGTTCGTGACCTTAATTGTTGATGGGTACTCCACCTTTGATATCCAGCGTATCTTATTCACCTTGACCTTCACCGACTTCACGTAGGGAGCGTCGACGTGCCGAACAACGAAATCGACTTGTCCGCGTGGCGAGCCCTCATCGGGTGACGCGATGTCTACAAGACCGCCTTTGTTATAGGCGCCATAGAATTGATCTTCGGGGTATGCCAGAACCAGCGCTCCCATGGGATCATTGGTACCGTCTTTCTTGATCTTATCCCCTAACTCTTTTGCCAGTTCGCCCCCGCCTTTCCAGAGAAGCTTTTGCCAACCCGGGTCATTTTTACTAGGCACATTCTCCATGCCTTTGCCGATTGCCTTAAAAATAAACGCAGCCAGATCGCTCGCCCAGCCCTCATCCAGTTCGACTCCAGCGAGCGAGAGCGATAGCACCTCGCTCATCTCACTTTCTTTCCTGGCGAACACAGGAATCTCCGCAGGCCAATCTGCTTCCCTGCTCTCCCATGGCACCGTCTGTCGATAAGGAAAGTGAAGTCCAGTCTGGAAAAACATACGCTGCGCCCCCGTCGAGGTGCTTGGAGGTTCCACTACTGTTGAACCGCCTAGGGTCCATTTGTGTTCTGGAATACCGTCTAAATCCCCACCCTCGTCCTTATCGATATTGAAACGCTTGGTCATCCCGACAAACATCGGTCTTGACTTCCATTTCGAGCGGAGGTAGATGGGCACGTCGTTGCTGAAATAGCCTTCGCGATGGGGCGGCTGAACGCGCAGCAGCGCCTCACCTTCAAAAGGCATCCCGCCGGGTGCTAACTTAGAGAGATCTACCCGCACCACCTGAATATTATTCTGCACTCGCCCGATTTCCGGGTGAAACTCGAGCTCAGGGAGAAAATCACCTTCGGCAGGACGTAGCACCGGAAACTTTGCCTTGAGCGCCCCTTCCCTCAAGGGATCTCCGAGGTAGATCCAAGTCCAGTCATTGCCGAGATTGACACCCCAGATCAAGACTGTGCTCCTGCCGGGGTCGTTTAGGAAGTTTGTTTCGTGCGGAGTGAGACCAAAAATAACCGGATTATCCTCTTCGAGACTCTTTGGAATCCAGAGTTTATGTACCCCAGACTGGACCACCCTTTTCGGTGCGGGACTGCTCGAAATGGCTTCCGGAAGGACGTAGTTCTGTCCCAAATAACGGTCTTGCACGAAACGATGGGCAAAAACTTGGCGTTCTGGAACTAGTACCGGATGCCGCCCCATAGATGTGTATGTTTCATAAAAGACGTCTCGGTTGGCAGTGATGAACGCTCCGTGCTCATTCGGGAAGCCCTGAGCTATCGGACGCTTGCGCAATTCACTGGCGGCTGCGTCCAGCTTATCGTGAAAGATGTCTAGATAAGCGTTTGAACTACTAAAGGACCGAAACGAAGTGCCACCTGGCGGTAGGGGACCTCGTGAGTGGGTGGTAAGCACCGTGGCGCCGTCGACCTTTACCTCTAAGGAAATTGTGGGTTCTGGATAGTCCTCATCTTCAACTACTCGATGCTCAATGCCGATTGCGTACCACCGTTTTAATTCGAACCCCTTCAACACGTTTTCGACAAGGGTTTTGTCGGGTTCGCCTGGAGCGGTCGTTGACAGGGTAGCCGAAACAGATGGGCCAAGAGGCCCTGAATGCACCTCAAACCGGAGACGGTAGGCGGCAGTTTCTGCTTCACGAAAGCGAAGGTCGATCCGACCTTCGAGCAACATTAGTCCAAAAGAGAGATGATGAGCATGCGGAGCGATACTCGGATGTTCATCAACGGGCAACCAACGCGCTACTGCGTCACCGCGCGCTACAACTATCTGGTGAGAATTCAGGTTGGCCTCTTGCCATTCTGGCGGCAGTTCCCATTCGCCTGCCAATGCAATCGCGAAGCATGACATCATTGAAGCGAATATAGCCAGCTGGGAAAAAAACTTAAATGGCAGGAGTGAGTTTCGGCGGCTGGAATGTACATTCATAAAGATCTCCCTATCTTGTGGTAAGGTTGAACTTAATTTCCGTGTACGACGTAAATTTATGTATAAACGCCCCTATCCTTGGTTGGCTTCAGTATCCCCCGGTTCTGGGACGGAGGTCAATCTCCTCTTCGATATATAGGGACGTACCACCGATCATTGCACATGATCGGCTGTTACATTTCTACTTAATTTGAGAACAAACTATCCACCACGAGTTTTTGCAATACCTTCCACAACAATGTGTACAGCCTCCAACTCACCACAGCCCCTATCCTTCATTATAGCTGCCCGTTCGGCCTTTTCGTGTTTCTCGGTCATGGCAAGCGCTAGGGATAGCGGCGGCGGGACATTACGAAATAGCGCTTCCATATTGTCGGAAAGCACGACACCCTCGACATATTTGCCAGGCTCCTTGCGAGCCGACAACAACAGACTGCGTTGCACATCGGTTAAATCCTTGAAGCGGGCGATTTGTTCAACCTCTTCCTTGGGCATCACCAGGCACAGCCACCACTCCATCATGTTGAGCATCTTGCGACTGGCATCGGGGAAGTCTTCCAGATTCTGGGTGGCAATCCAGAACCAGGCACCCAGTTTTCGCCACATCTTGGTGATCTTGACCACATAACGGGCCAGCAACGGATTGGTGGTAATGATGTGCCCTTCATCGGTCACCACCAGTGTCGGCCTTGCATCGTGCTGGTGGCGTTCTACCAGATCGTTGATATGGCTCATCATGGAGATGTAAGCGACGGTGAGCTGATCTTCATAGCCTTCCCGGGCCAGTATTCCCATCTCCAGAATCGTGATGTCCGCCTCGGGCCAGGGCGTGCCCGGACGGTTAAAAAAGTGTCCGGCGAGGCCTGAACAGAACAGCGCCATGCCGTCACCCATCTCGATGGCCCGGTTGCGCCGGTGGTCCGGCAGGCTTTCATCGTGACCGATACTTTGGAGTGCAGCGACGACATCCTGGGTGAGCACCTGATCGCGGCCTGTCTCCTTGACGGTTTTGGCCGCCAGGAAAATCGCATTACGGATCAACAGCCGGTCGGCCCGGGTCATGCGCGCATCCTCGCGTTCGTCACCCCCGGTTATCATGATACGGGCCGCGATCTCCATTTCGCCGAGCACGTCACGGCCGGTGCCCTCCTCACCCAGTTTGTCGTCTTCTTCCAGTGCGTCCGGATCATCGCGCACAGACTGCTGACGCCCCTTCTGCAACACACGTAAGGCACCGGCGAATGGTGGCAGACTGACATCGGTATTCGGGTTCAGGGTAACCTGGTTGACCGCCAGGCCATGAGCCTGAAACTGCTGACCCAGCAGCGAGAAGGAACCGCCAGCCTCGATGATGAAGATGCGCGGGCGGTATATGGCGGCCATCTGCTGCAGCAGATAAACCAGCATTGCCGACTTGCCGGCGCCGGTGGGACCGAGGATCAGCATGTGAGCGTTCTTCTTGCGGTCGGCCCGGTGCAGGGGATCGAACACAAGAGGTTCGGCACCCCGATTGAAGAACACCAGACCCGGATGGCCGGTACCTTTGGATCGGCCGTACAGGGGTAGCAGATTCGCCGTATGACTGGAAAACACCAGTCGTGAACGGCGACTGGATTTTTCCAAGGCAGCATCGTAGGCCATGGGCAGGTTACGAATATAGCTGTCGAGTGCCAGCAGATCGGCTTCGTGGAGAATCGGTTGCAGCCCGTTGGGCAACAACAACGCGTTCAACTGATTGACATTGGCGCGCAGGGTCTTCATATCGTTCCCACGCACATAGAACGCGATGCCCAGCGGATAGAGCTTGTTACCGCGTGCCATCTCCCGCTCCACGGCCTCGGCGTCTTCCTTGGTGAGTTCGGCCTCCGCGGAATCCCCCACTGCGGCCCGTTTGACCTGGGCGATGTGGTTACGCGTGAAGTCCTGAGGCTTGGCCGTCAGGGTCAGCACCATCACGGTGTATTCAGGAAATCGGTCAAACAGTGAGAAGACATGATCGCCGGCCTGGCGCTCTGCGGTCATGTGACCGACTTCGGGCGCCCGGCGCAGTCCCTGGATGGTCACCAACGTATGAGGTAGGTCATCGAACCACCAGGTCGCCGAGGCATTGTCCGAGCGAGGCATCGTCAGCATCAGGCGATCGGCAAGATCATGCCCAAACGGCAGGTCTTCATCCCCCGGATAGGGGGCAATCTCAAGCAACTTATCGGGATCACCACCCGTAATTTCAGGCCTTGGGTTGAACCATTTCAGCAACCATTCGTAGAGGTCCCGACCCGTACCACGGCGTACCCGAATCCCAGCCGAGGCCAGTGAGGCTACCCACTTGGTGGCCACATCGTTCAGGGATTCCTCGATTTCCACAGCGGACGGCACCCGACCATTAGGTTTCAGACGACGGTATAACGTGGCCCGCACACGCCGGACCTGGCCGCGCCACTGGGTACCGGTCACCGCGGTGTCTTCAAAGAGACCACCCGGACGGGTAATCCGGGCGAGATGCTCCGACAATGTTTGCTGGAAGTGGCGGGTATAGCCTGACTCACGCGCACCGGGCTGTGCATAGTCCGCGATCTCCTTCTCGAACCCCTGAAGACTCGGATCGTCCTGGACGTACATCTGCAAGATCCACGGTGCGTCGTCTTCTTCAGGAATGGCATCGGTCAGCGCGGTCTGGATCGCATCGCGCAACTGGGTCATGAACGCGGGTGTACGTGCCTCGGTACCGGCTGGGATCAGTTCGAACAGGGCGCCGACACTGATCCCGTCTTCCAGCAGAAAGGTACGGCTTGCCGGGTTGTATTCCATCCACGGCAAGAAGTCGGTAAACGACGGCGGGCGTTCATACAGCTGCTTGACCTGGTTCGTGGTGACAGGCAAGTCTTCGCTTTGCTCCTCTCGCCTTGAGGGCGTAGGGACTGATTTCATGAAACTCACCGGCGGCCACCACCCTGCTGACTACGGACTTCACCGGGTAGCGCATATTCCACCTGTTCATACATCGGGAAGGCGGTCGTATAGCCGGGCACCGGTGCGCCGGCACCACCGGCCAGGTGCGGAAAGATGTACATCACCAGCGTCGGATTAGGCAGGCGAGGAAACAGCACATCGATCTCGTTGAAAGCATCTCGTGTATAACCATGCAGCGCTGCGTCACCCGAGACGATGGACCGGCTGCCCAACTCACCACGAATGACCTGAGGATTGTCGGCATTCATCTCATGCACGTGGCCCTCATAAATAGCCTTCATCGAAGGGCCATCCTGGGGTAGTACGGTATCCTTGGTGCTGGCGCAACCGGCCAGCACCAGGCTAATCAAGCCGAGTGCGGCGATAGGGGTCGAGGTCGGTTTCATGGGTCAGTTTCCTGCCAGTGGTATCGAAATCAATAGGGAGTTCCAGGTCAACATGGATGGCAATGCGGATGCCGGCCGGGACGAAGACGGCATCGAAGCTCTGGGACTGGCGCTCCAACAGCCACTTCGACACTTCCTCGCTACCGCCGGAAATGGTCTTGCCCAACACGAAGCGGCCGGTATCGCCGCTGACGCTGCTGCTGACACTGCCCGCATTGCTCACCACCGATGTTGTCTCGGCATTAGCCGCCGCTTCCGCAGCCGCCTGGATGGCCATCACACCGATCCGTTGGCTAAGAAACGCCGGCGCGTTGGTCTTGCGTTCACCGGTGATGCAGGGGATGCCCTGTTCGTCGGAGATCCAGCCCAGCGGCTTTTCTGCGCCACCTCCCTGATTGCCTCGGTCATCGCCGGAAATGGTTCGGATGGTGCCATCCTCGAAAACGAAGGTGACCGAATCGAGGCGACCGGTCACACATGAAAGCGTCCAGTCTCCAACAGCGGTCCCACTCCACACCATGCCTTGAACGCCCGGCACTGTGAGGCCATTGGCGGCCAGGTTATCTGCGCCGGTGATAACCTTGAACGGCATCGGATCACGAACCTGTCCTTGCACCGGCACCCGGCCGACCAGGGCCGTCATGGCTGTTGAACCGATCAAGGTGGCGTTTCGGGGAACTGTATAAACGGGATGGACGGTGCTGAGTTCCTGAGTCAGTGCCTGTTTAATTTTTGGAGTCTTTTCAGTCGCCGATGTCAACGCACTTCCGGTCGACTGACCTACCCTCTGCAGCAGACTGTTTCCATTGGCCTCTAACGCAGCATCGTCGACACTATCCAGCGGTTCGACCCAGATCAGGCTGTCAGAAGTTGTAGCCCCCTCTCCGACGTCATCGAGGCCCAGACCCACCGGGATGTCACTGCCACTTTGGTTGGGGTAACGCTGGGAAAGAGACTGAGACAGCGCATCCACACGTGCCGTCAGGGAAGAAAGCACACCGGCATCGATCCGGTCGCGTGACTCCCGGTCTTTTTCATGGGAGAGCAGCTCACGCTTGACCCGGGTTGTGACGTTCTCCTCGATCTGGTGACGGTTGGCCAGCAGATCGCGGTTCTCTTTGCGCAGCTGGTCATTGTCCTTGCGTAAAGCCTGTACTTCCGTGGTCATGGAGGCGACATTGGCCGTCAGCGTCTTGATGGTATCGGCAGGACTGTCCGCATCCGGCGCAGGCGCTTGGGGCACGCTCTCCAGAACGAGTGCATCTTCAGGTTCCTGCGAACAGGATTTCTGGGTGACGAATACCAGCATCAGCACAACGGCGCCGGCAAGCAGGGGTAAGAGTCGGTTGGAGGTTGTTTGTGCCATGGTAAGCCCTAGTGCGAAACGCCGAATTGCCGGGCGGAGATCAGATACACAGCCGTGGTATCAGCTTCATCGCCTTTGGGAAGCAGACGGTGGTGCTGAAAGGTTGCCGTCAGCCAGGTACCCCGAATGTTGCGTGGGTCCAGTGTTAGCGCCTGTTCGGTACGGTTGGTGAGCTTGACCGCGGTGATATAGAGACCCTTGGCGCGCCATGCTACCAGCGGGACCCCTTCGACGACGCCACCATGGTACAGATCGACAGGATCACGGCTGACCGGCACCCGGACAATACCGGGCTGGTCTTTGACCAGGCGAGCCGGGGCATAGAGCTGTTGGGCGGCGAAGCGGGTCAGCTGAATAAAATCAGGCCGCTCCTGTTCCGGCTCATGTCCGGCAGTCGCCTGATCTTTCTCATTGCCCTGTTCACCCGACACATAGATTTGAATCGGATGACCTGGCCCGCCTTCTTCTGTAGCCGTGGCATCGAACAGGTAGATACGCCCACTATCGAGTTCACGCACCATGAGCCGGTTGGATCCGAAGGACGTGTGCGCCAACAGGTAGACCATCCCGTTGACACTCTGCGTGCGCAACACACCCTGAACGGAGGCCGGCACACCCACCTTTACTGCGGCGGGAAATTCAATCCGCTGTTCCTGACCAACTGCGAGTTCCAACCGGATCGGTGCTTTTTTCCACTCGATCCGCTCAAGCGTTTCCGTCTCGGCATGCACGAGCGACTGCATCAAGAGCAGCGTCACACCCAGCCAGGTAGTCATTACGGAATGGTTCGATGTTTTTTTTCGCATGGGTTGCTCCTGCTATTGTTCTTGCCCGGCATCTACACCGAGTTCTGATTCTTCCAGCCGGCGCGGCCCGTCACTCGCAAAGCCGTCCAACGCCAGCCCCCAGGGATTGGCTTCCGGATCGACTGCGAGACTGACCACCCGCAAGGGATAGCGAATGGCGGTTTTCTTCACCGTCATGCCTTTCACCGACTCGAACAGATCGAGATCCAGCCAGACCACCCAAACGCCTGGCGCGAGTACATCGACGCGACGTTCCTCGTAGCCGTGTCCGGCAATCTCATGCACACCTCGCACCCGGTAGGCCAGCTCACCCTTACGGCCCTTCTGTTCCAGGTCGGCCATGAGCTCCGTCCGGTATCGCGGCGTCACATACGGAGAGATGCGGAAGATGGCCTTGCCATAGTCCTTGGCTCCATCGTCGGGCCAGCGGTTAAGCTGCTGGAAGATGTAAAAGGCAAAGGCATACACATTAGCCGCCGGCACTTCGTCGACCGAAAGCGTCGCCCCGGAACGCAGATCAGGAGGGACATGTACCGTCAACTGTTTCGGCGCCTGACTCCAGCCAAACCAGAGAACCAGGATCACGACGAACTGGAGGCCGATCACCACACATAGTGAGCGCAGGTGCGCGCGAACGTTATCGATCTCGGTGCGGTAACGTCGCATACCGTGTTCTCCCGATATCCCAGGCGCCACTGCGCCGAATGAACGGCGAGCTGCGCAAACCATGGTCCGACAACCAGATGGCAATCTGTTGCTGGTAGTAACCATCCGGTCGGCCACGTTTCAGCCGCTGGAACAGCCCCGCCATAACGATGACTGTTCCCACGACACCGACACCGGCCATGCCGAACCCCATGGTGACCGCGCCCAACAAACCCGCCAGGAGGAGGCTAACGGATAACCAGATGAGCGCGGCCACACCCACGATGATGCCCAGTTCGGACGACGAGCAGCCCTTGAAAATCGCCGGCTCTACATTGAGCCGATCGGCCAGAATGTCGTCTCGACCCGACATCGGTTAGATGACGCCCGCGGCTTCGGTGAGCAGGTAGCTGGCAAAGATCAGTACGATCGCACCGACGATGCCGAGCACGCCCACTTCGGCCCATTCGGCCTTGCCCTGGCGAGCCTCGTTGAACTTGGCGAAGCCGAGATAGGCAATCCACAGGAAGCCCAGCACAGCGATCGCCAGACCCAGGACCAGACCGCCATCCTTGATGTAACCCGAAATGAGCCCAATCCAGTCACCGGCTGCGGGTGCGGTACTGGGCGCCACCGGGGTCGGCAACGCCGCGAATACCGACTGGCTTGCCGTAACTGCGAGCAACCCAGCTGCGGTTACCACCTTTTTTACTGCTTTCTTCATCATTACTTTCTCTCCGAGGTAACGGGGTTGCCCCCCTGTTAAAAATACGGGGAACTCCCCGAACCCCTGCGACAGTGGCCAACGGCCGCTACCGCAGATAAAAACCCAACACCATAAGCACGATGCTGGCGCGCAGTGCCGACCAGACCACATCGAACAAAACGACCTGCCCGTTCTGCCAGGCACGGAAGGTGCCCAGCAAGACCCAAATAACCCAGACGAAGGCCAGCACCAGCACGACCGATGCGATGCCGGTCAGCAACGTGGCCGGTGTAAAACCGGAGCCCGCTTGAAATGCCGTGTTCTGAGCTGCCGTCATGACCTGACATCACCGACGGTAATCGCCGCGCAGCGGCGGGAAAGTCCGGGGTTCAGAACGTGGTGCATCGATGTGTTCCTGGATCCCGAGTCGAATCCGATCAAGATCCTGGCGCAGCCACTCATACTGGAAACGTACACGGGCATCCGGATTGGCTTGAGTAGCCGCTTCCGTTATCAGCGGATCGATGGCCTGTAGTTCGTGGATAATCCGGGCGAGTGCCGCCCGCTCACCGTCTGCGTCAGCAATGGCAAGCTGAACCGGCAATACAGCCGCCAACAGTCCTGAGACCAGCAGATTGGTAATTTGCATGGATGTCCTCCCCGTGTTGCGCATGACGCGCATGGTGGGGGATTCGGGGAGGACTAGATATGGAAAATCAGATCAGAAAGGTGTGGGATTTCCTATTACCACAATAGAAGGTGGTTAGAGCAACAACCTAGCCACCCAAAATGTTACGTTGGTTGTGAATTAGCGCCAGAATAAACCGTAAGGCAGTATGAATTAAGTGATGACACCCTACTATCTTGGCTAACAGAGAATGCGTTGCCGTTCGGTTGCCAACTCAATGCCCTAACATGATGGGGGCGATTGGAAGTAGACTCTCGACTTAACTATGATGGTTATTGAGATCCGCAATTCTCCACTCATTGATGAATAAAAAAACCAACTACTACTTTGGTGTGAACATGGATCGAACAATGGTTACATCGTATATATATTCACCTTTATTGCAGAATCAGCAAGCGTATCTCCTATCGCTACATTCACAACTTTCATTTTCCTTTCTTTTGGAAGAACAGCCTCGGCAATAAGACAACCTATGTTTACATACCTCCTACACGACATAGGGTAGAAGTTAACAAAACAATCGACAGACCGCTTCTTCATATTGTTAAGCAACTGAACCACCTCACCGGCACAGTCAGTCGTATTCTCACACAATAAATTATACTCATTATTATCATGGAACTCTTTTAAATCCGTTTCTGCCCGATAGAACCTAACATAACTTTTCCCCTCTTCTCTTACTTTTCTTATAAATTCAAACCTAGGCTCTAATTCCTTTATGACACTAATACGGAATTCATCACGTAAAGCACTTTCTGAAAACATCCAGCAATCAATACTGCGTCTCTCAATGGAATCCTCCTTCACCGGAGCCTCTCTCAAACAATAAGGCAAGGTCGGATTTTCTGCATAATATTTCTCCAGCGCATCACTTTTTAACTTCTGAAAGACCATGTGATCAGTAATACCGGGTCTAAATGGTTCAAGTTCTTGCCAGTCATTCACTAATAGAAGAAGCCTTTCTATATGATTCAGCCGAACAAGATCTCTACCCACCTCCCATGTTTCCTCAGAAAATTGTCTTAGTGAGATGTTATGGTCATCGGCCACCAAAGCCTTACCAGATGCGCTCTCCTGGATTCGATAGTTGAGCATGAAATGACCTGTCTGAAGTACACTCTTGGAAAACCCACCGGCTTCCTTAGCCACTATGTCCTTCAGCACTTTGGCCAATTGGTTATTGTTCACAAATATTTACCCACGCTTAGAGCGAAATACCAAACCGAACGCAGCACCTACAGCATTACCAAATACTCCAACGAATACTGCCAAGCCATTTTCAATAGCCGCAGGATCAATCACCATTGAAGAGATACTGAGAACCCCACCGACTATTACAGAAGAATACGCCACCACAATATCCGTCTTACCAGTCAGCAAATACCATGCTAGAGGTACTGCTACAATTGGAACCCATACCGCGTAACCAGCCAACAGTATTGATAATATGTTTGGAGCGTAAATTGCGACAAACACCGCAGATGCCGATACGAATAGTGTAACTATACGAACAGACGCTAAGTCTTTTACTTCATCAGCCCCATCATTCCTCATGATATCCCTAACAAAGGAGGTTGCTCCTGCGTTGAACAACGACTCCTGAGTCGACATAACAATGGAAGCTAACGCGACGACAAAGAGCCCTAGCAAACCGGACGGAAGCACTGCGAATCCAGAGCCAATAAAAGCACCTTGATCTCCACCCTGGTTTATAAAATACGCACTCAATACTCCAATCGTTACAACAATAAAAAACCATACCGCCGACATAATCCCTGCGGCAATAAAACTCTTTGATGCAATACTTTTTGTACGAGAAGCAAATGCTCTGTTTGCGTACGGCGGTATTAAAAACTCTCCCAGCAAAAAAGCAAGAGAAAGACCGATAAGGGAGATAACAGTATGGCTCTCTATCGCTTTATCCGTAGAAGCAAGCGCACTCGCCATCCAGTCAACAGGAACTTGCTTTTCTTCCAGCATAAACATCAACAGAAGTATTGTGGCCACTAGTATGAGCACAGCCTGAACAACTTCAGTATATATTACGGCTTTCAACCCTCCTGTGACCGCATATAGAACCCCGATAAATGTTACTATGAGAACCGCTGTATTAAACTCAATATCCAGTATGCCGGATAGAATACTACCTCCCACTTTCGCCATTATTGCGGAAAAAGCCACAGTCAGAACGAGTGATACTATCCCCACGACAACCTGCATGTGGCTTCCGTAGGCTTTGCGCAACACATCTCCTAAAGAATGACAATCGGTGTGTTCCTGAAGTCGTGGCGCAAAATACAATCCGGTCAAGACGTACTGAACAGAAAAGAAGCAAAATATAAAGAAATACAAGTACCCATAATTCATGCCTTTATCAGCTAGAGCAATCGAGTAACCTGGACCTATAAGGGTAGCTAGCAAACTTAGTGTTACCAGCATGCTAGAAACAGATCTCCCAGCCACGGAAAAATCAGAGAAAACAATCTTTTTCCAACGAAAGTACAATGCCAGCACAAGCAAAAATGCAAAATATGTAAAAACAACAAATATGTCTAAACCTGATAATTTCATATCACACCCCGCTTCAGGATTCGGAGGTATCTTTTATGACACGATACCACCTTATTTGGGTTAGTCTGGAAATATACTTGTATGCTTTATCATCCTTGAAGATATGATAAAAAAACTCGATATCATTATCTTCAGAAGAGCATCCCAAAGATTCTCTCAACTTTTTAGCTGACTCACCCTTTGCATCTCTAATACTGTGATATTCATGCCCGCCCTCGTTAGTGTATAAATGCACGTAGTTAGGCCTCACCTGTAGCTTACCGCCACCATCAGGCCTTTCAAACAAGTCCACAAGTGATTTCGCAATATTTGCTTCATTTTTCTTTTTTAAATTGGGAACTTGATCTTCATCAATAATCAGACTGCAGTATTCATCAAGGATGCTACTGCCTTTAGTATCTGGCACCTGCAGCCCTATCGCTTTGCCCATACCAATATCCCCATCTACCACATCCATTCTTTCGCCTGTAATGGCCACAATGAGCATCTTGCAAATCAAAACAAACTTTTTTTTGATCCTTGAAAGGAAAGCCTCTGAATAGTGGAATTGAGTATCATCAACGCTATAGATAAATCCAAGAAACTGATCAACAATTTTCTCGACTAGCTGTGAAGCATCAAAATCTTGGAACTCACGCTTAACAGCAGGAGGAACCAGCCCAAAGCGGTCATAGATCTCGCCCGGTCTCGGATGAACCAACCGCAACAATCTATACGCAGAATGGTCGTTGTATAGCCACTCGTGAAGCATCAAGAACCGAAGTAGCAAGAAGGTATAATCTTCTCGAATTAGCCTTTGCTTTGTTCTATCTATATCAGTACGGGACTGCCCACTCCTTCCTGAATTATATTTATTCACTCCCATCACGAGACTTGAGAGCTCGGCAAAAATCCAGCCACCTGCATCTATGCCAGTTTTTATCAGTTTGTATCTTTGTTCTCTGTCTAGGGCATTGTTATTGCAAATCACATATGCTTCACCAAACACAGGAAGCTCAACAATTCCTTCATATAAGTGCGCATTTGGAGATAGGGGTACGTGAAAAATATAGCCATTTGATGGCGTAAACGAATCATCCCTCCATACCAAACCATCGGCATCTGACGCTTTGTGCCGGTCACTATCTGACAGGTTTTTTAAAAACTCATCCACCCCTTCTTCAAGATCTGAAAAAGTAGTTTGATCAAGTTCCTCGAAAGAATCTATCGTCACTTCAAATTGACTAGCAAAGCCCACTGAGAAATATCTAATAGCAGACCACCCTGCTGCAGGCTGGCCCAAGAGAGACGAATATACTGGTCCCTTATTTTTTGCATAAACCGCATCTGCAATATCTATGAAAAACCCATTTTCCGAGTGAACGTTCTGACCCCTATTTTTTATGCACGTAGATGGCACATGAAATAGGACGGTAGCTCTTCTCCAGAAGAGCCTTGGTTGTAGTTTTGCAATAAGCTCTGAAAAAATGTCCATGCGCTAAACAGCCTATCAATTAGACTTACGCTACCTTCGGTACGGGAGCACTTCAAATAAAGGTCGAGGAAAATCTTTTTTTCTTTTCGAAAAAGTTTTCTACGAAGAATTCCATTCCGGAAATTGAATGCACTTTTACTAAGGCAGCGTAGATAGTTTTTATATTCAGCCTTCCGTTACATATCTGATATGCATTGATAAATTGAAACCCCAATCAGAGTTCTGATTGGGGTGATGATGGCGAGGTGCCGCCTTTGATGAGGCCTATTTCACCAGGCGACACCTCTTCCCGCGTCACAGAACTCCACAGAACCCGTGAAGACTGCGCTTGGGCCAGAAAAGTCTAGCAGATTTGGAGGTTTACCCTCCATACAGCCTCCCCGGCCTGTGGGTAACACACTGAAATATAGTGACTTTTCGGAGGTTACCATGTATGTTCGTTTCAAATTAGCGGCTTTTGCCGCCCATGTGGCGAAAGCATCAGCATATTCGCAAGTTCTTGCCAATCACTGGAGTCACTTGCAGACCGGCCAAGCATTGCCTCTCCTGGTAATTATTGCGTCGTACGTGCTTAGCGGTATAGCACAAGTAGATTTCGCAGAAGAAACAAGTGAAGCAACCACTCGAGTCTTCCAGGAGCGCTTCATTCGTGTCTTGCGGAGCGTTGGCCATGTGGCTTACGCGACCTATGCAGTGAATCCTCTCGTTTATCTGCCGTTGCTCATCGCTAATGTGCTGGAAACTTACGCAGCGTTTTTTCCGCAAGGGAAAGTGGCTTTTGTAATAGTGGGCCCCAACACCCGAAAATGGTTCACGCTACTGATCCTGGTCGCATACTTCCTGAGTGCCTCCGGTGATTTGATCGGCCACGCCCCGGTTCTGGCAATAGTATCGATTCAGAGTCTGTCTACTTTCCTTGTCAGCAAGGAGTAACCACGTAGACTTCTGATCTTAGCGGTCAAACCCTTTTCCACTTCAGCCCCGGACCAACCGGGGCTTTCTAACACACCGCTGAGCGATTTTCTGACACCTACCTCTACCGTCACTCGATAAACCGTGCAGATAGTTATGTTACATACTAGTTACACGGCAGACCGGCCAAATCGAAACTGTATAACCATGTTCTTCAAAAGCAACAACACGCCGTGAACGTCTGCTTTCCCGTACATCAATTGGTTGAGCATGAATCACTTAGAGTCTGGTTTGGTTGCACCGCGGTCCATTACATACTTGTGATATTCGAAACAATTAATTGATAACCTCCGGTTTGGAAACATAGGCAGAAATGTATCTCCACAGAGAGTCAGGCACCACCCGCATCGCGGGGGGCATGATGTAGCACCTAGGGGGAGCGTTTGGCGTAAGGGCGACACAGGGGCCGTTGGACATGCATCAGTAACGTTAGTCGTCTAAATCAAACCCTTCTTGCCGACGTTCTGTCTCTTCCAGATGCCGGATATACTGCCTTACCTTGGCTTCATCCAGTCCAACCGTGCTCACACAGCACCCCGTCGACCAAAAATGAAAACCCTTTGCCCCCCCGTACTTTGATATATTCCCAGCGAATTCTAACTGTAGACTTCCCTTTCAATCGGCCAGTCGTGTACTCAACGCTGAGTTACGGTGGAATACTCAAACAGAGGTGGACATGATCAGGCATCGTATGCCCTTCTACTAATTCCACGCCAAATTATCCACGGAGACCTTTCAGCTCCCCTCCTATCGGCTTCCTCACCATATATTGCCTTCTTTCTATTTCGGTACAATAACAACGCCACCGTACGGGAGTTGGCTATGCCATTCTCTCATTTGGATTCTCCTCTTGTCCTTGGCGGGTTCAGAGGAGAATCTACCTCATTCCTTTACCACAGAACGGCAGACCTTATGGGATCCCACCGGCAAAGCCGGTTGCTTACATCTTGGAATTTAAACAGAAAGTTAACTCTCGCAAGTTCCTACAAGTTTCTGTGATCTTATAGATATTTCTTGAAAGTACTCGCCGTCACCGCTACCGTCAGCGCAAACAAGGTTGCAAACGGCAAGATGACGAAGGTCGGATGCAAACTAAAAGGCAAGGCGAGATAGGTCACCCAGGTCAGGACAACCAAAGGCAGTGCAGCCTTCTTCGCATAGTGGTAGACAAAGGAACTCTCCCTCCCCCCACCCCATCGACGCAGATCGCGTTGTACCAATCCATCGACGAGCGCAACCAGACTAAACAGTAAAAATATCGGCATCGCCAGGGTCAAAATGGCAAGGCGCACTGAGAACACCTGGGTCACCTGCATCATGGCCAGTACGTACTCTGCCATGGGTTTATAGACTTTATGCAGCGTCGCCCTGACGCCCTGCTCGTACTTCCGCGGAGGCAGTGACACCCATTGGATGAAATCCACAAACCGAGTCACCTCGAAAAGGTAGTGGTAGGAATTATCGGCAAACCGTTTGGCGAATCGTGCTGGATCGGAAGTCACAACACTGCGACGAAAATCATCGTCGAGGTAGCTGATTTCCGTAACCAGCATGGTGCGGCTGTGATCGACTCCTTCATCCGGCCACCAAAGCACCATGCCTGCCCACTCCACGATGATCGAGAACAAAAGCGAAAACAATAACCACAGGATGACCTTCGCTACAGCCGATAAGGCCTTCGAAAACAGCCCTTGCTGAACTACCCGGCGACGAGGATCAGCCACGGCCTCAGCCATCGGAGCCCTCCGGTTCTACCTCGGGCTCGCTGACGTCCGGCGCGGCTCCCCACCACGGTTCCTGCACGCGGTACCAGTGATCGTTGGTGATGTAGGTGCGCTCCATCTCATTGGTTATCTCGGTGAGCGTCTCAGGCATATCCGAGTCCGTCGCGGGTAACGGCATGCGAATCTTCCATAGCTGGCCACCTTCCAGGAGGGCAAAGGCCTGTCCCTTGGGTAGGGTTATCAACTCGGCCGGTGTAAGCAACGGGACTTCTGAAACACTGATTCGATCCTCGTTGCGGGAGCTGAAATCGATCCCGGAACCCGGCTCCGAGGAATCGTTGACACCCGAGACACTCATCAATGTGAACACCTCAACCTTGGGTAGTTGGTCAGTGAGCATCTCGGCTGTAGCCAGCTCTTTCACCCTCAGCATGATCATTGTGTTGAAGTTACCTGCGACCTGCCCTGCTTTTGCACGATTGCCGATGCGTGCCTCCACGTCTGACCAGGTCTGGGTGTAGGCCGTGACCTGAAAGCCGGCGCCACCGGCCTTATTCAGTAGGGGGACAAACTCATCACCGATCAGTTCGTTAAACTCATCGGCATGCATGGAGATGGTGGGCGGGGTGTCGATGGATTCTCCGTCCACGCCATGCTTGTAAATGTGTCCTGCGACCGACACCAGATCAGCGAACATGGAATTGCCTACTGCACTGGCCACGGTTGTATCAGTCAGGGCGTCCAGACCGACGTAGACGATCCCCTTGCGTCGGATGACTTCCATCCATTCGAAGATCGGACGCGTATCGTTCTTATCCAGATAATCCGGGGAGATGAGTTCGGCGATATTGCCCGTAGTCAACTTCTCCATCAGCGGACCGACGGAACTGACGATCTTGTCGAAGTAGGTCTTGTCGTACTTGAAGGCAGACACCAGCCCATCGAGGACAGGATCATAGAGGTCCTGTGTCTGCAGGTGCCGCATCAGCGCGATAGCTTCTTTACTGCGCCCCCGCAGGGCTGCCGGCAGGTTGCGTTCCGAGATTTTGCTCGACAGTTCCTCGACCTGTTCCTTCCAGTCCTCGGCGCCGTGAGTATCCAGATGCGCCTCGGCATACTCCGTGAACAGAGGTTCAATATCGTTGATGTAGCGTCGGACCTGCTGATAGTCCGGACGGCGGTTTAGCGCCACAAGTGCGCGGGCAATGATGTTGACGAATCGCCAGGCGAATTCCTTAAAGGCCGCTGAATTTCCTTCGCTGGGTAACTGATTGGCGATGCGGGTGGCGACCTCGGTGATGCGCGAGAAGTTACCGATGGCGTTGTAGCGAGCCGAAACCTGCGGAAATCCCAGATGGAACATATAGAAGTCTTTGGTCCGTCCGGCCCGTTTGGCCTCGGCATACACACGCCGCAACAAACCCGCATCCCCCTTGGGATCGAAGACGATCACCACGTCACCGCGGCGGATGTCCTGGGTGATGAGGATCTCGGCCAGCCGGGTCTTACCGACGCGAGTGGTCCCCAACACCAGGGTATGACCCACCCGCTCACCGATGTCCATCCACACATCCTGCTCGTCAGGCTCGACAGCGTGTAGGGCCGGTTTGCCACCGACGGCCGGCAACGGCGACAGCGGATTCCACCAAGCCCGGACCCGAAACAGCTGCGCCAACAAACTCAGAATCGGGACCGATTCCCAGGCGACCTCCTTGCGGCGCGCCCATTGATACAGAGTACCCGGCTGGACGTAACGCTGGACCTCCGGCCGGATGGTATCGCGCAATCGCTGCGTGTGTTTCTGGGTCCAGCGAAAGCCCCGTCCTAAAAAGAGCTTGCGGCGGCTGAGGGGAATCTTGCGGGAACGTACCTTATAGATGGGCAGCCGGCGCATGTTGCCTTGGTAGCGCAGTACCCGCCAGGCTTGTCGGCCCCGGATCAGGCCGATCAGTCCCAGTACGGCGCCGGCACCATAGGCGACACCCGGCGGCATCATCAGCGCCCAAGGCGCCAGAATGGCTATCCCTGCCGTCGCAAAGGCCACCAAGGCCGACCACAGCTCGACTGGGGGCCGCAGCAGGGCCTCGATGGGATGCGCGCTCACTGCTCGATGCCGTGCGCAGAGATCAGCACCGGATAATGCGAAACGCTCAGTGCCTTCGCGATGTCGCTGCCCGAGGCTGGCAGGATAGACATGCCGTCAGCCAATCTGGCAATCGTTCGTAAATCATCCATCGTCTCTGCCTGCACAAGCATCCCGACCGCACCGATCTCCTTGAGCCGATCGCGGTGTGTCTGTAGCCACTGTCGGGAACGGCTGTCTGACCCGATCAAGAAAAATGGCCGCGTGAACGGCCGGTGATGCGTACGAGCCTGCACCGGTCCCGGTGCCAGGCCGGGTGATTGAATCGGCAACCAGGCTTTGGGGTCAGCGGCCCCGAGCTGGGGTTTTGTAGGAACCGGACTTTGCTGTGGCAAACCATCCTGGGTTTGAAAAACCTCCAGAAAAGGCGCAATGGATTGTGTATTGCCACTGTCATGGATCACGGTCAGATCAGCCTGGGCCATGACGGGTACGAGCAAGCAACTCATGACCAAAACCTTGCGGTAATAAAGATTGAATCGACCCATCAAGTCATCCTTCCTGTACGATGCGCTGCCAGTGGGAGACAACACGGCGACGGTACCGGTCTGCGCGGTAAGAATCCTTCGGCGAGTGATAACAGCCGACGCTACCCCACCAGTCCTGCCGCGTGGCGTAACAATCCTGCAAAATCCCGGCGCCCACGCGTATGTTGTGATACGGATCGAGTGCCTGCCACGGGGTCCCGAGCCGATCCTGATGATAACGCCAGTTGACCTGCATCAGGCCGATATCGATGGAGCGCTTCCCCTCCTCCAGATACGTCATCAACGCCTGCCAGGCCGCTTGCCGGGAATCAAAGAAGTAACCCCGACCGGCCACATTCAATGTCCAGGGCCATGGCCGGAGGGTACCGGTCTGTCCCGTCTGCTTACCGCTTTCAGTGAGTGCCACAGCGAACAGAACGCTCTGGGGTATTCCATGCTCCGCCGCAATCATGCGATAACCCGCTGGCACGGATTCATTCGCCCTGGTTATGGAAGGAAGCGCCAGAACGGCCGAAACGATAACGGCAAATACGACCGGCCAGCCGAAAACTCGCATCAACGCCACCATAAGCTAGAGCTCCGAAACCGGTAGTCTTGAGACGTCCTCGCCTCGACGGCGCAATACGGACGGGACGTCACCCTGCCCCTGGGTCAGTTTGTCGAGGGCACCGCCATCATGATTGAGGGTAATCCGCCGGCTGCGTACCCAGTCGGGATCAATCTGGTGATTGGACGCCCAGTCCCTGACGGCGCGATCATCGCCCTTGTCGACATTGGTGAGATAAATATCGATACCGTTGACTTCGTCGATCCGCTTTAACAGCTTATTCAACAGCAGATCGCAGGCCGGACAATCCGGGCGAGTAAAGAACAACAGGCGGTCTCCGGACTGAAAGGGATTTTTCACCTCGGTCTTACCCGGCAACCGGCTGATGTCGATCAGCGACATACTCGTATACAGGCGCTTGGTTGCTGCATCGTACGCGCGCTGGAACGCAAGGATACGGCCGGCGTCTTCATACATGGCGTGCGCCCACACCTCGGCATATCGCTGCCGCTCCGCATCATCACGCGCATGAATACCGAGCACTTCGATGGGCGATATCGTCGCCGGGCTGATACTCCCGCGAATACCCTGCATCAACTGTTTGTAACGGCGCCACTCCGTCTCCGACAAACCCCACAGACGGGCATGCGCCACATCCGTGGCTGATAAAACATTCGTGGCTTTTTGCGAGCTATCCTGCCGGGTTTCCTCAATCTGTGTATGTGATAATTCGGTAGCAATCGCAGTAGTCGACGTGATAAGAGCGCCCAGAAATACCATAGATCTCCATCGTCTACTCATCGGCGCATTCCCCTTCACACGTATCGGCCTTCGGTGCTGCCTGGTCTCTCTGGACGATATAGGACATCGTCAGATCCCGGTACATTCCCGATTTGTCAGACAGACACCCGCACATCCCCTGTGTAGCGGGAACGGAATCTGCCGTAGTTTGGATACGAGATGCACTATTGCTGGATGGTTCAGCACCATCATTTTTCTCTGCTGTCGCGGATCCCAGCGCAAAACCACCGAAGAGCAATAACACGGCTAATACGATTTCCATCGGTTCTACCTCTGCAATGAAATGGAATGGTTCTGGCCATGCGGCCCCTTGAATTCGACCCTGCCCTTGAGGCGGTCGATGCCAGCCACTGTCCAGCCTGATTGCTGTTCGCCGGACTTCAAAAATGCAACGCGGCCTGCCTGGGAGATGGCCACGTAAGTCATGTCATCCCAAACGTCGATGGCATCGACATAAAACGGTGGAGTTTTGGCGGGTGCAGGTTTCGGCCTGGCCACCGGCTTTTTCTGGGCGGCCTTACGCATCTGAGTCTCCTTGATGAGGGTATTCATCCGCGCAATGGACTCGTCAATACGTTGGCGAAGGGCATGGTTACTTTCCGTGAGATCAGCAACGGCCACTTTGATCGCGTGAACACCTTCGGCCACGGAAGCCAGGCTTTTCTTCACATCCGCACTCAGGGCCACTTGCGCTTCGAAACCGCGGCCGATCCGGCCAGACAATGATGTCAGCCTCTGATCGATCTGCTCGACTTTGTCCTCGTCCGCACCTACCCCTAGTTCCGGTATTTTGATCATCTCCCGGGTTGGGGTATTGGAGTCCTGTATCTGGAGTTCATCTTGCCGCTGGATCCTGGAAAGCGACAGCGCACTGATGACAACGATACCGACCACAACGGCGGTCAGTACGGACTTGTAAGCCAGCCGCCGGGATCTTGGCTGCCTCTCTGCCTTATCCTGCTTGCTCTCCTTTTCTGACGGATTGATCTGCTCCGGTTGCTGCTCAGTCGTCATCCTGCGCTACCTCCACATTAGCCATGTTCATGGTCTCGTGGGCAGCAACCTGCTTCACTGCACACTGCTCGAATGTGATCAGTCGGTGAACAGGATCCTGGACTAAATGGAAGGCTGGACCGGCGAGTGTCTCCAGCGCCTCGCGCAATGTCATCGGCCCAAGATGGCGATGCACGGCCGGGAGCGTAAGCGCAAATAACGCGAGCGTTTCCGGCGCAGTGGATTCAGTAGCAGCCAACCGATATCCACTGCGCTGCAGGAGATACCGCACTGCCTCTCCGATGGTCTGGATCCGCGCTGGCAACTGAACGGTAACGGTCGCTTCCAACAGGTTCGCCTGCGCCTGGGTCGGAGCTGTCGAATACATCGAATACCGGCCTGACTGGATATCGCTTGCATGAACGCTCATGCTGGCGACAGTACAAATGCCGGCGATACCTATCGCCGTTACTGCACCAGGGTGAGCAAGATTAAAGAGTGATCGTTTCATAGTGGATTCGGCCTCAGTGGTTTGTTACAACCTGGCCGGCATCATGAAGGTGCGCTTGGGTACTGAAAATAAATAATCCATTCTCACCGGCGCAGTGTTTTCGTGGCTGTATTCACGTCCCGCAATACACAGCCACAATCTGTGGTCTCTCGTGCCCGAGCTCGAGACTGATCGACAGACGGGCTTGCTGATCGATCCGTTTTTGTTCCGGCGTGAGCGTCTTGACTGGAGGACCGCCCGCCGCGGGTGATCGCCATCCGGTCAGTTCCTCATAACGGTTCTGGGCATAGGCATGACGAAGACCATGCATCCTGGATAACCCTGCCCTGGCAGTCTCGGCTTCGTACAATCGCAATTGCTGTCGGTAGTTCTTTGCGCTGGGAATCAGCGAGCCTTTACCGGCCAACTGTCGCGCACGATCGAGAACGGTACGTTGTGCCTCAATCCGTATCGGGATGGTTCGGGCCTTGCCGCCCTTGGTCCAGCTTTCCTTGAGGACGATATGGTCGCCGCGATCTGCGTAGTCCGGTATGAACTTGATCGCCTCTTCGCGGCGCAAGCCAAAGGCCTGCTGTAGTTCCAGGCTCATCCGAACTCGGGCATCTCGAATCTTGCCAAGTTCTTCCGCCCCCACACTACGGGCCTTGGATTCGTTGGTCACAAACTGCCGGTTAGGAACACCATAGTGGTCGTTCGATCGTGCAACGACATTCTGACGATTGACCTTCTGGGCCCACCAGCGAATGACTGCCAGCCGGTTCTTCATTGCCCCGGCCGACAGCTCTTTTTCTTGCCAGTTTTTGACTAAAGCCTCGATGTGCTTGGGCTTGAGCGACTGTGCGCTCATATGACGGTAACCCAGATCATGGAGCTGGTCGGCGATCTGCGTCAGCAGCCGCTCCCGGTCTCGCTGGGTTGTAAAGCTGCCGTCCCGGTTTCGACGGCAAATCTGCTTGAGTTGGTAGTTCAGATCTCTCAAAAGTGTTCTCGCATATCGGTAAGTGTTTCTGACCCAACCGGTGGCCATGGCCATTCGGTCCCGCGTATACCCCAAGGGCACTTCCTCGCGTCGTTTTTCAACAACGCTCAGGGCGCGCGGTACGGTCATGGGACACTACGCCCATTGCGACCTAAAGCTGCCTGGTCTAGGCAACGCCGGTTTTTCCCGGAGGAAACAGGTCCAGCGTGGACCAACAAGCCCTTCACGGGCGCTCTTCGAGTGTGGTTAATCACCTCCTTTCAGTTAGTCGGAACATGTCCGCGGATGATGAAAAATGAACATGAACAGCACCGCTAAGGGCGGGTGTCACGGTTCGTCGAGTGAATGCAGGCCAGCGCCTGCGAGGATGAACCGATCCCGTGATCGGCTCGGCTTGGAAGATGGATCCACGGCTTTCGCTGCTGCGCGTTAAAGGATCCGGATGCGCTTGGGCGCCACTGTACCCGCAGTGGCCACGGTTAAAATCGGTCGAGGGCGGCAGTATCGCTGGTCATCACTGGCCTTTCACTGAAAAATTCTGCCAGCTTCGCGCGCTATTTCCTGAGTCGCCGCCCTCGTCACTACCCCGCTGCGCTTGCCAGTGACGAGGACCTCTTCGGATCAGACAAACCCTGCGTCAGGCGACTGCCTGTCACAGGGCTTGCTTTCAGTCGGCTGATACAGTCCTTCGGAGCATGACCACCTGCCCACAGGGGTCCACAGGCGCCGCTTATGCGGCCCCGCTCTTGGCTGCGCGAGTGGGGGGCTCGCTACGCCGTGGCGGGCAAGGCCTGGGGACTCTGTGGACAGCTGCAACTCTAGACAGCGGACCGGGATAATGGATGTTCGCACGTGGAGAACGTGGGATACGCTATTACGCCTGCTCATACCGTCGTATAAGATGGCCTAAGCCTGTTTTTTTACCGTACGTAATATTATTTGAGTCAATACAGTACCGAATATTATATTTATCACGTACGGTATTTTTTTGTTGATCTAGTTTACTTGAAGTGCTATTTTTTACCGTACGATATCTTTTAGTAGGTGCGATCCGAATGAAAACTGACATCACATACGGAAAGGTCCAAACGGCCGAAGCGCTCGGCCGGCTGGTACGTGCGCATCGAAAAAGCCGGCGCCTGACCCTGGAAACGGTCTCCGGGCTCGGTAACCTCAGCACGCGCTTCCTGTCCGAATTCGAACGGGGTAAAGAGACCGCCGAGATCGGCAAGATCCTGAAGGCGCTGCGAACCCTGGGGCTGGAGGTCATCATTCAGCCACGGGGTGGCTCGCCCTCCCCATCACCGGGTTCCCGCGCCGGCAATACCCGGGAGGAGACGTCGTGATCGACCCCGATGCCCTCAACGTCTGGCATGAGCAACGCCTGGTCGGCTATCTGTGGCGTACCCCAGTCGGCGCCATCGGGTTTCGCTACGATCCTGAGTGGATCGCCGGCGGCTTCGCGATCTCTCATACCCTACCCTTGAGACACGATGAATTCGCGGCCGAAGATGCCCTCGCCCATCGCTTTTTCGCCAACCTGCTCCCGGAGGGGGGCGTCAGAGAACACATCGTCCGCGACCTGAAAATCCCGAACACGGATTTTGATCTGCTGCGCGCCATCGGCGGCGAGTGTGCGGGCGCACTGTCGATCCTCTCCGTAGAGCGAACACCTTCGGGTGAGCATCATTACCGTCGCCTGACCGATAAGGATCTGGCCAACCTGGCGGCCCGGCGCGGCCAGATCTATGCGACCTGGCCGGAGGACGAGCGTCCCCGGCTTTCCCTTGCCGGTGCCCAGGATAAATGCCCCATATTGCTGAGAGACGACACCTATTTCCTGCCCCAGGGAGAAGCGCCGTCAAGCCACATCCTGAAATTCGAGTTGGCGGACTATCGTCACCTGCCCGCCTATGAGACCTTTACGACTTTACTGGCCGGAGCGATCGGTCTGCCGGTGGCGGATATCGAGCTACACTCAATCGAGCAGATCCGTTACGCGCAGATCGCACGCTATGATCGCATTCGGGATGAACAGGGGGAGGTGCAGCGGCTGCATCAGGAGGATTTCTGCCAGGCCCTGGGGTATGGGCATGAGAAAAAATACCAGGAGAACGGTGGACCCGCCTTTGACCAGTGCTATCGCCTGGTACAGGACGCTTCCAGTGACCCGGCCGCCGATGCCCTGCATCTGCTGCGCTGGCAGATCTTCAATGTGTTGGCAGGCAACTCCGATGGCCACGCCAAGAACCTGTCCCTGCTGCACCTGCCCAGCGGCGAGATCCGCCTGGCCCCATTCTATGATCTGGTCTCTACCCGCGCGATTGAACGTATCGACTACCATCTCGCCTTTGAGGTTGGTGGAGAACGCAATCCCAGTGTGATCACGCCAGCCCATTGGAACGAGTTCGCCAGAAAGTGTGACATCAGGCCACGCTTTCTTGCCAACCTGGTTGAAGAAACCGCGGCCCTGTTACTGGAGAACCTGGCTGCGACAAAAGCGACCTTTAAAGCCCGATTTGGTGACTATCCGGCGCTGCAGCGTATCGAGCAGATCGTGACCAAGCAGTGTCACGGTATCGCATGAGGGTAGTAGTGGGCTGCTGCCTGCCAAGAAGTAGAGCGTGCCACTTTATCCCAAGTGGCCAGGGGCAAGATGCCGGAGGATTCCGGCGTTGTTAATCTTCGTCGGGTAGCAGGATGGTGATGACAGGCTCACCCTGATCACCCGGCCCGACGATCAGCTTCAGCGTTACGAGCTCCGCTTTCATCGCCTTGCCGTCACGCGGCACCCGGTGGAGCTTGAACAGCTGCCGGTCACCGGATCCTCGGCTGGTGCGAATCGCCTGGGACGCCATAAACAACACATCCCAAAGCCTGCCCGCTTGGTCTTGGAAGGGCTTTTGCCTGCTGTCATCGTCGTTCCAGGCTACGCAATCGGCCCAGACGGCGGATGTCAGCGCGACAGGCCAGTTGAACCCGGCCTCTTTAGCCATGGGACCCGCGTCGACCAGTACGCCATCCTCGATGGCCTGGGCCCGGGTATAGCTGACTATCACCTCACCGAAAACTGATTCGGCAGTCGTCTTTGTTGAAGATTCGGACATGGTGTTCCTCCTTGGTTGAACAAGCACCGGGTCACACCTCCTTCCCTGCCGGGGAAGTGGCGTGCTTCCCCGGCAGGGTTTGTGAAAATCAGATAAGCCCACGCTCCGCGAACGAGACGCTCTCACCGGCGGTGACCACGAAGTGGTCGAGGACACGCACATCGATCAGTGCGAGCGCCTCCTTGAGCCGGCGGGTGATCGCCTCATCCGCTTGGCTGGGTTCCGCAACGCCCGATGGATGGTTGTGGAAAAAGAGCATGGCGGCCGCATTGAGCTCCAGCGCCTTCTGCACGATGACCCGCGGATGGACCGATGAGCCATCGATGGTGCCCTGGAACAGCTCGGCCATGGCGATGATCCGGTGCCGGTTGTCCAGTAACAGGCAGCCGAACACCTCGTTCTTGCGGTCAGCAAGCCGGATCTGCAGATACCGGCGGGTGTCCTCCGGACTGCCCAGGATCTCTCCCGGTTTGTGTTGCTCCGCCAATGTCGCCAATGCCAGTGCCATCAGTGATTGCTTCTCCATATCGTTGAGTTCGGACGGGGTGAGACCTTCGAAACGGTCCTCTTCCGTCGTGGGTTCGGTTGTTTCCGTACTTTTCATGACGGATCTCCTCGAAAAGACGGGGAGACCAGTCCCTCGGGGTATGATCCCCCGATGGGTTGGAAGGTGACCGGGTAATGGGATTACCCGGCCGGCTGTGGATTTACACCTTGTCGTCTTGCACGGTGTAGAACGGTTGGCCGTCGACCTTGGCCCAGGACACACGTAACAGTCGAGCCTTGAAGCTGACACCGGTCTCGCCGGCCTTGTCACCGTTCTTGAAGGTGAAGGATTCGCCATACAGATCACTGAGCGTGAATCCCATGAGCACCTTCAACTTGCCCTCGACGGCCGGTTTGAGCTCGCGCACGACCTGCTGCGCCTTCTTGCCGGACACGTGACACTCGAAATGGGTGTACTGGACGTTGTCGACGCTGCCCCTGAGGGCCGCGATGGTGACGCTCAGAAAGGGGTTTCCCTCCTTGGGCGTCACCTCCTGGACACGGTTGAGATAACCGATGCCGGTGGTGTGAAGATCGAAATATTTTTGTGTTTCGTTGCTTGACATAGCGCTTTCTCCTTAAGGCTGGAAGACCCGGAGCCAGCGCGTCCCTGGCGGGAAGGCTTCCCGGGCAGGGTGGTTGAAATGGAAAGCCGTTCCATTTGCTTGAAGATGGACCGACGACAGTTGTAAGAAACTATGCCGCTGTGCACCGGTTGCACGGTCCGGGGGTGCCTCGGTTGCCACTGAACCGCAGTGGCCACGGATAGAACCGGTTTTGTTGTCTCGTTCAGTCCGCATCGGAGGCCTCGCAGACATAGCGCAGGTACTTGAGCATGCCGCGGGCATTGGCAAAGGCCGGATGCTCCGCGATGGCCTGATGGGGAAACCAGTCGGCGATATGTTCAGCCAGGGCCACCGCTCCTCCACCGACGAACAGGATACGGTCCAGTTCGTTCCCCAGACCCAGTTGCCGGCGGGTCTCCGCGTGGAGCCGTTCCACCAGTTCGTGCTTGGCCGCATCGACCAGGGATGCCACGTCATAGTCCCTGCCGTGGAGGCGCACGCTTTTGTGCTCGACGGCACGGGAGACGATCCGTTCGCCCAGGCTCTCGAGATCGAAACGTGCCTGGATGCCGTTGGCGACCTGTTGTTTCACATCCAACAGGCCGCCTTGCAGGGAGCCGGAGGAGCCATGGACAACCCCCTGATCCTTCACTACCACGAAATCGGTGGTGCGCCCGCCGATATCCACAATGGCGAGCGGAACGGCCAGACGCGCATCATCCAGCAAGGCCTTGCCCTCCTGCTCCACGATCACATAGTCATACCAGGCGGCCAGGGCCTCCGGAATCACCTCGTGGAAGGCGATACCGGCGGGCAGGACATCCGCCAGCGGGCGTACAGCCTGTTTCAGGCTCTCCTGCTTCTTGCTGATCGCCTCCTGGCGGCGTTCGCCGCTCTTGCGGTAGAAGGCACTGACGGGAAGACCCGAAACCGCATGGGTGGTCCTTCCGGCGAGCCCCGCCTCTTGCAGGGCGTGTTGCACGATGACCCGGTTCAGACCGGACCAGGGGTAACCCTCGAAATGGGTGGGCGCGCCATCCAGGGTGCCAACCGAATAGTGCGTCTCCTCCGTCTCGTATTCGAAGATGCGTTGCTGCCCCTGATGGATCCAGGTGACAGCGGACTGCCCAATCCGACCGCGGGAGGGAATGGCGAACAAGCGGCCATTCGGTAATGCGATCTTGGTATAGGCGTAGCCATCGTCGATACCGACCGGAACAGGGTTGATGGGTGCTGCATCAGTCATGGGATTACCTCTCCGCTTGGTCATGGGTTCCTTCTGCCGCTCTGTTCATTGCCGTCATCCAATGACCCGGCGCAATTGGGCGAAGGGTTTTCTCGCATCGTGAACGGCGTCGTTCCTGTTCTCTGCTGCCGGCATCGGTTCGCGCTTTGGCGAAGCAGCCAGCCGGGAGGATTCGCCAGCCAACCAGTCGGAGAATCCCGCTCCGATTCGGGATGTTCGCTCTACGGCAACCCTCTGCAGCGCCTGGCGCTCGATCAGAAATCCCTGAACCAACAATCCCCGCAGCCACTCCTGACGCCGGGTGCTTGGAATCCGTTCCAGCTGGTTCAGGATGATCGCCTCCAGTGCAATATGGGGTTCGAGTTGCAGGGCAATTCGATGGCAACCGCTCGCCTTAGCCATGAGCCGCATTATCGGTGGTGGACACAGGCATACCAGCGAATACCCGAACCACTAACCGTCGTGGTTTTCGCGATCCGGGTAAGACAGGGGCTCGAGCGCCAGGGACCTGGCGACGGCCATCGGGAACGCCACCTTGCGGGGCACGAGCGGTGCGCGCCTTTCTCCGCTCAGCACCTCCTCCGGCAGCTCGCCCATCAATTGGCAGGCCCGTGGATCTCTCCCTGAACCCCGTAGCAGACGATTTCGATCGATGCCCAGTAACCGATACCCTTGCGGCACGACGAAGGTCCCGCGAACCTTGCGTGCGCCCAGCTTGACGATCCCTTCCGTATCCTCGTTGTCCAACAGGCCGATATGGCGACAGGTCATTACGGTACGCACCAGGGTGTCGTAGGCGGCAATCAATTGAGCACCCTGGTAGGCGTAGGGATTGGCGAACTGGAGGCGGATCCGGTAAGGCCGCTGGGATTGCGCCACCTCCACCTCTAAGGCCGGCATCTGCGCCAGTTGCTTATCCAGTTCCTCCTGGTGGCTCCCGATGAACCCACGCGCCTGATCGAGTGCCTGGTGCACCTTGATCAGCCACCAGTCTGCATAGGGATCGTCGTCACGTGCCGCCTGCCAGATCACCCGCAACCGATCGGCAAAGCCTACCAATCCGATGATCGCCGGTTTGTCCGTGCTGCTGTTGCGGCCACGGATCAGCTGCTGTGCCTGGCGGGTCTGCACCGTCAGCCAGGCCTGGCCCCGCAAAGCACCGGGACCGTCAGCCGCCTGCTTCACACCGGTTGCCGTATTCTCCTTTTCCTGGGGTATGGCTTGTTGTGAGTTCATGGTGCATCCATCCTCCGAGGCTGTTGCAATCAGCCGTTATCTCTCCATGAAACAGGGAGGTGGACAACCGTTAACTCGGTTCCGGGCCGTTGGGATTTATGCTGGAGACTTGATGACAGTGTCATCACCTATGCTGAAGATACGGGGGTGCAAAGTTTGAACACCGCCTGAGTGGATGATGACCGTGTCATCACTGCATAGCGGATCAGGGTGTATTGGAATCCTTAGCCTGTTTGGACGGTCTGCGTATACCGAGCGTCTGTCGTATCTCGGCGATGGGGCCTTCCCCGGCCTGGATCTGTCTGCGTAAATTCTCAAGCCCTGGGATCGCTGATGGGTCTGCACATCGTGCTTTGCCCTGCTGTAATTCCCGCTCACGGGCGATGCGCTCCTCATGGACCCTGATCCCGAGGTTGGATTCAAACTCGCCTTTTTTCAATGCCTTGCACAAGGAATTCAGGAAGCTCATCTCGTCGTAGAGCGGTTTCATGCCGCGCTGCTCAGAGCGGATCCGCCCCTCCAGTTCATCGAGAATGGCCTGGCGCTGGTCCGGTGGCACCTGGTTGAGATAGCGATCGGCCAGCTCACGCTGGTTGGCCGAGAGGCGCCGGGGATAGATCAACGGCGCTTCTCCCTCCCCGTGAAGTACAAATCTTTTCTGCTCGCTGTGGTGGGTAGTCGTAGTTTTATTAGTTTCACTACAACTACAACTGGCCGGGTTTGAATTTTGAGGGTGTAAATTTTGCACCCCCGCTTCCACCGGGTTCATATTTTGTTCCTGGTGATCCGGACCGTTTCGGCTGGATGAATGGCCGCGAAGCTCGGTCATGACCTTGGCGCTGAAGGCGAAGAAGCGACGCGGCATCTCCTTTTCCACCACCTCGGTCGCCTGTATGCGACGCGTGACCGGATGTTCATCGGCGCAGACATCACGACCCAACTCGATGTCCTCGTCGATCGTGGCCAGCGCTCCCCGGGCGACGGCCCGTACCCGGGCATGGCGATGTTCGGCGGCTTCCCTCAGGAACTGCATGTAATCGGAATCGAGATGGAGTGCATCGCCCAGTGGCAGGGGCTCGTCATGCAGGGCGAAGACATTGCCCTGGAAACGGCCACACTTCCCCCGCAGGCGTGCACAGAGGGTCAACCAGCGGGTGATGCGCAGAATGGCGATGGCACGGGCAATGGTGGCCTTGGAGGAGACATTGGCTGTCCGCGCAATGGAGGCGTAACTGGGGAATGCGGTATTGCCGCCAGTCTCGCTGGCCTGCAGCCGGATGCTCATCCATACCAGCTTGTCCACCGGCTCGAGTACCGGGTCTTGCACCACCAGCGTAGGAAAGGCGGTATGCCGGTTGCCAAGAAACAGCATCGAATCCGAGGCGTGTCGGACCTCACCCTCCCCGGCATGTTCGATCGTGGCCTGTATCAGGGCATCCAGCGCCAGGGTTTCGGGGCGAACCGCTGAGCCACACTCACTCATCGACTCGCAACCGTTTCGCTGCATCCGGTTCACTGTGGTTGTTCAAATCGCCATACTGGTCCCAACGCTGGGTCAGGTTCCAGATCGCGCGCATCAATAGGCCGGTTTCGGCCTGCAGTTCGAGATAGGCTTGAGGGGACAGTGGCCCGGATACCGGATCAGCAGCCCGGTCCACCCAGGCGTGCCACAGCCTATGCGTGCTCTCCTCATCCGGTTCCGGCGGACGCCCCACCGAGGGGTCAACCGAGAGCATGCGACGCATGCGGCTGTACTCGCGCGGCCCCAGGCCAAACAGCGTCTGCATCATCTCCAGCGGCGCATCGGCCGCAATCAGGGTCTGTTGTGTCTCTTCCGACTCACGCTGTTGGCGCAGATTGTCCATCATGGGCCAATAGCTCTGCCGGTCGAGACCGATCTGCAGGCAATGGACACGCAGGGACTCGATACGATAGAGGTCCGAGAGGCTCATCTCGCGCAGGGCTTCGATCTCCCTGGGTCCGAAGTTCATGGTGCGCAGCGCAGGATAGTCGCCTTCGGCCAGACAGCGGATCGCGTACAGGAGTACCGCCGTGATCAGATCGGATTCCTTGGTGCCTTCCATCCCCCTACTCCCAAAGTCTTGTTTCGGTCTCGTCCGCCAGATGGCTGATCCGGCGATAGGTATCCATCAGGTTGAGCAGGTCACGCCAGTCCGGTTCACCCACACGACGCCACAGCCGGTAGCCGGTATTGCCGGGATCGAGCGTCCACACCCCGCTGAAGAGCAGACCCGCATCCTGCTGTTCGAGCGCCCGGCGAAGCACCGATTCCGCCGGCAGCATCGGCACCAAGGACGCGATCGGCGCCACGGTCATCTCCGCACATGCGGCAAGATGCCACCAGACCATGGAGATCTGGCTCAGGGTTTCGTCATCCAGTTGATCGGCCAGGGCTGGGTCAGGCACGTCACGCAGAATGAATCCCAGCCCCTTGCCGGAAAGCGGCTCCACGAGCTCGCCGATACCGTTGCGTTGCGCCAGACGGGACGCCAAGGTCCAGGCGCGCGCCCGCAAGGACTTGAGATCACTGGGAGCGGATTGGCCGGCAGTCAGGATCTGCTCGACAGGGGAATCAGGCGCTTCCAACGACGCCTCTTCAGCAAGATCCGTTGCCTCAGGAATAGTCTCTCTATTGCCCTCTGTAGCCCTATCGTGCTCTACGTTCTGTTCTGGATCTTCGCAGGGAATACCCCGGTTGACAGCATTCGGTTCAGTTTGCAGCGAGAGCGAATGCATCTGGGGTTTTTCCGCTGGGATTGCAGCTTCTCCTGTCTCACTGGCAGTGCCGTTGTCATCTTCGAACTCGGGGATCGTCAGCACCTCTCCAGCGAGCTGGGCATCAAGCTCCACGCGTACCCTGTTGATGCTGACCTCCGCCTGCTCCGCGATCTCGGCCTCGAATGCACCTTGTAACTGTCCGGTATCCCAGTCGGGGTCATCGAAACGCCGGCACAAGGCGGCAAATACCTCATCGAAGGCCGCTTCGTCACCCAGGCTATGTCTTTGCCAGAGCTGAAACGCCGCGTCGTCCAGCGCGCGGATTCTTTGTACCTGCGGTCTGCCCAATCCCGCGTTCAATGCCCGCGGGATCAGGGGCAGCAGCCGCTTGACCGCATAGCCCATGCGCGAGATCAATCCCTGGCTGAGCGCGTATCCACCAGCATGCAGTGCCATCTCGAGCCGTCTCTGGGAGAGTGCCTCGATACCCAGTTCTGCTTCGAGCAGTTGCTTTATATCGAAGACGGCCCGCGCTTTGTCGATAAAGCTCAGGCTGCCACGCAGATCATTTTCCCGAAGATGGGCCAGAAGCACATCCGATTCCCGGTTCCAGGGCTTGATAAGGCACCGCACATGAGCGAATCGGTCATTACTGTTCTCCTCGTACAGTTCCTTGAGGATGAGCAGGCGGGTATTGCCCCCCGAATGGACGATGTAGTCAGTAGTACCGGGTCGCTGGGTAACAACCAGCGGCTGATCGAGGCCGATAGCCCGTATCGAGGCCTTAATTCGGTCATATTCGGGATTCTCGCACTGGCGTGGATTGCGCTCATAGGGCCTGATACAACGCACATCCAGCAGCATCGCAGCCGGTTCTTCGATGGCCGCCTTTGCCAGTTCACCCTTTGCTACCTGGCTAGCCATCGATCCCACCGTAATTTAGACGTTTCTTGTTTCTTCTCTGGCGTTCATAACATTCCGAACAGACCACCTTGCGCCTTCCCATAGGGTGATATTCGAGCGCCCCACCACAGCTTCGGCAACGATGGTTGAAATATTCCTTGCAGGCCGGGCAGACCGACCCACCATTGTCGAGTGGACCGATATAGGACATGCCGCAGTGATCACAAGTCTGTTCGTACCAGGCCTTGATCCTGACCAAGCGGGGTACAAAGAAAGCGCGTGTCAGGTTCAGAAGGGGGGCATCTACGATCTCCACATAGACCTCGTAGACATGGATCAGCACT
Organism: Candidatus Thiodiazotropha sp. LNASS1; assembly: GCF_964212655.1. Taxonomy (NCBI): domain Bacteria; kingdom Pseudomonadati; phylum Pseudomonadota; class Gammaproteobacteria; order Chromatiales; family Sedimenticolaceae; genus Candidatus Thiodiazotropha; species Candidatus Thiodiazotropha sp. LNASS1. The sequence goes on along the minus strand of NZ_OZ156465.1, from coordinate 198,078 downwards.
TTGGCAGCGGTGCGCTTGATTATTTCCAGGTGCTGGAACAATCGCCAAACAAGATTCGCGTGCAATAGACGTCGATTGCATTTCAAGTACCAGGTATCCGTGAACGGGACCTGCCCCGGTGGTGATGACATCCCGGTAAGCAGCGGATAGAGTCCGCTGACGACCTTCTTCGTCAGTCCGGTTAGCTGGCATACCAATGAAGCCCGGGCACCCAGTTTAACCAGATGAACGGCCTCGAGCGTATGCCGTGCTTGATTGACGAGGTCTATGTTACCGGGCGTGTTTGCTTCGCTTTCCTTCCTGGCAATCAAGGCAAGCAACCGGTCGGTATTACCAACGCACATCGGCGGGCTACCGGTTTCAATCAGGAGAGAACAGTTAGACTTGCAGCCTGGAGTACCGCATCAACCTCTTCGGTATTTCCCTCGACGAGTGCCTTGAAAAGTCGGTACCACCACACGGTATCACCACGAGCCGCTATCAACGGCACCTTGACCTGGGCGATTTTAGCCAGATAATCGGCAGGTGCTTGTGCCAGCAAACTTGCAAGTTCCGGTGACATTCCCAGCAGAGGAGCCGCCATTTCGGGATCCTCGCGGGCGATGTCTCGAACATGAATCAAGTACTCGACATTGACACTGGAAAAATCGATTTTCATGACTACCTCTCCCTGTTGATCTTCTTCCTTGCCCATGTTAGGGACATAGATGGAAATAAATGAGTTCGAAAGCTCATCCATATAAAGCCGTTTTTGTGCTTGTTTACTACCAACTTGTAATATATGAACGCCTATTGTGAACAACGTTCATAGTTGTTTTACGGATTTATCTTATCCCCTTCGCGATGGCTTACATTGCTAACGGACGTCACCCTATTCTGTGGATCGAACAATGGCCCGGTGGAGCGACCATAGCCATGATGTGATCTGTGTTATGGCCCTGGAGGTTGCCGAATAGATCATTCTGGAACAGGGCCATGCCGGGCCGACGGCGCGTAAGGTCGTGAGCGAAACCGGTTACACCGCGAGTACGATATATCGGTTTTTTAGAACCTCGGTGATCTGACCCTGCATATCAGTGCACGTACATTGGGTCAGCTTTTACAGGCTATGACCGATGTTCAATTGCGGAATTTGATAGACAAAGAACTGTTTCATTTAGCTCGGTCAACTCTAGCTCCACTTTGCATACGCTAATCTCAACCGCTGGGCGCTCATATTTGAACATCGTTTTCCTGCGGACTATTCCCTAACGGAGTGACACTTAAAAAATCGTTCGGGTATTTGCAATCGTTGAAGCTACACTTAAACCACTTGCACCCCACCGAAGCGAAATTGAGATTGTGCTTGCGGCCTACGCCCTGTAGGCCGGTGTGCAGGGAATCGGTATACTGGGTACCACAGATAAACTCCACACTGTAGCTGAGCAGTCCGATCTGGATTTGGCGACATCGCTGATGAAGAACCACTTCAGCGGATTTACGAACACAGGGAGAACATGAGGACCTGATTACATCGCGACCGTACAAGCCTGCGCTTAACCGATTGGTAAACGCTAAATCAAGCTCGAAACATCGACCCTCGGTACAGGCTTTCAAGCCTGATTAAGTGCAGAGCCTGCTCCAAGATAGCTGGGACCATACAGGCGAATGCCGGACGATATGAGACCATCCAAGCATGAGCTATCGAAACAATGAAATGGGTTAAATTATTGAAGTATTGCGACCTTTCTGGAGATACCGCCAATGCGGTGCATGCTAGGCGCAAAAAAGGGATTTGGTTGGACGGCATCCACTGCCAGGTCCGAAACAATAATCTTTGGATCAACACGGAGGCTGTTGAAAAATGGGTAGAGAAAGGTCTGTTAAGCTCGCGAGAGGCGTAAGAATCAGGGACTACGAAAGCGGCGTAAGCTCTATCGAAATCCAGTTCCAGTATCGTGGCGTGCAATGCAAAGAGACGCTTACTGGCCTTGACCCTGACAAGAAAGCTGACCAGCGCTACGCCATCAATCTAAAGGCGGAAGTAGAAAACGCCATTGAGCGCCGGACATTCCGCTACAATGAATATTTCCCCAATTCGAAGCGAGCCCGTTTATTTGGCCACGCAGTTTCGAATATCACGATTAAAGAGTTGCTTGAAAACTGGTTGAAAGATATCGAGCGAACTCACCCACATAGCACCTATCGTTGTTACAAAAAGAGTTGCCAGGCACATCTAATTCCAGAATTTGGGGATTATCGTGCCCGCGATCTAACTCCTCAGGCGATTCGCGAGTGGATTCGAAACCGCACAGGTAGCCTAAAGAGTATTCGGAATGACCTCACACCTCTTCGCGCCATTCTCGACCAGGCCCTGAATGACGACATTATCGATAAGAACCCACTCGACAAGATCAAAGTCAGCAAATTAGTCAGTCGAACGCAGGCAAAAACTGGCTACGTGGTCGATCCGTTCACCGAGGATGAGATAAAGACCATACTGACCGTTGCCAAAGAATACGATCCACGGATTAGGAACATTCTCCAATTCGCATTTTATACTGGATTACGTACATCGGAACTCTTTGGGCTCAAATGGGGTGATATTGATTGGTATAATGGGACAGTTCGTATTCAGCGCGCCATTGTCGAACGAAAGCTCAAAGAAACAAAAACCAAGGCAGGAACTCGAGATATCATTCTGATCCCGGCTGCACTTGAAGCCTTACATGATCAAAAACAATACAGCTGTGTGGGTGTCGAGTTCGTCTTCGTTCGCATGAAGCAACGTGGACCACTCATCGACTATGAACACCTAGAACGACCGTGGAGGTACATCATCTCACGCGCCAAGATACGTTACCGTAACCCCTATCAGACGCGTCACACCTACGCCAGTCAACTCCTTTCTGGGGGAGAAAATCCTTTATTTGTCGCACAGCAGATGGGCCATAAAACTACCGAGATGATCATGCGCCATTATGGACGCTGGGTGGAACAAGCGGAAGAAAAACACCAACATGTTTTTATCTCGAATTTCGGCCAGTTTGCCCAAACTTGACCGCGAGATTCTAAGACCTAGATTTACTTGTTAATACATGACATTACCCCTAAAGCACTGGGATATGGCAAGGGTGCTTTCTCAACCGTCAAGGTCGAGGGTGTAGAACTGGCCGTCGCAACCCTCGAATTGACAGCGTTCGAGATAATGTACCTCATCCCGAAGCGGCAATTCTTCGACGAAGCCATGCAGATCATCGAGTCCTTGACGGCCCTCCGACCACATGTCGTGTAGTAGTTACTTGAAACCTGCCGCTCTTTAGAGGCCAAGCGTCTGTTCATGGTCGTGGCCGAACGACTGAAACATCCATAGCTCCGCAATCTAGACTTATCCCGCGTAGATTTCGGGTTAGGTAAACGGACGATACATCTGGGCGATCACCTCGATAAAAAATCCAACCTTGTCTTGGCAGACACGACACTATACAAGCACTCTCGACATACGAAAAAAAATAATGCTACGCAAGTAACACTAAGAGATACTCATTAATTAATTAATTAATTAATAAACCAATGTTATTATCGGAACAAAGAGATGGACGACTTCTTAATTTGCCCACACCGTTGCTCAAGTTAATTGAGTTTAATGCTGTAGCGGGTTCTTACTCCGCACATGCACTCATTGCTGGTATGTTACGCCCACACCGAATATGGTTTAGCACTGAAGGGTTGTTCTTGTAGCCCGTGTGAGCCGTGTAGGGATTTTCGATTAAGCCGAACCAAGTCCTGTCATTACTGATTAGTCCATTAACTACCGAACGGTTACCGTAATCGCTCGGATCGATTTCATAGCTTAGGAGATCATTCGGATCGGTAAATGCGACGACACCGGTTAAATTCGGTACGCCCGATTTCCCGGACTTCTGGGCACGCATCGCGTCGATAACGTTCAATAAGTCGGAGAAATCACCCTTAAGATCTACCTTTATACCAGCGAGAGACTGTAGTACTTCACGTGATGTCTCACTATTACATTCAGGGGGTTCGTGCCCGAGATTGAGAAAAGGTATCTGGTTGGCGGCGAGAAAAGCCTGAGATGTATTACTAAGCATTGAGAGCAAGCTCGCAGCCCTATCATCCGGTGCGCACAACACCGCGTCGCGCAGTACCTTGCTGCCCAGACTTTCGCTGTAGAGGAACAGCGGGGAATTCGATACTTCCCGATCGGTGGAACGGTTCTTTTGAATTTCAATCAGGGCTGAACGAACACCCTCACGCATAGTTTTTCCCGCAGGACCCTGGTACACAATGGCATCTGCGAGGCAATCATTCATCAGGCCATTTATTGCTTCTGCGTTAATACTGGCACGAGTCCGTGAATAGAGCGGTGGATCGAAAGGACATACATCAGTGGGTTTACTGACATAACGGCAGAGTGTGGTCTGCTTGATAACTAAGCTGACTGGAGCATATACAATTCCGTACAATGCAATCCGTCGGTGATCGTTGAATAGGTCCGCCCGGTAAGCGCTCACCCCTGCCAATCCACCATCCAGTACCTTCTCCAACCCACCGACCTGGTAGCCGAATGATTTGGCAAAATTTTTCTGATTGCCAACGACCCAGTTCTTGTCGTGATTGCACATTCCATGGATCATAATGAGAGTCGCAGCATTGTTCTCCTGTGTGGTCATGGAAGTTTCCAAACCTTTAAACCGCGCATCATTCGGCTCGAAAATTGGGTTCTTGAACGGCATTGAGCAACCGGTGGCCAGTAGTGTAATAAGCAAGATGGGTATGATATTTTTCACTATTTGTATCCTTATTGATTGGCAACAGGTTCTTGTGGCTCAGAACACAGGGTAAAATCCTGTCCTACTATCCGATAATCGACACATATTCATCCTTCAATCCTCGACACCAGATAGCGACATATAATGACAAACACACTCTGTGCCGTCAGAGTCTGCCTCTTAGTCGGGCATAAGATAATATGCCCAGCTCGTCATACCCCTGGTTAAAGCCGGTTACTGTCCCAACGTCGTGCCATAAGCTGTACATCTTGGCTACGCTGATGACCTGACCCTGATACCCAAGAGCGTATCCTGTTGGGCGGCCTTTAGCGACTGCGCCAGGTGCCCCATCTGACCGATGACAGGCCACCTCCGGCGATAATACATCGGTCGCGTCAACATTGCCCGGGGGAGATGGGATCCCCGCCGCCGACATGGTGCCAACCACCGAGGAGTGCCACATCAGGTGCCAGTGGGGCAGCGGGTAATTAAGTACCAGAAACTAACCGTGATCGTTTTCCGGCATCCGTAACGACAGGGGGCCCAGCGACTCAGGCAATGGTCGAACCAAGCTCTCGACGTGTCCCACGCTCCCTGGTTCGCCCGGTTGCTTTGGAAAAATCAATTTCAGCAGGTCATCCCATTTATCTTCTATGTCTTCCGAGAACAGCGCAGTCAGTCGATTCAATTCGCTATTGTCGTCTGTGTTTTCTAGTGCCGATGCCACCTGAAAAGACACCAGGTAACCGAAACAACCGACCAAGTCATCGCCATTGTAATCAAAGACTTCAAATTTCGTTTCACCGGGGGATCCTTCTGCATCACTGGGTTGAAACACCGCAACGAGTTCGCCAGCGGAGTATTCCGGTGCCCCCTGCGTAATCGAGTTGACGGGCCGGAAAACGAGCAACAATTGAAAGCGAACATGATTATCGATATTGCTGATACAATCGGCAGGCCTGGTAACGACTGGCAACTCGGCCCCTTTCAGTACTATTTCCATATCTTGGTCATTCCAGGACATGCTGTACTGGTCTGCACGTAACAACCGGGGATTGCCGAACATACCGATAAACGATGCCCAGAAGGGCTCGGTATAATCACTCACGTGGATGAGTTTTGAAGCTGCGGGCCCCTTTTCTTTTACCTGCAGTCGCAAATGCGGCACCTCGCTGGTAAGGTGCTCGCCGTCGTCACCCCCTTCCGGGGACAGTTTCACGTCGAGGTCACCCGATTTTAAGCTCCATGGCTTCTGTTTCGCTGCTCCCATCTTATCCTCGGTGTACCATTGCAGTTTGGTCTCATCCCGCCATTGAAGAAGCACCTGAGCTCCCCAATGGACGGCTCCAGTCTCGCCCCACCGTCCTTCGTGCCAGGTAACCAGGTAACGCCACGACACCCCCTCCTCGCAAAATGGTGGCTTCGGTTCGCTTAACTCTCCGCACTCTGGCACTTCAGGTAACCGAATGACATAGCCGCCGGCGAATTGTAGTGCGACGCCTTTCGGGGCAGAGTCGAAATCCATCACGAAATCGGCCGGTACGCGTTTGTCGCCTGCAATTCGGAGCGGTAAGCGGTAGTTCCAGATACCCCCATCTTCGCCAAGTGATTCCAGGTCGTTGTACAACCGCGTTTCCGGTATAATAACGCGCCGCACACGTATCTTAGCCATGATCCATTCCCCACCAAGATCGCGCCGTCCTTCATAGACGGGATGAATGAAGAGAGCGATTTGTGTCGGCTTGGCATTACGCACAATGTCCTCCGTTAGGCCGGATGGATCTGATACCAACAGACGTAGCGCCATTTGATCATTCAATTCCTGCTCTTTATGGTGAATAGGGTTCAGACCCACCTCGTTCAGCGACTGTTCTTCAGCTCCAACACAGACGGCCCTGGTCTGCAACAGGTCAACCTCGAGGTAACTACCGACACCTCCATACCGTTGCTGCGTACTCGGATCAATTCCGCGTTCGTCGAAGATAAGCATATGGCTATTCTGGGTTCTATCCGGCAACACCTGTTCGCCATCCGGACAGGATTCCGCGGGTTTGTAACTTGCGCATAGCGGTACCGAATGTAACAACCGTGGAGCTGGCATACGGCGCTCCGGTGAATAATCAAGCCGACCCTTCTGCGTGGCCCCGGCTGAAATAACTTGCCTTTCCAATTTTGTGAGCGGCGCCGCACCAAGTTTAAGCCAGTCACGGAATCGTACGATTGGGCGCGCCGTGAACATGCACGGCTCGGCAGGGCGATCGGCGTCCGTCAGTGCGCGCGACCTGCCCATGGCCTGTTTGGGAAGAACCGACCAAAGGCCTTTGTTCAACACGGTTTCGAGCACCACCGTTTTCACGTTCTGCCCGGATTCGATGCCTGCGTAGTTGGCGATCAATTCACTGGGTTCTTTACAGTCTATTGCAGGAAAACTCGCAGGTATACCGTTCCAATGCCACGGGTGGGTCTCAATCCGAAATCCGTATAGCCACGTCGCGTCGATATCTTCTTGTTCGAATAGCAATGGGGTTACATTTGGGTTCGCTTCCGATGGAGCCTGAACGTCGAGCATGCCATCATTGACCTGTACGTCGCCAAACTGGTCCGGCACGACCTCGAACCAATACTCCAGAGGCCCAAACGGACGGTACCCCCATCTCCTTAAATGCCGTGATTACGCTCTGTCCGGCCGCTTCCTGTTTGACACGGGATTCGAAGCGGGCTTTGGACGTATTGCCGTAATAAAACGCCTCTTGGACAAGCGAATAGAATCGAACCTGGACAAAGCTGTTGGGCCGTACAGTTATTCTGGTCCCGCCATCGGAAATACTATTAGCATCACCGCTGGAGACCTCGATCTTTATCGGGCTATTATGACAGCTTGAAAGTTTACCGCCCTCGTCCTTGAACGGCTTGTGGTCGATTACCTTCGGTGGCGCCTTGTCATTACCGTCGAAAATCACTACAACGCCGATAGCAGATACGGCTGGTTGCACCACGAAACCGATGTCTTTTACACTCTCGTCGTCTTTCTTCTGCCGCAACGGCGTCACTACGTCACGTTTGAATTCTTCGATTCTCTCATGGCCCAGATCGAACAATACAGGATGACTCACGAGTTCCTTTTTTGCCTCATCGCCCAGTTTGCTCGCGGTTATCAGTATGTCCGTATTTAGCCACCGCTCGATGAAATCCGCATCACAGTGTGGTGCCGTGAGGTTCAACGTACAGGACGGACGGAGTGAACTTTCCCATAGGTCACTACCTAGCGGTGCAAGCAGTGCAATTGGCGATTTCTCAGCAGTCGGAACCTCCTTCTTCTCCTGTTCCTGTCGGATACGGTGCAGTTCCTCTGTGGCCTGGTTTTCCATCCACCTGGCCGCACGAGTCTGGTCCCGGTGGTCAAAAACCAAAGCTTCATGATCATGCCAGGGTTCAGGTGCTCCCGGCGCCTGCCAGGAGCGGTACTCCTGTACCGTCTCTTCTTGTGGTTCCATATCTGCCGGAGTCTTGAGCAATGTGGCCTTTTCGATGGCATCTGCCGGCTGGCGGAAATCAGCATCTATTATTCCCCCGGCGTTATCGATTTGTGTCGCCTCAGTCGTATAAGCCAGTCCGAAACCCAGCAGCGGTAACTGCCATTCGCGCGGGTGTTCGTGGCCCGGTTTCGGCATCAGCCACCGGTAGTCATAGGCAGTGGTCCCGTCAAAGTCCCTTTCCTGCGTACTCGGGTGGCGATTCGTCACAAGGCCATCCTGTTCAGGCGCGGATGAGAGCGGGAAACCGTCGTACGGTAACTCAATCAACCGCCTGCCCTGTGACTGCGACGACCCAACCGCAGACACTGATTGCACGATTTCACCGCCGTCATGCTTCAAGTGTCCAGCGCTGCCTGGGATACGCAAAGCGGTGCTCGTCAACCAGTTGGAACGCTCCGTATCCCAGGTAATTTTTTGGGCGCCATCCTGTTGATAGATCACCCCGGCAGCAAGGAACAATGCGTAGCCACGGAGGTAGCGATCTTTCACGCTCGAGCCTTCCTCATGGTTCTCGGGGAATTCAAGTTTTATCGGCAGGCCACTATCCTTGGGCCGAACCTTTTCCGGTCGGGCTTCATCAATGGCACTTTTGAACGCCTTAAAAAGGTATTTTGACTTTTCCTCTACCGGCGCCCTGTTGCTGATAACTGTTCCCGCCATGGCGGCCTCTGTTAACCAATCGCCCAGCCCGGTGACAGCCCCCCCCCGGGCGAACGTAGTTATCATCTTCATGAGATTTTTGCCAGGGGTCGATGAGTGGTAGCTACTTCGCTGTAACGCGCCCAGCGCGCTGCTCCAAGACAAGCAACGGTTACTCTTAGCTACCAGTGCGGCGAGGAAACTTGGAATCAACTCGTCCTTCACATCCTCCGTGAGATGCGCTGTAAATCGCGACACGAGAAACGCCCACCAGCATATGTGTATATCCAAGCGCAATTCCTCATCCGTGAACGCTACGACGAAATGTGCCCAACTCCGTCGTTCACCGGCACAGAAAACGTCCTCGCTGTCACGCTTCAAAAGCTCTTCCAGCCAACGCACAACTGGGTGGTCAATGGTAATCTGCCGCTGTAGCCGCCATTTACGGAATGGATCAAAATACTCCCCGGCGACTTCGGTTTTGTGTCGATCATCAATTTTGATGACTTTGTCCGTAAGGAACGTGAACAATGACTGAAAAAGAGCCCTGCCACCCCACTCAGCGCGATAGGTGTCACCGAACGGATCTACTTGAAACTGATCATGCCAGCGCATGTCTGTCGGTCGTTTGAAGAGCTCTATCAACATCGACTCCACAATCAGGGCCTCAAACACATGCTGATCAACCTCAGGGGCCACATCGGCAGCATCATCTCCACTGTCAACGTTGAGTCTCTTCCGCTTTCTTTCCCACCCAAGGCCCAGTAGTGCCACCAGTCGTGCCCGCCACACCAAGCCTTTGCCGGCCACCCATTCTTCGGTTTTGGCACGCTTATCCGACGACGTGTCCAGCACGACGTTCGCCAGGACCCGATCCGGTGTGTACACCCTCGACGCCGCACCATAGGTAGCGCCCAGCCGCCAGGACTTCAGCTGTTTGAACTTCGCGGCCGGTTGTTTACCGAACTGTAGGACTTCAGTCGGTTGTCTCTTTGCAGATCGGGTGATGAACCGCACCTTCTTACCGGGTAGCTTGACACTTTCTGAGTTGTAATCAATATACACACCCCCCCAGTTTTCCTGGGGCACGGTGTGTTCCGTTAAGAAACTAACGACTCGTCTGTTTCCGTCTGGGTCTTTATAACCGAATGTCGGGAATACGACATACTCCTGGTACTCATCCAACTCATGCTTTTGTATGCTGAAAAATCCCGCTAGATTCAGTATCGCGTTACTGACGGGCGCAGTCTGGTGAGTATACGGGGCAAGCGCGTGTACCCAGCTCAGCGAACGCGCCACCCCATCGTTACCCGGCCTTTCCCTGGCGTCGTCCGGGTGGCCCGAGAAGGCGTGAGTCGAATGATCCGTCACCTGTGCCAAGCCCGTCTCGATTTTGTCCCTGACCTCAGCCGTGTGGCCGGAATCGATATCACCACCAATCCCGGATACCAAAGCAAGTACTGCTTCAACCTTTTTCCACGGATCGCCCGATTCCTTTCGTCCGAATAGGTGCCAGTCGACATCATCCCAACGCCAGGGATGTATGAACCGGCCCATCGCTTCCCGCACCGCCTTACCTTCTATTTCCGGCCCGCGACCGCCAGCCCATTTCGCCGGTCCGGCTTCAATATTAGCAACCGGCCGGATGACATTGAATGCGTATACTTCACACGATTCACCGTCGTCGTTCGAAAAATCGAGGTACTCTGCACGTGACAGCTGCAGTGCCCAGCCTACGGATTTGAGATCATCCCATCCTGCCATTGTTCTTCCCCAGTCAAAGATCCTGCTCGACAGACTCGTTGACCCGCAACGTGAAACACCAACATATCTCCACCGACGCCTCCAATACACCTGTACCCTGGGTACCGCCGCCCGATTGATGCGTCACTTCCAGCAGCAGTGAGATATACGCGGTCGCTACTCCGAGCAACCTGGCGCTACCCATCATCGACATACCGACAGTCAGTGCACTGCCATTGACGTGGGTCATCTCTAGATAGGTATACAGCAGGATGGAGTAACTACCCTGCGCAATCCCGGCAACTGTTAGCGACTGCATCGATCCGAGCGCCATGCCAACACTCGCCGAGCAACGTACTTCAGAACCGAGAAGCCGGGTACGCCCTTCTACCCAGAGGCCTCCGCCAAGCCAGCCGATCTGTACGAAAATCGGCGCCTGCTTTCGGCCGACAAACACATGGGCTCCAAGCTCGAAGGTCTTTGCAATGGTCAGGCTGATTCCCCCCCCCATACGCAAAGGACCGATCGTAACCGGCCCGAGTGGCGGAGGCGCATCCATTACCGTCTCGAGGTTGGCGCGTGCACCGGTCGGCATTCCACTGGCATCCTTCACTATCTCGATCGCAGGCGGAACCTTTTCCCCCCACTTCTCGGCGATTTCCGAGATGAACTTCAGGGAAGGATGCAACTGGACCTTATCCGGATTCAGATCGAAGTCGAAGTCGTGACCATCGTAGCGGATAGTGACGTCGGTAAATGTGACAAGGCGCGTACCGCTGAAATCTAGGGACCAGTTACTGCGCAAGCTGCTGTCAGTCGTTGAACGTCGCGCACCGCCCAACGACGTGCTGATCTCACTGTCCGCCCGCAAAGACAGGCCGCTGACTCGCGCGGCCAGGCCAGCAAACTCGAATGCAGTTTTCTCTCCAGGGTAGTCCGCAATCACTCGGGCCTTGGCCCAAGCCGTCCGCGTAGATTTGTCGGTACCGTGAGTGATCTTGATGTTATCTGAATCCAGTTTCGGCAGTCGGAAATCCTTGAACAGGAATCCCATGTCCGCCCCGACAACGTTATTGAATATTTCGTTGAACTGGCCGCGATAATCCTCAGGCTTGATCTGATCGAAGAATTCCTGGCACGGCACAGCCAGACCAAGTTCCTTGAGACCACCATCGAGTTCTTTCAACCTGGCAACGAACGGGGATGTCTCAATTTGTTGCTTCAGGTCATCATACACGCATTCTGTGGAATCGATGTTGAAGGTGAGTTGTGGTAGCTTGGGCAACTCTCCAATCGTCTTTGCCAGTTTTATACCCGAACCGACCTTGGCCCCGACCCCCCGGAACTCGGCATCCAGCGCTTCGATCTGCTCCCGGGTGGCCTCGTCGATCGTTTCGTTTAGCACATTGGTGAAGTTCTCGCTCAAGATCTGCTCCTGAGTCTTCAGATATTCGCGCACTTCGGTTTCCACCCTATCAAGGCGGTCACAAAGCCGCTCCCCATGCTCCACAATTACATTTATCCGTTTCCCAACCTCCACCTTCATATCTTCGAGCATTTTTTTGGCGTATTTTTTTCCATCGTTCAATCTGGCCAATGCCTGACTGAACAACTTCGAGCGGATGGATTGGATCTGCCCAACGATTGCTTCGGCCGCGGTAGACACGGCTGTGTTCACCTCCTCCACACTTTGGGTATAACCTTGCTGCAGGTTAACGAGTGCCGTCTCGATCTCGGCGATTGCCCCTACGAACGCATCGCCCTCCAGCCTGCTATTAAGGTCGTTGATTTTTTCCCGCACAACGGTAAGTTCGGGCTTTGCAGCTTGCACTTTTACGATTAGATTTTTTAATCCATCTTCCGATTGGTCGGCTGCTACTTTTATCGGTGCTATCAGACTCTTGCAGGAATCGACCAGCGCTGTCTTCGTGGTGTCGGCTACGCCAATCGCCTGGTTGAGGAAGGCATTGACCTGCCTCAAACCGTCGCGCAGGGCGATGATAACTGCTCGGACCCGTGGCTCGTTAATACGCTCCAATTCGAGTATTAGTCTTTTGTTTTGACTAATCAGTTTCTTCAATGCATCATCGTCGGGGGTACCAACCATGCCATCCAACTCAACCATAATGGTCTGGATGGTATCTGCAATCTCTTTAACAGTCGTTTTCCCCGCATCGAGCGATCTGATGACCCGGCCGCGTACCTGCTCTGCATCAGCAAAGCGCGCCTCAACCATCTGCCAATGCGCGTCGATCTCCATTCGCGCCTGCTTTCGGGCTGACGCGTCCGCGGCCTTGAGTTCCTTCAGCGCCTTGTACAGTGGTTGCAGGGCTCTGGCGAGCATTTTATGGCCGGTAAGACCGAGATTTCCCAGGTCGTGTACCAGGGAGGACTGCATCACATCGGATGCCGGCACGGCTGGTAATTTGTCAGCGCTTATCGTCAGGGCTCCGATATCCGCGACGGCGGTATCGAAGAGTTCCTCCACCTGGCTTTTCACACGCTCCGTTGCGACATCACACGGATGTTTGAGGATATGTTCCGGCAGGCTTCGAATGAAGCCACGCACCCGCGCCAGCACCTGGTCAATACGGGCCGCCGTGTCCAGTTGGCCGCTATACTTATCCAGTTTGCTCTTGTAGGCGGTGTCTCTAAAAGATGACGTCTCGTCGCTACGCATGATGGAGACCAAGTCCAGTCTCGCTAGCATCTCCGTGTCACCCCGCTGTGCCTGCAGGTTGACAGCCGCTTCCGAGGTCACGCGGAGATCGAACCGCGGCCTGCGCGCGCCCCCGGCTCGCGCGGATTTCCCAGCACTTCGTCCGGTCAATTGGTCCTTCCACTCGCCCGCGCCGAGATTCCGCTTGGATAGTGCACCGACCCGATGGGGTCCCAATGGCGCATCGACGGCGGCCATCGCCAACCACTTGTCCGGGTTATTACCTGTGTTCGCTTCCATGTTGGCATAGAAGACGACTTCGTCAGGATCTCTTATCCATTGCCGACTATCCGCACCCGCAGCACCGATTGCCTTCAGAGCGATATCCGGCTTCGGGTAGAATCCGGAGGTGTCCCTGGGATTCCACAATGGAATTTCGTAGCCATGCCCTAGATCACGACCCCAAGCGCCGTCAACATAGATCCGTGGCGTCACAAATTCACAACCGGCAAGGCATCCGGTACGATTCTTGACTGCGTCATTTTCGTGGTCAAAGGCACGCTCTGGCTGAAGCGGCTCGATGTACTCGGCTGTCTTGCGTATGACTGGGCGCCCGTACATGGGCGCCTGTTGTTGTTCGAACTGTAAACTCGGGACCACAGTCCGTTCATAAACGATGGTGTGTTTACAGCGGTTCCAGACGATGCCGGCGCGTCCAATCGTGGTCTTTACCAAGCGTTCGATCTGGCCGTCGCGAACATCGGCGACAAAAGTAGTCCTTCCTTCGTTGAACTCCACACTCATGGACCCTGTCGCCCCCAGGGCAGAGAAACTGAGCGCGTCGATCGTTCCCACCTTACTTGTTGGGTTACGGAGAACGGCAAGGACTTCCGACTTGAATTCCAGCGTATGCACGATACCGGCGCGAATTGCCCCTTTGTTCTCATCTCCCCAATCGCCGTCTTGTAAAAAGGCGGCGATCAGGTACTGCTCCTTATCAGACAGGTCACCGTCAGGTTTCGTATACTCCCATGCCTCTTTACCATCTTCGCGGAATGCCTGTACAAAGGTTGGCAGCGGATTGAATACCGGCGGCGTAACTCCGAGAAGAGTCTGGCGTTCCTCTCTGTCAACACTGGTGTGTGCGCGGATATTGAATGTCAACTGCTTGGTCAGATTGAGTTCCGTTCCCCTCGCACGCGAATCAAATAGGTGATACTTGGCAACGCGCGCAACGAAGTTTGCCCGCGACGCGCTGTGGAGTGCCCGTTTCTCGACATAATGCGCTCTAACTAAGTCTTTGTTGGCCTCTACCCATGCACCGAGATCACCTGGAAACACGTCTGGAAAAAAAGTCCTACTGGCCCCGGTACTGGCCTTGCCCGGGTACACGGGCAGGTTCTCGGTCGGATGGCCGGTAAAGGAACGCGTTTCGGCTATACGGATATCAGGTTTCTCCTTGATATCACGCTTAAAATGTGTGGCTAGCGGGTAAACCATCTCAGTCGCAAACTCGATTACGTTCGCCTGCCTGAGAATGTTACCGAGGTTGTTGGGTACCGGGTGATACCGCCGGTCGCGAAGTGACGGTTTGATCGTGAGCGTTGTCGGTGGTGAAAATCGGTATTTTAGTACAGCGTCCTTGTCTATGTACTGAGACGGGGTAAGAGCACCGTCTTCACCTGCCTCCGCGTTCCAAAAACGCTTGCCTCGCTCCATTTCCTCACCCACTGCCTGTGGTGGAAACATGAACCGCATCGTCGCATCCGGCACCCTCCACTGTGCGCCTTCAGGGTCGTCGCTGCGCCAGTAGGCAAAATCCGAACCTGCACGCACCGCGTCGAATGTTGGCGGGTCCACGTATGCAATGGTGAATGGTCTTGCTTGAAAATAGAATGACGACCTGTCGTTCGCTTCGCCTTCATCGCGTTCCAGGTTGCACTGCACCACCGCGTTGCGACCGCGCTCCGTTCGTACACGCAGGCCGAAGCGGCCACCGAACACATTGCCACCTGGATCAATAACTGGACCAGACTCTCGGTGCAGAGCACTTTCTGTCGGGTTTGCTTCGTCAAACCTCGCCGCCAGCTGGGCGTTATCGAGATCGGCCCCCGCTCCCAGTCGAAACTCGCATCTCAGGTTGAGAAGTTGAAACTCCAGGAACAGGTCGCATTCGCTTTCATTCCAAACCCCGTGCAACACGCATTTGACTATCGAAGGATTTACATTCCCTCCAGGTTCATCATCATCTCTATGCACATATCCTGTCTTGGTATTTTCTCCTTTGCTGGATCCGGGCGCCTCACCAATATCACCTCCCTTACCTTCCTGTTTGAACCTGATATCGAACGAACCGATGCTCACCCAACTTCCGCTATCGCGCTCGGGCTCGCAGTTACCGTAGTGCCATTCAGCATGGAAGCCATCGCCACTACCACGCGGGCTAGACGACAAAGCCGCTTCGACTTGCCTCAGGATTTCGACTGCCGTGAACGCAGGCTTCTTTTTATCCCACTCGTTCTCCGACCACTCACCGGTCACTTGCCCCTTCAGCGTCGCCTCGAGATTGACCTGTTGGGATTCGTGCAATGCGGACGGTTTTTCCGGCACTCGGGCTCCAGCGTGGGCTTTCTTATCTTTGCACTGCGCTGGTACCGTCGGTTCCGACTGCCACAGGATGGACAGTTGCGCCCGGCTATAGGCAGGCTGATCGACCTCGGAATTCCGTTGGTAGGGATAAAAACTCCTGAGCCTCGCTTGTCCCTCTTTCGGGCGCTGATACACCAACACCGGGCTAACGCCCTGCTTGTTGTTCTCGTCGCCAGAAAATTTGATCTCCGCAATTGGGAACCAAGGCCGACCATGTCTGGTCAGACGAAGGCCTGCGCGCCCGAGTGCTACCGTCGGGTTCCAGATCAAGCTACATAGGTCATCGAAACTGATGTCGTGACTCTGTATAACCTCTCTTCCATACCAGCGCCACAGCAACAACGTGAACCAATCTTTGTAGGTTTGATCATCCGATGACACCTGAATGAAATTGATGACTGGCACCACATTCACTGATGAGACGTTCGATATGCCCATGAGCTTGAAATTTCTTAACCGCTTAAGGTTTACATCGCTCAGTAGCGTCTTTGGACCTGGAAATCCGGAACCATTAGGATCGCTCGTTTTTTGTTCATTACCGACGGGCACCACAATGAAAACCAGCTGTGGCGAAGCTTCCGCTTTGTCCCCTGTTTGCACGAACAGACCGATGTTGGCAAAGTTAAGGTATTCATCGTCATCTGGCTCCCCGATACCCAGCCGCTTCCACGGCAGGTACTTAATTGTCTTATGTGTGAGGGTGCCGTCATCGGCGGCTATCCAGTCGCCCAAATCACCCGATAAGGGATCCTTGTCTTTTAACCATGGGATGTCACCACGTTCGGCAATGACCGTATACCCATTGGCGGCGCTACCGCGGATCATGAGCGAAATTTCCTTGCTCCAATTATCCTCTGAGCGCCCATTTCCATCGGTGTCCGGCAAAGTGATCAGTGCTGGGATGTTCACAATTGTACAGTGGATTTCGTCTCCCTCGATCTTCAAATCACCCAGTCGTTCACCACTAATGGTGACCCCCTGTAATTCGCCAGTGCCGTCTCCAAAAGACACCGACACGACATGTACGCCATCGCCCTGAGGTTCGATACCATCTTCCGCAAACTTCGTCTGTGTACCGTCATTCCAAAAAACATCAATTCTAGGAGACATCGCGGTTTCCTCTGGCGAGTACGATCGGGATAGCATAAAACAGCATTACGGTGATTTGAGTGGCACGCTTGCGGGTTGCCATGAGGGTCTGTATCACGAGAGCTTCACGCTCGGACGAAAACAGTCAGGTCAGAGGGCAGCCAACTGTTCTTTGCTCGCTTCCAGCCCTATGTAATGCGACTAGATTCGAATCGGATACGGCAACGTATGCAGAGCCCGAATCACCCGACTGTGTAAGATTGCCTTGTTCAAGCCGAATACCATTCTCCCAGAACGAGTATCCGAGAGAGCCCTTGGAACGGTAACGATACGTGACGCTCGCGATATTCGCTTCGATCTTGCTGCCAGTTCTTGCGCCAAACATCCTAATTCTCTCGCCTACCACCGGGTCGCGCATACCTGCTACGCCCCCGATCTCTCGGACTTCCTGAGATGTGATAGTGGGGTCGGAGTCACACCACGCAATATCTAGTCGGTTTCGATTTGGGTTCGATGGGTTCTTAGTAGCGTAATAGGTTATCTGTTCGAATCCCGTGACTTTTGCGAGGCGATTTGTCCCGTTTACCACTGCTGGTTGATGCGCCCATTTACCAACGCTACCGTTCTTGGAAATGACGTGGTTGTTTGAAAGCATTCGGAACTTGCCGCGGAATTCGATACTGGTTCCGAGCGAACCACGGCCTGACAGGCCTTCTGTCCGAATGAAGTAACCGCCTGGACAGGGACGTACCATAGCTACAGCAGGAGCGACTCGTTCGTCCTCGGCGTCGAGCAGTTCATCTTCGATGATTTCCTCAACAAAATACACTTTAACCGGTATCTCACCCGCCCTCAGAGCAGGCACCCTATCGACCAATGCCGCAGAGACACTTACCGTCGCCGGTATCTCGAAATAGCCCTGATCGGTCTTATTACTGTTCGCGTTAGCCAGTGAACTCGGTTTAAGTGCATCGACGAGGAGGTATACGGTCGGCCCATCAATTTTATCGCCATGTACCTGTCCTACGTCGATCCCCACAATATTGACGTAACTGAGCCAGTTCGTATATTCGTCGAGAATTTCGTTGATCACCTCTCGAGACAGCTGGTTCGTCTCAGGCATTTGTCCCCTCCTTGCCCCGCATGGACTGCGCGAGTTCGTTTTCTTGTTTCTATCCAGAACGTCCGCTTGTAACGGATTCCATCGTTGACCGGGCGTAGGCAGAGATGGGACCACCCAGTCAATGTAAGAATCAGTCTAGTCTAAAATCTGTCGACGTCAATGAATGAATCGCCCCTTAACTTCATCGCTCGGCTGGCGACTTTGTGCTCAAACAACGGGTCAACCTCACCTGTTTTCATAGTAAAGGAATAGGGATAACGAGTAGGAATTTACTTTCAGCGTGCGCTACCGAAGGCGCCATAAACTCCTCTCGCTCGTTTTTCCTGGCACGTGTTTTAATGCAGCTGAAAGCAACATAGCAAGATCCTACCTTGATCTTTAAATCAATCGAATGATTCTTCCTCATTTGACACCTCTCCATGAGAGACTGGTGTCAACTTTTCTTGGGGGGGCTCACCTTGTTCGACGATGATGTCGTGCCGAACTGATAGATACACTTTTTAACCAGGCATCTGGATTTAATCCGATTCTCTCTAGAATTGGCGCCAGATCACTCGATATCGCTCCCTGTTTATCATCGCGGATGGCTCGTCCTGTCCAGTCCACCAAGCGCAAGTAATCATTCAGATCGAAGTCTATTAACTTCTCTGAATTCACCTCTCCCCCTTGCTTAAGAGGGAGAAGATTTGTCGTCTGTAGATTGATTCTTTGTTCGTCTCTCTCTGAGATCTGCTGCTTGGCATAGGCAAGGATACGTTCTTGGGTCGATGTAAAATCCGATTACTCTAGCGTCTTTGCCATTCCGGCACGGATGGGATTGAGATCAACATAACTCATGCAGGTCAGTAGCGCTCCTTCGTCAAGCAGAGCCTGACTCTTGAAGCGCCCCTCCCAAAACCTACCTTTACACTGGTTTTCAGCATTGGCTCTATGTGCCAGATATTCGTTCATACAACGCATGAACCAACTGATATCATAAAGACGTGATCGCCACGCTTCGATCAGCTCTGAGAGTGCAGTCCATTCCGCCTTACTCATCACTTCACCGGCCAAATACCGGTCTGCCAGCATATGGCCGTTATATAAACGGGTCCACTGCTCGATAACCTGTTGGTCTGACCACTCTTTTGCTTTCTCTACATTGACATGTAAAACAACGTGATAATGATTTGAGAGAATAGCGTAGGCACAGACATCAATTGCGAATATATCCACTAACTCCCGTAGGCGATCCAATACCCATTGTCGTCGATGCTCGAAGCTTTGCCCTGTATAGGGATCTTCACCGCACAGCCAAGCACGGCGTACACAGCGGGAGATACAGTGATAGTAGAGAGTTGGATTCCAGGCAAACCAGCGTTTCGCGTGCACGTGTCATAACAACCTCCTTGTTGTTTTTGATGGCTAACTAAAACCCTATCTCAAGAGCTAGTTGATCGCAAGATTTTTACGGGTGTCCTTGCTCTCCGCTTTGCTCTCCGCTGTTCTTTTGTTTAGGCAGCAACTCTCTCAGTCCGAGATGTAACCCCCCTCACCCTCAAAGATATAATGGGTATACCCTGTTGAGGTATAAAGACGATTGTTCAGCACGAAAAATGGTCCAAAGGGACTACCAGTTGGTAAGGTTATATTCCAGTCGACAATCCCGGTTTTCAAATTGATTGCCATAATCGGACCACCATCAAAACATGTCAGATAGTGTGTATTGGTTACATCACAATACGTCTCACGACCAAAATCTAACTCCTTCTCATACTGATCAATGATATGTTCTTGTAGGTCACCTTCCGGCGCCTTCACTTCGAGTCTTTGCAGTAATTTCCCTGTAGTTGCATCCAATTCAATTAAGAATAGTTCATGACAATGCTTATCATATTCACAAATTACGTCTGCCGACTCTAAACGATATACTTTTCCTTTTTCCGTAACAGCCATGCGATAAGGTGTTGAAGTAATATTAAACAAAGTCTGCTTATACTGATCTTCATCGCTAGCCAGCTTGTATTCCCAAACCTTTTCTCCTGTCTCAATATCAAGTGCGACTATCGAATAAAACGGCATACCAACTATTACAAGGTTTTTAAATATCCTAGGATTCCCTACTACTCCTTTCTGTGAACGATCGTAGTACTCCTTTTGCTCACCAGTTAACACTAGTATATCAAGTGGGTCTTTTTGCCAAGAGTTCTTGCCTGTCATTAATTCCAGACAATAAACTGTCCCATAATTTTGATGGGCCTGATAAACTAATTTTCCTGCACCAATCGCATAACCAAATCCTTGATTTTCTTCAGGCTTACTTTTCCAGACAATCTCACGCTTCTCCCAATCAAACAAACAAAAATATTTATTGCCGCTTATTCGGTGCCTTTTAATACCTTCCGTTCCATGAAAATGTATCGAATGAGTTCCATCCACCCAATGAGATTCACTATTTATTGGATAGAGGCCTACATTTTCAATACACTCTACAGGATCTGGTTTATCATAGTGATAAGTGTAAAGTGAGCCATTATTGTCAGTTATTAAAAATTTTTCTTCCGTGTAACCGTGCGTAGAATAATAGTGTTCTGGTGTATTAAACTTATGAATATCCAGAAAACCGACCTCGTCGAATATTATGACTCCGCCACGACGACTCCCTTTGCTAACGATACTTTTACGACTAACTACCTTATCAATGAACCTGTCACCAACTAGCTTTGGGGCTAGTAGCAGCTGACGAGCTGGTAGTAACCTGCAAAACGAAAACTCATTCACCAAATAATTCATTAGTAGCTCTGTGTTCGAACAATTCCGCTTCCCCTCAGGGCGCTGATCACGTTCTCAATATTATTATAAGCTGCATTCCTTGCCGCTTCAGAATCCATACTCTCAATTGCCTCCTCAAGCACATCATCCAAGGTGCCTCCGTCTTCACCCAACATTTTCAGCATTTTATTCCGAACTTGCTGCACCTTTTGGTCCGTACCTCGAATAACCCAATTGGGAAGCCTCCCACTACTATTATACAACAAGATATCTTTGATAAACTCCAGCTTCTCGTGACTACTAGAGAGTATCTGCTGTGCGTCTTTATATTCTATTAATGAATTATCATTTAATGCGACATCAACTCGCCTATGTTGATTCCTTCCTGTTGGTGTCGGAGGAAGCTCCAGCACATCCCTTCTCTGTTCAAAAGCCGCCACATCGCTAAGATTAATCCCTCCTGCATCAATATCCCTTGCCGCATGAATACCACCTTTGGACATCCTAGGGTCCGTATTCGCAACTTGCTTATAAAAGGTGGTGTAATTATCTGGCCTATTCGGCAACTCATCAATCTGCTTGATCGTTGTTAAAACTCCCTCCAGAATATCACCATGTGCGGCTTGAGTCACCGCATCAATGTCATCGCCTACATGATTGACCAAGTAGTCGATACGCCCCTTGTTGATACCACGTATTTTCATCAGGGCCACCATGCCGTCCAGGGCTTCTTCGCTGAGATTACGGCCGATCTGTTCACTGACGCCCTCCGCCAGTTTGACGAGGTTGCGAACCTTACCCTCTTTCGTCGTAGCTGCAAGGACATCATCCGCAACGCTGTCTAGACCGGTATAAAAGCGTTGTATGAGAGCATCCGTGCGGTCTCCATAGCGCTCTTGAAATTTTGCAAATGCCTCTAGATCATCAAGATTCTTGATCAGATTCCGTTGTAGAAAACTACGAAATTGGGTACTGCCTGCAATATGCACCAGCGCACCACTGAATCGGTCTACCGTCGTGAAGTTCAGGCTTCCTATCTCATCTACTATTTTATGACCGAACTCTGTAAAAAATCTCCTTACCGGCCCCGGTGCGTCCGCCACCATTCTCACAATGATTTTAAGTGCAGTAATCCCAGCATCAACTACAGGGAAAATCGTTGTGACAATACCGATACCGGCCAGGGTCGTCGTGAGTTTCTCTCCATCATCGGCCAGACCGAAGTACCACTTTCCGCCGTACTTTGCGATATCTCTTACATCGCCCAACAAAAGCATTGATGCTGCGAACTCAGACACCGTCTTAGCCGCACTATCCTCCCCCTCATCCCATAGCACTTGCGCTAACACATTGTTCAACTCAGCAGCCGATGAGTACGCCATATATTGAATAAAGCCACCTGTGCTGTTCAGGTCTTCAATTTGATCGGCCGCATTTCGCCAGTACAACCTAGCCTCAGTAATCCATTCCAATGGCGAGTGGGTACGTAGGTTGCCCAAGGACTGGACTATCGTGCTAATCTCACCGTTGGCATCCGCTACCAGGGTTACACTACTACCGCCATTGGGAAATGCGCCCAACATGCCACGGCTCAAATCAAAAATCTTCAAGTCATCCAGCCAACCACTAAAGCCTTCACCAATTGAGATCCCAGCAACAGACGTCAGGACAGAACCTGTCAGACTGGCCTCAGTGTTTTGGCCCGATACGTTTAGTTGAAGAAGCCCGGGTTTAACACTTACAGAAACAGTACTCCAATGATCTGGGGATATGAGAGCAGGCGACTGTATTGCTTCCTCACCTTGTCCAGTCATTACCCAAAACTCGGCTCGATAACCGGTTGTATCCGGGAGTAGGCGAATACCGTAATGTCCGGCTTTATTCACAAGCTCAATTGGGACTGCTCCCAGGATTTGAGGTCGTACAGCCAAATGTAATGAGAACTGTTCGGTGAAATTAAGAGCCGAATTGGCTGGTATATTCAATACGCCGTTAGTGAAGTGGTAACTACCGGTTCCTCGTGAAACCTGAGCTGTATCAACAACAACATCACCCGTCACCTGGCCGTTATGGTCATGATAGATATCAGGGGCCTGTGTCCCATCAATTTGATCCATAAAATACCAGGCAACAGGCTCCAAATTAGGCGCACGAGCCGAACCCAGTTCCATTATATATTCATCACCTGGTATTAACCCGGAGACACTGAGTTCAGTCTCCGTTTTATAGTTGAATATCCGTGTACGGCCATCAAGACGTTCTAACGCTTCAGAACCGGCTACTGTACGGTCACCAATGAGAAGCGGCTCTATCACCTCTATGACCGGTGGACCAGGCGGGTAATTTACCGGGATGTGGGTACGCGTAAACTGTTGGCCAATGCTGGCAAAAACCGTCCCATCTCCACCCCGTGGGCCAGGGTAAAACATGGCTTGTGCTTGGCCAGCAGCCAGCGTTTCTCCCCCTATGACCTTCCCATGAGTTGCAATCCAATTGACGGCAGCACCATCGGTTGCATCCATTGCGCTCACGGTTAAAGGCATCGGTGCACCATCCACTTCGGCACTAGCCACACTCCCTGAGAAAACCATATCAAAGCCGATTTGTTGCAGTATGATATTCTCTGTGACTTCCCCAGAACGGGCTATAATTTCAAGTTCACCAATTTCATCACCTGACCGAGCCACTAACTCCGCTTGACCACCTTCAACATTCCATTCGGCGTGCTCCAGATGCCCACGCTCAGCCACGTTCCATTCAATAGGCGTGCCATCGATCACATGATTATCGTGTTGATCGGCTACTTCAGCCTGGATTGTGGCTATCGCGGCATTATCTACAGGAAGTTCGTCTTCCGTTGAAGTCAAGAGAATCTGGGCAGGTTCGCCAGGATACACCGTATAAGGTCCAGCCCGAAACTCTTCTCCACTTTCAAATTTGGGATGATCGGTGCCAATAATCTCAGCCGTTACCCAAAATTCATCACCTGCACGATGCGATGTCACTAAGCGATTAGCATGCAGGCCTTGGTCGGACTCGGTGACGGCAATTTCCAACTGAGCATCAGGAGGGCCTTCGATAGACCATCGTATTGTGGTGTTGTAGGTGTTGCCGTCTACATTGCTTAAAGCATTAAACCCCGGCAGATAGAGCGTCAGAATCTGCTCTGATAGATCGGCACTGATATCTGCTGAAGTCGGGACAATTCCTGGCACTAAACCAAATGCCCACTCCCACAGGACATTCCCGGCATCGTTGTTACTGTAGAGCCGGAGCGTCAGATAATCTTCCGGGGTCAGATCCAACAGTGCCAAGTGTTCCAGGCTATCACTGTCGAACCGGAGTTGCTGATCATCACCCAACGTCGCTCGGATCTCCTGCTCGCCCAGCGCAAACACAAGTTCCCGGTCGTTGTCATAGCTATAAGCGTTGAGTGGACCCGACTCTGGAGCGGTTAGACTGTAAAGTAAATCAATTATGGCATCCGTACTGGCAATTACTGGCTTGTCCAGGGGCAGCAGGTTTTCCACCTCGTTTTCCAGATCGGTTTGCCTGATCTCCCGCATCGCCAGGTCATACACACTGAACTGAAACTCCGGCCGATAGACATAACGGTAAATCGGCTCCGGCTTCTCCGGCTCGATGCTGATCGTCCCCTCGTCGAACGCCTGCTTCGCTTCCCGATAGGCCTGGCGTTGCAGCAGGGTGCTATCTTCATCGAACACCGGCACCCTCACCGGCACGTAGCGGTCCGGCCGGTATTGCAGCTTGCCCTGGTGCAATCCGCTCGCCCCGAACTCCGGGTTGCCGCTCATCGGCTCGCCGCTGACCTGTACATACAGGTGTTGTTTGCCCAGGATCCTTTCCGGCAACCGGATCACCTGGGTCTGACGCCCCGTCTTGATCTCGAACTGGCTCAGACTGTTGCCGCTCTCGCTCGCACCCCCCGCCGCCGCCAGCCGGTTGGGGGCGATCACCTTGGCCAGGCGACCCGTGTAGCCGTGTTCGTCCAGCCCCTCCGGCAGCGCCCGGCCGTTCCGGTCGAACCATTCGGTGTAGACCGTGATCTCCGTGTCGTCCGCCAGGCCCGCCCCTTCGTGGCCGATCGCCTGTTCCGGTTGCTCTCCACGGGTCAGGCCCTGCTCCACCTTCGAGGTCCGCTCCGCCCACACCTTCAGGTTCGGCGGGCCCATCATCAGATCCCGGATCGGAAACGAGATCTCGTGGGGATTGTTACCGCTCCCCGCCTGCTTCACCGCCGTGATCAAGCTCCCCATGTAACCCGTCGCCCGGTTGATGGCGATCAGCTGCACCGGCTCTCCCGGGCGCAGGTGGTCCGCTTCCCGTTGGTAGAACGCCGGGTTCATCTGGCCCTTCGCCTGCCACTGCCGGAACCCGTCCGCTCCGCTGCGCCAGCGGCTGGTGTAGCCGTGGATATTGAGCCGCCCCTCCCGCGCCCCGACGATCTGGATCGTGTAGTAGAAGGTCCCCTTCTCGTCGTTCACGCCGATGAAGCCACTCGATATTTCGCTGTCTTTCAGGCCGTGGCGCTCGGTCACCAGGGTCCCGTCCGAGACCCGGAACACGTACAGGTCGGTGTTGATCAGGTCCTCCTCGTTGATCTGGCTCAGCAGGCCCCGATGGGCAAAGTCGCTGCTCCAGTCCGCCAGCCGCGTCAGGTCCGGCAGGGTCTCGGCCGGGTTGAGGCCGGCCAAGTCGTGGCGGCTGGAGAGCCACACCCCTTGCAGCTCCGGGTCGGCCGTGGCCGGCTGGGCCTCGAACCGCTCCACCGGTTCATTGGTCACCGGGTCCGGTTCCGTGATGATCCGCCCCAACTCCGTGCGGTCCGCTTCGCCGTCGCCGTCGAAGTCATATTGGTCCTGGGCGATCCGCTCCAGCGCCGCGCTCTCGCCGTTGTAGCGGGTCTCGCCGCCGAAGCTCACCGTGTTGGGCATCCGCGCCTCGCCCGCCAGCACCGTCATGTCCACCACGAAGTCCAACGGCCGTTTGACCGGCGTCGCCATGCTGGCGACGATGCCGATCGCCGCGACCTGGGCCATCTGCGCCCCCAGGTCCGCCCCCAGCGGCACCTGCCCATAACCGACGCAGTAGTCAAACCCCAAGCGCCGCATGAAGTAGGGGTAGCGCGCACCCCGCCGCGGGTTGAACCGCTTGTAGTAGAGCTGCACGATGATCGGCATATCCAGATCGTAGAAAAATCCCGGACAGGGGGGCAGCGGGTAGCGGAAGGAGAAGGTGCCGTCCTCGTCGGTGATGCCCCGGGCGAACAGCCCGTTCTCCATCACCACATGGCCCAGCGGGCCGTGGATGGTGTCTTCGTGCTCACGGTATTTGACCTCGTTCCCCTCCGGGTCGCTGACAAAGCCGGTCTTGAAACCGATGTTGAGGCTCGTCTCCCACAGGATCGCCCCGTCCGGGTCGAGCAGCAGCGACTGGGTGGCGCCGCCGAGCTGCAGCTGCGGGTTGATCGGCAGCTCCAGCAGGATCAGTTGACTCGGATCGGCCAGCAGCCGTTGCGCCGGGGGGCGCAGCGCCACCATCACCGTATTGCCGCCGAGGGGCGGCTTCTGGATCGTATCACCGTTGACCGTGGTGTACTGCACGCCCTCGTAGGTCTCCTTGCTCACCAGCTCCAGCTCGGGGAACTGCGCGCGCACCGCCTCCAGTTGCACCTGGTAGGCCCGGTAGATCTCCGCCGCCATCACCCGCGCCTCGGCGTACCGCCCCGTCGCCTCGCCGATCTCGCCGGCGATCTCCCCGTCCACACCGTACTCCACGTAGATCGGGAAGTCCGACTCGCTGAGGATCAGGCTCTTGGCATACACCGCGCCGTGCTGGAAGCCATGGAAAGCCTGGGTCGGGGCGCTGAGCAGCAGGAGAAACAGCAGCCACGCCAATCCGCATAAGCGGGCGGTTTGCTGCAGGGAGAATGGCCGTCTGGCAGGGTGTCTGGTAAGGGATGTCCGCATGGCTCTCTATTGTTCCGTCAGATTGTCCAGGGCGATCAGGAGTTGCCTCAACTCGAGTTCACCGTCCGCATAGGCCTGCATGTGAGGCTGGGCCTCGCTCGGCACCAGGGCGTAGCCGAATACGTCGAGCACCTGGTAGTGCTGGTCTCCGGCACTGACCGCGCGCCGGTTCTCGATCCGCGCCACGCCCACCGGAACGATGTGCCGCGCCTGCGGGTCGACCCCCAGCATCAGCACATGATCGCCTTCGTCAGGCAGGTAGTTGTGGGTATGGTTGAGGGTCGGCATCGCGATATCGACCCGCAGCTCGCCCTCCACCCGCACACCGGCCGGTTGCACGGTATAGACCCAGTGAGGCATGTGGTTGCCGCCGACCGGATAGGGAAGTTGCGCGAAATCGCTGAACTGCAGATGGATGTCCCCCTGCCGGCCGCCGTCGGGAAACAGCAGGTCCGCCTGGGTCAGATCGAGGTTGAGGGCGCCTTGCAGCAGGCTGAGGTTGCCGCGTCCCTGCACCGGGGTGAAGGGCACATCCTTGTTCAGCACCGGCAGGCGGGAGACTTTCAGGTTGTTGAGCCGCCCCTCCTGTACACTGGCCCAGAGCGCCAGGGAGCCGAAGCTGGGGTCGCCAAGCTCCGGGTTGATCCGCAGTTCGTAGCGACCGCCGGGTATTGTCTGGTCATAACGATCACGATAGCCGAAGGCGAACGCACCATCGCTGTTGGTTTTGGTGCTGCGCCCCAGTTCCGGGATCGTAACACTGATGCCGGGGATCGGCTGGCCGAACTGATCGACCACGGTGCCGTTGATGAAGGTCGGCAGGGGGCGGGTGCGGAACAGGCTGCGGTGGATCTCCTCTCCCGCATAGCTGACATCGACAAACACCTCCCCACCGTAGGCCAGTTCCCGTCCGGGATAGAACGCCACTACCCGATCCCCCGGCAGCAGCGAGAGGCTACCCGGCACCGGCTCGTAACTGCGGCTGATCTCAACCAGTTGGTAACCCTGGGCGTTGAGCGCCGGCGTACCCGGCTCATCCAGGTCCTGGTAGGTGTAGCCGTGGGCCGTTTCATGCACGCTCAGGGTCAGTTCAGTAATGTCGATGGGTTGGTTGAAATAGAAGCTGATGAACCCATTGGGCTCGACCCCCTGCTGACCGTCGGCAGGCTCCATGCGCTCCAGTTCGAGGGGGACATCTACCGGGTCTTTCACCAACAGGCGCCGGTGGGTGACCGCCAGGATCTGGCCGCCGCTGTCGCTGACCGTCACCGTGATTTCGTAATCTCCCGCCTGGGCGGGCACCTCGATCTCGCCACCCTTGACACCTGCGTCTCCAAACAGTGCGGCGGTCGCCACCACGCTGCCACCGGCATTGTGCAGCTCGGCATTAGCCAGGACGTCCGCCGCACCGACGCCACTGATCTCCACGGCCAGCTGCAAGGGTATCGGCGCACCGGTCTGGATCAGCTCGGTGCCGGTAGCGGGCAGTAGCATGGCGAGGGAGACGCTGGCGTCGAGACGCAGCAGGTAATCCAGGCTGCTGCGATTACCCGCCAGATCATGCGCGGTAAGGACCAGAGGCAGGGACTCACCCGGATTGAGCTGGAGGGCGGTATCGAAACGGTACTCTCCATCCACAACTCCCGGGGTGAGCGCTACCGGGATATCGTTGATGGTGAATGCGGAGAGGTTCGCCTCCATGATGCTGCCCTGCAGGCGGTAGGGCTGCTCGTTGACCTGATTCTCCGCCGGAGCCGGATCCAGGGCCTGGTCGATGACGATCACCGGGGCCTCCTGATCCCGCAGGTACTCCACTTGCAGTGTGGCGACCTGGCCCTGCTCGTCTTCCGCCACCAGATCGATAGTCAATTGAGAAGCACCACTCTCAAAGCCGACCGCCTCGCGAAAGGCGTACAGACCGCTGTGCAGATCGGTGAATGCAACGGGTGTGCCGTTGAGGCTCAAACTGGCGAGCTGTCCGGGGGCGTCGATCTCACCTGCCAGGGTGAAACCGGATTCATAGAGATAGCTCCCTGAGACGGGAGTCAGGACCCTGATCTGCGGCGCTGCCGGGGTTTGCTGCTCGGGTTGGTAGGTCACGCTGACCTGCCGGGTCGCCACCTGCCCGTCCGCCTCGCCCCGCACCAGGAAGCTGTTCAGGCCTTCGCTCAGGGCCAGGGGGGCGGACTCGAAGCGGAACTCGGTATTGAGCGCCGTATCGGTCAGTACCAGGGGTGTGCCGTCGACCGTCACACTCATGACCTGAGCCGGAGTTTCGATACGGAACAGGCCGCGAATCACTATCTCGGGTTCATTGACCACGCTGTTGCTCTGGGGATAGTCGATGACCAGCGCGACCTGGCTGTCGGTGCTCTGCCGTTCCACGCTGAGGCCGAGCTGTGCCTGATTGCCGGCCTGGTCCAATGCGGTGAGGGTGATCAGATTGATGCCGATCTCCAGGGGTACATTGGCCGTCCACTGTCCGTTATTGATGATGGCCGCCATGGCGACCCCGGGAAAACGGTCCGAGGCAAGGGTCAGAGACGCCAGCCCGCTGTTGTCGTCGGACACCCCTCCGCGCAGGTCGATGGTCGCGGCATCGGTCACCCGCTCCGTCAGACCATCCAGGGTGAGCTGGGGGGCGACCTGGTCGGGGTAGTGTTGAGGGTTATCGGGATTGGTGCCCGCCTGAATCTCTTCTTCGTTGCTGAAGCCATCCCCGTCACGGTCCGGATCACTGTTGTCGCCGATACCGTCTCCATCCAGGTCCGAGGACTCGGCGGCATCATCGGGAAAGGCGTCCTGGGTATTGTTCACACCATCCCCGTCCCGGTCGTCGTCCAGCGCGTCGGGTATCCGGTCGCCATCCAGGTCCGGGGGAACGCTGGCGGCATTGTCGGGATCGAAACCGAGCTGGGTCTCATAGTCGTTGCCGATGCCGTCGCCATCCCGGTCGGGGTCGCTGTTGTCGCCGACGCCATCGCCGTCCAGGTCGGATGATTCACCGGGATTGTCGGGAAAAGCGTCCTGTTCGTTGACCACCCCGTCCCCATCCCGGTCCGGATCGCTGTTATCGCCGATGCCGTCGCTGTCCAGGTCCGACCACTCATTGCTATTGTCGGGAAAGACATCCTGGGCGTTCTCGACCCCATCGCCATCCCGGTCGGAATCTTCGAAGTCCGGAGTGCCGTCTCCATCCTGGTCGTAGGTGGCGTCGACGCCGACACGCAGATCATCGATCAGCCAGATCCGCGCGCCGTGGTTGTAGGCGTTTCTTTGACGGAAGCGCAGTTGGATCGATTGACCGCGGTAGGCGCTCAGATCCAGCACTTCGAGTTGATAGACGGAACTGTTGTTGGCTGCCCTGTAGTTTTTTAGCGTTGTCCAGGCGATTTCGCCCAACGGCCGGATGTCTACATAGTAGTTGTCGCTACTGTTGAGTTGCAGTCGCGACCAGAAGTTCAACGCAGGCTGGATCGCGTCCGCCGGGATGGCGATGGCGCCGTTCAGGGTCGCCAGCTGGCCCGAATTATAGGCGTATTGATCCAACTCGCCCGGGTTGTTGTCCAGATGATAACCGCCGCCGTGGTTGACCCTGGCGCCCTGCTCGTCCAGCACCTCCCAGGTCCCCTGACGGTTCCAGTCGGCCTGTTCCGCCACCGTCTCGAAACCGTTGACATAGGGATAGGTCAGGACCGGCAGCTGCTCCTCTCCCACCTCCAGGTCGTCGATCAGCCAGAGCCGTACCGCGTGGTTGTAGGCGTTGCCCTGGCGGAAACGCAGCTGGATCGACTGACCGAGGTAGGCGCTCAGATCCAGGGTCTCGCGCACATAGCCGCCGTGGTTGTCTTTGCGGGTGTATTTCTTCAGCAGCGTCCAGGCGGTCTCACCCAACGGCCGGATGTCCACATAGTAGTTGTCGCTGTTCCCCAGTTCGAGCTGATACCAGTAACTCAGCACCGGCCGGATCGCATCCGCCGGGATGGCGATGGCGCCGTTCAGGGTCGCCAGCTGGCCCGAATTGTAGGCGTATTGATCCAACTCGCCCGGGTTGTTGTCCAGATGATAACCGCCGCCGTGGTTGACCCTGGCGCCCTGCTCGTCCAGCACCTCCCAGGTCCCCTGACGGTTCCAGTCGGCCTGTTCCGCCACCGTCTCGAAACCGTTGACATAGGGATAGGTCAGGACCGGCAGCTGCTCCTCTCCCACCTCCAGGTCGTCGATCAGCCAGAGCCGTACCGCGTGGTTGTAGGCGTTGCCCTGGCGGAAACGCAGCTGGATCGACTGACCCCGGTAGGCACTCAAGTCCAGGGTCTCGCGCACATAGCCGTTGTGGTTGTCTTTGCGGGTGTATTTCTTCAGCAGCGTCCAGGCGGTCTCACCCAACGGCCGGATGTCCACATAGTAGTTGTCGCTGTTCCCCAGTTCGAGCTGATACCAGTAACTCAGTACCGGCCGGATCGCATCCGCCGGGATGGCGATGGCGCCGTTCAGGGTCGCCAGCTGGCCCGAATTGTAGGCGTATTGATCCAACTCGCCCGGGTTGTTGTCCAGATGATAACCGCCGCCGTGGTTGACCCTGGCGCCCTGCTCGTCCAGCACCTCCCAGGTCCCCTGACGGTTCCAGTCGGCCTGTTCCGCCACCGTCTCGAAACCGTTGACATAGGGATAGGTCAGGACCGGCAGCTGCTCCTCTCCCACCTCCAGGTCGTCGATCAGCCAGAGCCGTACCGCGTGGTTGTAGGCGTTGCCCTGGCGGAAACGCAGCTGGATCGACTGACCCCGGTAGGCACTCAAGTCCAGGGTCTCGCGCACATAGCCGTTGTGGTTGTCTTTGCGGGTGTATTTCTTCAGCAGCGTCCAGGCGGTCTCACCCAACGGCCGGATGTCCACATAGTAGTTGTCGCTGTTCCCCAGTTCGAGCTGATACCAGTAACTCAGTACCGGCCGGATCGCATCCGCCGGGATGGCGATGGCGCCGTTCAGGGTCGCCAGCTGGCCCGAATTGTAGGCGTATTGATCCAACTCGCCCGGGTTGTTATCCAGATGATAACCGCCACCGTGGTTGACCCTGGCGCCCTGCTCGTCCAGCACCTCCCAGGTCCCCTGACGGTTCCAGTCGGCCTGTTCCGCCTCCGTCTCGAAACCGTTGACATAGGGATAGGTCAGGGCCGGCAGCTGCTCCTCTCCCACCTGCAGATCATCGATCAGCCAGAGCCGTACCGCGTGGTTGTAGGCGTTGCCCTGGCGGAAACGCAGTTGGATCGACTGACCGAGGTAGGCGCTCAGATCCAGGGTCTCGCGCACATAGCCGCCGTGGTTGTCTTTGCGGGTGTATTTCTTCAGCAGCGTCCAGGCGGTCTCACCCAACGGCCGGATGTCCACATAGTAGTTGTCGCTGTTCCCCAGTTCGAGCTGATACCAGTAACTCAGCACCGGCCGGATCGCGTCCGCCGGTATGGCGATGGCGCCGTTCAGGGTCGCCAGCTGGCCCGAGTTGTAGGCGTATTGATCCAACTCGCCCGGGTTGTTGTCCAGATGATAACCGCCGCCGTGGTTGACCCTGGCGCCCTGCTCGTCCAGCACCTCCCAGGTCCCCTGGCGGTTCCAGTCGGCCTGTTCCGCCACCGTCTCGAAACCGTTGACATAGGGATAGGTCAGGGCCGGCAACTGCTCCTCTCCCACCTGCAGGTCGTCGATCAGCCAGAGCCGTGCGCCGTGATTATACGAGTTGCGCTGGTTGAAGCGCAGTTGAATCGATTGGCCACGGAAACTGCTCAGATCCAGGGTCTCGCGCACATAGCTGCTGTGGTTGTTTTTACGGGTATAGACCTTCAATCTGGTCCAGGGTGAAGTCTCAGAGTCTCTGACCTCGACATAAAAATTGTCGCTGCTCAGGAGATGAAGTTGATAGTGGTAGCTCAACACCGGGTTGACGGCATCAAGCGGAATGGCGACACGCCAGTCTGCAACAGCGTCATGGTTGCTGTTGGCCGCATACTGATCCAAGGCATCGGGATTGTTGTCCAGGTGATAGTCGCCGCTTTGGCTTGGTCTGTCCGGCGTGCCGGTGGTGATGCCCCAATGTCCGTTCACTAGCCATAGGGCCTGCTCATCCGCCGTGTCAAAGCCGGTGGCATAGGGATAGGGAACATCAACTGCCGCTTGCAGGTTGGCGCCTGTGACCAGCAGCATGAACAGGCAGATCAATCCGCGCAGACGCTTCTGCAGCGTCATGGGCTGTGCGTGACCCCCGCCAAAAAAGCTGCTCTGACTAGTGTCGAAAAGAGATTTCATGAACCCGCTCTATCCTTAAATGCTGTCTATCCGCTGTTGTCCGGCCTGTCCGCCACGACATCGACTTTGACTTTTAGCAAGGCATCCTCGGCCAATCGTTTGATCGCCGCGCGCATCTTGATCGGCGCAAGCCGTTTGCGTATTTCAGCGCTGACTTCCGCCAGGGGTTGCGGCGGATGCCGCTCGACGGCATTGACCCGGACGACCGTAATGACATCGTCGATGTGCAGCGGCGAGGTTTCACCCTCACTCGTGGAGGCGACCAGCGCCTGTATCGGCTGATCCAGCACCTCGACCCTGGCGGTCAGCTGGCGCAGATTGACCGGGAGGGATTTGTTCTCTTCCAGCCAACGATTCCAATCCTCCACCTTGCCGAGCTCAGACAGCCTGCCGATCAGTGTCTTGCGCTCATCCTCCTCAATCTGACGATAGGTCTGGATCATTTCGAAGCGTTTGCTGACACCGCCCCCGAACTCGTCCGGATGATCCCGGTAATAGTCGCTCACCATATCGCCCGATACCGGCTCCGGAGCGGCATGGCGAGACAGGTAATCCTGCACCAACAGCTCTTCACGATAGGCCTTTACCTTTGCATCCAGAGTCTGAAGCGCTTCACTATCGATTTCTTCCTGGGCCAACAGGGAGATGGCCCGGCTGCTGATGAGACTCTCGAGAATACGCTTTCTTACCTGCTCCCCACCGACTTGAGGTACCCGCTCAGTAAACAATTTCCGCATCGCCCGTTGCACCTCGTTTTCGGTAATCGGCGAACCATTGACATAGGCCAGAGCCACCGGTTCAGCGCCTTTATTCGTCACTTCCTGCCGAGGTTGAACTGGCTCTCCGGAAGGCGCCTCATCCCGGCTGCAGGCGCTCAACAGCAGCAGACCGCAAAGGGGTGCGATCAAGCCAAAGCTGTAGCATCGATCCATCACGTTACGAACCACGCTTGTCGATGGAAACCAGGGACAAGAGACGTTTCATCTCGGCCTGTTTCGCCTGCTGACGCAGCTCGAAGCTGATATCGCCCTTGACGCTTTCATAAGGCTGCTTCACGATTTGCGCCGCCTCCAGCACCTTGATGATATGGAAGCCGAACGGCGTGGTGACAGGCGGGGAGACCTCCCCGGTCTTCATGCCGAATGCCGCCTTGGTAAAGGCCGGATCGATGGAGCCTTCCTTGATCCAGCCCAGATCCCCGCCCTTTTTGGCCGACATCAGATCTTCTGAGTAGTGCTTGGCCAGGAGTTCGAAATCCTGACTGCTCACTGCCTTGCTATAGGCTTCTTGGGCCTTGGTCAGCAGCGCCTCTCTCTCCTGTTGGCTCATTTTCGGATTGGTGCGGATCAGCACGTGGGCGACATGGACCTTTCGGCTCTGAAACCGCTCAGGGTTGGCCGTATAGAAATTACGGATCGCGGCCTCGTTGACCTTGTCACGCAGATACTGTTCGAAATAGCGGGAGGTCAGCATCTGCTTCTTAAATTCATTGACCTCCACCTGGATCTGTTCAGCATCCAGTACCTTTTGCTGAAGAATGACCTCCGCCAGACCTTCACGCTCCAGGTAAGTATTCAGTTCACGTTCGATCCGCTTTTCGTCATCCTCGGCGATACGCTTATGGTTGAGATAGGCGTCAAAGGTCTGTTTGTGAATCGCCTTGCCATTGACCTCCGCCACCACTTGCCCAACAACAGCGGGTTTGCCCGTATCACTGCAACCGGTCAGGGCCAGCGGCCCCAACAGCGTCAGCAACGCCGCCGGTATCAGATGTTTCAATCTCATTCAATTTACCTCCGTGGAGTAATTCATATAGCTTGGGGAGAAGTTCTGTCTCATCAATATCCCCCTTCACCGATGTAGTCCGGCACGCTGGTCCTGTCCAAAGGGTCTGTGCCCTCCATAATCTCTTCCTGGTCCGCTGCGCCGTCGCCATCGGTATCCCAGTTATTCGGGTCGGTGAAATAGACCATGACTTCCTGGTAATCATCCAGTCCGTCCCACTCCGTATCGCGTTCTGTCGGATCGGTATTGTGGGTTGTGATCTCGCTTCCATCACTCAAGCCATCGCCATCACTGTCCTGACTGTTGGGGTTGGTCTGGTGGACAAACACTTCCTGGTAATCACCCAAACCATCGCCGTCCGTATCGGGCAGCGTCGGATCGGTACTGAAATCAAACTCGGCCAAGTTGCTCAAACCATCCCCATCGAAGTCGTTGAACGCAGATTCGTTTTGCAGGCCGTACACCACTTCAAAGTGGTCGTCCATGCCGTCCAGATCGGAATCCACCGCCAGCGGGTCGGTGTTGTGGCTGTTGATCTCCTCATGATCAGTGAGACCATCCTGGTCAGTGTCGGGGTTTGCCGGATCGGTTCCCGCGGCGGATTCCGCACCATCGTCGAGCTGGTCGCCGTCACTGTCGGCGTCGTCGGGAGAGGAGCCTGACTGCTGTTCCTGTAGCGCTGTCAAGCCATCCCCGTCCGTGTCGGCAAGCGCCTCCCCTGTGTCGGATAACGGATCCAGACCATATCTGACCTCGAAACGATCGCTCAGACCGTCGCCATCGCTGTCCGGATTATTGGAGGAGGTACCGGCAGCCGTCTCTTGTGCATTACTGAGGCCATCCTGATCGGCATCCGCATAGGCATAGAAATTGACGATATCCGCCTGGTCCTGCTCGGTGAGGTAATCGAGCACCGCGCCCTCCGCCAGCAGCAGCTGCCCGGCATTGCTCTGCGCATTGCTCATCGCTCCTTCCAGGATGCCCAGATGCATGATGATGCGCCGTCCGCCGGCCGGTACGGTGAAGCGATAGTTGACGTTCCAGTTGTTGTCAGGACGGGTGGTCTGACTGTGCGGACCGATATCACGGTTGGGGCCGGCGAAGACGTGACCCAGGACCGGCCTGGATGAGCTGCTGAGGTCACGGAAGATGACATAGTTGTCGGCATCCGTCAGCAGATCGTCACCATCGGAGGTCGCTACTTCCAGGTTGGTGCCATAGTATCGGGAATCGAGTTGCAGATTGACTTCACGAGCCTCTTCTCCCGGATTGTGGATCACCTCCAGGTAACGGATGAAGGCCCCGCCCACGCTGGGTACGAAGACCCGGCGGCTGACCCGCAGATCCCCTACCGCCATCGTTGAATAGCGCAGCTCGCGGCCATCGGCGCTGGTGGCCATGTAGTAAGAGCCGCCGTCAAGCAGATTGGTGTACTCCACTTCGTTGACCCGCAGATCGAAAGCAAAAGTTGTCGCCGTCGAACTTGAGCCAAGCACACGCCCGTCCGAATCTTCCACGGACCAATAACGATTGTTTTCATCCGTGAGATTCTGATTGTAGTGGAGAGTGGCAAGTTCATCGGCGCCATTCAGGGCATCGCTGTCGTCGGAGAACAATTCATCCCCATCCCGGCGGCCGCCGTTGTCGCTATCCGCCTGGCTGGGGTCCGTACCGTAAAGCACCACTTCCCAGCGGTCGAGAAGCTGGTCACCATCCGTATCCGCTACGTGAGGATTACTGCCCGCGGCGGACTCTTCAGCGTTGCTCAGGCCATCCTGGTCTGGATCGTCGGCCGCATTGGCGGCGCTCATATCGTAAATAATCTCGAAACCGTCGTTCATACCGTCGTGATCTGTGTCGGGTTCCAGAGGATCGGTGTTATGCAGCTGCAACTCATCCCTGTCCGACAGACCATCGCTATCGCTGTCGGCCAATACCGGATTCGTACCCGCGGCTATCTCCTGGGCATCCGACAAGCCGTCACCGTCGGTATCAGACAGCATCGGGTCCGTGCCGTGATCGTGAACTTCTGCCCCATCGTCGAGACCATCGCCATCACTATCCACCGCACGCGGGTCTGTTCCGAAGGTCTGCTCATCCAGATTATTCAGGCCATCGCCATCTTCATCCAAAGCGGCCTCACCGCCATCCTGCGACAACGGATTAAAGCCGTTGTGGAACTCAAAGCCATCCAACAGGCCGTCGTCATCCGTATCACGCAGACTGTTGTCCGTGCCCACCGCCAGCTCATCCTCATCGCTCAACCCATCCTCATCCCGATCGACATAGGCAAAGAAGTTCACCACCGACGCCCGATCTGTATCGCTCATACCGGCGAGCAGATGATCACCGGGGTGGCGCAAGCTATCCAGCAGAATCCGGGTGGCGTCACTACTGTTCTGCATCACCCCGGCGTGCAGAACCATACGGCTCTCGCCCGGCGGCACCATAAAGCGATAGGCCAGGGTCCAACGTCCGCCGATCAGGGTTGTGGCGTCAGGCCTGACCCTACCGTTGGTTCCTGCGAACAGATGGCCAAGACTGGGGCGGTTACTGGTTGACGCGATATCGCTAAGCACCAGGAAATCATCTTCTGGCGTCAATTGCTCATCGGCTGAGGAGGTGACTACGGCTATATTCTCATCCGATGCGCGGTAGTCGCTCTCTATCTCCAGCCGAACTACCTGCGGCATCGTTGTCGGGTTATGCACGATTTCCAGATAGCGGATCAACCCCTGTCCCGATTCGGGTACACGAACCCGGCGACTGAAAATCAGGTTATCCTGGCCAGCCGCATTGAAATAGAGTTCCCGGCCGTCACTGCTCTGTCCCATGCGATAGCTGGGATTGGTGTATTCAATGCCGTTGACCCTGAGGAGGAAGCTATCCCGGGTGGCGCTATCGGTCGTCGAACTGACTCGGCCACGGTAGTTGTCGATGCGCCAATAACGACCACTCTCTTCATACAGTGTTTGATGGCCCGACAGGGTTGCAAGATCGTCCGTCTCAAGTGTGGCATCAGTGCCATCGACAATCAGTTCATTGGTATCGCTGCGGCCGCCAAGGTCGGTGTCGGTGAGGTTGGGATCGGTCTGATACTCATTCACCTCCCGGTTGTCCCACAGTAGATCGGCGTCACTGTCCCGATTGAATGGATCGGTTCCGGCCGACGACTCCTGCGCGTTATTGAAGCCGTCACCATCCTCGTCAGCCAGCGGATCGTTAAGGCTGTAGGTGATTTCGAAACCGTCGCTCAAGCTGTCGCCATCACTGTCGGCCAGCAAAGGATCGGTGCCGTGCTGCTGAATCTCTTCGGCATCGGTGAGACCATCCTGATCGCTATCCGATAGTAACGGATCGGTGCCCAAAGCCAGCTCCTCTCCATCGCTCAGGCCATCGAAGTCACTATCCGGCAGGGTGGGTTCGGTATTGTGAATCAGATATTCATCGCCATCGCCGATGCCGTCTCCATCACTGTCGCTCACGGTCGGATCGGTGCCGAGAGACTGCTCCTGAAGATTGGTCAGATTGTCGAGATCGCCGTCCTGATCCGCTTCACCGCTGTTCGCCGGCGACAGCGGATCGAAACCGTAACGGACCTCGAAGCCGTCTTCCAGTTGATCACCGTCGGAATCCGGGTCGTCCGGATCGGTGGCATGCTGCGCCTCGTCGTTGTCGCTCAAGCGATCGTAATCACGATCTTCAGCGGGGAAGAAGTTGGTGATCGTGGCTTTTTCCGCTTCGCTCAGGCCATCCAGCGCGCCAGGCTGCATACTCATCAGATCCACCAATGTGGATTCGACCTGGGTATTGTCATAGTCGTAGGTGACGAAACTCATCACCGAGCGACGGCTATGGGGCGGCACGAATAACTGATAGGTGACCGATAGGCCGGTGTCAGCCATGCTCACCGACGGCCGAGCCACGGTTTGCTGACCGGCGAACAGATAACCGATGGTGGTACCGTAGTCCGGCAGCAGGATATAGCGGTCCTCATCCGTAAGCAGGGTATCGCCACTCGATGTCTGCGGTGATCCGTTCAGACCGTAGGGCAACGCCGTCGTAACAGTGAGGGACAACTGTTTTGCCTGGTCCGTGGGGTTGTCCACGACATCGAGATAACGCACGAAACCGGTGAAATCACCCGCGCCTTCGGGTGGCCCTTCCTCACCACCATCTGAGGCGACACCCTGTACATAGATACGGCGCTGAATCACCAGATCGTCGATGGCGCCGGCCGTCGTGCTCAACCGGCCGATACCGGTCTCCACCAGCGGAGCATTATTCCCTTCGCCGGAATCCTGGTTCCCGTTATGAGCAGCATACTCGACACCATTGACCGACAGTGTCAGGGCTCTAAGCTGACCTTCACCGAAGTAGGCGCTCAACTCTCCATCTCTGGCTGAGACCTCCCAATCATGGCCGTAGTTATCGTACAGATAGCTGGAGTAGTAGGTCAGCGTGACGTTGGCGTCATCGCCCGCCGTCAGAGGATCGGTCTCCGTGACAAACAGCTCGTCGATGTCCCATAGACCCGCGCCATCGGTATCCCTGAGGGCCGGATCGGTATTGTAATAACCGATTTCGTTCCCGTCGCCCAACAGATCGCCATCGGTATCAGCGGAGAATGGGTCCGTGCCGGCCAGCGATTCAGCCCGGTTGTCGAGTCCATCCAGATCGTTGTCCGATGCCGTCACACCCGTATCGTTGAGGGGGTCGAAGCCATGGCTGATTTCGAAACCGTCCGGCAATAGATCCCCATCGGTATCCTCGAGCAGCGGATCGGTGGGATGGGTATATATCTCAGCGTAATCATCCAGGCCGTCGCCGTCGCTATCCGCAGCAGCGGGATCGGTCCCCATGGCCACCTCTACGGCATCTTCAACGCTATCCCCGTCGCTATCGGCGGTGTTGGGATTCGATCCGTGGTCGTTGACCTCGCTACTGTCCAACAAGCCGTCGCCGTCCGTATCCTCCTGATGAGGATCGCTACCCTGCTCCTGTTCCTGGAGATTGCTCAAACCATCGCTGTCGGCATCGGCGGCAGCTTCACCTGAGAGGGTGAGCGGATCGAAACCGTATTCGACTTCGAACCCATCGAACAGTCCGTCGCCATCACTATCCCGATTATCGACCAGGGTGCCCAACTGGGTCTCGGCCGCGTCACTCAAGCCATCGCCATCCTGATCGGGATAGGCGAAGAAGTTGATCACCTCAGCCTGCTCTTGCGGAGTCAGTCCGTCCAGCGCCTGTCCCTGCACGCCATGCAGACTCTCGGCGACCGTCAGCGCATTGGCGAGACCGGTCTCCATGGCCGCCAGGTGCATGATCATCCGCCGCTGGCCCGCGGGCACGACGAAGGTGTATCCAACGGTCCAGTCGCGGCCAACCGCTGCGGTACCGGC
Source organism: Candidatus Thiodiazotropha sp. LNASS1 (assembly GCF_964212655.1). Lineage (NCBI taxonomy): Bacteria > Pseudomonadati > Pseudomonadota > Gammaproteobacteria > Chromatiales > Sedimenticolaceae > Candidatus Thiodiazotropha > Candidatus Thiodiazotropha sp. LNASS1. The sequence continues at coordinate 157,640 of NZ_OZ156465.1, read as the reverse complement.
ATCCGGTTCCAGTTGACTGTGCGCGCCATTGAAGAGATGCAGCAGTGACCTGGGGGTGGTATTGGCCGGATCGTGCATTGCCACATAGTCATCATGCCGATCCAGTAAAGCATCACCGTCCGAGGTTATGTATTCGATGCCGTTAGCGTTGTTGCCATAGGTTGAGGTGAGCGCCAGCTCCACCGTCTTGTCGCTATCGCTCGGGTTTTCGATCACTTCGATATAGCGCACGAAGGCGTCTGTGCTCTCCGGAACATAGGCACGGCGATAGACACGCAGGCCGTCGAGCAGATCCGGGATAAAATGGACTTCTCTTCCCGTTTGGCTGAGGGCCATGGCGTAACCGGCCTGATATGACAATCCGTTGACCGTCAAATTGAATGCGTTGCCGGTGGAGCCGTTGGTGGTGTCCTGAACGACGCCGGTATAGCTGTAGAAGGACCAATAATCACCATCGGCATCGGTCAGGCTATGGGTGTAATTGACCTGCTCACCGAACTGAGCGGCATCCAGCGGATCGGTATGATCGATAAGGATTTCCACTGCATCGCTGCGTCCGTCACTGTCACTATCTTGGCTGTGCGGGTTGGTACCCTGAGTATATTCCTCCAGATTCGTCAACGAATCGTTGTCGTTATCGTCATAGGGCGATGCACCCAGCAGATCGTAGTTGATCTCGAATGCGTCCGACATACCGTCAGCATCGGAATCCACATTGAGGGGATCCAGATAGTAGTCATAGATTTCCGACCGGTCGTCCAAGCCGTCACCGTCACTGTCCGCATTCCCCGGCAGGGTACCCAGGGTAATTTCGAGGGTATCGGCCAGGCCATCGTTATCGCTATCAGTGGATACAGGATCGGATTGATAGAGATTGACCTCGTCGCCATCCGACAGTCCGTCGCCATCGCTATCGGGATTATCCGGTTGCGAGCCGTAAGTCTGTTCCTGCAGATTGTCGAGGCCATCGTTGTCGCCATCGAGATGGGTCTCTTCGCTACCGGCGGGCGAATCGGGATTGAAGCCGTAGTAGATTTCGAATCCGTCGCTCAGTTCATCGTTGTCCGTATCCGGATCCAACGGATCGAGACCCAGAGGTATCTCGTCGGCGTCATAAACACCATCAGCGTCACTGTCGAGTTGGATGCGGAAATTGACCAACTGCCCCGTCTCTTCAGCGGTTAACCCTTCGATCTCATAATCGGCCGCATGCAGCTCGTCGATTCTGCCCAGGGTCGTCACCGGATCGCTGTGCTGCACCTTATAGTGCATCAGCGCCCGGCGCTCACCGGCTGGAATCGTCAGCTGGTAGGTCACGGAGTAGTCGCCATAAGCCGGATTGAGGACAACGCTATCCGGGGCGTATTGTGAACTGACGCCCTTGAACAGCAGACCGACCGCCGGTGTTCCGCAACCATCGCAGTCATCATCGGTGACAAAATAGTCCGTGGGCTCCACAAACCGGTTGTTTTGATCGAGTTCAACGCTGTCAGTGGAACTGGCGAGAAGCTGTGTATCATAGGTGGAACCGACCCAACCGTTGAGCCGAACCGTGACACTCTGTTCGATCGCCGAGCTGTTTTCGATCAGCTCGATATAGCGGGCATAGATATCGTTCTCCGGCACATAGATCTTGCGCACCACATTGAACTCACCCATCTGCCTGGCCTGCAAGGTCAGCTCTCGGCCCTGCATTCTCACACCGACGGGCGACCCATCTGAATAGTTGCTGCCATTGATATAGAGCAGTCCCGCCCGGGAGAAGGCGCTGTCCGTACCGCTGTCGATGCGACCTAGGGTATCGATATCCCAGCGATAACCACTGCCCATGAGAAGATGCGGTAGCGGCACCTGGCCTTCATAGGTCAGATCACGCTCAGGGATCACATTCACCGGCTTCAACAGCAGGGACTGCAGGATCATATCACCCACATCGTGGGAAGTTCCGCGGGGCGGTGCAAAGCGTGCGGAGTCCGCCACAACCCGTTCGTTACCGAACATGGACTCGGCATGAACCTGCATGAGTTGATCGACGGTCGCCACATCGGTCAGGGTAAACAGTCCGTCCGCATCGGTGGTCGTGGTGCGGCTGCCGATCGATACCGTCGCGCCGGCGATGGGGTGTTGGGCGCTATCCACAACACGGCCGGTAACCGTAGCACCCGGATCTGTGGAGATCGTATAAGTCTGGGATGTCTCGGACGACAGACCCGCATTATCCGTCGCGCGCACCGTCAGTTGCAGAGTGGCGGCATCCGCTACGCTGACTGTCGCCGAGTAGAGGTCTCCCTCCGAGGGATCCTGTGCAACGGCGCTGGCATCCACCAGGAACTCGACCGAGGCCAAACCGGTATCGTCGGTCACCTGCGCCGTGAGCGTCAGCGTCTCGCCGACGACCAGCATCTGCGTATCGGGCGGTGTAACCGCTGCGATAACCGGCGCCAGGGCATCCGCATCCAGGGGAGCGTGATCCACACCATCGGGCGTGCCGTCACCATCATGATCCGGGTTGGCGGGATCGGTTCCCAGGATCGACTCCTGGGCGTCGCTGAGACCATCCTGGTCGGCATCCGCATAGGCGAAGAAGTTGACGATGTCGGCCTGATCCTGCTCGGTGAGGTAGTCGAGCACCGCACCCTCCGCCAGCAGCAGCTGCCCGACATTGCTCTGGGCATTGCTCATCGCCCCTTCCAGGATGCCCAGGTGCATGACGATACGCCGTCCGCCGGCCGGCACGGTGAAACGATAGTTGACGTTCCAGTTGTTGTCAGGACGCGCGGTCTGACTATGCGGACCGATATCGCGGTTGGGACCGGCGAAGATATGGCCCAGGATCGGCCTGGTTGAACTGCTGAGGTCACGGAAGATGACATAGTTGTCAGCGTCCGTCAGCACATCGTCCCCATCGGAGGTCACCACCTCCAGGTTGGTGCCGTAGTAGCGGGAATCGAGTTGGAGATTGACTTCACGAGCCAGGTCGCCCGGGTTGTGGAACACCTCCAGGTAACGGATGAAGGCCCCGCCCACACTGGGCACGAAGACCCGGCGGCTGACCCGCAGATCCCCCACCGCCATCGCCGAATAGCGCAATTCACGGCCATCGGCACTGGTGGCCATTTCATAATAGTTATCATAAGTGGCGTTGGTGTAATCCTGGCCATTGATGCGCAGATCGAAAGCGAAGCTTGTTGCGTACGAGGTCGAACCGCGCACACGGCCGTCCGAGTCTTCCACATACCAGTAGCGTCCGTTTTCATCCGTAAGATTCTGATCGTAGCGAATGGAAGCCAGCTCATCCGCTCCGTCCATGGCATCGCTGTCGTCGGCATACAGCTCATCCCCGTCCCTGCGGCCACCGCTGTCGCTGTCGGCCAGGAGAGGATCTGTCGGATAGGTCGCAATCTCCCAACGATCGAGCAACAAGTCACCGTCCGTATCCTCACTGCGCGGATTGGTGCCCGCGGTAAACTCTTGCAGATTGCTGAGACCATCCTGGTCGGTGTCGTCGGCCGCATCGACAGTGGTCATGTCGTAAGTGACCTCAAAACCGTCGCCCATACCGTCCCCATCGCTATCCTCAAGGGTCGGATCGGTGGCGTGGTTGTAGATTTCCGCATTGTCATCCAGCCCATCGCCATCGCTATCGACCAATTGCGGATTGGTGCCCAGTCCGACCTCGACATCGTCGGTCAGGCCATCGCCATCCGAATCTGCAGAATTCGGATCCGAGCCATGGATGTTGACTTCGTCGCCGTCTGAGAGGTTATCCCCATCGCTGTCGTCGATATTGGGGTTGGTAGCGTTGTTCTGCTCTTCAAGATTGCTCAATCCGTCCGAATCGCTGTCTTCGTCGGTCTCTCCAAGACCACTCTCCGAAGCCGGGTTCAGACCATAGTTGACCTCAAAGCCATCCAGCAGCTGATCACCATCACTATCATCATTGAAGGGATCGAGTCCAAGTGGCACCTCTTCCGCATCGAAGAGGCCGTCGCTATCGCTGTCAGCGAGCAGATGGAAGTTGACCAGTTGCTCCGCTTCCTCAACCGTCAATCCTTGAATATCGGAATTGGCGGCGTGCAGGGCCGCCACACGGGCCTGGGCGGTGGCGCGATCATGATGCTGCACCACGTAGTGCATCAGCACGCGCCGTTCCCCGGCGGGCACGGTGACCTGGTAATCCACGATATAGTCGTCACTGCTGTAGAGACGAACAACCCCGGGAGTCACGCCGCCATTCGAATCGCTCAGCAGCAGAGCGACTGCCGGTGTGCCGCATCCCTCGCAATCGTCATCGACCAGGAAGTAATCGGTCGCCTCGATGAAATTGCCGTCGATGTCGCGTTCGATTGAGCCACCGGATGTTGCAATCACCTGGGTCGCCGCATTCGCGCCGAAGTTGCCCCGCACAGAGATCGTCACGATCTGCTCCGTGGCGGAGGTGTTTTCGATCAGCTCCAGGTAACGGGCATAGATATCCTCTTCCGGCACGTAGATCTTGCGCGCCACATTGAGGCCGCCGATCTGTTGTGTCCGCAAGGTCAACTCGCGCCCTTGCATTCTCAGGCTTGCCAGCGATCCGGACTGATAGCGACTGCCATTGATGTAGAGATATTGGGCATGATCGAAGGCATTGTCGGTGCCATTATAAAGAGTCCCGTAACTGGTGACATCCCAGTGGTATCCGGCCCCCGTGAGCGCATGCGCCAGATTGACATCACCCTCGTAGGCAAGATCCTGCTCAGCCACCAGATCGACCGGGGTCAGGCCCACAGCCCTCAACACCAGATCACCTACATCATGGACAGCGCCACGCGGCGGTGCAAAAGCGGCAGAGTCGGCCTGCATGGGCTCGTTACCGAACAGGGCTTCCGCATGGACAAGCAGGCTCTGCGAGGTTGTCGGCAGCGCGGCGATGGTGAAGAGCCCCTCGGCATCGGTCACCTCTGAGAGGCCGCTAACCGTCACCGTCGCAGCGGCGACCGGATTGTTCAACACATCCACGACACGCCCGGTAACCGTGGTGTAGGGATCACTACCCAAAGTGAATTCTACTGGACCGGTGGTTTCGCTATTGCCATTACTGTCTGTTGCGCGAACCTCCAATATCAGGGTCGCTCCCGACACGGGAGCCGTATAGGGCAGTTCGTAGGGCGCAGTGGTAACGGTGCCGATTTCAACACTATCGGCAAAGAAGATCACCTCAGCGATCTGACCGTTGTCAATTACATCCGCTCGCAGGGTGAGCTGCTGCTCATAGACCAGGGTCTCGCCGCTGAGCGGCTCCACAAGCGCTACGCTGGGCAATTCGGTATCGACTGAGAGGGGATCATTGTCTTCCCCATCCAGCAAGCCGTCACCATCCGTATCCTCATTGTGGGGATCGAGGCCGAGCAGTACCTCGGTACCGTCCAGCATGCCGTCTCCATCGGTATCCGGGGTATCGACCCAGTCGGTCAGATAGACCTGGATCTCCTGCTTGTTGGTCAGGCCGTCATCGTCGAAGTCCTGGCCGGCATCTGTGGAGTTCGTGGGACTGAGACACTGCTGGCCATTGTCGCAGAAGACCTGTGTCGCCACTTCCACCGCATCGGACAAGCCATCCCCATCGGTGTCGGCCAGTACCGGATTGGTCGAATAGTTATTGACCTCATCGCCATCGCTCAATCCATCGTCGTCGCTGTCGGTATCGAACGGATCGGCGCCTCTGGAGATCTCCTGGCCATCCGCCAGGCCGTCCCGGTCGGTATCGTAGTCTTTCGGATCGGTGCCGTGCAGATCGACTTCCGCGCCATCCGACAATCCGTCGAGATCGGTATCGCTGAGGCGCGGATGGGTATTGTGCTGCTGTTCAGCCAGGTTGTTCAAACCATCATTATCGCTGTCAGCTGCCGCCTCCCAGGTCGCTGGATCAGCTTCGCCATTGACCAGCGGATCGAATCCATAGCGATATTCAAAGCCATCCAACAAACCATCGCCGTCATGGTCCTGGGTGTAAGGATCGGTACCCGCCACAAACTCGTAGATATCCTTCAGCCGATCGTTATCGCTATCGACCAGACTCTTGTCGTACATATAGGCCAACACATTCGGTGCATAGACCTGGTGATAACGGCCTGTCTGGGAGAGGTTTCTCAAGCGGATGGTTGAGAAGTAGATATGACCCTCGCCATAGGCATAGGTGATTGCAGAGATGCGTCCTCTCGAGAACGACTCGCGGTACATCAACGGCGTAACCGCGGGTGCCAGATCAGCCAAATTGATATAGCCGTAGACCGAATAATTCTCGTACAGGGAACCGAGCGGACCCGCAACGCCTTCGTAGATCAGCGAAGTCGTGTCGATGGCGCCGTTGGTCCTCGTGCGGTAGAGGTAGGTGTCTTCCTGTATCGCACTGGCCGGCGAACCGGGCAGATCCTGCAGCCCGGACGTGTAGGGATGGTCGTTATGCAGCACCAGCAAGCCGCCGGCGCTGACAAAATCGAAGACCTTCTGCCTATGATTCCTGAAGTAGTATTCGTAACTCGAATAGTCGCTCGTATCGACCATCAGCATATCGAGCCCGGTCAGATCCGCTGTCGCCAGGGAACCGGTATTGATCGCGTCATAACCCGCCCGCTCGATTATCTGGCGCTGCCACTCCTGGCCGGTGTTACCGACACTGGAGAAGTAGCCGACATTGACGGTGGTGCGCTCCAGCAGAATCTGGCCAACGTCGGTGGTTCCGCCCCACACTGGCGTTACGGAGGTGCTAACCGCATTGACCGTTTCACCGCCCAAATCGCCGCTGGCGGAGACCAGGATTTCACCGGCCGCCACCGGTACCTGGGTAATTACGAAGGTACCATCGGCCTGAGTGAGTGAAGTGCGACCGTAACTGCTGACCGTAACATTGGCCAGCGATTCGCTCTGGGCATTCACAACCGAACCGATCACTGTGGTATAGGGATCGTCAACGAGGTTGAACAGAGCTTCTTCTGTAAGTGTGGTATTACCGTTAGTGTCTGTGGCGCTGACTTGGAGATTGACCTGATCCAGGGCGCTCGGCAGCTGGAATTCGACCGCATAGGGTTGTTCGGTCAGGGTAGCGATCTGGCTGTGGTTGACCAGAAATGCCAGCTCTTCGATACGTCCGTTATCTGTCGCATCGGCCGACAGGGTGATGGTCTGCCCTTTCAACAGTGAGGCGCCGGACGCCGGTAAAGTCAGCGTTACGCTTGGCGGTGTGATATCCGCTACGGCGGGTTCGCTGTCCTCCCCATCGAGCAGTCCATCGCCATCATGATCGGGATTGGTCGGGTCGGTACCGAGGTTATTGACCTCTTCTCCATCGGTCACGCCGTCATCATCACTATCCGTATCACGAATGCCGGTGCCCTGCTGAACCTCTTGCAGATTGGTCAATCCGTCGCCATCCTCGTCGGCGTCGGCATCGGCCGGATCGTTGGGATTCAGGCCGTCTGCGATCTCGATATTGTCATCGATACCGTCATCGTCGGTATCCCGATCTATCGGCGAGGATGAAGGGATATTGCTCACTTCGAAGTTATCGCTAAGACCGTCGCCGTCGCTATCGACCAGCAGTGGGTCGGTGCCATGGGTCAACACTTCGGTGCCGTCAAACAGGCCATCCTGATCAGTATCGCGCTGATCAAGCCGGGTTCCCGCGGTCACTTCGTCCAGATTCAGCAATCCGTCGCCATCCAGATCTTCCTGGCTGTCCGGCACAGTGTCGCCGTCACTATCGGCCAGGGTCGGATCGAGGCCTTCGTAGATTACCTCGTCGCCGTTGCTCAAGCCGTCACCATCGAAGTCCGCATCTTCGACAAAGACCTGCAGTCTGAGGCGATTACCGACCAACAGCGCTTCACCGCCATCCAGTAATCCGCTTAAAGACAACTCGACGTTATCACCGTCGGCCAGGGTATTGTCGCTGCGGGCCGAGTAGAGCGGGATCGATACCGAACGGTAGCCTGCCAACCAGGAAAAGGCTTGCTCCTCTTCATTCAGCCACGCCCTTCCGCTGCTGATCCGGTATGCGTTGATGCCATTGCCGAAGCGGATCGGCAGTGTGACCTGCTGACCTTCCAGCACCTGCAGCGGGCTGTCCAGATCGATCAAAACATGGGGCGCGCAGAGCTCACCCTGCTGATCCAGTACAGCATCACCGCGCACACTGCCCACCAGCACTGAGCCGGTTGTGCTATAGGCGTAACAGCGGTTCAACTCAAATGCCGTCTCGGGTGTAAAGATCACCGTTTGTTGGTCGAGCTGCGCCGAGCCTGCGAGAGCCGCCTGGTTGTCACTCATCGAGATCAGCGGACTGGCGGCGGTTGTTTCCACGGCCTCGTCGTATTCAAATCTTGCGCTCAAATCACGGCCGAAACCGGCATCGATCATGGCTGAGACGATTTCAGGCGGCTGTTCGCTGAATATGATGTGGAATTCGCTGGAGGTATCCACTGTGGCAAGGGCCTCGGGCACAGCGGCGATAGTCACAACCACCGATTCGAAGCTGTTGTCGGTGACGCTGAAGGTCGCCGTTCCACGCTGCAGTGCGACACTCGCCGCAGCGGCCTCACCATCGATCATCGCAGCGCCGGTTACAGCAAGGTCTACTGTATAGTCGGCATCCGCACCGGCCACTTCGGCGACCGGGTTGTCGTAGCTATCGACCAGTTGCAGCTGTACCGGGACCACATGTTTGGTGCCATAAGTGGCAGGCACAGCGCCCTGGGGCTCCCCATGCTCGTCCAGGAATCTCAAGCTGGCGGGTACGGAGGCGATCAAGCGCAAGGGTATGGCCGAAACCGGAGAGATCCCCCCTGCTCCACTATTGTCGTAGTAGGCCCCCAAACCATCGGAAAGCACCAATGGCAATTGGTAATCTCCAGCGGTCACGGCAGCCGTAATCTGTACCTCGGCCTGACCGGTAACCAGGGTGACGTTACCCCGCTCGGAATGCTGGCCATCGTTGATTGTGACCACTTCCAGTCCGGCGGCAGGTATGAAACTGAAACCGGTGGGCAGCAATAGTGAGAACGCCGTCTGACTGTCATTCGTCACTGGATTGTTCTGCTCGTCGCGAGCCTGAACATGCAGGGTGAAGGGTTCATTCACCACCACCGGCGGCAGGTGAGCAAACAGGAGATTTGCTGTATCACCCGCGGCGACGGTCAACGGCAGCTCGGCATATTGCACCAGAGGATGTTGTGTCAGTTCCGCCCTCAGGAAGTAATCGCCGGCGCTGAACGCAATATCGACAGGCAAGGTGCTCTCGCCGTTGCTGTCACTCAGGGTATCGCCAATCACATAGGTCGTCGCGCCATTCGCCTGACGCAGGCGCCAGTGGATATTTTGTCCGGGCACCGGTCTGGCGGAAGTATCGAGCACCTGTACCCGGTATTGGGCGGTCTCGCCGACATGGACGTTCTGACTGTTGACCGTTACATCGTTATTGACGAACTGCAGTTGATTGGGAGCCTGTCTCAGTGGAATGACATACTCCGGCGTCTCGACGGTCTGACCAAGCGCATCCGCTACCTCGACCTTGAGGCGGTACTCGTCGTTGACTTGCGCCGCCAGGGGCAGACTGAAACGATGGCTGAAACTGTTCTCTACCGTCTGGTTGAAAACGGCCAATTCGTGAACCTGCTGGCCATCCGGATGCAGCAGTCGCAGCACGAGTCCGCCCGGCGCATCATCAACCGCGTCCAGATTGCCCAGCACGACCGTCGCCGTGCCGCCATAGAATCCCTGATCGGGCAAGCTAACCGCCAGGTTATTGATATCGGGCGCCTGGTCAGGGGTAACGGTAACCATCTGTTGCATCAAAGCCATCTGGCCCTGGCTATCGATAACCCGGATATTGAGCGGCTGCTGTTGCGCCGTTCCGATACGATCTGTGCGCTGGTCGACCAGTTCGAAGACCTGCTGCGTCAGTGCGTTTCCACTGATCTCGAAGCGGCGGGTAAAGCCATTCCACTCGAATTCCACCGCATCAATGGCCAGATCATCAGTCGCGGAAAGGGTAACGCTGAAGCGGCCCTGCTCACGGATATCGGCGGGTAGACCGACATCCTGGATAACCGGATGCCCGTCCGCCACGGAGCTGACAGTGAGTTCGCCGGTTGAAGTGTTACCCGCCTGATCGATGACCTGCAGCGAATAGTTGACCGTGGCGATACCGTTTAGAATGTCATGATATTCGATCACCCCGTCGGAGAAAGCGGCACTGACAAGCTCACCGTCCCGATGCAGCAATGCGCGCGCCACTCCGCTGCCCTCGTCATTCAAAGCGATATGCAGGCGGTAGGGATATCCGGCGACCACGGGCCCCAAATCAGATTGAACCTCGCTGCCGATCAACGATAGGGTTGCAGTGGGTGCCACCACATCCTGATGACGGAAGAAACGTCTTGGCATCGACTCTGCCGCGTTACCGAAGACATCCACGCCTCTGGCCTTGAAGTAGTAACCGCTGTATTCGCTACCGATACTCAGGCTCAACTCGAATACCGGCCCGAACTGTTGTTCGATCTGCTGCCAGGGACCTGTCTCTTCAGCCGCCATGAGAAACTCAACCGCGGCGATCGGCTGACTGCTGCCCACAACTTCGGCGCTCAGGGTCAACGGTACAGGCTCCCAACTATGCTCACTAAAGGAGAGCGCTACATCAAACGGGTTGGACACACTGTTTTCCGATTGCAGGTAGAGCTGTCTCGGATTGGACTCGGCCACCAACCCGGACTCAAACTCAACCCGGGTGGTCAAATAGAAAGACTGACCATTAGGCAGTTGTGGCGGTATAGGTATATGACGATCGAAAGGTGCCTCGGTTACGGTAGTTACCGGGGTTCCGTTGATCAGGTAAGCGGCAGCGGCCAGGTTCTGATCGTCCAGGGTAACCGCAACAGGCTGAGTCGCATGATAACGGCTCTTCGGTGCGGGATTATCCGACGCCCGCTCACCGACCGACAATTGCCTGGGCAGACGTAAGATCTGCAGCCTGTCGGAGCCGTAGGCAATGGCGATACGGTCATGTTCCACCGACAGTGCAGTGGGAATACCATCCAGTGTCAAGGTCACACCACTGTCTATCGCCTGCAACTGATAGGGATCGAATGCCCGCAAGACAAATTGGCCTGTCTCTTCGGTCACAACCCACAGACGTCCTCTTTGCAAGGCATGGAACACCAGGGTGCCGCTAACAGGTACGGTATCCACAGTGTAGTCAGCAAGATTGAGCTGCTGTAACTGATCACCTACCCGGCCAAAGATCAGATCACCACTCAGGTTGACCTGCGAGACCCCGAATCCCATATGGCTGCTCAGATCGACAACCCGTTCACGCTCCAGCCGTTCAGGTGTAGTGTCGACAAGCAGCAGACGCCCCGTATCGGTCACCGCGGTCAGCAATGAACCGCTGGCATCGATCTCCGCCAATGATTCATCGCTTACGGAAATCGTGCGTTGCACACTGAAGTCATTGAGATGCGCCAGGTGTAACGAGCCACCCGCGGAGACCGCAACTTCATCATTAACCACTGCCAGACCATTCAACATGAGCTGGTCGAACACAACCGTTGGCGTCAGGCTCCCCTGCTCAAGGGCCACCAATCGCTGCATTTCGGGCTGGAGTACAAACAGATAGTCCCCCGCCCCATCGACGGCAGTGGCCGATTCCGTATAGGCCCGTCCCGGATAACCGCGCATCGTCCAACCCTGGTCAGGCATTTGTGTGAAAACCTGGGATCCATAATTATCCGCTGCGGCAATCAATTGACCACGATGCAGAGTGATGTCCACTAAGCGTCCGCTTACGCCGGCGCCATTTAGATTACTGTCATGGAGGGTCACGAATTCCGCTAAGCCCGGATCTATCTGCAGGACCTGCCCGGCTGTACCACCCAACCAGATCCGGCCACCGGCCATCTCCGCCCTGGAAATATCGGTCTGGATTGCCAGCGTCCATTGGGCCGATTTCTGCAAACCGGTTTCAGATGCGATATCAATCAACTGCACACGCCCCAGGCTGCCGTTCAGCGCAAGCAGTTTGCCGCTCAGGTTGAACAGACGCTCCGCATCGACCGCCAGGGCGATAGCCGCTCCCTGGAGCTGGGGATCGAGTTGCCGCAGGTTGCCGGCAGCATCGGTCACGAATATCCGTTCGCCCGACAGCGTCATGGCTGTGAAGTAGTTGCCCTGCAGCGCAGCCAGGGTTGTGCCACCGCTATCGATCGAGGTCAACCGCGAGGCGGTGAGGAAGAGATAACCGGAACCATAAGCATGGACATCGATCACACCCTCCGCTAGATCCAGGTGTTGTTCGAGCCTCAGATCAGCCCCCTGAGCTGAATAGAGATCCAGATTGGAACCGTAACCCACCGCTACGCCATTCTCACCCGCAGCCAAAAGCGTAACACCAACAGCGAGCGGTTCAGTACTGATCACGCCATAGCCGTTGGCCGGGTCAAGCAGATAGAGACCGAAACCTTGCACCGCAATCAGTAGATAGCGATCGACATGAGCAATGGCCGTAATTTCGCCATCGGCGGTATAAACCAGGCCATTCTGGTTATACAGTTCGCGGCCATCGCTATACCAGTAACCGCCCACATCGGGTTCGAATGCGTCAAACGCGAGGGTAGCCGCATCAAGCGTGAGATTCATGCCGTTGGTGATGCTGGCGCTGTAGCGCTCTTCGGTAACATTCCCGAAACCGTCGTCGAGACTCGTCACGACTTCGATTTCACTCAAGCCTTCAGGCAGGGTGACGAACAGGCTTTCGTTGCCGGTAAATAACAGCCCGCCTTGTCCATCGTAGATCGTGATAGCACCCTGATAACGGGCCGGATCGAATCCCGTCAACTGCAGATCCAGCTCGGATCCGTCTGCGATATGGGAAGAGAAACCGACCAGATTCATCTCAGGCAGATCGAGTCTGGGAGCAACCCGGATACCGACCTGTGTCTCGGTATAGCGGTAATCGGCATCCAGATAGGCCCTTATGCGCAGGAAGTAGTTATCCTGCACCTGGACAGCTGGAAGCCTGACACTGAGCGTTCCCTGGGCTTCACTGAGCGGTAGTGTGACCACTCGGTTGCCGTTGAAATCTTCCAGGCTCACTTCCCCGTAGTTGAAGAGATGGCCGTCCTCTACGGTGACCTGGTAGCCGAACGAAAGGGTCTCGCCTTCCGCCATCAACTGGTTGTTCTGCAATCCGGAAATCGTGATGGATGCACTCTGGGCATTGGTCACGGGATTCAGATTGACCGTCTGCTGCAACCCGGCATAGTTGAGAAGATAATCCAAGCTGACCGCATCCTCAGCGGTCGGCATCCAATGATAAGCAACACCTTCAGTTGTCAGCAGAGACGGGAAGGTCTCGCCCTGATGGATGATTGAGACCTGGTTTGCCCGGGTGCCTGCGGCAAATTCGACTTTTACCGGAAGCTGAGCGCCACTGACGATGCTCTCGCCATCGGCGGGCCAAACGACACTTGGCACGCCACTCTCGGTGGTATCGGGCATCAGCGAATGGCTCTGCGCCTGAGCAGAATGGTCGCGGATGTGCATCACCAGCTCGGCGGGCAGTTGGTTGGCGGCAATGAACCAGGCGTCACCCTGGGCAACCTGAGTCCCCAGGTAACTGTCCAGCTCACCGGCGTATTGGAGTTTTGACGCCGGCAGCAACCGGCCAGCCTGGTCGGTAAAATAGGCTTCTCTCAATCCCATGGCGTCGGTTGCCGTATTTTCCGTGATCAGCAGCCCGAACGGCAGCGCGTGGCTGGTAACAACCGCGCTGGTGGTTGTAAATCCACCGGCGATGGTCTGGCGCTCAACAGTAGCTCCGTCATAGCTGTTCTTAGCACGGTAAAGAAGACCGGCGGTAATCTCGATCTCATCATCATCGGCCGACAAGGAGCCTAGCCGTTCCCCATCCAGCCATTGCTGCCAATGCACCTCTCCCCGGTCCCCGGCAACCTTGAGCCAGACCAGTTCGCCGTCCCATAAGATATCGCTGACCGCTCCGTGGGTGTCGAAACTATGCAGCAGATTGGCCGTCAATACGCCATTGCTCCAGACCAGATCGTAGAGCGTAACCTGGTTAGCCATATCCCAGGCCAACAATCTGGCGCCATTCAGAGACAACTTCGAAACACCGGGCAATGGCAGCTGGGCGGCTACCTCAAGTCGCGGTATGTGGTTGCCGCCTAATCGCAGCATTGTCATACCGGTTTGGGTATGTACCGCCAGACGTCCCCTGTCTGCAGTGAGACCGATGATCTCATCGGTAACAGTCACACCGGCGACAGGGATCAGGACGCCCACCCGATAGTTCAGCGCACTGATAAAATCGCCATGACGCAAATAGAGATAGTCCCCGCTGGCCCCAACCAGGTCGCCCAGTATCTTTTGCTCTACCGGGGCACCGAATGCACCATTCTCAAGCGGAATAAAGCGCACCCAGTCCTCACCATTGCGGCGAATTTGCGCCGCCAGGCCGCTACCCGTGAAGCTGATCCCGCTGACCTGTCCAGAACTCTGTTGATCGAGCACCGTCGCTACGCCACGTATGCGATAGCCGTCGTTGTGATGGCTTTCCACCCACACTATCTCACTGTCGGCGCCGGGTAGGCTTGTCAGGTCGGATATCCGGTATTGGCTGTCGGATAACTGATAAACCGGCTCGCGCTGTGATTGCAGATAGGCGATCTTCTGAAGCCGCTCCACCCTCGATTTGGTATGTCCGGAGCGATCCATCAACAGCGCACTGACCTCGACTTCAGCGCCGGATGCACCGACCGAAACAGTATGCCGGTTACCATCCATCGTGAATGACTGAGGGTTGACCGAATCGGCGGGGTCTCTGACTTCCAGCAAAGAGTCGCTGTTGAAATCATCCATACCCGCCGGTTGCGAACCGGAGATCCAAAGATCGGTGCCCGACAATATTCTAGTCTGAGGCGTCAGAAGCAGATCGATATCTTCATCGATGCCATGATCGGCTACTACGTTGAGATAGAGTTCACTACTCAATACACCGCTATCGAAGACACCCTCGGCTCTGAGCAATACCACAGTGCTTTGCGCAACCGCAGGTACGGTGATCTCCAGATCGACAACCTCCGGATCATCCGCCAGACGGCTGATCTCCAGGGGAGCGGGATTACCCGCATGGGCGGGATCAGCGCCAATTTCAGCATACAGCGTCGCCGAAGTCAGACGACGCATCCTCAAGCGTAGCGGTAGGGGTTCTCCACCATGCACCTGGGTGCCGTTGTCGGGTTCCAGCAAGCTCAGTTCCGGCGCACCCTCTTGTCCATCGTAGGGATGCAGGGTGATGCTCACCACCGGACTCTGATGGCCGTTCAAATCCACAGCCCTGGCAACGACTACCTGATCCGCCGTCTCATCCACCGCGACATCGAAACTGAAGCGGTTGGGATTGGCCAGCTGTCGGCAGGCGGCAACATCGGTAAACGGATCCGGCGTCGCGCTGCTGTTGAGACAGAGTTCAACATAGTCGATACCGAAGCGGTCAAAACTGCTCAGCAGGAGATCGATCTGACCGCCCCGTTGAACGAAGTCGCCATCCCGCGGCGTCACGATCTGCAGGGTTGGAGGGGTGTCGTCCGGCATCAACATATATTGTTGATCAAACCTGATATAGCTCTCCTGACCGGGTTGACCATAACCGATGCGCAACGAAACCGGTACCGACACGGGCTCGATCGCTGCGCCATCAGGCAGCAGATCACTCAGTCTGGGATGTACATAGGAGAGACGTGCCTGGCGACTCAATTGATCGTAGGCGACATCGGTCCAGCTTTCTTCAAGCACTCTGATCTGCGTGGAGGCAATCAGATCCACATCGCCGCTGAGGTTGAAGACCAGGTCGGCTCGTTGCAGCTCTTCCACCGGCGAAGGTTCTGTCACAAAACCCGGGCTGCCCAGCTCAATACTCGGATCGACGACCATCGCGCTAAAGATGCGATCGACGCTGTTGACTCCATCACTGGCGCGCACAAGCAGTTGCAGGCTGTGAAAATCGCTGCCGATGTTGAGGTCGATCTCACCCCGCTCCACATTCAACCATCCGGTACGATAGCTGAGCCCGCCATTGCTGGAAACGCGGTAAGTAAAGCTGATGCGATCCGACTCTACATAGTTGTCTGTCGCACTGAGGCTCAAGGTATATCGATTGCCGCGCTTGAGCTGGGTTGCATCGGTCAACACGGCTCCATCAGCCATAGTCACACTCATACTGTCATAGCTGGGCGCTAGCAGATCCTGGGCGCTGAAGCGCCCGCTATAGGTTCCGTCCGTGAGGGTCTCGCCGAAAGCTTGATTGCCTTGCAGATCCTGAATACCTTCTATGGTGACCTGATAGATCGCATTGTGTTCCAGACTGGCGCCTTCGATAAGGCGCAGGATCAGGTTATTGCCTTGACTGATCAAGGGCTCGAAGCGATCGCTGATATCGAGTATCGGCTGGGCGTGAGTCTCATAGTCCTTGTAGGTCTTGATGACCCGGTAGCTGCTGGGTGATGTAGCCCTGATCGGCTCTGAGCCTTCCAATATCAGCGGTGTCAAATAATCGAGCTGATTGATGACATTGACTTCCGGTGACGTATCGTCGATCACCAGCAGCAGTTGATCCGTAGCCGCTTCGACCTGCTCCCCGGTGCTCTCTCTCATCAGAGTGACCTGATAGACCTGATCTGGCAGTCCTCCAGGAGAGACAAACTCAATCCGGTCATCCAGCATCTGGTAATCGATTCGATTGCTTTGATTCGGTACGATACCCTGGCCGGCCGGATACCAATGCAGCTCGATGCCCGCGGACAACCCGCCCGCCATGATGGTGACCTGATCTCCACCGGTATCGCCAACCCGGTCGAGCCCATCCGCATGGTCGCTGGAGATAGCACTGATTACCAAGGGTTCAACAACCGATACGGCTATGGGAATCACATCCCGCTGGGAGGTTTGGCGCGCCTGCAGGGAGTGAAAACCGATTTCATTAAGGATGGCGTCAAAATAGATGGTCTGGCCTGATGCATCGATATCGAACTGACCAGCGCTCAGAATCAGGCTGCCGACTTGCAGCTCTTCCACCTGCTGGAGATAACGTCCTCTGAGTTCAAAACGGTTGACCGAACCCGCTGTTACTATACCCGGGGACAGGGATTCCAGATCGAACGCCGTCACGCCGAAGAGCAGTTCGGTAGTGATGAAGTACGGCAGATCGAAAACTACCGCTGCACCGTCTACCGACTCGCCAGGGGATTGCGACAAGGCCACCTGATAGACTTCACCCAAAGCAAAGAGATCTCCCTGCGGGATAAAGCTGAGCATTTGTCCTTCCAGCAGGGTCGTACCCGGCACTTCACTGCTGTCGGTCAGGGAGGCGACACTGATCTCTGCCTGATTCCAGGGTTCAATATCACCTGCAACCCGGATTGATAAGGTCTCATTAGCAGTTGCAATACGTTGTGGATCGAAATGCCAGGTGTTGGCCACCGGAACAGATACGTTGTAATAGCTGTCGCGACTGACCCAGCCGAGCAGGCCGGCATTGAACTGAAGAGAGGTAAGATTGCTCATCACCGATAGGTTACGTCGAACCCTCGCCATCAGGTCGAGACTAAGCTGACGCCCGCCAGATAGATTCATATCGAATACTTCCAGCACGTGGTTACTCACCATAGCCAGCAATTCACCGTTGATGGCCGCTTCTCTTGCTAAACCGCTCTGCAGATCCAAAAGACCTACCAGTGGATCACCGCTGGCGGTCAGCAGGCGATTGATGCTCAACAACTCCAGTTGACTGATGGCGGTAACAGCAATTCTGTTCTCACTGAGCAGCATACCGTCCGCGGTTGCAAAGCCGTGATAGTAGCTGGTGACAAGCCTTGAGGGATCCTGCAGGTCACGCACTTCCAGATGGTCAGCATAGAGTATGTAGAGCGCCTTGGAATCGGCATTGACAGAGACCAGCTCCGGATCACCGGCTTGGCGCAGGGGCAGTGAAGCAAGTTCCGGACTGAGGGTATTGCCGTAGTGAAGCTCATCCCCCGCACGTATATAGATATTACCGGCAGCAAGATGAAGATCCTGATAATCGACACCCCGGTTGTTGATCAGGCTATTGGCGCTTTGTGGGGCGTAGAGATTACTGATATCGAAGACCTGCACATCCCGGCGATCCCCCGTCAACACCACCAGGCTCTGTTCATCCATAGTAAGACCATGGATCGTTCCGGATGCATCGAGTATTGACAGAAAGAGAGGCGCCGCCGAGTCCCTCACGCTGAACAGCCTGACCTCATTCGAATAGGCCGTAGCGAGCAGATCGCCATGTTGTACAGCGTATTGCGCTCCCTCATCGATACGCAGGGTGAATTCGAGTTCGATATTGAGATCTTGGTTCTGCAACGTATCGTCGCCGAAATCCCCGTTGCTGATTTCAACCAGCAGTTCGCCAAGGGTGTTATGCGGCAGAGGCATGCTGATCATGTCAGCCGCTTCTAAGCGAACATCTGTAACTTCTCTACCGTTGATTCGTACCCGGGTGTATTCACCCAAACCTCGGCCTCGGATTGCAAACGCTTCCCCGGCGTTGTAGACAAACAGATGATCCGTACCATTGAAAACACCGGTGCTTCTGTCGTACTGGCCAATCGCATCGATGAATGGATCGGCCACGTAAGTAAAAGCGCCGCCGCGGAAGAACTCATTCGGCCCGTTGCGCAGCGTCAGTCCGACCAGCAGATTCCGCTGCGGAGAAGCGGCCAGCCCGGGCACCCGGAACTGAATTTCATCTTCATGCCGCACCAGGATGTCACTGGCCGCTAACGGCAGACCGCCGATTTCGACCTCGGTATCGCCACTAAAACCGCTGCCTCTCAGGGTGATGACCTCACCGCCCCGCCAACTACCGGAGACGGGCAGTACAGAGGTGACCTGCGGCGCCGCTTGGCTACTGGCGACAAACCGGAAGCGATACTCTTCGCCCAGTTCATTACCGTGCAGATCCCTGACCAGGTGTGAAATCCGAACCTGGTACTGTGTGGCGTCCTGGAATTCCTGCAAAGGTCTGAAAATCAGGCGTGAACCATCATTATTGACCATTTGAGAAACATTGCCTGCAACCGGTACGCCATCCAGCGTAACCTCGATCAGGTTGGTATTCTGATCTTCAACCTGGGAGAAATCGAGTACCCGATTGAACTGCACCGCCAGATCCTGGTCCACGGCCAGTTCTCCACCCGGCACAGGATGCTGGCCGGTTATCATCAACATCTCATTGGCTATGGTGTTGAGACCGCCGCCCAGATGATTGGCTACTACACTATCGGGAACCGGGTTTTCCACCGCCTCACCATCGGCATAGACGAAGGAGGTACCCGCGTAGATAGCAGCTGGAGTAAAGGTCACCGCATTGGTATTGCCGGTTAAGGCGAAGTAGTTCGTTAACGGCGTGGCATCAAGGATACGATTATCGAGCCAAGCGGATATATCGAACAGCTGAACATCCCCCTGACCGGAAGCCACCAGCAAAGTCTGTCCTGCAAGAACAAGCTGTCCGGCATACAGATCGCCGTTGGGCACCAGGTAGGCGAGCCTCAATTCGGCAACCGGACTTGCGGAATGATCGTTGTCCAGATGATAGAGCTGTACACTGGCGGTGACACCGCTAGATACCAGTACCTTATCGCGAACAACCAGCAGGTCCTCGGGTAGAAAACGGTTACCGGCCCGATCTTCGGTGACAAAGCTGCGCACCAGGTTATGTTGCCCACTCTGCAACTCAACTTCGACGATATGCTGAGCCTGAGGCAAGGTAACCCACAGGCTGTTACCATCGATATGCAGTTTTCCGGGCACCCCTTGCAATCGTTCACTGGAGATAATGCCGAGGTGGCGTAACTGCCGGTCGGCGGTAACCCGGTAGAGTTCCACACCATTGGAACCGGCGATATAGATCATACCGTCCTTAACCGCCAGGCTGCTGGCATCGGCAACCAGTGTCCGACTGTTGAGCAGTAGCGGGTCGGCCGGCAAGGTCGTATCGAAATGGTAGAACCGGTTTGCCCCTACCAGATAGAGGTTGTTGCCTTCCCGTGCGATATCCGCAAAACCAGTCGGTGCCAGGCCGCCGGTGACATCGAAATGGTAGGGCTTCTCACCGTCGGCGAAAGGCTTGTTGATGATAACCGGGTGTACGGGATCGGAAACATCGGCAACCACCAGTCTGGCCACAGGGCTGGTCAGACGATTGGTGGTGACGCCCTGTTCATTGACGACATCGAAGGAACCACCGGTAACCAGGTAGATCAGTTGATCGCCTTGCTCAATCGCTGCAACAGGCGAGGATCTATCGTCGGAGAGATTGACCGATCCGGTGCTGTTGCCGGAGTAGAAATAGTCGACTGGTGAGGTGGCGGTCTCCCCCGGAAAGAGTTCACTCTCCAGCGTGACCGGTGCGGGCCCGAAGCTTCCGGCAGGCGCCTGTACTTCGATGTGATTACTGCTGTATACCCGCAGATCCCCGGCCAGGGCGCCGGCAAACCTGACCAGATTACGATGACTGAATCCACGGCCATAGATACTGACCCTGTTGCCACCCTGTGGAGGACCGGTATGAGGATAAATATCATCGATCTCGAACTGGGGTAATATCGATACAGCGCCATACCTCACATAACTCAATCCCGAATCGGTGCGTTCCACCTCAACCGGCAGGTTCACCGAACGGCTACCGAACATGAGATCGGGCATCTGGAACTCGATCGCGTTATCGCTGACCATAGTGATCGCACTATTGTCGAGCAGGGTTTCACCGACCCTGATCTGTATATTGACCCAGTCGCCGCCGAAGTTCGCACCTCTGATCAAACCGATCTCGCTACCGTCACCATGGAAGAAGTGGGATGCCGGTCCCTCGTTGGTCAGTAGCGCCACTGAGTCCACGACGGGTCCGAGCTCCGCCACTCTGCTATACCCTAAGCTCACGGGCTGGCGCAGGTTGTGACCATGGATATCCAGCAGGTCCTGGCTGACATTCAGCGTCAGGTCGCCACTGAAACTGCCGGCGAAAGAGACCTCGAGCTGCGCGCCATAGAGGGTGTTGATCGCTGTGATGACCGCATCGGCCACAGGTTGAGCATTTGCGTCAAGCACCTGAACCACCTGCCCAATATGTACCGGATCGGTGTTGATCAGATTGTTGAAATGAACCGTGATCGTATCATCACCATCAATCTGGCTTCCGCTGGCCGGCATGATGTCGCTGATAACCAGATCCGGGGTGATATTCACCCCAACCCCATCAGGGTTCGCCTGCATCAGACTACCCTGGTATCTCAGCAGTTCGCTGCCACCCCCTTCGTGGATCTGCTGCCAATAACTCACCTGGTAATCGCCATTGCTGTCCGGTTCGTACATCAGATATTGACTGCCGGTGGTGACGGCAAGCAGGCCTTGCTGAATCTGCATCGATGGCGTTTGCAACCGGGTAACCGGGTCGAGACGGCCATCCAAATCGGCACGCTCCAAAGGATGTACATCGTATACCGGGTTTGCGCCGAACTCACTGAACACAGCGACATGGAGTTGCCGGTCACGTATAAAAAGTACATAAAGCTGTCCGTTGGACCACTGGATATCGACAGGTGCGCCAAACAGCGCCTCGCTCCCGCTCAGACCATTGAAATCGATATTCGGATAATCGTCGGCGGCGCCCAGATCATCCTTACGCAGATCGAAGAAACGAATGTATCCGGTACCCAAGTCATTTGCCGCGGCCACCGCTAGCACTTCCCGCTGCCTGTCGACCGCCACATCCATGGCTCGGTGACTGGGCAGATGGAAAGTGGTGATCAGCAGAGGCTCTTCCGGATCATTGACATCGAGCAGCTGCAAGCCGCCGAGATCGTTGGCAAGAAAGAGCTGCGCGTCTGACAGATCTAGACCGTTGACCGCATAAGCCATAGGCAATTGCGATAACCTGACCGGCCTTTCCCAGAGGGTGATATCGTAGATTTCGAGACCGGCTTCCATCAGGAAACGGTTGGTCGGGGTCGGCCGTGCGCCGGCCTTGACTCCGACATAGATCAGGTCTCCCGCAACCATCGAGGCGCCGATCTGCATCGGCGGATAATTTGGCAGATCTATACCCAGTCCGTTTGGTAGGGTATAGGAGAAATCACCGACATGGATCTCATGCAAACCGTCATTGGCCGGAATCTGCAGATAAACATTATAGAGATCCGGGTCCACTACACCGGGCAGGACAAAAGTGAATTGATCCAGAGTCACCACATTGTCCTTTAAATCGATCGTCTCCTGACCCTCCGCTTCATCCAAAGGACTCCGGCCCGTATAGATCTCCGTAGCGCTGCTGTTGGCGCGCAACACAACTCGGGTGCCGGGAAGAATCACGGATTCCGATGCGTTGACCTCGATCAGCAGCCCGCCATCCTGGTCGCCGGCATCCGGAGCAATCTCGAACTGTACATCGGATAACAATGCTCCATCGCCCACCACAAGACCACCAAGCCAATCGGTCACCAAACCATCGTCATTCAGGCGCAGATGCTGCTGACCCACTTGAATCGGAAGCAGATCCAACGCATGGGCGGGAATCTGGATGGTCTGCGGGTCGATCCACTGGTATGAAACGGGATATTGATTGACCGACAGCTGCAGACCGTTCTGTCTGAAACCATCTCCTCTGATGGTGATCGTCTCCTGACGTCCGAGATGGAAGTTACCGTTCTCGATCGCCGCTATACTGGGCTGAAGCGCCGGTTCTTCGGTAATCTGAAAATGCAATACATAGGGCGCCCACAAACCACTGCCGCGTCGATTACGCCCATCATCGATCTGTAAACGCATAGCCGCGCCTGGAACACGATCAAATGTCAACCGATAGCGATCCGAACCCTCAGCATCTCCACCAACGGCGGTTAACGTGAAGGCCACATCGGTCTCTTGTCCGCTGCTGCCATCGATGCTCACCAGACGGATAGCGTCGGGCTGTTCCAGGGATACCGTCGTCATCAGTTCATTGAAGGTTACCGTCAGCTCATGAGACTGATTCGATGAGAGCAGACCTCCTTCAGCGATCGAGGCGCCGGTCACCAGAGCGGCCGGCAATTCCAGTATACGCAACCCGCTTTCACCGCCACCGGCAACCAGTCTGTCTTTATACAGATCAATGCTCTTGATGAGTTCCTCATTACCGGCGGAGACGACCCGTGGATTCATCGGTTGAGCCAGATCGACGACCAGGACACCAGTGTCGGTCGCCGCAAACAACAGACTGCCGTAGAGCTTCAGCTGCACTGCACGTCCGGCGTGCGCTTGCAGCGTGTTGTCGATGGGTAGACGAACCCTGGACTCAGGTCTCTCCACGCGGAAAATTTCGATACCGACATCGCCCACGGCTGCAATGATGTAATCGCCATAGATCACCAGATCATGCACATTACCCTCGAAGCCGAACTGGCGGATCAGTGCGGGATCGTAGAGATTGACGGCAGACAACAGACTCGGCCCATCCTGGGGAGCGGCTGCCGTAAAGGTATTCCATGCAGGCATACAGGGCTCGCTCCAAGAGACCGCACCATGATTGCCTCCGCTGTAGAGCCATCCTCGATGCAGATGGGCGGCAGTACCGCCTACTGCCCCGGAAAGCGCACCGAGATTAACCGGATCACGGCCAACCTGGTAATTGAACTGCTCCACCCGGCGGGGTTCGCTCTCCGCACCACCATGTACACAGTCCAGGCTATCCGGTGGGTCACCATCGAACGAAGCGGTTACGGCATACAAGGCATCTCCCTGTTTCTCCACATTGGTCACTTTGTCGACGACCGGTTCTTCATGGATGAGCTGCAGACCGTTCTGGTCATCTAGATTGAGGCGTGCGACACCACCGTTGCCGGTCGCCACATAGAGCCGTTTTCTATCGACCCCCTCTTCATGTTCAACCACCGGTTGTATATCGATGGAATCAAGCGCCACGGCAAAATCCATCGCTCTCTGTCTCTCGAGCAACTGTAGCTCTTCAGGTGTGAGTTCCAGTTCATCACCAAATAGTTCGATGGCCATACGTTTGGCTTCGATGGCCAGGGCGGCGACCTTCATCAATAGCTGGCCTCTTCCTTCGGCACCCGACGGAAGCGATGACTCACCGCCAACCAGCATCGGTTGGTAGGGATCCTGGATATCGAAGGTCGCGGCGCGGGTGGTATCGGGAAAATTAACCCCGTCGGCATTCTGCAACTCATAACCTTGGTGCAGATAACCGCCGTTGGTGACGGCAACCCCGGTCTCCCGGTCGATCCAGATATCGCTGGGAAACACCAGCGACGGCCTGACTGCGGCCAGCTGTCTGAGGCCGTAGCCGAAGCCCTCGCTGCCGGAAAGTGTTGTGGTATTTCCGTAGCGATCCTCGCCATGCACATCATGCAGCCCGGCAACACCCCGCGGTGTGGTAATCTTGATCAAGCTGTTCGACAGCACATCAATCTCCCGTACCGGTAGGGAGCCGATGCGAATCCTCAAACCATCCATCACGGTATTGCCCGGCTCGAATCCATGGCCGGTCAGGGTAACGATCGTATCGCCCGTCACCGGCCCCCAGAGCGGCGTAATCGAATCAAAGCTGATCGGCGCATCGACCACCAGACCGCCAAACAGGGTCGCCGGTTGCCAGAGGCCGTCCTTTTCAACCTCGACAGTCACATCAAACTGTCCCGGATGGAGAATGGGCGGCACTTGCGCACTCAGAATGGCGACAGCCTCCGCATCGTCTTCACTGTAGACAGCCTCGATGTTCAGCGGCCGGTCACCGACAAACAGCCGGAGCCGCTGCGGATCCAACGGTGCGCCAAGCACAGACACGGTAATGGTCTCCGCCTGCGCCAACCGCACACGCCGGGGGACAACCGCTTCGATAGAGATCCGGTCCGGTCTCGAACCTCTGTAGAGCAGTTCGGTGCGCTGCTCACTGCCCAATTCATAGAGTGTCAGATAATCGACCCCGTTCGCTTCCGGTTTGACGGACGCCACGCCGGCTTCAACAACCAGCGTGACTCGATCCCCCACGGAGAGTGACTGAATTGCGCTATTACTCAGGGCGAGCAGTGCATCATTGTTGGTGATTGCGACTGTCGTGGATAGGGGTTGGCCCTGTGCATCAAGCAGGTGAAACAGGCCACTATTCGGTGCATACAGATCGATCGCCTTGTTGAAACGTGCGCGTATCTCCACCGATCCGCCGGGCTGTCTGTCGAGGAATTCACTGGGTATCACATCCACCAGCTTCAGGATCACATCCTGAGCGATCTGAACCACGGTCGCTCCGTCATCGCCGCTCAATCCGCCGGAGATCACCGCATAGCGGCCGCCGGCAACGGCATCGATGAAATTCCCGTCAAATGCCTCCATACCTTCACTGATTCGCGGAGTCATTGGATTGGTGATATCCACTGTCAACACACCGGCATCCCCACGCGCCAGATAGAGGGTATTGCCATTCACATCGAGGTCATAGATGAAACCCACATCCGTGAGGCGCGCGACGATGGCCGGTTGCTCCAGGTTGCGTAGATCGACGACAACCAACCCGCCGTCCCCTGCGGCAAGATAGGCGTAATCTCCCAGGACACGCACCCGGCTGGCGGGAATATCGAGGCTGGCGATAACCTGCAGTCCCAGTTCATCATCCAGCTCGATGACATAGAAGCCGCCACCGCCCACGCGTTCCATCTCGACCAGGCGATTATTTGCGAAATCAAAATCACCACCGACCGCAACGTATCGGCTGTTCTCGCCTGTGGAAACAGGTAACTGAGTTAAATCCAGCAACGGTTTATCAGCAGGCATCGCCAGTGCGTCGGTAAGATAGATCTTATTGTGCAGATAGGTATCGACGATACCGAATCCCGCCTCTCCCATCGCTACCAACACGCGATTATTCATCGAGCTGAGACCGCGGGCCGAGGCCGAGGGCAGTTCCAGTTGACGGATCAGCGTTGAGTTGCCGATATCGACCGAGTCGAAGGCAATGACAAAGAGACTCGCAGCTTGCGGCACCCCGTCGGCCAGGCGTACGCCGGTAACAAAAATCCGGTCGGCTCCCCGTTCGAAGTAGGGTACGACACCCACTGCAATATAGCCGCCCGGCAGGGAGACATTGGTCAGGATGCGATCATCCCTTCCATCACCGTCCCGATCGATATAATTCAGCAGATCATCCAGGTTGAGCGGATTCTCCTGATCCGCCGTGAAATTTCCGGCATTCACGTCATAGATATAAACCCCCTCATTGCCTTGCGCGGCAATCAGGAAGCTTCCGGTGGGATCCAGCACCAAGTCATATATGCGGCCGATCGACTCGATATTGCCCTGCACGGGTTGTTGATAGGAGTAGGCCTGCTCCAGCACCCCTTGCTGGCCGTTGGGCAGAATCACGGTCACATCCACGGTTCCGATCGCTCCGCCGGGCGTGATCACCTCCAGGGTTTCCGTATCGAGCACCTTGACCTCTCCGTTGGCCACGGGAAAGCCAGCGAACAGTACCTCTATCTGGCCATCCTCCTGGCGGAATCCCTGCCCTTTGATGTGGACCCTCGTGCCCCCGGTGAGTGAACCCTGGCTTGGCGACAGACTCGACACCAACAACGGCTGCACATAGTGAACCGCGCCGATGCGTGTGATTGAGGTTCCGTCGGCGGTGGCGACCCGCAGGGTTGCCGGTCCCGGAAGGTTCTGAGGCGCATCCAACCGATATTGAATATCGCCATTGGGCAACACCTCCTGGGAAGTGACCGGCGCCGCTCCACCGGAGAGTGTGAATTGCGGCAGGGTCGCGACATTGCGCAACGTTACAAAGAACTCACCGCCTGAAACCTCCAAGGCCCTTGGAGACATCTCCACCAGCTCCAGTTTGGGACCCGTGGCGCTGCCTGTGGCAAAGCTGATCTCGTGATTAAACAGTCCTACAGTGCGGCGACTATCGATATCCCCACTCAACAACAGGCGATGACTACTGTTGGCCATGAGTACACTGTCTGGCATGACAAAGAGAGTGCTGGCATCAGTTCCTGATTGCAAGGTGAAAGGCACGGCCTGAAAACCACCGCTGCCATCATCCATCTCCAGCGATATATAGGGCGTCAGGGTGGTCAAGTCGGAAGGCAATGGGCGTGTGAAGCGCAACTCAATTACGCTGTCCAGGTAAACACCCCGCTCACCCTGTGAGGGCGATGCGCTGACCAGCTCCTGAGTCAGGGTATCGACAAAATTGAGATAGGATATCCGCCTGCCGTCTTCTTCCTGTTTCGGTAAGGCGAATACGGCAAATCCCTCATCTGTCATCAGCACCGGATCAGGCAAGGTCTGAACGCCGCCCCTGTTTGTGACAACCACATTGGTTTTAAGGCATCCTTGATTCAGCCAAAGCGCGTCAAGCAGGGTCACCTGATTGTGTCGGCTGGCGTCGTAAAGTGAAAGGTATGTCTCGGTATACTCATCGCCGCAAACAGCCGGGTCATTTTTTCTCAGGCGTGTCAGGTTTACCGCTTCCGTGGACAATGCCGCCATGCCGTGGCTCTGACCAGGAACCACAAACCCGTTGCCGTTATATTCACCCACCATGCGCAACACTTCAGGTGTCGATACGTCGACGATTTCTAGCCCATCTCCGGTAGCAAACTGCCGATCGCCCTGCATCGCAGCGGTCTGACCGCCAAACTCCGAAACACTGAGTTGGGGCAGTGAAGGTTTGGTTAAATCGAAGAGATAGCGCCAGCCACCGATCGACACCACGTGAAGCTCGTCATTGACGACTGCGATATCCTTGGCGTTCAAACGGATCTGCTCCCCAGCATGGAATACTTGATCGATTCTGCGAATCACCGATGGCCGCGAGGGATTGGTGGTGCTCAGGACGGCAACACCCTCGATGCCTCCCGCCACGAACAGCAAATCGTCCTTGCGCGTGAGACGGGTCGGGAAAGTATTGAACGGCAGGGGCAAGGCGTAAATGATATCCCGGTCCTTGCCGGGCGGCTGCTCCGTATAGTCAGCGGGATTACGAATCTCCCGATCATAAACAAGTAACAGGGACTGTCCTTCGTAAGCGGTATCGATATGGGGAAAGTGATACCCCTTGGCAGTCACATAGGCATGATTGTCACCCAGGAGTATCGCGGTTGGTTCAATATCCTGAGGTAGATTGTAATAACCCAGGCCATGCATCGGTGCGCTATCGGCGATGGTATCCGGCAGATATTTGACAAGACTGATCCAGCCGGGCGCGTAGTAGTGCTGGACAGTCTCAGGATCGGTAACCCGTTGCGGCTTAGGCACATCCCCATCCGTCAGTCCACGGCCAAGCACGTAGAGCAGATCCAGCTCACTATCGACCGCCAAATCGACGATCTCCCCCGGAGGCAACTTGCCCGCGTCAGGGATATAGTTATTTAACTCGTCAATCAGACTATCGATATCTCCCTGGGTAAAGCTGAACTCTGTCTGCAGTGTACGGTTGACGCTAAGCCTTCCGTAGAAAAGAGCCCTTGGCTGTACAAACCTTCGGCCAAGCACATCACTGATTTCCACATCGATGAATCCCCGATAGCCGGCTCCGTTCTCATCGCGAAAATCAGGCGCTGCCCAGACCATACGTTCCGCGCTGTAGAGTTGCAGCCGATCGCCATCTATCTCATCGATGATCGCACTTTCAGGCACCCCGCTCTTGTAAGCCTTAAGGCTGATTCCGCTGTGAAATCCATAGCCGACAATCTCTACCTGATCATTCCTGCCGGCCTGATCGGTGCGCACCACCGCAGGCGTGATGAAACTGATACTGAGTTGGTCTACATATGTAAAGCTGCCCAACACGGTATCGGAGAGTTGGTGTCCATTGGTCACGGAAACAGCAGCCGGACCCGCATAGTTCGGCACTGTCGTTGCATGAAGTTGTAGCAGTCCCTCTATATCCGTTGTCACAATATTGGTGACGACCAGCGGTTGGCCGCCAAGTATCAATTGTGGATCATCACCAAAACCATAACCGCTCACCACGATCCCGGTGCCACCGCGTATATCCCCCACCGCGATACAGGGACCACCGGATATATGGCTCTCCTCGGTGCAGATCGAGGTGATCTCGGGATAGTTCGCGCCATCCGCGATCGCCGTTGAAAACGCAAACAGATAGTCAGCGGCCAATGCCTGCCCGGTAAGCGGCGCCAAACCTGACGAGATACGCACATAGTAGCGCTGATTGGGTGACAGCCATACACCGTCCCTTCTCGTCAACTCGATGATCCGATGGGTCACACCGGAACCACGGGCCGCGAAACCGATATCGAAACGGTCGGTAACCGGCGTACCCACCAGCGGATCTCCTTCCAGGACCTCGATGAAATCTGACAGCACCACATCCGCAGGCAGCACAGAAGAGAGTTCAATGGCAATTTCCGTAAGCCGGGTGGAAACGTTTGTCTGGTCGGAATAGGGCTGGTGGTTCAAAATCGTGAGCGCCGGCATTTCGATCCGGTTGACACCGGAGCGACCCGCCGCCACCTGGATAGCACCCCTCGCCAATGTAATATCACGGGATGCGAAATTGTCCAGGGTAGCCTGCCGATGAATCATCGCCGGAACCGTAACGTCGAGATCGACCTGTTCAAGCCGCGCCAGGTCTATGATCTCTACAGCAGATTGAGCCGGTAGATCCTCCTGATCCGAATAGTGTACGGTGACATAGGCCAGATTGCCGGAAACATGGACATCATAGACACCATCCGGCACAAGATCCGGGCGTGCGGGATGCAATTCGACCGTTTTCGTGACCTGAGGATGAAAGGGGTCGCTGATATCTAGAATATTGAGTCTTGAACTCCCACCATCTCCGGCCATATCAGATACGAACAATCGATCCCCGAGCAGGTGGAGCCGATTGGCCACACCCAGTGTATCGGCGTAGGCGACGATGGGTAGAGCTGGATCGCTGACATCCGCAACGACAACCCCCTGATGGGAGGCTGCGATATAGGCGAACCGGCCTTTGATCTTGACATCCCTGGCAAAGCCGTCCGGCTTGATATAACCGACATGGTAGGGCGCCCGCAGATTGCTGATATCGATAACTTGGATGCCACCGTGTCCGTTGGCGACCAAAACCAGATCGTCCTTACGCGCCAAGCCATAGGTATCGGGATAGGGCAGATCGATCCTGCCGAGCTTGAGGAAAGGCAGACCGAATTGATTATCGCCATTTTGGTTGCTGAACAGCAGCAGTTCGGCGCTTTCGTTCTGTAGGTATAGTTCGCCGCTTCCTTCATTGCCGTTGGGTCCGCCTATCCAGTCTCTCTGAATCTCGGCTTGCAACTCGGTCACAAATCCAGCCTCAACAAACCGCTCGGATGGTAGATCGGAGAGCTCGATCACTCCTGATTTGGCAGCCAGCACCAGGTTCTCATCCGCAACGATTTCTCCGATAGTTCCGCTGAAGATCTCTGCGGCGCCGTTCAGCAATGCCGAGTAGACAAAGCGTTCACCGTCCTGAGTACCTTCTGTCTCATCCACCGCATCCAGGATAAAAATGCCGGTCCGTTGGTAGAGGTGATCCAGGTCGCTATCCCCATCTTGCGCTTGGAAGTTCTGTCCCAAGCCCTGCTCGATGCGCATCGGATCGACCGACGACCAGGCTGCAACCATTGCGTTTTCCCGGTCAAGCGAACGGTATTGTTGTACCGAGGTATAGTAAACATCCTTGCCCTGTTCAAAGGATGTCTCATCCGGCGAGATAAAACGCCGCTCACTGATCGGCAGGCCGACCTCATAAAAGGTTTCCTGGTTAACTGTATGGTTCGGCGTTACCACGCTGGTTATGATACGAACCCGTTCATTACGCCTATCGGATCTTTGGAGGATATTACCGTCGCTAAAATCCGCCCAGTAGACATAGTAGTGATTGGCAGGGTCACTGACCGGGGTATTGTCGTCCGGAGCCCGGGTATCGTCGCGAAACAGCTCAATCACACTTTCATTGAGGGGTTCCCAAAGACCCTGGGCATTCTGAAATTCGCGATGCCAGGTCATGGTGACCTGCTGATTCGTCGTGCCGATATCCTCAACGGTAACAACAGCCCTTATAGTTTCCGCAGTGGTCAGGATCTCATGATCTAGCGGAGACAATATGGATACTCTTGGCACCACGGTATCTTCGACCCGACCGACCAATACTTCCTGGCTTTCACCGGTCTGACCCAAAACATCGTAGGCTATCGCCTTTATGATAAAACCGTTGACACCGCTTGGAGCGGCTAGGGAAGCCTCATAGATATGTTCTTGCGCATGACTTCCGCTGAGTTTCCCACGACTGCTATAGACAACAGAAGCAGGCTGGCCGTTAACATAGAAAACAACATGATCAATGCCTTCAGGCCCAAGGTCGTCGAAAACCTCAGCCACTACATCGATATCCTGACCATCGATAATGACTGAACTGTTGTTATCCGGCTGGGTAATCGTAACCTCAGGAGGTTCATCCGCTGTGATCATCAGTTCCAAGGGCGAATCGTGTAAAGGTGACTCATAGCCGTCGATGTCACGCGCCTTCGCCCTGAAACGCACTAGGTTGCCGACCTTCCCTGTCGGTACTTTGAGATGAAAATGAAATGGCAGACTGGCATCCTCACCAACAAGTTGATACTCGGGTTGAGTTCCCGGAGGACCGATGGCGTAATAGAGTGTCGCGGTATCCACACCGACTTCCGGATCGCTTGCGACGACATTGACGACAATCTCGCGTCCCTCGGTAATCTCATCGATATCGCCAAGACTGAATCCCCGTGAATCCAGAATAGTAATACCATTCACTTCGGGTGGATTGTTACCCACCAGTTGGACCGGAATTTCGACAACACTTTCATTCCCTATACCATCCCTGGCGGTAACGCGAAACTGCATATCCAGACTCTCGGGAGCAGGGGCTTCGCTTTGCAGTCCCATATATTCACGAATGGTTTTTACCGGCCTGGATCCTGAATAGGGAGCCGACAACATTAAATGATCGGATACCTGTTCATTGTCAGTGAAGATTCCGTCTGAATTAATGTCCACATATAGCGAAACCCTGACGGAATCGACACGTACATTGTCGTTTACGTCCAGATTAAAGGGTAAAGGCCGTTTTTCCGCAATCGCGGCGCCCGTCAACGGCGGGGCCATCACCTGTATCTCGGGAGCCTGTTCATCCTTGAGCACATGCACTACAACCGCTTCCGGTGTTTCAACGGAACGTGGCTCGCCACCTTGCCGCTTTTCCGTGACCGAAGCGGTCAGGGAAAGATCCGATCCCGCCTGACCGTAAGGCACTTCGACCAGGTATTCATAAGGGAACACCATGTCGGTAAAGCTGCGATCGCCATTTTTGAATCCAGTAACATTCAACACAACCCGGTCAACACCCGCATCGTCAGCAGCGTTGACCTGCACCAGCATATACTGGCCTTCTATAATTTCGTCACCATTCCGGGGCAGACCGATCGCCACGACAGGAGGCTGATCCTCGACAACCTCAACCGTGAGCGACTCTTCCGCTCTATGTTGATCCGGATCGTTATTGGCGACACCATAGGTGTCTATGGCTTCGATATTCAGGGTCACCTGGTTATTGGCAGAGTTCTGGCCATCAAAGCCCGGCATGGGAACCATGAAATTATAAGGTGACTGTCTCAACCGCATATCATAGGGTGGCCTGCCATCCGCGTAATTGGCGACCAGGCGAACATACTCGATACCGACATCGTCAAATGCCTGTACATTTACATAGAGACTGGTCTCTTCGACAACCTTTGCCCCCGGAAGCGGTTCGATCACATCAATAACCGGCCGTTCATCCACGCGAATCGGGTAGTGAAGCTCTCTAGCCTGTGAATTGGCTGCATCGAAAGCGACAACACGGACCCAGTAATCGGTTCTCTGAACATCGGCGATATTCACGCCAAACTGCGGCAGTATCTCGTTCAACCGATCGACATGGAGCTTTTGCAGATATTCCGGCGTATCGATATTCACGGTCGTGACCGGCTCAAAGTCCCCGGAAGGGATACCGGTAATCGATCTTAATAAAGTGAAATCACCCTGGGCATAGCTGCCATCGTTATGCAATACCCCATAGGCCGTATAAATATCCAGACGATTGACTTTGACATTGTCATATCCGCGAAAACCCAGCGTGAAATCCGAGTCCTCGACTGCACCATAGCCTACTTCCGGCCTGGTAATCGCCGGCTCGGGCAAAATGTCATCCGCCGCCACCAGCATGGTTATTTCGTGAGCACCCACCGCACCATCGGTATCATGTACATATGCTGTGAGCACCAACGGCTGGTCACTGCGAATCAGTCCATCCGGCACCGCCAGAGCATAATTGCTCATTACCGCATAAGGATTGTCCGCATGTCCGTATGCGTCCGCTGTTTCAATATCGTAATTCTGCTCGAAACTGTCATAGATCGAGGCAAACGCCTGGGATACCGCGACATCGCCGCCGGCGATATCTTCAATGATACTCTTGCTTGTAACACTCAAGGGTACGCCATTCGCAAAGACCTTAATGCTGGCATCCGTCAACAACCGGTCGTCGGAGGCAACGACACCAAGCTTGACCTGAAAGGTTCCCGCGGCAATCTGCTGTCCCTGGGCCGGTGAGGTTATCCTGACTTCCGGCACGACATTAACCTGCGGATGAACCAGGAACCTTCTGTGTTCCTGATTACCGTATGTGTCGGTAACCACCTCCTCGTACTCGGTAGGCTCAGCCCGGTCAAACTGGATTTCAGCCTCCACAAGATCATGCACAACCGGTCGCACCGGACAGGTCGTCGTGTAATCCACGGCAAACACCTCCTGCGCAATCGAACCATCAGCTGCAAGTTGGTTGATGACAAAACTCTGCAATCCGGCATCATCGGATATTTCAGTATCTATGCGGAAAGTTTCACCGCTCCTTACCCAAAACTCACCATAATTCAGACGTTGCGGCTCGGTGTAATTCTTCTTATAGCCTTGTGAGGTCAAATAAGAGTGAAACCCTTTCAAATCCAATAAAGGTTTCTCATTCTGCTCTACCGGAAGCCGGATACTTTGCTCGACAATATTTCCGTTTCTGTCTTCTGCAAGCAGGGTAAGTTCCAATTCATCCGCACTGTAATCAATGGGAACAACATAGGGAATGGCGAATGATGTTTGACTGTAGTTGACCCCGAACAGTGCGATTTCAGACTGACGGTTCTCTATCAGATTCAGCGACTCCAAGGTTTCTGTGTTATCGGAGAAATCGGCTTCTAACAGGATATTTTGCTGCGGCACAACCACAACCCCTTCAGCCGGAGCGGTGATGGTCAGTTCAGGGGTGACATCGTCGGGAATGACGATCTGCCTAGCTAATTGTGTCAGTTCTAGAGGACCTCTTTCATGGGAGAAGCGGTCAGTAGCATGCCCCAGGGAGACAATACGGTTAAATGCCGGGTTGGCGACACTAGGCATAAAGTAGCCAAAACGTCCCTCTAACTCAGACTGACTATGTTGGATACCCGTTTGTACAAAACCCTGACTCGAGCTGCCCTCTACATTATCATCCACTACCAGAGTCACCGCCGTACCGGCATTGATACTCTGTAACCCCTGGGTTGTATCGAAACTACGTATCTCCTCAATCTCTTTCAAGGACAGATCTATTTCATGCAAGAATGTCGGAGCAGGCCCGCCGAGATATTCCGGCGTTATCACGGCACGTGTAGTCTCAGGGGTGAGGAGTGTTTCAAGATTAAGCCTACCGTCAGTCTCGATATGCAATACCTCAGGACTTCCTGTGCAGGCATTATCCGAGTAAAGCCTGACATGGTAGGTGATATTCAGTGGGGTATCCGTTCTAATCTCGAGAGACTCGATATCGACCGTAGCTACGCCATACACGTGTTCGACTAGAGCATGCAAAGAGAGACTGCCCGAAGCAATATCGGCATAGACAATATCATTGATTAGAATCTGACCAGACCATGCGCCGGCTTCCGGATAGGCGATCTGTACGATTGGTTTGTTTTCCTCATCGACGCGAAGCGTGTGTCCCGTGACCAGCCGTTGCTCGCCAATACCTGTCAGGGATGAGAATACCGGCAACAGCCTCACGGAAGATTCCTGACTATCAACATAGTCGTCTTCAACAACATAGACACCTCTGGTCGGCTGCCCGGTGACAACGGTCTGTCCAGGCTCCAGCTCTTCAATCCAGACCAAGGGTGGTTGATCCACATGCACCAGATGACGGCTGGTGAGAACTGTTTCATTACCCGCGAGATCCGTAGCCCGCACCACGATGTCGAAAGATGCAGGCTGGTTTTCACTCGGCTGATAGGCTGATATATCAATACTTACGTTATCAACCGTCACCAGAACCTCGTTGAGATTCGCGTCAGACGCGATCAGCTCATCCCGGCCTTGATCGTCGATGACTCTAATCTCATAGGAAGCAACCGAAATCTCATCACGGATCGAGGCATCCAAATAAACTGGTTGTCGGTCGTATAAATCAGCAGCGGGGCTCGACAGCTTTACATCAGGGCCAACGCTATCCGCCAATATGGTAACATCCAGACCGCTCGTAGCTGTCTCATTAATCCCCATGTCACGGGCTTTGAGTACAAAACTTAATGTCTGTCCGGAATAACTCTCAATGAAAGTACGCGGAACGCGCACCCGCCCTTTGTAATCACTATAGAAGCGGGTTGCCACGATAACGTTGCCGAATGACCCGGGGTTCGGCACTGTTACACTCTCCTGCCTATCGACACGGGAGAACACTTCCCACTCTACCGGAATTTCTGTGTTGTTGGCCGTATCGATGAAAAAAGGCTCTATTTCGTTGACATAGATATTGTCACTGACCGTTCCCTCCAGTTCGAAACTCTCTCCGGGTAAGATATTGAAAGGATCGATCGGATCTGAAATTACAACGGTCGGCGCCTCTTCATCATTGAGTATTTCGATCTCGAGGTCTACTTCCGTTGACAGTCCGGTGCTATCGACGGCGCGTACGCCGAGCATTCCAGTTGATGAGTCCGGCAAGTGGGGCGCTCTGACACTAATGGTTGAGTAGGCGCCGGTTTCCTGGTCTTCATTGATATTACGGCCAGCCATGGTTTCGATAACCTGCTCACTGGCGCTGTCTCTGAAAAAAACCTCGACACGTGCTACAGACTGATCGTCCGTCACCGAAAAATTGATATTGAACAGCTCTCCCTCCACCAGACGGGATCCAGGCGCAGGCGATCTGATCTCGAGCTGTGGAGGATCGTTTTGCACTATGTTGTAACGCCAGTTAGTAACAGGCGCCTGATTTCCATGTATATCCTCTGCGGTAAGCTGCAATACCAACTCACCCGTCGCAGAAGGCACCTGGTAAGAAAACGACTCCTCAACCGTTTTCGCTGGCGCCGAATAGCTTTGTTGGTAGAGGGGCACACCCCCAGATGAAACCTGGAGGCTTCTGATTCCCGTCTCATCTGCGGCACTGAGCTCAACAGAAATTCTAGAGCCTGCAAATAAATTGGTGTTTTGAATCGGGCTGGTAATGGCCACATTCGGGGTGACCGCATCGGCAATCAAATCAAGCGACAGTTCGAAAGGAGCCGACTCCTGTCCCTGATCATCAGCTACGGTAACAACTGCTCTAAGATTGTGTGCGGTGTTGCTCAAACCCAGATCGGCCAACGGCACGACCATGCGTTCAACAAGTTCCGGGGTTTGAATAAAACCGTTTGAATCATCCCTGACCAAGGATAGCCGAGGAGATGTTTCAGCATCGACAAACATATCCAGATGCACCGAAGCCAGAAACCTGTCGTCCCTGGCCACCACATCCAAACGCAGCTCATCGGAATTATAGAATGTAGTTTGATTAGCCGTTACGGCGCGTATTACCGGAGGCTGGTCGGCATAAACGCCGATGATGAATTGGGCTTCGCTTGTATTGCCCGTCTTGTCTCTCGCCCTCACCACGACCGGGTAACGATCGTAATTTACCGAATCCAGGTGCCTGAATGCCGGGGCGGATACCAGTTTCAAGGCTGAAAAAGCCTTCAGCGCCCCGGGTATCGCCTGGGGGAGGAAATCCACTCCGCTCAATATATCTACGCTGTTCCCCGTCAGCAGGTAACCCTGACCGTCTATTTTTCTGATGCCGGTCAGTTCCAGTTCCTCGACCCCCACATTATCGTAACCGGTCACTTTGAAAACAAACTGGCTCTCTTCCACAATAGCGGCGATGTCATCCCCGGCATCTGACTCGTTGATGGGTGGTGATGCGATATTTACGACGGGTAGCTGCTCATCCTGCCCCAAGGTGACATTGACCTGGTTACTGGTTGCACTCTGTCCCGCTGAATCAAACGCAACCGCATGGATCATCAAGGGCTGCTCACCGGAGATATTCTCCCGGGTTTGATAGAGAAAGGCATAGGGTGCGCGATGAGCCGTTCCAACCAGGTTATCGTTGACGTAGAAGCTGACGTGGGAGAGACCCAGGTCATCTGTCGCATTGGCGCGCAGTTCAACCGGCAAACCCGATACCAAATGAGCGCCTTCTGCCGGATGACTGACTGCAACAGTGGGCGCTTGATCGCCCTTCACAGGAATACGCAACACTTCGGAATGTGAAACGGTCTGATGGAAATCGACCGCTTTGGCTCTCAGGTTCAGTGTACTTCCCTGCCACTCATCCTTTACATCAAGGCGAAATGTGTGCTGATGTACCTGATAATTGAATGATCCTGAATCCCTGGTCTCAGTATCCTGATAAAAAAGGTTATCAACCACTTCATCATTGACCAGTAGGCTGATCGCAGTTCCCGCAGCCAAGACATCATCTGCAGCCTCCACGGTAATATCCAATTGCTGGCCGACGGTCGCCGAGGCTCCCGGAACCGGGCTGGTGATGTTGACGATCGGTTGCTCATTTTTCAATACACGGACCAGCTTGACATCGGAATCCGCATGGGAACCGCGGGAGTAAATGCGGGCATAGACATTAAAACTGCTCTCATCCGTACTGATAGACGGCGTTTCGGCACGTGTCCGCCATACCTCAAAATAGTTGGTTTTCTTCGGATTACTCGGGTTTGGTCTCTCTTCGACAAAGGAAAAGTAACTTTCAGATATTTTTCTACCTTCAGAAAAGAATTCAATATAACTGATCCCGCTCTTTGAAGAGGCGTCTCCATCTTCACCAAGATCGGACGCCACCTGTAACAGGTAGGGAGTGGATTCGATAATTCTTTGTGAGTTTATAGGTTTTTCAAACTTATAATTAGGCAGTTCAAAGGTACTCTCCTCTTCGATAATCACCTGCTGATCCGCCGATCTGACCGCTTGTCCGGCGCTATCATAAGCGATTGACCAAATGACGAGTTGTTTCCCCTCCATGTCCTGAGTCACAGGAAGACTCAACTCGTACGGGATTCGTAAGCGTCTGCCTATTCTTTGCCCCTCAAGCCAAAACTCTACCGCCTCAATTCCTAAGTCGTCCTCTGCCTGGGCCTTCAGAATCAGCGTTTCACCAACGGAAATCTTCCTCGGCAGTTGGAACGCGATTTCCGGGGGCGCATCGTTCGACACAATGGGGATAGCCACTTCGATCGACGGATCCCGCAACAGATGCGCATTGATCGACAACGGATTCGCTTCGGTGATCAATGCACTCGCACTAACCCCCTGCTGTTCATCGAAAAAAAGAATACCTGACGCGAAATCAGGCAACCCATAAATCACTTCGACCGAATCATTGAGAGGGGCTTCACTGCCATCATCAAACACCGCAATGAGCGGGGGCAGACCAATGAATTCGTTGAGCCGTTGCAGTTCGAACGGCCCCTGCTCCTGACCTACATATTCAAGCCCGATGAGCTGTCGATTAAAATCGACAGTAACAGGGATGGTGATGCTATCCTGACCGGGGAATGACACGGTGATATCAACGGTCGCACCACCAGTTTCCTGTAGTGGATAGACAACCCCTTCCGCGGTCACCAAGACCGAGTTCGGATCCGCCGAACTATAGCTAATTCCCTGACCGATGCCCGGTACCGGCGTGGGGCCACGAAATTCATAATCCAGGGTCGGAATGATACGCGCGGATTGCAGTACATCGCTAAACAACAGGCTCTCGGGAAATGCACTGAATCCGTTAATGTTTTCGTCCACAGTAGATCCCAGATATTTTATATCGGAGATAACTTGCTGATTTCCTGATGCATCGACAGCCCTTGCTTCAAGAATCACCAATGCATTGCGGGCGATCTCCTCCGGAGTCAACGGTTGATCGATTTCCTGGGAAAAGGTAAACCTCACCTGTTCGTCGTGCTGAGGCCAAACCCTGACAGCCTCGGTGCTATCCAGAAAGGCACTCTCCCTGGCTTTTTGAATCACACCGCCCGACTTACGCAGGTCCGATGCCCGTATACCGGTAAGCCTTATTGAGAGATATGAGAGATCCGTATCGTCGCTCGCATCCAGATTCGCAACAAGAAACTGCTTACCATCGACTTCACTGACCGCGATGCTTTCCAGACTGATCGAGGGCTTATTAGGCTCAACAGAGAAATGTTCTGAATAGAGAGTCGTACTTCCGTCAATGTATGAGGCCGTTATAGCAGGTTCATACTGTACTGCCCCTTCCATATTAAAGGAGAATTCACAGCCAAATTGGCTTCCAGGATTGCCTGACGCATCGGCTGGCAATAATGAAACAAGCTCGCTCCCGGTATCGATACGGACATCTTTAAGTTCGACACAATCGGAAAGCGACAGAATATAACCCGATGAGGTCTGCTGTGATGTAAATGGCGAAGCAGCTCTAATATCAAAGCCTTCCAGCGCCGAAGTCGAGGAGGAAAACAACAACAGCGATCCGAAAAGCAGAGAGGCTTTATGATCGAGGAGTCGTGGAAAAAAATTACAAGAATAAGGCATTTCGTCCCTGAAATTGACAGCATCCTGGTCATCGGTAACCTGATGTGTCTTCGTTATTAGAATTATTGAACTGTATACTACTGATACAAGATCCAACCCAATTGAACGGCCATCACTTTAAATCATCAGCCCAATCAACGTAAACTAAATCATCCATACAATTGATCTGAGTCAAAGAATTAAACGACTTTTTATTTATTTGCGCCATTCCATCTATGCATTACTTATAATCCTCACATTCAGTGGAAGCTTACGATTGCGCTAATCGTACCCAAACAGGCTGGATGGATAGTGTGTGGGTAACATCAAGACATTTGCCCTTCTTGATGAATACGTGATTAAGTGGTGTCCTGACAGATGATACGATTGTGCGGACGTTCCATGGTCGACTGCAGATAAGGAATGGCGCTGCCAGGTTCAAGTATTGCAATACCATAAACATACCTGATTGATGGTATGGACCCATCCCACTTCCTCAACGGCGTCAGATTCGCCAGGTCCGTTAAGTTGCCAATATATGTCGCTACCCCTAAATCATTTAGGGGTAGCGAATGCCTATGTCAACCATTGAGGCAACACACTATCGAAGCAAACTTGGCATCTTTCCATTGCGCAGCTCATCAATCACCTGCTCGGACAACTTCCACGGATCACCTTTGATCCGCGTAATCAATTTTCTCCATACGTGGTTGAATGCATCTATGGCAACGTCATCATCGAATTGGATGCCAGCAGGTAACAATGGTGCAATGTCATCCGTCAAGCTTCGACGTAGCTTCTCCAGCATGCGCTGTTCAGCATTAGCGCGCGTGATCAGCGTACCCTCCAGCACCAAATAGTGCTCGAAGCAGGCTATGAGCTTGTCGGGATCCATCGAGAGTTGTCTGAGCCCCTCGTGTAAGTCAAACAGGTCACGGTTCTTACGCCGTTGCAGCAAAGCGCGAAGCTTTGTCCCGAACAATTCCTCCGGTTCGAAAGACGAGATATCGGTTTTCGCCTTGTGCCAACTACTGTCAACCTCGAAAGGATACGGTCTAATGCCATACAGGCTTTCATGCTCGCGGGTATTGATCTCGACTTTCAGCTTGAGCGTAGTTTCTATATCCGCTTCGGGCACTAACTTGAATACAAGATGCATTGAGTGGTCGGCTTGATTCCGGTTACATTTTCCCAACCAGGAAAGCGCGTTACGAACAGCATCGATAGTAGTACTAGGGCCTGTTAATGGCTGTGCCGCCACGAAAGGCGATCTTGCCCTCTAACGCTGGTGAATTGAATAGGTCACACAAGGCGCGCGAGATGATCAGGTCCTGCTCGACCTGTCTCGAATCCGGCCAGGGGCCTTGCTGCGCCACTCCTGGATGTAGGAGGCCGGGATCAAAAGTCGATCTCCACAAGCTCATTGATCACGAGCATCCACTTGGCGTTTTTTTCATGCAGTTCCGCCAGCGCTTCGGTCAACGGTTTAACGGATGGGTCCAGGGGCTTCATGGATTTGGCCTTCCTTGCAAACGGTTCTATCGCCTCAGCCTGGCGTGCAAGGCCTGCACGCTCCAGCAAATATCCCAGCCGGCGCACCGCGGCGTTCTCGTAGGCCAGGGCGGCCTTGGCCAGCTTGTGTGGATCGGCCTTGGCACCGATGTCCTTTGTGACCTGGGCCACGCCGTTTATGCCGGCAGCCTTGTGGAAGTAGCGGACACAATCCAGGAGGGTTAGCTCCACGCCAGCAGCCTTTGCGAATCCCGCCTCGCTTTTCATTTGCGCAAGCCAATCAGGCAGATTGGTCTTGGTAAAGGCCGCCGGGGTCTGGTAAATAAACTGGAGGCGGTGGCGGCCGATATCGAACGCCCGCAGCTGCTTGGGAACGACCACCTGAAAGACCATGGCCGCCTGGTGTGAGGAGCCATGGAAAGCAGCAGCCCGCAACAGCGAGATGCGATAATCGAGCTTGAGGTATTTCATTAGGGGATCGATCCAGCGCACTGGATCGGGCGCACCGGCCACCCTGTCCTCCGGCCGCAGGATCAGGTAGAAACCTCGACGGGGTGATGCCAACCGATGCTTTTTGCTCAATCTGCTGGCCGCGGCAATGAAGGCCTTTGAGCTTAGTCCAAGCGCTTCCAACGCCTCTTCACGAGAGAAGTAGGCCTGGCCGCGGGAAAGCAGGTCATCGAGATAGTAATCAAGGGAAGTCATTCCCCGTTTATATGTGAAAATCGATAATAATTCAAGATTTTTGCATATGGCTGGGGCAGTGAAGATATTCCGAGATATTGAGGTTAAGTCTCTGTCGGTGGAACATCGACAACGATCAGCGTGGAACGTGAATGGAACGCAGAGAAATAAAGAAGCCGTAACATATTGATATAATTACAAGATTTCATAGATTCAGCGAAAATTCAAGTCCTCTCCTCGGCACCAATTTCCTCAAACACATTCATTGAACCATGTAGTACTGGTTCTAAAAGTCAACCTGATCGAATATCTCTTGCATCGATCGCGTAACTACTCTGATTATTCATCAGCGAACTCCAATGCATCACGTACCGTTTCGAGTCCAGCCATGGCACAAACGCCGTCAATGCTGTCCCGTTCGGAATTCCCCGGTGGCGCGCCCGAGATACCGATACCGCCTAGAAATTCACCACCCGCCTCTATCGTCAAGCCACCACCCACAAGCAGTGCACCGGGATTGTTAGCCACTTGGTCAGGAATGCGCCGTTCCTCAAGCATGCCTGCCAGTTCGGCAGTTGACTGGCGAAAGCTGTTGGCTGTCCAGGCCTTCCGATATGCGGTCTCCGAAGTATGTGGACCGGCAAAACGGTCTCGTAGCTGAACCTGTATATTGCCACCGCGATCCACCACTGCAGCCGCAACAGAATAACCTCGATTACGGCAGTCATTGATTGCGCCCCATGCCGCCTTGGAAGCCATTTCCAATGAGATCGACCGAAACTGATAAACAGCACTGCCATGCTGCGAGTCGGCATTTGCGGAACTGTTAAAGAATATGGCAAGCACGGTCAGTAAGTAGAGGCTCCTGGATAGCATTTTTTTACTCCGGTAAACAATGATTTTCCGCCAAACTCTCAGCGAGCAATCTAACAGGTCAAGCCACTTTGATCACACGCTGAGAGTTATCCGTCATCAGTAGGCAACAGGTCGATATAACCTGTCAGACGATGCTAGGATTTCTCTACAATGTCTTTCTTTGTACCGGCAAAGAAATCCAACACTTCACGACTCTCTGTGGCGGGTACTTTGAATTTGTGCAGGGTATTTTTCAGTGCGGTGATCAGGATCTCCCAATCCTTCTCATCTATCCTCATACCCTCATGGGAAAGTTTCATCTCCCGCCCTCGGTAGTAGAGCGGGCCACCCGCCTTAGAGACGATAAAATCCACAATCAACTGTTTTTCCCTTGTAATACCGTCACTACCGCGATGCGCCCAAAAGCGCCCGAGTTTTTCATCTGCTGCAATCTGCACAACCACATCATCCACGACAGCACTGATGGCGTTATAACCGCCCAGCCGTTCATAGAGAGAGACTTGTGATGGATTATTGTCGCCGGCGATTGCTGATGGTGCAGCACACACCAATGCAAGTGGCAGAACAGCGGTAATGGCAAACTGGTGAAAACGGGTCTTCATAACACTACTCCTTAACGGTAAAATTTGTTTGCAAAGCGACTCGATTGTTGGCCGCTGTTTCAGGGTAGGTATATGTCGATAAAATTAGAAATTGTATTTAAGAATGTAATTTATTCAGTTTTTAAATCAATCCCAATCGTTCTCAAATTGATTGGCCAACACTTTGCTGGCTGCCTGTCTCGGCCTGACCGGAAACCAATGCGGGGACTGTCGTCCGGATATAATCGATAAACGATTGAACATGCGCGGACTCAGTGCTTTCAGATTGCCAACTCCACTCAAAGCTGAAACAGGCGGGTTCATCTTTATCGATAAATAGCGGGAAGTTGGCCATATTATCTGGTGATATTTTGGCCTTCGGCAGAATACCGGCGCCTATTCCCAATGAGACCCAATCCTCGATCACCTGATAGGTCAGGGCCTGCCCCGCATAGGCATGCAACTCAACACCCTGGGATTTGAGTAACGTTGACAAGGCAGCATTCAGTCCGCAACCGCCACCTGTAAGGATGATCGGAGTGGCAGGCAGGTCTGTTATTTTGAATGACAGATGATTCGCCACTTGATTGTCATCAGCCGCCGGCAGGTAGTGGAGAGAATCCCGGTAGAAAAGGCAGGCGTGTTCTCTCTCGCTCTCAGTTGTCGTCGGCAGGATCTGCACATCGATCTGTCCCCTGCTCAGACGCTCGGCAAGGTCATCGATAAAACACTCCTTGAAGAAGATCGTGATATCCGGATTTGCCTGTCGAAACGGCGCCAACACATGATCCAGCCTCTGC
Organism: Candidatus Thiodiazotropha sp. LNASS1; assembly: GCF_964212655.1. NCBI lineage: Bacteria > Pseudomonadati > Pseudomonadota > Gammaproteobacteria > Chromatiales > Sedimenticolaceae > Candidatus Thiodiazotropha > Candidatus Thiodiazotropha sp. LNASS1. Next base: position 113,146 of record NZ_OZ156465.1, on the reverse strand, counting down.
ATGTCGACCAGGGGAGAAAAACCAATGCGCAAAATCTTATGCGTGGGATTGTGGAAGGACTCTGCCGCCTTGGTCAATTCATCGAGACTCAGTAGTACATCCTTGATACGCGGCAGCATATATTCGCCGAAGGGAGTCAGATCAACCCTACGCGTCGTGCGACTGAACAACCTCCCCCCCAATTCATCCTCAAGTTGCGAGATGGCATTCGACAACGTCGGTTGAGTGGCGAAGCAAAGCTCCGCAGCGCGACTGAACGAGTGGGTCTCGGCTACGTGTACGGCAAACTGAAGCTGCTTTAGATTCATAACTTAATTTATTCGGATATCAAATAAATAGTATTCATAAATAGAATTTCTCAATTATTCGGCTCGAGCTTATGCTTTTCATCGACACAATTCAACACTATGGAGATCAACGATGAGCGCCCAGCGAATGCTGTTTTTGACCGTCGCCGCACTGCTCTTTGCCGGGATTGGATTGTCCGGCTGGAATCAGGTGCATTGGTTCCTCTATCTGCCTGCCGGGATGCTGGTCTTCGCCGGCCTTACGGGTCTCTGTCCAGGACTGGTGCTGTATAGAAAGCTTGGCTTCAAGTAACCCCTTCAGCATGTAGATCTGCCACATTTAGCGGACTGAAGAGATAGGATGAATACGGGAATAATTGAGCTTCTGGCATTCGGATTGATTGCAATCATAGCCGGTTTTTTTCTGCTGATCAGCATGGTTCGCGAACTCACACCCAATCAGCGGCGAAAATGGTTTCTAGGGATTGGCCTCGGTACCGGTATCATCGCATTCAGTCTGAAGATTGGGCTTATCGTGATCTTCTCACTCTTCCCCGGGCCTATGTTGTCGCTGTTCCCCGAACGTGAGCATGAGTTTGCATCGGTCATTGCATCTACCGACCAACGCTATGATTCAAGGATATTCAAAACCCCCTATACCTGGCAGGCACTGCCCACCTCAGCTCCATATCCTGAGGACAACCCGCCTACTGCCGAAAAAATCAGGCTGGGCAAAAAGCTGTTCTTCGATACGCGGTTATCGGCAGACGGCACCCTTTCATGTGCATCCTGTCATGAACTCACCGATGACAAAGGTGGCGGGGATGGACGGATCGCATCGATCGGTATTTACGGTAAACAGGGCACCAGAAACGCCCCCACAGTGCTCAATGCGGCCTTCCAGAAAGTACTGTTTTGGGACGGGCGCGCCTCATCACTTGAGGAGCAGGCAATGGGTCCGCTGATAAACCCGATTGAAATGGGTATGCCCTCACTGGATCATGTGGTAAAGACAGTACGCAATATTCCAGAGTACCAGGCGTTGTTCAGTTCAACGTTTCCAACCCGGCCAGCGATCACCATCGCCACCATCGCAATGGCTATCGCCAGCTATGAGCGCACCCTGATCACGCCTGACTCACCCTATGACCGGTTTATCAGGGGCGATTCGAGCGCACTCACTGAAAAGCAGATTCGCGGTATGGCGCTGTTCGAGTCCACCGGCTGCATCCTTTGCCACTCCGGACCGAATTTCAGCGCAGCAAGTCTCTTCAGTGACGACACGCCCTACAGGATATTCCCTACCATTCCCAATACGGTGTATGAGCAGCGGCATCGCCTAAGCGATGATCTCGGCGCAGCAGCAAAGGATAACGGCTCGGACAGAGGTGTCTGGCGCATTCCTTCGCTACGCAATGTCACTCGAACCGGTCCCTACTTCCACAATGGTTCTGTTTCCTCTCTGGAAGAGGCGGTACGCATCATGGCCCATGTTCAGTTGAACAAAGCCATAAGCAATAGAGACACTGATGACAGATCAATTCAATGGCTGAGTAACAGTAAACGACTCAGGGTAGAGGGCCATCAGGCCTTGAGTGATACTGAGGTTGAAGAGATTGTGGCCTTTCTCGAGTCGTTGGAAGGTAAGTTGCCAATCAGCCAGCAATAATAAAGGGGAACCAAAGAGGCTGGCCGTTGCCCGTTAACATGCCCTTGAATAATACGGTATCTGCCTTTCTGAAAGATCATACATCCTTGGCTATCTGCATGTATCAGCGGATTGAAGTAAAAACGGCACTCAACGAATGTAAAACAATGTAATAAAGCGCACTCCCTCCAGCGCTTCTGATCCGCCTCCCTGTCCCTCAACTAATATAATGTATTTCATATACTTAAAAAGGCCACATAACAGAATTGATATTGCCTGCACAGGAACCAGAACATCATGAACGGATCGTGGTCAATAGACTAGACCTATAGATTTTCATCCAGCTTGAGCCGGGTACATTGACATCATGAGCCCAGCTATCGTAGGGTCAATTTACGTTGTCTATAACGCACCGCGACTTATACAACCGCTCGGATTGCAGCAGAGAATGACTTAACTGATTTAGACCGAGATATGATATGAATAGGTTACTGATCCCTGTCGCCCTCTCCCTTTCCCTGATCACTGGCTGCGCGGTGAACCCTGTCACCGGAAAGAAAGAACTAAGCCTGGTTTCCGAGGCGCAGGAGATGGAGATCGGCCGAAAGAACTATGCGCCACTACGCCAATCCCAGGGGGGTGACTACGTGGTGGATAAGAAGCTGACCGCCTACGTCAGCGAAATCGGTCAAAAACTGGCCGCTGTCAGTGATCGCAAGCTGCCCTACGAATTCAAGGTCTTGAATAACTCGGTTCCCAATGCCTGGGCACTCCCCGGCGGTAAGATCTCCATCAACCGCGGTCTATTGACCGAATTGGGGAGCGAAGCGGAACTGGCTGCCGTGCTGGGACATGAAATCACCCATGCCGCGGCAAAGCATACCGCCAGCAGCATGTCCCGAGGGATGTTGATTCAGGGTGCGGTAATGGCAACTGTGATCGGTACCCAGGGAAAAGACTATGCCCAAATCGCACAGTTGGGGGCCGGTCTCGGGAGCCAATTGATCACCAAGAAATATGGCCGGGACGCAGAACGTGAATCCGACTACTACGGCATGAAATATATGTCGAAGGCGGGATACGATCCCCAGGGGGCAATCGAACTGCAACGTACATTCGTACGTCTCTCTGAAGGTAAAAACCAGGATTGGCTCAGTGGACTCTTCGCCAGCCATCCACCCTCCAGAGAGCGGGTCGAGAACAATATCAAGACAGCCGCCAAGCTTCCTAAAGGCGGCAGCGTCGGCAAGGATCGTTTCAAAACCAGAACGGCCCACATAAAACGCACCAAGCCAGCCTATGAGGCCTATGAAGAGGGTCGCAAGGCACTGCAAAAAGGTAACCTCAAAAAGGCCAGGACAATGGTCGGCAAGGCCCTGCGCCTGGAACCCAAGGAGGGCCACTTTCATGCCCTGCTCGGGGATATTGAGGAGAAAAGAAAGCACCCTGCGATTGCCAAGCAGCACTATAACAAAGCGATTAAACTGAATGACGGCTTTTTCTACTACTACCTCAAACGGGGGCTGGTGAACGAAAAACTGAAGAATGCCGACGCCGCCAAGCTCGATCTGGAGAGGAGCATCCAACTATTGCCGACAGCGAATGCCTACAACTCCCTGGGCAATCTGGCTCAGGCGGCCGGTAATCTGAAATCCGCCAAATCCTACTATCGCAAGGCCGCCTCGAAAGATACCACGGAGGGCAAGGCCGCCTACAGCGCCTTGATGGCGCTCGATTTGTCGGAGAATCCGCAAAACTACATCAAACTCCGGACCGGCCTGGACAACAAGGGAAGAGTCAAAGCGGAGTTATACAACCCAACCCCCCGCGATGTAAAAAGTATCGTCATTGCAATCCATTTCCGCGATGCCAATGGCCAGATCAGAAAACTCAAACGCGTCTACAAACCGGTTTTGCCTTCCGGCAAAAAGCGAATCATCGACCTGGGCGTGAAGAATATCCCGAAAGCGCAACTGTCGAAGGCCAAATTCGGCATCATCGGCGCCCGTCTTGCCAAATGATCCTGCAACCGTTCGGGGTTGGATTCAGTTGAACCCCATCCTTCAACCATACAGATTTTGAGGATCAGGCCGCACAGAGACGTATCGCCATCTTTCATCGCTGTAACCTATTGAAATTGAAGGAATCAGGAAATCTCATTCTCTGCTTTCTCCCTCTGGACGATGCCATGGACAGCATCTCCTTAGTAATCCTGAATATGAAAAGGCTTAATCGTTTCAGCGATAGTGACGCCTACCATTCGACCTGGCCAATAAAACCAATAACCACATTGAACAATGAAAATTTTTCTCTTCAGGTGAATCCAGGATCGGACTTGGTCCGTATTCTTGCTTGAAGTCATGCATCAAGCAGGCTGATGAATTCTACTGATTCAATTACATATCCATCTGAGGAGAAACCATGAACAAGACTACAAAGACAGCCATCGTGGCCGGAGCGATTTCAACTGCATTGGCCATGGGGGCGGCGAATGCTGCGCCCTCTGCCGGTACGGAAAAGTGTTACGGCGTAGCCAAAGCGGGTAAAAACGACTGTAAGGCAGGCCCCGGCACCAGCTGTGCCGGCTCCTCCACATCAGACGGCCAGGGCAACGCCTGGATGCTGGTACTCAAAGGGACCTGTGAAAAGATTGTAGGCGGCAGCCTGGCGGAAAAGTAATCAAGCAAGTCGACTCTGCCGGATGGGGCACACCCATCCGGCAGACACTATCCCGATTGTCACTTTTAACCGGGGTTGTTCACTCTGCCTCCAGGTTTGCCGTACCTACCTTGCTGTAGCTGGTTAATATAGAAAAAAACCATGAAGCAGAAGTACTTGGATAATGTGACCCAGATCAGGCAATATTCCCCTGGGGTGATATGATGTCACCTGTTCTCATTGCCGCCCGCCACCGATCTTTCCTCAAACGATGCCAGATGATATTCAACAGCCCTATCTCACCGATCCGGTCAGTCGGGGGCAACTGGTTAGCCACATTGAGGCCTGCAGACAACGAATTCCAACCTTCGTAAACAGGCACTTTTCCCTGCAAGGCGCCTTCCGGTTAAACAGACTGGCCCTGGGAGGCGACATCCTGGTCGCACCATTCAACTTCCTGATGGGCTTTCCCAATTTTCTGCTCCGGCTGATCGCTATGCTTTTCGAACTACTCGGAGCGCATCGCCTGGCCCGACGTCTGTTGAAGACCCATCTTGGACTACCCACAAGGGTTCAACAGGCGTTGACCACACACCTGTATACGGACTTGCTCATGTTATCCCGCCACCATGAAGAAGCAGATACACGGTTACGGCAGCTTCTCCACCAATCAGCCAAAGAGCCATTGCAGATCTATGTGCAAACAAGAAATGTAGCCGGCGATATCACCGCGGGCACATTGGCGGCCATTCTGGGTTTAATCCTGTTGAATCAATTCACACCCGGTTCCATTTCAGCCGGTGCTGCAGTCGCCCACCTAGTCGCCGGGGAACAGGCCGCTTCGGATTTCTTTCTCGGAGAGACATTGGGACGCTTCTACTACACCCTCTTCCCGGTAAGTCCGCCGATTGGCATCGTGATGGCAACCGTTCTGGTGGTGATGGTGACGATCGCCCTGGTGGCGGCATTTTCCGGCATGCTTCACGATCCCATCCAGAAGCGTACCGGGATACATCAACGCCGACTCAATCAGCTTCTGGACGCCATCGAGAAAAGTGCCTGCCAATCGCCCGCAAAAGGGTATCGCCCCAAAGATACCTTTGTCGGCCGGATCTATGATTTCATCGATTGGGTCAAAGGACTGCTTTCGTTTTAATCACCGCGGCAGAGCCCATAAATGGTTTCTCTCGTATCAGAGTGCCTGGGCGAGTATCCGGGTAATTGGTTATGATGGGTCAGATGCAACCACCATAGAGTACCTTTGGATACGTGACTGACTATCTCCACGCCCCATTGCCATCCCGTAATATGCCGGCGGGCATCCCCTTCATCATCGGCAATGAAGCGGCTGAGCGATTCAGCTTCTATGGCATGCGGGCGATACTGGTCGTCTTCATGACCCAGTACCTGCTTAACAGTAGCGGCGTTGCGGAGCCGATGAACGAAGAGGAGGCGAAGGGCTGGTTCCATCTATTCGTCTCGGCGGTCTATATCACACCCCTGCTGGGCGCTCTGATCTCCGATGGCCTGCTGGGAAAGTACCGCACCATCATCCTGCTCTCCCTGGTCTACTGTCTCGGCCACTTTGCTCTGGCGTTGGACCATACCCGCCTCGGCCTCTTGCTCGGATTGGGGCTGATCGCCTTGGGTTCCGGTGGAATCAAGCCCTGCGTATCCGCCCATGTGGGGGATCAGTTCGGCCGCACCAACGGACACCTTCTGCCGCGGGCCTTCGGCTGGTTCTACTTCGCCGTCAACCTGGGCGCATTCATCTCAACCCTGGCCACCCCCTGGCTGCTGCAGCAGGTTGGACCGGCCTGGGCCTTCGGTGTACCCGGTGTACTGATGGTCATCGCCACAATACTCTTCTGGGCCGGCCGCCGTCGCTTTGTCCACATCCCGCCTGGTGGGTGGGAATTTGTCCGCGAGACATTCAGCCGCGATGGATTGCTCACCCTGGCTCGGCTATTGATACTCTATCTCTTCGTTGCCGTCTTCTGGGCCCTGTTCGACCAGACCGGCTCAGCCTGGGTAATCCAGGCCAAGTCAATGGATCTAACGTTGTTAGGCGTGGAGATACTACCGGCCCAGATCCAGGCGGCCAATCCCCTGCTGGTGATGCTGCTGGTACCAACCTTTTCCTATCTCATCTATCCGGCAATCCAACGCCGCTGGCACCTGACGGCCCTGCGAAAGATCGGCTATGGCATGCTGCTCGCGGCTGCGGCCTTCGCTATCTCGGGATGGACTCAGCACCTGATCGACATCGGGCAGACCCCAACCGTCGCCTGGCAGTTATTGGCTTACCTGGTGCTCACCAGCGGCGAAGTCATGGTATCGATCACCTGCCTGGAGTTCTCGTATACTCAGGCGCCCAATCGGATGAAGTCATTTGTGATGGCCTTTTTCATGATGTCCGTCGCTTTGGGAAACCTCTTTACAAGCATGGTCAATTTCGCCATCGAAGGCAGTGAACTTCTGCAGGGTGCGGACTACTATGTTTTCTTCGCTCTCTTGATGTTGATAACCACAGGGCTGTTTGCGTTGGTGTCGCGATATATTCCGGAACACAGCAGGTTACACACCGAAGCTGTGGCTGTACCAGTCAATCGGGATTGAATGATGAACGTATAGATCGACTATCGATCTTTGCTGTTCATAAGCGATGGGGGATTATGGCAAGACAAGAGTACGGCCAGGCGGTTCGATACTTTACTGCTTTGTATATGCGCAATCAGTTCAACCAACAAAAGAGGATCTGCTATGCCGCTAGTCAACATTTCCATACTCAAGGGTAAGTCACCTGACTATATTAAAGCCGTTACCGACGGTGTGAATTCTGCGGTTATTGAGACGATGGACTTTCCTGACGATGATCGTTATCAGATCGTTCATGAAGTGGAACCGCATTGTCTGCAATTTCAGGAGCGCGATGGAGATCGGGTAATGATGTTTCTCATCATGCGTGCGGGACGTTCAAACAAGGCGAAACAGGCCTTTTACAAAAAATGTGTTGAAAACCTAGCAAAAAATCCCGGTATAGATCCGGCGAATGTTCTGATCACGATTGCAGAGAATCACGATGTTGATTGGTCGTTTCGTGATGGCGTTGCTCAATTCGTCGTGTAAGGGGATATCTATTTCGCATAAGCCATTAAAATCATCTGGTTTTTAAGTCGGAAGTTCGAACAACCTCGCTTCCACGCCAGGCGTGATTAGCACTGCCGGTGATACTTGAAAATATGGCGCGCCCGGAAGGATTATTCGGGCCGCCGCTACGCGGCGCTGGTCGAATCTGTGCTAAAATCGATCTTATTCAATAACTTTTCCAAATCGATGAATCCATGGTTTTCAATCAAACTGCCATCATTCTCATTGGATTTCAGAATGATTATTTTCTCAAAGATGGGGCATTGCATGGAGCACTTGAGAGTTCAGAAGCAGCAGGTCTCGCTCTGAAAAACACGGTCAATCTCATAAAGCACCTGAAAGACACACCGATCCTGCTGATTAACACTCCTATTGTATTTACCAGCGATTATTCCGAAATCACCCAGCCGGTCGGTATCCTGAAAACCATCAAGGAGATAGGGGCGTTCAAGCATGGTACGACAGGTTGCGAGACCGTGGCTGAAATCAAGGCCTTCAGTGACAGGATCATTACGGTTCCGGGCAAGCGCGGACTGAACGCCTTTTCTAATACATCACTGGAACAATTGCTGCAATCACACGACATCACCGATGTGGTATTCGCCGGTGCGGTCACATCAATCTGTATTGACACTACCGCCCGCACCGCGCTCGACAAGGGTTATTCAGTCACCATTCTGAAAGACTGCACCACCGGACGCAGCAGTTTCGAGCAGGAATTTTATTGTGAGGAGATATTTCCGCTGTATGCCGAAGCCATCACCTCATCGCAGCTGACCGAGCAACTATAAACCGCGATCTACGGTGAAAAAGCAGATCACAAGCGACGAATTACAGGCCCAGCTGAACCTGAAACTGCTTGAACGTTTGCGTACTTCTGAACGCCGCTACAGGGAACTGGTCAGTAATCTCAAACAAATCGTCTTCCAATTGGATCGGGACGGTCGGATGACTTTCCTGAATCTGGCCTGGGAAAACATCACCGGCACCTCGATCGACAGGGCTGTTCATCTGCCATTGTCTCATTTCCTACCTGAAGCGGATCGTGCCGAATTCGATGCCATTGTGCATCAGCTGCTTATAAGCAGTGGGCAGATTTTTTCATTTGAATCTGAATTGATAGGAGAAAACGATATACGCACCCCGGTCGAAATGACCCTAACGCCGCAACTTGAAATTAGTGATGTCACAGGCATTGTCGGAACCATCATCGATGTCACCGAACATAAGGATATGTTGTGCGAACTGAGTCTGAATCGAGAACGCCTGTTCTTTGCGCTGCAGGGTGCCAACGACGGCTACTGGGACTGGAATCTTGAAACTGACGAGGTTTATTATTCCCCCCGCTGGAAAAGCATGTTGGGCTATCGGGACGATGAGCTGCTGGAGAACGACCTGACGGTGTGGGAGCAACTGGTACATCCCGATGACAGAGGCACCACATTGAAACAGGTCCGGCAATATCTCGACGGTCACATTGACAAGTTTGAAGTGGAATTCCGCATGCAGCATAAGGCCGGACACTGGGTGAATATTTTATCCAGGGCATCGCTCGCCTGTGATGATAACAGCCGCCCCCTGTCGCCTAAACGGTTAGTGGGCACCCATGTCGATGTAACAGAACGCAAACAGATCGAACAAAAACTGCTCAAACAGAACCTTGCGCTGGAAGCCACCGCCAACGCTATCTTCATCACCGATCCGGATGGCGAGATTGAATGGGCCAACCAGGCCTTCCTCAAGATGTCTGGCTACAACATGGAAGAAGTACTGGGGAATAATCCGAAGCAACTGATTTATTCCGGCAAGCAGGAAAATGATTTTTACGAGAATATGTGGCAATCCATCAGTTCAGGACAGGTCTGGCAGGGTGACCTAATCAACCGCAAGAAAGACGGCAGCCTGTTCGATGTGTTCATGACCATCACGCCGGTGCTGGATGCGCAGGGACAGATCACTAACTACATCGCGGTAAAGGACGACATCACGCATCGCAAACAGATCGAAAAGGAAGTGGAAGAACTGGCCTTTTATGACCCACTGACCCGTCTACCCAATCGCCGCCTGTTCATGAGTCACCTGAAACAGGCAATACTCCATAGCCGTCGTCAACTGACCTATTCCGCCCTCCTGTTTATCGATCTGGATCATTTCAAAAATCTTAACGACAGTTACGGGCATGATATCGGGGACCTGCTGCTTATCGATGTCGCATCGCGTATCACTTCCTGCCTTCGGGAAGTCGATTTGGTGGCGCGTCTCGGTGGCGACGAATTCGTGGTCATACTGGAAAACATGGGTAGAGATTCAGCTGAAATCAACAGCAGTGTCTTGACCATTTGCGAAAAAATACTGGTTTCAGTGTCCGCCGAGTCGAACCTTAAAAACATCAGCTACTCTAGCACCTGCAGCATTGGTGTTTGTTTGTTCAGGGATGAATACCCACGCGCGGAAGACATTCTCAAGCGTGCTGACACCGCCATGTACGAAGCCAAGAAATCAGGCCGCAACAGCGTTCATTTTTTCAATCCGGAGATGCAGCAGGAACTCAAAAGTAGACTCCAACTTGAGCGTGAACTGGCCTATGCCCTGACACAGAATCAGTTCCGCCTGTTTTATCAATTGATTGTGGATCACGAGCGCAATGTGGTCGGCGCCGAAGCATTGCTCAGATGGCACCATCCGGACAAAGGCATCATCGGCCCCGACCAGCTTTTCCCCCTGATCGAGCTCAACGGTATGATCGTCCCGATTGGTGAATGGGTGATCAATGAGGGCATCCACCAATTGCAGCGCTGGCAGCAGGAAAGCTCAACCCGTTCGCTAACCCTGTCTGTCAATATCAGTGCGCTACAGTTCAAAAAACCCGATTTCATCAGTAACCTGGCATCGAGCATCGACAGGTACGGCATTGATTGCAATCAACTCTACCTGGAATTGACCGAGAGCACCCTGATCATCAATTTTTCCAGCACCAATGAAAAGATAGAAAAACTCAATCGCATGGGCATCAAGACTTCGCTTGACGATTTTGGCACCGGTTATTCCTCATTGAGTTATCTGAAACGCTTCAATGTCTCACAATTAAAAATCGACAGGTCGTTCGTGCAGGACATCCTGGTGGACGAAGGTGATCTCACCATGGTGAGGACCATCATTGAGATGGGTAGAAATCTCGGTCTTGAGGTCGTTGCAGAAGGTGTCAGCAATGAACAGCAATTCGAGCTACTGAAAAGCTGCGGATGCAAACGCTTCCAGGGCTACTGGATTAACCGGCCGTTGCCGATAGAGGACATTGATTCCCTGCTGAGCCCCCTTTCACCTAAATCGAGTGCTTTTTGAAAGAGATATCAGAAGTATCGCCTTGGTATCAGTTCAGGGGAACAGGCGTTCCGCTGGAGATGCGAAATCCCTGCCGGGGCATGCTAACGGGGACATCACGACCCATTACACGGCAGCGGAACGGCAAGAGCTGCTGAATACCGCTGAAATGATCGTTGATCGTAGCAACGCCCAGACCCCCACCCTGAAAATGGTCGGTTGAAGTAAAGGATTTATCGGAAAACTGTCGGGAAAGGAAAAAGCGCTAGCCACTAAATAAGCGTTAACTCTTAGATCTATATGGTGCGCCCGGAGGGATTATTCGGATCGATGGTCCTCACCCCAGCGGGGCCGCCGCTGTGCGGCGTTCTGCGCGCCTGCGGCGCTGGTCGAACCGGCTCTTTGAAGTCGGAGGTTCGAATACTCTCGATTCTTCTTTTGGCGCGATTTGCATTACAGGTGATACTTGAGAAAATGGCGCGCCCGGAAGGATTATTCGGGCCTGTGGCCCTCACCCCTCCGGGGCCGCCGCTGCGCGGCGTTCTGCGCACCTGCGGCGCTGGTCGAACCGGCTCTTTGAAGTCGGAGGTTCGAAGATCCTCGATTAAATTTAAGGCGCGATTTGTACTACTGGTGATGCTTGAGAATATGGCGCACTTCGAAGGAGAAACTTCGAACCGCCTTTTCCAAACATTAGAGGAATGGGATGAATTTCTCAAGAAATATGCTCCATTCTTCAAGGAGGTGGCCTGATGAGCACACCTCCGATAAAATCAAGAAACAACAATGGGATACCCTCACCCTTTTCCCTCAGACTAACCTTTGAAGAACGTGCGGCACTGGAACAAGAAGCCGGACACTTGCCGTTAGGGGTGTATATACGCTCCAAACTGTTCGGGGGCAGTGAAGCACCCCGCAAAGTGCGGACACGCCCCCGAAAGCCTATAAAAGATGACCGCGCCATGGCCAGTTTACTGGGTGGGTTGGGGCAGTCCCGGATCGCCAACAACCTCAATCAACTGGCCAAAGCCGTCAACACGGGCTCCCTGCCGGTGACGCCGGACACCGAAAAAGCTATTAATGAGGCCTGTAGTGCGGTTCAGGATATGCGCAGACGGCTCATGCGAGCACTGGGCTTCCCCAGTTCCGAGGGACTGCCATGATCCTCAAAGGGAAACAACGCGCCCATGGAAGGCAACTTGGTAATTATTTGCTCAAAATAGGCCAGAATGAGCATGTTGAAATCCATGAACTGCGGGGATTTGTGACCAATTATCTACCCTCGGCCCTGAGTGAGGTTGATGCTATCAGTAAAGGCACTCGCGCAAAGCAACCCTTCTTCTCCCTGAGCATGAATCCACCTCCCTCTGAGCGAGTTTCAATTAAGGCATTTGAGGCTGCGATAGAGCAAATCGAGCAAAAGCTTGAATTAGATGACCAACCAAGAGCCATCGTCTTTCATGAGAAGGAAGGACGCCGCCATGCCCATGTCGTCTGGTCGCGGATTGACACTGCAGAAATGAAAGCGATTAACCTGCCATTCTTCAAAATGAAACTCAAAGACGTTTCCCGAGAGCTGTATTTGGAGCATGACTGGAAAATGCCTCCAGGGCTAGCCGACAGAAAAGACCGCAATCCCCTCAATTACAGTCGCGAAGAATGGCAACAGGCGCGGCGTGTAGGCCTAAACCCCAAAGACATCAAACGGATATTCCAGGATTGCTGGGCTGTATCGGATAGCCGAAAGGCCTTTGAGCAAGCCCTCCTGGCTCAGGGCTTTGTCCTGGCACGGGGTGATCGGCGCGGCTATGTCGCGCTCGATTATCAGGGTGAGGTTTACGTCATCGCCAAATATACGGGCGTTCGGACCAAGGCCGTGCGGGAAAGGCTCGGTGATCCCCTGGCCCTCCCCATGGTTGAGCAGGCAAAAGCACAAATTTCCGACCGGATGGCGGCTAAGCTCAGGCAGTACCTGAAAGACGCTGAAAACGAAAAACAAAACCTCTCAGCCGCCTTGGAATTCAAGCGCTTACAACTAGTGGAGCGCCAGCGTAGCGAACGTCAGCACCTTGAACAGATGCAGAGTGAACGCTGGGAGGCTGAAACCAACGTCAGGGCGAAACGTCTTGTCGGCGGTCTCAAGGGCGTCTGGCATGTCCTGACAGGAAAACACGCCAAGGTGCGGCGTCAGAACGAACTGGAAACTTTGCTGGCCATGCAGCGGGACCGTGCGGAAAAAGACAATCTAATATTCAAGCATATCGAACAGCACCAGCAACTCAGCCAGCGCCAGAGAAATGCACAGTACCGCCATAAACTGGAAATTGAGGAACTACGCCAGGATATTTATCAGTACAGGGAAATGAAATCCGGCAAGCTTTCAAAACTGAGGGAAGATTTTCTAAAAACCTCAGAGAAGCCAAAACGGTCACTTTTACTAGAATGGCATCGCAAGCGAGGTCGTGGTTTCGAGCCGGAAATATGAGTGGCCTGAGCAGAGTAGCTATCTAAGAGCCCAAACTGGGAGAACTAAGGCTCTTGCTAATCCAAATGCCAAGTTCCGGTTCGAGGGAAAAAGAAGTGTTTTTTCCCCATTTTCGATCATTTTCGGGTAGTTTTTCTGCTCTGACAGGTATATTCTAACCAATTACCCTCACTCGGGTACAGGGTTTAGCGCGTTCACAGGGAATTCCTTCGCCATGCTCAATTACTCAAATATAATAGAAAAATGTGCCAAAGAGCGAATTAATAGACGAATACCAAATGGTCAGCCAGTGAATGCCGAGGTGCTACTCAGTACCATGTTCAGATATGCGTCTTCTGAAATAAGAATATATTCTGGCGGACTAAACGACCGCGTCTATGGAACAGATGGATTGATCGAAAGCGCGAGCAAGTTTTTATCTGATCCGTACAGTACACTGCAAATCCTATTGCAAACTTCTATGACGCCCCACGACTTCGAGAGTCTTCGGCTTGGGCAACTAATCAACTCGTTGCGAGACAAAGAACGGCACGGGTGTGTCGAGGTTAGAAACGCAATTGGCAATTACGCCTCGTCTGCTGCAAAGCATTTTGCAACAATGGATTACACCGGTTTCAGATACGAGTTTAATCATCAGGCTTGCGAAGCCATTGCGAACTTCAACGAGCCCGACACTGCAGACAAGTTAAATAGAGCATTCGATAGAGCATTCAAACTTTCCGGAACACCTAATCGGGTTTTAGAAATAGGGCGTTGTTTGTGACGCCAGATGCTTTGAATTCGCTCGCTGAGGTGGGCGTAGGGCTCAATTTGGCGTTCAGTCTCTTAAATTCCATCAGAAACCTTATCTTTGATTTATTTCAACGTGTGTTTTCCAGCCAAGAGGAGAGAATAATCGCTGCTCTCGAAGAAATCATGCAAGGAACTGGCAATTGCTCCATAGGAACTGAACCGGATGAAAGTGAATCAGTTACCAATCTTCGCCACTTGCTCAGTGAATTAAGAATTAAATATCGTAAACACTCGGAGTTAGTGATAAAAATAGCTGTAGTGCTGGCTTCTGTTATATCTATGGCCTTGCTATGGTTTCTAGCAGAAGCGTCCACTATGAATCATGAAATACCGGAATATTGGGCATGGCTTACGTTATTTCTAGTTGTCTTCCCTCTCGCATTTACGTTTCTGCTTCATTTCATAATTCTTTCTTTTTATTCAACGAGGATGTGGAAATATTCCTATGGCTTCGATATCGTTGCAGCAATGGTGCGTCGAGTACGGAAGCCGATTGAACCGTTAGACCCAATGAACGAAGAAATGGAAAGCGAAGATAACATTGAACACGAAGATACAGATGTTAAATAATACGGACTGCATCAGTCCTTTATCACGTAGCGACAAACTAGAGTAACTTCTGATTTCACCAGAAAATATTTATCACATCTGCTGCTTAGCAAGCTAAAGACTCAAATCATCAGCCGCACAACGATAAGGACCATCAACATCAATTTCCGATACAGCCTTGCCGTTCTTTCGTGGTTTATACGATTTCCCACTTCCATCGACCGGCGTAAAATATAGATTACATCCCCGCATTTGCCGGATACCGAGGTCTTCCACCTCTGTCACTGCCTGATAAAGCAATTGGTGCAATTCTTCTGTTGTGATAATGCCGTTGAGTTTTACTTTCATGGAATGGGTTTGGGGATATCTTAGACAAAGCGCCATATCCCCACCTTCAAACAGATTTATTGATATTAATTACCATTTTTACCAGCAACACCTGAAGGAAGCGTAAAGAATCAATAAAATGCCCGGTAAATACCGGACACGTCGTTACAGCCTTGCGGGTGGTCGAAGGTAAGCCCCCGGTTATTCTATCGAGGGCTTGGCTGTGAGATTAAAACTCATAGGCATTGGTGACGATAACCTCACGCTCGATTTCCTCGATCTCGCTGTTATAGCCCATGTCGCGGGCGATGGCTTCGTAGTCTATGTAATAGCGCAGGCTCTCCGGTATATCAGTGGTTTCTTCGATCAACTCCCGTGCGTAGTCCTCAACCGATCCATAGTAGATCGCAACGTATCGATACCGGGTGAGCGCTTCGTCGAGGGAGAAGCCCCGATCCAGGAGGAAACAGAGTTGGTCGGTTTCCATGCTGTCGAAGTTTTCAAGTTCCTCAAACCAAAGACCGACGGTGGCCTGGTCGATCCCAGCGGCCTTCGCCAGACGGGAGAGCCCACATTCACCATCAATGTACTGGATTTCTACTTCTTCGCACCCTCCGGCGTTTAGCTTTTCCATTCCGGCCTCGAAGTCCTCCAGGCTGTCGAAGTAAAATCCGGTGTGTTCGATTGAGTAAGGCTGGGCGAAGAAAGTGGTCATGTTCGTATCTCCTGTTTTTCGTGAAATCGGGGTTTCACGGCAGGCAGCAGTCATAAGGGGAAGCGGAAAAGTCCGAAGACCATCAAAATTGGCGCGGCCCGCAGGCACGAGGACACGGGTTTGATGGTCGTAGCCAAAGGGAAGACTTGCAGCGCCCCGGCTGATGCCAGAGTTGCCACACTAAATATTTCACGGAATCAGGGAGGTATGAGGCATAAACACAGCGCTATTCAGTCAGTTACCTCCAAAACAGCGGTCTATTGACAGGCTGCTCTCCTAAAGAGGATTGGAAGAAGTTATGAAACGCCGAAAAAAGATGGAACCCGACTACGCCTTCATTGCGATAAAGGTGGATAACTATTCAGTACGGGCTGATGCGGGGATAAATTCGAGCCTGCTGGGTTCGCCGCGTCTTATCGACAACGAAGAGGAACCCGTACACGAGTTCGAAACCAAGCTGGAAATCACCGGCCTTTGCACCGACCCGGAGGACCGGGCCGGTCACCGTTTCGAGATCAGCATGTACGGCGCGCCGGATATAGATCAGCGGACGCCCCGGATCAAAGACCTTCGTGAGCGCAACAATGAAGGCGATTATCGCTACCGGACATACAGGGGCCGGGAATACCTGGTCTACGCGTCCCCGCCGCCCGTTGCATACATTGACAAGGTCCGGGGTGAAAACCGGTGGATCACATGGCTATGGGTGAGCCCGCGTATGGTTTCTGACAGCCTAATCATTCTATCGGGTAGCAAGCCGGTCTACATCTCCCTCCATGAGATCAAGGAAGGCCGCAAGCGCTGCATCCAAAACCTGACACTCCAGACAACCGACCCGGCTGAGGAATAAATGCTCTGGGCATGCTCTTAGTGCGGTTTCTGGCTACCGGTTCATCGAGATAACCTGTCACCAATTACGCACCTGATAATCCAGCCACAACCAGCGGCCTTATCGAGCGTCCTGTTCTTAGCGACAGTAAGCCATACATCTGCAAGCGTGCACATCCGTAATGGGTCCACGCATCTCCATACATTGCGACCATAGGTGCAGATCATGACCTCCTGCGCACGAGCGGCCTTACGAAAGGTCGCGGTGGTCGCGGCCTCCTAAATCAGGAGGTAAAAAATGGAACTTGTTACACGATTTGAACTGGCAGCCAAAAATGAAACCGGGCTGCGCACATTACTCAGAGAGGCATTTAACACCCTTGCTAGTAGTGAACCTAAAAGCCAAAAGCGCAGAAACGCCCTGGCATCTATCGAAAATATTCAGAGTGAACTGGCATCAAGGGCGTTATGCCCTTGATACAGTTTATACTCTCTCACTTGCTCACTTACTTTTGATTGGCTTCCACGATAAGTATAAGTTATTCTTGGCGTAGGAGGATACGTGAAAGAAGATCTATCAAAATCAGAAGTGATCAATAACCTAGCAGAAGACATCGTTAGAAATATCGATGCGGCGGAGCCTATCCGCACTGAGTTAGCAACAAGCCAACGGATTATTGCACGTGTCACAGATGGGATTTATCGTGAACCCTGGGCAGCATTTCGAGAGTTAATCGCAAACGCATATGACGCTGACGCAACTAGAGTGATAGTAAAAACTGGTGCGCCAGATTTCGAACAAGTAATTGTTCGTGACGATGGGCTTGGTATGTCTCCAGAGACTGTTGCCTACATACTAAAATCCATTGGGGGAAGCTCTAAACGGACACATGCTGGCGAAAAGTTTCATACTGTCTCTGAATCAAATAATGAATGTAGTCCAAGCGGAAGGCCACTGATTGGCAAGATCGGGATAGGTCTATTTGCTGTTGCGCAGCTGACCCAACATTTTCAAATTATTACTAAATCTGCTGATAGCGACATCCGAACTTCAGCTACGGTTAAGTTGCGAACTCACGACGAGGAGAAGCGCTCAGGAGGGGATGATGAAGAATATGTCGCGGGAGATGTAAGTATCAAAAGCGAACGTGTGCAGCCTAATGAAAGAGATACACACGGAACGACCATAGTTCTCTACTCTCTTCGGCCAGAAATACGTCGAATCCTGCAAAGTAGACAACGTTGGCTAACAGCACAATCCGAAGGGCCCGATGGTAAACCGGTTAGAGAAGCTCCAACTTACCATATCGGAGCGTTGGAAAATCAAATACCCGGATATGATGAGGGTATTGATGCGAACTTGCCTTGGAATAACAAACAGGACTCACTTACAAAGTTTGAAGGCTTAGTAAAGAGTGCCTCAGATGTTTCAGATTTCTCGCGTGCGCCGGCCAATCTTGAACACTTTGACGAATACCTCAGATTGATATGGCAATTGAGTTTATCTCTTCCACTTGAGTACATTAGAAATCATCCATTTGATATATCAGGCAGTTCAGGCCTACTTTATTATGAAATACCTGAAAAAGGAAAATCAGTAGAACTGCTAGAACTTCAAGATACAGACACTCCTCGTACTGCATTAAAGCTCACATCTGTTACTCGCCCCGCAGGACTTTCTTTTCAAGTCTTGGTTGATGACGTGGAACTAAGACGGCCAATCGATCTACCTTTTAATCTAGCAAGGCCATCACGAATTCCTGCACCAATGCTAATGGTAGCCAGCGTAAATGATGCTTTCACAGACAAAGAACTCGTTAGAGCTGGTGGGCAACTATCATTTGAAGCCTACTTATATTGGAATAGTAAAATAATTCCAAAAGAGACCTCTGGTGCTCTAATTAGAGTTCGTGAAGCAAGTGGCACCTTATTCGATCAATCATTCTTGAATTACCAGATTTCAGAACAAAACAGGTTGTCTCAAATTACAGCAGAAATATTTGTTAAAACTGGTCTAGATGGTGCAATTAATATCGACAGAGAGTCCTTCAATTACAGTCATCCTCATTTTCTATTTATACAGAAATGGTTGCATCGAGCGCTGCGATTAATGATCAATCGTAATAAAGGAATAGCGAAGCAGAATTTAGATCGTGAGAAAGAGACAAAACAAATAGACTTGGAACAGTCTCGAATGTCCACTGCAGTCAAAGTATGGGAAGAGCAAAGGGGGGAAGACGCTGACCCCCCTATTACCGAATCTGAACCGTCGGAACCCACTAGAGAAGTAGGTGGTGTAAAAATTGATTGGAATAACAAATCCAAGGAAGATGCACCTTTAAAAAACGAAACGCCTTCAAAGGCTTCTGCAATAGCGATTGTGCTTGAAGCTTATGGTGTGCTTAGCCAATTAAGCTCTTCTCAACGGTCCGCACTAATCAAAGATATCCTAAGAGTTTTAGAAGAATAAAAAATGACAGAGGACGTTGAAGACATCGAAGACTTTGGCGAGTCTGTCTTGCCAGTAGAGATTGAAGAACCAGCCGTGCCAGTTCCCCTAAACGAACTAATGCCTTGGCATCACCCTAGGAAGCAGTATGTTCGTGAACAACAGTGGCAGCTGTATACAGAGAGATTCATCCAGCGTTTACGATCACAACACACTCTTCCTGGAGGGATGGTAAGATACTTAACCCTACCTGGAATTGATTACTTTGACGTCGAAATACTAGGCAATACAATTAATAATCTTGGCCTTAGATTAGAAGCTACAGGTTTCCATGCAGAAACAGAAAAAGAAACAATCCGTGCCAGATCACAGTTTAGAGCAGACGGCCTGATAAAGAGAGGTGTAATAGAAGATACTTCTATTACATTTCCTTATCGGTTTGAAGAACTGGCCCATGAAAAATCTCAGGCGTACAGAGAAATAAAAGCGCGCTCTCCTTTCCAGGTTGTAAATATAGATGCATGTGGTTCTGTTGCTAAACCTACAGCGAAGCAACCAGATAGAATAATAGATGCGATTTATAAGCTATTAGAACTACAATTTTCTAGATGTGGTACTAATTGGATTCTATTTCTTACTACTGATGCTCGAAATGACAATCTATCTGAAGAAGTTAGGAATGCACTAATAGGGGCAATTCGCCAAAACTCACGTGAGTCTGAGGAGTTTGCTATGGGTGCAATAGAAATACTTACAGACGATAATGAGCACGATATCGAACAGGCACTTACTCATGCCGATTCTAGCAACGATCATTTTCTTTCAATGTTCAGTTTAGGGTTTTCGAAATGGATTTTGCACCTAGCTAACGCTGCTGAGTGGGATGTAAAAAGTCGGCAGTTTTATTGCTATTCCACTCGCCCCGAAGAGGATGATACGCCATCTATGGCATGTCTAGCATATGAATTTTGTCGTCGACCAGTTGTTATGATAGACCTTTTTGGTGCTGTTAACCCTCAGCGTACCACAGAAATGGAACAGGTTGATTTCTCGATGCAAGCTCTTCAGAGAGCTCAAAATATGGATAACTTAGATAGAATTCTGCAAAATCGTTTAGAGCTTAAAAACCAATATAAATTGGCACAGAGAGAAATGTTGGTTAGAGCGGGTTATCAAGCAGCTGCTCTAGAAGCATTTGACGAAAAATTTTCGTAACCCATCACTTTTTGAATGGAGTTCGCAACAGCTTTTGCAAGTGGTGGGGGGACAGCTTCACTCACCTGGGTTATTTGATCAGAAAGCGTTCCTAGTAATTCAAAGTCATGTGGAAATCCTTGCAATAACATGGCCTCATACACGCTTAACCTTCTATGCCCCCCCGGGTGGACATGAACTTCGCGATGCCCGTACGAGACAGTGTAACTAGGTTTATCCCAATTAAGGACTTTGAAGCTTCTTCCACCAGATCGTACAGCCTTCAAAGAGCCGTCGAAAAATTTTTTGGACTTTGGTGTCATGCACAAGTGATTTAAGTGCGTACTTGATCGGTGGCCTTTACTGAACTCAGAAAAATGTACCGGTTCCTCCAAGCCAAAAATCACATCTCGCACAGTTTTTGACAGAGAGAGTTTTTGAAGCCCTGTCCAATCTCTTGATGACCTTTCTGAATTGATCGCAACGAGAATGAGCCGTTTTCTATATTGGGGCACGCCAAAATCAACAGCATTGGTATTCTCAATAAAAACATCGAAACCCTCTTGTTCTAGTCGGTGAATTTCACGTTCAAGAAGGCGCCCCTCTTCAGCTTTTGCCACTTCTGTAACATTTTCCATTACTATGAAATCTAATCCACTTCTGAAGCGATGAATCCTTAATGCCAGATTGAAAAACTTACGAACTAATTTTGTTCTTGGATCATCATCTTTGCGATTAGAATTACCCCTACTAAAACTTTGGCACGGTGGGCCGCCTACCACACCGACTGGATCAAACCTAGCTTCATACAATCGATCCAGGTCTTCCAGCTTTAAGTTTGTGATATCAATTTGATGTGCGGGGTTATGTTCCCGATTATGGTTATGGGATTTGACAGCTGCATGCCTCAAATCGAACGCAAGCCCTGTATGAAATCCAGAGGTCTCAAATCCCAAGTCCAATCCTCCGCAACCAGAAAAAAGGCTGAGTATCATTGGGCGACCAGTGTTCAAAAATCGTTCTTGCATCCCCCATGCTAACATGTCGCGTCAAAGAATATAAAGCTAAATCAGCCCTACTGATAACAATCATTACTCATACGCGAAAAAATCAATATTTTTATGAGATTTTGAAGGTTTGCTTAAGGTCAAACCGGACCTACCAATGCACAGCAGGGGTACTGAACGCCTTGTCAACTCCTACACATTTGACATGCAAAAAGGCCTAGTAGCCGCATCCAAGGACACCTCCTTGGTCGTCATCCACTTGGCGCAACAGTGGTCGGGATTGAGCGGAGAAACGCTCACGGCATCCAAGCGGCGGACGGTTGGTCGAGGGGTCCAGAGGGCTATGACATGCCCTTTGTCGATGGGGGTTCCAAGGGGGAGAGCTGAAGTCCCCCACTTGGCCATGGGGTCTTGGGGCATCCCGGAGGCTCTCCAAGTGGTGATCGAACGGACCACCCCGTTCGCTGGCGCGGAAAGGCTCAATGCCTTGAAAGCGCCACATCAGCTCTTGTCTGAGGATGACGGCAGCGCCTCATGCGAAGCTTAGAGCGGCCCAGAGGGTGCACGGGAGAACGGCCAGTGATCTCCCTGCCAAGATGGTATGGAATAGAAATATGCTGCATCGCAGCATTTTGTATTACATACACATCTTGCGCGCGCGTGGAGCGGAATCGCCTGTATTACGTATTACACTGTCTTTTGTTTTACATCTCTTCTCGTAAAAGAAGTGGTTTAAAGCACAACGGACATAACAACCGGACTATTGCGACCTTTAACCTAAATTTGATATTATGTATTTGTATGAGGCTTCATCTCTGGGGTTGGTGATATCAATTCTGGCTACGTGCGTGAATTCGCTTTGAAGCAATTTAAAGTCTTCAGCATCTTCAAGAGATCGCATAGAAACAGACTTAAATACATTCATATTTTTAGATTTTTCTGCGCAATTGCTTTCGAATGTCGATATTGAGCCATGCAATTTACCCGTTTGTTTATTGTTCTTTATAATAAAAAAACCAAGGTAATGGTTTTCATCCTCCACCATCTCCTCTTCCGATAAATTATCAATGTCCATAGAGTAAATTATTGATACCTTGTTGTATTTAATAGATGTCAGTTGCTTGCTAGTCCACACCCCTCTGACTATTGGTTTATTGTTGTAGGTTCCAAAATACCAAGCTTTGCCTTTTGCTGTGAGACGGTTGGTTTCATGATCCATCTTCACATGGAATACGCCGTATGCATCGATCCCTTTAAAGTTCCGAAAATAATACACCCAGACACCTATATATTCTAAAGGCTCATCGACAGGAAGGAGTTTTATAGCTGAACGCATGCTGTCCCACTCCCTATCTAAGAATACTTGGTCATTTTCAGACAATATCGCACTATGGGGTGTGTCCGACATATTCAGAATATCATGCTTCATAAGCATGCAAGGTGACATCGCGGAAGTACCCAAAGACCATGTGTCATGAAAAATAATGCCATATTTTGTCCCTTTTTCATATTCTCCCTTCGGGCTAGATAATATAGCGATAAACTTTTTCTCTTCGCGATCTTCTGGCGGTGCTCCAATAATGACTAAATACGATTCAATTTTTGTTGCGATCGTATCGTAAGTTACGAGATCATTCACATCATTATTAATTGGACTTGGAATTGAAACATCAAGACTAAACCTTGTGGCATTATCTGTGGTTACACAATGTCTCATCCATATGCGAGCTCCTTTGCTAATGGTGGCGTTGTAAAAGTAAAATTCTTTTCCAAACATATTGGGGTTCAACAACTCTATACCGGAGGGTGGGCAGCGAAATACAAATTGTTTCATATAAAACATCGCATCTGGAAAGAGGTCTGTGATCGTTCTAATAAATAACTTTAGTGACACTGCAATAACCAGCAAGCCTAGCAACCCAAGTTCAATAAACAACAAAAAGTCTTTTGCATTAGAAAATCTCAGGTAAAGATTTGGATATACTTCTTTGTTGATTATCCCATCTAAAACAAGAGTGCTGCCTGCTGTGATTAACAGTAAGACAATTAGCACTAGTCCCGGCCATAAGAAATCTTTTATCAGATCGAACCAAATCTTTGCACTATTGGCTTTCATTCTTCCTTCCTCGCTTAAATAGTTCTTGTCTGAGTGTGTCTTGGTGTGATATGTGAATTACTGGTTCTATGCATGAAGGAGGAGTCAAGGAGGAAAATAGATGAAACATGGAAGTAAAGAGATTTCATTTGCCGCCGGAGGTAGTGTCGGAATTGGTCTAGCGACAGGTGAGATTATGGGAAGCATGATTATTGGGGGGTGCGCGGGAGCTTTAAGTGCGGTATTCACTTGTGTAGTTTTATCTTCTAAAGTAGAACAAAAGCCATTTGTGCTAGGTGGTGTTGCAGGAATGGTAATCGGGGCCGTATTTGCATCGACAGTACCCGTAGTAGCGGAACATTTAGAAAGCAGTTTGAAAGATGTTTTGGTTTCCAGATTCTCCTTAGTTTCAGAAACAACTACAAGTAATAAAGTCTTACAGGGGACAGCAGTAAAAACTATGGACCGCATACTTCTACCTCAATAGGATTTCGTTGTGGTTTGAATAAAACACTCCTTAAATAGATGTAGATAGACCTGTAAATATACTTACGGCAATGACTATCAGTAGTGAAAAATCTTCGATCGCCTTTGTTTTCATCTTTTTTGCTCACCTTCATTGCTTTCAAACAGTTCCAGGCCTTTGTTTCTACGGGGCATGGCCCCAAAAAATATAATTATCGCAAAAAATTGGTTGGCAATGCATTATGTTGGAGGAATATCCTGGTGTATTCTTGCGATAACTTAGTGTGGCCTATCGCTAATCTTGAAAATAAGTAGAAAGCTGTTAAAAAACATCCGCTTATAACGGATCGTATCTGAGTGTGGCCCTCAGGTCACGAAACAAACATTCCCCCACGAGGGGCAAAACACCTGATGGGAATAGGCATATTTTGTTCCAGACACTGCACTACATTTTGCCAGTGGTGGCATTTTATCTCATTTAATGGGTTTAATGGGATTTTGTTACCACTTCAGCTTAGAAATACCACAGCGTGCTCAGCATTGAAAAGCTGAGAAATATGTTCTGAGAATTCCGTATTGATCTATGACGGTTCGATAGCTGAGAAACGCTGGATGGTCAATTCCATGATGTGGCGCGAGACCGAAGCTTTCATCGCCTGGAATCGTGGATAGCGCCAGATTGTGAAGCACTGAAATCCTAAAGAATGCGCGAAAAATAACATCACCTCCAGTACGTGAGCGTTCAGGTTGGCGCCCTGACCGCACATGACACACTACTAGTGGTCTACGCTAACCGAAAAAGTTGTAGCAATATAGCATTACTGACCAAGTCATCGTTTTTGTACTACAAACACCGTATTACAACCGGCATTATGTAGTACATCTGCGATTACACAGAAAACAGTGCCACTACCATAAACTGTTTCTTAACGCTTTTCCTCTACCCTGTTACCTATAAAGCGCAAAGGGTTATATGGAAACAGCATGGGGAAAATGGGACTGACGGACACTTTCAACCTGTTCAATGCCGCGCCAACAGAGATGGGGCGGCTGGCGTACGCTAGCACAGTTTCCGGTATTAATTCATCGCATAAAACGGTTAATACGACCCATTCCGAAAAGAAGAAAAGGGACCGGGAGGATGCGATCAGTGACCTAGCGGAACTTGCCAATGAAACCATCCGCCAGTCTTATGAACGTTTCCAGGCGACCTATGATGACGTTACGGCTTTCTATGATGATGCCGATGACCGGCTGGATTATCTGGAAACCCAAATCAATGCTCAAATCCAGGGTATTGAGAGCCGGACAGAATTACTGACCGGTGCCAACGGGGCTGCGGTCTATCAAGATGAACAGGGCGTCTTCTATACCGTACGGGACGGCGAACGGATGGCCGTGACCGACGGAGAAGAATTGGAGGCACTACGCGAGCAGGTGAATTCTATAAAGGCCGACGGTCAGGTAGTCCGCACGGAAGCGCAGCAGGATAGACTTGTTGAACTGACCGTGCTCTTGACCGAGGCCCTGGATTTACGGGGTGATGTGCGGGACAACCGCCAGGAGGCCGATACACTGAAAGACAACGTTGAAGATGATCCTTCCCAGGCCCCGGAAGCGGAAGAGACAC
Source organism: Candidatus Thiodiazotropha sp. LNASS1 (assembly GCF_964212655.1). Lineage (NCBI taxonomy): Bacteria > Pseudomonadati > Pseudomonadota > Gammaproteobacteria > Chromatiales > Sedimenticolaceae > Candidatus Thiodiazotropha > Candidatus Thiodiazotropha sp. LNASS1. The sequence goes on along the minus strand of NZ_OZ156465.1, from coordinate 87,546 downwards.
TGCAATACGGGCGGGATGATGTGGAACAGCGGTTGGAGGAACTGGAGCAGAAAGTCGAAGGGCTGGATGCAAACGGCAGACGCTTCAATCAACAGCACTCATTTGATCAGACTCCCGACGATTCTGTTATTAATAAACAGATGTCATCATTACCGGACAAGGCTCCGGCAGCCGGGTTCGATCTCTCTTAAGTTTGATTCCAACCGGACACGATCTTTTCCCTTGGCTTTCCGCTTTCCATCTGCTACGCAGGATGGCATGAACAAGAGCCAAACGATCATCCCGATTGAGCGCATAGCGGAAAAAATCTATCTCATCCGTGGTACCAAGGTCATGCTGGATGCCGATCTGGCAGTATTGTATGGTGTCGAAACCCGCGTACTCGTTCAGGCGGTCAAACGTAATATCGAACGTTTTCCCCAGCACTTCATGTTTCAGTTGGATAAGGAGGAGTACGACTTTTTAAGATCACAAATTGTGACCTTAAACCCGGCAGGCCGTGGGCAACATAGGAAATATCTGCCTTACGTTTTCACTGAACAAGGCGTTGCCATGTTATCGGCGGTATTGCGGAGCAAGCAGGCCGTTCAGGTCAGTATTGCGATCATGGACACCTTTGTTCGACTGCGTGAAATCCTGGCAACCCATAAAGACCTGGCCCGAAAAGTGGAAGAGCACGATAAGCATATCAGCAATCTCTACGCGCATGTCGAACGCCTTCTGACGCCCCCGAAAAACAGGAAAAAACCCATTGGCTTCATCTGGCCCGAAGATGTCGATGACACACAATAGGATGTTTGCATACTCTCGTATGAATAAACGCTTATCGCCTCATGGGTAAAGCAGGACAAAATTCCTTCGTAATCATATGTGCTACAAGCTGTTGCGCTTTCCAATCGAGTCCCTTTTTTGCGGCGACTTTCAGAAACCCCTTGGTGTTATAGAATTGTTTTCGTCCCGCTTGGGTATCAAAGTTATATAGGTCCGAGACACATTCAGCGCGGTACAAGTCCTCATGAGCCAGCTTGCGCATTACGACCCGTCGCGTTTCCGCAATTAATTCGAACTGCGCCATCCCATCCATCGCCATATATTCCGGCAGGGTCTTCCACTCGATCCCGGTTTCTTCCGCGCAAGCTACAGTACTGTGGAAAACTGTCAACGCAAGCAAAATAACGATTGATTTCATGGCCTGACCGGCCCCCTATAAAAACGAACGTTTTTGTTAGGATTCCTGTAAATTCCGCTCAGAAGCCGGATTCAAGATTGGAAATACGAATGATCGTAAGGGCTTGGTGGGAAAGGTAAATATGGAAGGTAACCTTCCATTTTAGGATGCGGATTTAAACGTTCGTTTTTGTCTAAGCTCTATGGAAAAACGCACGGAGAAAGGATTTTAGGATGAGAAAACTGGGCTATATCCGTACTTCGACAGACCAGCAGTTGAACGACCGGCAACGTGATCAATTGCAGCAGGAATGCGATTTGATCTTTGTCGAGGATGGCGTCTCCGCCGTCAGCCGGAAACGCCCGGTCTATGAGCAGGTATTGAATGAATTGAAACCCGGCGATGTCCTGGTGGTCAGTTCCCTGGACCGCGCCTTCCGTTCGTCGCTCGATGCGTTATCTGAATTGGAAAAACTGCATCAACGGGGCATTCAGTTTTTGTCGCTGTCACAGCATTTCGACACCACTACGCCAGACGGGAAATTTCTGTTCACCCTGGCCGCCGCCCTGGCGACCTGGGAACGGGAGATTTTATCCAAACGGACCAAGGAGGGTCTTGAAGCCGCGAGGCGGCGGGGTAAGAAGCTGGGACGGCCCCGGAAGTTGAATTCGGAACAGATCGCCCTGGCCCGCCATAAGCTGGAGACCAACTTCTACTCCTCCATCACGGAACTTGCGGAATCCTTCCGGGTTCACGAACAGACATTAATCCGGGCGCTGGAGGAATAGGATTATCGGGTCTCACTACCCACGGCTTTCAATGCTTCGACGAGTTCTGTCGTGCTTTGATTGGATTTTTTGGGTTGGATTAGTGATGGCCACGTTTAATTTTAAGTTTACTAGTGGTTACAGAGTAATAACTTATGTGCGTCTGCATCTTTTGGTAATTCATGATTACCGATACATTCGGTGAAAAAACAATTATTCGCGAACCCAGCGAGCGTAATAAAATTTCATGTACTACATTTTATACAGGCATTTATATTACAAAGATTCTTTGTGTAGTACGCCTATTTTAGAATGGTCCAGGTGGTTTAGGTGCATCCTGAACAATTTCTCCCTGTTCATCGATATGCATGGGTGCTGCGCGCATCTCCGCTTCCCAAGCGATTTTTGCGCCACGCTCAAATCCAAGCTCCGATGCAATAATCACGGCTGTACGCCCGAATGAATCTCTATGGAGCGGATCGACCCCCGCCTGTGCCAAATATTCTGCTGCTTCAAAACAGCCATGACTCAATGCCAATTGCAGCGCGTTCATTCCCTCCTGCGATACATCTTTAATGCATGCGGGGTTTTCGGAAATCGCGGCTTCAATTTCCTCTATATCGTTAAATAAAGCGCCTTCGAGAATATTGGGTGGGTATTCCATTTCCCCCCGATCCTTGTAATACGATAATTTTTTTGCTGGCAGGCCCATTACACGCTCTCACTCGCTATTAACCCACCAAGTATGTTGTTTGCGACAGAAACTACATCTTCATTTGTCGTCTCAACAACTTCATCAATTTCACTATTAAAGAGAAATTGATGGACTGTCCAGCAAAAACCGTTAACTGTCCATGACTCAGGTACCAATTCTTGACTGGATTCAGTCTTCTGCAAGGAGAAAATAAACGGGAGTTTATTTTGGTAACCGCGTAAGAAATGCAAACCGTATATTGGAAGCCAAACACCAACTGCATGGTGGAACGGCTCCGGAAATACAAATGCGGTTGTATAAAAAAGGTCTTTAACTTCTTTTGAGGCGACATATGAAACAAATAAGCGTATTTCTCCTGATGGATGTCTAAGGCTGGTATAGTTTTTTGTTGGTTTAAATATCACCTGCATAACCCTTATCTCGCGGTAATGTTCTGAGATGGCTACAACAACATCGTTAGGTGGTGTTTGATAGTAGAAAGAATTGAGCTGTTTTCCCAAGATAACCAAGTCATCACGTAAAGCAAATTTCTCGATACGATCCGGACAGTGCTTCCGTAAAAATTGGCTCACAATATTATGAAAGTAAACATCTTGAATAATGTCGTATCGCCCTCTGATTACATTTTCCAGTTTCTTTGCATCGTAGTGCTGCTCGAATTCTGTTTTCCGCTTTTTTGCGATATTTGAAAATTCCTCAAGTATTGGCGCTACAGTCCATTTCTTCTTCCCATTCGGCTTCGTTTCAGAAGCTACATATTTTCGAAACTCAGATAGCGCCGCGAGACGGTATTCCAACGTCAATTGCTGAACATCGTTTACGGCATCATCTGCGGTCTTGTTATCTCTCTCAATCATAACCACAAATTATACATGGGGATGAAATGGGGGAAAAGGTTTGTTTAAGCTGGCCGTGCCGAAGGCCAAGCAGAGATGAAAGGCCTGTTTCACACCCAACACTGGAGACCGTTTCATGAATACTTTTAATCAGGACTGGGTTATTTCACAAGCACTTGCCGGTCTGAGTATGAACGGCGAATTGGCCCGATTGCGGAAAGCACATGAAGTCGGACCGAGGAATGCCCGTCGGGAATACCAGGAGCTACGTGCGGAAGCGTGTGCTGCAATCAACACCCTGAAAACCATTCGTGAGAGTTTCATTCCTGAAACTTTCTATGTTGACGATCTACTTGGTGGAGCGGCGGTAGAACTGAAAGAGCGCGCCGCTGAATTCCACCGTAAAGCCCAGGCCGAGGAGGCCTTTCGTTTACGCCATGGCCTGCCGCGTGCGGCCGAGGATCGGTAAACATGGAAACGGTTTTGGTCTTCATATTGATGATCATGTTCGAGGCGGTGGTTATCACCGGCTTTCTGCTCAACGCTCATCTCGCCGCCAGCCCTGACGACGCTATTTTGTTCGCTCTGCTGATCTCTGGCACCAACGTATTCTTCTGTGTGTGGGTCGCATTCCATATTGGCCGCTGGATGCAGTACGGCGCACATGCGGCGGACTCGGACAATCCCGAGTTCGTTGCGATCCGTCGGCGGGCGCGCGGGCTGTTCTGGCTGTGCATGCTGGTTGTCGGGCTTTTCCACTCAACCTCCGGGCTGGTGATCGTGCAAGGCACTCTGGAAGAGTTGCGCCCATCTCTGACGGCTTATCTCGGCATACTGACCAACCCGCATGCGCTTTACATGGTAATGACAGGAGTTGGCATGTCTGTGCTCGCCTACCAGAAAAGCAAAAAAATCGCTGATTCCTATCCGTACTTTAGCGAGTACCACCGCGTCAAGGTCGCCGCCTATGAAGCATTTCAGGATGCCTATGCGGGATACGTCGCTGAGATCGAGGACCGGCACGCCGCCACCCGGCAGGCGCTCGACCGGGCATGGAAAGAATACCGTAAAGAAGAGGTGAAAGTAGAGAAACTGCTCAGTCGGTGCCTGGAGGCCCGCCGCGAATTGTTTCGTGGAGTGGATGAGGCTGAAAGCGCTCTATACACAGACATTGCCCGGTTAAACGAAACTCATCAAGCGGCACGCAGTGACAACACGCCCCTGCCTGATGCCGCCTTAAATCAATTGGCTTCCTATCAGGACTTTCTCGAAGACACTGCCCCGCCTGCTTTGGATGTTCCTCCGAATTTCCAAGACTATCGAAAATCCATGGACGAAACCAAGGCGAGCGCGTTGTACGAGCTGCGAGGCCTGTTTGAAAACCTGCATGCCACATATGGAGATCGTTCATCATGAAATACCGCCGCAGACGTAAAACAAATTGGCCGCTGATGATTGGCGGAACCGTCGCTATCCTCACCACAATGGCAGGGCTCGGCTATGCCGCCTTTCAGACCTATGGCAAACCCGTGCCGGACCGTTACGGCTGCTTTGATGGTGTGAGCGGGACGCAGACACACGTTTTGATCGATGCCAGCGAACCACGCTTCGATGCCGACCAGCAACGCGCTTTGTTGCGCTACTTCAAGCAGGCGTATGACAGGCTGGCATTCGGTGACCGGATTGCCGTCTACACCACCGAAGGCGATCAGCAAGCGTCGGTGCTATCCCCACGCTTCCATATCTGCGGCCCCGCCAGGGAGCCGGATCAACTGACAGCCATCGGCGCGGATACGGGTTCACAAGGTTACCTCAAGAAGCAGCGCCAGCGCCTGTATGAAAAACGCTTCCTGCCGGAATTGCAGGACGTGCTTTCCGACGATCCGGTTGATGAGCACCGCCAAACCTCCCAATCACCAATCCTGGAGATGGTTGCCGACCTGTCACGCATGCCGAGTGTGCGTCCCGGCGCAAAGATTGTTTTGGCCTCTGATCTTGTGATGAATTCCGATTCCGCACAGTTCTGCCAAGTCCAGAACGATATGCCACCCTTTGCCCTGTTTGCCAAGCGCCGTGTGTACCAGGAGCGTCTTAAACCCCGTTCATTAGAGGGGGTGCAAGTCGATGTTCTGATGCTGTTGCGCCCGTCTTACGGTCCCTTCTGCCGTGACGAAGACGAAATCCGTCGATTCTGGATCGATTACTTTCGCGCCAACGGCGTCATGGAACCGCGCGTGATCCGTATTCGTCACGGCCTGGGAGGGTAATTGCTATGAGCACAGAGAAGAATAAGCCCATGGGCATCATGGAACGCGCTGTGATCATCTTCCTGTTGTATCTTGCGCTCGACTGGAGCGGACCGATCAGGATCGGCGAGGAAATCCAACCCTTGTCCGCCGTGCTCATGGGCATACTTCTATTGGCCATGGGTTCGATCCTAGCCGATTGTTTCCGATTGCTGGCGGGCATCCTGGAATGGTTCGGGACGCATCGACCCACGGGCAAGGATGGCACGGCGCATTGGGCCAAAGCCAGGGACTTAAAATCAGAACTCAACCGCAAGCAGCACGGGCCTTTCTGGGGTCTGCTGGGCGGTAGCAAGAAACCGCTCTTTATCGATTATGTCTCCAATGCCGTGACTGTCGCGCCTGCCGGGTCCGGCAAGGGTATTTGCACAGTGATCCCGAACCTCTTTTCCATCAAGGAAAGCAAGGTGATGGGGGATTTTAAGGGCGAATTGCTCTGTTGTATGAAAGAACCGCTGGAAGCACGGGGCGAGGTCGTTCGGTATCTCAATCCCGGCGGTCTGTGGCAGGAAATTGTCGGGGTAGGAGACAGCTACAATCCCCTGGACATCATTGTAGAGGATTTAGACCGCCCCGGCGGCTTGCGCGATGTGTCGGACGATCTGCGGGAATTCTCAGCACAGATATATCCAGAACAGGCGGAGAGCGGGAGTAATGACCGGTATTTCAATGAAGGGTCACGCCGGGCTATCGGTGTGAGCACAGTCATTGAAATTATGGTGGAAAAAAATGACGCAACCCTGGCTTCAGTTGCCTTGTTACTTGAAGACCGGGAGGCATTCGAAAACAACTTGCGCTGGGTATTGGGTATTGATCTGGAGGGCAATCCGTTGCCTAAAGGCGCTATGCCCATTGAGCAAGCGCCTTGGGCAAAATATCACGATCCAGAGGATGTAGTGGAGTTCGCCAAATTGATCCGTTCTTGGGCGGCCAATTGGTTTGCGCTCATCGGGTCAAAAACCTTCGATTCATTTATTTCCGGCGCGCAACAAGCCATAGCCCCATTCGCTTTCGGGCGACTGGCTCCAGCCATGCGGCGCTCGACCTTTTCCATGAATGATCTCAAAGAAGGGGAGAAACCGGTAAACCTGTTTATCGTAGCCGATGCTAGTCGCATGGAGGTCTACAAACCGTATATCGGCCTGATTCAATGGTGCGCGATGACCGCCATTAAGCGTCATCCCCATAAAAGCAGGCCGGTTTACTTCATCATGGATGAAGCTACAAATTATAAAATCCATGGCCTGGAAAGTCTGCTTACCTGGGGCCGGTCCTACGGCCTGCGTCTGCATCTGATCTTCCAGGACCTGTCCGCCTTCGAACGGGTCTACGGTAAGACTGCCTTGGAAACCCTGCTCTCCGAGACCGAGATCAAGCAGTTTCTGCCGGGGCAGCGTTCGCCGAAAACCCTGGAGATGATCAGCAAGATGCTGGGCGACCAGAGCGTGATGGCGGCCAGCCTCTCACAGCGCGACGGGTTTGTGCATGAACAAATGAGTGAAACCGCCCGTCCCCTGATGACACCCGATGAAATCCGCCGCAGTCCCAACGGCCTGCTGTTGGTGCGCCGCGCGCCTCCCGCGCTCATCGAGCCGGTCTCCTATGCGGAAATCCAACCCTGGCGCAAGCAGGCCGGAATCAATCCCTTTCACGGCAAGCCCTTCCTCAGGAAGGTGCGTCTCAAGCTGCGATAGCTAAGGAGGAAAAGGTATGCCTGTCTACAAACCGAAAAAAAGGCGCACCCTGCAATGGGTGGCCATGGGCCTGCGGGGGCTCTGCAGCCTGTACGGCCTTTGGCCGCTGCTGCTCATCGCCGGATTGATTTTCTCGCCGGTGGGTCCGTACCTCCTGACGGATTACACCTACGAGCGACGTGGCTCCTACCGCCACATGCTCGATTGCGACTACCTAGGCTTGCGGGGCCGATTACAAAGACCCGCCCATGGCGGCACATGTCCGTATGTCGTCATCACCGGCCATGACAAAGGGTGAGCGATGGAGAAATTCCAGGGGATGCAGCGGCAAGGCCTTCCGGCGCTCGCGTCCGTAATGATCATACGCGAAGGCCCTATTCATGAGGAAACAGACCATGAAAGACCAGGACAACAACACCTACAGCAAAAAACCGGATTTCGTTGCTTACACCGTGCAGCAATCCAGAGACGGCAAGGGTTACTGGAACCGTATCGGCGCGGCCTGGGAGCATCGTGACGGCAAGGGATTGGAAATCGATCTTGCCAGCCTGCCGGTCAATGGCCGTCTGACTCTGCGGGAAATGCGCGAAGAGCGCATGCAGAGCTATGAGGATGAACGCAAGGAAAGCACTGAGGAACCGGAGCGCCATCAGGACAGGAGCCACGATCATGACCGGGCGCGGTAAACAGGCAAGCCGTATGAGCTATGCGGGACGTGACCCGGCTTTGAGCCGGGGCACGCCGGACAGCCTGCGTGACACCCGGCCTGTGCACACACCGTTCGATCATGCCCGCTGCCCTTATATCAGCAGGCAATTGAAGGACCGGGGTAAAACTGAAACCCAGCGCCGGGAAGAGAGCGGACGGGGCTCGCTGATGGTCAAGCTTCATCGCCCCTTCCCGGAACTGCGCCCAAAGTATGAGGAAGGACCCGTCAGAAGCGCCTTCAATCAGGCCTGGTTTCGTGAACAACGGGCCGCGCAGCTCAAATCCTTCAAGGCGCAACGCCAAGTTGTACAGCAGCGAAACCGGCGGTCAGCGCCGACTAGAGAGCGATGATCCCATGGCTTATACGAAACAAATTAAGAATTTATTAACGGCTGAGACAGTAAGATGAATATAGATACGCTGCGTATCGCAGTTTCCATGATTGCGATTCAGTCTTCCGTAGACAAAAGAGGTTGCACCAAGTGCTGTAAATTTCTTTTGCGTCGCCCCCATCATCATGCTCGCCATGCCTGTTCAAACCTGGTGATATGTCTGCCGTGAAAGGAGAAAACCATTGACCGATAAAGAGAAATTTGACTTAAATGAACAATGGCTTTCTGCCCAAGGTCAGCCAGTGATGGCACCTCCTCAGTGCGATCTGGAGAAATACCGGGAGCACGTCAAGAATTTTGACTTGAGCGAGGAAGAACAGGCTGAACTGTTAAAAACCCTGTGGTCGATCATGGCGGCTTTTGTCGATATGGGTTTTGGGGTAGATTCGATACAGCTTCTCTCGTCTTTGGATCAGCAGCAGGAATCGCCCCAGGTTCCGGCTCAGGAGGAGCAGGTGAACCCGAAAGGAATTACACATGACGACTAAAGACACAAAGGCGGTCATTTACTGCCGTGTATCCAATAAAACCCAAACGACACGGGGTGACGGGCTCGGCTCCCAGGAAACGCGCTGTCGTGAGTACGCCAAATATAAGGGATATGAGGTCGAAGCGGTCTTTACCGATGACGTTTCCGGTAGCCTGACCAAGCGCCCGGGGATGCAGGCCATGCTCAAGCATTTGAGCAAACACCGCAAAAATCCGCGTGTCGCCATTATCGACGATATTTCGCGGCTAGCGAGAGGGCTTGATGCTCACCTTCAGCTCAGAGGCGCTATCGCCAAGGCCGGGGCTACCCTGGAAAGCCCTTCCATTGAGTTTGGCGATGACTCGGATTCTGTCCTGGTTGAAAACCTGCTGGCCAGTGTTTCGCAGCACCAGCGCCAGAAGAACTCCGAACAAACCCTCAACCGGATGAAGTCACGGCTCAAGAACGGCTACTGGGTGTTCCAAGCTCCCGTTGGCTATCGCTATCAGAAAACCTCCGGCCAGGGCAAAGTCCTTGTCAGAGACGAACCCTTTGCCGGCATCGTCCAGGAGGCCTTGGAAGGCTATGCCACCGGACGCTTCCAATTGCAGGTTGAGGTAAAACGTTTCCTGGAGTCATTCCCTGAATTCCCTAAGGATAAGAATGGTGAGGTACGAAACCAACGGGTAACTGATCTGCTGACAAAAGTGTTGTACGCGGGTTATGTCGATTCAGAAGATTGGCAAGTAAGCTTGAGGCCAGGACGGCATGAAGAGCTGATCAGTCTTGAAACATTCAAAACCATCCAGGATCGCCTGAAATCCACCGCGAAAGCCCCCGCCAGAAAGGATATATCGATGGACTTTCCCCTGCGCGGGTTCGTCACCTGTGGCGAGTGCGGCCACACGCTTACAGCGTGCTGGTCAAAGGGGCGCACAGCGCATCACCCCTATTACATGTGTTTTCAGAAGGGCTGTTCCAGCTACCGTAAATCAATTCGACGTGATGTGATTGAGGGCGAGTTTGAGCAGTTCCTACTGTCACTCAAACCGTCTCAAGAGTTGTTCAATGCGGCCTTAGCCATGTTTAAAGACCTTTGGAATTACCGCCTGGAGTTCCAAAAGACGCATAGCAAATCTCTTGCACTGGAGATTGCAAAAACCGAACGCAAGATTGAGCAGTTGCTTGATCGCATTGTCGATGCGGAATCGAATGCCGTAGTGAGTGCCTATGAAAAACGCATCGGCCAGCTTCAACTGGAACAGCAGGTTATGCAGGAAAAAATCGCTCAATGTGGCCGTCCAATCAGAGACTTCGATGAAAGTTTTCGAACCGCGATGGACTTTCTCGCAAACCCGCATGAACTATGGGCCTCCGGGTGCATGGAAGACCGCCATGCCGTGCTAAAACTCACTTTTGCGGACAGATTGGCGTATGTGCGGGGAGAGGGTTTTCGAACCCCAAAAACGACCTTACCTTTCAAGGCGTTAGCAGGTTTTTCAGGGGGTGAAAGCAAAATGGCGCGCCCGGAAGGATTCGAACCTCCGACCCCCTAGTTCGTAGCCAGGTACTCTATCCAGCTGAGCTACGGGCGCTTTTTGTGGAACGCGAATTCTGAAGATTTCTTGTTCTTTTGTCAATGGCATATGGAGAATGGGAAATCCTGCGGCGCTGCGTGCCTGGTCGAACGAAGGGTTTGAATCAAAGCCTCCCTATCCGCCAAATAAAAGGGGGCCGAGGGACTCCTTTGCATGGGTGCCGGCTGGTGGGAGGGATTGATTCGCCTGCGGCTCACCCCTTCGGGGCGCCTTCGCTACGCTGCGGCGTCCTGCGGCGCTGTGCGCCTGGTCGAACGAAGGGTTCTAATCAAAGCCTCCCTATCCGCCAAATAAAAGGGGGCCGAGGGACTCCTTTGCATGGGTGCCGGCTGGTGGGAGGGATTGATTCGCCTGCGGCTCACCCCTTCGGGGCGCCTTCGCTACGCTGCGGCGTCCTGCGGCGCTGTGCGCCTGGTCGAACGAAGGGTTTGAATCAAATCCTCGCTATCCGCCAAATAAAAGGGGGCCCTGTTGGGCCCCCTTTTATTTGGCGGAGAGAGAGGGATTCGAACCCTCGATACGCTATTAACGTATACACACTTTCCAGGCGTGCTCCTTCAGCCACTCGGACATCTCTCCGGATTTTTGGAGGCGCAAGATTAAACCAGTTCCTCTCCGGAATCAAATGGCTAAAGGTGTCTGCTGAATTCGGCGACGATGGCGTCGGACTCTATTTCTCTGAATGTGTCGACACTGATGTGGATCAGTTTGCCGTGGTCGCCGGACTCGAAGTAGAGATCGGGCTGCCTCAGCAAGCTGGCATCAACCAGGGTCTCGATGCCATAGGGCATGCCTGTTGGCGGTACCGCGCCGGTTTCGCAATCCGCGAAGGCCTGCTGCAGTTCATCCTCGGAAATCAGGCTGAGTTTACGGCCGGTCAGCTGTTTCAACTGTTCCAGCTCCAGCCGATGTGTCGCGGGAATAACCGCAAGCAGGTAGCTCTCGTCATCTCCGAGCAAGACCGATTTGGCCATTCTGTCGCCGGGTATATGGGCCGCTTCAGCGGTATGCAGGGTGGAGTCGGTCCGCCGATGATCGATGACGTCGAAACTGACACCGTGATTTTGCAGATACTCTCTGAGTGTAATTGCTATTGCCATTTCCTCACCTCTTTTTACCTCTCCCTGATGCTCAGCCTTGGAAAAGCTTGTGCATCTGATTCATATTATTTAACAAATACTTATAATATCTTTCATTCTATACGAAGACGGGATCACAAAATGCGTGAAAAGCGCACGGCCGGAGGTCTTCTGTCAATCCGGGTTGCGTCTGTTTTTTAGGGCTCTATTTAGGAGTATAGTTCGCCGGTCAACAGCAATGACGTTTCTGCAGATCTGTTTTTTTAACACCGGCATCACCTGACCAAGTAACGAATCAACATGGCGAAAAGAAAGAAAAAATCACCCTCGATGGCAAAAACGGCCGATCGTCACCACCTCTATGAACTCTCTGTGCAATGCGCGGAGGCCGAAATCGATTTCGTGGATGACACCTACAAGAAAATACACGGTCGCAGGGCGAAACGTCTGCGGGAGGATTTCTGCGGTACCGCGAATGTCTGTTGCGAATGGGTGCGGCGACGCAAATCCAATCATGCTATCGGGATCGATCTGGATAAAGAGGTGCTCGATTGGGGTCGGGATAATCAACTGCAGAGACTGAAATCGTCACAGCAGAAACGAATCAGATTAATCGAGGATAATGTCCTCTCGGCAGAAACCGAGCCGATGCAGATCATATCCGCCATGAATTTCAGCTATTGGCTGTTTAAAGAGCGGACAGCGCTGAAAAACTATTTTCAGCGAGTCCATGGTCAACTGGCCGAAGACGGTATCCTGTTTATGGATGCCTATGGGGGTTATGACTCTTACAAAGAGATCGAGGAGGAGCGGGAGATCGAGGATGACGACAGCCTGTTCACCTACATCTGGGAACAGGAGAAGTATGACCCCATCACCGGCAACCTGATCTGTCACATACATTTTGATTTTGAGGACGGCTCACGCATGGAGCGCGCATTCAGTTACGACTGGCGTCTGTGGAGTTTGCCGGAGATCCATGAACTGCTGGATGAAGTGGGATTCAGTAAAGTTACATTCTACTGGCAGGGATTCGATGAAGATGGCGAACCCGATGGTGTGTTTCTACCTGTCCGCGAAGGTGAGGCGGATGCCGGATGGATCTGCTACATCACCGCCGAAAAATAATCACCTAAAGGGCGTTTACATCACTCTCGACTGAACTGAAACGCGCACAATAATCGCATATAAAATCGGCAATGGCCGGCACATCGTTAAGATCGAGTTGGGGCAGTGCTGTCGCCTCTCCGATCCCATTATCGCTGGCAATGGCAATAATTGACGTATCGGCCGGAAACAGCAGGGGTTTGCGCAGGGTCCCGCGATGCAATTCTATCTTGGGAAACGCCAGATGCCGGAAGCCCTCGACCAAAACCAGATCCAATTCACTGCAATCGAGTCGCGTCAGTAACTCCTTCAGTACCGGCTCACGCTCTTTCGGCTCATCCACCATCAATGCCCAGTGGCGGGAAGTGGCGAGCAGTACCCGACCGGCACCCGCCTTGCGCAATTCATAGCTATCCTTTCCCGGCTGGTCGACTTCGACTTGATGATGGGCATGCTTTATCACCCCCAGCCTCAAACCGGCATCGCGCAACAGGGGTATCAGTTGTCTCAGCAGGGTGGTCTTACCCGTGCCGCTGTAGGCAGCGAAACCAAGCAGGGGTACCGGACACGGGTCAGGCGTCTTCACTTTTTATGCCGTGGATCATGATAATCAGATCGGCGGCATCCCGGCTGATCCCCAGTTCAGAGACAAGCTGTTCGGGGCCGGCTCCGGCATGCACCATGCGGATGGCATCACTGTATGGGGGTTCGCCCTGGTGACTGCTCTGTTCGATATTTTCCTGGCGCTCTTCCAGGTCTCTGCCATGGCGCTCCAAGCGGTTCACGCGCTTATCGACACCGACGGCACTGGAACAGAGCGCACTGACTGTCTGCTTTAATGTGTCGATTTCCCGCCGAAGCTGTTCGTAGGACTCGCGTCGATTTCGTTCAAATATCAAAAAGACAACCACCAGCACCAACAACAGCAGCACTATTGGCAGAAGACCAAACCAAAAGAGTGTCGCATCACTACCCGTCATACCTGTCATCCTTAGCGGGGCAGAGGAGGAGTGTCAGGCATACTCATCGATGTGCGGCTTTCCATCATCCTCATTTTTTTTCGGTTTCCTCTGCTGTCTCTGTTTACGTTCATCTGCAGGCCTGGGGCGTTCACGTCGCAACGGCGGCTTGGCTGGCTTCACCGGAGTCAGGGGAATAAGAGGATTTTGGTCTCCAATCTCAGGCATGTTTGGCTTCCTTTTCGAAATCTAACCGTTTTTGCCTCTTGCGCTGTCGATCAATAGGTAGAATAGCCGAAAAACGCTTCCAGGGACAAAGTCCTGCTAGCCTGTTACTGATAAAAACCCATCATTGCAGGGAAATGCAATATGTAATTAGGAAATTCGACCCTGTATGGATACCGGTTGTTCAATCTCCGATGCGCGACAGAAATCAATACATGCTGATCTCCTGCCACTCCTCATCTGTCAGCAATTTATTGAGATCGACCAGGATCAGCAGTCTGTCCTCTTGTGTCGCTACACCCTGAATATAGCGTGAACTCTCTTCGGTACCCACATTCGGCGCCGGATCGATATCCGTTTCACGCAGTTCGACCACTTCGGCTACAGCGTCAACCAAAATACCTACAACCTGTTTTTCAGACTCGATAACAATGATGCGGCTGGCGTCATCCACTTCCTTGGTGGGTAGCCCAAACCGGGTGCGGGTATCAATGACGGTCACAACATTACCACGCAGATTGATGATACCCAGAACATAAGATGGTGCGCCGGGTACGGGAGCGATCTCAGTAATACGAAGCACTTCCTGCACTTGCATTACATTGATGCCGTAGACCTCTTCCATCAAAATGAATGTTACAAACTGAATCAGCGGACCACCGCCAGCCTCTTCATCGTCTTCAATAGTCATGCTTAAACCTCATAACGATATCACTCTAGGGCTATTCAGCCGGCGAGCATATTCAAGATCCCGTCAACATCCAGCAACACACTCAACTCCTGTATGATAATACCTGCGTACCAGGGTCTTATCCCACTGCCGGAACGCCACCGAACTTCCTCTTTCTCCACCATTAGCGTATTGCAGATGGTGTCTACCGCCAGTGCTCTCCGTCCATCACCGATCAGCAACAGGTGTTGTGGTCTGATAGCGCTACTCTCATCCAATCTTTCCGGCATCAACAATCTGGCGCTGTTAACGACTACGACCTTTTCTTCCCTGTTGACGATGACGCCCAACGACCAGGCTGGCTGTCCCGGCAATTGACTTGCCTCTCCCGCAAAGGGGAGTATCCCCCTTAGTGATGAGAGCGGAATCCCCAATTTGATTCCATTCACCTCGAACAACAATACCTGAAACGCATCTGCAACCCAGTCCGGTTCATTGGGCTCAAGCGAAGTTTCAGCCCCGCCGGACGTCGGCTCCGATACTGTTGTCAGCGTAGACTCAGTATGCCTGTCATAGTTGATATCGGCATCGGGCAACGGCTCTTTAACCTCCACCTGGGGAGGCGTGACCGTCAAATCATCGATCTCTGACAACAGCGTATCGAGATAGCTTTTCAGTGCAGTATCAGGCTCTGCAATCTTGCTGACCGGCTGCGGCGGCTGAGACTGCCTGACCCGGCGATTCATGTGGCGACACCTGCTTGAATTACCGGCTCTTCACCTTCATCGAGCAGGTCGCGCAACAACCTTTCATAGGCTGCGACCCCCCGGCTCTGCGGCGCGAACAGCGCCGGTGGAATGCCGGCCTTGCTGGCTTCTCTGAAGAGCGTATCCACCGGAATCAGGCTGTGCCAAACACGCCCCGGATAGCTCTCCCGCATCACCCGGAGGCTGTCTATGGATGCCCGGGTACGCCGATCGAACATGGTGGGTACAACAAGGTATGGCAGAGGCACATGCCTGGATTTCATAACCATCTCCAGGGTATGCAACATCCTTTCCAAACCCTTGAGGGCGAGAAATTCGGTCTGCACTGGAATGATCAGTTGCTCACAGGCCGCCATGGCATTGATCATTAAGACCCCGAGTATCGGCGGACAATCGAGAATTACATGATCGTATCGGTCCTCCAGTTGAGTCAGTGCCTGCTTGATCACCAAACCCATGCCATCCAGTTTTCCCGCCTGACGGTCGAGGGTGGCCAGCGCCATCTCCGCGGGCATCAGATCCAGCCCTTCCGTACCTGTCGGATAGATCAGACTGAGGGGATCCACATGGCTTTTTTGTGCCACAGCTTTAAACAGGCTGTAGACACTCTCATCCAATCCATCCGGATCGTAGCGAAAATAGCTGGTCAGGGATCCGTGTGGGTCGATATCCAGCAACAGCGTCCGCAGACCCCATTGGGACAACATGCCACCCAATGAGACGGTGGTGGTGGTCTTTCCCACCCCGCCCTTCTGATTGGCTACGGTCCAGACCTTCATTGGCCACCTGTGGGGAGATCGATAACCCGGTCCTCACCGCCGCTCATTCCCATGATAATCAGGGAAACCCGGCGATTTTTCGCCCTCCCCGACTCTGTCCCGTTATCCGCAACCGGCCGATGCTCCGCATATCCCACCGCCGACAGGCGCTGCGCCCCGATTCCCATGCGTGTCATGAGATGGACCACGCTTGCCGCACGGGCAGCGGACA
This sequence comes from Candidatus Thiodiazotropha sp. LNASS1, assembly GCF_964212655.1. Taxonomy (NCBI): domain Bacteria; kingdom Pseudomonadati; phylum Pseudomonadota; class Gammaproteobacteria; order Chromatiales; family Sedimenticolaceae; genus Candidatus Thiodiazotropha; species Candidatus Thiodiazotropha sp. LNASS1. The sequence goes on along the minus strand of NZ_OZ156465.1, from coordinate 71,096 downwards.
GCTCCCAGTTTGAAGGAAACTCCTTGGTGTTGATGGGACGATTGTCCGTATTGCCTTCGACCTGTATCTGGTTGGGTACGGTATTCAACACCCGGCTGATACTTCTGAGTGCTTTCACAGCCTCTCGCGAAAGATGGGCGCTGGCACTGGGAAACAGCATTTTGTCCTTCATGTTGACGATCACCCGGTCCTCGGTGAAACTGACGTCAACCAGTTCCTGATCGACATAGTCACTCAACATATCCTCGATGGTGGCAGCAAGAAAACTGAGCCGTTGCGTCTCGTTGTTGGGCATCTTGTGCATATCCAGGCCCGGATCCTGATAGGTGCCTGGCCCTTGAATCTGTTCGGTCTGGATCAGGGCGTTATCCTGGTCTAAACCTGCCATATTGCCTGAATTGCGATTGATTTCACCGACCTGTATCGGGTCGACACTGCGACTGTTTTCCTGAAAGGCTTCTGTGAGGGTTTGCGAGAGTACCCTGTATTTGCCCTCGTTGACCGAGGAAATCGAGTACATGACGACGAAAAAGGCGAACAGCAGGGTAATGAAATCGGCATATGAGACAATCCATCGCTCATGATTGACATGTTCCTGTTTACGTTTGCGTCGCTTGCTCATTGGAGAAAGCCCTTGAGCTTGGTCTCAATACTGCGGGGATTGTCGCCTTCAGCGATACCGATCACACCCTCGATGACCATCTCTCGGAATTTGGCGATGTTCTCAGACTGGGTTTTCAATTTTGCCGCAATGGGCAGCAAAAACAGATTGGCCAGTCCGACGCCATAGATAGTTGCTACGAATGCAGTGGCGATACCGCTGCCCAGTTTGCTCGGGTCCGCCAGATTCTGCATGACATGGATAAGACCCATAACCGCACCGATAATACCGATCGTGGGAGAATAGCCCCCCATACCTTCGTAGACCTTGGCCGCCTGGATATCGTGCTGTTCGCTTGCGTCCACTTCCATTTCCAGTATATCCCGCAAGCTCTCGGGTTCACTGCCGTCAACAAGCAGTTGCATGCCTTTACGGATGAAAGGATCGGGTTCTTCGTCCGCAATGGTCTCCAATCCCAGTAAACCCTCTTTTCTGGCGATATTGCTCCATGCCACCAGTTTCTCAATGGTTGCGCGCATATCCAGTCTGGCAGGCAAGAATACCCGGCCGGAGAGACGCAGTGCATGCAAAAATACCGGTACTGGCGTCTGCAGCAATATGGCTCCGATGGTGCCGCCGGTCACGATCACCATGGCCGGGCCATTGACCAGGGAGTCTATATGACCACCCTCCAGCCAATTGCCGCCCAGTATCGCGAGAAATGCGATGATAATTCCGATAAAGCTAAGAAAGTCGAGTCTCATAACACTCTCATCGGCACAAAATTCCTATTATTAACCCTGCTCATCTTGCACATTGTTCTATCTGCCAACAGGGCCTGTTTGGTTAGCGTACACAGGCCCTAGGATAACCTCGCTAAAAGCGGCCCAATCTCATCAAGCGCCACTACCCGGTCAGACAGACCGGCTTTTTCGACAGCTTGGGGCATACCGTAGACAACACAACTCTGTTGATCCTGGCTCCATAGACTTGAACCCGCCTGTTTCAACTTTTTGGCGCCCTGCAAACCATCCGCCCCCATCCCGGTCAGGATCACGCCCAAGGCCCGCTCACGGTAGCTTTCGGCGACCGAAGAGAGCATCAAATCCACGCTGGGATGGTAAATCTGGTTGGGCAGCGGATCGGTAATCCGCACCTGGTATTGTGAGGGCCCACGCTCCACCTTCAGTTGCTTCCCACCCGGGGCGACCAGACATTGACCTGCAATCAGCATGTCTCGATCGGTTGCCTCTTTGACTTTGATTGAACACACGGTATTCAATCGTTCCGCGTAAGCACCGGTGAAGCTGCCAGGCATATGTACCGCCACGACAATCGGCAATGGATAGTTGCGCGGTAATGCGCTTAATACCTGGCGCAATGCCACCGGTCCACCCGTGGATGCGCCGATTGCCAGAAGCTCGGGTTTCCGCCCGGCGGTAATCGAAGAAGGTGCCAATTTGGACGTGCGACTGGCATGAGAGTGGCCGCCGAGGACGCTTCGCACACTGCTCAGTCGTGATTGACCTACTGCCCTGACACGCTCCAGCAGCTGTTTGTTGGCCTCTTCCACACCACTGCCGAGATTGCTCATATCCTTGGGCAGAAAATCCATTGCCCCCGCATCCAAAGCGTCCAATGTCTCCTTGGCACCCTCCTTTGTCAGGGCGGAGAACATCAGGATTCGCGTTGGCGTCTCCGCCATGATTTTGCGTACTGCAGAGATACCATCAACTACGGGCATCTCCACATCCATGGTTATCACATCGGGCTTTAGTCGCCGGGCACGCTCAATGGCTTCCTTGCCATCTGCTGCAATACCGACGATCTCGATATCATCCGCCTGCGACAATGCCGCAGTGATCCGGTTTCGAAAGAAAGCTGAATCATCAACAATCAGTACTTTCAGTTTGGCGCCCATTATCCGATTTTTCACTCTTTTCGCTTTGTATGTGAGCAGGGCTGCCGGCCATCTTGCTCGTTCCCTTTAAGCTCAACTGAAACGGCCTGGATGTATTCGGGCCTGTTATCACTATTCCAATCGGCCCTAATACTTCTTGGCATACTTGCGCATCAAACCGGGCACATCCACGATCAGGGCTATTTTACCGTCACCGGTGATTGTGGCGCCGGCCATACCGTCCAGGCCCTGCAGAAGTGCGCCGAGTGGTTTGATCACAACCTCTTCCTGACCGATCAGGTGGTCGACTACCAGACCGACCTGGATATTTCCTACATTGACGATCACAACATGTCCTTTTGACCTGTCTTCATCACTGATCGGTTTGTCCGGAATCAGCCAGTTACGCAGATAGAAGAGTGGCAGAGCGCGCTCGCGAACCATGATAGTCAGCTGGCCATCCACCACATTGGTGCGTTTCAGATTGAGATTGAATATTTCAACCACACTGGCCAGGGGCAGTGCGAAGGGTTGCTGTCCCAAGACCACCATCAAAGTGGGCAGTATTGCCAGCGTCAGGGGCAGTTTGATTATAATGATGCTGCCCTGGCCCCATTCGGAATCGATCTCAACCGAACCGTTCATCTGGGCAATCCGGGTCTTCACCACATCCATGCCGACACCACGCCCCGAGACGTCGGAGATTTCGGTTTTTGTGGAAAATCCAGGTGCAAAAATAAGATTGAAACACTCCTTGTCGTCAAGACGGGCGGCCGCCTCGCTATCCATCATGCCTTTCTCTACAGCCTTTTTGCGCAGCACTTCCGGATCCATGCCTTTACCGTCATCGGCGATGGAAAGCAGAATGTGATCACCTTCCTGGGCAGCGGACAGTACCACCCTGCCCCGCCTCGGCTTGCCCTTCTCCTCACGTTCATCCGGCAGCTCGATGCCATGATCTACCGAATTGCGTACCAGATGGACCAGGGGATCGGCCAAGGCCTCGACAAGATTTTTATCAAGATCGGTGTCCTCACCCACCATTTCGAGATCGATCTCCTTTTTCAGACTCCGCGCCAGATCACGCACCACCCGGGGAAATCGCCCGAAGACCTTTTTAATCGGCTGCATCCGTGTCTTCATGACTGCCAATTGCAGATCGGAAGTCACCACATCCAGATTACCCACCGCGTTGGCCACATCCTCATCGTTCATGGTGGCCTTCAGTGTCGCCAGTCGGTTACGCACCAGCACCAGCTCACCCACCATATTCATGATATCGTCGAGCCTTTGGGTATCCACACGGACAGAGGTTTCGGCTGCAGGCTTGCTGGCGGCAGCCTTGGGTTGCTTGGGCGCTGCTTTCGGTTTCGCTTCTGCGGCAGCTTTTTTGGCTGGTTTGGTTTTTGCCTTAGCCGCCGGCTTTTTCGCTGGTTTGGCCGTGCTCTTAGGGGATGCCTTTTGCGCCGGCTGTCCCGCTTTTTTAGCTTTTTTATCCTTGGCCGCGTCATCCGGCTTAATCTTGTTCGGATCAAATTTCCCCGAACCGTGGATCTGGTCCAGTAGATCCTCAAATTCATCTTCGGAGATTTCGTCGTCGCCAGCAGGAGGTTTATCCGCTACTTTCGGTTTAACCGTATCCTTGGCGGTCGCTTCCTCCTTGCTCAGCTTATCAGGGCTGAATTTGCCCTCACCATGTATCTCATCGAGCAGGGCCTCGAACTCATCCTCTGAGATGTCGTCGGATGCCGCAGATTTTTCTGCCTTGGTTTGTGCCGGTGGCTTGCCGGTGAATTTGCCCTTGCCGTGCAATTCATCCAGCAGATCTTCAAACTCATCCTCTGTGATATTGTCGTCTTTGCCGGCTGGGGCGGGTTCCTGGATGGCATCCAGCAGTGTTTCGAAATCGTTATCACTGATCTCATTGGACGAGGATTGCTCTTTCACCGCAGGTGGTTCGGGTTGCGTCGACACCTCTGTATCGGTTACAGGTGCTTGCTCGTCCTGAGTGACTGTTTCAACTGACTCCGCAACCTCTTCCTCCTCAACCTCTTCCTTTTCGCCTTCCGGCACGGCATAACGGTTGAGTCGCTCGATCAGATCCCGGTCCGCGTGTTCCGGCATGACGCCTTCGCGCACCTGCTCGAACATGGCATTGACAATATCAAGCACTTCGAGCACGGAGTCCATTAAATCCGGACCCACACTGCGTTGCCCCTGGCGCAGTATATTGAAGACATCCTCAGCCCGGTGGCAAACCTCCACCAAGGGATCTATTGATAGAAACCCGGCACCACCCTTAATGGTGTGAAAGCCTCTAAAAACGGCATTCAGCAGATCGAAATCATCAGGTTGCTGCTCTAGATCCACTAACTGCTCACTAAGCAGCTCAAGTATCTCTCCAGCCTCGACCAGAAAATCCTGAAGGATTTCGTCGTTGACATCGATGCTCATCTAATGCTCCCGGTAGATCACCGAACTTTACCGAATGTTGTTGAAATCTATATCGGTCCTTACCTGTATAACTAAAATCCCAGGCTGGAGAGCAGATCGTCCACATCGTCCTGACTTGTCACTTGGTCTCCCTGATCCAGCCCTGGAATAGCCGGTCCTGCAAGCTCTTCTTTAACATCTTTTTTCTGATCAGGATCGTCCAGCTTGCTACCGGTAATACGCACCAGCATGACAAGTTTCTCTTCAACATCATGGACCAGGGTGATGACCTTGCGAATGATTTGACCAGTGAGATCCTGAAAATCCTGAGCCAACAGCACTTCCGAAAGGTTCTTATGCAGCTCACCGGCATCCGTCCCGGTGGTTTGTAAAAAACTCGAAAGTGCGCCACTAAGCTCTTTGAAATCATCTTTATTGAGCAGTCGGGAACGCAGTTTGTCCCACTGCTCTGCGAGTTCTGCAGACTGTTGTTCGATCTTCTCAATCAGCGGGATACTCTGTTCAACCGCTGTCAAGGTGCGATTTGCGGATTGCTCGGTCATGGTAATGACATAGGTGAGCCGCTCCTTGGCATCGGGTATCTCCACATTCGTCATGTCAGAGATACGGGCATCGAGCAGGAAGCCGTTTATGGCATCATGCAGTTCACGTGTGAGACGACCCACCTCTTGAAACAGGTCATCATTTTTCTCTGCCGGCGTCAGACTTGAAATCAAACGCTCGGATTCCGCATCATCACCGGCTTCCAGGCTGATAACGAGGGACTTTGCAATCTCTAATCGTTGTTGGTTATCTGGTTGTCCCATTTTCTACTCCCGGCCCAGTCTCAACTTAACCCACGCGTTCGAAGATCTTATTGATCTTCTCTTCCAAGGTCGTGGCGGTGAATGGTTTGACGACATAGCCATTCACACCTGCCTGCGCCGCTTCTATGATCTGCTCTCGTTTCGACTCCGCCGTCACCATCAATACCGGCAATGCGGCCAACTTGTCATCGGCCCTTACGGCTTTCAGCAGATCGATACCGGTCATCCCCGGCATATTCCAGTCTGAAACGAGAAAATCGAAATTCCCGCTCTGTAACATAGGTAGCGCGGTAAGACCATCATCCGCTTCCTGGGTGTTGTTAAACCCAAGATCGCGCAATAGATTCTTGATAATTCGCCGCATGGTGGAAAAATCGTCCACAATGAGGATCTTCATATTCTTGTCCAATGCTACCTCCATCCTGTTACCGCTGATAACCAATCAGCAGATCACAGGCCAACCATTACTCTTCGTCATGTACCAATGAGAGCCAATCTGTCAAACGCGACCGCAAACGCAGCGTGGCCTGACTGTGTATTTGGCAAACCCTGGACTCACTGACACCCAGTACATGCCCTATCTCACGAAGATTCATCTCATCATCGTAATACATGGCAATAACCAGCCGTTCGCGATCAGGCAAACCGGCAATTGCTTCCGCCAATGCCTTCTTGAAGGCATCTTTCTGTAAACCGTCAAACGGAGTATCTGCTGGCCCTTCCCGTGCAACAGGAAAGCCATCACTCACTGCAGTCAACTCATCCAGACTGAATATGCGGCATCCTGTCGAATCCCGCAGAATCTGGTGATAGTCCTCCAGGCTCATGCCCAAGGCCTCGGCCACTTCCACATCACGTGCGTCTCGGCCTTCATTGTTCTCGATTTCCCTCATCGCCTCTGCAACCATGCGTGCCTTGCGATGAACAGAACGTGGCGTCCAGTCACTGCGCCGGATCTCGTCCAGCATTGCGCCGCGAATGCGGATACCCGCATAGGTCTCAAAACTGGCGCCCTGCGTGGGATCATAGTTTCTACTCGCCTCGAGCAGACCCAGCATCCCCGCCTGAATCAGATCATCCGCCTGAACATTCGGTGGCAGCCGATTCATCAAGTGATAGGCAATCCTTTTCACCAGTCCGGCATGTTGATCCACCAGATCATCAAAGTTCTGTTGTTGCTGCATGGCGGTGTATGTCGCTAAACCGCTCACCGTCATATCTCCCCGTATTGGCTAGAAAATTGGATCAATCGCTCGACGAAAAACTGCAAATCACCGCTGACACCCGAGGGTACAGGCCAGTTATCGGCCTTTTTGGCCAAATTCTTGAATGCCTGTGATACTCGTGAGCGCGGATAGGCCTCGACTACGGGTTTTTGACTTCTTACAGCCTTCCGCAGTTGTTCGTCATATGGGATGCTGCCCATATAGTTCAGCATAACGTCCAGGTATTGATCGGTTACCCGGCACATTTTATTGTAAAGGTCCCGCCCCTCCTGCACGCTCTTCACCATATTCGCCAGGATACGGAAACGACTGATTCCGTGTTCCCGGTTCAGTAACTTGATAATCGCATAAGCGTCCGTGATGGATGCAGGCTCATCACATACCACAACAATCTGTTCCTGTGCCGCACGACTGAAACTGATCACCAGATCGGAAATACCGGCAGCCGTGTCGATCAACAAAACGTCCACATCATTGGCCACTTCGCTGAAGGCATGGATCAATCCGGCATTCTCGGCGGGTGTCATTTCAGCCATATGCTGGATTCCGGAAGCGCCTGGCACGACCCTCATGCCTTTGGGCCCGGTCACCATGACATCTTCCAGAGAGCATTCACCCTGCATGACATGGGAGAGATTTCGCTCCGCATGCAAACCGAGGATCACATCCAGGTTTGCCAGTCCCAGATCGGCATCGAGCAGCATTACCCGACGGCCGAGTTCGGCGAAGGCAACGCCCAGATTGGCTGATATACTGGTTTTTCCAACCCCCCCTTTACCACCGGTGACCGCAATCACTCTCACTGGTTCCGGGTTGATCATCCTGCGTAACCCTGTCGCCTGATCTTCGATCTGTTCAGACATGTGCATAGTCATTCATTCCCCCGAAAGCCATCGCCAGATACTCCTCATCCGGACTGCTGCCCATCAGCTCGGACAGCTCCACTGCCTGTTTCATCAACCTGTCTGCATGGGCGTTTTGAATATCCTCCGGCACCCGCTGACCGTCAGTCACGAAGGCCAGCGGCAGTTTTGCATCGAGAGCGGCGGACAACACACCCCCGAGCGAGGCGGCCTCATCCATCTTGGTCAGGATGACACCAATAGGTTTTACGATATTGAACGCTTGGATTGCGTGACTCAGGGCCGAGCGTTGGGTGGTTGCGGAGAGGGTCAACAAAGATTTAACGGGATGATTACCCTTGTGCAGCAGCGCCAGGCGTTCTGTCAGCTTGAGGTCTCTCTGTCCCATACCGGCGGTATCTATCAAAACCAAACGTTTTTCCGCGAAGGCATGCAGGGCATTGTTGAGCTCTTCCGGTGAGGTGACGCTGCGAACCGGCACATCGAGGATTCGGCCATAGTTTTGTAGCTGCTCCTGAGCACCGATCCGGTAACTGTCGGCCGAAATCAGGGCAAGATGGCGATTGCCGTGACGCAGGCAGAATCTGGCAGCCAACTTGGCAATGGTGGTGGTCTTTCCGACGCCGGTTGGTCCCACCAGCGCAAGGGTGCCGCCTTCATCGAGCAGGTCCTTTTTTATAACCGGTATTTCTGCACCGAGCTGGGTCAAGGCCTGACGCCATGCCTGTTCGGGTGTTTCGGCATCTTCCACACGATATGCCAGTTCCTTACAGTGACCCGTATCCAGTCCCAATGCCATCAGTCGGCGGATTAAATCCTGTGTCTGGGGTCGACGATGCCCAAGGTCGCGCCAAGTCAACTCAGAGAGTTCGTTCTCCATCATCCGTCGCAATGCCTGCATCTCCCGACGCATCTCTCTCAATACCGGATCCTGACTCCATTCGACCCGGGGCTGCTCCTGTCTCTGACTTGATTTGGTGTCTTGATAATCCTGCTTGGGTTTTACAGATTGTTCGACATCGCTGCTGGTTGCATAGGCTGTCCTGGCCGCAGCAGACAGGGTCGTGCTGTCTTCAGACAGTGATTGGGATGCGGGTTCGATGGCGGTTGGCTGGGTAGCATTGAATGCGGATTCGTCATAATCCGCCGCAGCCACCAGTTCAATCCCGCCCTGCACGTTCTTGTTGGAGAGAATGACAGCGTCCGCACCCAGCACCTCTCGCACCTGGCGCAGAGCCTGCCGCATGTCAGAGGCAAAAAAACGTCGTATCTTCATAGTCCGCTATCCCCGGCGGTCACTCTGGGTCGAGCTTGCGCCTGTCAACCTGCTTATCCACTCTCCGGCTTTATTATTACGCTACCGGTCTCAGCCAGTACGGCGTTGAAGCCAATCGCTCCCATCAGGGGTTCAACACAATTACTGCAATTACTGTTCCAATCCCTAACACATCGGGAATGGCAAGATTTTTTACCTTTAATACAACAGGTTGGAAGGACAGCTAGATATGGACGCTGTACCGGCGGACCTCAAGCAGACGCCGGTCTCTTGACTCCCTACCTCTATCCGCCAAGGATTCGGCACTGCCTGGGTTGTGATTAAGGTTCCTTGTTCCGATACAGAAAATCGGCAGGATCTGTATACAGCATCGAAGTCACGGCTAAGTAATCCGATATGAGCGAGGCCTGCCGGAACTGTCGGGGTGTGTCCGGGCAGACGCCACATCCCGCAACGCTCAACGACATTGGACAGGAACATGCAGTCAGTATTGGACAATCAGAGGTGTTTCACCTGGCGTCAGCAATTGCCTGGGTGACTGTTTTGATTTCAGCGCTCCTGCGATACAGCTCCAGCGATATGACTTTCTGTGGTCGCAGAAATTTTAGGTCAAATTGCGCACCACACGAAGCAAGGATGAAGATCAGCGCCTCCGCCCGTTCTCTACTCACCAGTTCCAGCGTACATGACTCTCTGTTTACCAGCGATTCAGCCGCACGGTTTAGCGCCATACCCCGCAAACAGGTGCAATGGTGGAGTCTTTGACAGTAATCGAGATGTGACCAGTTATCACTACTCAGCCAAGCACACTCGTCTGACCACCCCTTTATGATTAACTTGATCATTTGATAAGTCCTTACCGAGGTCGAGCGCCGGCCACCCCTCCAAACGCCACCTCAGATCATGCTCCTGCCGTCACTATCTCATATTCGGCAGTTGGCAGCCAACTCTGACACCAGCTTAGCGCACCATCAATCACCGTTTGCCGTATTACCGATTGTCGTAACCACCTTGATCTGTCGATTGTCGGGTATTTCGTTGTAGGAAAGAATATGCATCCCCGGAGCCGCGTGCTTGGCGAAGCGAGCCATCCAGGGTCTGATCGGCGCAGCGACCAAAAGCACACCCTCCTGCCCAGTGGCCTCCATTGCGGCAGAGGTTTCGGAAAGCGCATTCTGCAATCTCTCCGCCAGCCCCGGTTCAAATCCCGCCTGCCCCTCTTCAGATGCCTGCAGGGTTCTTTGCAGCAGTTGCTCCAGGCTCGGATCCAGCACAGCCACCGGTATCTCCTCGGAACTACCAATCAATTGCTGCACGATTCCCCGCGACAGCGCAACCCGGACAGAAGCCGTCAACGCCGTTGGATCCTGAGTTCTTTGTGACTGCTCCGCCAGTGTTTCTGCGATGGTACGGAAATCACGGATGGGTACATGCTCCGTCAGCAGGTTCTGCAAAATCTTCGTCACCACGCTCAATGAAAGCGCCTTCGGAACCAGGTCTTCCACCAGTTTCGGTGCGGTCCTGCCGAGCATATCCAGGAGCTGCTGTGTCTCTTCATGGCCCATCATTTCGTTGGCATGGGACTGTAGGATTTCACTCAGATGGGTGGCAACCACGGTACTGGCATCCACCACGGTATAACCCAGGGTCTGTGCATGATCCTTCTGATCCGGATCGATCCAGACCGCATCCAGACCGAAGGTTGGGTCCTTGGTGACGGTACCCTGTAACTCTCCGAATACCTGTCCTGGATTGATCGCCAACTCACGATCAGGAAAGATATCCGCCAATGCCACAGAGACACCATTGATCGAGATTCGATAGCTGTTGGGATTGAGATCCAGATTGTCGCGAATGTGCACCGAAGGGATAAGGAAGCCAATCTCCTGCGAGAGCTTGCGCCTGACACCCTTAATGCGATTCATCAGCTGCCCGCCCTGATTGCGATCGACCAACGGGATCAGGCGATAACCCACTTCGAGTCCTATCAGATCGACCGGTTGCACATCCTCCCAGCTCAGTTCACGCTGCTCCGGTTGCTCCACCGGTTCTTCTATGACCGGTTCTTCCACCGGTTTCATCTGACGTTGCCAGATCATCCATGCGCCTGCCGCGGCAGCCGCAGACAGTGTAAGAAACGCAAAGTTGGGCATTCCCGGAATGATACCCATCAGAAACAGCACTGATGCCGCTACCGATAACGCCTTGGGACTGCTGAATAGCTGACTGACGATCTGTCCGCCGACATCCTGGCTGCTGGCCACCCGGGTGACAATGATCGCAGCCGATGTGGAAAGTAACAGTGAGGGGATCTGAGCCACCAAACCGTCACCGATGGTCAGCAGCACATAGTTCTGCAACGCCGTGGAGAAATCAAGCCCGTGCTGGGCCATACCGATGGAGAGACCGCCTATTATATTAATGAAGAGGATCAGTATCCCGGCGATAGCATCACCACGAACAAACTTACTGGCACCATCCATAGCACCATAAAAGTCCGCTTCACGGGCGATATCCTCACGCCGTGTCCTGGCCTCATCCTGATCGATAAGGCCGGAATTGAGGTCGGCGTCGATTGCCATCTGTTTTCCGGGCATCGCGTCCAGGGTGAAACGTGCACTGACCTCAGAGACTCGGCCCGCACCCTTGGTCACAACCACAAAATTGATGATCACCAGGATCAGAAAGACCACCAGGCCGACAGCATAGTTACCACCAATGACAAAGGCGCCAAAGGCTTCAATCACTTTACCGGCGGCATCACCACCGGTATGGCCTTCCAACAGAACTACCCGGGTGGATGCCACGTTGAGGGCAAGACGCAGCAGCGTGGCAATCAGCAGCATGCTGGGGAAAACCGAGAATTCGAGGGGTCGGCGAGTGTAGACCACCACCAGCATCACCACCAGAGAGAGGGTGATGTTGAAGGTAAAGAATATATCCAATGCAATCGGTGGCAATGGAATCACGATCATCGTCAACAACATCAACAGCATGATTGGCGCACCCAGCCCGCGTGCGCCTGTTTGTCTGACATTGTCGAGGATTGCTGTGGCGTCCATTGTTACACCCTTGGTAAGTTTTGTGTTTTGAGTTTTGAGTTTTGAGTTATGGGTGTGCACAATGTGCACACATTAGTGAGCTGCCCTAAAAAGAAACAATAGTGAAGTGAACATATAGACTCAAAACTCATCACTAACGTCTCATAACTAAAAACTCAAAACTCATAACTAAAAACTCTTTAGTCATTGTGTTGATACTCTTCCGGAATCGATAGCTCATCCGGCAGCTCTGGATATTCCCCGCCCTCGGTTCGGTAGGCCCTGAGCTGGAAGACGTAGGCCAGCAGTCGAGCGACAGCGAGATAGAGTCCGGCGGGAATAAAGGCATTCAATTCAGTATGGAAATAGATGGCACGCGCGAGCATCGGTGACTCCACTACGGGTACCTTGGCCTCAGCACCTACTTCACGGATAGTCATTGCCACCAGGTCAGCGCCCTTTGCCAACAGTTTCGGTGCATGCATGGTTTGCGGATCGTATTTTAATGCGACCGCATAGTGAGTCGGGTTGGTGACGATGACATCGGCCTGTGGCACCTCCTGCATCATGCGCTTTTGCGCCATCTCGCGTTGCAGCTGCCGGATTCTGCTCTTCACCTCCGGCTTGCCTTCGGTCTCCTTCAATTCGTCGCGCAGTTCCTGGCGCGTCATTTTCAGTTGGCGCTTGTGATCCCACAGTTGGAACGGCACATCGATCGCTGCGATAAGAATCAATGTTGATGTCATGAGGATCACCGACCAGCCGATCAGGCTATTCAGTTTTTCCATTGCCTGCGAGATTTCCATACCATGTAAAGCGAGAAATTTATCCAGCGACTTCCAGAGCAACAGTATGGTGACACCACCGATAAAGATGAACTTGGCCAAAGCTTTCAGCATCTCTACCAGCCCGCGCGCGGAAAAGATGCGTTTCATACCTTTTAACGGGCTCAATTTACTCAGTTTTGGCGCCAATGCCTCGCTGCTGACGGAAAACCCGCCCAGGGCGACAGAACTGAAGATGGCTGCCACCACGACCAAGAGAAAAAAAGGTAGCAGCGTTACCATCATTTGCAGGAAACGATCACCCAATTGAATCAACATGATGTTGATATCGAAGATCTGCTCCCGGGTCAGAACAAAGCTCTCACTCATCATCTGCGACAAACCGTCGCCAATGGCATTGCTCATGACAACAAGCGTGGTCACGCCAATCATGGTTACCGCCATGCTGTTGAGTTCACGGGAACGGGGAACCTGTCCCTTCCGCTTGGCATCCAGCAGTCTTTTCGCCGAGGGTTGTTCTGTTTTTTCCTGGCCGTTTTCGTTCTCAGCCATGATTCACCCCGTCACCCGAAGGGTCAGCATCAGATGCTGAAAGGCCTCATCGAGGAGTTCATTGAAGACACTGAAGACATTCGGCAGGGTGACCCATATCAGGGCAAACCCGAGCAGCATGGTAATCGGAAAGCCGATCGAAAAGATGTTCAACTGCGGTGCCGCACGCATCACCACACCCATGCCCATATTAACCATCAGCATGGCCCCGACAATCGGTAATGCAATCAGCAGACCGCCGGTAAACAGCCGGCTGCCCCAGGCAACGACTTCAAGCAGCCCGTTTCGGGAGAGGCCATCCATCGCAACCGGCATGGTGTCAAAACTGTCGGCGATCAACTCTATCGAAAGAAGATGTCCGTTGAATATCAGGAACAGCAGAGTTGCGAGTATCAGATAGAATTGGGCCACCACCGGGACCTGCACCCCATTTGCCGGATCGACCATGGAGGCGAAGCCCAGGCCCATGCTATAGGCGATCACTTGGCCCCCGAATACCAGCGCACCGAATACCATCTGCAGGATAAATCCCATCATCACGCCAATCAGAATCTGCTGCAACAAAATGATAAAACCCGTATGACTCAGCACATCCGCCTGGGGTTGGGGTGGCAGTGTCGGTGCAATCAGCAAGGTAATCAGGATCATCATAAAGAGTCGAAACCGTGCCGGTATCTGTCGCGAACTGAACAGCGGTATCGCCACCAGCATGGCGCTGATGCGCACCATCGGCCAAAAATAGGCCGCCAACCAGGTATTGAACTGCGCTTCGTTGAAGATCATGATGTTTCCAAAAGTGCCTCATAAATACGTTTTTTTGCTATTCAAGGCTTAAAAAAGCAGTTCAGGTATGCTCTCAATCAGATTCATGGAAAAATTCATCAGTAGGTGCAACATCCAGTTGCCCGCGAACATCAGCACCACGCCCACAACCACCAGCTTGGGAATGAAGGTCAATGTCATCTCGTTGATCTGGGTTGCGGCCTGAAACATGGCGATAATCAAACCTACCGCCAGCGCAGGCAGTAAAACCAATCCGGCCAGTATGCCAATCACCTCAAGTGCATTTTGTCCAATCGACATTACGGTATCCGGACTCATATACCCTCTCCACTTAGAGTTGGAAACTCGCCGCCAAGGTGCCAAATACCAATGCCCACCCATCGATCAGCACAAACAGCATAATCTTGAACGGCAGGGATATAATCATGGGTGACAGCATCATCATGCCCATCGACATCAATATACTGGCTACCACAATGTCGATGATCAGGAACGGTATAAACAGCAGAAAACCGATCTGGAAGCCGGTTTTCAATTCACTGGTGGCAAACGAGGGAAGCAGCAGACTGAATGGCACATCGTCGGGCTCCGCGAGCTCACTGAAATCACCGATGCGCGCAAACAGTGCCAGGTCATCCTCACGCGTCTGCGCGATCATGAATGATTTCACCGGCTCGGAGGCGGCCTGCAGTGCCTGGGTGGCATTCATCTCTTCCGCCAGATAGGGTTGTAACGCCACCTCATTCACCTCGGTGAAGACCGGCATCATGATAAACAGGGTAAGAAACAGGGCCAATCCGATGAGTATCTGATTCGAGGGTGTGTTCTGGGTACCCAGTGCCTGCCTGAGTATGGCCAGGACAATGATGATCCGGGCAAAAGAGGTCATCATCATCAAGGCGCCCGGCAACAGCGTCAGTGCGGTCATGAAGAGCAGGATCTGGATAGTCAGGGTATAGGTTTGACCGCCCTCGCCATCCGATGCCACCGTAAACGCATCGACACCCGGCGCTGCTTGCAGCAAGGTACTGCTTAAAAGGCCGATGATTAACAGCCAGGCCCTCATTGCTTCCGCTCCTGACCGCTGCCCTTTTCATTATCCAAATAGTTTTGAAAACCCTGCCCTGATCCTTGCAGGATATGTAGAGTACGCACTTGACCCGGCGCCACGCCAAGCAGCAACCGCTGATTATCGACCTCCACAACGATCACCCGTTCACGGGTTCCTACCGAAGCCCCTCCAACGACTCGCACCATTCCCTTTCCGCCCATTGGCATTTGCGCATAGCGCTTGAACAGCCAGGCCCCGCCAATGATGATTCCGAGCACCAATAACAGACCGCCGACGGTACTCAGCAGGCTGTCGGCACCCAAGGGGGAGACATTGACACCAAGTTGTTTCTGCGCAGTATCGGCCGCGTATAGTGAATGGCTGAACAGAAGGGTGATGAACGGCCAACGGCACATCAACTGATCCTCTTCACCCGCTCTGAGGGACTGATGATATCGGTCAACCTGAGACCGAACTTCTCGTTCACTACAACAACCTCGCCCTGGGCGATCAGCGTACCGTTGACCAACACGTCCATTGGCTCACCCGCCAATCGATCCAATTCGACGACAGAACCCTGATTCAATTGCAGCAAGTTGCGGATATTGATCTTGGTGCGGCCAATCTCCATTGAGATGGTAACCGGCACATCCAGGATCGCATCCATATTCACGGCATCGTTACCGGACTCATCCTGCAGTTCATCGAAAGAGGCTGCGGCAGCCTTATCATCACTTTCGCTATCGACCTGTTCGTCCAGTGCAGCGGCCCATTCATCCGCCAATGCTTCGTTCGGATCACTCGTTTTCTCTTCACTCATTTTTTACGCCCTCTTGGGGTACCATTCTGCTGTCATTCACAACTGATTCACCGTATCGGCTATCCACTTATTCGCCATTCGCGTTCTGCACCGCTTTTCTTTCCATTTCCAGATAATCGTGCAGACCTTTGCGCCGATTCTGTTGAATCCAGTTGTTGATCTTCAAGGCGTAGTTGCCATCGGCAACGCCCAATTTGGCTTTGAAGACAGGAACATCGGCGGCTTCAACCTCAACCTCTTCCGGCATCTCGATGGGGATGATGTCCCCCTCTTTCAACTCAGCCAGTTCTTTGACACTTATCTGCACCTCGGTGAGAATGCTGGAGAGTTCAATCTTCGCAGCCAGGATCTCCTCCTTGAGGGAACGTTCCCACCGTTCGTCCCTTTCACCTCGATCACTCTGAACGCCCGCATCGAGCAATTCACGTATCGGTTCGAGCATCGAGTACGGCATGCAGACATGAAAATCACCACCGCCACTCTCCAGATCGACGTGAAATGATGTGACAACCACCACTTCTGACGGACTCACGATGTTGGCGAATTGAGGGTTGACCTCTGATCCGCTGTACTCGAATTTAACCCGGAACACAGGTTTCCAGGCGACTTCCAGATCCTCGAAAGCCCTGTTCAAAAGGAGTTGAATGACCCGGTTTTCCGTCGGTGTGAAGTCGCGTCCTTCGATCTTGGTATGGAATCGCCCGGATCCGCCAAAATAGTTATCCACGACACTGAATACCAATTTGGGATCGATCACGAACAGCCCTTTTCCCCGCAATGGCGGTACCCGGATCATATTCAGACTGGTCGGGACAAACAGGCTATGCACAAACTCGGAAAACTTCTGCATCTGGATCCCGGATACGGAAAGATCAGCCGTGCGTCGAAGCATATTGAAAAGGCTGGTTCGGAACAGACGCGCAAATCGTTCATTGATCATCTCCAACGTAGGCAGACGTCCGCGAACGATACGGTCCTGGCTGGTGAAGTCATAGGAGTTGACACCACCGGCATCGGCCACATCCGTTTCTGTCGCGACATCACCGTTATCAACCCCGTGCAACAGGGCGTCGATCTCTTCTTGTGAAAGTAAGTCGTTGGCGCTCATGATGATTATTGCATTACAAAACTGGTGAAATAGAGGGCTTCAACTTCCCCGGGCCCCTTTAACTCAGTGACAACCCGATTGAGTTCCCTGAGCATCTCCCTCTGCAGGCTCTCCTTTGTCTCACGCGCCTTGAGGGCTTTGGCATCCGCACCCGAGAGCAGGTTTAGAAGGTTGTGGCGAATCATTGGATCATTGTGTTTGATAAATTCGACCATCTCGTCGGATCGGACCCTGACACTGACTCCGATCTGCAGCAGACTTGGACGACCCGGCAGATTGACGACAAAGGGTGGCTTCATCTCAATGTACTGGGCAGGACTCAGCGGCTCTTCAGTTTCGGCCGCTTGCTCAGACGACGCCGGATCCTCCTCATCGACCGATTCATCGTCCCCCATCAGAAGAAAATAGGCGGCAACACCGCCACCAATCAGTAAAACGGCAACGATTGCAATGATGATAATGAGCTTGGACTTACCTGATTTCTCTTCGCCTAAATCGAGTTCTTCTGCTGCTTGTTCGTCTGCCATAATGCCACCCTCAAGATTTACATCCTATTTGAATGCAATATAAATGCCACTCGATATAAATAAATTAATTCCTTTTTATTCATATAGTTATAAATAGATCTTTAAATAGAGACAAAATATTGACTCGCCAGAAATCCTGCTCAAGGCAAAAATTCGACATGCCCGGTTTCGGCATATGGGCGTCATCCGAGACAGAAATCCATACATGAATTAAGGACTTTTTAGTAAAATAGCTTTAACAGTAACTAATTAAGTGCTATTAATTACCCCGATAACCAGCTGTTAATAAATAATATTTTTAGGATTTCCGTGCCTACTCAATCGGAGCATAAGCGACTCATCGGAAGATTCAGCAATCTTCCCAGCCCGCCAGCAATCCTTATCGAGCTCATCGATAGCTGCAACAACTCCGACGTGAGTTTCAAGCATCTGGCCGAAACGATAGAGAAAGACGCTGGAGTCTCTTCCAAGGTCATCACGGCAGCCAACTCACCTTTCTATCGTCAATGGCAGGAGATCAGCGATATACAGCGACTGTTGGTGGTTCTTGGTATTCGCAGCGTCAGAACAATCGCCATCAACAGCGCAGTCCAGCAATTTTTCAACCAGCTCAGTAAACAGGCTGGACAAGCCCTTGACGAAATCTGGTTTCAGTCACTGATATGCGCACAAACAGCAAAGGCCTTGGCGGACCTGACCACATACCGGTCACCCGATGAGGCCTATCTTGCGGGACTCCTGCATCGACTGGGACAGCTGGCTTTACTGCAGGCCTCTCCCGATGAGTACGGGGCCATACTTGAACAGGATTTGACAGGGGAGTCACTGGTCAAGGCGGAGATTGAGAAATTCGACTTTTCATCGCCGCAGATCGGATCACACATGATAGAAAGCTGGGACCTGCAATCCTTCCTGGCTGACGCAGTGCTCTACCAGCACGAACCTGCAGATAATATTCTCGACTGCTCGCACTTGGTAAAACTGGTCAATCTTGCAAGCCACCTCTCCGACAGCAGCGACAAACTGGAAAACGAGGTCCTGGCGCGTGCCGATACCCTGTTCGGGCTGAATCAGACAATCGTGGAAGAGTTAATCCAGGATGCCAGGGATAAGGCAGCCAATGCGGCACGAAGTCTTGGCATTACCCTGCCTAGACAGAAAACCGAAAAACAGGCACAAGATCATCAGCAGGCATTGGCAGAACGCATCAAACAGGCGGCCCTATTCGGCGGTGGTTTGGAAGCTATACCGGAAACACCGGACGTGATCGCCACGATGCAACAGATTCAGCGCGACCTCGATCTGCTCTTCGGCATTCAACAGGTCTGCTACCTGATACTGAATCAGGATGGGAAGACGCTAAGCCCGATCAGCCCTACAGCCCATAACAATGCACTGTTGGAAGAAATTACGATTTCCGTTGAATCCGATCGCAGTCTGGCCGCCACTGCCTTCAATCAAAAAAGCTCCCGCTATTCACAGGGTGATGAGAATCTGCCGCTGGTAAGTGTCGTGGATCGCCAATTGGCGCGCTTTCTGAACAACGAAGCCCTGCTCTACCTGCCGTTGAGCACCCACCAATCCCGGATTGGATTGATCGCCATCGGCATCAACCAAAACCAGTGGGAAGAACTGGACGGGCAACAGCAGCTACTCACACTCTTTGCCGGGGAGGCGGCAGAAATGCTCCAGCGGCAGCAGAACATGCTCTCCCATCAACAGCAGATGATTGAAGACGAGCGGGCCACTTTTCATCTCGAGGCGCGGAAAGTCGTACATGAGGCGAACAACCCACTCGGAATCATCAACAACTACCTGCACATTCTCGGCATGAAACTTGGCGAGGATCATGAAGCAACCGAAGAACTGAATATTATCAAGGAAGAAATTGCAAGGGTCGGCAAGATCATACTGCGTATTCGTGATATTCCCGATGAACTCGAGCAACAGACAAAAAGCGTCGACATCAACCAACTCATACAGGATCTGTACAAATTATTTCAATCCTCGCTGTTTCCCATGCACAATATCTCCACCGAACTTGATCTTGACTCGAACCTGCCCCATCTTGACACGCAGCGGGGTCATATCAAGCAGATACTGACCAATTTGATAAAAAATGCAGTCGAAGCTATGCCAGAAGGGGGAAAACTGGGTATTGAAACCCGCGCCAATGCCTATATAAATGGCAAAGAACACATTGAAATTCAGATTACTGACGATGGCCCAGGAATAGACAAAGAGATTATGGACCAGTTATTCACCCCGGTTACAACCACCAAAGACAATTCCCACTCCGGATTGGGGCTTACTATCGTTAAAAATCTCATTGATGAGCTTTCCGGTTCCATTAACTGTACATCGAATAGCGGGGTGGGCTCGCGATTTCAGATCTACCTGCCCAGGATCGGCTAGTATAAGGAACTCAATATGCACCCATACTATCCGGCACCATGGCGAGGTATTGAAGGCAACTTCGAATCCCTTCCAACAGACATTAATACTAATCGTCCAAAGCGAAGCTATAACGCGCGGATATTGATCGCTGATGATGAGCCAAGGGCGCGAGCCAGCCTGAAGGAAATCCTGCGCTTCACGGGTTATGAGACAACACTGGCGGAATGCGGCCGTGAGGCGATCGATCTACTTAATAGCGGAACTTTCGACTTGATACTGCTCGACCTGAATATGCCTGATCTCCATGGACACAAAGTGATGGAGCATATCGATTCTTATCAGCTGAATTGCGATATCATCGTCGTTAGCGGCGAAACCACATTTGACCATGCGACCATGGCACTACGCAAAGGGGCTCAGGACTTTCTGCGTAAACCCTATGCGCCGGACGAGCTGTTGCGATCTGTCGCCAACGTTCTTGAACGTCGTCAGTTGAAGGCATCAAATCAGTCAATACAACTGCGGCTTCAGGAGTCCGAGTCCCTTCACAAGTTTATCGTCAACAACTCACCCGATATGATCTATCTGCTGGATCATGAGGGCAGATTCGCCTTCATAAATGAGCGCGTAAAGTCACTTCTGGGCTACGACCAGAAAGAAATCATCGGTGAGCATTTCAGCAAACTTATTCACACTGAAGATATAGAACGAGCCCATTTCACATTCAATGAGCGCCGTGCCGGGGAACGCGCCACCCGTAGCGCAGAACTGAAGTTGAGCAGTAAGAACAATAATGGCAGCCGTTTTTTCGATTCCGGCACCGTACCGGTCGAGTTGAGTTCGATCGGCATATACACAACGAATGATGATAAAACCAAGTCATTCATAGGCACCTATGGTGTTGCACGGGATATCTCCGAACGGAAACAGGCCGAAGAACTCATCAAATATCAGCTCTACCACGATTTGTTGACCAATCTACCTAATCGCAGCTTGTTCCGCGATCGGTTAAACATGGCCATGGCGCAATCCAAGCGCTCGGGTAAAAAATTGGCAATCATGTATCTGGACATGGACCGTTTCAAGATCATCAATGACTCACTCGGTCACTATGTGGGTGATGAGTTACTGAAAATGGTTGGCCAGCGGCTCCGCAGTGAGTTGAGAGAAGCCGATACCCTCGCCCGCGTCGGTGGTGACGAATTCAATCTGCTTGTACCCGAAATCAATGATATACAGGATGCAAGAAACCTGGCGGAAAAGATTCTCCGACTGACGTTGGAACCCTTTATCATAAAAAACGAGGAGATTTTCATCAGCTTCAGCATCGGCATCTCCATCTATCCCAGTGATGGTGACACCAAGGACTCATTAATCAAACATGCCGATATTGCGATGTATAAAGTGAAGAATGCCGGAAAGAACGGCTATGCCTTCTATTCCGAGAAGATGAAGGCTCACTTCTCGCAATCCCTGGATATTGAGAATGGCTTACGCAAAGCGATCTCAACCAATGAACTATGTCTCTACTATCAACCACAATTTGATATCAACAACGGTTATATGAGGGGTGTTGAGGCACTGGTTCGTTGGAAACATCCTGAAAAAGGTACAATCCAACCCAATGAATTTATCAGTGTCGCAGAAGAATCCGGCCTGATCATACCCCTTGGTGAATGGGTGCTGCGAAGGGCGTGCACGGACATAAAACGCTGGATGGAACACGAAGGTATCACATTACAACTTTCGGTAAACATCTCAATGCAACAACTTGAGATGGATCAGTTTGTAAATAAAGCACTCAAGATCATCAAACGACATCAATTACCGAAAAACACTTTGGAACTGGAAATCACCGAACATGCCATTATGCAGGATATGGAGAAAGCGATAGATGCCTTGACCAAGTTATCCCATAAAGGCATACGCATCGCCATCGATGATTTCGGTACCGGCTACTCATCATTGGGCTATCTACAGAATTTGCCAATCAATACCTTGAAGATCGACCGCTCGTTTGTTCAAGGCATCAAAACCTCCGAAGATAACTCTATCATCGATGCGATTATCGCCATGGCCAAGGGACTCAACCTGAACCTGATCGCCGAGGGTGTGGAAAACCAGACCCAAATCGATCATCTCAGCAGGGCTGGTTGCGGTTTGGCGCAAGGATTCTTCTACTCTCACCCTGTGCCTGAGGACGAGTTGCTCAAATTTATAAAGTCAAAAGGCAACACCAATGGCCAAGACAGCGCGGACACGATAGTGTCCTCTGATCACGATCCGTCTTATCAGTGATGCCAGGGCCTGTTAACACAAAAGAGGCGTACGAAATGAGAAACCCCGCCTAAGCGGGGTTCTGTTGGCTCTATTGATGAATACGGAACCTCGATCTTAGATTGAAACGGCCGGACTCCAATACGCTTGCTTTAGATTCAATTGCGATTTATCTATCAAAACGCACTCTTCTCATACGTATGTTTTAGCCAAGCCTGTCAACCCTGAATCATGCGATTCCATCAAGTTGAATACCCAGTCTCCTCTGTAGAAGTTTACAAGATACCCAAGATGGGGGTCATGCACACCATGCTGAGAACCGCTTAGTGCGGACAGCATTATGACCGACATCATCTCCAGCCCATCTGCATACAGATTATGGCATTGGTTGAACACTCATAACCAGCTGGCATTGGCCAAAATTCGCTGGAGACAATAATAAGTGTAATTGACATTTGGGTTATATCAAGCTCCCCAGTTATTTATTTCCCATGCTCATATAAAACCGACATTTACTATCAGATTTCAGGAATCACATGTTATTATACCGGGATCAAATGGCCCCTAAGCGCCATCCCAATCCAACAATTGTCAACTATCCATGGCCCAGTACATTTACACGATGAACAGGGTGGGCAAGATCGTCCCACCTAAGAAACCGATATTACGCGATATATCACTCTCCTTTTTCCCCGGCGCCAAGATCGGTGTGCTGGGTCTCAATGGCGCCGGCAAATCAACCCTGTTACGTATTATGGCGGGTGTCGATACTGACATTGAAGGAGAAGCACGACCGCAGCCAGGCATCCGCATCGGCTACCTGTCCCAGGAACCACAATTGGACGAAACCACTGATGTGCGTGGTAATGTGGAAGCCGCGTTGGGCGATGTAAAACAGGCCCTGGACCGCTTAGACGAGGTCTACGCCGCTTATGCAGAGGCGGATGCCGATTTCGACGCCCTGGCGAAGGAGCAGGCTGAACTCGAAAATATTATCCAGGCCACTGATGGACACAATATCGAGCGCCAACTGGAAATTGCCGCTGATGCCCTGCGTCTGCCGCCCTGGGATGCCGATGTTAAAACCCTATCGGGTGGTGAAAGGCGTCGTGTGGCTCTGTGTAGATTACTGCTTGAAAAACCCGATATGCTGCTGCTCGACGAACCCACCAACCATCTGGATGCGGAATCGGTGGCCTGGTTGGAACGATTTCTCCATGAATACAGCGGCACAGTGGTTGCGGTCACCCATGACCGCTATTTTCTCGACAATGTTGCCGGCTGGATTCTTGAACTGGACCGTGGTTATGGCATCCCATGGGAGGGTAACTACTCTTCCTGGCTGGAACAGAAGGAGCAACGCCTGGAACAGGAGTCCCACGAGGAAGCGGCCCATATCAAGAGCATGAAGGCGGAGTTGGATTGGGTTCGCTCCAATCCCAAAGGACGCCATGCAAAAAGCAAGGCCCGTCTACAGCGTTTTGAAGAGTTGCAGTCTCAGGAGTTTCAGAAACGTAATGAGACCAATGAACTCTATATTCCCCCGGGACCGCGGCTGGGCGATCTGGTAATCGACACAGTAGGCCTCAGAAAATCCTTCGGCGATCGTATGCTATACGACGACCTCACCTTCAACCTACCCAAAGGTGGCATTGTCGGCATCATAGGCCCCAATGGTGCGGGAAAAACAACGTTGTTTCGCATCATCACCGACCAGGAGAAGCCCGACGCCGGAGAGATGCGCATCGGTGAGACCGTGGAAATCGCCTATGTGGACCAGAGCCGTGATGCCCTGGACGCAAACAAGACGGTTTGGGAGGAGATCTCGGACTCCCAGGATATCATCACCGTAGACCGCTTTCAGATGCAATCCCGAGCCTATGTCAGCCGCTTCAACTTCAAGGGTTCCGATCAGCAGAAACGTATCGGCGATCTCTCCGGCGGTGAACGCAACCGGGTGCACCTGGCGAAGTTGTTAAAAAGCGGCGGAAATCTGTTGCTCCTCGATGAACCGACCAATGATCTCGATGTGGAGACACTGCGCGCCCTGGAAGAGGCCCTGCTCTCCTTCCCCGGTTGTGCGGTCATCATCAGCCATGACCGCTGGTTCCTCGACCGCATCGCCACCCATATACTCGCCTTCGAGGGGGATTCAGGCGTGGTGTGGTTTGAAGGCAACTATGCCGACTATGAGGCCGATCGCAAACAGCGTCTCGGCGCTGAGGCCGATCAACCGCATCGAATCAGATACAAGCGCCTGAGCAGTTGAGATACGACTAGCACAGATTGAGTGCGTGTTGCGATTCGTTGTTGCTGGGAGGGATGGATGACAGAAGCTCACCTGTCTCCAGCCAGTTGATCAGTATCGACCATTGTTGATTGTCTTTTTTAAATGCAGGTTGTTTCAAGTCGACTACCGCACATCCCGACTCGGCCGCATAAACATAGTTTTGCGACTCTCTCAGAAAGGCCACCAGAGGCACATCCAGATCCTCCAACGACGCTTTAAGCTTCTTGAACGCACGTGTATTGAGGCGCACCCGGTTGGCAACGATACCTATCGGAAGATTGAGCCCCATCTGACGGACCAGGTCACCAAGCTGCTTGAGAAAATCCAAAGTGACATGACAATCGATTCCGGATGGGAGTACAGGCACCACAACCGCTGTTGCCGAGCGCAGCATCTCCATCATTTCCAGACGTTTCATCGATGCGGGGGTATCCACAATGATGCGTTGCGTATCCGGGGGGACCCGTAGGGCAAAGGAACGTGTGACACTTCCTTGAGTGGTCTTGGCGGCAAACACACCACTGATGTCTGGAAATTGGTCTGGACGCAGCTCCAACCAACGCTTGCTGGATCCCTGAGGATCGTAATCGAAGAGTGCTGTCGACGTCCCTGAAGCGGCATAAAAACCCGCCAGATTTGTCGCTATCGTTGTCTTTCCACAGCCTCCCTTGCTGTTGAGGATCAAAAGCCTTTTCATCGCACGGAACCTATTCCTGTGGTCTGATGGGGGAATATTCCTCCTATTGAGGAACAATTACAAGCGGTAACAGACATGAGAGAGAGGCAACTTAAGGGCTTTCCGATACCATTTTGAGTTTACAATGGCTGCCGGGATACCCAATCTGAAAAGAATACCCTGCTCGATCGAGTGCTGTGTCATTTAATGTTCCCTTCCTCAAACAGGCTCATCAGCTGGTTGATCAGATCGGGATGACTGAATTCGCGACCACCCACTGCCTGAAAGGCCAGTTTACCGTCAGGGGCAACCACGAACGTAGTAGGCAACCCCCTCACCTTCCAAGCTGACGGGCTTGAGGAGTCACTGTCGAGCAGGATCGGGAAGCTGGGCGAGGGCTCCACTCTGCCGAGAAAGGGAAAGATGGCATCGACGTCCTCACCGATATTGACAGCCAACACCACGACACCCCGCTCTTTTGTCGCCTGATAGAGCTGTTCCAGAGATGGCATCTCACGCCTGCAGGGGGGGCACCAGGTTGCCCAGAAGTTGACGACGACAACCTTGCCCTTCAGCGATCGTATATCGACTATCTCATCATCCATATCGGGTAATCGCAGATCGGGCGCCGATCGTGATTCCGAGACCGGTATCAGGTCATGGGTCAACGGAGGGAGTTCCGCCTGCGCCGGGGCAAGTCCCAGACACAACCATATTCCCATCCATCTTATGTACTCAGCGGGCACAACGCACATTGTTCAACACACCTTGATAGGGTTGTCCGGCCACTTCCCAGCGGGCCACCAGATCGAATTCACTACCGACCGGGAGTCCGGTAGCGAGCATTCCCTGATTCCAGTCACCTCCGGGCTGATAGGCTTGTTGCGGCGGAAATTGAGCCCATCTGAATGCAATTGTCGCAGATTTCGGGTGTTCATATTCCTCGAAACGACTGAGCCATCCCTCCACGCTCGGCAGAGGCTTGGATTCACCCTCACTCACTACGGACCAATCGGCCAATCTGAAATGAACCACTCCGGGAGCGGTGTCATTTCGTAACACCACACTATAGACACAGGCCTTGGCATAGGCCTCGGTGGCTTCGGCCGACAGTCCGCGATTGAGATAGAAGGCACGGGCCTGATCCGGCAGCATCTGGGTCAACGATAGTGTCACCCCATGTGTGGTTGTCTCCCATGTGACAACACCCGTAACAGGATCGGTCATCCGATTCTGCGCCACCACGCTTCCACTGAAAAGGGGCAAACAGAGCCATAGGATGAAAGCTTGGCCCTTGATTCGCCTCATTTAAAGCTGTGGTGAACCGTCTTGCCGATTTCCGCGGCATTCTGCACGACATGGACACCCAATTCTGCCAGACGCTGCATTTTAGCCTGGGCAGTATCCCCCTCTCCGGAGATAATCGCTCCGGCATGTCCCATTCTGCGCCCCGGCGGTGCCGTCGCACCGGCAATGAAACCGATCAGGGGCTTGTTCAGGTGATCCCTGGCCCAGGCAGCCGCCTCGACCTCTTGGGCGCCACCGATCTCGCCGATCATCAGTACCGCCTCGGTCTCGTCGTCATCGGCAAACTTCTCCAGCAGGGTCAGAAAATCACAACCATTCACAGGATCGCCACCGATACTGACACTGGTTGAGACCCCCAGTCCCAGTTCACTCATCTGCTCCACCGCTTCATAGTTCAGGGTGCCCGAACGAGAAACGATCCCAACACGTCCCTTCGGGTAGATATGGGCCGGCATGATCCCGACCTTACACTCTTCCGGAGTGATCACCCCTGCCGTGTTGGGACCGACGATGATGGCATCGTGACCGATCAGGTAGCGCTTCACCCTGACCATATCCTGCACCGGTACACCGTCGGTGATCACAACGATTACCTTGATCCCCGCTTCGATGGCTTCCATCACGGCATCGGCACTGAAAGGCGGCGGTACAAAGACCACACTGACATCGGCGCCGGCCTGGACTACCGCATCCCTCACGGTATCGAATACCGGCCTGTCGATATGGATTTGACCGCCTTTGCCCGGTGTGACGCCACCCACAACCTGAGTTCCCATCCGGATTGCTTCCTCGGCATGAAACGTGGCATGTTGCCCGGTAAAGCCCTGAAAAATGACTCGTGAATCCTTATTGACGAGGATACTCATGCCGCCACCCCCTGATTGACTGCCTGTACCGACTTTTCCGCGGCATCACTCAACCGGTCGGCATGTATGTAGTCGAGTCCCGAGTTTGCCAGTATCTCTCTGCCCGCTTCCAGGTTGGTGCCTGCCAATCTCACCACGACCGGCACCTCGACCGAGAGCTCCGCCATCGCCTTGACGATACCTTCCGCAATCCAGTCGCAGCGGTTGATTCCGGCATAGATATTCAGCATGACAACCTTGACGTTTGGGTCCTCCAGCACGATACGGAAGGCATTGGCGATCTTCTCCGGTGAAGCGCCACCGCCGACATCGAGAAAATTAGCCGGTTTCCCGCCATACAGACTGATGGCATCCATCGTCGCCATGGCCAGTCCGGCGCCATTGACGATACAGCCGACACTGCCATCCAGGGCAATATAGTTGAGATCATGGCCCGAGGCCTCAACCTCTTTTGGATCCTCCTCATCAAAATCACGAAGATCGGTAATTTCCGAATGCCTGAACAGGGCATTACCATCAAAGGACATTTTTGCGTCCAGGGCCAGAAACTCACCATCTGTGGTCATCACCAGTGGATTGATTTCGACCATCAGGGCATCCTTATCACGAAAGCAGCGATAAAGACTCTTCATGATACGTGCCGCTTTAACAATATTTTTACCACTGAGACCGATGCCGGCGGCCACTTTGCGACACTGAAAATCCTGCAGGCCCACCGCCGGATCGACCACTTCCCGGATCACTTTTTCCGGTGTTGCCCTGGCCACCTCTTCAATCTCCATTCCACCGGCGGCGGAAGCAATCAGGGTAATCCGCTGGCTACCGCGATCGATCACCAGGCCGAGGTAGTATTCCGTATCGATCTGATGAACCTGTTCAACCAATACCCGGTTGACCAAACGCCCGACTTCTCCGGTCTGCCTGGTCACCAGGCGCCTGCCTATCAGGTTCTCAGCATGCTCCTGCACCTCTTCGAGGCTCGTCGCCAGTTGAACACCACCGGCCTTACCCCGACCGCCGGCATGGATCTGCGCCTTGACGACCCAACCGTCACCACCCAGCTGTTCCGCCATTGAGAGGGCCTGGTTGGCCGAATGGGCCATGCGTCCCTCCGGTACGGGTATCTTGTAGCTGCGAAACAGCTCCTTTGTCTGATACTCATGTATGTTCATGCAACGGCCTCCTTGCTGACGGCCTTGCCCTCTATCTGGTTCATCTTTTCAATGATCACCTCGGCCTGGCGAATGGATGCGGCATCGATCATGCGGCCATCGAGACTGACCGCACCCAATCCTTCGGCTGCCGCTTTTTCCATTGCGTCCAAAACTCTTCTTGCCCGTTCGATCTCCTCCTCATCAGGGGAAAAAATCTGATTGGCAAGCGGAACCTGTGAGGGGTGTATGGCCCACTTTCCCTCCCCCCCAAGGGCGGCGAATGATTTTGCCACAGCGAGATAGCCATCAGGATCGCTGATGTCACCGAACGGTCCGTCGATGGGTCTGAGTCCATAGGCGCGACAGGCAACGATCAAGCGCGACATGGCGAAATGCCACTGGTTGCCCAGATAGGTCTTACGCTGTCCCTGGTCATTGGGATCACTGAGCACATGATAGTCGGGATTCACCCCGCCCATACTGATGGTTCTGGCCTGCGTTGAAGCGGCATAATCAGCGACACCGAACACCAGTGCCTCAAGGCGATCGGGACAGCTTTGCGCAATCGCTTCCACATTCGCCATACCCATGGCGGTTTCGATCAAGGCATGCAGATTAATCGGCTTGAATCCCTTCGCCGCCTCAATCTGCTCCAGCAACAGGGCGACAAACTGCAGATCCGACGGTTGACCGACTTTCGGTACCAAGAGGGTATCCAGCTTGTCCCCCGCCTGCTCCACCACATCGACGATATCGCGATAGCAAAAGTGTGAGTCCAAGCCATTGATCCTTACGGATACGGAGCACTTCGACCAATCGAGGCTGTTGAGTGCATGAATGACATTCCGCCGTGCCTGCTCCTTGTCGGAAATGGCGACAGCATCTTCCAAATCGAGAAACACCAGATCAGCTCCGGCATGCGGCGCCTTTTCAATCATCCGCATGTTACTGCCTGGCACAGCCAGTTCGCTCCGATGCAAGCGATTCTTATAGGCCATATGGGAATACCTCCGTGATTGTTGTACTTATCCTGAATCCATAATCCAGTCGGGAGCGCGCACAAGCGTCTGATCAGTTGAGCACTAGAAAATCTCACTCAGCCAAAGTGTTTGGCTATGATTTTTTTATGCTTTACTAATCAACACCTTGTACGTGGATTTCCCTCTGAATCCACGGTTTCAGGTTTTTACTTTTTTATCTATTTCTGCCCGAGTGTGGATAAAGATTTCCACAAACAGGGCAAGTATTTACCACAGGAGGAGAATAAATGACAGATAAAGTTGTTTATACATTCATGTAAATAACTGTTTATCAATGATATTTTATATTACACCCCTAATCAGGCAATGGTTGCCCCGGGGATTAACGATAAGGAATGAGCCGCCCGGTCAACTGGCACTAGGAATCCGGCAGGGGAACCCCCGGGCGGACTGTAATGAAGCGATACGGTACCGAAATCAATCCCTTTTGAGTGTCGATCAAGACTTGGGCTTCCCACTCCATGGCGTCCCAGACACACACAGGTAACATTGCCTGTCCGCTGAAAACGCCATCGGCAACACGGCTCAACTTGGATCGATTGAAGCCCATATTCATATCCACACCACTGAAATCCACTTCGATACTCTTTGCACGGATGCCTGCAAGGTTGACCTGCAGCTGCAGGGGTTTCACAACCGGGATTTCTCTCGGTTCAATGGAGAAGGTGATGCTGCCACCCTCATTCAGTTGGGTCATACAGGCTCCGGCGCGCAGATCGCAAGCCGGATCGACAGCCGTCTTCAGTACCGTATCGGGAAATAGTATCGGCCATGTCTTGTAGAGCGCGACTAGACAGATAGCTGCAAATAGCAACCCCAGGAGAGCCCATAAAAGCGAATTGTGATTGTCGGAGAGCTGCAATTGTCGTTTCCCACCAGGCAGGTTTATATAAGATTTTTTGACCAGAGATATTGATTACATACTCCAAGATACGTAATTCAAATAATTATTATATCGGCCAGTATGCCGAGAAAAATCAAAAGCGGAGTGACCAGGGTGAGTACGACGTTTTTACCCAAATAAGGTATCAATTGTTTGATCTCACCCCTATACGCTCTTATGCCTTTAAAGACTTGATAGGCGAATCCGGCTGTGACCAAACCAATGAGCGCCGTAAAAGGCAGGCGGCCCAGCACCACTCCCATAATAATCATCAGGTAGGCCAGGATACAGAATATCAGGAACAACCATGCACTCTTTTCCGTACTCCAGGCGATGGCAAAGTTGTCGCGACCCACACTGCGGTCAGCATCCACATCGGGTAGCTGGTTGAGAAGCAGTAGATTGTTGACCAGAAAGAATGGAATCATAGACAGCAACAATGCGGTGGAACTGTATTCAGCCGTCAAAGCATAGTAAGTACCGATCACCATCAAAGGCCCGAATCCCAAACCTGGCGCAACCAGTACCAGCACTCTGTTGCGATTGATCCAACTGGTATAGGTAACGATGATCAGCATGCCGAGAACACCTATCGGGACCAGCCCCCAACCTACATGCTGCAGAAGGTATATGCCACAGATCAGGGTTACAAAAAGAGATACCAAGCCGATACCCAGCGCATAGGGCGCCAGGCGGGGCTGAATCACCAAGGTCCCACTGCCGCCACTGAATGGTGTGCGATCCGTCTTGAAGTCGAGTCCCGACTGAAAATCCGTATATTCATTGAGCGCATTGACACTGATATGTGCCATTAAGGCACCCAGCAGCACGACAGCAAACAAGCCCCATGTCACACCGTGTTCACTCAACAGGACGCTAGCCAAACCAAGTGAGACACAGATGGGTGTCAGAATCAGAAAATTGGGTCTGGCAACGCCAATTACGGGAAACGGTATCATCGGTTGTCCTAGGGCCTGTTCTTAAGATATAAGCTGTCGAGCCACACAGACTACTGTAAAACAGTGAAGCAATAAAACCGCAAATATCCCAGGATAGCCGATAATCGCGGCACGAATGAAATCCGATCAACCACTAACCCGGCAACAAGGTTGACCTGGCGAGATCCAGGCCCCAACAGCAGGTCCCTGCCGTTGGGGCCTGATTGCAGGCCTGCGGGGCAATATGTCTGGAACCGACATGTGGTCAGCACTCCCCGGTCGCACACCACACGATCAGAACTTCACCGAACCTCTCAGCCAAACTTCGCGGCCAGGCTCGTTGACCTGGATGGCTTCCGGATTGAAGGGATCCACATTGGCCCTGTTGACGTGATAGGCGAAACGCTTGTCCAACAGGTTGTCGACACCAAAGCGGATTGAGCTGTTGTTCGACAACGCATATCTGCCATGCAGGTCGATCACACCCCAGCCCGGGGTCTCCTGTACGTCCTGTCCACTGCCGTTCTCGAGATCGGCGCGTGTCTGTTTCGCATTTGCCCGCACACTACCCCCCAGCTCCCAATCGCCACTGGCGTAGTCCAGACTGACGGTCGCCTCGAGGGGTGCTATTTGAGCAATGGGTCTGTCGTCAGTGCTGTTATCCGCTCTGACATAGGCCAGGCTCGCACTGGTTTTCAGACTATTGGAGAGACGATACCCTGCTTGCCATTCGACACCGTAGAACTCAGCATCCACATTGCGATAGATATTTGCGGTGCCATTCGCAACCAGGATGCCGTCCTGACCTCTGGCCTTGTCCCTCAGGATATAGTCAGAGACATCGTTGTAATAGAGCGTGATATCGGTATCGAGTCCTGCGTTCTGCCACTTGTAGCCTACTTCAAGCTGATGATGTTTTTCCGCTTCCAGCTCGGGATTACCGACCCAGCTGAAATCCATACCGGTCATCATGTTGCGTGAGAAACTGGCAAGATAGCGTTCTGTCGCATCCGCAGTTCTGACACTGCGGCTGAAACCGGCGAAAAGCGAACCGTCACCCAGCATGTGTTCATAGTGGATAAATCCACCCACATTGTCTTCCGCCTGCTCGTCCGATGTCTCGGCATAGTAGGCAGCATAGAGGTCATTGGGTGTCGGACTCGGGCCCAGATCGGGCTTTTCATCCCCCCGTGAGATCGAGGCATCGACCCGGTCATAGCGTAAACCGAGCTTCAGCAGATTCTCTTCCCCCACCGGCATGGCCAGTTCTGCAAACAACCCTGTCTGTTCAAGTTCTGCGCCTGGCCACATTATCGATTGCAAAGTGGTCGGCTCCGCCATCATCGGCATGCCGGAGAAGCGGTCCGCATCGCGCTCGTTGTTTTGGTAGTCGATACCGATGGTGAGGTTACTGCCGCCCAACATGATATCGCCATAGAGGCGCCCACCCGCGGTGTCCGACGTAGCCGGCACCTCCATGAGCATGGGTGCGCTCAATTCACGCAGCGAGAAGTTGTCCATCAAGTGGTCCACCTGGCTTGAATAGATCTCGGCCTTGATCCCGGCAAAGGGTCCCAAGCCATCGCTCTGCTGGTATTTGAAACGGATGTTGTCGGCATCGCTCTTGGGTGAATCCATACCCGCGCCAGCAAACAGGGTATCGTCTTCCCGGGTCGCCTCGAAATTGAGTTCCAGGCGTTTGTCCTGATCGGGCATATAACCCAATATCAGATTTCCGCTTCGGTTTTCGTAGGCGGAGCGCACCTCGTTGCCGTCACCATCCTCATAATTGTCGGCATCCTTATAACCGAGCACACCCCGTATATAGCCGGTTTCAGAACCCGCGGCGATGTCGGCAGAGAACTCCTTGGTCTTTGAATTGCCCTTGTAACCGGCATCCACCTCGCCCACATAAGACTTGCCATCTTTGAAGCGGGGCGGCTGGCGTTCGAACAGTACCGTACCGCCACTGCCGCCACCGCCGTAGATCACCGTCTGAGAACCTTTGATCACAGTCACACTGTCATAGCTCTCCAAGGCGGAATAGGCTGTCGGTGGATCCATGCGGTTGGGACAACCGCCATGGATGTAGGCGCCGTCGAGGATGATGTTGAGTCGATTTTGGCTCTGACCGCGAATCACCGGATCGATGCCGTGCCCCCCCATACGAATACCTGAAACACCATTGATATCACGCAGAAAATCACCACCATCCGCTGGCAGCCCCTGTGAACTGTCGTCCACCGGTGTCCTGGTCACAGCAGGCGTCGTTTCGGCTTTACCTTCAACATAAATTTCGCCGAGTTTTTCCACCTGCTCTTCAGCATGCAGGCAGGATGTTGCCAACAGGGAGCCGATTGCTAAGGATAGAGCTCTGAGTCGCATCGATTTACCTCATTTTTTAGTTATCAAATCCAGTTGAGGACAGCAAATATCGGTCCATTGAGCTAACAGATTGATTTATAAAATGAAGAAGGAGATCGAACTGGGATTCTTAAGACTAAATCAGGGGATATGACGCACACACTATGGTATATGCCGTAGACGAATCTGGCGCTGACCGGGATATATTTGAAGTCCTGTTTGCACGCTTTATCCCCAATTGCCATGCACAGCCTTCAGGCGCGCACTGACATTTACACTTACAAGATCCATGTTTTTCTCATCTGGTGTAACCTATAAGCTGCATCCATCCGAGGTAACCCAATGCATGATCGTCTGACCCTGGCCGGGGAATTTCAAAAGATGCTGCCCGCAGAGTGCATCATCTATCGCGAGGAGGAGCTGATCCCCTATGAGTGCGATGGCCTCTCCGCCTATCGTAAGGTGCCCTTGATCGTGTTGCTGCCCTATACCGCCGAGCAGGTCGAGGAGATTCTTAGATTCTGCCACCGGCAACAGATTCCCGTGGTGGCTCGGGGAGCGGGCACCGGACTCTCGGGCGGCGCCCTGCCTCACGAAGAGGGCGTATTGCTAAGCCTCGCCAGACTCAACCGGATCCTGGAGATCGACAGCGATAATATGCAGGCGCGGGTGCAGCCCGGAGTACGCAATCTTGCGGTCAGCGAAACGGCCAAACCCTACGGCCTCTACTACGCCCCCGACCCCTCCTCGCAGATCGCCTGTTCCATCGGCGGCAATGTGGCGGAAAATGCCGGTGGTGTGCACTGCCTGAAATATGGCCTGACCCTGCACAATGTATTACAGGTCACCCTCATCACCATCGATGGCGAAAGGATCACCCTGGGCGCCGGCAGCCTCGATGCACCCGGTCTCGACCTGCTGACCCTGATCACCGGCTCGGAAGGGATGCTGGGTGTGGTGGTGGAGGTCCTGGTGAAGCTGCTGCCGATACCTGAGCGGCAACAGGTCGTACTCGCCGCTTTCGATGACATCGAGACCGCGGGCAATGCGGTGGCGCAGGTCATCGCCAAGGGGATTCTCCCCGCCGGACTTGAGATGATGGACAATCTGTCGATTCGCGCCTCGGAGGATTTTGTCCATGCCGGTTATCCCACTGAGGCGGCGGCGATCCTGCTGTGCGAAGTGGATGGTGTGGATGCCGAAGTCTCGGAAGAGATCATGCGGGTCAGAGAGATCCTGAAACAGTCAGGGGCCACTGAAGTAAGGACGGCGATGGACGAGCAGGAACGGATCAGGTTCTGGGCGGGAAGAAAGAATGCCTTCCCCGCCGTGGGACGTCTCTCCCCCGACTACTACTGCATGGACGGCACCATCCCCCGCCATCAATTGGGAAAGGTGTTGAAGATGATCGATGAGATGTCGCAGCGTTACGGGTTGCGCTGCGCCAATGTGTTCCACGCAGGCGATGGCAATCTGCACCCGTTGATCCTCTACGATGCCAACAATCCGGGTGAGTTGGAACAGGCAGAGGCCTTCGGCGGCGAGATACTCGAGCTGTGTGTCGCTGTGGGCGGCACCATCACCGGTGAGCATGGCGTCGGTCTGGAGAAGATCAATCAGATGTGCGCCCAGTTCCGGGATGAAGAGCTGGAGACCTTCCATGCGGTGAAAAGGGTGTTCGACCCCCTTACCCTGCTCAATCCGGGGAAAGCGATTCCAACCTTGAACCGATGTGCCGAATTCGGCGCCATGCATGTACACGCAGGAAAACTGCGTTTCCCCGAACTGGAGCGCTTTTGATGAGCAACGACCGCGACTGCAGTCAATCGCTTCAAACGGCTGTCAAGGATGCCGCCCATGATGTCCGTCCCCTGCAAGTGATGGGGCACGGCAGCAAATCGTTTTATGGTCGTGAGCTGGCCGGAGAGCCCCTGTCGCTTGCGGAACATCGCGGTATCATCAGCTACGAACCCACGGAACTGGTCATCACGGCGCGTGCCGGAACACCCTTGCAGGAGATTGAGGATGCGTTACTGGAAAAGGGACAGATGCTCTCCTTCGAACCACCCCATTTCGATGGCAAAGGCACCATCGGCGGCGCCATCGCTGCAGGGCTCGGTGGTCCGCGTCGTCCCTGGGGCGGATCACCCAGGGATCAGCTGCTGGGTATCAAGCTACTCGACGGAAAGGGCCAGATACTGAAGTTCGGCGGCCAGGTGATGAAAAATGTGGCTGGCTACGATCTCTCGCGCCTGATGGCA
Organism: Candidatus Thiodiazotropha sp. LNASS1; assembly: GCF_964212655.1. Lineage (NCBI taxonomy): Bacteria > Pseudomonadati > Pseudomonadota > Gammaproteobacteria > Chromatiales > Sedimenticolaceae > Candidatus Thiodiazotropha > Candidatus Thiodiazotropha sp. LNASS1. The sequence goes on along the minus strand of NZ_OZ156465.1, from coordinate 34,849 downwards.
GGGGCGATGGGAACCCTGGGTATCCTGCTGGAGGTATCGATCAAGGTATTGCCCAAACCCATGCAAGAATACACCCTCGCTTTCTCGGCGGAGCAGCCCGCGGCCTGGGCACTGCTGCACAAGATGCTGATCGAGGGTGTACCCATCACCGCCACCTACAGCCTTGACAACAATCACAAGGTACGAATTGCCTGCTCCGAGCAGCGTCTGGAGGAGATTCAGACCCGTTACGGACTCGATCCCTGTGACAAGCCCCAAAGCGGATTTTGGCAGGGCCTGCGGGATCAGCAACACGACTACTTCAATCAGCAAAGCCCGCTCTGGCGTCTCTCACTGCCACCTGCGGCAAAGCTCGATATCGAGGGCCGGATACTGTACGAATGGTCCGGTGGTTTACGCTGGCTGGCCACAGACCGGCCTGCGCGGGAGATACGTTCGCTGGTGGAAAAAGAGTCTGGGCATGCCATACTTTTTCGCAATGGAGATCGCAGAGGGGAAATGTTTCATCCGCTCCATCCGCGGATCACCGTCATGCAGAAACAGCTGAAACAGGTTTTTGACCCGGAAGGGATATTCAATCCAGGCAGACACTATGAAGACTACTGAAGAGCCGTGTACCTTCTCATGCCTGTCGGATTACGCAAATATTTCCGCCCTCTATCCAGCCCAATGAGGATTCATGCCCACTCTTCTCAAAACGACCCTCATGTTTACGGTGCTCTGCTGGCTTCACCCTGCACAGGCCTTTTTTTGCATTTCGTTCGGCGGCCACGGAAAGACAAAATCTCATCCTGCATATCGACAACACTATTACCGTCCTCCCCCGCCACTGCTGCTTGCGCCACCAGTCACCAACCAGTCACAGCTTGAAGCGGCACAGCCGCTACCGGCAATCGCTCCTGCAGAGGAAAAGCCGGTAATCATCCAGGGTTACCGCTTCAGACCGCTGCCGCAGGAGTGACAAACCGAGATGCAGACACCGACGGCTTATCGTCAGCAATAGCAATACTGGAGCGCAGTATCCTGAAATCAATCCCTGAATCAGGTGTGCGATAAGCCTGACACCTATTGCTTGGGCTTGGGTCGTGCCGCCTGCATACAGCCCTGCATCTGATCCACCGTGCTGCTTTCAGTGAAGCACTTCTGCATGGAGGTACCGATCATGATCGATCGTTCCAGGAATTTAATCATGTTCTTTTTGGCTTCCGGCGTAAACTTGATGTCCTTCGGGGTTTTCGTCGGTTGTTGCTGTCCCTTCGGCACGCCGGGCACCGGCCCCAACCGTTCTTTTATCTCCTTCTCCATGGCGGTCATGATCTCTGCACACTTCTCGAACGCTGCCTGATCGTTTGCCGTTTCCAGGCAACTCTTGGTCTTCTTCATGGCGGGGATGCTCTTCGCCATCATCGGCAGCATCTTCTCCTTCGACTGTTCAAAGAACTGCTGCTGGTCTATTTGCCCGCCAGGCGGTTGGGCCAGCGCCAGTGACGGCAAGAGCAATAATAATCGGCACCACTTCATGCAAAATCTCCTCACGCTATCTGTCGTTTTCGGATTTGTTATTTCAGATCACGACCATACCGCAATCGAGGTGGTTGAAACAGTCTCGGATCCGGGTGGTGTGGTTTTTTCTGCAGATTCCCGGGCTATCCGTTTCCATTGCGGCGTCTCGCTCCCGCTATCGGTGGTGCGGATTGACCAAGTCAATCATTAACCCTGATTCTGATGGCTGTATTTTGCGACACGAGCCGTTAGAATCCCGATCTGCACAACCATTGCAGGAGGCCTCCGTGGCAGAGAAAAAAGTTGACGTCGCTATCCTCGGCTCAGGAACAGCGGGATTGAATGCAACCAGCAGAGTCGGACCGAGCGGTAAAAGCTTTCTCCTAATCAATGGTGGCGAACCCGGCACCACCTGTGCGCGGGTCGGCTGCATGCCCTCCAAGGCCTTGATCCAGGTAGCCGAGGACTACCATCGCAGAACCCACCTCAATCGCTACGGTGTGGACGGCCATACGGAACTGACCATCGATCTCCCCGAAGCCATGGAGCATGTACAGGATCTGCGCGACAACTTCGTCGACCGGGTCCTCTCCAACAGTACCGACAATATGGGCGACAAGTTCATCGAGGCGTATGCGAAATTCGTCGATCCCCACACCCTCGAGCTCGACAACGGCGACCGGGTTGTTGCGGACAGGATCGTTATCGCAACGGGATCCCGCCCGGTTGTGCCGGCCGCCTGGGAGGCCTTCGGCGACAAGGTGCTGACCACCGACACCTTCTTCGAACTGGAAGATCTGCCGAAATCGGTGGCCGTGGTGGGCCTGGGCGTGATCGGCCTGGAACTGGGGCAATCCCTAAGCCGCCTGGAGATCGATGTGTACGGTTTCGATATGGCGCAGACCATCGGCGGCGCCACGGATCCGGAAGTCTCGCAGATGGCCTTAGAGACCATGCAACGGGAGTTCCCCATCTACCTGGGTGAACCGGTCGAGATCAGCGAAGAGGGTGCGCAGTTGCGCGTCACCGCGGGTGAACATTCAGTGGTCGTCGACAAGGTCCTTGCAAGTCTCGGGCGGACGCCCAACGTGGAAGGCCTGGCATTGAAGAACGCCGGCATCGAAGTCGACGATCGCGGTATCCCTGTCTATAACCCGAACACCATGCAGTGCGGCGATTCCCATATCTTCATCGCAGGCGATGTGAATGGCGAACGCCCTATCCTGCACGAGGCCGGTGACGAGGGTAAAATCGCCGGTCACAACGCCGCCCAGGATGAAGTCACCGCATTCAAGCGCAAGGTCCCCCTGGCGATCAACTTTTGCGACCCGAACATCTGTCTGGTTGGCGAAACCTACCAAACCCTGGATCTGGGGAAAGCTGCCATCGGCGAGGTCAAGCTCGCCCCGGTCGGACGCGCCCAGATCATGGGCCAGAGCCGCGGCATCATCCGCGTCTACGGCGATAAAGCCAGCGGCAGGATCCTGGGTGCCGAAATGATCACCACCCGTGGCGAAAACCTGGCCCATCTGCTCAACTGGGCCATCTCCCAGCAACTCACTGTCGGCGACCTGCTGCGCATGCCTTTCTACCATCCCGTCATCGAAGAGGCGTTACAGGCGGCGCTCAACAACCTGTATGCCCAGGTCGAGGTGAAAAACCAAGGCCCGGTCAAAGAGCTCTATCCCCTATAAGCGGTACATCAAGATGGAATCCATTCAGGTCAGTTTCACAGGTGGCAAACGTATTCAGGCCAAGGTCGGCGATTACACCATAGAGACAGACCAGCCCCTTAAGTACGGCGGTGAAGCCAGCGCCCCCGCCCCCTTCGATCTGTTTCTCGCCTCGCTGGCCACCTGCGCGGGTATCTATGCCTGGAATTTCTGCGAATCACGCAAACTCTCAACCGAAGGCATGGATCTGCGCATGGATTGTGTCAACGATGAGAAGAAAAAGATGATCGTCAAGGTCATATTCCGTCTCACTCTTCCCGACGGTTTCCCTGAGAAGTACCATAGCGGCATCGTCCGGGCAATGGAACTCTGCGCCGTGAAACGTCACATGATGGATACGCCCGGGTTCTCATTTGACCTTGTGTGAGCCGATAATGATGCCCAATATTTAGGATCCACCGAAGAAATTGTAGATAGACTTCACTGATCCCGTCATTCCGGCGTAGGCCGGAATCCAGAGAGAATGCCAGGGAGGTGGTATGAAGCGACAACCGTGCGTGTATCTATTAGCCAGCAAACGAAATGGAACCCTATACACGGGTGTGACTTCTAACTTGCTAAAGCGGGTTTGGGAACATAAGAATAATCGAGTTGAAGGTTTTACCAGTCAATACAGTGTGCATACATTAGTCTGGTATGAGATGCATGAGACGATGGCATCTGCTATTGAGCGGGAAAAAGCCATCAAGAATTGGAAGCGGGCGTGGAAGTTAAAGACGATTGAAGCGATGAATCCAGACTGGCTGGATTTGTATCCGGAGCTGATTTGACGAGCAATATTCTTTGCTGAAATAGAGACGGTCGACAATCGTGTGGAGCATCTGGATTCCGGCATACGCCGGAATGACGTGATCGTAGGATCTTAGCTTGTGTGTTAGTTAGGCAGCGTCAGGTAGTCAGAACTGACCCTTAAATAAAGATATTACTGATGATTTCAATATTGTTTTCGTCTTTCAATAGATTAGTGACACTTATTAATTAGAGCAACCTACAAATTACTCTAACGAGACAATTTTTTTATCAATCGCTTTCTTCTCTTAACTTGCTGGAATCACTCCATGGAAGAGAGAAACATAATGCTATCATAGGACCGTTTTGCGGATTTGTAGTGTGACATGCCGGCTATTTGATCTTTACAACATGGGCGATCCCACCCCCATGATCCAACGATTCCAGTGCCATTGTCCCGCCATCATATGCAAGGATCTTCAATCGTCCGGGTAGTGCTCCCTTCATGTGAATAATATCCCCCTCGCAGCTATAGTCCCCTGTCTTATCGATTGCCGGACGGGATTTAAGAAAACGGACCGTGCCGTTTTTCATAAACTCCCAGGATTGACTATCGTCTTTAATGCTATTACCGGCAAACTCGACATGTGACTGCTGCCACTTGCCTATGATGTCTTTTGCGCACTCAGCATATGCGTTGATAGGGGCAGCGATGACGACACTGAGCATGGCAGACAAGAAATAGAGTCCAGGTTTCATTTGCATGGCAATAATCCTTGATCGAATTTGGTGATAAATTACGACAATCATACAACGCAATGCCGAATCGGTTTCAGAAATCTTGACACTCACTCATCAACAACAGTCTAGCGGAGTTTTTACCATCGTCGACCCGCTGCTTCGCCGCCCTGCAGCCCCGAGTAGACCCTGAATCCACACACTCCAGGACCTGTTGGCAATCATCCAAGTGGTTTTGTTGTCTCTGATCAAACGCCACTCATGGCACGAGAAAAGAAGCCTGGTCATCCATATCAGCGGCGAATGATCAGGTGCCTGTCCCTAACTTGTTGAAACCATTATTGCCTGGTGGTTATGGACTAAGGTATTTGGTGGGTCTACTCAACAGGATTTGCTATCGTAATGGCCTGGACTTTTCTGCCAGTCGGATTAAGCTAGGGTGTCGCGCGAAGGCCCACGGAACAACCAGAGAAGGTAACGGGTGAATCAGATCAATTCCGGTCGACGTACAGCGGACAGGCGTTCCGGTATAGAACGCCGCAAAAACCAGACAGGTGGACAGGGATCCGAACACCGGATGTCCTGGGAAGACCAGCGCACCCAGTACTGGACACGCCTGCTGTTTTGCGGCCTGGCGCTCCTCTACTTCAATTTCGGCGGCGAGGAACAGGTACGCGACTGGACCAGCCTTCAGGTGGTCAACCTGCTCTTCCTGGCCTTTGGCATCGAGATTCTGTTCTTCATGCGGCACGCTTCCCGGGTACCGCACGCGCCCTGGCGTCAACGCCTGACCATGTGGGTGGACATCATCATGGCCTCCTTCGCGGTACTGGCGGATACCACCATCAGTTCTCCCGGTTTTCTGGTCTACCTGATGGTTATTCTCGGCAACGGCATGCGCTACGGCCTGCGGTTGTTCGGTGAAGCGGTCATAGGCAGCCTTGGCGCAGTCATATTGATCGTCAGCCTGCGGTTGTTTGACTATGTGGACCTGTTTTCGGTCAGTGCAATCTTTTTTCTCGTCTTCTTTGCGATCATCGTCATTTACTCCTACACCCTGACTGCAAAGATAGAACTCGGCCGCGCCAAACTTGCCCACGAGCGTAACATCGACGCCCTCACCGGGCTGCTCAACCGGCGCGCCCTGGTGGAACGCTCGTCATCCCTGTTCCAGAGCCAGGAGAATGGGAACAGCGTGGTTGTCCTGTTCGCAGACCTGGACGGCTTCAAGAAAGTCAACGACACACATGGCCACCATGTTGGCGATCGCGTGCTGGCAGGCGTTGCAGACAGCATCTCCAGTACAGTACGCGACGAAGACCTGGTGGCACGCTACGGCGGAGACGAGTTCCTGCTACTGCTGCCCCATGCCACCAAACAGTGCGGTGAGACAGTTGCCCAGCGCGTGAGACAGGCAATCGACGACTACGCCAAAGAGAACGGCATCGACTTCAGCATCTCCATCGGCATGGGCAGATACCCCGATCATGGCCACGACCTGGATAGTGTGATCAGAAGTGTCGATCAGGCGATGTACCGCAGCAAACTGAAACATGGGGGCGGTGGGATTTTACATGTTGATGGTGGCGAACTGGATACAGTCGAGCCGACTTCTGGGATAGTTCATTGATACTGTTATTCTGAATGGGAATCAATGCTTGTTGTAACGCTTTAGCACAGCGGCGCAGCTCTGCTGCGTCCAGCCGCGATAGCGACGTGCTGCTGCGTTTTGTTATGAGTTTTGTGGCACATACTTTATACCTCGTAACTCTTGGATAATATTGCCACTATCTATCTCTTTTAAAGCTTGTTTCACATAAGCGTTAATACTCCTATCACAATACGGTATAGCTTTTTCTGGTGGTATTTCCTTAAGCCGTAAAAACACAGCTAAAGAATAACTATGTTCTGCTTCCGATAAATATCCGGAGCCAGAAGTTTGCCAACCAGATATGCCACCGCTTGAGTACTGGCGAAAGCTAAAAGCAGAATTTGCCATGAAAATGCCAAATCCTAGAAATGTTGCTCCAATATCAGTGGCAAACTCCCAATTCTCCCATCCACCAGGAGGAGGCTCATGTGCTGTGCCAGTTAGATAGTGTGATAACTCATGAGCAAATGTAGCTACCATTTGTTGAGGGTCAGATACAATCTTTGGATTGTACGTAATCTTTATTTCATCGTTAACATTAGAAGAGAATGTTCCTAACGGATTAGGATCTACATTTTGTACGATCAGTGTATCCCCAATATGAATATTAGGGTCTTCTTCTTGCTCCTCAAGTTTTACCGGCCACTTTTCCAACCCAGCAAACATTTTCACTTGATTGAATGTTGTCTGCGCAGCAGACTCACTCGAGTCCACCACCGCAGGAAAGTACTCTTCAGTTGGAAGCACAAGCTCTATTCCTTTATAGAAGTCATCACCCCCGAAATGAGTTAATAACCATTTGAAGCATTCAAATTGGAAATATGAATCCTCTTCTGTAAGTAACTGTGTGCTACGAAACGGATTCCACACTATCTAATTCCTTTTTACTCATAACGCTGATGCTTAGGGGCGGCCGGCAATGCCGGGCGTCCCAGTGAGGAACGAAGTGACGAACGACTAGAGCTAATTGTAATGTTCCTCACTGCTGCGACCTTTAAACTGTGACAAATACTGTTGCGCTTGTTCCCAGCCAAGTAAAGCGGCCTCTTCAAATAGCTTGTTTGCTTGCCCTCTGTTGAGGGTTACACCTCTACCATAAAAAAACAATAAACCGAGATGGTATTTTATACCTCCATGCACTCCATCTTGCTCAGCTGCAAGATAAGGAGAAAGTATCTCGTAACAAACTTCATAATCGCCTCTTTCATAAGCACGACCACCCTCTCCGAATGCTTTGCTGGCACTTAGCGTGTAACAAAACTCTTTCGAAATGCCAATGCGCGCTTGGCCGCATGCTATTAAATATACGATTCGGGAAATAACATAACCGAATCTGTTAAGTAAATATCTTGGTGGCTCCATTATTTTTTCGAACATAATAGCTTTATTAACGAGACCTCTTGTCTCGTTATACATTTTTAGAAGCAATGCTAGTCGGTCTACTCATATCTTCGCTCAGTCTTTTGATAGATGTTTCTGGCATTGCTCACAGACGCCTATATCGTTAATCTTTACTGGATTAAAATTTTCTCTAGCTCGCTTTTGAAAATGCCTGTTTTGTTTTAACTTCAGCTTATCTGGATCATAACCAATTTCCTGACATACAACACACTGGCTTAGAAATTTATCAAAGCCTTTAAGCGATCCCAACAGCTCAGTTTTCTTATGTTGATGTTTAAATCTCAATATTTATCCTGTGCTTCTAACGCTTAAGTATGCGGCGCGCGATAGCGCGTCCGAGTGAACGCAGTGAACGGCATGACTTTCTTGTTAGAAATCATTCTGTGAGCCTAAACCAATCTCTTAGGCTTAATTCTAGCCTTAACTTTTCGTCCTCTGCGAGTAAGCTGCAGTGAGCAATAGGATTTCTCAAGGTGTTTAAGTTAAACATAACTTTATCTACTGCCTTGATATTGTTAAAAATACTAGCGAATACAGGCCAATTCTTCTTGATAATTTCTCCTAGTTCGCCGAAGTTCGTGTAATCCAATGGGTCAGGAGAACGCGGTGTTATTCCTGCTTCGCGTTCTCTCTGCATCCTCTTTTTCACATCACCAACTATATGCTGAGGTATGACCGTATCATTCCACCAGGCATCACCTTCTGTTGATTCTAGCAACTCTGAAATTTGCTGACGTATTGTTTTCTCTAGGCAATAAAATAGCTCGTAGTTCCTAGACATGTACGCTGCTTCTTTTCGTAGTCCCTGTTCAAACTGCGGAAAGTATATTTCCTCTATTTCTTTGGACTGCTCACTTAGAGGTTGATCATTTCGAAGTTCTATCTCGTATCGGTTTTCGATGCTATCGAGTTCGGTTTCGATTAGCATATTGGTCATACCAAAGGCTTTAACCTTATCTTCGTATTCCATCATTAATTATCCAGGATATGTTCTTTCAGGCTCTTAAATATTGCGTTAAATACCTCTATATCCTTTGTAGCAGGAAGATTAAGATTTATTGTGTATGAAAGGTTCAAAGACTTACCATTGTAAGTTGAAGGATGTTCTCCACCTTGCGTTGGAGGAAGTGTAACTGCAGGAGTTACCGTCTCGCTTTCAGGTGTAACCTCTATGTACTCAGGAGCGTCATATTCTTCTTGAACATCAAAATCCGCTAGTTTCCGAAGCATGTTAAAAGTAGAAAGAGTTTGCTGTGTAACTCTTGAATCATTTTCTCCGCCTGTGCACTGAACAATATAGCCCAACACTTCATCGTCAGAAGCATCATGGATATACTCATTCATTTCATAAAGGCGAGCGTATAATTTTCGAAAGGCAGTACCAATTGCGATCCTAGATTGTTTTGGATTTCTAAATTCACGATACAAATCTGTTGGAATCCCATCGCTTCCGACAAACTCCATTTTCTTCATGAACGGAATTGCTGCGTTAGCGGCACCGCCCTTTAAGCCAAGTTTCGTGTGTAAGAAATTTTGAGTAACCCTATCAGGCTCGGAAGCAGTCTTGATTTTTTCTAAAACTTTTTCCAAGACTCCTACGGAGGTGCTATAAGGTAGGTTTTCTGCCATTACTTGGAACTCCTTTTAATTTCTAACCGTGTAGTGTTTATCCCTCGTGCGTTTTCCGCATGCGGGATAAACGCCTGTTGGACTAAGCCGACCTTGGGGTGGCTGCCCACTCTCTATTAATAAGAATTTGTTTTTGGCGCCTTGCACCTGAGGGAGATTGGCGTGACAGCGTTCCGTTGCGCTAGGGCTGTTGGGAGCGGTTTTGACCGACCTCCCTGTGGTTCGAGCACGGCTTGCGGCTCCCTTTTGCTCCGATAATAACCTATTTTCAGAGGATTGGCCGCACTTTGACCTCAGCGCTTGAGCTGATCAAGTGTCTGGATGACGCCGACGCTCAGGCTAGGGCATCGTCATCCGCCTTCCATGCGTTGCCATTGCGGCGCTAGTTGCGCGACCACACGCATCGGTCGTTGACAGCAGGGACAGGCAAAACACCAACGGGCCACCTGCTTCTCTGTTTCTGATTCAACCACCGCTTGTAGGCCTGCCTCGGCGATCGCCTTAAGGATGCGGGGCAACTGCCTGGCCCGGCAGGCATTGGCCAGGAAGCCGTAATGGCGGATACGCATCAGGCCCTTGGGTAGTACATGCAGCAGAAAACGCTGGATCAACACATCGACAGACAACTGCATGACCTTCCAGCGCCGGTCCCGGTAGTCTTTGTAGCGCAAGCCAACCTGATCCTGCTCCAAGCCCAGGAGTCGGCGGTTGCTGACGGCAGTGCGGTGGGTGTATCGGGCCAGATAGTCGATGACATGCTCGGTGCGCAGACAGGGCTTGCTGTAGACCACCCAGTCTTGTCCCATCAACCGCTCCAGGATGAGATCGATCTCGCCCGGACGACTGATGCGTGTGAGCTCCCCGCCTTGGGCACAGGCCCGCAATCGGCTGACCATCAGACCGCGAAAGCGCCTTGAGAGCGCACGCACAGGAAACAGATAATCGCTCTTGCTCGGTTTCCACTCGCCTTGCGGGCTCAGCGCGCCGCCCGGCACCAGGCAGTGCAGGTGCACATGGCGTGTCAACGTCGAGCCCCAGGTGTGCAACACCGCGGTCATCCCCAACCCCCCGCCCAAGCGCTTGGGGTCTTCAGCGAAGGCCTGTAGCGTCTCCCAGGTTGTTTGAAACAGCAAGGTCGTGATCAGCTGAGGATACAGTTCGATCCAACCGTTGAGGGTCTCGGGCAGGGTAAACACCAAGTGATGATAGGTTACCGGCAATTGGGCACGCAACTGCTTGTCCGCCCACTGCCGCGAGGCTTGCCACTGACAGTGCGGGCAGTGACGGTCGCGACAGGCATAGTAGTGGTTTTGATGCGCCTGACAAGGGTCACAGGCTAAGCGTACCCCACCCATGGCTTCAGTCCGGCACTGCATCAGATGTGACAATACCTGACAGCGGCGCAGATCGAGACGGTGGTGTTGGCGGTAGGTGGGCAGGTGGCGCTTGAGCAGGGTTTGCAGGTCGATGGCCTCAGCCATCGCGCAGCCCCAGCGCTGCAATCAAATCGGCGCCACGGCGATCGCTCTGACGATCATTGAACACCCAATGTACATAGCGCAAGGTCGATTGGATGCTGCGGTGGCCCAGTTGATACTGCAACTGCTGCACTGCCATGCCGGCCTGCAGTTGATGGGTAGCATAGGCGTGTCTCAAGCTGTGGATGCCACCCACCTTGGTGATGCCCGCCTGGCGCTTAGCCCGTCGGAATACCTTCTGCGGCGTGCTGATCGACAACGCTTCATCGGGATGCTGTTCATTGGGAAACAGCCAGCGCACAGGCTTCTCAACGTGCCAATAGTCACGCAGGTGCTTGAGCAACGTCGGCGACAAGCCCACATAACGGTCCTTACCACCCTTGCCCTGATCGATGCGCAGCAACCCGCGTTCTCCATCGATATGCCGAAGCTCGAGTTTGACCAGTTCACTGACCCGCAGGCCGCAGCCATAACAGGTCAGCAATAGCATATGGTGCTTACGGTTGGAACAGGCATTGAGCATGCGTACGATCTCCGATCGCTGGAGTAACTCCGGGATACGTTGCCTGCGTTTGGGCACCTGGATCTTCACATCGAACGACGCTTGCTGGAGCACTTCGAGATAGAAGAAACGGATGGCATGGCGATAGAGCCGGCAACTGGCATCGCTTAAGTGCCGTTCCTTGACCAGATACAGAAAGTAAGCTTGCAACTCATCCTCACCGAGTTGATCCGGGGGACGCTGATAATAACGGGCCAGATCCTTCACCGCCATCAGATAGCTCTGGTGGGTACGCGGCGAAAATCCACGCACGGTCATGGCGTCTATCATCTGTTCGCGAAGTTGTGTCATCGGTTGACTCCTGTGTGGTAGACCAACAGTGGTCCTTTAGGAGTCTGGTTGATGATGACTCAGGGGTGGGTTGTGAAAGGCCCCGCGAAGCGGTTTAGTTCAACAGGTGATTATATTGCCGGCTCTTTTTATCGTGTTATGCCGCCGGCTCCAGATATTGTATTATGCCGCATCGTAAATAATTATCATTTAGAAACTAATGGAAGTGAGATCAACTGGAAGGGGCATCCTGCCAGATGACACAAATCCCTATATATTCAAAAGAATACCAGAGACTTGTTGAATAGGTAAGGCATACTGCAGAACATAATTCCTGATATTTGCGCCATAGAAGGATCAATAGCACGAGTACGCACTATAGGATCAGACTCGAATGGCACTTACTCAAGACGAATTTCAGGATTTTCGTCATTCCGGCGCAGGCCGGAATCCAGGAATACCGTCACCATCAAGCATTCTGGATCCCGGCCTGCGCCGGGATGACGGTGGTTCTTTGCTTAAATAAATGCCATTCGGATCAGACTCCTTTCTCCTGATTCGCACGATGCCATCGCGGCATCATTGGCTTGAGTTGTCTTGTAAGGCGATAGTATCGTAAATTTCCTTTTCATTATTACCCACCTGTAACCATTTGCTCGATTTATGCCCCCCACCAGGAAAAAGAGTGACGCTAGCATCTTAGAGTACTTGTTCTAAAAAATTCCTTGGTTGACTCTGTTTCCGCAGATTTATCCTGAGGATTCCTAATCAATTTAATCCATACATCGCGATTAGAATAGGAACTGCCAGCCATAATAATCCTTTGATCAGAAAAAACAGGGGAAGGCCCCAAGCTAGCTTTTTCATCCAGGCTTTTGTCGGATTTTCATGAATAGCGGTAGTTGTTGGATTATTCATTGTTCACTTCCTCTAAGGCATACAGATAAAACCGTAGCTTCGCCGGGCACTGGGCTTCTTACTACTCGGCCGAATCTCCACAGTGCTGACACCCAGATCCAATACAGCCATCCAATACGCTTGCTTACCAGATCGGGCAGAATCAACACTGTTAACCACTTTATTTGTTTCATTCATTATGTTTCCTCCCATGCCGGGTCTTGATTCTCTTGCTGAAATGGCCACATCCCTGTAGCCATGATCACGCGGTTCAGACGATATCGAAGCGGTCCAGGTTCATTACCTTGTCCCAGGCTGCCACGAAGTCATGGATAAACTTCTCTTCGGCATCCGCGGTGGCATAGACTTCCGCCAAAGCTCGCAGTTCGGAGTTGGAACCGAAGATCAGGTCTACACGGGTACCGGTCCAAATGGGTTCTCCGGTTATGCGGTCGCTGCCTTCAAAGAGATCTCCATCTGCCGAAGTTGCCTTCCACGTTGTGCCCATGTTGAGCAGGTTGACGAAGAAGTCATTGGTCAACGTCTCCTGACGGTCGGTGAATACGCCGTGTTTCGTACCACTATAATTTGCGTTCAAGACCCGCATACCGCCTATGAGAACCGTCATTTCCGGTGGCGTCAGGGTCAACAGTTGTGCTCTGTCCACCAGCAGCTCTTCAGCCGATACCGTGTATTTGGCCTTTTGGTAGTTACGGAACCCATCCGCAATCGGTTCGAGGACGGCAACGGATTCGATGTCGGTCTGCTCCTGGGAGGCGTCCATGCGGCCCGGTGTGAACGGTACTGTCACATCATGGCCGGCATTGATTGCCGCCTGCTCAACACCGGCACAACCCGCCAATACAATCAGATCAGCCATGGAGACCGGCTTGTCGAACCCGTTCTGGATAGCTTCGAGGCTATTCAACACCTTCGCCAGCTGTTCCGGCTGGTTGATCTCCCAATCCTTCTGCGGCGCCAGCCGGATGCGTGCGCCGTTTGCGCCACCGCGCATGTCGGAGCCGCGGAAGGTTGAAGCGGACGCCCAGGCGGTCGATACCAGTTCGGCCACGGAGAGCCCGGAATCGAGGATCTGTCTCTTCAGGCCGGCAATGTCATCCTCATCGATCAAGGCATGATCGACCGGAGGGATCGGGTCTTGCCAGATCAGTTCTTCATCCGGCACTTCCGGCCCCAGGTAGCGGGCGCGCGGGCCCATGTCGCGGTGGGTCAGCTTGAACCAGGCACGGGCAAAGGCGTCGGCGAACTCATCCGGGTTCTCGTAGAAGCGCCTGGAGATTTTCTCGTAGGCAGGGTCGAAGCGCAGGGCGAGGTCCGTGGTCAGCATGGTGGGCGGGTGGCGCTTCGACGGGTCGTGGGCGTCGGGTACCGAATCGGCGCCCGCCCCATGTTTCGGTATCCACTGATGCGCACCGGCCGGGCTCTTGGTCAGCTCCCAGTCGTATCCGAACAGGTTCCAGAAGAAGTTTTTGCTCCACTTGGTCGGGGTTGATGTCCAGGTGACCTCCAGGCCGCTGGTGATGGTATCACCGGCTTTGCCGCTGCCGAAACCGCTGCTCCAGCCCAGGCCCTGCTCCTCGATGCCGGCCGCTTCCGGCTCGGAGCCCACCAATGCCGCATCACCGGCGCCGTGGGTTTTGCCGAAGGTGTGGCCGCCCGCGATCAGGGCAACCGTCTCTTCGTCGTTCATCGCCATACGGGCGAAGGTCTCGCGGATATCCTTGGCTGCGGCCAGTGGATCGGGATTGCCGTTAGGACCTTCCGGGTTTACGTAGATCAATCCCATCTGCACCGCAGCGAGGGGCTTCTCGAGCTCCTCGTGATCGCCCGCAAAGCGACTGTCATCCAGCCAGCTCTCCTCGGTCCCCCAATAGATATCCTTCTCCGGCTCCCAAATATCCTCGCGCCCGCCGGCAAAGCCGAAGGTCTTGAAACCCATCGATTCCAGTGCGACATTGCCGGTAAGGATCATCAGATCGGCCCAGGAGATTTTGCGCCCATACTTCTGCTTGATCGGCCACAGCAGCCTGCGCGCCTTGTCGAGATTGACGTTGTCGGGCCAACTGTTGACCGGCGCAAAGCGCTGGTTACCGGTTCCACCGCCGCCACGCCCGTCGCTGGTGCGATAAGTCCCTGCACTGTGCCAGGCCATGCGAATGAACAAAGGGCCGTAGTGGCCGAAGTCGGCTGGCCACCACTCCTGTGAATCGGTCATCAACTCATTGAGATCCTTCTTCACGGCATCCAGGTCCAGGCTCTTGAACGCTTCGGCGTAATTAAACTCTTCACCCATTGGATTGGACTTGGATGAGTGTTGGCGCAGAATATCCAGCCGCAACTGGTTGGGCCACCAGTCCCGGTTCGACGTACCGCCTCCAGCCGTTTGATGAAATGGGCATTTGTTCTCAGACATTGTGTTATCTCCTCTCGTGTTCCGGACATGAATGTATTGCCATTGAGTTATATTTTTAGCGCTCTCATTTAATTTGTAAAATCAATTGTTACTATTGTTTTGTTTGTTATTTTCTATCGCTGATCTCTCTACAGCTGCTGCAAATCTGTTAAGCGGATACACAGCCAAAACCGTGGGATCCCTGGTAGGATCACTTGATCATGGTCTGGATAGAACGATGGGCAATAAAAAGGGCTCAGATCCGAATGGCGCTTATCTAAGCCAAGAACCACCGTCATCCCGGCGCAGGCCGGGATCCAGATTGCTTGATGGTGACGGTATTCCTGGATTCCGGCCTGCGCCAGAATGACGAATATCCTGAAATTCGTCTTGAGTAAGTACCATTCGGCTCAGATCCCTTTCTCTCACTGGCAGTGAGCGAAACCGGCGAGGTTTTGAAAGGCAAAATATTGGTGGATTGAAATATCCCGTGAGAGAAGGATTTTCTCTTGGACTGGATAGTGGGGCTTTCGGGAACCTATATTCGGTTTTATAAACTTTGAGGATAAATACTTTTTCCCAGAGAAGCTTAAACCTGCAATGATGTATTACGGTGGTGCTAAAAGGCCAAACAGAAGCTGAATACTCCAGGGCCTGTTATCACTTTATCTGGCTTTGGCTGTCTACGGCGTTAAAAAAACGTTCGCGATCAACTGACGCCAACCACCTGTACTGCGCATGTACGCTCGCGCGGCCCGTCCATCTCCAGCAACAGGATGGACTGGTAACGCCCAAGCACCAGCGCGCCATCATGCAGCGGCACCGTTTCACTGTTTCCAAGCATCATGGCAATCAGGTGGGCGTGTGCATTCTCAGGTTCGTCAGGCGGAATATTGATGCGCAGATGCAAGTCGTTATGCTTGTACGATCCCTCGGGCGAGGCAATGGTCAAGAAGAAGTTGCGTATATCCTCGAATAGACGCTCTTCGTTTTCGTTGACGGAAATTGCGCAGGTGGTATGCAGCGAAGTGATTGATACCGTTCCCTCCAATACACCCGACTCTCTTACCACGCCTTCGACTTGCTTGGTGATATCACATACTTCGAATGATCTGTTCGTGGAAAAATTCAATTCATTGAAGAAATTCAACATCCGGCAACTCTCTGTGTTAAGTCTTACTAATTGGCTTCGTGTAATTGCATGAATATGTGGATTGGTTTTCAAGCATGGGTAATACAGCTATGCGAGCCGCTATCCCCTGGCAATAAATATTGCCCTGCGAGGCGCTGGATAGCCCTCGATGGTCAAACGCCTGTCTGCCGGATCGAGATAGTCCGCCAGTGATTCAAAACGCATCCACTCCGTAGCACGCTGTTCCTCGGTGGTGGTTACCGATACATCGATCAGTTTCACCTGATTGAATCCGGCCCGTTCCAGCCATTTGTGCAGGGTTTCCGTGCTGGGTATAAACCAGACATTGCGCATCTTGGCATAGCGTCCCTGCGGTACCAGCACCTGGTTCGCACCCCCTTCGATCACCAAAGTCTCCAGTACCAGTTCACCGCCGTTGCGCAGTGCCCCTTTCAGTTCGGCCAGGTGGGCGAAGGGTGACTGGCGATGATAGAAGACACCCATCGAGAAAACGGTGTCGAACCCCTTGATATCCGGCGGCAGGTGCTCGATGCCGAGGGGAAAGAGATGAACCGGATGGTGTTCGCCGAGGAAATGCTTGATGGCTTCGAACTGCATGATGAAGAGTTGGGTGGGGTCGATACCGATGACCAGTCTTGCGCCCTCCCCCAGCATGCGCCAGGCATGATAGCCGTTGCCGCAACCCACATCCAGCACCACCCTGTTGTTTAGCGGCTGAATATGGGATTGCAGCCTGTCCCATTTGAAATCGGAGCGCCATTCGGTATCGATATGCAGGCCGCATATTTCGTAGGGCCCCTTACGCCAGGGATGCAATCCTGAGAGAAGCTGGATCAGTTGCCGGCGCATCGTCTCGTCACAGTCGCCTGTCTCGCCTGTCCTGATTCGTGCACTGTTCAAGTCGATGGATGACAGTTTTGGCGTTGGCAGCCGGGAGACGATCCGGCGCCATTCCTCCATATCCCCATGGGTCTTTTCCTGCCATACCCGCTCTATCTGCTGGGGCAGTTGCTCAAACCATTTCCCCAACGGCCCCTCCATGAAGGGTTGTCGCCATGCCCATCGATCCGTCATTTGATTGCCAGCAGAGAGACAAAATTAAAACACTGAAACCAGACCTCGACCGTGGAAAAACCCACACCCTTCAAGCGCTCGATGTGGCAGGCCAGGCTCTCGGGGATCAGCACATCCTCCAGTGCGGATCGCTTCTGGCTGATCTCCAGATCGGAGTAGCCCTGGGCCTTTTTGAAGCCATGATGCATCTGCGTGAAAAGCTGCTGGGCTGTATCGTTGGCTACCAGGATCTTTTCAGAGAGGACCAACAGGCCATCCGGCAACATCCCGTCATGGATCTTTTTCAGAATCGTGGTCCGCTCCCCGGCGGGCAGGAACTGCAGTGTGAAGTTCAAAACCACCATCGACGCCTGTTGAATCGTCACATCGCGGATATCGGCGCATATCAGTTCAATCGCCGGATCCGGCCGGCATTGGGCCAGATTCGCCTTGGCCCTGGCCAACATCGCTGGGGAGTTGTCGACACCGACGAGGACCACATCCTCTGCGTCGATGGCGGAGTGAATCGCCATACTGGCGGCGCCCAGCGAACAGCCGAGATCGTAGCAATATGAGCCGTCCTTGACATATTGTGCAGCCAGGGTACCGATCATGTTGATAATGGTTCCATAGCCGGGAACCGACCGGTTGATCATATCGGGGAAGACACGGGCCACCCGGTCGTCGAAGACAAAATCGGGAACCAGTTCGTGGGCATCCGCATAGAGCCTGTCTTTGTTCGAATCGTCTGCCATAGATCGAAAGGGTATCAGGTGAGTTGTCGCGCGGTTTGCAGGCTGCTCATCATTGTTGATCACCCATTTCCTGCACCGCCCGTTCCCCGGCCTCTACATCCACGAAGTTCAATAATACACCACCAATGATAAACAGGATGCTGATCGAGAGAATCGAGAGGCGGGTATCGCCGGTAAGCACGCCGATCCAGCCCATCAACAGCGGTCCCAGTACCGTGGCGAACTTACCCAGCATGTTATAAAAACCGAAGAACTCCGCTGACTGATCGTGGGGAATCAGGCGTGCATAGAGGGAACGGGAGAGTGCCTGAATGCCGCCCTGTACCAGGCCGATGGCGATGGCCAGCAGATAGAACTCCCACACAGCCTCCATGTGATAGGCCCACAGCAGAATCATCAGGTAACAGAAGATAGCCAGCATGATGCCCTGCTTGGGACCACGCCTGTTACCGATCTCGCCGAATACGATGGCGGCGGGGAAACCGACGAATTGGGTAATCAGCAGGGCCACCATCAGGTTGTTGGCATCGAATCCGATAGAGAGCCCGAAGTCCACCGCCATTCTGACAATGGTATCGACACCGTCGATATAGCACCAGTAGGCGACCAGAAACAGGAATGCCATGCGCAGCTGTTTCAGTTTACTGAAGGTGCCGATCAACTGGCGAAATCCTGCCAGTATCCAGCCCTTTTCATGGGCCCCGACCGATGGTTCCTCCACCAGCAGAAACAGGGGAATGGAGAACAGAGCCCACCACAACGCAACCAGTACGAATGAGAGTCTCACCGCCTGTGCGGCATCGGCAAGACCGAAAAATGCAGGGAACAAGGTCATCAGGACATTGAAGGTGAACAAGACTCCGCCGCCCAGATAGCCGAAGGCAAATCCGTATGCGGAGACCTTGTCGTAGTTTTGCTTTTGCGTCACCGACACCATCAGAGAATCGTAGAAGATATTGCCACCGGAGAAACCGAGGACTCCCAGGCCGTACAGCACCAGTGCCATGGCCCAGTTTCCCATCGCCACCAGATAGAGCCCACCGGTCATGACGATACCCATACCGGCAAAAAAGAGCAGAAAGCGCTTTTTCGCCCCGGCCTGGTCAGCCAGCGCCCCCAATAGCGGGGCAAGACATACGACGATGATGCTTGCCACCGAATTGGCCAAGCCTAAGCGAAAGGTGCTCTCGGTGGCCGCAACATCCGCGCTCCAGTACTGTTTGAAGAAGATCGGAAAGAAACCGGCCATCACGGTAGTGGCGAAGGCGGAGTTTGCCCAGTCGTAGAAACTCCACGCGAGCACCCGAGGCTCCCTTAACAAGGACTTGGACAACTGAGACTACTCTTCGCTCTTTGACTCGGAGAGTGTGAGATTGGCACTGATCGCCATCCTGACCAGTTCGGCGAGGGAGTTGGCCTGCATCTTCTCCATGACCCTGGCCCGATGTGCTTCGACCGTCTTGGCACTGACCCCCAGGCTGCTTGCAATCTCCTTGTTTGCCTTGCCGTTGGTCACCATGACCATCACTTCGTGTTCCCTCGGTGTCAGGCGTGCCAGACGGGTGGCGATCTCCGCACGCTGTTTCTGCATATCCCGCTGCTTCACATCCAATGCCAGGGCATGGCGGATGCTCTCGAGCAGCATTTCATCATTGAAGGGTTTCTCGATGAAATCGACCGCGCCCGATTTCATCGCCCTGACGGCCATCGGCACATCACCGTGACCGGTAATAATGATCACCGGTATGGCAATCTGGTTGGCCCGCAGATACTCCTGTAACTCCAGACCGCTCATCCCCGGCATGCGCACATCCAGTAACAGACAGCCGGATCGTCCGGGATAATAACTCTTGATAAAGGCATCTGCCGACTCGAATGTCTCCACCTGCATGGAAACCGATTCTATAAGCCATTTCAATGAATTCCGCATGGCTTGATCATCATCTACAACAAATACTGTCGGTGGTTTGGTCATGGTTAAAAACCTGGTAGTTCGAGTTTGGGATCCGTTGGCAGGATAACGTGAAAGGTCGTTCCTTCATCGACTTCGGATACGACTTCAATCATGCCATGGTGATCTTGCATGATTTTCTGACTGATTCGCAAGCCCATTCCCATACCACCTTTCTTGGTGGAAAAAAACGCATCGAAGAGATGCTCCAGCGTCTCCGGCGACATACCCGGACCGCTATCCCTGACAAGAACCTGCACCATCTTGTTATTCACTCTCTCTGTCTTCAGCAGAAGTCTGCGCTGGGAGACATCGACCTGTTTCATGGCATCGATTGCGTTTCTCACCAGGTTGAGCAACACCTGCTCAATCTGCACCAGGTCAACCATAACCGGAAGAACCTCATCGCTCAATTCCACGCAGACCTCAACCTTCTGCCGGTCAGCCTCGAACTCTATGAATGAGGCAACTTCCAGCACCATGTGATTGAGATTAGCCGCCTCGCGCTCCTGGGGACGTTTTCCCACCAGTGAGCGCAATCGCTTGATAATCTCACCCGCCCGCTCCGCTTGCACAGTGATCTGAGCCATGGCGTCCAACAACTCGGCTTCACCACCGCTACCGGTTTGCAGACGTCTGACACAACCACTGGCAAAATTGATGATTGCCGACAGCGGCTGGTTCAGCTCATGAGCCAAACCGGTGGACATCTCGCCCATTGTACTGAGGCGACAGACATGGACAAGTTCTGACTGGTGCTGTCTGCTCTGCATCTCAGCCAGACGCATTTGGGTGAAGTCGCGCCCGTAGATATTGACATAATCCAACTCTCTGATGGGCGCCAGTTGCAATGAATAGATCTGGTCCTCAAGATTGATCTCATAGACCTTGTTGACGCCCTCCTTGAGGACACTGGCAACCAGGTTGCGCCAATAGAGCGGCAGCGTCTGGCCGCGCTCGCAATCCCAATAGGCCAGCAGTGGCTCACTGGCATCGTTGGCATAGACAATGACCCCCTTATCATTGATACGCAACACAGGATTGGGATTTTCACTGGCAAGCTTGGCCAGACTCGCAATCTCTCGTTCGGCCTGTCTGCGCCCGCTGACATCACGGAGATAGACATTGAATAGTGTCTGATTTTGGAGATGAATCGGAATGACGGAACACTCGATTGCCTTCTCTTCACCGTTGGCGGTTTCCGCCAGCATCGGCTGATCACGACAGAAACTGGGTCCGACACTGCGTTTGATACATCGCCCCAACATGTCACGGAAACGGCTACGATCATCCGGCTTGATCGCTATCTCCTCCAACCTCCTGCCCATCAGCAGTTTCCTTGAGAAACCAAAAGTCTGCAGCGCTGTTCCGTTGACTTCCACAACAATGCCCTGCTCGTCTAATGTCACAATCGACACCATGGAATTATCGAATAGCGCACTCTTTAGAACTTCGGTTTCCCGAATTCGCTTCTCCTGTCTGTCGTGCAGGGTATCGCGTGCGGTGATCAACTGACGAAAAAACTTCTTTACCCAATCCTCCAGCTGCAGGAGTACGTTACCCTTTTCTATAACCGGCTGCTGCACACCCAATGCTTGTTGCCCGTAACGGGATATGCGCTTTAAAACCTGATTGATCTTGGCGGATATCAAAAAGATGATGAAGGAGAACACAACCACATAGACCAACGCAGCAAGCAGACGATCCAATTGAGCAAGTTTGGAGATATTTTTGATGTTCTGCTGTACTACATCCCGCGAAACCATAGTGGTAAACAGCAGGTCATGATCCAATGATTGATACTGTGTGATGGCCTGGGAAGTCAACAGATAGCTGTCGCGCCAATCCCGTATGTAGGAACCTTGGGGTATCTTATCCTGATCACTGCTTGCCAGAAGTCTCTGATCATTGGAATCGATCAATGCGATAAGCGTATCCGTACCATGTGCCATCTTTTGTGACTCGGCAAGAAAATATTCATCGACATCGACGATCAGAAGAATGACCGCCGGATCTGTTTCCTGCTGGTAGGCAATGTTCGACCAGACCAATAGG
This sequence comes from Candidatus Thiodiazotropha sp. LNASS1, assembly GCF_964212655.1. Lineage (NCBI taxonomy): Bacteria > Pseudomonadati > Pseudomonadota > Gammaproteobacteria > Chromatiales > Sedimenticolaceae > Candidatus Thiodiazotropha > Candidatus Thiodiazotropha sp. LNASS1. Next base: position 12,878 of record NZ_OZ156465.1, on the reverse strand, counting down.
TAGGGGGCACCCTCGATCAATGTGATGACTGCATCATTACGCTTTGGATATAACTCTAAGATTCTGTCTATGTTGAATGGCAGCAATTTTCTTTGATAGATCTCACGAGCCTTGCCACGCATATCCATCAGGACCACTTGGCCAGGCTCTATCAAACTGACATTGGGGTGACCTATTTCCAACCAACTTGGCGACTCATTGTAGTATTTGGTCCGCTGCGCCGATTCCTGCCATGAAAAGGAGTTGAGATAGGTAATAAGCTGCCAGTGATTGGAAAGCGCATGGCCCTGCAGTTGCCACTCTTTAATAAACTCTTCGAAACGGCGGCGTGTCTCCACGGCACGCATATCCAACCGGCTTACCAGTTCATTTTGAAAGAGCTGTTCAAGGTGTTTACCCTGGATAGGATCTAACAGCAACCAGGCGACCAATCCACTAAAGATTCCGGCCAAAAGTGAAAGTGTTGGCAGGGAAAGGTTTACCAGCCTGTTCCGCCATTTTTGTGAATAATTAGTGCTCATTTTGCGGATAGTCGGGGTAGCCGGTAAAAAAAATAGTTTGATATATAAAGCAATCTGTCACACGCAGACTTGGAAAAACGGCTACCGCACCCTTTTTACCCTGGTTGTTGTCACTATTCCAGTCTATTGGGTAATTCATCTGACAATCGGTTAGATCACGAGCACGCTCAACTCAGGGCCTGTTGAAACTTATCCAACCGGCCCTGTTGGATATCGCTGCGATAAATCGAGATAGCGACATTGAATTATATAAAATCTAAAACAAAAAAAAGACGCAGAATGCGTCTTTTCAAATCCGGATTCCAGCTAACTGGAGGTATTATAGTTTTCAGGAGGTTCGGTCAGTTCAATAGTTGGCACTGGCCCGGTTAGGCAGTGCTTGGGATGTATCACTGTAGCCGGTGTGCATATATGCCCTCTCCGCTACTGTGGCATATCCATATAGCATCTTCCGCAACATCTGCCTGACACCGGCATCCAGCTCACTGAACATCAATCCCAGACAGCCGGGCTGCTGATGCACGATAAATGCTTTAGCCTGGCACTGGCTTTTACCGCCGCAGGATTCGACGGGAAATGAGACATCAACGATCGGATTAAGATGGTGTGAGCTGTCACCGATATCGACTAGCATACCACTCAGGCTGATATTTCTTACCTTTCCATGTACTTGTCCGTGAGTACGATCATTGATTACGATTTCGAAGGATAGCAACTTGCGATGGTCACGTCTGTGTTCCATGCTTTCGCTCCAAATAATTGCTGTATTAGCAGGACTTAAAAGTATGGACCCTGGTGCGGATTTTTCAAATCGGGAGTATTGCCTCAGAATGTTAGGGTTTATCCTAGGTTGAGGTCTCCGTGATCTCTTATTAACTACCCAATTGTATGTAGACAGATGCCAACTTATAGCGCCCCGGAAGCCGAAGCAGCCCTCATTCCAGGCCTCATCCGCCGTCTGGCCGCCATCCTTTACGACAGCTTGCTGTTAATCGCCCTATTGTTTGTAGCGACAGCTATCGTCACGCTTCCGTTCGGCAATCCCAGCGGTACGATGCTTCTTGTTTTCCAGTTTTTTATCTTTGAAATCATACCCTTGATATTCTTTACCGGCTTCTGGGCCCGAGGCGGTCAAACCCTTGGCATGCGTGCCTGGCGACTTAAACTGATACGTATGGACGGGGGGGATGTCGGTTGGTCGGATGCCCTCAAACGCCATCTCGCCGCCCTCTTTTCGGTTCTGGTTTTCGGGCTTGGATTTATCTGGATTCTGGTCGATCCGCAAAAGCTAGCCTGGCACGACCGGCTTTCAAAGACACGACTGATAATTGTCGAATAGTTGATGCAGATCACATTTTCGCTACTGGTGGATTCGATCAGTTGGCAGAGCGAGTGAGGATGCGCAGGCGCGACGCCGATAGCAATTTGTTAATCGCTATCCGGCGTTAAACATGGCGCCTGTTCACACTGATCCAATCGGTTCTTTTGCGTCGAGTAAGCGTACCGGAATATCGGGTGAGCAGACTCAGCTTTCGAACGGGTGGCGCCGCACAATTGTCTCGATTCTGTCCGGGCCGGTCGAGATGATATCGATGGGCGTGTCACACAGTTCCTCAATCTTTTTCAGATACTCTTTAGCCGCCTGGGGCAGCTGATCGAAGCTGGTCAGACCGACCGTGGACTCCTGCCAACCCGGCATTTCGATATAAACCGGTTCACACTCCGCAAAACGGTCAGCGCCTGAGGGAGGCGATGTGACCTCCTGGCCGTTCAACTTGTATGCGACACAGATCTTGACCTTCTGCATACCATCGAGGACGTCCAGCTTTGTGATGCACATGCCGCTGACGCTGTTGATCTCCAGTGAACGCCGCAGCGCGACCAGGTCCAACCAGCCGCAGCGGCGCTTACGCCCGGTAGTGGCACCGAATTCATGACCCTTGGTACCCAGATGGTCGCCATCCTCGTCAAACAGTTCCGTGGGGAACGGGCCTGCACCGACCCGGGTTGTATAGGCCTTGACGATCCCCAACACATAGTCGATATAGCGGGGGCCGACACCGGAACCGGTTGCCGCACCCCCGGCGGTGGTATTGGATGAAGTGACGTAAGGGTAGGTGCCGTGATCGATATCGAGCAACGCCCCTTGCGCACCCTCGAACATGACATTCCTGCCCTCGCGCCTCAATTGATGGAGGGTGCCGGTTACATCATCCACCATCGGCTGCAGCCGTTGTGCCTGTTCCAGCAACTGATCCAGAACCTGCTGATAGTCGACCTCTCCATATTCGAACAGATGCTTGAGGGCGAAGTTGTGATAGTCCATCACCTCCCGCAGTCGTTCGCTGATGTGCTTCTGATCAAATATCTCGCCCAGGCGGATACCCCGCCGGGATACCTTGTCTTCGTAAGCAGGTCCGATACCGCGTCCGGTGGTGCCGATGGCCTTTTTTCCACGCGCTTTTTCTCGTGCTGCATCAAGCGCAATGTGATACGGGAGGATCAGAGGGCAGGATTCTGAAATGCCCATGCGACTCGATGCAGGCACCCCGTTCTGCTCGAGTGTATCTATCTCTTCCAGCAGGGCGTCAGGTGCCAACACCACACCGTTGCCGATCAGGCAACGCACGCCCTCGCGTAAAACCCCGGAGGGAATCAGATGCAATACGGTCTGCTCTCCATCGATGACGAGTGTATGGCCGGCATTGTGACCACCTTGAAATCTCACCACAGCTGAGGCCTTGTCAGTCAGAAGGTCGACAACCTTGCCTTTACCCTCGTCTCCCCATTGTGTTCCGATTATTACGACATTCTTGCCCATGGCACTCTCAAATTGTTATTTCCGATCGGAGTCGGATCTAGATTAAAGTTAAGTCAGCGATTCTTGCAGAAATCATTACAGAATCAAACAGCCGTCAGCTGCCACCGACCATCCGTCAATACCAGCTGTTGCTCACATCCCATCTCTTCGGCATCGCCGTGTTGACCAGGCAACGCACTGACAACCCTATGTCCTTCGGAGCGCAAACGTGCGATCTCTTTTTGTAGTCCGGGATCATCCGAAGCAGGCGCAAAAATGGTGGGGCGACTCGCCGTACGTTGCGGTAAATGAGCCACCCGAATCAGTGTCTTGAGGTCACTGCTAAAACCGGTCGCAGGTCTCGACCTGCCGAACACGCTGCCAATGGCATCGTAGCGCCCGCCGCGGGCAATCTCTTTTCCGCTGCCGGGTACAAAAGCTGCAAACACCACGCCTGTATGGAAGTGGTATCCACGCAACTCAGCAAGATCGAAGTGGACCGGCACCTCAGGCAGCCAGACAGCGATCTGATCAGCCATCATCTGCAGGTAATCCAGCGCCTCTTTCACGACCTCGGAAGCATTCTGCAACAGATCTCTCGCCTCCTGCAGCGCCCTGTCACCACTCAGCTCCCCCAAGCAGGCAAGCATGGCGGCATGCTCTGGGGCGATGGAAAAGGCTTCGAGGAGCCTGTCGACCTCGGACATTGCCTTACGCTGCAAAGCGTCGAACAGCTCGCGTTCCTGATATTCGTTGAGACCGGCCTGTTCGGCCAGACCTTTGTAGACACCAACATGGCCAAGATCGAGATAGACGTCCTCAACACCGGTGGTCTTGAGGGTCTCCATCATCAGACGCAACACCTCGATGTCACTTTCAACTCCGCTGTGGCCATACAGTTCTGCACCGATCTGTAACGGACTGCGGGTACCGGCGAATCCATCGGAGCGTGTATGCAACACCGTACCCAGGTAGCACAGGCGAGTTGGGCTTTGAGAGCGTATGTGATGAGCGTCAATGCGCGCGGCCTGGGGTGTGATATCCGCGCGAATACCCATCAGCCTGCCGGATAGCTGATCGGTCAGTTTGAAGGTATTCAGATCCAGATCACTGCCCGTGCCGGTCAGCAATGAGTCGAGAAACTCCACAAACGGCGGAATAACAAAGTCATAGCCCCAACTGCTATATAGATCGAGCAACTCACGGCGTTTGCGCTCGATAATACCCGCTTCAGGAGGAAGCACTTCATCGATACCGTCTGGCAGTATCCAACGTTCGTTTTCCATCTTAGCCACAATCAATTCACAAGATATAGCAGGATTACCCCGGAAACCATACTGATAAGGCCGCTGATTCTCAGTGAGCGGCTGTCTTGCTGCACAATCATCAACAGGACTTCCCGCATACTATTGGGGCTGAGGAAGGGCCAGATGCCTTCGATCACCAACAATAGCGCCAGCGCCACAAGCAAATCATGCCACATTGATGAATTCCCCATAAAAAAACCGGGGATCATCCCGGTCGAGAGCATGCGGTCCGCCAGGACCGCCGGCCATTCTCTCAGAGCAGGACGCTGTTGTCCATGCAGACAGAGTCAATAAAACCGATATTTAGAGAAAATGACCGCTAAAAACAGCTGAATGATCAAACTGTATCGGAGGGATATCAATCAGCTGCCGCCCGCTGAGCGGCGGCAGCTGATTTGTCATCTGAGCCTATTATTGACCTTCGCGGTTTTTCAAGTAGCGGAAGAAATCGGAGTCGGGTTGTAAAACCATCACATCGGAGCGATTCTGGAAGCTGTTTTTATAGGCATTCAGGCTCCGATAAAAGGAGTAAAACTCGCTGTCCTGTTTATAGGCATTGGCATACGTCTCCGCAGCCTTGCCGTCTCCCTCACCACGTAATTTTTCGGCCTCCCGGTAGGCGGAGGCCACGATGACCACGCGCTCACGATCGGCGTTGGCGCGGATCTTCTCAGCCGCTTCGGCACCCTTGGCTCGAAGGTCCCTGGCTACACGTTCACGTTCTGCGCGCATGCGTTGATAGACCGACTCACTCACTTCGGGGGGTAGATCGATCTGTTTGACCCTCACGTCGAGGATCTCGACACCTAGCTCTGCCGCCTTGGCATCGGAATCCTTAGTCAGCTTGTCCATGATCTCCGTACGTTCGCCGGAGATAACCTCCTGCACCGTGCGCTTACCGAACTCATCACGCAGACTGGTATTGATACGCTCCTGCAACAGGCGGGCTGTCTTGTCGAGACTGCCGCCGGTAGAGCGGTAATACTGTGCCACGCTGGCGATACGCCATTTGGCGAAATAGTCGACGATAACATCCTTCTTCTCCGCGGTCAGGAAGCGTTCGGGACGGGCATCCATGGTCTGGATTCGGGCATCGAAGGTCTGGACATTATTGAGTATCGGCACCAACCAGTGGAGACCCGGTTTGTAGTCGGTGGCGACAATTTCACCCAGACGCAGCTTCAACGCCACCTCCCACTGATTGACAACGAAGGCGGAAGTGTAGATCACGATTGCCCCAATCGCGACCACAGGGATTAGCAATTTAGGCACTCTCATCAGCGAACCCCCCTTGTACGATCGACATTGCGGATCTGACCGCTACCGCTCTGACTGCGTGAGGTCTCTTTGGTTGAAAACTGTTGCTCCCTCACCGCTCTTCCCTTCTCATCACCTTGAATCAGTTTATCGAGTGGCAGATACATCAGGCTGTTCCCGTCCTGAGTGTCGAGCATCACTTTGCTCGACTGCCCCAGCATCGACTCAATGGCGTCCAGATAGAGGCGTTCCCGGGTGACTTCGGGTTCCCGACGGTACTCTTTGAGAATCGCCAGAAAACGGCTCACATCACCTTCCGCTTCGGCAATCACCCGGTCTCTGTAGGCATTCGCATCCGCCGTACGGCGTGCCGCCTCACCACGGGCCTTGGGTACAACCTCATTGGCGTAGGCTTCGGCCTGGTTCTCCAGCTTCTCCTTATCCTCACGCGCCTTGATGGCGTCATCGAAAGCGCTCTTGACCTGCTCGGGCGGTTTGGCAGGTTGCATGTTCACACTGGTGATAATGAGGCCGGTCTTGTATACGTCTATCAAACCCTGGGCACCCTGCATAATTCGATCCGCGATGGCGCCACGTCCCTGGGTGAGGATAAAGTCGAGATCGCTCTTACCGATGATTTCGCGTACAGCGGTCTCGGTTGCATCGCGCAAGGTCTTGTTCGGATCCCGATCCTGAAAAAGGAAGTCGGCCGCGTCCTGAATACGGGACTGAATGGTGAACTCCACATCGACGATGTTTTCATCACGGGTCAGCATCTGCGCCTTGTGACGAAATGAAGAGATCTGGTCAACGTTGACCAGGATCCGGCGTTCGACTGGAAAAGGGATATGCCAGTGCGGTCCGGGTTGCGTAGTCTCGGAATAGGCGCCGAAACGCAACACCACACCACGCTCGGCGGGTTCGACGATGTAGATGCCGCTGGCCAGCCAGACAATCAACCCGATTGCAACGATTACACCAATCGATTTGGAACCAGGTCCTGATCCACCACCAACCGATGAGCCGCCACGGGAAGGCTTGCCGCCACCGAATATTCCACCGAATTTATCCTGAAGCTTTTTTACCACTTCATCGAGGTCCGGTGGACCCTGATCGCCACCTTTACCGCTCCAAGGATCTTTACCATTTCCACCCGGTTCATTCCAGGCCATTGAACACTCCAACTATAGTTACTGGTTTAATTCGCTTTGGCTCAAGCAACCGAAACTTGTATATGGGTTCGATTAAGGCCAAATTCAATCCATAACACTCCAACCTGGCACCATTCTATCAGCACCCAGGTACCGAGTGTACATCGTGATCGGTTCTGTGACACTCCACACTAACCGATAATGCAATTTTCCAGTACAGGTTCTTCCTTCAATAATTTAAGGAACTCCCGCTCCGGCATATCGATATCCATCTCCCAGCCCCCCTCGTCTGTACTCGACTCATTAAGCACAGAACCACGTTCAAACAGCAGGGCGTGCAAGCGACCATCCCCCGGATTCAAGCGCAACCGCTGCTGTACATGGTTTTTTCTAAAGAACTCAGCAAGTGCCTGATGCAGCAAGTCAGCTCCCTCTCCCGTAATGGCGGAGAGCCAGATACGTGTAATCTGACCATTCCCGTCCCGATCTACTCTCGGTTCAACATTGTCAAGTAGATCCGTTTTGTTAAATATCTCTATCTGGTGGACCTTGTCTGCACCGATCTGTCGCAGCACATCGTTGACTTCCGTTATACAGGTCGCCCTCTGCTGGCTGGAGGCATCAACCACATGCAGTAACAGAGAGGCATCCGTGGTCTCCTGCAAGGTCGATTTGAAGGCGGCCACCAGATCGTGTGGCAAATGGCTGATAAATCCAACCGTGTCGGCCAGTACAATCGGTCCCTCACCCTTCAGTTCCAGCCTCCTCAATGTCGGATCAAGGGTGGCGAACAGCTGGTCAGCGGCATATACGTTGGAGCCCACCAGTTTATTGAAAAGCGTGGATTTACCCGCATTGGTATAGCCAACCAGGGAAACTGTAGGGATATCAGCTCTTTCACGCCCCCGTCGTCCCTGTTCACGCTGAGAATCCACCCGTTCGAGGCGCCGTTTTATCTGATTGATTCGCTGGTTCAACAATCGACGGTCACTCTCCAATTGCGTCTCACCCGGTCCGCGCAGGCCAATACCGCCTTTCTGCCGTTCCAGATGGGTCCATCCCCTCACCAGACGGGTAGAGAGGTGTTGCAACTGGGCCAGCTCCACCTGGAGCTTACCCTCAAATGATCGGGCCCGCTGACTGAATATGTCCAGAATCAAACCGGTACGATCGACGACTCGACACTTGAATTCCCGTTCCAGGTTCCTCTCCTGGCTGGGTGAGAGCGTATGATCAAAAATCACCAGATCGGCACACTCCTCGGCAACAATATGCTTTATCTCTTCCGCCTTACCACGTCCGATAAATAGTTTGGGATCGGGTTGCTGCCGACTCCCATAGATAAGCGTGACGATCTCCGCACCTGCAGAGATTGCCAAGTCACGAAACTCGTTGATCTCATCCCGGTCCCTGGTTATACCCAGGTCAAGATGGACAAGTACAGCGCGTTCACCCGCTTTGGGACGTTCAAACATATTGGATCGGATAGATCAGACTGGAAAATATCAGGTCATGCTACCGGGCTAAACCAGGGCCTGTTAACAGGCTTCAGTGGGACAGGCCCGATAGCGAATCGATTGGAAAAACTAGAAGTTACCAGTACCGGAGGGTGGTGGTGCTGGCTCTTCGCCCTGGCCGTTTGCATGCTGAATACGCACATTCCGTGCGGGAACGACCGTCGAAATAGCGTGTTTGTAGACCATTTGACTGACACTGTTTTTTAAAAGCACCACAAATTGGTCAAAGGATTCAATCTGTCCCTGCAGTTTGATACCGTTGACAAGAAAAATCGACACTGGTACGCGTTCCTTCCTCAGTGCATTCAAAAAAGGGTCTTGTAGACTTTGCCCTTTAGACATGGAGTTTCTCCTTATTGTGTTTCTATTATAGGCAGTGATATCAAATGCATAATGTAAGCTGGCAACTGTAAAAACGACGCCACAGGCGGAAGTTTAGCACAATGTTTTTTTGTCCACGCATACAAAACATAAATAGCAATTAAGTAAAAAATAGTAACCGAACCAACGGGAAGAGGCTAGATAGGGATAAAAAACGACTTAAACCGGCTTGAAATCAGTCCCAGAGCCTGTTTTATCACATCCCCCTCATCATCCAGCCAGTGACACCCTCTACAGCTGCGCAACCAGGTAAACTGACGTTTCGCAAGCTGACGAGTGGCAATTATGCCCCTTTCTATCATCTCTTCACGCGATAACTCGCCCAACAGGTAGCTGAGCATCTGACGATACCCGACGGCCCTCATTGATGGCATTGCGGGTGAGAGATCGCCCCGACGCATCAGGGCCCTGACCTCCCGCTCGAAACCCTGTGCCAGCATTTCGTGGAAACGCCGCTCTATTCGAGCATGTAACAGGCTTCGCTCCAGAGGTGCACGCACCAGCTTCAACACACTGTACGGAAATGTATGACCAACACTGCCCTGCTGAAGTTCAGTCAGGGTTTTTCCGCTGATTTCAATCACCTCAAGCGCACGAAGGATCCGCTGAGGGTCGTTGGCATGAATACGTCCACCTGCTGCGGGATCCAGACATGAAAGGCGCTGATGCAACGCTTCCAATCCGAGCCGGCCCAACTCTTGCTCCAGGCGCGACCTGATCCCTGGATCTGCTTCAGGCAAGTCGGAAAGCCCCTCTTCCAGCGCCTTGAAATAGAGCATGGTGCCGCCAACCAACAGGGGGACTTTGCCAGCCCGGGTTATTTCGGCCATCTCGGTCAGTGCGTCCTCGCGAAAGGCGGCGGCCGAGTAGCTCTCCGATGGATCCCTGATATCTATCAGCCGATGCGGCGCGATCCGCAACGTGGCCTGGTCGGGCTTGGCTGTGCCAATATCCATACCCCGGTAGATTAGCGCTGAATCCACACTGATGATCTCCAGTGGCAGGCGTTCAACCAATTCCACAGCCAGCGCGGTCTTACCTGATGCGGTGGGCCCCATGAGAAAGATGGCGGGTGGTAGTGACTGAGGATGCTGCTTCAACTCCACTTCAGCGACCCCGCAGGAAGAGCCGGTCCAATTCACTTAGGGACATCTGTACCCAGGTTGGTCTGCCGTGATTGCACTGGTCCGCCCGTTCCGTCCTTTCCATATCGCGCAGTAAGGCGTTCATCTCATCCAGTTCAAGGCGTCGATTCGCCCTTACCGAGCCATGGCAGGCCATAGTGGCCAATACCTTTTCGATCTCGACCTGCATACGATCGGTGTGACCGTACTCCGCGAGGTCAGCGAGCAGATCACGCAACAGTTTCTCCGCATCAGCACCCCGTAGCAGGGCAGGGATAGTCCTGATCGCCAGGGAATTCTTACCCAAACGGCTGACTTCGATGCCGAGTCGATCTAAAAATGGTTGATATTCCTCAACCAAATCCGCCTCTGATGCACTGACCGCAACCGTCACGGGCACCAACAACGGTTGACTGGTAATGCCGTCACCATGGTAAGTTAGCTTAAAGCGTTCATAGGTGATACGCTCATGAGCCGCATGCATATCAACCAGCACCAGGCCGGCTTCGTTTTGCGCCAGGATATAGACACCATGCAATTGTCCCAGAGCAAACCCCAAAGGCGGTATCTGCTCCGTCTGGGAAGGCTCCGCCTCTGAATATTCCTGTGCATGCGCCGGTTGTTGAGCCGTGAATGCCGCCCGATAGGCGGCAGGACGCTGCGCCACACGCAAATCCATACCCTGCTGTCGGCTGTAGCCGGATGCTGTTGGCTCATTGACTGACGGTATCGTTTCAACAACCGGCTCCTGGCCATGCTGGGGTCGGGTCTGAGCCAACAGTCGGTGCAGGCCCTGATAGATGAAATCGTGCACCGAGCGGGAATCGCGAAAGCGTACTTCATGTTTTGTCGGATGGACATTGACATCCACCTTGCGGGGGTCCAAACCGAGGAACAGCAAATAGGCCGGATGACGGCCGTGATAGAGTACATCCTGATAGCTCTGTCGAATAGCATGTGTTACCAGTTTATCCCGGACCATTCGCCGATTGACATAAAAGTACTGCATATCCGCCTGTGAGCGGGAGAAACCTGGTCTAGCCACCCACCCGCTCAGGATCATATCCCCCGCCTGCTCTTCAATGGCAAGCGCCTGATCCATAAAACCAGCTCCAAGCAAGTCCCGGATGCGCCCCTCTCTGTCCTGGCGATCACCGCAGGGCGGCAAGGCAAAGATCTGACGGCGATTGTGGTGGAGAGAGAATCCCACATCGAAATGCATCAGGGCAAAACGTTGGAACAGTGCGCTGATGTGGTTGAACTCGGTCTTTTCAGTGCGCAGAAACTTACGCCTTGCCGGGGTATTGTAGAAGAGATCGCATACCTCGACACTGGTGCCTGGTGGGTGTGCCGCCGGCTTGGGTTCGGTAACATTATCTGAACCATCTCCCGTCACCTCCCAAGCCTCCTCCGCTTCCTGATGGCGGGAGATCAGCCTGAGTCGGGAGACCGAACTGATGCTGGGCAGCGCCTCGCCCCTGAACCCCATGCTTTGCAATGACTCCAAATCCTTGAATTGGATGACCTTGCTGGTGGCATGTCGAGACAATGCCATGGTCAACTCCCGCTGTTCAATACCGACACCATCGTCACGAATGTGGATACGTTTGATACCCCCCTGGTCGACCTCGATATCGATCTTTCTCGCCCCGGCGTCAAGACTGTTCTCCACCAACTCCTTGACCACCGATGCCGGACGTTCCACCACTTCGCCGGCGGCAATCTGATTGATCAGTTGAGGGGGCAGGATTCGAATCGGCATAGTCAGCAGGCGCAGTCGTCGGTAGAGGCTGTGGGAATGGGGTATTGTGCCATCCATCCCGGAAGCGGGCCATGGCTAAGTGGGTGGAGAGGCAGGATGGTTTATTGATCAGCCGCCAGGGATCTGCAGTACCTGGCCGATACGGATGGTATCGCTCTTCAATTCGTTGGCGTTGCGCAGACGGCTGACACTCACCTGATATCGATTGGCGATGGCGATCAGTGTTTCACCGCGGGAGATCACATGCTTTCGCGGTGCCTTCTTAGCCAGGTTGGAGGCAAGCAAAGTACCTGGTGGCGGCTGGAACTTGAAATAGGTGCGAATGCCTTTCATCAAGGCGGTAGCCACCTTTTGCTGATGTTTTACGCTCCTCAGGCGGCGCTCTTCATCCGGGTTGGAGATGAAGGCGGTCTCCACCAGCATGGAAGGGATATCCGGTGACTTCAATACCACAAAACCCGCTTGTTGTACCTTCCGCTTATGGGTTTTTCCAAGCGTTTTGAGCTGCTTCAACACCCTATTGGCGGCCCCTGAACTTGCCTGCAGGGTACCGATCTGGGAGAGATCCAACAGCACCGAGGCAAGCATGTCGTCCTTATCCTCGAGAGAGACGCCACCGACGAGATCCGCGCTGTTCTCCCTTTCAGCCAGCCAACGGGCAGCTTCATTGGAGGCCCCGCTTCTTGACAGGGTATAGACGGATGAGCCACGCACCTTCGGATCGTGAAAGGCATCGGCATGAATCGACACGAACAGGTCAGCCTGATGCTCTCTCGCCTTGGCGATACGCTTACGCAGGCCGAGATAATAGTCACCGTCCCGAATCAGTACCGCCCGCATCCCCTCCTGCTTATTGATCGAAGTGGCCAGTTTACGCGCAATCGCCAGCACCACGTCCTTTTCATAAGTCCCCTTGAGGCCGCGTGCACCCGGATCCTCGCCACCGTGCCCCGGATCCACGGCTATCACCACATCCCGTTTTCCCAGCGCCTTTGCCGTCTTCACCGGTTGTGAACGCCGACTGGTGGTGGCTTTGCCGTCATACAGATCGACAACCA